>CAVZPY010000015.1:0-275000 GCA_963777265.1 uncultured Alphaproteobacteria bacterium | reverse complement strand
AGATATAGTCGAATCCTTTGTGAAAGCAAAGGTACTCTATGGTTTATTTAAAAGTGTAATGTTTGACATTACTGTGGGGGGGGGATACATTTTGGATTATGTTTACAAATCCAAATTACATTATTGCAAGAAGGGCACTCAACGGGCAGCGCGTTCCATCCCTTCAGGTCATGAATGTATTTTTGTACGATCACGTAACTCCCACCGGCAAACGTCGCATCCTCCTCGCCGATGATGGTGGCGTCGATCGCCGCCTGGTCCACGGGGTTCTCCGTCCCGTCCACGAAACCGATCAGGTCACGATCATCGAAGTAATTGAAGCCATGCACTTCGTCCACTGTAGAGACTGCGCCGCTCAGCCGCGACATGATCTGTGCCGCCAGTTCGAAGCACAGATCCATACGCGTGGCGCGGATATGAAAGAGGATGTCACCCGGCGTAGCGACGGCATGATGCCGGCCGTGGATTTCGCGGAACCGATGCAATCCTTTCGGCTTCGGCACTCCGAAGAGGCGGTCCCATGCGTCGGAGCCAAACCCCATGACACATGACAGCCGACCATCGAGGGCACGGAAGCCCACGGCGCGGAAAAGAGCAGCCAGATCACCACACAAGCTCCGCACGGTGACATCATGTCCCGGCCCGGGGTTCACCGTCACGACGAGAAAAATAGCGGCGCGCGTGAGCTGCGCGACGACCGGCTGCGGAATTGTGGATGGCACGCGTCGCTCCTTGCGGGTCTGGGTCTCCGAACGCTGGTGGAACGGGCTCGAATGGCCACGGTACGATGCGATCCGGAGGGTGTCGAGACCCAATTGAATCGAGCGCCTGATGTGGACCGCCACCACCTGCGCGCAGCGTAGGCACGACGGCCTCCCCGCAGACGCTGTGCTCCGATGGATCGGCGCTACCGTGCTCGTTGTGCAATCATCCAATCGTCAAGCTGCATCGCTTGACAGCCTGCACCTCACCGATCGATCCTGCCGAGGCGCGCGAAAACACCAGTGCTCCTGCACCAATCCCCGGAGACGCCATTGGAGGACAGCATGCAGCCCAGGATCGATACGAATCTCGGCATTCCCGGCGAACCGGATGCGTGGGTGCATTCGGCCTGTATCCTGTGCTCAAACGGCTGCGGTCTGGACATCGCGGTCAAGGACGGCCGCATTGTAGGCGTCCGCGGATCGGCCAATCACCCGGTCAATTCCGGCCATTTAGGTCCAAAGGGCGAGCACGGGTGGGTCGCCAACAATACGAAGCGCCGCGGCACAACGCCGATGATCCGCCGCAGAAAGAGCGAGCCACTGCGTCCGGCGAGTTGGCCGGAAGCGATAGATTTCTTCATCGACCGTTTTAAGGACGCCTGGAAGCAGGGACACGACAACCTTGCCTGCTACAATTCGGGACAACTCACGATCGAGGAGCTCTACACGCTGGGGAAGCTCTGGCGCGGTGGCCTCCAATCGTCGAATATCGATGGCAACACGCGTCTGTGCACGGCAACCTCCGCGACCGGACTGATGGCGAATTTTGGGACAGACGGCCCGGTCGCCTCTTACGTCGATGTGGACCAGGCCGATCTGCTGTGCCTTTACGGCCATAACGTCGCCGAGGCGCAGACCGTGCTGTGGGAGCGCATGTTGGCCGCGAAGCAAAGAAACGGCGGCCGGATTATGGTTGCCGATCCCCGCAAAACCCCGACCGTGCGCCAGGGAGCCGATCTGCATCTTCAACTGCGCCCCGGCACCAACGTGGCCCTGATGAACGGTATCATCCATCTGCTGATCGCGCGCGGCTGGGTCGATCACAATTTTGTCTCGCAGCATGCGGTTGGCTTTACCGAGCTCGATGCGGTTGCCCGCGAGTATCCCCCGGAGCGTGTTTCCGACATTTGTGGCATTGCCCGAGAGGATCTGGAGAGGGCGGCCGAATGGATCGGAACGACGCCGCGTATCGTTTCGACGGTACTGCAGGGCTTTTACCAGAGTGTCGAGGCGACCGCCTCGTCTTCATTGGTAAACACGGTTCATCTGCTCACGGGAGCCATCGGCAAGCCGGGCGCGGGTCCTCTTTTGATGGCAGGGCAGCCCTCGGCCATGTGCAACCGGGAAGCCGGCGCGGGCGGCTCCTACCCGGGCTACCGCAATCCCCACAGTGAAGCGCAGATGCGGGACTTGTGCGAGCTTTGGAATATTGATTTCGACACGTTCCATCGGGAGCTGCCTAAGGACATCCTGTCGATGATGGAGACCGCCGAGCGCGGCGAGATCGAGTTCATGTGGGTAATCGGCACGAACCCGCGGGTCAGCCTGCCCGACCAGAACCGGTCAGAGCGCATCCTCAGGAAGCTGTTCGTGGTTGTTCAAGACCCGTTCATCGATGCCGAGACTGTCGAGTTGGCGGACATCTATTTTCCGGCGGCGATGTGGGGGGAGAAGACGGGTTGCGTCACGAATGCGGAACGCAGTGTCAATCTTCTCATGAAGGCGGTCGAAGCGCCCGGGCACGCGCGCAGCGACTTCGACATTTTTGTCGAGGTGGCAAACAAGTTGGGCTTCAAGGATCGCGACGGAGCTCCGCTGATCCCCTTCACGGAGCCCAGGGATGCCTTCGAGGAATGGCGCAAGGTGTCGAAGGGGCGGCCGTGCGACTATTCGGGCATGACCTACGAGTTGATCCTGCAAATGGAAGCTGTGCGCTGGCCGTGCAATCAGCAGCATCCCCGGGGCGCAGAGCGTCTGTATGAGGACCTGAAGTTCTGGACCGGCATCGACGAATGTGAAAGCTATGGCGCCGATTTCCTGACCGGCAACGTGAAGACCCGCGCCGATTACGCACGCATCGATCCCAAGGGCAAGGCGTTCTTGAGGCCCGTGCACTGGCGACGACAGCCCAACCCGGTCTCGGAAGAATATCCGTTTGTGCTGATCACCGGTCGCGTCGTCTATCACTTCCACACCCGAACAAAGACCGGCCGGTCAGTGATCCTCAACGATCATGCTCCGCATGCCTATGTCGAGATCCACCCCGAGGATGCAGCACGCCTCGACATTGCCATCGGCGATCGGGTCGAAATCACCTCTCCACACGGCAGGTGGGAGGGTGTCGCCATGGTGGTCGATACCGTCCGGCCGGGGGAGGTTTTCGTACCATTTCATTACGGGCGCGGCGCTCAGTCTGCAAACCAGCACACCTGGTATGCGCGCGATCCCGTCAGCCGCCAACCGCAGCTGAAATCGTCTCCCGTTGCGGTCCAGCGCCTCAGTTTCGGTCGGCCGGAGCCGTGGCTTCTGGCGCGCTTGGCGGAACTGAACGGCGAGCTGACCGAGCCGTTCGCTGCAAGGACATTCGGAGACACGATCAACGTTCCCGCCCAGTCCTAGCAGAGCGGCACGGCTATCGGCTCCCCGGCGCGGCACTCGCATCAGCGGCGCCCTGAATTCGTCTGTCCCTGATCGCGCTTAGCATCCAGGCGCTGTGTCAGGCGCTGGAGGTCGACCACCATCCGTTCATGGGTGCCCCTGCCGATCTCCTCGACCTCGTCACGCGCGGTGACTGCGAAGACGATCCGCCGGCCCTCGACCTTGATGACTTCCGCCCCTGCCGTCACGCGCTGCCCGACCGACGTCGGCGCGACGTGGCGGATATCGACCGCCGTGCCGATGGCACTCTCGCCGGGTTCCAGATCGTCGCGAATGGCGTTGAGCGCCGCATTCTCCATCGCCAGAATCATGATGGGTGTCGCCAGCACCGGCGGCAGCGTGGCATCCTTGAACTGGTTGGCCAAGTGCGCGGGCGCGACGACGAGCATGAAGCTTCCCTTCGCTCCGAGCGGAATTGTACGCATGTCTTCCCTCCTACGGCGGTTCTCCTCCGAAAGAGTTCAGGCGGGCGTGACGAAGCCATCGGCAGCGCGTTCGAGTGCCGCGATGTCAAGGCGCTTCATCTGCATCATCGCCTCGAACGCACGCTTGGCGCGGGCGGGGTCGGTCTCGCCCAGCAGCCGCATCATCTGGCGGGGCACGATCTGCCAGGACAGGCCATAGCGATCCTTGACCCAGCCGCATTGCTCGGCTTCCGGAACCGCCGACAGCGCGTCGGTCAGCCGGTCGACCTCCGCCTGGGTCTCGACCGGGATCTGGAAGGAGACCGCCTCGTTGAATTTGAACAGCGGTCCGCCGTTGAGCCCCACGAACGGCTGGCCCATGAGGGTGAACTCGACGATCAGCACGTCGCCGGCCTTGCCCGCCGGATAGTCGCTGGGCGCGCGGAGGATGCGGTCGACATGACTGTCGGGCAGCAGCGATGCATAGAAGCCTGCGGCTTTCTCGGCCGTGCCGTCGAACCAGAGGCAGGGAGTGATCTTGGACATCGATTTTCTCCTTTGGTCGCTGTGGCGGGGCGGGGCGGGTCAGCCACGCGTCGTTCGGCGGGGCTGATTTTGAAGCCGACGGCTTCGTAGAAGGTGGCGGACTTCTCCATGTCAACAACCGGCAGTTTGACGAAGAACATTCCGGTCATGCGTTCCTTTCTCCAGGCTTGCGAGCCAGTCGGCTTGACGAGGCTGCGCTTCCATCTCATCACCGAAATGTGACCAAAGGATCGGCCAGAACGACGCCGGGGAATTCCTGACCGAACAGACGCTTGTTGATCGATGCTGGTGCGGTGACTCATCACGGCACCGCCGTGCGCGCCGCCCGCCCTTTTTTGCCCACGTACCCGCCCGTATCCTTTCGGCATGGCACAACGACCCATCTGGCGCGGCCAACTGCGGCTGGCGCTCGTCTCCTGTCCGGTGGCGCTGTACAACGCACGCCACGACCGGTCCGCGATCCGCTTCAACATGATCAATCCCGAGACGGGCAACCGGATCAAGATGGTCACGCAGGACAGCGAGACGGGACAGGAGCTTGAACGCCGCAATCTGGTGAAGGGCTACGAGTTCAAGAAGAACCACTACCTCATCGTCACCGACGATGACCTCGACAGCGTCAAGGTCGAGAGTTCGTCCGTGATGACAGTCGAGAAGTTCGTCGACGCGGAGTCCATCGACCCGATGTACTACGACGCGAGCTACTTCCTTGCCCCGGATGGCAAGGCGGGCGAGGATGTGTATGCCGTGCTGCGGGAAGCAATCGGCAAGGCGGGCAGGGTCGCGCTGTCGCGCGTCGTCATCTCCCAGCGCGAGCGAACCATAGCCTTGCGGCCGATGGGTGCCGGGCTCATGGCGCACACGCTTCACGAGGAGCGGGACTTGAACAGCCCGAAGGAGCTGTTCGAGGACGCGGCGCAGCTGAAGACGGATCCGGAGATGGTGGCACTCGCCACGCAGCTCATCCAGCGGCAGTCCGGGCGTTATGACCCCTCAGACATCGAGGACCGTTACGAGACCCGCCTGCGGGCGATGCTGGACGCCAAGCTGAAGGGCGAGGGCGTCGACCTGCAGGAGGAGGCGCCGGCGGACCGCGGCAACGTCATCGACCTGATGGCGGCGCTGAAGAAGAGCCTCGGGCAGACGGCGGCCACGCCGAAGGCGGTGGCAAAGACACATCCGGCCAAGCCGGCCAAGGAACCGGAGCTCAGCGCCGGCAAAAAACCTGCGGCTCAGGCGGCGGCCAAGGGCGGCCGCAAGCGCGCCTGAGCGGTCTCTTCCCAGCGTTCCAGCCGGACCAGCCGCCCATCTTCCTCCAGGCAAACGACGCAGTAGATCTCGTCCGGGGCGACCAGATGACCGACCTCCTGGTCCCCGAAGCCACATTCAGCGCACTGGAAGCGCCACTGGAACGTCGGCGTGCGGTGCATCTTGACCTCAGGGCAGGTTGCCGCGCCCGAGTACCCGAAGCACGGCCGAGTCGGGCAACACCCAACGCCTGCTCCGCCTGCGACGACAGGCCGATGGACCATCGTTTCGAGGATCTGTTAGAGCTTGTCACGATCGGCGGAGGTGCGGGTGGCCGAGGTGCGGGCAATGTGCGCAATCGGGTCGCGGGGCCAGCTTGGGCTTCGCGGTCATCTGCCTTGGGAGGGCGACCCCGGCCCGGAGTTCAGGGAGGACGTGAGACGGTTTTGGGCGGCGACGCTGGGTCACGTGCTGCTGGCAGGTCCGCTCACCACGAAGTCCATTCCCGAGGAAGCTTATGCCGGCCGGACGATCGTGGAGATCCGCTCGTCGATGGTGCCCGAGGAGGTATTGGCGCGATTTCCGGGTCGCGTGGTCTTTATCGGCGGCGGCCCGGCGGTGTGGTCGGCGTATGCGCGCCTGATCCAGCACTGGGACATCACACGGTTGCCCTATGACGGCGAGGCGGACCGGTGGTTCGACCCGGGGTGGCTTTGCGGCGGCCGCTTCGAGACCGGAAGCCGAACACAGAATTCGGCCCGACCATGACGTCGGGAACGAGTCGTTCCCGGCCGGATATGATCCCATGATGCCGCTGCGCAAGATCATCCACGTCGACATGGACGCGTTCTATGCGTCGGTCGAACAACGCGACGACCCGGCGCTTCGGGGCCGTCCCGTCGCGGTCGGCTACGGCGCCAGGCGGGGCGTCGTGGTGGCGGCGAGCTACGAGGCCCGCGCCTTCGGCGTGCGGTCGGCGATGCCGTCGACCACCGCTATGCGCCAATGCGCCGAGCTCGTGTTCGTGCCGCCGCGCTTCGACGTCTACCGCACCGTCTCGCGCCAGGTCCGCGCGATCTTCGCGGACTACACCGCGCTCATCGAGCCGTTGTCGCTCGATGAGGCCTATCTCGACGTGACGGAAAACCGGCGAGGCCTGCCGACCGCCTCGGCGACCGCGAAGGAAATCCGCGCACGCATTCTCGAACAGATCGGGCTGACCGCTTCGGCCGGCGTCTCCTATAACAAGTTCCTCGCCAAGCTCGCATCCGGCCAGCGCAAGCCGAACGGCCAGTTCGTCATCACGCCCGAGATGGGCCCGCACTTCATTGCGTCACTGCCGGTCGCCCGATTTCACGGCGTGGGACCGGTCACGGCGGCAAAGATGCAACGGCTGGGGATCGAGACGGGTGCTGATCTGAGAGCGAAGTCGCTCGCCTTTCTGCGGCAGCATTTCGGCAAGTCGGCCGCCTGGTATCTGGGCATCGCGAACGGCGAAGACGACCGGCCGGTGGTCGCCGATCGTCAGCGCAAATCCTCCGGCTCCGAGACCACCTTCGCGCGCGACCTGACCGCGCCTGTCGAGATCGAGACCGGCGTCGAGGCCATGGCCAATGACGTCTGGGCCTGGTGCGAGAAGACCGGAGCCTTCGGGCGGACCGTGACGGTGAAGGTGAAATTCGCCAATTTCCGCCAGGTCACCCGAAGCCGCAGCTTCGTGGCCGTGATCGCGCGGCACGATCTCCTGCGCCAAGCCAGCGTCGAGCTCGTGCGCACGCTGCTGCCGACCGCCATTGGCGTCCGGCTGCTCGGTGTCAGCGTATCGAATTTCGAAACTGCACCGGCCGGCGCCGCTGATGAGTTGCCGTTCGGGTTCGCATCTGAACCAGGCCCGCTTGCAGGAGAGGTCCCCTGACAGCCACGCGCTTCGGTCAGCGGACGGCGGCGGGCAGCGCGAATGCCGGCAGGTCGGGAAAGCGCCGCCGCAACTCTGCGTAGGCGTCGGCAACCGCGAGCGCCCCCGCCTGCGGCGGCGCCTCGGCGGCAAGCAGCGCATCGAGGATGCGGTGCTTGACGAAGAAGCGCCAGCCGGCCGGGGCGGCGGCGAGAATCGCGGCCAGCGCATCGTATCGCGCGGGCGTCATCACCGCCTCGTACGCGCGCCGCCCATCGCCGAAGTCGAAATGCGCCGTGGGCGCGCCCTGCCGCAGCCGCGCGCGCATCGCGTCGGTTGCCGCGCCGTCGAGGACGCCGTCCCTGACCACGACGCCATAGCGCCCGCGCGCCTGCTCGGCCGAAACCAGCCCGGCGCGCACGTCGCGCAGCACCCGCTCCGCATCGCGCTGGTATGCGGGGCCGTAGCCACCGGCGCCCGGCCCCTGCACGCGCAGCACGTCACCCGGTTCGAGGGCGACGATGTCGGCATTGCCGAGTTCCTGCGCGTCGGCGCGTCCGGGGTTGCGGGTGAAGCGCGAGACGGCACCGGCCTCGCCGCCGCGCACGCCCCAGGCGGCGAAGCGGCTGCGATCGCGGTTGCGCGCCGTCACCATCGTGTTCGGCGCGAACACCTGGAACTCCATCAGCGTGGCGCTGCCGCCGCGGAACCGGCCGGGGCCGCCGGAATCCGGCGCCAGCCCATAGCGCCGCATCCGGATCGGGATCTCCGCCTCGATGATCTCGACCGGCGTGTTGCGCAGAAAGCAGGTGTTGGCCCCCGATCCCTCGGTGCCGTCCATCGTGGCACTGCCGCCGGCGCCGCCGCCGACCGGGCCGATCGAGGCCATCACGGTGCGGTTGTCGCGCGTCGTCGTGCGCACGTTGATGATCGCAAGCCCGCCTGCCGGACTCGCCGCCAGCCGCTCGGGGAGTGCCAGCGAGAACGCCCCGAAAATCACCTGCATCAGCGTGACACAGGTCAGGCTGCGCATCCCCACCGCGGCCGGCGGCAGCGGATTGAGCATCGAGCCTTCCGGCAGCACGCAGCGGCAGACGCGAAGGATGCCGAAATTCAGCACCAGGCGCGGATCGAGCGTATAGAGCACATAAACCAATCCGACCGTGGACAGCGCGTGCCGCTCCCGCCCGCCGGTCGGCACGTTGAGCGAGGATTGCAGTTGCGGGTCGGTGCCGGTGAAGTCGAGCACCAGCTCCTCGCCGCGCACCTGCAGCGTAAGCGCGATGCGCAGCGGATAGCCGCCGGCCGAATCCTCATCGGCATAGTCGGCGAACGCATAGTCCCCGTCGGGGATCGCGCGCACGATCGCGCGCGCCTGCATCTCGGCGTAGTCGAGCAGGGCCGTCATGCCGCGCCGCACCCCGTCGGCGCCGAAGCGCGCGATCATCTCGTGGATCTTGCGCTCGCCGGTGTTGACGGACGCGATCTGGGCCGCGAGGTCGCCCATGTTCTGCTCCGGCACGCGCACGTTGAGGCGCAGGATGTCGAGCAGCTTCTCGTCGAGCCGTCCGGCCTCCATCAGTTTCGTCGCCGGAATGCGGATGCCTTCCTGATGGATCTCGGTCAGCGTGCGCGAGAGGCTGGCCGGAACGGCGCCGCCCATGTCGGTGTTATGGATGTGGCCGGCGACGAAGCAGATGATTTCCCCGTCGTGGAATACCGGCTTCCAGATGTGGATGTCCGGCGTGTGGGTGGCGACGAAGCCGCTGTAGACGTCGTTGGTGATGCAGATGTCGCCCTCGCGATACTCCGCGATGCTGCGGATCGCCGGCCCGTAATCGAGGCCGACGAACCACGTGGCGCCCAGCGTCTTGGGCGAGGCGAAGGTGAGGCCGTCCGGGGTCAGCAGCCCGCACGAGAAATCCTCGGTCTCCTTGACGAAGGTGGAGTGCGCGGTGCGCATCAGCGTGGACGCCATCGCCTCGGCGGCGGCGGCGCAGTAATTCGCCAGGATCTGCAATGTGGCGCCGTCGCGTGGCGTCTCGGGATGGTTCATGGCGCGACCTCGATGTGGATGCTGCCGTGATCGTCGATGCGGGCGGCGAAGCCGGGCAGGACGCAGGTGGTGCAGTCGGCCTGGGTAACGATCGCGGGGCCGGCGAAGCGATGGCCCGACAGCAGCGCCGCGCGATCGTAGAGCGGAACGGCGTGCTGTGCGCCGCCGATCCACACTGGCACCTCGCCCGTGCCGGCGGGCGGCCCCTCGGCGCGCGCGATGCGGGCCAGCGCCGGCCGCGGCGAGGCGCCGGCAGCGACCACGCGCAGCGCCACGATCTGCACCGGCGTCTCGGGCGTCGCGTAGCCATAGACGTGCCGATGCCGGGCGTGGAAGGCGTCTGCGATCTCGCCGATCCGGCCGGCGGCGAACGCATCGTCCGCCAGTGCGGTGTCGAGCTCGAAGGACTGCCCGCGATAGCGCATCTCGGCCGAGACGCGGATTTCGGCGCGCCCGTCATGATGCTGGTCGTGCCGCAGCCAGTGTTCGCCGCGCGCGCGCAGCCGTGCCACCGACGCGGCGAGGTCCGGCATCGCACCGGGGATCAGGTCGCGATACACGGTCTCGACGAAATCGTTCTTGAGTTCCGCGATCAGGCCGCCGAGCGCGCTCAGCACACCGGGTGCGGTGGGCACGACGATGTGGGTGATGCCGATCTCGCGGGCGATGAAGCAGGCCAGCATCGGTCCCGCGCCCCCGAACGCGAGCAGCGGAAAGCCGCGCGGATCGACGCCGTGGCGCGACACCACGCCGCTGATGCCGGCATACATGCCGGAGGTCGCGACGTCGATGATCGCACCCGCGGTGCGCGGCACGTCCTGTCCGAGCTGCCCCGCGAGCCGGCCCACCGCACGGTGCGCCGCTTCGCGATCCACGCGCACCGCGTCGTAGCCGAGCGCCGCGTGGCCGATCCAGCCGCAGGCGGCGAAGGCGTCGGTCAGCGTCGCGCGCTCGCCGCCGCGGCCATAGCAGGCGGGGCCGGGCGAGGAGCCGGCGCTCTCGGGGCCGACCTTGAGCACGCCGTGCGCGTCCACCCACGCGACCGAGCCGCCGCCGTCGCCGATCGAGGACACCGAGACCGAGGGGATGAACACCTGGAATTCGCCGATGAACTCGCCGGTGCCGAATTGCGGCGCCCCGTCCACGATCAGCGCCATGTCGGCGCTGGTGCCGCCGATATCGAGGCTGAGGCAATCCTTGAGGCCCGCGAGCCGTGCGATGTAGCCGGCGCCGATCACGCCCGATGCGGTGCCGGAGAACACCATCTGGATGCAATCGGTCTTGGCCTGCTCGGCGGTCATCACGCCGCCGTTCGACTTGGTGACGCGCAGCGCCGGTGCGACGCCGAGGCCGCGCAGCGCCGCCTGCAAGCGGTCGAGGTAGTGGGCGATGCGCGGCTGCACGTAGGCGCTGACCACGGCGGTGATCGTGCGCTCGTATTCGCGGATGATCGGCCACACGGCACTCGAACACACGACCGGCAGGCCGGGGGCGAGGCGCTCGATGATCGCGCGCACGCGCCGTTCGTGGTCGGGATTGCGCCAGGCGTGCAGCAGGGCGACCACGATGCCTTCGCAGCCCGCCGCGCGTGCGCCCTCGACGGCGCGCGCGACACTGTCCTCGTCGAGCGGCGTCAGCACGGCGCCATCGGGGTCGATGCGCTCGTCGATGCCGAACACATCCTCGCGCGGGATCAGCACCTCGGGACGTCGGGAAAGGAGATTGTACATGTCGGCGATCTTCAGCCGCGCCATCTCCAGCACATCCTCGAAATGCCGGGTCGTGAACAGGGCGAGGCGCAGGCCGCGGCGCTGGATCACGGCGTTCACCCCGACCGTGGTGCCGTGGGTGAAATAGGTGACGTCCTCGGCACGGATGCCGCGCGCGGCGAGCCGGCGCATCCCCTCGATCACCTCCTCTCCCGGCGCATCGGGACGGGAGAACACTTTTAGCGACTCGATCCGCCCGCTCGCCTCGTCGAAGGCGACGAAATCGGTGAACGAGCCGCCGATATCGACGCCGATGCGTGTGCCCATGCGTGACGCTCCGTTCGTTCTCCCCCGTCATGCTCGGCGAAGGCCGAGCATCCACGACTGTGCGGCCGCACTAAAGACGTGGATGGTCGGCCGGAGCCTGTCCTCGGGCGGGCCTTCGGCCCGGCCCGGGGGCCGACCATGACGAACGGGCTCACTCGTATCAGAGATAGATGCTGCGCACGATAGTCTCCTCCGACACCGCCCCGGAGGCCGTATCGTGACCCTCGACCACCCGCCCGTCGCGCAGGATCAGCAGGCGATCGGCGACTGCGAAGGCGAGGCGCAGATTCTGTTCCACGATCACCATCGTGACACCCTGCCGCTTGAGCGTGGCCATGATCGCGGCGATCTCGTCCACGAACACCGGGGCCAGCCCGCCGGAGGGTTCGTCCAGCAGCAGCACCCGGGGCCGGCCCATCAGGGCACGGCCGATCGCCACCATCTGCTGCTCGCCGCCCGACATCAGCCGCACGATCTGCTGCCGGCGAGCCGCGAGGCGGGGGAACGAGGCATACACGCCTTCGAGCAGCACACCCGCATCATCGCCGCGCGTCCAGGCGCCGAGGCGAAGGTTCTCCGCCACGCTCATTTCGGCAAACAGGTCGCGCGCCTGCGAGACCTGCACGATCCCGTACCGGAACGTCTCGTGCGGGCGGCGGCCGGCGAGTTCGCGCGCATCCAGCCGGATCGAGCCCGACGAGGGGCGCACGAAGCCGCTGAGCACATTGAGGCAGGTGGACTTGCCGCTGCCGTTGGCGCCCAGCAATGCCACCACCTCACCCTGCCGCACGGCGAAGTCGATGCCTCGCAGTACCTTCTTGCCGGGATAGCCGGCCTCGACGCCGGCAACCTGCAACAGCGCCTCAGGCATGGCCGAGATAGGCTTGCAGCACGGCGCGATCGGCGCGCACCGCCGCGGGCGTGTCGTCCGCGACCTTGCGGCCCTCGCTCAGCACCACGACGCGATCCGAGATCGCCATCACCAGCTCGATCGCGTGCTCGATCAGCAGGATGCCGATGTGTCGCTCATGCGCGAGTTTGCGGATGACCTCGCCCAGGCGCGCACGCATCGGCGGTGCCAGCCCGACCGCCGGCTCGTCGAGCAGCAGCAGCGGCGGGTTGGTCGCGAGCGCGCGCACGATCTCGACCATGCGCTGCTGGCCGCCGGAGAGTGCCGCCGCCGGCTGGTCCGCGAGCGACCCGATCTCCATCAAATCCAGCAGCGCGCGGGCCTGACCGGTCGCGGCGGATTCGGCCCGGCGCGCGCGCCCCCCGCCGAGCACGGCGCCGAGCAGGAAGCTGCGGATCTCGGTGTGCAACCCGACCAGCACGTTCTCGAGCGCCGTCAGATGGCCGAACAACCCGCCGTTCTGGAAGGTGCGGCGCACGCCGCGCGCTGCGATCTCGTGCGGCGGCAGGCCCTGGATCGGTGCGCCGCGCAACAGGATGCGGCCTCGCCGCCACCGGCGCGTAGCCCGCGACCGCGTTGAACAGAGTCGTCTTGCCGGCACCGTTCGGGCCGATCAGCGCGCAGATCTCGCCCCGCTCCACCCGCAGCGAGACGTCGTTGACCGCGATCAGGCCGCCGAAGCGCACGCTCGCGTTCTCGATTTCGAGCAGCGGCCCCGCTTCCGTCATATCCCGTTCAGTCATGATGATAACGGTCGCGGAAGGCGGGGTGGATGCGCGCCAGCAGGCTCGCCAGCCCGTTCGGCAGGAACAGCAGCACGAGGATGATCAGCACGCCGAACACCAGTTCCTGCGACCCCGGAAGATCGGCGAACACCTGCGGCGCCGCGGTGACGATCGCGGCGCCGATCACCGAGCCGAGCAGGCTGCCGAGGCCGCCCACCATGATGATCGCGAATTCCAGCAGCAATTCGTTGAGGTCGAACGAGACCGGCGTGAGGTGGCCCACCAGGGCCGCGAACATGGCACCGCCGATGCCGACCACGAAGCCGCTCCAGCCAAAGCAGAGCATGATGGTGCGCGCGGTGGGAATGCCCATCGCGGCGGTCGCGGCCTCGTTGCTGCGGATCGCCATGAAGGCGCGGCCGAAGCGGGTGCGCAGCAGCCGCGCGGTCGCGACCACCACCAGCACCGCGAGTGCGAGAAAAACATAGAACTTGCGGCCCTCGGTCACCAGCCGCCAGCCGAACAGGTCCGGCGTCGGCACCGCCATGCCCATCGAGCCGCCGGTGAGCGGCTCCCACCTGATATAGACCCAGCGCATCAGCTCGCCGAACGCGAGCGTCATGATCGCGAGATAGAAGCTGCGCACGCCGCGCAGCGCGGCGATGCTCGCGGCCTCGCCGGCGAGCGCCCCCATCAGGCCGGCCGGCACGATCGTCAGCCACCAGGGCAGGCCCAGCTTTGTCATCAGCACGCCGCTCGCGTAGGCGCCGATGCCGAAAAAGGCGACGTTGGAAAAAGCGAGCAGCCCGAGATTGCCGACCACCAGGTTGAAGCCGACGCCGACCGGCACGTACATCAGCATCATGTTGACGACGTATTGCTGATACTGGTTGAGGAACGCCGGCAGCGGCAGCAGCAACAGCGGCACCAGCCAGAACCAGCGGCGATCGGCGCGTGGCGCGGTTTGCGGCGGCGCGGACGGGATATCGGCGAGCGGCGTGCTCACACGCGCACGACTGCGCGACGGCCGAACAGGCCGCTCGGCCGGATCAGCAGCACCAGGATCGTCACCACATAGGCGGTGATCTCGATGAAGACCGTGCCGACATAGAACCCGAGCACGTTCTGCAGCACGCCCAGCAGCACGCCGCCCACCACCGCCCCGCCCAGCGAGCCGAAGCCGCCCAGCGTCATCGCGGCGAAGCCCTGCAGCAGCACCCACTGGCCCATGTCCGGCGTCAGCGGCACGATCAGCGCCAGCAGCGCGCCGCCGATCGCGCCGAGGGCCGCCCCGGTGCCCCACATCGCGGCGTGGAACGCGGGGACGTTGATGCCGACCAGCGCCGCACCGCGCTCGGTCTGGAACACCGCCTGCACGAGCCGGCCGATCGGCGCCGCCTGGAACACGATGAACAACGCCACGAGCAGCACCACCACGAAGCCGGTGATCACCAGATCGTCGGTCGTGACGACGACGTTGCCGAGCATGAACGTGGCACTCGGATAGGGGCGCGGAATGGCGAGCGTCTCGTTGCCCCATTCCAGCCGCTCCGCGCCGCGCAGCGCGAACCCTACCGCCAGCGCCATCATCGCGAGCGAGAGGTGCGGGCCGCCGCCGATCGGCTGCATCAGCCCGCGCTGCATCAGCACCCCGAACGCGAATAAAGCTGCGATCGCGATCGCGATCGCGGCCGCGAACGGCAGCCCGACGCTGACGCCCAGGAAGAACACGACGTAGGCGCCGGCGGCCACCATGTCGCCGTGGCCGAAATTGACGATCGTGGTGGCGCGGTACACCACCGTCATCGACAGCGCGATCAGCGCGTACAGCATCCCGGTGGAGATGCCGCTGACCACGAGCTGCGGCAGGATCGTCAGCAGCGCGCGCGGTTCCGGTTCCGGGCCGCTACCCGCGTCCCTGTTCCGCGCTCATTCGCCGCCGGCAAGCGGCTTGTCCCAGGCCGTATAGATCGTCTCGGTCCCGTTCTTGTCGAGCCCGACCGCATACATCCGCTGCACGCCGACATGGTTCTGCGGGCTGAAGGTCTCGGTATCGGCGAGCACGCCGGTGTCAAAATTCTTCATCGACTGGATCGCCGCCTCCCAACTGGCACGGGTGGGGTGCGGACCCGCGCGGCGGAACGCCTCCACGGTGACGATCGCCGCGGGCACGCCGAAATAGTAGAAATTGGTCGGCTCGCCCTGCTTGGGCAGCTCGGATTTCGTCAGGTACTTGACGAAGATGTCGTGGAATTTCTTCAGCGGTCCCTGGCCCAGCTTGGCCTTGAACTGGTAGGGCTGGAAGAACACGCCGCGCACCGCCGCGGGATCGCCCAACCGCCGCGACCGTCTGCTCGAAATCGGCGCCCAGCGCGCCCACGATGATGGCGGGGACACGGAATTTGTGCATGGCGCGGATGAAGATGACCAGCTCCTGCTGGTAGAGGCAGCCCATCACCGCCTGCGCGCCGGACGCGCGGATGCGCAGCGCCTGGGCGGTCGCGTCGGTGGCGCCGCGCTCCATCACCGTCGTCGCCACGATCGTGCCGCCGTGCTTGCGCACGTAATCGGCCGCCGGATCGCAATAGCCGTGCGCCCAGTCGTTGCTGTGCTCGATCAGCGCGATCTTGGTAACACCGGGCTTGCTCAGGGCGAACGACGCCATCGCGCGGCCCGATTGCACGCCGGTATAGGTCGTGTGATACATATTCGGCACCGGCGGCGTCGTCAGCTTCGGGTTGGCGGAAATCCCGATCCAGGGAACGCCCGCCTGGTCCAGCATCGGCTTGATCGCCATCGCGACCCCGCTGCACGGATTGCCCATGATCATGAAGACCTTGTCCTCATAGATCAGCTTCTTCGCCGCCGCGATCCCTTTGGCCTCGTTGCAGGCGGAATCGGCAAAGATGGTCTTGAACTTGCGGCCAAAGATGCCGCCCTGCGCGTTGGTGTAGCGCAGGTACGCCTCCGGGCCGTAGTTCAGCGGATCGAACACCGAGGCTTCGCCGGTGAACGGCCCGAGACTGCCGATCAGGATGGTGGTGTCGGTGATGCCCTGCGTGCTGTCGGCCGGCGGGCCGGCGCGGGACACCGCGGGCGCCAGTGCCGCGGCGGCGACCAGCGCCAGCAGGGCTTTCATCGAACGCATGGGCAGGGCCTCCCAACTTTCGTGGTTACGGCCACCATATCCGACGGCGACCCGCGTGCAAGCGGCGCCACGGCATCACGACGAGCCATCGTCATGCCCGGCGAAGGCCGCATGTGCGTTAAATGAACCGCCGGATCGGGGAGCACAGCGCGGGCTTTCTCTGTCGTCGGGAATGGGCGAGGCGGCGATGCACCATCGGTCCGGCACGACAGAAGTGACCGAGCCGCAGCGGCCCGAGCACCACGCTCAGCAGGGCGAGCAGGGCGGCTTTCTGGATGCGCCAGAGAGAGGGGAGACAAGCCGCATCGAGCAGGTCCTGAGGGGGAAGATTCCAGGACCCAGCCACCCGTCTCCATTCACGCCGCCTCCGGGCCACTCCGCGCGCCGAAGATCGCACTTCCCACCCGCACCAGCGTCGCCCCGCACCCGATCGCGGTCTCGAAATCGGCCGACATCCCCATCGACAATTCCGGCAAGCCCATGCGCGGCCGCGCAGGCGGCGAGCCAGGCGAAATGCGGCGCCGGGTCGGCCGCTGCGGGCGGGATGCACATCAGCCCGCGCAGCGCGGCGCCGAAGCGGGCGCGGCAGGCGCGGATGAACGCGTCGGCCTCGGCGCGGGACACCCCCGCCTTCTGCGGCTCGTCGCCGACATTGACCTGCACATAGAGGTCGGGCAGCCGGCCTTCCCGCTCGGCCGCTTCCGCGATCGCCTCGGCGAGCCGCGGCCGGTCGAGGCTTTCGATCGCGTGCGCGATCCGCACCGCGTCGCGCGCCTTGTTGGTCTGCAACGCCCCGATCAGGTGCAGCCGCAGCGCCGGGTGCGCCGCGACCAGCGGCGGAAACTTCGCCGCCGCCTCCTGCACCCGGTTCTCGCCGAACACCGTCTGTCCGGCCGCCAGCGCCGCCGCGATCGCGGCCGGCGGATGGGTTTTGGAGACCGCGACCAGCGTGACATCATCGGGCGCGCGCCCGGCCGCCCGCGCCGCGGCGGCGATGCGGGCGCGCACGCGGGCGAGGCCGGCGGCGATCGCCTGCGGTATCGGGCGTCGGACTGGCTCCTCGAGGCGTCGCAGCGGCTCCGGAGACGCGGAGGCGGAAGCGATCATGACGCCGAGGCTGGTTCGCTGGGCGCGCGCGGTCAAGGCGCGGCAGGGTCGGCGCGGTCAACGGCGCACGTCGCCGCCGCTGTGGCTGTTCACCGACGCCGCCCGCCTGCCCGATCCGCGCGCGGCGGTCGCCGCCTGCCGCGCGGCCTCTGCGGCGTGGTCCTGCGCCACGACGGCGGCCGCCGCGCAGCGGGCGAGCGCTGGGGCGCGCAGCGCTGCGCCGCTCCGCTCTGCCGGGCGCGGCGGCTGGCGCTGGTGGTGGCGGGCGACGTGCGGCTCGCGCGCGCGCTCGGCGCCGGCGTGCATCTGCGCGGCGGCCGCCGGCCGGGCGTGCTGGCGCTGCCGCGCGCGGCGCGGCAGCGGCGCTGGATCACCAGCTCGGCCCACGGCCCGGCCGAGCTGCGGCGGGCGCGGCTGGCGGGGCGGACGCGGCCTTTCTCTCGCCCGCCTTCGCGACCGCGAGCCATCCCGGCGCGCGCCCGCTCGGCGTGGTGCGCTGGGCGCGCGGCCGCGCGCGGCGCGGCGGTTTCCGGTCCTGGCGCTGGGCGGCATCACCGCCGCCACGGCGCGGGCGCTGCCGCGCCGCCTGTGCGCCGGGGCCGGTGCGATCGGGGCGCTGTTGCCGCCCCGCCACAGTGTTTCGCAATAGTCGCGCTGGGGCGCGCCAATGGTTGCGGGAACGTGACCTGCTCAGCAATATGCCTTCAGGTCTGGCTGCCTAGAGCCCTTGGGGGGATGCGCACGCACGTTCGCGGCATCCGGTGGGGAGACGGGGCGGGCCTTGTGAACGAAGCCGGCGCTCAACCCGGCAGAACAAGGAGGTATGAATGCGTAAGCTCCTGCTGGCTTCTGCGGCAGCGCTGGGCGCCTTTGTGGGGGTTGCAGGCCCGGCCAGCGCGCAGCTGGTGACGTTCTCGGAAAATCCGAACGCGCCGATGCCGCCGCCCACCCAATGGTCCCGCTCCGGCGCCTTCGGCTTCGTCCAGAACACGCCGCCGATCCCGGCGCCCGGCACCGCCGTGGTCCGCATCTCGGGCTTCATCGTCGAGTACATGGGCGTCACCGGCGGGCTGAGCCAGGTCAACTCGACGCCGCCCGCGGGCAGCCCGGCGATCGGCGGCAGCAAGCTCGGCAACCCGGACTTCTTCGGCTTCATCCGGCTGTATCCGAGCTTGGAGGGCGTGGCGGCCAACGGCCTGAAATACGGCGCCTTCGCCGAAATCCGGCAGGATAGCCAGCCGCGGCGCCGGCGGCGGCGCCTACGGCTCGATCTCGGGCACGGCGGTGACCCGCGGCGAACCTCGTACTGGCGGCGCGCCTTCATCTACATGGGCACCGACCAGCTCGGCACGCTCCGTCTCGGCTCGGCCGACCAGCCGACCAGCCTGTTCATGACCGGCACGACGGAAAACTTCGACGACGGCGGCTGGAACGGCGACGTCCCGGCGCTGGTCCCCGGCAACCTGCGCCGTCACCTGGCCGTTCGAGGACGTGGGCAACCTCTACACCACGGAGAAGGCTCGTCTATCTCTCGCCGCAGTTCTTCGGCTTCGACTTCGGCGTGTCGTACGAACCCACCACCGGCAGCCTCAACGGCGGCAGCCTGAACTGCGGCTCGCCGAACCTCAACTCGCTGACCACGCCGGCCGCGGGCTTTAACGGCAATGCCGGGCCGGGCTGCGACAACCTGGTCTCGACCGGCTCGGCCGACATCACCCGCCGCCGCAACACCTTCGACGGCGTGCTGCGCTAGCGCGGCTCGTTCGGCATCGTCGGCGTGGCGCTGACCGGCGGCGGCATCGCGAGCGGCAAGGTGCAGAACTCCGACACGCCGCCCTTCCCGGCGGGCGTGTTCCAGCGCACCGGCATCGCGGTCGGCGACGTCGGCGCGCAGGTCACGATCGGCGGCCTCGCTTTGCAGGCGCACGGCACCGCCGGCACCTTCAACCCGTTCACCGAGTGGGCCACGCTGCCGATCAAGGGCGAGGGGCGGGGCGTCGCCTGGACGGCGGGTGCCTCCTACACGATGGGGCCGCTGGTGTTCGGCGGCCAGTTCTTCACCGACACCGGCGCCGGCAACCAGACGCCGACCAACGCGGTCGCCTCGGTCCCGGTGGGCAAGCTCCGCGAGACCGGGATCGCGGCGGGCGCCACCTACAGCGTGACGCCGGGCTTCGGCTTCTTCGCCTCCTACGTCTACGGCCAGCGCAAGCAGAACGGCTTCGACCTGATCACGGGCACCGCCGACTCGCCCGACGGCAACAAGACGCACGTGCAGGCGGCGCCTATCGGCACCTACGTCAAGTGGTAAGCTGACGGCCCGGACCACTCACGCAAAGGCGGCGGGGCAACCCGCCGCCTTTTCCTTGTCCGGCGTGAGACGCGCCATGCCTCTCCGCAGCCCCGAATCGGCACCGATTTGTTGCGCGGTCGCCGAATATTGGACTACGCTGGTAGGAGATGCGCGGAACCAAATGACGAGGCGCCGGCCATCTCGCCGCAGCCGGTCCCCTGGCGGGAAGGAGGCCGAGCGCGATGCCCGGGGTCGAGCCGTGCGTGCGGCGGCGCTGGGCGCCGTGGTCGCCGGCGTGCTGGTGGGATGGGCTGATCCGGCGCAGGCGTCCGGCTATGCGCTGCGCGAGGGCAGCGCCGACTGGATGGCGAACGCGTTCGCCGGCGACGCGTCGAAGGCCTATGACGCGGCCACGGTCTGGTCGAACCCGGCCGGCATGGTGCGGCTGAACCAGAACGAGATCGACGGCTCGCTCAACGGCATTTTTCCGACCATCACTTCCGCGGCGTCAACACGGTCGGGCCCACGACGACGCCGGGCACCACCGGGGGCAACCTGATCCAGTCGACCGCGACCGCCGGCGAATTCGGCGTCTGGAATTTCTCGCCGGACCTCAAGTTCGGCGTCGGCCTCACCGCGCCGTTCGGCGAGCGCATCGCCAATCCGCAGGACTTCGTCGGCCGCTATCAAAGCCTGGTTTCGTCGCTCACCGATGTCGCGGTCATCCTGGCCGCCGCCTACCTGGCGATCAACGATCAGATTTCGATCGGCGGCGGCCCGGTGTTCGACTACCTCAGCGCGCGCGTGACGCAGGCGATCAACACCGGCCCGACGGCGGCGTTGACCGGCGATCCGGTCGGCGATGTGCATGGCCACGACATCAGCGCCGGCTTCAACATCGGCGCGCTCTATCAGGCCGACACCCGACCTGCGCTTCGGCCTCGACTACCGCAGCCGCATCCAGCACGGCATCACCGGCACGCAGTCGATCTTCATCCCGCCGCAGCTCCAGGCGCTCAGCCCCGCGACCGCGGCGGCGCTCGCGAGCCTGAACACGCGCGTGCGGACCAAGATCACGCTGCCCGATATCGCCACCGCTCAGCGCCACCTGGCAGGCAACCCCGCAACTGGCGCTGCTGGCCAGCGTGGAGTGGACCGACTGGTCGCTGTTTCAGTCCGTCAACATCACGCCGACCAATCCCGGCGCTGCCGGGCACGGTGATCCGGAGAACTGGCGCAATACCTGGTTCTTCTCCGTCGGCGCGAACTATCGCATCATCGACAAGCTGATGCTGCAGGGCGGCGTCGGATACGACGAGAGTCCGGTGACGCCGGCCAACCGCACCACGCGCATCCCGGACAGCAATCGCGTTCTTCTGAACATCGGCGCGCAATACGACGTGCTGCCGAACGTCACGCTGCAGGTCGCCTATTCGCACGTTTTCTTCGCCGAGCCCCGATCGACAATGCTGCCTCGTCCACTTCCGGCATCATTATCGGGCGAATACTCGGTCAGCGCCGACACGGCGAGCCTGGGCGCCAAGATCAAGTTCTGAAAAGGCCGGCCACTCACCGTCAGGGCCGGCGAAGGCCAGCCACTCCCGTCATGGTCGGCGAAGGCCGAATCGTCGTCATGCCCGGCGAAGGCCGGGTATCCACGACTTTGCCGCGTGCCACCAAAGTCGTGGATGGTCGGCCGGAGCCTGTCCTCGGGCGGGCCTTCGGCCCGGCCCGGGGGCCGACCATGACGGAGTGGGAGCGGTCATCGCCCACGGTGGGCGACGGTTCAGGCGCACCGTGCGGGATGCTCGCTCGGACGCCATGACGATTTCGCTCAGCCCTTGCCGTACACGTCGTGGTGGCGCCACCACATGCCGGTCTCGTTGCGGCCCTTGGGAGCACGGTCGAGCCACTGGTACATGCCCCAGAGACCGTCCAGGCCGCGCGCATAGGTGGAATAGGTGTGATAGACGACGCCGTCTTCGAGCACGAACGCACTCATGCCGGGCCGCTCGCGCAGGTACGCGAGCACATCCACTCCGGACCTGGCCGCGTTCCGGACGGCGCGCTCCGGAGCCGCGGTCGCGTCCATCGCGCGGCCGCCACGCCGGTAGTTGTATTCGACGCCCGCTGCGCGCTGCTGCTGCTCGGTGATCGAGACGTTGAAGTCAAAGTTGAAGTCGCTGCCAAGCGAGGACGCCCAGGGGAAGGTCCATCCCATCCGCCGCTTGAACGCCTGGAGCTTCGCGAGCGGCGCCTGCGACACCGCCCAGAGCATGACGTCATGATTTGCCAGGTGCACGGCGATCCCGTTGAACCCATCGGCGATCGCCGAGCAGGACGTGCAGCCTGCGGTGTAGTCGGGTCCGAACATGAAATGGTAGACGAGGAGCTGCGAGCGCCCGCGGAACAGGTCTGCGAGCGAGGCGCTGCCTTCATCGGTCTCGAACCGGTACTCCTTGTCGATCCGGACCCACGGCAGCTCCTGGCGCCGCCGCGCCAGCTCGTCGCTGCGCCGCGTCAGCTCCTTCTCCGCCTCGAGCAGTTCCAGCCGCGCTGCCAGCCACTCTTCACGTGTGCCGGTCATGTGTTTCGTCATCGCCCGTCACTCCTGGTTGGGGGTCGTGAGATAGATTGGCGCCGGGTCTCGAAGGGTGGGAGTGACAAGTGTGGCGGGATTCCGATGGACTCGCTGATCACGGCCGCGGCGCGTGCGCTCGCGGCGGGCGATCCCCTCGGCGCACTGAACCGGGTCGCCTTGCGCGACGACGCGCCGGCGCTGGCGCTTCGAGGCATCGCGATGGCGCAGCTCGGCGATCTCGTTCGCGCGAAGGCGCTCCTGCGCAGGGCCGCGCGCGCCTTCGGCCCGAAAGAGGCCGTGGCCCGCGCGCGGTGCGTCGTCGCCGAGGCCGAGATCGCGCTCGTCTCGCGCGACCTGGGCTGGCCCGCGAAGGCGCTCGACGCGGCGCGGGCGACGCTCGAAGCGCACGGCGATCGGGTGAACGCCGCGCACGCACGGTATCTCGAGGTCCGCCGCCTCCTCCTGATCGGGCGCCTCGACGAGGCCGAGCGCGCGCTCGCCGGGCTCGACCCCGCGCCCTTCCCGCCGGCGTCGAGGACCGCCCACGAGCTGGTGGTCGCGGGGATCGCGATGCGGCGCCTGCGGACGAAGGCGGCGCGCGCGGCACTCGCCCGGGCCGAGCGCGCCGCGCGCCTCGCAGGTATCCCTGCGCTGACGGCGGAGGTCGAAAGCGCATCCCTCGTCCTGAGCACGCCCGCGGCACGCCTGATTGCGCGTGGCGAGGAGCGATCTCTCCTGCTTGAAGAAGTCGAAGCGTTGCTGGCGTCGAAAGCGTTCGTCGTGGACGCGTGCCGTCATGTCGTGCGTGACGCGGGCGCGGTGGTCTCGCTCGCAAGGCGTCCGGTGTCTGTTCGCGCTCGCCCGCGCGCTGGGCGAAGCGTGGCCGGGAGACGTGCCGAGGGACATGCTCGTTGCGCGCGCTTCGGAGCGAAGCGCGCCGACGAATCGCATCGCGCACGGTTGCGGGTCGAGGTCGGGCGGCTTCGCACGATGCTGCGGACGCTGGCCGGCGTGAGCGCGACGAAGCGAGGGTTTGCGCTGGCGCCGCGCCGCGCACGCGAGGTCGTCGTGCTGGCGCGGCCCGTCGAAGAGCGGCATGCGGCGGTGCTCGCCTTCCTCGCCGACGGCGAGTCGTGGTCGAGCTCGGCGCTGGCGCTGGCCCTTGGAGCGAGCCAGCGCACCGTGCAGCGGGCACTCGACGCGCTTGCGGCAGCAGGCAAGGTGCAGTCGTTTGGTCGCGGGCGAGCGCGTCGCTGGATGACCCCGCCCGTGCCGGGATTCACGACGACCTTGTTACTCCCCGCTCCACTGCCGATTGACTAGGATGGAAGCATGAATAGATCAACCGCCGAAATCCTCCGTGAGTATGGACCCTTTCCGGGTGCCGACCACGTGCATGGGGTCACGTATGACGGTCGGCACGTCTGGTTTGCGTCCGGAGACAGGCTCAACGCCTTCGATCCTGCGAGTGGGAAGACGGTGCGCTCGATCGATGTCGCCGCGCATGCCGGAACGGCCTTCGACGGCCAGCACCTGTTTCAACTCGCCGAGGATCGCATCCAGAAGATCGATCCGAACACCGGCCGTGTGCTCGCCACGATCCCGGCGCCCGGCGGCGGCGGTTGCTCGGGGCTCGCCTGGGCCGAAGGGACGCTCTGGGTGGGGCAGTATCGGGACCGGACGATCCATCAGGTCGATCCCAAAACCGGGGCGGTTCTTCGCACGATCGAGTCCAGCCGCTTCGTCACCGGCGTCACCTGGATCGACGGCGAGCTCTGGCACGGCACCCGGGAAGGGGACGAGAGCGATCTGAGGCGGGTCGATCCTCAAACGGGAGAGGTCCTGGAGAGGCTCGCGATGCCGCCCGGAGTGAGCGTCTCAGGACTCGAGTCCGATGGCGCCGATCAGTTCTTCTGCGGCGGCGGCAGCAGCGGGAAAGTGAGGGCCGTCCGCCGGCCCAGGCATGTGCGTCGTGTGCTCCCGGATGAGAGCAACGCCTGACCGCCGCGTGAGGCGCTTGGCGCCGGTGCCGCGTCGCGATAGAAGGCGCGGCGGTCCTGACATCAGCGGATTTTGCCCATGCCGAGTCGCTCCTCCCTGTTGCTGCCGCTCACGTTGCTGCTGCCGCTCGGCCTCGCCGCCTGCGGCTCCTCCAACAACGTCCGCCCGGTCGCCGCCAACGAATACAACGACCCGCGCTACAGCGGCCCCGCACAGGGCACGCTGTTCGGCAATGACGGCATCACCCTGGGCGACACCCACCGCAACCCGAGTGCGAACGCGGGTGCCGGCGAGGGCGGCGGGGCGCTCGGGGTCAACGCCTATCTGTGGCGCGGCGCGCTCGATACGCTCGCCTTCATGCCGCTGGTCTCCGCCGACCCGTTCGGCGGCGTGATCATCACCGACTGGTACCAGCCGCCCGCGGCGCCGGACGAGCGCTTCAAGGCGACCGCCTATATCCTCGGGCGCACGCTGCGCGCCGATGGCGTGCGGGTGTCGGTGTTCCGCCAGGTCAATCAGGACGGCCACTGGGTCGATGCCGCGGTCAGCCCCGAAACGGTCGGCGCGATCGAGGCCAAGGTGCTGGAACGCGCCCGCGAACTGCGGGTGCAGACCGCTGCGCGGTAGGCTGGCGTCTGTGTCAGCGCAGGAATGATCGGGAGTTATGATGCTCCCCCTCCCCTGGCGGGAGGGGGCCGGGGGGAGGGGGGAGTGCCACTCCGACGCCCCATCGGCACTCGCGACCCCTCACCCCGACCTTGGTCCGCTTCGCGGCCCAAGCCCGCAAGGGGAGAGGGAGAATACCGCCGGCTACGATTTCGCCGCGGCCGAGCCGCACTGGCAGCGGGTCTGGAATGAGCGCGCCTGCTTCGCGGTCGCCGATGACGACGCGGCCGACACCCGGCCGAAGTATTATGTTCTCGAAATGTTCCCCTATCCCAGCGGCAAAATCCACATGGGGCACGTGCGCAACTACACGCTCGGCGATGTGGTGGCGCGGGCGAAGCGGGCGCAGGGCCATGCCGTGCTGCACCCGATGGGCTGGGACGCGTTCGGCCTGCCGGCCGAGAACGCCGCCCGCGAGCGCGGCGTCCATCCCGCCGAATGGACCTGGGGCAACATCGCCGCCATGCGCGGCGAGCTGAAGCGGATGGGCCTCTCGATCGACTGGAGCCGCGAGTTCGCCACCTGCGAGCCCGCCTATTACGGCCAGCAGCAGCGCCTGTTCCTCGACTTCCTGCGCGCCGGCCTCGCCGAGCGGCGCGAGAGCTGGGTCAACTGGGACCCGGTCGATCAGACCGTGCTCGCCAACGAGCAGGTGATCGACGGCCGCGGCTGGCGCTCCGGCGCGCCGGTCGAGAAGAAGAAGCTCAGCCAATGGTTCCTGCGCATCACCGATTACGCGCCCGAGCTGCTGGCGTCGCTCGACGGCCTCGCGCGCTGGCCCGCGCGGGTGCGGCAGATGCAGGCCAACTGGATCGGCCGCAGCGAGGGCGCCGAAATTTCCTTCCCGCTGGTCGCGCCGGAAGCCGGGATCGACGGGGTAGAAGTCTATTCCACCCGCCCCGACACGCTGTTCGGCATGTCGTTCCTGGCGATCTCGCCCGAGCACCCGCTCGCCGCCGCCGTCGCGGCGCGCGACCGCCAGGCCGCCGATTTCATCGCCGAGTGCCGCCGCCTCGGCACCAGCGAGGCGGCGATCGAGGCGGCGGAAAAGCGCGGCCTCGATACCGGGCTGCGGGTCCGCCACCCGTTCCTGGCCAACGCCACCTTCCCGGTCTGGATCGCCAATTTCGTGCTGATGGAGTACGGCACCGGCGCCGTGTTCGGCTGTCCCGCCCACGACCAGCGCGACCTCGATTTCGTCCGCCGCTACGCCCTCCCGGTGATCCCGGTGGTGTTGCCGCCCGCCGCCGATCCCGCGACCTTCGCCATCGCCGATACCGCCTATACCGGGCCGGGCACGATTTTCCATTCGGACTTCCTCGACGGGCTGGACGTGCCGGCCGCCAAGCGCGCGGTGATCGCGGCGCTGGAGGCGCGCGGCGCCGGGCGCGGGGTGGTGAACTGGCGGCTGCGCGACTGGGGCGTCAGCCGCCAGCGCTACTGGGGCTGCCCGATCCCGGTGATCCACTGCCCGGCCTGCGGCATCGTCCCGGTGCCCGACGCCGAGCTGCCGGTGGTGCTGCCGCACGACGTCGATTTTTCCGCCCCCGGCAACCCGCTCGACCGCCAGCCGAGTTGGACCGTCGTGCCCTGCCCTGCCTGCGGCGCCCCGGCGCGGCGGGAGACCGACACGTTCGACGTGTTCGTGGACAGCGCCTGGTATTTTGCCCGCTTCTGCAGCCCGCACGCGGCCGAGCCGGTGCGGCGCGCGGCGGCCGACCGCTGGCTGCCGGTCGATCAGTATATCGGCGGCATCGAGCACGCGATCCTGCACTTGCTCTATTCCCGCTTCTTCACCCGCGCCATGGCGGCCACCGGCCATGTCGGGCTCGACGAACCCTTCGCCGGCCTGTTCACGCAGGGGATGGTTACGCACGAGAGTTTTCGCGCGGCCGACGGGCGCTGGCTCTATCCCGAGGAGGTCGAGCGGCGGCCGGACGGCGAGCTGGTCGAGCGCGGCACCCTGGCTCCGGTCACGATCGGCCGCATCGAAGCGATGTCGAAATCGAAGCGCAATACGGTCGATCCCGGTGCCATCATAGATCGTTACGGCGCAGACACGGCGCGCTGGTTCATCCTCTCCGACAACCCGCCGGAGCGGGACATGGAATGGACGGAAACCGGGGTCGCCGGCGCCTGGCGCTTCGTCCGCCGCCTCTATCGGCTGGTCGAGGCGATTTCCCGCCTGCCCGACGGCCCCATGCCCCCCGACTTCGGCGATGCCGCGCTCGACCTGCGCCGCGTGACGCACCGCAGCATCGCCGCGGTCACGACGGCGCTGGACAGCTTCGCCTTCAACGTCGCGGTCGCCCGCATCCACGAGTTCGCCTCGGCGCTGGCCGCGGCCGAAAGCTGCCGCTTCCGACGGGGCGGCGGGTCTCGACTGGGCGCGGCGCGAGGCGGGCCGGGTGCTCGCGCGCCTGATCGGGCCGATGATGCCGCACCTCGCCGAGACCCTGCACGCCGCCCTCGACCCCCAGGCGGACCGCCTGATCGCCGAGCTGCCCTGGCCGGAGGCCGATCCGGCGCTGCTGGAGCAGGCGAGCGTCACCATCGCCGTGCAGGTGATGGGCAAGCTGCGCGGCACCGTCGCGATGCCGCCCGATGCCGATCCCGACGCCGTGATCGCCGCCGCTGCGGCCGAGGCCAACGTCGCCCGCCTGCTCGCCGGCAAGCGCGTGGTCAAGCGCATCCACGTGCCCAATCGGATCGTCAACTTCGTGGTGGCGGCGTGACGGGCTACGGCCGGAGCATCCCCTCCCCCTTCCCCCTCCCGCAAGGGGAGGGAGAGAAGCGGCGCCGTGCTCCCCCTCCCCTTGCGGGAGGGGGCGGGGGGAGGGGTCGGGCCGCCCTCTCCCGCCGCAGCCTCATCGCCCTGCTCACCGCCGGCCTCGCCGGCAGCCTCGGCGGGTGCGGCTTCCGCCCCCTCTACGGATCCGGCCCCAATGGCACGGTCGGCGCGGCTCAGGCCCAGCTCGCCACGATCCACGTGGCGCTGCTCCCCGACCGCTTCGGGCAGGTCATCCGCCAGGCGTTGCAGGCGCGGCTGCAAGGCAGCAATACCGGCTCGCTGCGGCAATTCGATCTCATCGTCGCACCACGCCTGTCCGAGGAAGGGATCGCGATCCAGCCCGACAGCTCGGTGACAACCATCCGCGTGATCGGCGACGCGAGCTTCCTGTTGCGCCGGATCTCGCCGCCCGGCCCGGTGCTGACCAGCGGCACGTCGCGCTCGGTGGACCAGATCGACCTGGTCGGCAGCCAGTATTTCGCCTCCGACCTCGACAACGAGGCGGTGCAGCGGCGCATCGCCGAGGCGCTGGCCGAGCAGATCACGACCCAGCTCGCGATCTGGTTCAACCGGCAGGCGCACCCGGCGCACCGGACCTGAAGCCAAGGCGTGAGGAAAGTCAGGGCGTGAAGAAAGTCAGGGCGTGAAGAAAGTCAGGGCGTGAAGCTCGACTCGCGGCGGATCGCGGGCTTCCTCGCCGCCCCGCCCGCCACCTGCCGCGCGGTGCTGCTGCACGGCCCCGACGAGGGGCTGATCCGGATGCGGGCGGAAGCACTGACCCGCGCCGTGACCGGCTCCGCCGACGACCCGTTCCGCGTCGCCTGGCTCGGCCGCGACGAGGCCGCGCGCATCCCCGAGGAGGTGGCGGCACTCGCGCTGACCGGCGGCCGGCGGGTGGTGCGGGTGCGTGAGGCGGGGGACGCCGCCGCGGCACCGCTGGAACGGGCGTTGGCCGGGCGCGGCGAGGCGCTGGTGGTGCTGGAGGCGGCCGAGCTGCCGCCGCGCTCGCGGCTGCGCGTGCTGGCCGAGCAGCGCGAGGACGCCGCCGCGATCGGCTGCTACCCGCTCGAAGGAGCCGCGGCGCGAAACTGGATCGCCGAGACGCTGCGGGCGCGCGGCGTCGCCGCCGACGCCGACGCGCTGGCCTGGCTCGCCGAGCATCTCGGCGCCGATCACGCGGTCACGGCCGCGGAACTGGAAAAAGCGGCGCTGTTCGCGGGGGCCACGGGCCGGCTCGATCTCGCCGCCGCCCAGGCGAGCGTGGGCGACGTCGCCGAGGCGAGCCTGGAGGACGCGCTGTTCGCCGCGACCGAGGGCGACGCGGCGGCGGCGGACCGGGCCCTCGCGCTGGCCATGGCGCAGGGAGCCACTCCGGTAGGGGTGCTGCGGGCGGCGCTGCTGCATGGGCAGCGCCTGCACCGGGCGGCGCTGGAGATCGCGGCCGGCGCGAATGCCGAGGCGGCGACGCGGCAGGCGCGGCCGCCGGTTTTTTTCCGGCGGGCCCCGGCCTTCCGGCGGGCGCTCGGCCTGTGGCCAGCGGCAGCGCTGGCAGCGGTGCTGCAGCAGCTCCTCGACGCCGAACGGGCCTGCAAGCAGACCGGTGCGCCGGACGAGCTGCTCTGCCGCCATGCCGTGCTGGGCCTGGCGCGGCGGGCGGGGCGGGGACGCGCGGCGGGAACCGGGGCTAGGCCCCGGGCGCCGCTCAGCGCGGAGTGAGCAGCGCGATCAGCCCTTCGAGCTGATCCATCTTGCTGAAATGGATGCGGATCGACCCCTGCGATCCCGAGCGCACGAGCTGCACGCGCAGGCCGAGCTGCTCCGAGAGCTGCCGCTCGACCGCGACATCGTCCGGATCGCGGGTCGGCTCGGCGCGAGGTGGCGGCGGCTCCTGCTTGGCCAGCGCCTCGGTCTGGCGCACGGTCAGGCCGCGCGCGACGGCGATCCGGGCGGCGGTCTCGGGGTCAGAATGGGCGAGCAGCGCGCGGGCGTGGCCCGCCGAGAGCAGGCCCTGCGCGATCTGCTCGCGCACCGCGGCGGGCAGGACGCGGATGCGCATCATGTTGGCGATGTGGCTGCGCGACTTGCCGAGCACGTCGGCGAGCTGGTCCTGCGTCAGGCCGAACTCGCTGGACAGGCGCTCGTAGCCGTCGGCCTCCTCGATCGCGTTCAGGTCTTCGCGCTGCAGGTTCTCGATCAGCGCGGCGGCGGCGGCGTCGCTGTCCGAGAGCATGCGGACGAGGGCCGGGATCTCCTGCAGGCCGGCTTGCTGGGCGGCACGCCAGCGGCGCTCGCCGGCGACGATCTCGAAGCCGTCCTCGCGGGTGCGGCTGCGCCGCACCAGCACCGGCTGCAGCACGCCCTGCCGGCGGATCGACTCGACCAGCTCGGCCATGCGCGCCGGATCGTTGGCCCGGCGCGGCTGGAACTGCCCCGGGTGGAGACGGTCGATCGGCAGGTTGGACCCGTCTGCCGCCGGCGCACCCGCCGACGGCGGCAGGTCGCCGAGCAGGGCGGCGAGGCCGCGCCCGAGACGGGGCGGCTGCGGGCGGGGGCTCATCGACAAGGCGAGGGGCGCTCCCTCCGCAGGCATTCCAATTGGCCGAAGCCGGCCAATTGGAACCTTGGCCCGCTGCGCCCCTCGACCCCGCTGGGGCCGCGGGCCCCAGACCCCATTTCTTCAGGGCTGTCGTGTTTAGCCGGGTGAGTGGGGCGACAGGGCCGAACCGCCCTCGTTATGCCCGGCCCCCGGCTCGGGTCAAAGGCCCGCCCGGAAACAGGCTCCGGTCGGGTATCCACAACTTCGGGGGCGCACGAAAGTCGTGGATGGCCGGCCTTCGCCGACCATGACGGTGGGAATGGATTCCAAAGGCTCTGCCTTTGGCGGGGTCCAGGGGCAAAGCCCCTGGCCTTGCCTTCGCCCGTGCTCACGCCGCCACCCGCGCCCGGCGCAGCAATTCTGCTGCCAGTTGCCCATACGCCTGGGCGCCGGCCGAGCGCGGATCGTAGGCCACCACCGGCACGCCGTGGCTCGGCGCTTCGGAGATGCGGACGTTGCGGGGGATCACCGTCTCATAGACCTTGGCGCCGAAGAAGCTGCGGGCGTCCGCGGCGACCAGATCGGAGAGGTTGTTGCGGCGATCGAGCATGGTGAGCAGGATCCCTTCCAGCGTGAGGGCGGGATTGAAGCCGGCGCGCACGCGCTCGATGGTCCGCACCAGGTGGCTGAGGCCCTCGAGGGCGAAGAACTCGCACTGCAGCGGCACCAGCACTGCGCCGGCGGCGACGAAGGCGTTCAGCGTCAGCAAGCCGAGGCTGGGCGGGCAGTCGATCAGGACGTGGCTGTGGCCGGCGAACTCGGGCCGCGCGAGGGCGTCGCGGAGCAGACGCTCGCGGCCGGGCAGGGACACCAGCTCGATCTCGGCGCCGGCCAGATCGGGGTCGGCGGGCACCAGGCCGAGGCCCGGGGTCGCGGTCGGGCGCAGGGTGTCTGCGGCCGGCGCCGCGCCGACCATCAGCGCGAAGCTGCCGGGCGCGCGCGGCCCGGCGAGGCCGAGGCCGGTGGAGGCGTTGCCCTGCGGATCGAGGTCGATCACGACGACGCGCTCGCCGCGCTGGGCGAGGGCGGCGCCGAGATTGATGGCGGTGGTGGTCTTGCCGACGCCGCCCTTCTGGTTGGCGATCGCGATCACCTGAGAACAGGGCAAATAATGGGTGGGACCGGTCTCAGATGGCACGTTGCAAGGCCCCGATCCGGTAGATGACGCCTCCGGGATGGACGCGATTCGGCCGAGAATCGACGTCCATCTGCCACTGCCGGCGCGCTTCGGTCAATTCTTTCGCCGCGGTGCGGCCTTTGGGGAACAGGCAGACGCCGCCCGGCGCGAGCAGGGGGGCCGCGAGCGCCAGCAGGCGCGGCAAGGGTGCCAGCGCGCGCGCGGTGACGAGGCGGGCGGGGGGCAGCGCCGCGGCCTCGATCCGGCAGGCGTGGATGCGGGCGGGGGCGCCGAGGCGATTGGCGGCCTCAGCGAGGAAGGCCGCCTTGCGGCGGTCGGCCTCGATCAACTCGAACGGGATGCCGGTCGCGATCGCGAGCACCAGGCCGGGGAAACCGGCGCCGGCGCCGAGGTCGATGGCGCGGTCCAGACCGGGCGGCAGCAGCGACACCAGCTGCAGGCAGTCCTCGACGTGCCGCCGCCAGAGCACGGGCAGGTCGGCGGCGCCGACCAGGTTGATGCGCGGCGTCCAGACCGCGACCAGGGCGGCGAATTCTCGTAACCGCGCCTCGGTCGTCCCCGCTCCGAAGCTCACCCCCCGACGCTCACCCCCTGTGGATAACGTTTCACGTGAAACATTTTTCCTATTTTGTTCTCGTTCGTCCGTTCAGCCCTCCGGCAGCATCAGTTCGGTTGCGCGGCCGCCGGCGACGAGATGCCGTTCTAGGATCGCATCGACATCGGCAGGCGATTCAATGCGATACCACACGCCTTCCGGGTAGATCACTACGCAGGGACCAAGCTCGCAGCGATCCAGGCAGCCGGCCAGGTTCACCCGCACGCGGGGCAGCCCGAGTTCCTTCACCCGCGCCTTCATGTAGTCGCGCAGCCGCTCGGACCCCTTGGCCGCGCAACTGCCGCGCTTGTGCCCGTCCGGACGGCGGTTGCAGCAGACAAAAACATGGGCCGCGTAGAACGGGCGCGGATCGGGCGCGGATGCCGCGTCCCCGAGGTCGGCCGCCCCGATATCCGCCCCGACATCCGCCCCGACATCCGCCCCGCTGCCGATCTCGACCCGGTCGTCCACCAATCCCCTCCCCACGTCGCGCCGCCGCGCCCATCTCCTGCCCAACCCCCCGACGATCGCGGAAGGCCCGCATCCATGTCCGATGCCAATCTGCTCCGCCACGCCCGCTCGCCCTATCTGCTGCAGCACGCCGGCAACCCGGTGCACTGGCGGCAGTGGGGCGAGGCGGCGCTGGCCGAAGCGCGCGCGCGGCGCGTGCCGATCCTGCTCTCGGTCGGCTACGCCGCCTGCCACTGGTGCCACGTGATGGCCCACGAATCGTTCGAGGACCCGGACACGGCCGCCCTGATGAACCGCCACTTCGTCAACATCAAGGTGGACCGCGAGGAGCGGCCCGACATCGACCATATCTACATGTCCGCCCTGCAGGCGCTGGGCGAGCAGGGCGGCTGGCCGCTGACCATGTTCCTGACCCCGGACGCGGCCCCGTTCTGGGGCGGCACCTATTTCCCGCCCGAGCCGCGCTGGGGGCGACCCTCGTTCCGCCAGGTGCTGGAAGGCGTCGCCCGCGCCGCCGCGGCCGGCGACGGGGCGGTGGCCCAGAACGTCGCGGCGCTGCGCACGGCCTTGCACGGCCTCGCCGCGACCCGCCCCGGGCCGGTGCCTGGGCCCCGGCAACTCGACGCCGTGACCGCGTCCCTGCTCGCCGGCGTCGATCCGGTGCATGGCGGCCTGCGTGGTGCGCCGCGCTTTCCCAACGCGCCGCTGTTCCGCCTGCTCTGGCAGCAATTCGCCCGCACCGGCGATCCGGCTTGCGCCGAAGCCGTGCACGGCCTGCTGCGCGGCCTTTCGATGGGCGGCATCCACGATCATCTCGGCGGCGGCTTTTCCCGCTATTCGACCGACGCCGAATGGCTGGTGCCGCATTTCGAGAAGATGCTCTACGACAATGCCCAGATCCTCGACCTGCTCGCACTCGCCCACGCCGCCCGCCCCGATCCGCTCTATGCCGCGCGCGCCGAGGAGCTGGTCGGCTGGCTCGCACGCGAGATGATGACCGCGCCCGACGCAGCCGGGCGCCGTGCCTTCGCCGCCGCCCAGGACGCCGACAGCGAAGGCGAGGAAGGCCGTTTCTACGTCTGGACCGAGGCCGAGATCGACGCCCTGCTCGGCCCGGCCGGCGCCCCGTTCAAATCCGCCTACGACGTCCGCCCCGGGGGCAACTGGGAAGGCCGGACCGTGCTGCGGCGCCTCGCACCGCTCGGCATGCCGGAGGCGGAGCAGCGGCTCGCGGCGAGCCGGCGGGTGCTGTTCGAAGCCCGCGCCCGCCGCATCCCGCCCGCCCGCGACGGCAAGGTGCTGGCGGACTGGAACGGGCTGATGATCGCGGCCCTGGTGCGGGCGGCCGCGGTGTTCGACCAGCCCGAGTGGCGGGCGCTGGCCGCGGGCGCGCTCGACTTCGTGCGCGCCGCCCTCGGCACGCCGGACGGCCGCGTGGCCCATGCCTGGGCCGACGGCGTCATCACCGCTTCCGGGCTGCTGGAGGACCAAGCCTCGGCCGGTCTCGCGCGCCCTCGCGCTCCATGAGGCGACCGGCGATCCGGCCCGGTTCGCGCAGGCGATGGCCCTGGCGGAGGCGGCCATCGCGCACTTCGCCGATGCCGACGGCAGCTTCTTCCAGACCGCCGCCGACGCGGCCGACGTGCCGCTCGCGCGCCCGCGCAGCGCCGCCGACAACGCGACCCCGGCCGGCACCGGCCTGATCGCGACCCTGTTCGCCCGCCTGCATCACCTGACCGGCGACCCGGCCTGGCGAAGCCGCGCCGAGGCGGTGCTGCGCGCGTTCGGGGCCGCCGGACCGGCGCTCCAGGCGATGCCGACGCTGCTCGCGGCAGCCGACCTGCTGGAAGACGCGATCACGGTCGTCGTCACCGGCTCGCCCGATGATCCGGGGGTGCAGGCCCTCCTGCGCGCCGCTCGCGCCGCACCCGATCCGGCGGTCTGCGTGCTGCACGCGACGGTGGCCGGGGCGGCGGCCGGGCCGTCCCGGTGCTGCATCCCGCGCACGGCAAGACCACGGGCGAGACCCCGCCGCCTTCGTCTGCCGCGCCGGCACGTGCAGCCTGCCGGTGCGCGATCCGGCGGCGCTGCACGCCTTGCTTCGGCGCGCTCCGGCCGCCATCCCCGCATCCTAACCGGCCGCCTTGACAGGCCGGGCGGGCGGGTCTGCCATCCCGCGCCCATCCGCCCCGGAGGCGCGCGTGCCGCAGCTTTCGCTCCATTCGCCGATCGGAGACCTGACGCTCTCCGAGGACGCACGGTGCGATCGTGTCGCTCGATTGGGGCTGGGGCCGCGACCAGACCCCGACGCCGCTGCTTCGCCATGCCGCGAGCGCCTTGCAGGCCTATTTCGATGGCCAACCGGCCGCGTTCGACCTGCCGCTGGCACCGCCGGGCACGGCCTTCCAGCAGCGCGTGTGGCAGGCGCTGCTGGCGATCCCGCCCGGCACCACGGCCAGTTACGGCGCAGTCGCGCGCGCCTGCGGCTCGGCCCCGCGCGCCGTCGGCCAGGCGGTGGGCGCCAACCCGATCGCGATCCTGATCCCCTGCCACCGCGTGGTCGCCGCCGCCGGGCCGGGCGGCTATTCCGGCGCGGGCGGCCTCGCCACCAAGCAGTTCCTGCTGTCCCTGGAGGCGCGCGCCGCGTCCGGCACCCCGTGCGCAGCCTGACCCCATGCGCGGCCTAACCCCGCGCGCGGCCCAACCTGCGCCGCCTGACATGCCCGCGCGCGCCTCGCGCCATCGGAGACGATCATGACCAAGGCCATCCGCATCCACGCCCATGGCGGCCCCGAGGTGATGCAGTGGGAGGACGTGCCGGTGCCCGAGCCCGGTCCCGGCGAGGCGCTGGTGCGCCACGAGGCGATCGGGCTGAACTACATCGACGTCTATTTCCGCACCGGCCTCTACAAGGCGCCGACCATGCCCATGACGCTGGGACTGGAAGGCGCCGGCACCGTGGTCGCGGTCGGGCCCAATGTCACCGAGGTGGCACCAGGCGACCGCGTCGCCTATGCCGGCGGCCCGATCGGGGCCTATGCGACCGAGCGCGTGCTGCCGGCCGAGCGGCTGGTGAAGCTGCCGCCCGCGATCGACACCCGCACCGCCGCGGCGATGATGCTGCAGGGGATGACGGCGGAGTACCTGATCCGGCGCACCCATGCGGTTGCCGCCGGCGAGACGATCGTGGTCCACGCGGCCGCGGGCGGCGTCGGGCTGATCCTGTGCCAGTGGGGCAAGCATCTGGGGGCGAGGGTCATCGGCGTGGTCTCGACGGCGGCGAAGGCGCAGCTCGCGCGCGAGAACGGGGCCGCGCACGCGATCGTCGGCTACGACGACCTGCCGGCGCAGGTGAAGCGGATCACCGGGGGCGCGATGGTGCCGGTCGTGTATGACAGCATCGGCCGCGACACGTTCACCGCGAGCCTGGATTGCCTGGCGCCGCTCGGGCTGATGGTCAGCTACGGCAACGCATCGGGGCCGGTGCCGCCGGTCGATATCGGCGTGCTCGGCGCCAAGGGCAGCCTGTTCCTCACCCGCCCCAGCCTCTCGAACTACACCGCGCGGCGCGCCGATCTCGAGCGCACGGCGGCGGATCTGTTCGAGGTGGTGGCCAGCGGCGCCGTCAAGATCCGCGTCAACCAGAGCTTTCCCCTGCGCGATGCCGCCGCGGCCCACGCCGCCCTGGAGGGCCGCCGCACCACCGGCAGCACGGTCCTGCTGCCGTGACCGGGGAGGGCTCCGGCGCGAGCCCTCCCTCGGCCGCCCCGCAGTTCGAGATTGCCTCGCCAGGTCCGGGGCTCTCCCCGGCTGCCGCCGCTGCCGCTCCGCCGCTGCGGTGCGGCGCGGCACCTCGGGGCGAACCCGGCTGACCGCCTCGATCGTCGCCTGTGCGCTGTTCATGCAGAACCTCGACGGCACGGTGATCTCGACCGCGCTGCCGGCGATGGCGCGCGCCTTCCACGCCGATCCGCTGCAACTGAACGTGGCGCTGACTTCCTACCTGCTCAGCCTCGCGGTGTTCATCCCGGCGAGCGGCTGGATGGCGGACCGCTTCGGCAGCCGCACCGTCTTCCGCGCCGCGATCGCGGTGTTCACGGTGGGCTCGGTGCTGTGCGGGCGGGCCGACACGCTCGGATTTCTGGTGTTCGCGCGCATCATCCAGGGTTTCGGCGGGGCGATGATGCTGCCGGTGGGGCGGCTGCTGCTGCTGCGCTCGGTTGCCAAGAGCGAGCTGGTGGCGGCGATGGCATGGCTCACGGTGCCCTCGATGATCGGCCCGGTGGTGGGGCCGCCGCTCGGCGGGCTGATCGTCACCTATGCGTCGTGGCGCTGGATCTTCGACATCAACGTGCCGATCGGCGTGCTCGGCATTGTCCTGGTCACGGTGTTCGTCGAGGACGTGCGCGAGCCGGAGGCGGGGCGCTTCGACTTCTTCGGGCTGCTGTTCAGCGCGATGGCACTGGGCGGGCTGATGGTCGGGCTGGAGACGGTGGGGCGGCAGGTGGCGGCGCCCTGGGTCACGGCGTTGATGCTGCTGGCGGGATTGGCCGGCGCGGTGCTCTACGCGCTGCACGCGCGGCGCCATCCGCGGCCGCTGCTCGATTTCTCGCTGCTGCGCCTGCCGAGTTTCGGCATCTCGGTGCTGGCCGGCACGCTGTTCCGGGTGGGGATCGGGGCGATCCCCTTCCTGCTGCCGCTGATGCTGCAGCTCGGGTTCGGCGACAGCGCCGCGCAGAGCGGGATGATAACGTTTGCCAGCTCGGTGGGCGCGCTGGCGATGAAGCCGGCGACGCAGTGGGCGCTGCGGCGGGTTGGGTTCCGCACGACGCTGGTGTGGAACGGGCTGCTCTCGGCGGCGCTGCTGGCGGCGATGGCGGGGTTTCGCCCCGGCTGGCCGCAGGCGGCGATCTATGCCGTGCTGCTCGCCGGCGGGTTCTTCCGCTCGCTGCAATTCACCGCGTTCAACACGCTGGCCTATGCGGAAGTGTCGCGGGCGCAGATGAGTGCGGCGACGACGCTCTATACCACGATGCAGCAATTGTCGCAGGTGGTGGGGATTTCGGCGGGAGCGGCGGCGCTGGGGGCGGCGGCGGTGCTTTCGGGGAACGCGCGGCCCTCGCTTGGGGATTACAGCATCGCGTTCCTGGCGGCGGCGTGCGTGTCGCTGCTGGCGCCGCCGGCCTCGCTGCTGCTGGCGCGGGATGCGGGGACGGAGCTGAGCGGGCATCGGGTGGGGGGCGGCGGGCGGCCCGCCACGGGGGCGGAGGGCTGAATCTCGCGACCGGGGCACCCCTAGCACCTCAGCCATGACTAGCCAACTGACCTGGGACAACGCTAGAATCCAGGTGAAGGGGTGGCTCGTTCGTGGCGACACCGGCTGACGTCGACGCTGATCTGACGTTTGAAATCACTGGATCGTCAGTGACGCCCGAACGCTTTCAAAGCACGCTAACCGCCTTCTTCGATCTGCTGTCAGAAGTAAGCAAGGCGGTTACTCCTGACGGAGAGCGGCTGGAATGGCGCGTCCAGGTGAAGCAAGGAAGCAACCTCGTAGGCGTCGTCGCGGGCCCTGGTGTCTCAGCATCGAGAGCAGCGCAGGTGCGGCAAGCAATGGTGTCGGGGTTACATGAGTTGGCGATACAATCCGTTGAGCCTCCGGCGTTCAGCGAACGAGCTCTTGCGAGCGTCCGGCGGCTTGGATCTGCATTGGGCAATCGTAAGGGAGATGACACGGCCATTCAAATTTGGGGGCAACGTGAGCCAGTACCCATCACTCATACCTTGCATGCGAACGTGGTAGCAATCCTCGCGGAGGCACATTCCGACCGGGGTTCTGTCGAAGGTCGGCTGAAAACCGTATCCGTTGCGGGTGGGTTTCGAATTGTGCTATACGAACCCGTTTTTGGCGCGGCAATACGTTGTGATGTACCAGAGCATTTGATGGGGCATACGCTCGCCTTGTTTGATCGTCGCGTCGAGGTTTACGGGGTCGTGCATTATCGTCGAAACGGGACCGTATCACGGGTTTCGGTGGAGGAAATCGTTCCGTTTCCGGCGGAGGACGAATTGCCGAGCCCCGAAGACGTTAGGGGCATCCTGCGGGGCACGACTTGATTAGAGAACGACGTTACTGGGATTCAGATTGCTTCCTTGGCTGGTTACAAGAAGAACCTGACAAGCAGCAGGCTTGTCGCGGAGTCCTCGAATTGGCTAGATCGGGATCGATACTTATCATCACAAGCGCCCTCACTATCGCGGAAGTTCTGGCTCTCAGAAAGCGACCTAAGATTGATCAAGTCTTCGGGCCAAGGTTGAAAAGTTCTTCCGTCACGAATATATTGCGGTGCAGAACCTTACCCGGCGGCTGGCTGAGGCAGCCCGGGAGATGGTCTGGGATTACGGGATCGCTCCTAAAGATGCCATACACGTCGCGACCGCGCTTTCATTACGAGTTTCGGTTCTTAACACCTTCGATGCAGGCCTGATCCGAAAAAGCGGACTGGTCGGTAATCCGGCACTCCCTATCAGTAAGCCTTTCGTCGAACAGGAAAGGCTCGATGTATAGTCCGCAGGGGCTAACGCCCCTCCTTCACCCGCTCCTTACCGGCCGGCCCTCGATCGGATAGGCCGGATCGTTCAGCCCCGCCGCCGCCCGGTGGCCGGGCGTCACCACCGCATCGACCGCCGCCTCGTCCTCGGCGTCGAGCCGCGTGGCCAGCGCCGCGACATACGCCTCCCACTGCGCCTCGGTGCGCGGGCCGGCGATCACCGAGGAGATCAGCGGATTGCGCAGCACCCAGGCGATCGCGAATGCCCCCGGCTCCATCCCGCGCGCCCGCGCGTGGTCCGCGATCCGTGCCGCGGCGCGCAGGCTGTCGGGCTGCCACTCGGTCTCCATCAGCCGCTGGTCGTGCCGGGCGGCGCGCGTGCCCGCCGCGGGCGCCGCGTCGGGCGCGTATTTGCCGGTCAGCACCCCGCGCGCGAGCGGGCTGTACGGCACCACGCCCAGGCCCAGATGCGCGCAGGCGGCAAGCTGCTCCACCTCCACCAGCCGGTTGATCGCGCTGTAATAGGGCTGGCTCGCCACCGGCCGGTCGATCCCCGCCTGGTCGGCCAGCCGGCAGATCTCGGCGATGCGCCAGGCGCGATGGTTCGAGAGCGCAAAGTGCCGGATCTTGCCGGCGCGCACGAGGTCGGCGGTGGCGCGCACCGACACCTCGAGCGGCGTCGCGTGATCCTCCTTGTGCCAGTAGAGAATGTCGATCGTCTCGACGCCGAGCCGGCGCAGGCTCGCCTCGGCCGCGCGCATCATGTGCAGGCGCGACAGCCCGGCATTGTTGGCGCCGCCCTCCGGCGTCGCGTTGGCGAGCTTGGTCGCCAGCACCCAGTCGTCGCGGTGGGCGGCGATCGCGCGGCCCACCACCTCCTCCGAGCGGCCGTCCACGTAGACGTCGGCGGTGTCGATGAAGTTCACGCCCTGCTCGCGCGCGCGGGCGATGATGCGCGCGGCGGTCGCCGCGTCGGTCGGGCCGCCGAACATCATGGTGCCGAGGCAGAGCTCCGAGACGCGGATGCCGCTGCGGCCGAGAACCCTGTGCTGCATCGTCTCCTCCCTGGGTGTCAGGCTACGGCCAGGTTCGGGCCGTCGCCACTCGCGCCGTCGCTCACGCTCGACAGATTACGCTCGATCGCCAGGAGCAGGTCGAGAAGACACTCACGCTCGGCATCCGCAAGGCCGGCCAGCGCCTCGCTGCGCACGATCTCCCCGATCGCGCGGACCTGAGCGACCGCCACTTCCCCGGCCGCGGTCAACCACAGGGTACGAACCCGCCGGTCGGTCGGATGCCGGCGTCGCTCGAGCAGCCCGGCTTGCTCCAGACAATCGACCAGGCGCACGATCGAGATCGTCTCCATATCCAGCAGGCTCGCCACTCCCGCCTGATTGATGCCCGGCTCGTGGGACACCTGCACCAGCAGGCTCGCTTCGGATCGGTTCAGCGCCAGCCCGGCTTTCCTGGCATGGTGGACAAAGCGCCGCCGCATGAGACGAGAGCTCTCCCGCAGCAGAAAGCCGAGCGTGCGCCGGCGTTGCGGCGTATCGGCCCCGGTCTCGGTCGCCGGATCGCTCATCGTGAGCTCCGCCACGGCTAGTCCGCCTCCTGCCCGCTCAAGGTTGCGAGCTTCGCGGCCAGTGTCGGCATCCGCGAGGCGCGGCGCGGGGCGAGCCAATGCTGCAAGCGGTCGAGATAGAGATAGATCACCGGCGTGGTGTACAGCGTCAGCACCTGGCTCAGCGCCAGCCCGCCCACCATCGCGTAGCCGAGCGGCTTGCGCAGGTCCGAACCGGCGCCGTTCGCCAGCATCAGCGGCAATCCGCTCAACAGCGCCGCCATCGTCGTCATCAGGATCGGGCGGAAGCGCAGCAGGCACGCCTGACGGATCGCCACTTGCGGCGCCAACCCGTCACGACGCTCCGCGGTGATCGCGAAATCGACCATCATGATGCCGTTCTTCTTCACGATGCCGATCAGCAGGATGATGCCGATCAGCGCGATGACCGTGAGCTGATAGCCAAACGCCAGCAGCATCAGCAGCGCGCCCACGCCGGCCGCCGGCAGGGTGGAAAGGATCGTCAGCGGCAGAATGTAGCTCTCATAGAGCACGCCGAGAATGATGTAGACCGTCACCAGCGCCGCCGCGACCAGGAACGGCTCGGTGCTGAGCGAGGCCTGGAACGCCTGCGCCGTGCCCTGAAACGATCCCTGCACCGTGGCGGGCACGCCCATCTGGCCCTCCACGCGCTGGATCTCGGTAATCGCCGCGCCCAACGGGGCGTTGCCCTTCAGATTGAACGAGATCGTCACCGCCGGGAACTGGCTCTGATGATTCACGGCCAGCGGCTGCACGGGCACGGTCGTCTCGTGGACCAGGGTCGACAGCGGCACCGTCTGGCCGCTTGCCGACGTCACGTAGAGGTTCCGCAGCGTGGTCAGCGCGCCCTGCTGGGACGGCAGCACTTCCAGGATGACGTAATAGGCCTTGTTGCCGGTGAAGTACTGCGCCACCTGGCGTTGCCCGAATGCATCGTAGAGGATATTGTCGATCGCGGCAGGCTGCACGCCGAACCGTGCCGCCTGGTCGCGGTCATAGGTCAGCGTTTCGGTGGTCCCGGCAATCTCCTGGTCGGAGGTGACGTCGGCGAGTTGCGGCAGGGTCTGCAGCCTGCCCAGGATCTTGGGCGCCCAGGTATTGAGTTCGGCAGAGTTGGCGTCCTGCAGCGTGTATTGATACTGCGTGCGACCCAGGCGGCCGCCGACGCGCACATCCTGTACCGCCTGAAGGAACAGGCGGATCCCCTTCACCGCCTGCATCTTCCGATCGAGCCGGGCGATGACCTGGGTGATGTTGTCGCGGCGCTGATCCCACGGCTTCAGCGTGATGTACATGCGGCCGTTATTGGCGGTCTGGCCGCCCGAGCCGGCGCCGGCGGACGAGACGACCGAGGCCACCGCCGGGTCGGCCAGCACCAGCTTGTTCACTTGCTGTTGCAGGGCGGACATGCCGGAAAACGAGATGTCCTGCGCCGCATCGGTGACGCCGATCATGATCCCGGTATCCTGGTTCGGGAAGAACCCCTTGGGGATCACGACATAGAGCACCACCGTCAGCGTCACCGTCGCGAAAAACACCATCAGGGTGATGAAGCGATGGCGCAGGGCGATGTCGAGCGTCCGCTCGTAGAAGCGCAGCATCCCCGCGAAGAACCGCTCCATCAGATTATAGAACCAGCCGTGGCTGTGGGCTTCGGAGGTCAGAAACCGCGACGCCATCATGGGGGCGAGGGTCAGCGACACGATCGCGGAGATCACGATCGTGACGGTCACGCAGATCGCAAATTCGCGGAACAGCCGGCCGACGATGCCGCTCATCAGCAGCAGCGGGATGAAGACCGCGATCAGGGAGAAGCTGATCGAGATGATGGTGAAGCCGATCTCGCTCGCGCCCTTGATCGCCGCCTCGAGCGGCTTCATGCCGGCCTCGATGTGCCGGAAGATGTTCTCCAGCATCACGATCGCGTCGTCGACGACGAAGCCGACGGCGATCGTCAGCCCCATCAGCGACAGATTGTCGAGGCTGAAGCCGAACAGATACATCGACCCCCAGAGTGCCGACCAGGGCGACCGGGATCGTCACGCCGGGGATGATGGTGGCCCAGACGTTGCGCAGGAACAGGAATATCACCATCACCACGAGTCCGATGGCGACCATCAGCGTCAGCTCGACGTCGCTGACCGACGCCCGGATCGTCTGGGTGCGGTCGGACACGACCGAGGTATGAATGTCGGGCGGTATATTCGCTTCCAGCGCCGGCAGCTTGGCCTTTATCCCATCCACCGTCTTGATGACATTCGCACCGGCCTGCTTGAAGACCAGCAGGATCACGGATTGCTTGCCGTTGGTCCAGGCCGCAAGTTCGCGGTTCTGCGGGCCGGCGACCGCGCGTCCGATGTCGCCGATCCGGATCGGGGCGCCGTGGCGATAGCCGATGATGATGCTGTTATAGGGTGCGGCGGTGGTGAGCTGGTCGTTCGCGTAGATGGTGTAGGATTGCTGCGGACCGTCGATGCTCCCTTTCGGCGCATCGACCGTCGCGTTGGTGAGGACGCTGCGCACGTCTCTCCAGCGTCAGCCCCATCGAGGCGAGCTTGGCGGGATCGATCTGGACCCGGATCGCCGGGGTCTGCTGGCCGCCGACCAGCACCTGGCCGACCCCGGGAAGCTGCGAGATCTGCTGCTCGACGATATTTTCGGCGTAGCTGTCGACGTCGGTGATCGGGGCCTGGTCCGATTGCATCGCCAGGATCAGGATCGGCGCGTCCGACGGATTGCTCTCACGGAAGGTGGGAGGGCTTGGCATGTCCTTCGGCAGCGACCCCTGGGCGGCGTTGATCGCCTCCAGCACCAGCGTCGCCGCCGAGTTGATGTTGGTGCTGAGGTCGAATTGCAGCGTGATCTGGCTGGTGCCGAGCACGCTGGTCGAGGTCATCTGCGACAGGCCCGGCAGCATCTGGCCGAATTCGGTCTCGAGCGGTGTCGCCACGGTCGCGGCCATCGTCTCCGGACTGGCGCCGGGGTAATTTGCGGTCACGCTCAGGGTCGGAAACTCGACGTTCGGCAGCGCCGCCACCGGCAGCAGCGGGAAGGCGGCAAGACCGGCCAGGAAGATCGCGGCCGTCAGCAGCGAGGTGGCGATCGGGCGCCGGATGAAGGGCGTCGAAATGCTCATCTCAAGCTGCTTTCGTCGCTGAACCGATAGTGGCCAACGCATCGATCCCCTCGACCCCTCCCCGGCCTTGGTCCGCTCCGCGGCCCAAGCCCGCAAGGGGAGGGGGAGCAACGCGCCTAAGCCCCCTCCCCTTGCGGGAGGGGGTTGGGGGAGGGGTGTCACGGGACCGAAATGGGTCATCACGAATTACCGCTGAACGGATCGCAAGCCAGCCACGCTAGCTGGGTCTGGCGGCTTTGCTCACGGTTTTGCCCGCGCCGCAGGGCCGGTGCCGGACTCGAAGGGCTGGCGCCGTCGGTCGCGACCCGCGTGCCCGGCGACAGCCGCGACTGGCCCGCGACGACCACGTCCTGGCCGCCATGCAGCCCCTTCGTGACAACGGACGTCGCCGCGTCCTGATAGCCGACCTCGACCGCCTGCTCCTGCACGGTGTGGTCCGGTTCGACCGCATAGACGAACAGGCCGTCCGGCCCGTGCTGGATCGCGGCCACGGGGACGGTGACGGCCTTGTGCAGCGTTTCCACCAGCAGCCGCGCATTGACGAACTCGCCCGGCCAAAGGCGGTCATTGTCATTCGCGAAGGTGGCCTTGAACTGGATCGTGCCGGTCGTGGTGTCGATGGCGTTGTTCGGCGTGAGCAAAACGCCATCGCCGAGCTTGGTCCGGTCGTCGCTGCTATAGGCCAGCACGGGCAGCTTGCCTTTCGCCATCGCATCCTGCACGCGCGGCAAGTCCGCTTCGGGCAAGGTGAACACCACCGAGATCGGCTTGTCCTGCGTGATCGAGACAATTCCGGTCTGGCTCGAAACCTCGATCAGGTTGCCGATGTCGGTCTGATAGAGACTGACCCGCCCGTTGATCGGCGCCCGGATGGTGCAGAAACCGAGATTGATCTGCGCGGTCTCGATCGCCGCACTATCGGCCTGCACCGCCGCGACCAGCTTCTGCACCGTCGCCCGCTGGTCGTCGACCTGCTGCACCGGAGCGAAACTCTGCTTCGCCAGCGACTGGTAGCGGTTCAGGTCAAGCATCGCACTCTGGAGCTGGGCCGCGTCCTCGGCGCGTTGCGCCGTGGCCTGATCCAGCGCCGCCTTGTAGGGCCGCGGGTCGATCTCGGCGACGATATCGCCCTGGCGCACCTCCTGCCCTTCGCGCACCGGCAGGGAGACCAGCGTCCCGTTCACCTGCGCCTTGATCTCGACGGTATTGAATGCCTGAACGGTGCCGAGCCCGCGAAGATAGACCGGGACGTCCTGCACCTTGGCAGCCTGGGCGGTGACGGGAACGGCCGGCGGATCGGACGCCGCCAAGGCCTCGGCGCAGAGCGGCGGCTCAGAGCCAGCCCGCCGCCAAGCGGCTGCCGCCAGAAGCCACCCCCAGACAGAGCAGGCGAATTCTCTTGGCCGACACCCTCGGACTCCCCGCGACTACAACCGGCGCGAACCGCCGGGGAGAGACATAGACATTGCATGTAACTGTAAAAGCCTATCAGGTAACGGGAGAGTAACCGGGAGGCTTTTCCACGCAGACGTGACCGCGGACCGAACGGGCATTCAGCCCGGCAGATAGGGATTGACCGTCCCGCGCGTCTGCAATCGGATCGGCGTGCCGGGGAGGTCGAAGGCGGCGCGCAGGCCGTTCACGAGATAGCGGCGGTAGGCGTCGGGCAATTGCTCGGCGCGGGTGCCGAACACCACGAAGGTCGGCGGCCGCGCCTTCGCCTGGGTGATGTAGCGCAGCTTCAGCCGCCGCCCCTCGACCAGCGGCGGCTGGTGGCGCTCCAGCGCCTGCTCGAACCAGCGGTTCAGCGCGGCGGTCGGCACGCGCCGGTTCCAGACCGCGTGCGCCGCCCGCACCGCCGGCAGCAGCCGCTCCATCCCCGCCCCGGTCAGCGCCGAGAGCGGCACCAGCGCAATCCCCGCCATCTGCGACAGCGACGCCTCCAGCCGCTCGGCGATCGCCCGCCGCAGCGCAGCGCGCTCGGCGACCGCGTCCCACTTGTTCAGCACCACCACCGCGGCCCGCCCCTCCTGCGCCACCAGCCGGCCGATCGCGAGGTCCTGGTCGTGCAGGCCGAGCGGCGCGTCGATCACCAGCGCCACCACCTCGGCGAGCTTGAGCGCGCCGATCGCGGCGCCGGTGGCGGCGCGCTCCAGCCCCGGCTCGACGTGCGCGCGGCGGCGCAGCCCGGCGGTATCGACCAGCTCGATCGGGCCCTCGGCGTCGGCGAGGCGGGCGGCGATCGCGTCGCGGGTGATCCCCGGCTCCGGCCCGACCAGCGCCCGCGCCTCGCCGAGCAGCCGGTTCAGCAGCGTCGATTTGCCCGCGTTCGGGCGGCCGACGATGGCGAGCTTCAGCGGCCGATCCGGCGCGTCCGCCTCCTGCTCGGGCGCCGGCGCGGGCAGGCGTTCGGCGATCGCACTCATCAGCTCGGCGATGCCCTCGCCGTGCTCGGCCGAGACCGCGACCGGGGTGCCGAGGCCGAGCGCATAGGCCTCCATCGCCGCCGCGGCGCCGCCGCGCCCCTCGGCCTTGTTGGCGACCAGCAGCACCGGGCGGCCCTGGCGGCGCAGCCAGGCGGCGAAGTGCCGATCCGCCGGGGTCACGCCGTCGCGGGCATCGACGACGAACAGCACCAGCGCCGCGTCGGCGAGTGTCGCCGCAGCGCCGCTGTGCATCCGGCCGGAGAGGCTCGCGGGCGGCGCCTCGTCGAGCCCGGCGGTGTCGGCGAGCCGCACCCTGCCGGCCGCGCAGCATCGCCTCGGCCTCGTGGCGGTCGCGGGTCACGCCGGGCGTATCGGCGACCAAAGCGAGCCGGCGCCCGGCGAGGCGGTTGAACAGCGTCGACTTGCCGACGTTCGGGCGCCCGGCGATGGCGACGAGCGGGAGCGGATCAGGGCTTGCCATGCTAAGTGATCGCCATTCTCCCTCTCCGCCCGCGCTGGCGGGGGGAGAGGGTCGGGGTGAGGTGGCCCGGTCGGCTGGCTCGGTGCATCGATTTTGACCCCATCACCCACCTCACCCAGCCTCTCCCCCGCCAGCGCGGGCGGAGAGGAGCCGTTGGCCCCGTTCCAACCATTCAAGCGATGGCCCGGTCCTGCTGACGGCCTTGGTCGAACCGGCTATGCAGGCCAGAGCGCACCGAGCAAGAGCGCACAGAGACGGACCGCAGGGAGAGGGAGGACGACGCATGGCCGGACGGATCGAGGCGAAGCTCGCGGAACTCGGCATCACGCTGCCACAGCCGATGGGGCCGCTCGCCAACTACGTCCCTTTCGCGGTCTCGGGCAAGCTGGTCGTGGTCTCCGGCCAGGTGCCGGCGATCGACGGCCGGGTGGCGTTCACCGGCGCCGTGGGGCCGGGCGGGCTGTCCGCCGAGCAGGGGCACGCGGCGGCGCGGCAGTGCATGGTCAACGTCATCGCGCAGTTGCGCGCGGCCTGCGGCGGCGACCTGGACCGGGTCGCTCGCGTGGTGCGGCTCGGCGGCTTCATCACCTCGGCGGCAGGCTTCACCGGCCAGGCGCAGGTGATGAACGGCGCCTCCGATCTCGCGGTCGCGGTGTTCGGCGACGCCGGCCGGCACGCGCGCACCACGATCGGCGTGCCCGCCCTGCCGGCGGACGCCGCGGTGGAGGTGGAGGGGATGTTCGAGCTGGCGTGAGGCGCCGGCGCGCCGGGATCGCTACGCGACCACCTCGCTCGCCTGGATGATCGGCTGCACGTCGGTGAAGTTCGCCACGTCGCCCATCACCTCGCGCCCGTGTTTCGCGACCGCATCCTGAAACTCGGCGGCCGAGCCGAACCGCAGCAGGGCCATCATGCCGTAGGCGGGAGCGGCGCCGCCCGGCCCGGGCAGGCCCTTCAGCACCGTCGCCTCCTGCATCCCGCACGGGGTCCAGCGCTGGCGCACCAGCGGCATGTGCCTGGTCGTGTAGTAGGGAAGGTCGAACCGGGACTCGGGCTTGAGCGCATACATGACGCGTGACGATGACCATTGGACGCTCCTCGGCCGTTGTCGGGTGCGAAGCGTCGCCGCATCGGCGGCGTGGCGCAAGGTGGGGGTGACGCGAACGGTGACGGAGCCGCGGCTCAAGGCGGGCATATGGGTGAGCATGGCGCTGCGCCGGGGCGATGCCGACGGGCGGCCGGGGGCGGTGCTGCGGCGCGGCGACGCCGATGCCGGCGGCGTGCTGGTGGTGCTGCGCGGACGCGAGGGGTTTTGCGTGCTGGCGCAGGCGCGCGACGCGTCCGGCGCGGCGGCCTGGGTGCGCGGCACCGGCGCGGCCCCGGTCGGGCAGGAAGCGGCGGATGCCTATGTCGCGCGCCAGGTGGGGCGCGATCCTGATCTGTGGGTGATCGAGTTCCCGGCCCCGGACCTGGTGCCGCCGTTCGAGGCACGGGTGATTTGAAGCAAGGGCGCTCGCCCTTGGAACCCATGACACGGGGCCACACTGTTGCACTCGCGCCACAATCCTGACGAAATCGCCGGCGATCCGTTGCGCGCGGGCGGCGATCTCTAGGTCTGGCAAGGGCGATGGGCGACATCAGGGCGGTCGGGCAATCGAGCCGCGGCGGGAGATCAAGACGATGAAGCGTGTTCTTCTGGCCGCGACGGCCCTGGCGACCGCCCTGGCGACGCCGCTGTTCGCGGGCGCCGGGGCGGCGTGGGCGCAGCCGGTCAGCGGCGTCTATGTCGGCCTCGGCGGCGGCGGCAACTTCATGCAGGAGCCGAAGGTCACGACCACCACCAATTCCGGCGGGATCGTGGACAGCACCTCCGTCCGCCTCGGCTATGACGCCGGCTATGTCGGCCTCGGCAGCATCGGCTACGGGTTCGGCAACGGGCTGCGGGTCGAGGTCGAGGGCGACTACCGCTACAACGCCCTGAACTCGGCGCGCATGGGCAGCGAAAAGGTCCAGGTCAGCGGGCACGAAGAAAAATACGGCGCGATGGCGAACGCGCTGTTCGACATGGATATCGGCCTCAACTGGATCTACCCGTACATCGGCGCCGGCGCCGGCTATCAATGGATACGGCCCGACCCGGTCGGAGTCCGACAGCAACCGCGGCACCTTTGCCTATCAGGGCATCCTCGGCGCGTCGCTGCCGATCCCGCTGGTGGTCGGCCTTTCCGCGACCGTGGAATACCGCTTCATGGGGCTGGCGGGGGTCAGCGAGACCACGAGCGGACCCGGCTTCAAGCTGGTCCAGAAGCAGTCCGGCGACTTCAACCACAGCATCCTGGTCGGCCTGCGCTACGCCTTCAACGTGGCGCCGCCGCCGCCCCCGCCGGCGCCCGCCCCGGTCGCCGCCCCGGCGCCGGCGCCGGCCCGCAGCTACCTCGTGTTCTTCGATTGGGATCGCGCCGACCTGACCGCCCGCGCGCGCCAGATCATCGCCGACGCCGCCCGCAACTCGACGCACGTGCAGTACACGCGCATCGAGGTGGACGGCTACACCGACACCTCCGGCACGCCGCAATACAACCTTGGCCTGTCGATCCGCCGTGCGGAATCGGTCCGGGCCGAGCTGATCCGCGACGGGGTGCCCGCGAACGTGATCGACATCCACGGCTTCGGCGAGACGCATCTGCTGGTGCCCACCGGCCCCGGCGTGCGCGAGCCGCAGAACCGGCGCGTGGAAATCATCCTGCGATGAGTGCCCCGATGACCGACCATGTGGCGCGCCGGACGGGTGCTGTTGCCATCCTGCCACAACCGTTGGAAAACCGTCACAGGCGGTCTCCCGCCGGGCGCGACTGATGGTAATGTCTGCATCACCGAGCGGCGGGGGGACCAATCCCGAGCCACCAGGCCCACGGCTGCGCGGCAGCGCAGGTTCAGGAACGAGGAGAGGAAGAATGAAGCTCCGCAGTGCGCTACTGGCCGCGACAGTGCTGGCCGCGCCCGCCGCAGCAATGGCCCAGCCGGTGAGCGGCGTCTATGTCGGGCTCGGCGCCGGGTTCAACTATCTGATGAACGAGAACGCCAAGCAGGGCGGCGTGACCGTCGACGGACAGACCTTCACCAGTCCCGCCGAACGGCCACGCCAAGTTCCACGGCGGCTTCGTCGGCCTCGGCAGCATCGGCTGGGGCTTCGGCAACGGGCTGCGCGCCGAGGTCGAGGGCGACTACCGCCAGAACAAGCTCTACAAGTTCTCGGGCACCCCGCTCGGCGGTGCCGCGGGCGCCGGCGGCGATGAAGAGAAGTACGGCGGCATGTTCAACGTGCTGTACGACTTCTGGAGCATCAGCCCGTTCGTCGTGCCCTATGTCGGCGCCGGCGCCGGCTACATGTGGGTCAACGAGCACGCCATCCACGTCTATGGCCCGGGCGGCTTCCCGTTCTTCGACACCAGCACGACGAAGGGCTCGTTCGCCTACCAGGCGATCCTGGGTGCCGCGATCCCGCTGACCGCGGTGGCGCCCGGCCTGTCGCTGACCCTCGAGTACCGCTTCATGGGCCTGACCGGCAGACCGGAACTATCACGGCCCGCTGGTTGTGGCCTCCGGCGCGGCGCCGGTCGATTTCGGCGTGAAGTTCAAGCAGGACTACAACCACTCGGCGCTGATCGGCGTGCGCTACGCCTTCAACGTGGCCCCGCCGCCACCGCCGCCGGCCCCGGCCCCGGTCGCGGCTCCCGCCCCGGCCCCGGCCCGCACCTACCTCGTGTTCTTCGACTGGGATCGCGCCGATCTGACCGCACGCGCGCGGCAGATCATCGCCGACGCCGCCCGCAACTCGACGCACGTGCAATACACGCGCATCGAGGTGAACGGCTACACCGACACCTCCGGCACGCCCGCCTACAACCAGGGCCTGTCGGTCCGCCGCGCCCAGTCGGTGAAGGCCGAGCTGATCCGCGACGGGGTGCCGGCGAACGTGATCGACATCCACGGCTTCGGCGAGACGCATCTGCTGGTGCCCACCGGCCCCGGCGTGCGCGAGCCGCAGAACCGGCGCGTGGAAATCATCCTGCGCTGACCGCCTTCGCCCGGCCGCCACGCAGGGCGGCCGGGCGTTTCGGATAAGGGCGTCCGCCCGCTGGGCAGGCGCCTCCGCACCGGGCGCTTCCGGTGCTCGTGGCGGCTTTGCCACACGCAGGGAGAAACCCTTGTTTCTCCCTGCCTTCTTTTTTGCCCTCCACCTGCCTCGACGTTGGCGGCCCTGGCGCGACGCTGAACCCGTCCGGCCGGACACCGGGAGGGGGTTGCCATCGCGGAGCGCGCGGCTATCACTGCCGCGCCGCCGGCCACGGCGATCGGACCCAGAGACAAGCGAGGCGATGTTGCAGCGAGTGACGCGGATCAGGTTCGGTGCGGCATGGTGCGGGGCCGCCGCCGTGGCATTGCTGGCGGGCTGCACGCCGCCGCCGGCGCCGGCGGTCGTCTCCACGACCCGGGTCTACGCGATCGACCTCGCCGGCGCCGCCAAGTCCTGCAAGGTGCTGCCCGAGAAGCCGGTTCTGGCCCCCGGCAAGACCACGCCGGTCGCGATGACGGTCGGCAACGGCGGCGGCTGGTGCGCGGTGAGCGTGGCGCAGGCCGGCCCGCATCCCTACGCCGCCGGTCTGCTGGTGGCGCGCCCGGCACACGGCACCGCCTACATCCACACCGTCGGTGATGATACGCGCATCGACTACACGCCCGACCCCGGCTATGCCGGGCCGGATGCGTTCACCGTCAGCCTGATCCCGGACGATCCGACGCTGCGCGTGGCGGTCACGGTTACGCGATAGGGAAGGTCGGGGCTCCCCCTCCGCGGGCATTCCAACTGGCCGAAGCCGGCCAGTCGGAACCTTTGCCCGCTCCGCCCCGAACCCCGCTGGGGCCGGCGGCCCCAGACCCCATTTTGGTTAGAGCGCGTTCATCTGAACTGGACGCCCGATAACGAAGAAGCCCGCCCGACCGTCATGCCGACGAAGGTCGGCATCCACGACTTCACAGCCATCACAACGAAAGTCGTGGATGGCCCGCCTTCGCGGGCCATGACGGTGCTCCACATCCTCTCGCCGGGCAGCACGCAGCGGTCAAGGGTTCCAAGGGCGAACGCCCTTGGCGGGGTTCGGGGCAGAGCCCCGACCTTGTCTTCCCTCAGTGCTTCTTCGTCACGTAGTGCCGCGCCACCGCCCGCCGCACCGGCGCGGTCGGGGGTGCGGCGCAGGTGCCGAGCGTCGCCGGCACGATGTTCTTGCCCGCCGCATAGGCCGGCAGGTCCGAGGTGCTGGGCAGCGCCATCGCCTCGCTGAACAGGGCGGCGTTGCGCGAGCAGAAATCCGACCCCATCGCCAGCCCGAGATCGGATTCCGCATTGGCCAGCGAGGTCACGTAGGCGTCGTGCTGCTGCTGCCCGTGCGAGCCGTAGGTGCGGCGGAAATAAGCGTCGATCCGGTGCTCGCCGCTCTGCAAGTCGGATTGATAGTGGCGGATGAAATCATTGTATTGCTCGTCGTCGTGACAGCCGGTCGCGAGCACCATCATCTCGCTCTTGAGCGCCTCGATCTCGAACGCCGACTGGTCGGACGGCGAGGGGCAGGCGGCGAGCGCCATGCCCTGCTGCGCCAGCATCGCCCCGGCCGCGACAAACCCGAACAGAACACGCCGCATCCATGCATCCCCCTGCGTTGCCGATCTCTGCCGGAGGGACCTCTATCACCCCGTCCCTGTCAAGTCGGGGCAATCCGCAAGGCTACTGGCACCGCCGAGCCCGGCGGCCAATCCACTATGCCCGCTCATGCCTCAGACCATGATCCCGCATGCCCAGACCCATGAACCAAGACCAGCAATGGCAGAGCGTGGTCCGCCGCGAGCGCGCGGACTTCCTCTACGGCGTCGCCACGATGGGCGTCTATTGCCGGCCCGGCTGTCCCTCGCCGCGTCCGCTGCGCCGCAACGTGCGCTTCTTCGCCACCCCGGCCGAGGCGGAGGCCGCCGGCTTCCGTCCCTGCCGCCGCTGCGACCCCGACGGCGCGCGCCAGCGCCTGGTCGAGGCCGTGGTGCGCGACGCCTGCGCCCGCATCGAGGCCGCCGAGGAGCTGCCGTCGCTCGCCGCCCTCGCCGAGCACGCCGGCTACTCGAAATTCCACTTCCTGCGGCTGTTTCAGGCGGCGACCGGGCTTTCGCCGCGCAGCTACGCCGAGGCGGTGCGGGCGCGCCGGCTGCAGGCGGCGCTGGCGGAGGGCGAGCGGGTGGCCGACGCGGTCGCCGGCGCCGGCTACGGCTCGGAGAGCCGCGTCTATGAGGCGACCTCGCGGCTGCTCGGCATGACGCCCGGCGCGGCGCGGCGCGGCGGCGCGGGCGAGGAAATCCGCACCGCCTTCGCCGACAGCCCGTTCGGCCGGCTGCTGGTGGGGGCGACCGCGCGCGGCGTCTGCTTCCTCGGCTTCGGCGAACCCGACGCGGCGCTGCTCGGCGATTTGCGCCGGCGGTTCCCGCGCGCGAGCGTGGTGGCCGATGACGGGGCGCTGGCGGGCACGCTCGCGGCGGTGCTGGACTTCCTGGCGGCCCCGCGCGCGGCGCTCGACCTGCCGCTCGATCTGCGCGGCACCGCGTTCCAGAAGCGGGTGTGGGACGCGCTCGCCCGCATCCCGCCCGGCGAGACCCGCAGCTACGCCGAGGTCGCGGCGATGATCGGCGCGCCGCGCGCCGCCCGCGCGGTGGCGCGCTCCTGCGCCACCAACCCGGTCTCGCTCGCGGTGCCCTGCCATCGCGTGGTCGGGCAGGATGGATCGCTTTCCGGCTATCGCTGGGGGGTTGCGCGCAAGCAGGCGCTGCTGGCGCGCGAGGCGCAAGCGGCGGACAGCCTGGCCGCGGACTGATACGCTGGCGGCTCCGTCACCGGAGCCGCCCGTGTCCCAGCGCCGCCGCACTGCCCTATCGCCCGCACCGCGTTACCACGCCCGACGGGGTTGCCATCGCCGTGCAGGACTGGGGCGATCCGCGACGCGCCGCCGGTGCTGCTGATCCACGGCTTCTCGCAATCCTGCCTCTCCTGGGCGCGGCAGACCGCGGGGCCGCTCGCGCGCACGCACCGGCTGGTCGCCTACGACATCCGCGGCCACGGCGCCTCGGACAAGCCGCTCGATCGGGCGCGCTATCGCGACCCGGCCGCCTGGGCGGGCGAGGTGGCTGCGGTGATCGCGGCTCTTGGCCTGGTGCGGCCGGTGCTGGTCGGCTGGTCCTATGGCGGGCGGATCATCGCCGACTATCTGGCCCGGCACGGCGCGGGCGCGATCGGCGGCGTGGTGTTCGCCGCGGGCGCGGTGTCGAACGAGCCGGCGATGTTCGGCCCCAAGCGCGCCCTGATTGCGGGCACCGGCAGCGACGACCTCGCGACCAGCATCGCCGCCAGCCGCGCCTTCCTGCGCGCCTGCTTCGCGGTGCAGCCGGAGCAGGACGATTTCGAGACGATGCTGGCGTTCAATGCGATGGTGCCGCCCGCGGTGCGGGCCGCGATGGGCGGGCGGACGACGGATTACGACGCGGTGCTGCGCGCGCTGCGCGTGCCGGTGCTGGCGATCCACGGCGAGGCGGACGCGATCATTCTGCCGGCGATGTCGCGCCACATCGCGGCGATCGTGCCGGGCGCGCGGGCGGTGTTCTACGAAGGCATCGGCCATTCGCCGTTCTGGGAGGCGCACGAGCGGTTCGATGCCGATCTCGGGGCGTTTCTGAAGGCGACCGGCCGCTGAGCGGATCAGAGCCGGCGGGGGATATCGGCGGATTCGTGGAAAACGGCGTGGATCAGCGGGCCGCGGGCGTCGGGCATTCATGATGAGCGATTTCGGTGCCGCCATACCCCTCCCCCAACCCCCTCCCGCAAGGGGAGGGGGCTTCGGCGCTCGACCTCCCCCTCCCCTTGTGGGAGGGGGCCGGGGGGAGGGGTCGATTTCTGCTCTGCCACTGCCCGGCGTTGCCGGATGCGTTCGGCCGCCGCCCTTATCTCCGCGAGCACAAGGTTCAGCGGAACCGTCTCGTCGGGATCAACCGGACCCTCCGCCAGCATCGCGGCGATATCGGATTCGGTCAGCGCCGGCGGGCCCTCGTCACGGTCGTCGTCGGTGCTTTGGTCGTGTCGGCTGTCCATCGCGGCACTTTCCTGACGGACCTTAGCACATGATGCGGCGGCGCGGGCGAGGCACCCGCGACCCGTGCTTGGCGGCCCCGCCGGAAGCGTGCTAATCGCCCGGCGCCCCGTCCGCCGCGTGCCGGACGGACCCACCCATCCGCGCCCTACGCCTGCGCAGAATCAAGCCGCCCGACGGGAGCTGAGACGGATATGAGCGAGATCGCCGACAAGGTGAAGAAGATCGTCGTGGAGCACCTCGGCGTCGAGGACAGCAAGGTGACACCCGAGGCCTCCTTCATCGACGACCTCGGCGCCGACAGCCTCGACACGGTCGAGCTCGTCATGGCCTTCGAGGAAGCCTTCGGCGTCGAGATCCCCGAGGAGGCGGCCGAGAAGATCAGCACCGTGAAGGACGCGATCGACTACATCGAGCGCCAAAAAGCCGTCTGAGCGAGTGCCGCCGCCGATGCCCGAGCCGCGTCGCGTCCCCGAGTTTCGCCGCGTGGTCGTCACCGGCATGGGGATTGCGAGCCCCCTCGGGGTCGGCGTGCCGCATGTCTGGAAGCGGCTGATCGAGGGGCAGTCCGGGATCACCGCGATCCAGTCCTTCGACGTCACCGAGCTGACCGCGAAGATCGCGGGCCAGGTGCCCGCCGGCACCCGCGCCGAGGGCGGCCTCGACCTCGCCGAATGGATCCCGCCCAAGGACCAGCGCAAGATGGACCGCTTCATCCATCTCGCCCTGGTCGCCGCGACCGAGGCGGTCGAGGATTCCGGCTGGCTGCCGCAGGACGACGAGGGGCGCGAGCGCACCGGCGTCATGATCGGCTCCGGCATCGGCGGGCTGCAGACCATCTACGAGGCCTCGGTGCAGGTGCATGAGGGCAGCGCGCGGCGGCTGTCGCCGTTCTTCATTCCCTCGGCGCTGATCAACCTCGCGTCGGGCCATCTCTCGATCAAGTACGGCTTCAAGGGACCGAACCACTCGGCCGTCACCGCCTGCGCCACCGGCGTTCATGCGATCGGCGACGCCGCGCGGCTGATCATGCTGGGCGACGCCGACGTGATGGTGGCGGGCGGGGCGGAGGGCGCGGTCTGCGCGGTCGGCATCGCCGGGTTCTGCGCCTCCCGCGCGCTCTCGACCGCGTTCAACGACGAGCCCGCCCGCGCCTCGCGTCCCTGGGACCGCGACCGCGACGGCTTCGTGATGAGCGAGGGCGCGGGCGTCGTGGTGCTCGAGGAATACGAGCACGCGCGCCGGCGGGGGGCCACGATCTACGCAGAGGTCGCCGGCTACGGCATGTCCGGCGATGCGCACCACATCACCGCACCGGCCGAGCAGCACGAGGGCGCGTTCCGCTCGATGCGGGCGGCCCTGCGCAACGGCGGCATCGCCCCCGACGAGATCGGCTACGTCAACGCCCACGGCACCTCGACGCAGGCCGCCGACGACCTCGAATTGGGCGCGGTCGAGCGCCTGTTCGGCGATGCGGCGCGCGGGCCTTGCCATGTCGTCCACCAAATCGGCGGTCGGCCACCTGCTGGGCGCGGCCGGCGCGGTCGAGGGCATCTTCTCGATCCTGGCGATCCGCGACGGGGTGGTGCCGCCCACGCTCAATCTCGATCACCCGAGCCGGGAGAGCGTGATCGACCGCGTGGCGCACGCCGCCCAGGAGCGGCCGGTCAGGATCGCGCTGTCGAACAGCTTCGGCTTCGGCGGCACCAACGCCAGCATCCTGTTCCGCGCGGTGTAGCCATGCGCCGCGTTCTGCTCGCGGTGGCGATCCTGCTGCTCGTGATCGTGCTCGCCGGCGGCGGCGCGTTCTTCTATGCGCGCCGCACCTACCTCGCCCCCGGCCCGCTCGCGCAGGCGAAGGAAGTGGTGATCCCGCCCGGCGGGCTGGACGAGGTGGCGGCGACGCTGGCCCGCGCCGGCGTGATCGCCCGGCCGCTCGCGTTCCGCGTCGCGGCGGTGGCCACCAGCGGCGCGGGGCCGCTGCACGCGGCCGAGCTGGCCTTCCCCGCCCATGCCTCGCTCGAACAGGTGCTGGCGGTGCTGCGCTCGGCCCGTCCGGTGCAGCACAGGCTGACCATCCCCGAGGGCCTGACGGCGGCCCAGATCGCCGAGCGGCTCGCCATCGCACCCGGCCTCGCGGGGCCGTACGTCGTGCCCGCCGAGGGCGCCGCCCTGCCCGACACCTACGCCTACCAGTGGGGGGCCACGCGCGCCGCCCTGCTCGGCCGCGCCGAGGCGGCGATGCGGGCGGCGCTCGCCCGCGAATGGGCGGCGCGCGCACCCTGGCCTGCCGATCGCGACGCCGGAGGAGGCGGTGATCCTCGCCAGCATCGTCGAGCGCGAGACCGCCAAGCCCGAGGAGCGGCCGATCGTCGCCGCGGTGTTCCTCAACCGGCTGCGGCGCGGGATGAAGCTGCAATCCGATCCCACCGCCGCCTACGCCGCGGCGGGCGGCCTCGGCCCGCTCGATCACGCGCTGACGCGCGCCGACCTCGACGCCCCGAACCCCTACAACACCTACGTGATCGACGGCCTGCCGCCGTCGCCGATCTGCGCGCCGGGGATCGCGGCCCTGCACGCGGTGCTGCACCCGGCGGCCACCGACGCGCTCTATTTCGTCGCCGACGGCAGCGGCGGGCATGTGTTCGCCCGCACCCTGGCCGAGCACCTGCGCAATGTTGCCCGCTATCGGGCGCTCACGGCGGCGCCGGCCAACCACTCCTGACAGGCGGCGCGGTCGCGTCGTATCGTGGCGAGAAAGGTCGGGGCTCCGCCCCGAACCCCGCCAAGGGCGGTCGCCCTTGGAACCCGTTCAGGAACGCGCCATGACCATCACGATCCGTCCTGCCAATCCCGACCGCCCGGCCTTCGCGGGCGAGGTCTCCGGCGTCGATCTGCGCGCGCCCGCTCGCCCCTGCCGAGGTGGCCGCGATCGAGGACGGGATGGACCGCTTCGCCGTGCTCGTGTTCCACGACCAGCGACATCGACGACGCGCAGCAGCTCGCCTTCAGCCGCAATTTCGGCCCGATCGAGATGGCGACCGGCGACATCGTGCAAGGCGACGCGCGGCGGCTGCGCGATGGAGGTCAACGACATCTCCAACCTCGACCGCGAGGGCCAGGTGATGGCGCGCGACGACCGCAAGCGGCTGTTCAGCCTCGGCAACATGCTCTGGCACTCGGACAGCTCGTTCAAGCCGACGCCGGCGAAGTATTCGGCTGCTCTCGGCGCGCATCATTCCCGGCAGCGGCGGCAACACCGAGTTCGCCGACATGCGCGCCGCCTGGGACGCGCTCGATGCCGAGACCCGCGCGCTGGTGCGCGACCTGGTGTGCGAGCACAGCCAGATCTACTCGCGCGGCGTGCTCGGCTTCACCGACTTCACCGAGGACGAGCGGGCGCGCTGGACGCCGGTGCCGCAGCGCCTGGTGCGGCGCCATCCGCGCACCCGGCGGCTGTCGCTGTTTCTCGCCTCGCACGCCGGCGCGATCCGCGGCTGGCCGGTGCCGGAGGCGCGCGCGCTGCTGCGCGACCTGACCGAGCACGCGACCCAGCGCGAGTTCGTCCATGCGCATGTCTGGCGCCAGCACGACCTGGTGATGTGGGACAACCGCGTGACCATGCACCGCGCCCGCCGCTACGATGCGACCCAGGTCCGCGACCTGCACCGCACCACGGTCGCGGACTCGGCACCGACTTTGCAGCAGGCGGCATGAGGAGAGAGCGAATGGCGGCGATCGTCCAGGCACTGAGCAGCAGCGATGCCGAGGCGGAGGAGTGGCGGCTGCGCGCGACATGGCGGCGGTGTTCCGCGTCTCGGCGCGGCTCGGCTGGAACGAGCAGATCGGCAACCACAACTCGCTGATGCTGCCGCGCGCACGCCCCGACGACCCGCCGCAATTCCTGATCAATCCGCGCGGGTTTCTGTTCCAGGAACTGACGGCATCGTCGCTGATCGTCTGCGACCTCGAGGGGCGCGTGCTGCGCGGCCGCGGCGAGCTGCGCAAAGTGGCGTTCCACATCCACGTCCCGATCCACCTGAAGAACCCGGACGCGGCCTGCGTGCTGCACGTGCATCCGCAGTACCTCACCGCGCTCTCGATGCTGGAGGAGCCGGCCTTCGCGCTGGCGCACGGCAACAACCTCTATCTCAACGACCGCATGGTGGTGGACAATGGCGGCGGCCAGGCGGTGCTCGACGACGACGAGGGCAACCGCATCGCCGAGCCTGCTCGGCGACGCGACGATCCTGGTGATGGGCGGCCACGGCGTGACCACGGTGGGGCCGACCGTGGAGGAGGCGTTCGACGAGCTGTATGCCGCCGAGCGCACCTGCATGTACCAGATGACCGCGATGGCGACCGGGCAGAAGCTGCGGCAGCTGCCCGAGCAGTTCCGCCACCGCGACCGCCGCCGGCGCGCGATGCGTGCGGATTCGCGGATGTTCCTCGACGCCTGGCGGCGGGTGCTGGACCGCGAGGAGCCGGATTACGCGCGCTGATGCCGGTGCCGTGACACCCCTCCCCCAACCCCCTCCCGCAAGGGGAGGGGGCTTTGGTGCTCGACTCCCCCTCCCCTTGCGGGAGGGGGTTGGGGGGAGGGGCAGGCCGCTCGCCGTGACCATGGGCGACCCGGCCGGCATCGGCGGCGAGCTGACGGTGCGGGCCTGGCAGGCGTTGCGCGGCAGCGGGCCGGCCTTCGTCGCCCTCGACGATCCGGCGCGGCTGGCAGCACTCGGGGCGGCGGTGCGCGAGATCGCCTCGCCCGACGCGGCCGGGTTCGCCGACGCGCTGCCGGTGCTGCCGGTGCGGCTGGCGGCGCCGACCACCCCCGGCCGGCCCGATGCAGCGAACGCGCCCGCCACGATCGCCAGCATCGAGCGCGCCGCAAGGCTGGCGCTGGCGGGCGCGGTCGCAGGCGTGGTGACGAACCCGATCAGCAAGGCGGTGCTGTACGGCACCGGCTTCGCCTTCCCCGGCCATACCGAGTTCCTGGGCGCGCTCACCGGAGGCGAGCCGGTGATGATGCTGGCCGCACCGGCGCTGCGGGTGGTGCCGGTGACGGTGCATGTCTCGCTGCGGACAGCGCTCGCGGTCCTGAGCACCGCGGCGATCGTCGCCGCGGCACGCATCACGGCAGCCGCGCTGGCGCGCGATTTCGGCCTGCCGCGGCCACGCCTGGCGGTCGCGGGCCTCAATCCGCACGCTGGCGAGCAGGGCGCGATGGGGGACGAGGAAATCAGGATCATCGCGCCCGCGATCGCGGCGCTGCGCGCCGAGGGCATCGACGTCTCCGGCCCCTGGCCGCCCGACACGATGTTTTCCGAGGCCGCCCGCGCGCGCTATGATGCGGCGATCTGCATGTACCACGACCAGGCGCTGATCCCGCTCAAGACGCTCGACATGACGCACGGCGTGAACGTGACCCTCGGGCTGCCGATCGTGCGCACCTCGCCCGACCACGGCACCGCGTTCGACATCGCCGGCCTTGGGCGCGCCGATCCGTCGAGCCTGATCGCCGCGATCCGCATGGCGCACGCGATCGCCGAGCGGCGGAGGCAGACGGCATGACGCTCCTGCGGCTCGGCGTGAACGTCGATCACGTGGCGACGCTGCGCAATGCGCGCGGCGGCGCGCATCCCGATCCGGTGGCGCTGGCGCAAGTGGCACTCGATGCCGGCGCGGACGGCATCACCGCGCATCTGCGCGAGGACCGCCGCCACATCCGCGACGACGACATCGAGCGGCTGCGCGCGCTGGCGGCACCGCTCAACATGGAGCTGGCGGCGACCGAGGAGATGGTGGCGATCGCCTGCCGGCTGCGCCCGCACGCGTGCTGCATCGTGCCCGAACGGCGGCAGGAGGTGACGACCGAGGGCGGGCTGGACGCGGCCGGCCAGGACAACACGCTGCGGCCGATGATCGCGCGGCTGGCTGCGGCCGGCATCCGGGTGTCGCTGTTCGTCGATCCCGATCCGCGCCAGCTCGAGGCGGCGGCGGCGCTGGGTGCGCCGGTGGTGGAATTGCACACCGGCGCCTATGCCGAGGGGCGTGACGGCGAACTCGACCGGCTGCGCGCGGCGGCGGCGCGGACCGCGCGGCTCGGCCTCGAATGCCATGCCGGGCACGGGCTGACCTACGAGAATGTCGGCCCGATCGCGGCGCTGCCGGAGGTGCGGGAGCTGAACATCGGGCATTTCCTGATGGGCGAGGCGCTCCGTGACGGGCTGGCGGCGGCGGTGCGCGAGATGCGCCGGCGGATGGACGCGGCGCGCGCGGGGTAGTTCACCCCGGCCCGAGCGCGCGGGCGCGGGCGTGGCGCAGCGCCTCGGCGCTCTGTTCCAGCTTCGCCTGTTCCTCGTCCGACAGCGCGGGCGGCAGCACCGAGGCGACGCCCTGCCGCCCGAGCACGGACGGGAGCGAGAGCGTCACGCCGAACGCTTCGTTGTAGGCGCCGATCGGAACCACCAGGCGCTCGTCGCCCAGCACCGCTTCGGCGATGCGGGCAGAGACCATGCCGATGCCATAGCGGCTCGCCTCGTTGCCCTCGATGATCGCGATATTGGCGTATTTCACTTCCTTCTCGATGGCCTCGCGAAAATCGCCGTGGGTCTCGCCGCGACCGCGCAGCACATCGGCGAGCGGCACGCCGCCGATCCGCACGCCGGACCAGACGAACACCTCCGAGGTGCCGTGCTCGCCCAGGATCTGCGCCTCCACGCTGCCCGGATCGATGTCGAGGCGGCGCGCGATGTGGACGCGAAGGCGCAGGCTGTCGAGCCAGGTGCCGGTGCTGAGCACGGGAGCGCGCGGGGCCAGCGCACGGGCGAGGTCGGCGAGCGGATCGGGCGGGTCGGTGACGACCAGCAGCACCGCATCGGGTGCCGCGGCGGCGATCTGCGGCACGATGTCGCGGTACACCGCGGCGTTCCTGTCGATCAGCTTGAGGCGGCCTTCGGGATCGGAGCGGTCGGTGGCGCCCCCTTCACGCTCGTTGACGCCGGCGGTGATCATGACCAGCCCGGCACCGGCGAGATCGGCGTAGTCGCCGTCGATGACGCGCGCGGGCGGCGAGAGCGGGGCGCCATAGGCGACGTCCGCGGCGACGGCGCGGGCGCGCTTGCGGGTGCGATCCACGAGCACGAATTTGTGCGCGCTGCCGCGCAGCACCCCGGCCATCAGGCAAGCGGCCCCGACGCCCCCGGCTCCGACCACCCCGATCTTCATCGCGCGCTCTCCCTGGCGAACCTGCGGCGCAAAGCGTCCCGGGCGGGCGGCGGTCGCGAGCGCACGGGGTCACAGGCGCGCGAGAGGTAGGACTCGGGCATCCTTCTGTATGCCGCCATTTGACGGCATACAGACGGTCTGCTATGCTTCCCTATGAAGATCAGGAACGTGATCCATAAGGGTTTGCGGCGCTTTATCGAGGATGATGATAGTTCTGGATTGCCGGCCGCCGTCGCGTCGAAGGTCCGCAAGATCATCTCCTTCTTGCAGGACATCGCGCACGAAGACGAGCTACGCACCGTACCGACCTGGAACGCCCATCAGCTGTCCGGCGACCGCAAGGGGATCTGGAGCCTGACCGTCACGCGAAACTGGCGCATCACGTTCCAGATCGACCGGACCGAAGTCGAGATCGTCGACCTGGACTACGAAGACTACCACTAGGAGGTGGACTCATGGCCCAGATGCAGGGCATCCGCATGAAGAACCCGGTCCATCCCGGGGGGTTCGTGAAGACCGAGATCATCGAGGCCTTGGGGCTCTCGGTGACGAATGCCGCGCAAGCTCTCGGCGTTACGCGGGCCACTCTCTCCCTGTTCCTGAACGAGCGCACCGCCTTGTCGCCGGACATGGCAATCCGCATCGAGAAGGCCTTCGGAGTCTCGATGGAAACCCTGATGCGCATGCAGAACAGCTTCGACATCGCCCAGGCGCACAAGAGGGAGGGGCAAATCACGGTCGCCCGCTACGTGCCGAAGGCCGCGCCGGCGGAGACGCGATCGAAGCTGTTCTAGTTCGCCACCGGTGTTGCCGACCCGCAGAGGATGAAATCCGTGGCAATAGCTATCGTCATCGCGAGGCGGGGAGCGCCGTGGCGATCCAGGCGGGCCGCACCGTGCCTCACGCCTGGATCGCCACGCCGCCAAGCGGCGGCTCGCGATGACGGCTGAGCCAGGCCGGTTTATTTTTAGGTTGCCGCACCGTCGCTCGGGCTCGACCGGACGTATTCGCTTTCGTCCGCATAGACGGCTTCTCTATCGAAAGAGGTAAGGTGAAGGCCCGGCCCGTCGCTACTGTGACCCGAAGCCGTGGCCTTGGCGCTCAATCTGCCGTAGATCAACCCTCATCACTGTCGTGTCGCCGTGCCTGATCTCTCCTGGTGCCGGGCGGCAAGACCACTCCGAAGGCGTGAGCGCCGGCGGGGTTCGGGGGAGCGCCCGACCTTTCTCCTATAACCGCAACACCACCCGCGCCGCGCCGACCCGTCCGGCGTGCAGGTCGCGGAACGCGCGCCAGCCCTCGGCGAGCGGACGCTCCTCGATCCAGTCGAGCGGGCCGAGCGCCCCGGCGGCGAGGGCGGCCAGGGCCTCGCGGAAATCCTCGACGCTCGGGGTGGCGGCGCCGACGCGGGCGACGCCGTGGCGGACGATGCGGCCGAGATGCAGCGCCTCGGCCTCGGGCAGGGCGCCGATATGGACGATCGCGCCGCCGGGGGCCACGAGCCGGCTGGCCGCGGCGCGCGCCGCATGGGTGCCGGCGGCCTCGATCACCAGGGCGGCGGCCGTCGCGCGGGCGGGGTCCGCGAGCCGGATGCCGGCGCGGCGGACGGCCTTGTGGCGGCGCGCGTTGATCTCGGCGAGAGCCAGATCGGCGATGCCGAGATGGCGCAGGATCAGCGCGCAGCCCAGCCCGATGCCGCCGCCGCCGAGCACGAGCGCGCGTGCGGGTGGCCGGTCGAGCAGGGCGATGCCGAGCCGCGCCGCGTGCCAGGCCTGTGCCAGCGGGGCAGCGAGGCAGGCGCGAACCATCCCGCAATCGTCCGGCAGCCCGACCGCGTTGGCGCCGGGGACGCGCACCATGCCGGCGAAGGCGCCGAGCCGCTGCGGGGTCGCGATCGGCCGGCGGCTGCGGCAGAGCGAGGGGCGGCCGGTGCGGCAGAACGCGCAGTCGCCGCAGGGCAGCAGCGGATCGACCGCGACGCGCTCACCGGTGCGCGGGCCGCGGACGATGCGCCCGGCGGCCTCGCGCCCGAGCACCAGCGGCGGCCGGCGCTCCGGGTCGAGGCCGCGCCAGGCGGCGAGGTCGGTGCCGGCGATGGCGGCCGCCTCCACCGCGACCAGCACCTCGCCGCGCTGCGGCGCGGGGTCGGGCAGGGTGACGAGTTCGGTCTCGCGCGGCTCGGTGCACAGCAGGGCGATCATGGACGAATCCGGACGTTTCCGGGAATACTATCGCAAACGCTCGATACGCGGGCGCCCTCGCGTTTTGGCGGCTCGGATGGTCCGGCGAATGCGAGTGCCCTGTCAGCTCGCCGGAGCCGCTGGCGGGGCATGGGGACTCCCGCCATACTCGATGGCCGTCTGCGGGAGGGCCTGCCTTGGACGACAATGACGTCGTATGGCCTGATCTGCCCTATCCGGCTTGGCGCGCGACCGCGGCGACCTTGCAGCTCTGGACCCAGATCGTGGGCAAGGTTCGGCTGCGGCTGACGCCGTGGCTCAACCACGGCTGGCAGGTCCCGCTCTATGTTTCCGCACGCGGGCTGAGCACCTCACCGATCCCGATCGGCCACGAAATCCTGGAAATCGAGTTTGACTTCATCAGGCATCGCCTCGTCGCCCGCACCAGCCGAGGCGATGAGCGGAGCCTTCCCCTCGAGCCGCGGACGGTTGCCAATTTCTACCTTCGAGCCGTCGCTCTCCTGAACGACATCGGCGTCACGGTTGCCATCAACGAAATGCCGAACGAAGTGCAAAACCCGATCCGCTTTTCACAGGACCACGCACACGCTGCCTATGACAGCGCTGCGGCCCACCGCTTCTGGCGGGTGCTGGTCCAGGTTGATCGTGTCTTCAAGCTCTTCCGCACCAGCTTCCTGGGTAAGGCCAGTCCCGTTCATTTCTTCTGGGGCAGCTTCGATCTCGCAGTGACGCGCTTCTCGGGACGGGTGGCTCCGCTCCATCCCGGCGGCGTGCCCGGGCTGCCCGACGCGGTCACGCGCGAAGCCTATTCGCACGAGGTGAGTAGCGCCGGATTCTGGCCGGGAAGCGAAAACTATCCCCAGGCGGCCTTCTATTCCTATGCCTATCCCGAGCCGGCGGGCTTCCGTGACCGGCCGGTGACGCAAAGCGCCGCGTTCGACGCGACGCTCGGAGAGTTCGTCCTGCCGTACGACACGGTGCGTGCCACCGGAAATCCGGACGCTTTGCTGCTCGACTTCCTTTCGAGCACCTATACCGCCGCCGCCGAGACCGGGGGCTGGGACCGTGCCGGGCTGGAATGCCCGGTCGGCCGTCCCGGGCGGGTTCGCCGGCTGTAGTCTCCTGATTCAGAAGTTCGTATGCGTCGCACGGCCCGGCCTACGCCGAGCGAGGAAGGTGCCGTTCGGCTGGTGGAAGATGATCGTCTCGACGGTGCCGGCCTTTCGCCCCCTCCCATCGACGATCAATCGACAGATCGTGCCGGAGCCTCTATCGCGACCTGCCGCACGGCAGCGGCGGGAGAACGGGGAATGACGCGATGACGAACACCCGCTTCCGCTGGTGGATGGTGTGGCTGCTGATCGGGCCGATCACCTTCGTGATGTCGCTCGACCGCACCGCGATCGTCGTCGCGGCGCCGGTGATCCAGAAGGAATACGGCTTCTCGCTGGTGGAGATGTCGCTGATCCTGACCAGCTTTTCCTGGACCTATGCGTTCCTGCAGGTGCCCGCCGGGTGGCTCGCCGAGCGCATCGGTCCGCGGCTGGCGCTGTTTTGGGCGAACCTGCTGTGGTCGCTGCTGACCGCGGCCACCGCGCTGGGCTTCAGCCTGCCGTCCTTCATCGCCATCCGTGCCGCCCTCGGCGTCGGCCAGTCTGCCGACTGGCCGGCATCGGTGCTGGCGCTGCGCCGGTGGTTTCCGCGGCGTGAGCGTGCCAAGGGTAACTCGGTGCTGCTGGGCGGCCTCTATCTCGGCCCGATCATCGCCGCACCGATCACCACCGCGGTGATGCTGAGCTTCGGCTGGCGCTTCGTGTTCTACGGCTTCGGCGCGATCGGGGTGCTGCTCGGCATCGGCTGGCTGGCGTTCTTCCGCGACAACCCGACCGAGCACCCGCGCGTCTCGCGCGAGGAAGCGGCACTGATCCTGGCCGAACGCGAGGCCGAGCTGCCGGCGACGCCGGCCCGCGCGATCCCGGTGCTGTTCCGCTCGGTGCAGTTCTGGGCGGTGGGGGTGGAGTATTTCTTCCTGATACTGATCCAGAGCTTCTACACCTCGTGGCTGCCGACCTACCTGGTGCAGGCGCGGCATTTCTCGCTGCGGTCGATGGGCATCTTCGCCTCGTTGCCCTGGGTCGCGCTGTTCTGCATGGTGTTCATCGCCGGCGCTCTGGCGGATCGCATCCTGCGCGCGACCGGATCGGTCTGGCACGCGCGGGTGCCGGCGGCGATCATCGGCTTCGTGGTCAGCGCCGGCGCGCTGATCCTCGCCGCCGAGACCGCGAACATCCCGGCGATGCTGGCGCTGCTGTGCGTCTCGCTCGGCGCGATCGGGCTTACCCAGGTTTCGATCTGGTCGTCCTGCCAGGACCTCGGCGGTGCTGCGACCGGCATCGTGACCGGCTGGACCAATTTCCTTGGCAATGCCTCGGGCTTCGTCGGCCCGGTGCTGACCGCGCTGCTGGTGGGCTGGACCGGCGGCTGGTCCGGCGCGCTGCTGGGCATCGCGCTGGCCGGCCTGCTCGGCGCCGTGCTGTGGCTGTTCGTGCATCCCGAACGCCCGCTGGTGCTGCCGGACCGCGTGGCCCTGGCCGCCCGCACCCGCTGAGCAAGCCCGCTGAACAGGCCCGCTGAACAGGAGAGACGAGATGGCGAACTACGAGATCGGCCCGATGCCCGTCCGGATCAGCGGCGAGGTCATCGCGCTGCTGGAACAAACAGAGACCGCCACGGTCGGCCATTGGCGGCACTGGGGCTTCTGCGACCGGCGCATCCGCGCGTTGCTGCCCGGCCGCCGCGTGGCCGGCACTGCGATGACCGTGGCGATCCCCGGTCCGGATTCCACGCTGCTGCACCACGCGCTCGGGCTGCTGCGTCCCGGCGATATCCTCGTCGTGGACCGGCTCGGCGACGATCGCCACGCCTGCTGGGGCGGCGGCGTCACCGTGGCGGCCAAGGCGGCCGGGGCCAAGGCCGGCGTCGTGGACGGCCCCTGCACCGATCTGGAAGAAATCACCGCGTCGGATTTTCCCATCTGGTGCCGCGGCCTGGCTCCGATCACCACGCGGCTCTACGATCTGGGCGGGCGCCTGAACCACCCGGTCGCGGTCGGCGGCGCCGTGGTGATGCCCGGTGATGCGGTGCTGTGTGATGAAAGCGGCGTGCTGATCCTCGGCCCGCACGAAGCCGAGGCCGAGGCGCGCGAAGCCATCGCCCGCCAGGCACGCGGGCTGGAGTTGCAGGCCAAGGTCGCGGCGGGCGCCAAGTTGGGCGAGCTGTCGGGCGCGAGTGCCAAGGTCGAGGCCGGGCGCGGGTGAATCGCCTCACGCGCCACGCCACGCGCTATCCGCCCAGATAGGCCGCCGCCACCCGCGCGTCGCGCGCCACCGTCGCCGCCGGGCCGGACAGCACGATGCGCCCGGTCTCGATCACGTACGCCTCGTCGGCCACCTCCAGCGCCGCCGAGGCGTTCTGCTCGACCAGCAGGATCGTCGTCCCGGCCGCGCGCAGATCGGCGATGACGGAGAACACCTCATCGACGAAGCGCGGCGCCAGCCCCATGCTCGGCTCGTCGAGCAGCAGCAGGCGGGGTGCGCCCATCAACGCCCGCCCGATCGCCAGCATCTGCTGCTCGCCCCCCGAGAGCGACCCCGCCTCCTGCGCCAGCCGCTCGCGCAGGCGCGGGAAGCGCGCCAGCACCGCGTCCTGCCGGCGCCCGATCTCGGCGCGCTCGGGCACCAGATGCGCGCCGAGGGCGAGGTTCTCGGCGACCGTCAGTTCGGAGAACACCTGCCGCCCCTCCGGCACCTGCCGCAGCCCCAGGGCCGCGATGCGATGCGGGCGCATCCCGCCGATCTCGCGGCCGGCGAAGCGGATGCGCCCGGCCGCCGGCCGCTTCAGGCCCGAGAGCGCGCGCATCGTGCTGGTCTTGCCCGCGCCGTTGGCGCCGATCAGGCACACGACCTGCCCCTCGGCCACCTCCAGGTCGATGCCGCGCACCGCCTCGGTGCGGCCATAGGCGACGCGCAGGCCCTCGACCGCGAGCGCCGTCATGCCCCGACCCGCGCCAGCCGCGCCGCGACCTTGGGGCCGAGATAGGCCTCGATCACCGCCGGCTCGGCGCGCACCAGCGCGGGCGGCCCCTCGTAGATCAGGCGGCCGAAATTGAGCACGCTGACCCGGTCCGAGAGGCCCATCACGAAGCCCATGTTGTGCTCGACCAGCAGCACCGTGGTGCCGCGCTCGCGGATGCGCCGCACCAGGGTGGCGAGGGCGGCGGTCTCGGCCGGGTTCATCCCCGCCGCCGGCTCGTCGAGCAGCAGCAGCGCCGGATCGGGCGCCAGCGCGCGCGCGATCTCCAGCCGGCGCTGCTCGCCATAGGCGAGGTTCTCCGCCCGCACCTCGGCGCGATCGGCGAGGCCCACGAAATCGAGCGCGGCACGGGCGCGGGCCAGCGCCTCGCCCTCCTCGCGGGCGAAGCGGGGCAGGCGCAGCACGATCGCGCCGAACCCGGCCGAGAGCCGCGGATGCAGCCCGGTCAGCACGTTCTCCAGCACCGTCATCGCGCCGAAGATGCGGATGTTCTGGAAGGTGCGGGCGAGGCCGAGGGCCGCGCGCCGGTTGGCGGGAAGGGCGGTGACGTCGCGGCCGCCGAGCCGGATGCGCCCGCCGGTGGGCGGCAGGATGCCGGAGATCAGGTTGAACAGCGTGGTCTTGCCCGCGCCGTTGGGACCGATCACGGCGTGGATGCTGCCGGCTTCGACCGCGAACGACACGCCGTCCACGGCGATCAGGCCGGCGAAGCGGCGGGAGAGGCCGGCAAGTTCAAGGCAAGGCGAGGGGCGCTGCCCCTCGACCCCGCTGGGGCCGGCGGCCCCAGACCCCATTTCCTTAAAGAATGGATTCCAAGGGCTCTGCCCTTGGCGGGGTCCAGGGGCAAAGCCCCTGGCCTTCTTCATCCGCACCGGCACGACGCCGCGCGGCAGGAACAGCACGACGATCACGATGATCGTGCCGTTCACCACCATCCGCGCGTCCGCGAAGCCCCGCAGCAGTTCGGGCAGCAAGCGTCAGGATGAACGCCCCCAGCACCGGCGCCACCGGATTGCCGATGCCGCCGAGCAGCGCGAACGAGAGGATCGTCACCGCCGGCTCGAAGCCGTAGCTGTTCGGCCCGATGAACGAGGAGCTGTGCGCATCGAGCGCGCCGGCGAGGCCCGACAGCACCGCGGCGGCGAGCAGCGCGCCCAGCCGGTAGCGGCGGACATTCACCCCCATCACCTCGGCCGCCATCTCGTCCTCGCGCATCGCCTCCATCGCGCGCCCGACCCGGCTGCGGCCGACCAGCCACAGCACCAGGATCGAGAGGCCGAGCAGCCCGTAGATCTGCCAGATCTGCGCCTCGAGCGGGATGCCGGAGAGGCCGAGCGCGCCGCCGAACAGATCGACGTTGAGATAGACGCCGCGCAGCACCTCGCCGAGGCCGATGGTGGCGATCGCGAGATAGACGCCCGAGAGCCGCAGCGTCGGCGCGCCGATCGCGAGCGCGAACGCCGCCGGTGCCGCGCAGGCCGCCGGCAGCACCGCCCAGAACGGCCAGTGCAGTTGCAGCGTGAGCAGGGCGGAGGCATAGGCGCCGATCCCCATGAACGCCGCCTGCCCGAGCGAGAGCTGCCCCACCGCCAGCACGACATACATCGCGAGCGCCAGCAGCCCGTTGACGCCGAGCGAATGGATGAGGTTCTGGTACGTCCAGAGAAAGTTCGACAGTGCGCCGGTCATGCGCGGCGCACCGCGGCGCGGCCGAACAGGCCCGAAGGCCGCGTCCACAGCACGAGCACGAGGATCAGGAAGCCGACCGCGTCCTTGAGGCTGCTGTCGATATAGCCGGCGGTCAGCACCTGGATGATGCCGAGGCCGACGCCCGCGATCAGCGCGCCGGTGATGTCGCCGAGGCCGCCGACGATGATGACGACGAAGCCCCGCAGCATCATGTCCTCGCCCATGTAGGGGTGGATCGCATTGAAATTGAGCCCGATCAGCACCCCGCCCGCGCCGGCGAGCGCGCCCGAGAGGAACGAGACGATCGCGGCGGTGCGCAGCGTGTCGATGCCCATCAGCGCCGCCGCGTCCGGCCGCTCCGCCATCGCGCGGATCGCGAGCCCGAGCCGCGAGAGGCGCATCAGTGCGACCAGGCCCGCGACCATCACCAGGCTTGCGGCTACGATCAGCAATTGCGTGATGGTGACGCGCACGCCGCCCACGATCAGCGCGCGGGCCGAGATCAGGTCGGGCGGCAGGCGGCGGATGTCGGTCGAGAAGATCAGCGACGCCGCGGCGGTCAGCGCCAGCGCGGCGCCGAGAGTGACCATCAGCGACGCGAGCTCCGGCGCATGCGCCCGGCGCAGCGGCGTCAGCAGCGCCAGGTCGAGCACGACCGCGATCAGCCCGGCGCCCACGGCGGCCACCGGCAGCGCCGCCCAGATGCCGAAGCCCGCGTGCTGGGTGAGGCCGAGCGCGAGGAAGGCGCCGGCGGTGAAATAGAAGCCGTAGAGCAGGTTGATCACGCGCAGCACGCCGAACATGAGCGTGAAGCCGAGCGCGAACAGCGCGTAGGTCGCGCCGAGCAGGACGCCGTTGACGAGCTGCTGGGCGAGCATCGGGGTTAGAGTCGGATATCGAGGCGATCGACGATGTCGAGCGTAGAGCCGCGCCGCGCGGCAAGCATGAGATCGGCTTGCGCGAACGGCCGCGTGACGGCGGCGACGACCTGCGCATCCGCGTCCAGCTCGGCAAAGCGGCAGGTATCGAACGTGGAGGCGAGCGTCTCGAAGCGAAGGAAGGCGAGCTGCCCGGCGCTGCTTGTATCAGTCACGAAACTGCGGTCGCGATAGCTGGCGATGGGCTCGTCGTAGTCCGGCAGGCGCCCGATGCCGCCCAGCCCCTCGGCATTCTCGATCGAGCCGATGACGAGGGAGGCGAAAATCGCCTCGCAGATATGATCCCAGTCGTCATAGGCATCCGGCTCGCGCCACGCCATGCGGGCGCGTTCGGCAATGGGAACGAGTGCTAGCAGGGCATCGCGGAACAGGGCCGCGAGCCCGTTCACCGAAGTCACCCAGACGCCAGTTTCGAGCATCAGCGTGCAACCTCGTCCAGCAGCGCGATCTCCGCGTCCGTGGGCACCCGTTTGGCGCCGAACCCGCGACCGGGCAGCACGTCCTTCGCGCGTTGCCGCGTCACGTCAACCACCACCCGCCCGGTGGCGTCGGTGATGAATATCCGGCCTCGGCTGGTCGCAGGAATAGCACTGTTCGGCGGTCCCGTCAGGTGCGGGACCTGCTGCCCTCCCCGGCCGCCGGCGAGCGGCCTGTGGTCGGGACGCGGCCGGATCGGGCCGCCGGCCACCCTATTTCAGAATCTGGAACTTGCCGCCCTCCATCACCAGCACCACCACGCCCGCGGTCGAGGCGGGGTCGCGATGGGGGGTGAAGGTGAAGGGGCCGGTGACCCCGTCGTATTTCGTCTTGAGCAGGGCAGCACGGATCTTCTCCGGCTCGGCGGCGCCGGCCGCGTCGATCGCGGCGGCGAGGATGCCCATCGCATCATAGGCCTGGGCCGCGAACTGGTCGGGATCGCGGCCGTATTTCTTGCGGAACGCGGCGACGAAGGCGACGTTGGCCGGGTCCTCCTCGCCGAGGAACCACGGGCTGCCGACGATCAGCCCGTCCGCCGCGCGTGCCCGCGATCTGGCCGAGCTTGGGCGAATTGGCGCCGTTGCCGCCGATGAAGGTCGTCTCCTTGCCGAAGCCGAGCTGGCGCGCCTGCAGCAGCACGCCCGCGGTCGGCTCGACCAGCGCCGAGATGCCGATCGCGTTCGGAGCCAAACCCTTGATCTTGGTGAGCTGGGCGGAGAAGTCGCTGTCCTTGGTGCCGAAACTCTCGATCGCGACGATCTTGAGACCGAGCTTGCCGGCGGCCTGCTTCATCACCTCGAAGCCGGATTTCGAGAACACGTCGTCGTTCGCGTACATCAGCGCGATCGACTTGATGCCGAACTTCGCCTGCGCGCGCTTGAGCGTCACCGGCACCACATCCGCCTCCGGCAGCGAGGTGCGGAACACGTAGGGGCCGATATCGGTGATGCCGTTGGCGGTGGTGGAGGTGCCGATGATCGGGATCTTGCGCCCGTTCACCACCGGGCCGACGGCGAACATCTCGGTGGAGAGCGTCGGGCCGATGATCGCAACGACGCCATTGCGCCCGATCAGCGCGCGGGCGGCATTGATCGCCTGGTTCTTGTCGCCGGCGGAATCCAGCACCGTGAGCTTGATCGGACGGCCGCCGAGCACGCCCTTCTCGTTGACGTGGGCGAGCTGGAGCTCGAGGCCGGAGCGGATGGCGATGCCGTAGGTGGCGGCGGGGCCGCTCAGGATTTCGATGGCACCCACCGGCACCGGCTTGCCGGCGGCGCGCGCGCCGACGGCGCCCGACGCGGCCATGGCGGCGAGCGCCGCGGTGAACTGCCTCCGACGCATCGTTTTTCTCCCGACTGGCGCAGGCGGAAACCTACTGCAACGCCTTGGCGGGTCAAGCAGCACTCGCGCGCCCGGCCGGCTTGCGCGCGGTGCCGGCGCGGGCGAGTGAGGCGGAATGCCCCGACGCCCCGACCGGCTCCGCATCGCCACCTGGAACATCAACTCGCTCAGGCTGCGCGCGCCGCTGCTGCGCCGCCTGGTCGCCGCCCTCGATCCCGACGTGCTGTGCCTGCAGGAGACCAAGGTGCCCGACGATCTGTTCCCCGACCACGTGCCGGAAGAACTCGGCTACCGGCACGTGGCGCGGCTGGGGATGAAGGGCTACAACGGGGTCGCGATCCTCTCGCGCATCCGCATGGAAGTGGACGCCACCGCGCCCGACTGGTGCGAGCGCGGCGACTGCCGCCATCTCGGCGTGCGGCTGCCGACGCGCTCGGGGCCGATCGAGCTGCACAATTTCTACGTCCCCGCCGGCGGCGACATCCCCGACCCGGCGGCCAATCCGAAGTTTGCCCACAAGCTCGCCTTCCTGGCCGAGGCGAACGCCTGGTTCGCCGCGCGCGGCGCGGTCGCGCGCAGCGTGCTGGTGGGCGACCTCAACATCGCACCGCTCGAGCACGACGTCTGGAGCCACCGCCAGCTTTTGAAGGTGGTCAGCCACACGCCGGTGGAGGTCGCCGCACTCGCGGCGTGGCAGCGCACCGGCTTCGTCGATGCGGTGCGCCACTTCGTGCCGGAGGCCGAGAAGCTCTACACGTGGTGGTCGTACCGCAACCGGGACTGGCGCGCCTCGGACCGCGGGCGGCGGCTGGATCATGTCTGGGTGACGCCCGACCTGGCACCGGCTCTGCGCGCGCAGACGGTGCTGAAGGACGCGCGCGACTGGCCGCAGGCGTCCGACCACGTGCCGGTGTGCGTGACGCTTGCGGTTTAGGGTGATGAGGAGCGATGAGCATGTCCAAAGGGTTCGACCCGCTTGATCTGCCCGAGAGCAACGCCACCAGCTACCCGGAGCCTTATCGGGCCGAGAACCAGCGGCGCTGGAACCGGCGGCTGGGCGATCATGCCGGGCTTGCGAATTTCGGTGTCAACCTCACGCGCATCGTGCCGGGGGGCCAGTCGTCGGCCGCCACTGGCATTCGCGGCAGGACGAGTTCGTCTATGTGCTCGCGGGCGAGGTCGTGCTGGAGACGGATGCGGGCGAGGAGGTGTTGCGCGCCGGCAGATGCGCCGGATTCCCCGCGGGCGACCGCAACGGGCACCGGTTTCTGAACCGTTCCAGTGCCGATGTCCTGTTGCTCGTCGTCGGCGACCGGACCTCCGGATGATGAGGTCGGCTACCCGGACATCGACATGCACTGCCGCCTCGGGTCGGACGGGCGGTATCGCTTCACGCGCAAGGACGGCACCGCGCTCGAATGATCGGGCGGTTGGGGCGTCTCAGCGGCAGCCAACTGCTCCTCTCCGCCCGCGCTTGCGGGGGGCAGAGGCTGGGTGAGGTGGGTGATGCGGCCAAAATCGATGCGTCGAGCCAAGTCGATAGACCCACCTCTCCCGGCCCTCTACCCCCCGCAAGCGCGGGCGGAGAGGGAGAATGGCGGTCACCTACTTCGGCGCGACCGCTGAAGGAACATCCAGCGTATCGTGGAGAAACGTGCGCACCCGTGTTTCGGCGGTCTTCGCGGCGGCGGCGTCGTATTGCATGAAGTGCCCGAGATAATGCCGCGCCGGGGCGGGTACGTTGAAGGCGTGCGTCGCATCGGGATAGACGGCCAGCGATATCGGCGCGCCGTCGCCCTGCTCGCGCGTGATCCCGATGTCGTCCTCGTGCGCTGCCATCTCTTGGCAGGCTTTGGCCGGTGTCCAATCGTCGCGTTCGCCGATCAGGATCAGGGTCGGTGCAGTCAGGTCGCCGGTGCTGGCTCGGCAGGCGGGATAGTAGGCTATAGCGGCGCGGAAATGCTCGGGCTGGCTTCGTTCGACCTGTCCTCGCTCGATTGCATCCAGGACAGCGATGGCGCCCATGGAGTATCCCATCACGGCCACCTTGTCCCGCTCGACAGAACTCTGCGCCGTCAGATAGCGCAGCCCGCATACGCATCGGACGCTTCGGGAAAGTCCCCGCTGCGTCTGCACATATTGGCGTCGCCCAGGCTGTCGAGCGCGAGCGCCACATAGCCCCACGACCTTAATCGTGCCGCGGCAATAGTCTCATGCGCGCTGAAGCCGGAGCACCCATGGAGAATGACGATGGCGGGGAACGGCCCCGACCCGGCGGGCGCGCCAGATAGCCGAACAAAGGCGGCATGCTGTTTTCACTCCCCACGCCCACTATCGGCGCGCGGTGCGGCACCACCTGCACCAGCTCGTCGGCGTGCGCGCCCGGGATGCTCCCGAGCAGGATGATGCCCGAAAGCAGATTTCTGAATCGAACGGGTTTCAAGGGCTATGCCCTTGACGGGGTTCGGGGCGGAGCCCCGACCTTTCTTGCTGCAACGCCCGCCACATCTCCAGATCGCGTTCGGCGGTCCAGATGCGCGGGTGGTCGATGCCCTTCGCCTCGTCGAAAGCGCGCGCCACGTCGAACGGCATGCAGTGCTCGAAGATCACCCAGTGCCCGTATTTCGGGCGCAGGAACGCCATCGCGTCGTCGTAGATCGCCTTCAGATCGAGGCCCTTCGCCACCCCCTGCTTCACCCGCCCGAACAGATCGGCGGTGAACGAAGCGGTCTGCTCGATGCCTTCGCGCACCTGCGCCGCCCCCACCAGGCTGCGCCCGCGCCCCGGCACCAGATGCTCCGGCCCGAGTGCGGCAATCGCCGCCAGCGTGCCCGGCCAGTCGGCGAAATGCGCATCGCCGCAATAGGGTGTCGCGCCATACTCCACGCAATCGCCGGAGAACAGCACCCGCTCCTTCGGCAGCCACACGATCGTGTCGCCCGCGGTGTGGCTGCGGCCGATGTGGATGATCTGCACCTCGCGCCGGCCGAGCCAGAGCGTCATCCGCTGGTGGAACATAAGCGTGGGCCAGGTCAGGCCGGGGATCGAATCGCGGCCGCGGAACAGGCGCGGGAAGCGGCCGATCTCGCTGTCCATGTCCTGCTGCCCGCGCTCCTCGATCAGCGCGCGCGTCACGTCGGACGCGATGATCTCGGCGCCTTCATACGCCGACGCCCCCAGCACGCGCACCGCGTGATAATGCGACAGCACGACGTGGCGGATCGGCTTGTCGGTCACGGTGCGGATGCGCGCGATCACGTCCCGCGCCATCGCGGGCGTCGCCTGCGCATCCACGACCAGCACCGAAGCAGTCGCCGATCACGACGCCGGAATTGGGATCGCCCTCGGCGGTATAGCCGTAAAGGCCCGGCGCCAGCTCGTCGAAGCTGATCGTCTTGTCGGCGAGATCGTTGGTGCTCGCGAAGCCTGACATGCGTGTCTCCTCCTGCTAAGGCGAGGGGCGCTGCCCCTCGACCCCGCTGGGGCCGCCGGCCCCAGACCCCTTTTCGTCAAGAACGCTCCGCGCCGCTGCCATCGCCTCGTGCAGCACGGCCGCGTCGCCGATCTGGTTGGCGAGCAGCAGGATCAGCCGCGCATTGACCAGCGCGCTCTGCTCCGGCGAGAGGCCACGGTGCATCTCGATCAGCGCGGCGTAGAAATCATCCGGGCGCGGCGATGTTCGGTTCGGTGTTCAGCATCACCCGCCTCCCGTGGCACGCGCGCAGCGCGGCGCGTACCGCGCCGACGCCGATCCGGCGGAACCGCGCCGCCACGTGCTGGTCCGGCCGCAGCAGATAGAGCGTGCGCCGGCGCCGCGTCATAGCGCTGCGCGATCAGCCCCTCGGCATCCTCGATCACCCTCAGGTCGCCGCGCGGCGGCACCGCCGATCCCGCCGGCACGATCGAGGACCGGCCGCACCGCGCAGATGTTCACCCAGCCCCGCCATCGCCTCCGCCTGGGCCGCGCCGCCGAAGCCCAGCGCCACGAACACGTCGCCCACTTCATCGAGCAGCCAGCCCTGGCGCCCCTCGACGCGGATCGGCGCATCGGCGCACGGCGCCCCCGGCACCAGCCCGCCCGCGAACGCGTCCGCATCCGGCGTGTTCAGCGGCGATGCGGAAAGCACCGCCGGCACCGACAGCCGCCCGCTGTTCACCAGCCGCCGCGCGAACGGATAGTCGCGCGCGAGCGTCAGCGTCGCGTCGCGAAACGCCCGGCTCGCCGCATTCTTCGGCGTGATGAAATCGGTGCTGCGCGTGGAGTTGCAGGATGTTCTCGTCCGCCGCCGCCTCGCGCTCGGCGCCGTAGCTGTCGAGCAGCGCGTCGGGCGCGCGTCCCTTCAGCACCCAGGCGAGCTTCCAGGCCAGGTTCTCGGCGTCCTGCACGCCGCCATTGGCCCCGCGCGCGCCGAACGGCGAGACGCCGTGCGCCGCGTCGCCCGCGAACAGCACGCGGCCGTGCCGGAACCGCTCCATCCGCTGGCAGGAGAAGGTATAGACGCTGCACCACACCAGCTCGAAGCCGGCGTCCGCGCCGAGCAGCGCGCGCACGCGCGGGATCACCCGCTCCGGCTGGCGCTCGAGCGCCGGATCGGCGTCCCAGCCGAGCTGGAAATCGATCCGCCACACGTCGTCGGGCTGGCGGTGCAGCAGCACCGACTGGCCGGGATGGAAGGGCGGGTCGAACCAGAACCAGCGCTCGGTCGGAAACGGCGCGTGCATGCGCACGTCGGCGATCAGGAAGCGGTCGTGGAACGTCCGGCCGTGCGTCTCCAGCCCCATCAGCGCGCGCACCGCGCTGCGGCTGCCGTCGGCGGCGATCAGATAGTCGCAGGTGAGGTCATAGGCGCCGTCCGGCGTCTCGATGGTGAGTGCCACACCCTCGGCCGCCGCGCGCACGCCGCTCGACGCGGTTGCGCCAGCGCAGGTCGATCCCCGGCAGCGATTGCGCGCGTTCCAGCAGGAACGCCTCGACATAGTATTGCTGCAAGTTGATGAAGGCGGGCCGGCGGTGCCCCGCCTCCGGCAGCAGGTCGAAGCGATAGGCGAGCGCGTCGCGGAAAAACACCTTTCCCACCTGCCAGCTCACGCCCTTTTCGACCATGCGCTCGCCGCAGCCGAGCCGGTCGAAAATCTCCAGCGTGCGCTTGGCAAAGCAGATCGCGCGCGAGCCGGTGGCAAGCCGTGTCGTCCTCGTCGAGCACCACGACGGCGACGCCGTGCTGCGCCAGGTCGATCGCGCAGGCGAGACCGACCGGCCCGGCGCCGATCACGATCACCGGATGATGCACCGGGGCCGGCGCCGACTGGTCCGCCGAGCGCACGTAGTCGAGCCGGATCGCCTCGGGACCGCTGCCGTCCACGATGCACCTCCCGCCGGCAGGATGCGCCCGCGTGTGGCGCGGCGGAAGAGGCTCAGGCGGCGGGCAGCAGGCGCTTGACCACGGCGCTCACCCGGTGCCGCAGCAACTCGGTGCGCGCCCGCTCGTCGTTCGTCATGTAATTGAGCTGCACGACGTAGCGCTGGCCGATGAAGCGCTTGTGGCCGTGCCAGGTGCCGGGGCCGTTCGGGAAAGCGAGCAGCGTGCCATCCACCGGCGGCACCTCGACCTCGTAGCGCTCGATGTCGGCGGGGTCGCGCAGCAGCCGCAGGCAGCCCTCCTGCCGCGCCCAGGCCTCGGTCTGCGGGTTGAGGTAGAGCAGGATCGTCACCCGCTTGGCGGCCGAGTCGCAATGGATGTGGCCGTCGCGCTCGGTGGAGCGGCCGCGCAGGGTCGCCATCGTCGGCGCCGCGGCCGAGGTCGAGGCCGAACTTCGTTCCGATCGCCTCGCGGAAGGCGGGGCCTTGCAGTGCGGCCAGCATCGCGCGCGCCGCCGGGCCGAGCCGCAGCGCGCCGATCGGGAACGAGCCGCGGCGGGACATCGGCGGCAGGTCGGCCACGACGGCGCGCAGCGCGTCGGGGGGCACGAAGTCGCGCACGACGACGTGCGGAAAGGGTGCGGCGGCGACCGGGGTAGCGCGCAGGCGGTCGAGGTCGAGCGTGTCCATGACGGCGGGGTTAGCACGCGGGGCGGGGTCGCGAAAACCGGGCGTCCAGATGCAGCCAGGGCAATCCCCTGAATGGTTGGAACGAGGCCTACTGCTCCTCTCCGCCCGCGCTTGCGGGGGGAGAGGTTGGGTGGGTCCCGGCCCTCTCCCCCCGCAAGCGCGGGCGGAGAGGGAGAATGGCCGTGCAGACGCAGCCTACCCGGCCCGCCGTGCCGCGTGATGATGACGCCCTCGCCCTCCAGCGCACGGTCGATCAGGTCCGATCATCCAGCGCCGCGCAGTCGTGGATGGTCGGCCGGAGCCTGTCCTCGGGCGGGCCTTCGGCCCGACCCGGGGGCCGACCATGACGGTGCTCCTCTCTCAATGCGCCAGCCACGCCTCGAACCGTTGGCTCAGGCGGTCCAGATTGTCGCTCCAGAACGCATCGTCGATCATCACCCCGGCATTGCGGTGCGCGGGCGTGGCCGGGTCGTCGGCGGCCGCCGCGTCGCCCGCGCCCTTGGTCATTCCGGCATACGGCACCAGCGCCGCCAGCGCCCGCTCGCGCGCCGGGTCGACCGCGTAGTCGATCAGCCGGTACGCGGCATCGGCATCAGGCCGCCCGGCGGGCAGCGCCCAGCTCAGCACCTCATCGAGACTGCCGGCCCACTGGATGCCGAAATTGCGGCCGCCGGTGCGGTCGGCCGCCGCGACCACGCCGTTGGAGGCGCTGGTCATCAGCACCTCGCCCGAGCCCAGGATGCGCGCCGCCTGCGCCGGCGTGCGCCACCACACGATGTAGGGCTTGAGCTGGTCGAGCTTGCGGAACGCGCGCTCCACCCCCTCGGGCGTGCGCAACACCGTATAGACGTCGCCCGGCGCCACCCCGTCCGCCATCAGCGCGATCTCGAGATTGGTGCGCGCGCCGCGCCGCAATCCGCGCTTGCCGGGATATTTTGCCACGTCCCAGAAATCCGCCCAGTTCGGCGTGCCCTGGAACTTGTCGCGATCCCACGAGAGCACCAGCGCCGAGAGCACGAAGCCGACGCCGCAGCGGCTGAGCGCACCCTTCTGGAAGCGCGCGGCGCCACCCAGGCGCTTGGCGTCGATCGGCGCGAACAGCCCCTCGGCGCAGCCGAGCTCCAGCGTGTCGCCCGGCACCGCGACGAGATCCCACGGATTGGTGCCGTTCTCGATCCGGGTGCGCAGGATGCCGATGCCGCCGTTGAAGGCAGCGGCGCGCACCGCGATCCCGCTCGCTTTGGTGAACGGGTCGAACACCACTTCCCGCAGCGCGTCGGCCCAGGCGCCGGGCGCGGTCGCGGCCACCAGCCCCGCGGCCCACGCCGGGGCAGCGAGAGAGACGACGAGCGCGCCTGCGGCGCAGAGGAGGCGCAGTCTCATCATCGTCCCCGGCAATCCGGCATCGCGTCCGCGGCTGGCGCCGCGGCCGGCCATGCGTCTGGGCGGGCTTGCGCGGGCACGATAGTCCGCTCCGCACGGCCGCGGCAACGCGGCGTCAATCCCGCGCCGCCGGTTCCGGGCGGAACGCCCAGGCGTGGTGCGGCGAGAAGGCCAGCGCCGCCGCCCCGCCGGGCGCCAGCCCGCCCAGTCCCGCCGCTGCCGGCCGCTTGACCACCATCTCCGCGCCGCCCGCCAGCGCGAAACGCAGCCGCACGTGATCGCCCAGATGCACCGCCTCGATCAGCGTCGCCGGCAGCGCGTGCTCGCCCATCTCCGCCGCCGCAGCCCGCGCGACCGCGATCCGCTCCGGCCGGACCATCAGCACGCAAGGCTCTCCGGGGGCCGCGTCGGCGAGCCGCGCCGGCACGTCGTGGCCGCCGTCGAGGCGGATCAGCGCCAGGTCGTCCTCGTCGGGGTCGCGGCCGCAAACCCGGCCCGGCAGGCGGTTGTTCTCCCCCACGAAGCGGGCCACGAAGGCCGAAGCGGGGGCATCATAGAGCGCCTGCGGCGGCGCCACCTGCAGCAGCCGGCCGCCCTGCATCACCGCGACCCGGTCCGACAGCGCGAGCGCCTCGGCCTGGTCGTGGGTGACGTGGATCAGCGTCACGTCCAGCGCCGCATGGAGGCGGCGCAATTCGGCCTGCATCTCCTCGCGCAGCTCGCGGTCGAGCGCCCCCAGCGGCTCGTCGAGCAAAACGAGCTTCGGCCCGAACACCAGCGCGCGCGCCAGCGCCACCCGCTGCTGCTGCCCGCCGGAAAGCTGCGCCGGGGTGCGGGCGCCGAGGCCGGGCAGCCGCACCATCGCCAGCGCCCGCTCCACCCGCTCGCGCCGCGCCGCCCGCGCAACCCGGCGCGCGACCAGGGGGAAGGCGACGTTCTCGGCGACCGTCATGTGCGGAAACAGCGCATAGCTCTGGAACACCACGCCGATGCCGCGGCGATGCGCCGGAATGCCGGCCAGGCTCTCGCCGGCCAGCAGGATCTCCCCGGCACTCGGGGTCTCGAAGCCGGCGAGCATCATCAGCGTGGTCGTCTTGCCCGAGCCGGAGGGGCCGAGCAGGGTCAGGAACTCGCCCGCGGCCACGTCGAGCGAGAGGTCGCGGACCACCTCGTTGCGGCCGTCGAAGGACTTGGACACGCCCGCGAAGCGCACCAGAGGGGTCATCGCCATCGAAACATCGTTCCCCGTCAGCAACCGCGCGGAAGGGTGCTACGTTGTGCCGCTGGGATTTCCAACCGAGGAGACCGGACCGATGGCTGCAACCGACAGCTTCCAGGACACGGCGCACGACGCCAAGGCCCAGATCGCGCAGCTTCGCAAGCAGGTCGAGAGCCTGATGGCCGACCGCATCACGCCCGCGGTCGCGGACGCGGCCGGCCGGGTGGAGCAGACCGCGCGCCAGGCCACCGACTTCGCGAGCGAGCAGGCCGAGATGATCTCCGACCGGGTGAAGGAGCAGCCGCTGATCGCGATCCTGATCGCGGTCGGCGTGGGGTTCCTGATCGGCCGCATCAGCTCCTAGCCGATGCGGTCGCTCCGCCTCGCCCGCGTCGCCGCCGAGGCGGAGCGGCTCCGGATCAAGCGGATCGTCCGGCGCCTGGTGATCCGCGCCGCCTTCGGCGCGGTCGCCGGCGTGTTCGCCCTCGCCGCCCTCGCCTGGCTGCACATCCTGGTGTGGTTCGCGCTCGCCCACTCCCTGCACCCGATCCTGCGCAGCGTCGTGCTGGTCGTGATCGACGTGGTGATCACGCTGATCCTGGGCCTGCTGGCGATGCGCTCGCCGCCCGACCCGATCGAGGCGGAGGCGCTGGCGCTGCGACGGCAGTCGGTCGCGCAACTGCGGCGGAGCCTGTCGATGGCGGCGCTGGTGGGGGCGATGGCGCGGGCGGCGGGACGCAACCGGGCGGTCGGCCGGGCGCTCGGGGCGCTGGCGTCGCGGTTGTTCGGCCGGTCGTAAGGCGAGGGGCTCCGCCCCTCGACCCCGCTGGGGCCGGCGGCCCCAGACCCCTTGAATGGATTTCAAAGGCTATGCCTTTGATGGGGTCCAGGGGCAAAGCCCCTGGCCTTGTTCTTGTATGAGGCGGCGATGGGCGTGCGAGCCTGGCGCGAGGGCCGGATCGGCCGGCTGCTGATCGACCGCGCCGACGCGCTGAACGCGATCGACCGCGGCATGGTCGGCGTGCTGCACGACGCGCTGGAAGCATGGCGCGGCATCCCCGAAATCCACGCCGTCGTGATCTCCGGGGCGGGCGGGCGCGCGTTCTGTGCGGGCGGCGACATTCGCGCCCTGCGTGCGCAGCTCGATGCCGGCGACGTGGCGGCGGTGGACGATTTCTTCGCCGCCGAATACGCGCTCGATCTCGCGGTTGCGACCTATCCCAAGCCGATCGTGTCCCTGATCGACGGGGTCTGCATGGGCGGCGGCATCGGCGTCTCGGTGCATGGCGCGGTGCGGGTCGCGACCGAGGCCGCCGTGTTCGCCATGCCGGAGGCGGCGATCGGCCTGTTCCCCGATGTCGGCGCGAGCTTCCTGCTGCCGCGGCTGCCGGGGGCGCTCGGCTTCTGGATGGGGCTGACGGGGGCCAGGGTGCGCGGCGCCGATGCCGTGCATCTGGGGCTGGCGACGCATTTCGTGCCGCGGGCGTCGCTGCCGGCGCTGGCGGCGGCGCTGGCGGCCGACGGGGTCGCGGCCGTGGCCGGCTTCGCGGCCCCGCTGCCGCCCTTCACCCTGGCCGAGCACCGGGCCGCGATCGACGCCTGCTTTGGCCTAGCCCGGGGTGGAGGAGATCGTGGCGCGGCTGGCGGCCACGCCCGGCGCATGGGCGCGCGAGGCGGAGCGGGCGATCGAGGCCGCGGCGCCGGCGGCGGTGCTGTGGACCGATGCGATCCTGCGCGCCGGCGCCCACCGCTCGGTTTCGGAGTGCCTCGATGCCGACCGCCGCCTGATGTGGCACGCGATCCGCCGGCCGGATTTCGCCGAGGGGGTGCGCGCGGTGGTGATCGACAAGGACCGCCGGCCGCGCTGGTCGCCGGCCCGGCGGGCCGACGTCGATCGGGCGATGATCGCGGCCGTGACGGCGTGAGGAGGGGGGCGGATGAACCGGGCCGGATCGCACTGGTCGCCGGCTCGACGGGCCTGCCTGGATCGGGCCATGATCGCGGCCGTGACGGCATGAGGATGCGGCGGATGGGCGGCAACCCGGGATGGGCGGGGGACGTTGCGGGGGCGGAGGTATTCCATGCGCACGTTCCTTCTCTCGCTGATGCTGGTGGCTTCGGCCGCGGTGCCGGCGCTGGCGCAGACCGGCCCGTTGCAGCCGGCCCCGGTGCCCGCGATCGGCGGGCCGAAGGTGCTGCCGTCGCAGCGCGTGCCCGGGGCGGGGCCGCAGGCCGATGCCGCCGGGCCGGTGAACGCGACGCCGTTCAGCGGCGGCCCCACGCAGAGCCTGACCTATGGTGACCAGGCCGATCCGCACACCGCCGCCAACGCCCAGGGCGGTGCGGTCACGGCGCCGCACGTCTCCCGTTAGGCTGGGCGCGGCGGCGGCGCTCGCGCTGCTGGCGAGCGGCGGTGCGGCGCGGGCGGAGACGCTGCTGCGGCTGGCCGAGACCGCGACCGTGATGGTGCAGCCGGACGAGCTGGCCGCCGACCTCGCGGCGGAGGCGAGTGCCGCGACGCCGCAGGACGCCCAGGCGCGGGTGAACACCGCGATCACGGCGGCGCTGGCGACGGCGCGGGGGACGGCGGGCGTGACCGTCGCGACCGGCCGCTATTCCGTCTGGCAGGTGCGCGAGCCGCCGCATACGGCCCAGCCGGCGCCGGTGTGGCAGGCGAGCCAGGCGCTGACGCTGCACAGTGCCGACGGCAGTGCCACGCTGGCGCTGGTCGGGCGGCTGCAGGCGCAGGGGCTGGCGGTGCAGAGTCTGGGTTGGCAGGTTTCCCCCGCCGCCTCGCGACGCGCCAGCGACGAAGCCCGGCGCCAGGCGCTCGGGGCGCTTCGCGGCCGCGCGGAGGCAGCGGCGAAGCTGCTGGGCCTGCGCTTCGAGGAGTTCCGGTCGGTCGATCTCAATCCGTCGAGCGCGCCCACCCCGATGCCGCGCGCGCTGATGGCGGCGGCGATGCCGGCGCCGAACGCGGTGGCCGAGGCGATGCCGGTCAGCGCGACGGTCACGGCCGAGGCGGCGCTCGCACCGTGACCGCCATGACGCAGGGACCCCCTAATGATCCTGTCCTGACGCGCTTCAGAGCCGCCGTAAGTGAAATATACGGCGAGCGGCTTGAGCGCGTGGTGCTGTTCGGCTCCCGCGCGCGAGACGATGCGAAGCCGGATTCCGACTACGATGTTGCGGTGTTTTTGCGGGATATGGCCGACCGGGCGATGGAGATGAACCGGCTTGCCGATCTCGCCACCGACATTCTCTATAACGAAGGGCAGTTCATCCACGCGATGCCCTATCGCGCCGGTTCCTATGATGACGCCACGCCGCTGATGCACGAAATCCGCGCGGAGGGCGTCGACTTTTGAAACCGCAGAGTGCCGCATTTTTGGAGAAGTCGCGCGAATTCCTTGCGAAGTCGCAAGACCTGTTCGATGCCCACCACTGGCCGGATGAAGCGGGCCGCGCGGCGTATCTCGCGGGGCTGCACGCGGCGCAAGCCTTGATCTTCGAGAGCACAAACAAGGCGATCAAACGACATTCCGGCGGACAGCGAGAGTTTGCGCGGCTGGTGAAAGACGACCCGCGCTTCGACGTGGACCTGCGGGCGTTTCTTCCCCGCGCCTACAACCTCAAGGCCATTGCCGATTACGGAACCGACCCCGGTTCGCGCGTGTCTCCCGAAAGCGCCAAGGATGCAATCCAGACGGCGACCCGGTTCGTGGAATGTGTGGCGAGCCTAATTCCCGCGAACGGGGCATAGTGCCAGGCGTCGAACGCATCGACTTATCCCCACCGATAGAAGACTTCGAGCCGATGGCATCGACCTGTGAAGCCGGAGATCGCGCTTTTTCTCGAGAAGATGCAGCAGCAGCTTCAGCGAAGCGGACACTATGCCGGTGTTGGACAGACATGAGCGCGGCGATCATTTTGACGGTTGAAGTAGCGCCGGAAGGAACTGACTGATGCATGACGACGAGGCACACTCTGCGAGTACGCAGCGGAGGCGCTGAGGGTGTTCGCTGAGATTGCCGACGGGCCCGGCACCGAACTCCTCGGCGGCGAGGAAAACAGCGCGCGGCACTGGAGCAGTGGAAATTGAGGATGATCCCAACACTTCGCCTTGAAGCTTAGACGTGACCGATGCTGCCGGTGAGGAAACCCCGGCCGAGCGAGCTGTAAAACACAAAGCCAATTCCTAAATTCCTAGCAAGCCGACAGAACGGCGACTTCTGGTCGATTTCCACCAGAGGAAGAATTCGTTCTCCATCGCCGTGATCGGTTGCACCACGTGCGCGCGCCAGATGGTCATGAACGCCGGGCTCGGCAAGGGCGAAGTGCCTGACCTTACCTACCGCGATCAGATCCTTCACCGCGCCCGCCTACATCCTCGATCGGCACGCAGGGATCAACCCGGTGCCTCTAAAACAGGTCGATGAGTATCAACCCGCATACGCTTCAGCGAGACCTCGGAGACCTGGCGAATGCGTTCATGTCGGCTGTCGAGTCCGTTGGACGATCCAAGGCCACCAAGATCGTGGCCGAACTTCGTGGCGATGACGACCTGCCTCTTCAAGATGGTTCGAGCGCCTCGCCGACCAGGCTCTTCGTTGGTGAAGGGGCCGTAGGCCTCGGCCGTGTCGAAGAAGCTGACGCCGCGCTCGACCGCCGGAGGAGCAGCGCGATCATCTCGATTTCGAACCGGCGCGAGCCCCGGTGATAGTTCAATCCCATGCAGCCAAGGCCCATGGCCGAAACATGCAGGCCGCTCCTGGCAAGTTGGCTCGGAATTGACCATCCACGAGGACCCGCCGCACTCAATCCTCGATCGGCCGCGCGTTGATCAGCCGCAGCCCGGCGGCGACGCCGAGCAGGGCCAGCACGATCATCGGCGTCACCGCCTCGCCGAGCAGCAGGGCCGCCGCCAGCACCCCGAACACCGGCGTCAGAAAGGTGAAGGCGGAGATGCGCGAGACCGGATAGCGCGCCATCAGCCAGAACCACACGAGGTAGCTCACGCAGGCCACCCCCGCGCCCTGATAGGCGAGCGCCGCCCACGCGATCGGCCGCACGCCCGCCAGCCCCCAGCTCTCGCCCGCCAGCGCCGAGCAGGCGAGCAGCACCGGCACCGAGACGATGAGCTGATAGAGCACGATCTTCGCGGCCGAGAGCCGCGCGAGACGGGTCGCCTTGATCAGCACGCTCGTCGCCCCCCACAGCATCGCCGCGAGCAGCACCAGCATGTCGCCGGCGAGCGCGCCCGCGCCCACCCGCGCCGCGTCGCTCTCCACGGCGGCGACACCCGCGAACGCGAGCACCATGCCGAGCCATTGCCGCGCGCGCATCCGCTCGCCGCGGATCAGCAGGTGGGCGCCGGCCGCGACGAAGAACGGCGCGCTGTAGAGCACGATCACCGCGCGCTCGGCGCTGGTGCGCGCGAGGCCGGCAAACATCGCGACGAACTCGGCGCCGAACAGCACGCCGGCGATCACGCCGAGCCCGAACGCGCCGTCGCGCGCGAGCAGCGGCCGGAGCTGGCCCCGCGCCGCCTCCCAGATGCAGACCAGCACCGCCGCCATCGCCGAGCGCAGCGCCGCTTGCAGCACCGGCGGCAGCCCGCCCGCGATCGCGACCTTGATCGCGACCTGCTGCACGCCCCACATCAGGCAGAGCACGGTGAGCAGCGTGCCGGCGAGCAGGTCGATGCGGTCGCGGCGCGGCAGGGCGAGGCTGGTGCTCAGGCGGGCAGCTCCGGCACGCTCAACGCCCACGCTTAGCGCCCCGTGAAGCGCGGCGCGCGCTTGGCGAGGAACGCGGCCTTGCCTTCGGCGTGATCGGCGGAGAGGAACAGGCAGGATTGCACCTCGCGCTCCCAGTCGAGCGCCGCATCGAGGCCCTGCGCCAGAGCGGATTTGGTCAGCGCGACCGGCAGCGGCGCCGCGGCCTCGAAGGCGGCCGCCCGCGCGAGGGCGGCCTCCAGCGCGGCACCCTTCGGCACCATGCGGTCGATCAGCCCGATGCGCTCGGCGTCCGGCGCGGCCATGGTCTCGCCGTAGAGGAACATCTGCCGCGCGCGGCCCTCGCCCACGCGCGCGGGCAGCGTGTGCAGCAGGCCGAGATCGGCGATCAGGCCGACGCGGCCGAAGCTGGATGCGAAGCGCGCGTCGGCGGCCGCGATGATGGTATCGCAGCAGAGTGCGAGCGACAGGCCGGCGCCGACGGCGTACCCCTCGACCGCGGCGATGATCGGCTTGGCGGATTTCACCATCAGCCGCACGAGCCGATGCGTGGTGCGGAACCGCTCGCGGCCGGCGGCGAGGTCGGCCGCGTTCATCTCCGCGATGTCGCCGCCGGCGCTGAACGTCCCGCCGGCGCCGGTGAGCACGATCGCGCGCAACGCGGCATCCGCCTCCAGCCGCTCGAACGCCGCGACCAGGCGCTCGCGCATCGGCATCCCGAGCGCGTTGCGCCGCTCGGGAAAGTCGAGCGTCAGGATCGCGGTGGCGCCGCGCCGTTCCTCGTGCAGCATCGGACGATGGTGCGGCGCGGCGCCCGCCGCGTCAACGTGCGCGCCTTGACCCGTCCCGGTGGCCGCGCCTAGTGTCCTGGCCCAGAAATCCGTATTCGTCATTGCGAGCGAAGCGAAGCAATCCAGCGGCCTCGCGCGCACCACGGCTCTGGATTGCTTCGTCGCTTCGCTCCTCGCAATGACGAAAGACGCTCGCGTCTTATCCTGACGCTCGGGAGGGATTGCCGATGGTGGCGGAGGCAAGGGAGGTCGCGCCGCACCGCTATCGCGAGAGCTACGGCCGCGCCTACGAGGATTTCGTCGTCGGCGACGTCTATGAGCACCGGCCGGGGCGCACCATCACCGAGACCGACAACACCTGGTTCACGCTGCTGACGATGAACCAGCACCCGCTGCATTTCGACGCCGCCTATGCCGCCCGCTCGGAGTTCGGCCGGCCGCTGGTGAACTCGTGCCTGACGCTGTCGATCGTCGCCGGCATGAGTGTCGCCGACGTGAGCCAGCGCGCGATCGCCAATCTCGGCTGGACCGACATCCGGCTGCCGGCGCCGGTGTTCGCGGGCGACACGCTCTATGCGGAGTCGGAAGTGCTGGCCAAGCGGGACTCGAAAACACGCCCGACGCAGGGCATCGTCACCGTCCGCACCACCGGACGCCGCGCGGACGGGACGGTGGTCATCACCTTCGAGCGCACCGTTCTGGTGCCTCGCCGCGGACATGGAGTGGACGATGACTGATCCGATGATCGAGCGGCTGTGCGGCGCGGTGCGTGCGGATGCCATGATGGCGCACCTGCAAGAATTCGCGCGCCACGTGAAACTGTCCGGCACGCCGGAGGAACGCAAAAGTTTTCTGTACCTGCAATCCTGCCTCGACGGCTATGGCTGGCGCACCGAGCTGCTGGAGCACGACGCCTATATCAGCCTGCCGGGCCGCGCGCGGCTGGAGACCGACGCGGGCGCGCCGGACTGCATCACCCATTCCTTCTCGCGTCCCTCGCCGCCCGGCGGCGTGCGCGGCCGGCTGGTCTATGCCGGCGCCGGGAGTGCCGCCGATTTCGCCGCGGCGGACGTGCGCGGCAAGATCGTGCTGCTGGAGGCGATCGCCAACCCGGCCGCGAGCCTGCGCGCCTCCGAGGCCGGCGCGATCGGGCAGATCCATATCAGCCCGCACCGGCATCTGCACGAGATGTGCATCTCCCCGGTATGGGGCAACCCGACCGAGATCACGCGCGAGCGCCTGCCGCGCACCGTCGTGCTCAGCGTCCGCCAGCAGGACGGCGAGGCGCTGCGGGGCCGCGTGCGCGACGGCGAGGCGGTGGAGGTGACGCTCCACGCCGAGGTCGATACCGGCTGGCGCCGCACGCCGCTGCTGGTCGCCGAACTGATGCCGGCAGAGGCGGCGCGACGAGCCGCCGTTCGTGATGTTCTCCGGCCACCACGACACCTGGTATTTCGGCGTGATGGACAATGGCGGCGCCAACGCCACCATGCTGGAGATCGCGCGGCTGATGGCACCCGAGCGCGCGCAATGGCGCCGCGGCTTGCGCCTCTGCTTCTGGTCGGGCCACTCGCACGGGCGCTATTCGGGATCGACCTGGTATGCCGACACGCACTGGGCCGAGCTGGCGCGGCGGTGCGTCGCCCACGTCAACGTGGACAGCACGGGGGCGAAGGGCAACACGGTGCTGGCGGATGCGCTGTCCTCGGCGGAACTGCGGGCGCTCGCCGCCGAGGCGGTGCGCGAGCAGGGCGGGCAGACGCTGGAGGGGCACCGCATGAGCCGCGCCGGCGACCAGTCGTTCTGGGGCATCGGCATCCCCGCGATGTTCATGGGCATGGGCGAGCAGCCGGTGGGCACTGACGACAACGTGGTGGGCGCGATTCTCGGCGGCACGTCGCGCAAGGGGGCGGGCTTCGGCTGGTGGTGGCACACGCCCGACGACACGCTCGACAAGATGGACCCCGATCTGCTGGTGCGCGACACGCGCATCTATGTCCACACGATCTGGCGCCTGCTGACCGACCGCGTGCTGCCGCTGGATTATGCGGCGCAGGCGGATTGCCTGGCCCGCGAATTCGCCTCCCTGGCCGGCGCGCTGCGCGGCCGCCTCGACCTCGGACCGCTGATCGCCGCCGCCGAGACGCTGCGCGATCGTGCTGCGGCATTGCAGGCGCGCGCGAAATCGTTGCGAAACGACGACGATGCGGAGAGGATCAACGCGGCCCTGATCGGCGCCGCGCGGGCGCTGGTGCCGATGGACTACACGCGCGGCGACCGCTTCGACCACGATCCGGCGCTGGGCCAGGCGCCGTATCCGGTGCTCGACCCGCTGCGCGCGCTTGCCGCGGCCGCAGCGGGGTCGGAGGAGGCGCATTTCCGCGCGGTGAGTGCGCGGCGCGCCTGCAACCGGCTCGCCTTCGCGCTCGACGCGGCGAACGCGGCGGTGCACGCGGCCCTCTGAGGAAGGTCGCGGACCGCTTCCCGGCGCGCGGGGTCATCTTGCGCGCACCCCTGCCATGTGCAACTGACAAGGCGCTGGCGACGACCGGCGAGAAGGCGGGAGACGGCCGGGGGTGCCCGACACCATCCTGGAAACCAGGGCGCTCACGCGCGAGTTCCGCGGCTTCGTCGCCGTCAACGCCGTCGATCTGCGCGTGCAGGCCGGCGCCATCCATGCGCTGATCGGGCCGAACGGCGCCGGCAAGACCACCTGCTTCAACCTGCTGACCAAGTTCCTGCGGCCGACCAGCGGCACCATCCGCTTCCGGGATCGCGACATCACCGGCTTGTCGGCCGCCGCCGTGGCGCGGCTCGGTCTCGTGCGCAGCTTCCAGATTTCCGCGACCTTCCCGCATCTGACGGCGCTGGAGAACGTGCGCCTCGCGTTGCAGCGCGCGCGCGGCGGCAGCTACGATTTCTGGCGCTCCGAACGCGTGCTGGTGCGCTACGACGCACGCGCCCGCGCGCTGCTCGACGATGTCGGCCTCGGCGGCTATGCCGAGACCACCGCCGCCCTGCTGCCGTACGGCCGCAAGCGGGCGCTGGAGATCGCGACCACGCTGGCGCTCGAGCCGCAGATGCTGCTGCTCGACGAGCCGACCGCGGGCATGGCGCACGAGGACGTCGGACCGCATCGTGGCGCTGATCCGCCGGGTGCGCGAGGGGCGGACGATCCTGATGGTCGAGCACAACCTCTCGGTCGTCGAGGGCCTGTGCGACACGATCACCGTGCTGACCCGCGGCTCGGTGCTGGCCGAGGGCGACTATGCGAGCGTCTCGCGCAACCCCGAGGTCATCGCCGCCTATCTGGGGTCGGAGGATGGCTGAACCCGCCATGCTCGCGGTGCGTGCGCTCAATGCCTGGTACGGCGAGAGCCACGTGCTGCACGGTGTGGATTTCGAGGTGCGGGAAGGAGAAGTCGTCACCCTGCTGGGGCGCAACGGCGCCGGCAAGACGACGACGATGAAGTCGATCATGGGGCTGACGCCGCGGCGCGAGGGCAGCATCCGCTTCCGCGGCGCCGAGATGGTGCGCCGGCCCCCCGATGCGGTCGCGCGCGCCGGCATCGCCCTCTGCCCCGAGGAGCGCGGCATCTTCGCATCCCTGAACGTGACCGAGAATTTGATGCTGCCGCCGGTGATCGCGCCGGGCGGCCTCGACCTGCCGACCATCCACGCGCTGTTCCCGAACCTGAAGGAACGCGCCGCGAGCCAGGGCACGAAGCTCTCCGGCGGCGAGCAGCAGATGCTGGCGATCGCGCGCATCCTGCGCACCGGGTGCGAAGCTGCTGCTGCTGGACGAACCCACCGAGGGGCTGGCGCCGGTGATCGTGCAGCAGATCGGCCGCATGGTGCGCGAGATCAAGGCGCGCGGCTTCACCGTGCTGCTGGTCGAGCAGAACTTCCGCTTCGCCGCGACCGTCGCCGACCGCCACTACGTCATCGAGCACGGCCGCGTCGTCGATATGATCGCCAACGACGCGCTTGGCGCGAACATGGATAAGCTGCACACCTATCTCGGCGTCTGACACAGCAACGGAGGACACGCCCATGACCATCACCCGACGCGGCCTGCTCGGCACTGCCGCCGCCGCCACCACCCTGCCGGTGCTGCGCGCCCGCGCGGCCGGCACGCCGACGCTCAAGATCGGCGTGCTCAACGACCAGTCCGGGCCGTACAAGGACATCCAGGGGCTCGGCTCGGTCGCCTGCGTGAAGCAGGCGATCCAGGATTTCGGGCCGAAGGGCTTCAATGTCGAGGTCGTCACCGCCGACCACCAGAACAAGCCGGATATCGGCGCCGGCATCGCGCGGCAGTGGATCGACCGCGACGGCGTCACCCTGATCGACGTGCGTCAACACCTCCTCGGTGGCGCTGGCGGTGAACAACGTCTGCCGCGAGAAGAACGTCGCCTATCTCAACACCGGGGCGGGGACCGACGATCTCACCGGCAGCCAGTGCACGCCGGTGACGCTGCACTGGTCGTATGACATCTACATGCTGGCCAAGTCCACCGGCGGCAAGACCGTGGAGACGGGCGGCAAGACCTGGTACTTCGTCACCGCCAACTACGTATTCGGCCAGCAGTTGCAGGCGGTGACGAGCAAGTTCATCACCGCCGCCGGCGGCAAGGTGCTCGGCGCCTCGCCCTATCCGTTCCCGGCCACCAGCGACTTCTCCTCCTTCCTGCTCTCGGCGCAGGCGAGCGGGGCCAAGGTGCTGGGGCTCGCCAATGCCGGCGCCGACACGGTGAACTGCATCAAGCAGGCGGCCGAGTTCGGCCTGTCGCGCAAGATGACGGTGGCGGCGCTGCTGATGTTCATCCAGGACGTGCATGGCGTGGGATTGCAGCAGGCGCAGGGCCTCTATCTCACCGAGAGCTTCTACTGGAACATGAACGACGGCACCCGCGCCTTCGCCAAGAAGATCCAGCCGAAGATGCCCAACCGGCTGATGCCGAACATGAGCCGAGGCCGGCGACTATGCCGGCACGCTGCACTACCTCAAGGCGGCGAACGCGATCGGCGCGGCGCGCGCGCAGCACGATGGCGCGGCGGTGGTGGCGCAGATGAAGAAGATGCCGACCGACGACGAGTGCTTCGGCAAGCGCCACATCCGCGCCGACGGGCTGTTCATCACCGACAGCTACCTGTTCCGGGTCAAGAAGCCGTCGGAGAGCAAGATGCCGTGGGACTACTACGACCTGGTCGGCACCACGCCCGCGGCCCAGGCGTTCGAGCCGCCGGACCCGGCGTGCAAGCTGAACCAGAAGAGCTAATTCGGAAAGCCCTTCGTGGTGACCCTTCTCCACGGCGTGACGCCCCCTCCCACAGCCTCCTCCCGCAAGGCGAGGGGGCTTATGCGCGCCTCTCCCCCTCGCCTTGCGGGAGGGGGCCGGGGGAGGGGGCGAGCGGTGGGTTCGTCGGCGGTGTATGAGCGGACGCCGCGGATGATCAGCATCCTGGGGATCCCCGCGCCGCTGCTGTTCGGGCAGGTGCTGCTCGGCCTGATCAACGGCGCGTTCTATGCGCTGCTCTCGCTCGGGCTCGCGGTGATCTTCGGGATGCTGAACATCATCAACTTCGCGCACGGTGCGATGTTCATGGTGGGCGCCTTCGCCGCCTGGATGCTGCTGCACTATCTCGGCATCGGCTACTGGTGGGCGCTGCTGCTGGCGCCGCTGATCGTGGGCGCGCTCGGCCTGCTGCTCGAGCGCACGATCATCAGCCGGCTCTACGGGCTGGACCCGGTCTATGGATTGCTGCTGACCTTCGGACTGGCGCTGATCATCGTGGGGCTGTTCAGCAACGCCTACGGCTCCTCCGGCCTGCCCTACCAGGCGCCGGCGCTGCTCGCCGGCGGCACCGATCTCGGCTTCATGTTCCTGCCCAATTACCGCGGCTGGGTGGTCGTCGCATCGCTGCTGCTCTGCACGACGACCTGGGCGATCATCGAGAAGACGCCGATCGGGGCGCGGCTGCGCGCCGCGACCGAGAACGCGCCGCTGGTGCAGGCCTTCGGCGTCAATGTGCCGCGCATGGTCTCGCTCACCTATGCCGCCGGCGTCGCCCTCGCCGCGATCGCCGGCGTGCTGGCGGCACCGATCTATTCGGTGAACCCCGACATGGGATCGAGCCTGATCATCACCGTCTTTGCGGTGGTCGTGATCGGCGGCATGGGCTCGATCCTGGGCTCGATCGTCAGCGGCTTCGCGCTCGGCGTGCTGGAAGGGCTGACCAAGGTGTTCTATCCGCAGGGGTCCGCGACGGTCGTGTTCCTGGTGATGGTGATCGTGCTGCTGATCCGGCCGAGCGGCCTGTTCGGGCGCCTCGCCTGAGATGGCAGAGGCCGCCGCCATCGGCGCGCACGCGGCCCCGGCGCGCACCGGCCGGTTCGGCTTCTCTCGCGCCGAGGCGATCGGACTGGCCGTGATGCTGGCGCTGATCGTCGCGGCCCCGAGCTTCCTCTACCCGATCTTCGTGATGAAGGTGCTGTGCTTCGCGCTGTTCGCCTGCGCGTTCAACCTGCTGATCGGCTATGTCGGCCTGCTGTCGTTCGGCCATGCGGCGTATTTCGGCATCGGCAGCTACATCGCCGCCTGGACCGCCAAGTACTGGGGCCTCGATCCGGCGATCGCGATCCTGGCCGGCGGCTTCGCGGGGGCGGTGCTGGGCAGCGCCTTCGGCGCGCTCGCGATCCGGCGGCAGGGATTGCAGTTCGCGATGATCACGCTCGCCCTGGGGCAGCTCGTCTATTTCTTCTGCGTGCAGGCACCGTTCACCCGCGGCGAGAACGGCATCCAGCAAGTGCCGCGCGGGACGCTGTTCGGTGTGCTGCCGCTCGCCGCCGACATGACGATGTACTGGGTCACGGCCGCGATCTTCGTGATTTTCTTCTTGCTGATCCATCGCACCGTGCATTCGCCGTTTGGGCAGGTGCTGAAGGCGATCCGGGAGAACGAGCCGCGCGCGGTCTCGCTCGGCTATTTCACCGACCGCTACAAGCTGCTCGCCTTCGTGATCTCCTGCGCGATCGCCGGCATCGCGGGCGGCACCAAGGCGATCGTGTTCGGCATCGCGACGCTGACCGACGTGCATTTCTCGATGTCGGGCGAGGTGGTGCTGATGACGCTGCTAGGCGGCATGGGCACGATCTTCGGCCCCGTCGTGGGGGCTTTGATCGTGATCGCGATGGAGAACTACCTGGCCCAGTTCGGCAACTGGGTGACGGTGACGCAGGGGGTTATTTTCGTGGTCTGCGTGCTGGCGTTCCGTCGCGGCGTGGTGGGCGAGATCGCGGCGTGGCTGCGGGTGTCGCTGTAGCGACGCCGGCCGGCGTCAGGACGGGTTGCCGCGGCCTTGATCGGACCACCTCCTCGGCCGGGACGTGGCGCAGCCCGAGGGCCGCGGCCACCGCCGGGTGTGCCACCGTGCCCGCGTGGACATTGAGCCCGCCGCGCAAATGCGCATCCTCGGCCATCGCCCGCGCCCAGCCCTTGCCCGCCAGCACCAGCACGTAGGGCAGCGTCGCGTTGGTCAGCGCCAGCGTGCTGGTGCGCGCGACCGCGCCCGGCATGTTGGCCACACAGTAATGCACGACGCCGTCCACCACGAAGGTCGGGTCCTCGTGCGTGGTCGGGTGGCTGGTCTCGAAGCAGCCGCCCTGGTCGATGCTGATATCGACCAGCACGCTGCCGCGCTGCATGTGGCCGAGCATCGCGCGCGTCACCAGCTTCGGCGCCGCCGCCCCCGGCACCAGCACCGCACCGATCACGAGGTCCGCGGCCAGCACGTGCTGCTCCACCGCCGCGGCGGTCGCGAAGGCGGTGCGGAAGCGATCGCCGAACCGCTCCTCGAGCTCGGTCAGGCGCGTGAGCGAACGGTCGAGCACGATCACGTCGGCGCCCAGCCCCGCAGCACCGCGCGCCGCGTTGGTGCCGGAGACGCCGCCGCCGAGCACGACCACCTTCGCCGGCAGCACGCCGGGCACGCCGCCCAGCAGCACCCCCGCGCCGCCCTGCGCGCGTTCCAGGCAGTGCGCGCCGACCTGCACGCTCATGCGTCCGGCGACCTCGCTCATCGGCGCCAGCAGCGGCAGCCGGCCGGCCGCATCGGTCACGGTCTCGTAGGCGATCGCGGTGCAGCCGGAAGCGAGCAGCCCCTGCGTCTGCTCCGGGTCCGGTGCCAGGTGGAGATAGGTGAACAGCACCTGGCGCGGCCGCAGCATCGCGATCTCGGAACGTTGCGGCTCCTTGACCTTCACGATCATCTCGGCGGCGGCGAACACCGCGGCGGCATCGCCGACGATCTCGGCGCCGCAGTTGCGATACGCGGTATCGGGAAAGCCGATCGCAGCCCCGGCGCCCGACTGCACGACGACCGTATGGCCGTGGGCGACCAGTTCGCGCGCCCCCGCAGGCGTCAGCCCGACGCGATATTCGTTGTTCTTGATCTCGCTCGGGCAGCCGATGCGCATGGCCTTCGGTCCTTTCGTGGTCAAGCCAGAATGGTCAAGCCAGATATGGTCAAGCCAGATATGGTCAAGCCAGGGCGGGGGCGAACGCGCGCTCGCGCACGAACAGAACGGCGATGCCGCTGACCAGGCCCGCGAACATCACGTAGAAGGCGGGCGACATCGGATCGCCCGTCAGATGCACCAGCCCGGTCGAGATCAGCGGCGCGAAGCCGCCGAAGATCGTCACCGCGAAGCCGTAGCTGACCGAGAGCGCCGTGTAGCGCACGTTGGTCGGGAACATCTCGGAGAGGATGGTCGAGATGACGCCGGTGTAGAGCGTCAGGATCGCCTGCGCGATCGCCTGCACGAGCAGCAGCCCCCAAAACGAGGGATAGGCGCGCAGCAGCATGAACAGCGGATAGGCGAGCACGAAGCTGAGGGCCGCGCACGAAAACAGCATCACCTTGCGCCCGGTGCGGTCGGACGCGCCGCCGACGATCGGCGTGAGCACGAGATAGATCACGCCGGCGAAGGTGGTGGACCACAGCGCATAGCCGAGATTGATGTGCAGCGTCTGCGACGCGAAGCTCGGCAGGAAGACGAGAAAGGTGTAGTTCAGCACGCAGCCGATGATCGAGAGGCCGAAGGCGGCGGCAAACACCGGGCCGTGCCGCGTTAGGGATTCGACCAGCGGCATCCGCGTGACCGCGCGCGTGGCCACCACGCGCTCGAAGGCGGGGGTCTCGGCGACGCGGGTGCGCAGGTAGTAGCCGATCGGGCCGAGCACGAAGCCGACGATGAACGGGATGCGCCAGCCCCAGGCGTAGAAATGTGCGGGCGCCATTGCCGAGGTGATGACGGCGGCGGAGAGCGTGGCACAGATCGCGCCGAGTGCCGTCGCCATCTGCTGGTAGCTGCCGACCAGGCCGCGGCGTCCGGCCGGCGCATGCTCGACCAGGAAGGTCGCCGCCCCGCCCCACTCGCCGCCGGTGGAGAAGCCCTGCAGCATCCGGCAGACCACAAGGATCACGGCACCCCACACGCCGATCACCGAATAGGAGGGAACCAGGCCGGTGATGCCGGTGGCGAACGCCATCAGCCCGACCGTAACGACCAGCGCCTTCCGCCGTCCGTGCTTGTCGCCGTAATAGCCGATCACCATCGCGCCGACCGGACGCATCAGGAAGCCGACCGCGAAGGTGGCGAAGCTGCCGAGCAGCGAGGTGATCGGGTTGTTCGAGGGAAAGAACGCGCGCCCGATCGCGACCGCGAAGAAGCCGTAGATCACGAAGTCGAAAATCTCGAACACCTGGCCGATGCCGCAGGCGAGGATGGCACGGCGCATCAGGGCGGCACGCTCTGCCTCGGTGGCTGCAGGGGCGTCGAGCGCGGCACTGTGCGGCATCAGCCTCTCCCCGATCGTCGCGGGCGACGATCGGATGCTAGCGCCGAAGCGCGAACAGCGCCAACCCCCTTCGCCGGCTGGGGCACAAGACGTGGGTGCTCGGCCGACCATCGCGAGGCCGCTTGCGGACGCACGGGCAGCGTGCTGCACTCTGCGGTTCTGCGTTCCGAAACCGGATGATCTGCCCCGATGCCCCGCGCCGATAGCACCGCCCCTGCCCGGCGAATAACAAGGGATGATCGAGATCGGCATCGACACCGGCGGCACCTTCACCGACATCGTGGCCCGCGAACGCGGCGAGCCCGCGCGGCTGCTCAAGATTCCCTCCACGCCCGCCGATCCGAGCGAGGCGATCATCGCCGGCATTCGCCGGATCATCGACGAATGCGGCATCGCACCGCGCCGGATCGCGCGCGTCGTCCACGGCACCACGGTCGGCACCAACGCGGTGCTGGAGGAAAACGGCGCCCGCATCGGCCTGCTCGCGACCGCCGGTTTCGGCGACGTGCTGGAGATCGGCCGCCAGGTCCGCGACCCGATGTACGCGGCGAAGCTGCGCCCGGCGACGCCGGTGTTCCTGGCGCCGGGCGCGCGGCGCAAGGAAATCGTCGAGCGCGTCGATGCGCAAGGGCGGCGTGCTGGTGCCGCTCGACGAGGCCTCGGTGCGCGACGCCGCCGCGGCGCTGGCGGCGGACCGGGTGGAGGCGATCGCGATCTGTTTTCTGTTCGCCTTCCTCAATCCCGCGCACGAGCGGCGCGCGCGCTGCGCTGATCGCGCGCGACTGGCCGCAGATCGCGGTGTCGCTGTCGAGCGAGGTCGATCCCGGCTTTCGCGAATACGAGCGCACCGTCGTCACCGCGTTCGATGCCTATATCAAGCCGGTGGTCGGCCGCTATCTGGAGCGGCTGGAGACGCGGCTGCGCGAGGCCGGGATCAGCGTGCCGCTGCAACTGATGCAGTCGCGCGGCGGCATCGCGGCGAGCACGATCGCGCGCCAGCGTCCGGTGCGGCTGTTCCTCTCCGGCCCCGCCGGGGGCGTGATCGGCGGCCGTGCGGAGGGTGCGCGCGCCGGCGAGCCGGACGTGATCACGATCGACATCGGCGGCACCAGCTCCGACATCGCGCTGATCGCGGCGGGCGCGCCGCTGATCGTGCCGGAGGGGCGGATCGGCCGCTGGCCGGTGCGGGTGCCGATGGTGGGCGTGCATGCGATCGGCGCCGGCGGCGGCAGCATCGCGCGCGCCGATGCGGCGGGCGGCCTGCGCGTGGGGCCGCAATCGGCCGGCGCCGATCCCGGCCCTGCCTGCTACGGACACGGCGGGGGCGAGGCGACCGTGACCGACGCCTCGCTCGTGCTCGGCTATCTCAACCCCGACTATTTCGCGGGCGGCGCATTCCGGCTCGATCCGGAGGCGGCGCGGCGCGTCATCGGCGAGCGCATCGCGGCCCCGCTCGGACTTTCGGTGGAAGCGGCGGCGCTCGGCGTCCACCGCGTCGTCAACGCCGGCATGGCGGAAGGCATGCGGCTGGTCTCGATCCGGCAGGGCTACGACCCGCGCCGCTTCGCGCTGGTGGCCCTCGGCGGCGCCGGCCCGGTCCATGCGATCGCACTCGCCGAGGAGCTGGGGATCGCGCGCGTGGTGGTGCCGCGCAACCCGGGCGTGCTGTCGGCCGCGGGATTGCTCGCGGCCCCGATCGAGCACGAGGTTTCCGCGACGTTCCGTTGCCTGACGCACGAGGCCGATCTCGGCGCGATCGCGGACGCGCTGGGCGATCTCGACCGCCAGGCGCGGGCGCTGATGGCGATGGAAGGCGTGGCGCCCGAGCAGGTTGAAGTGAACTACGCGGCGGATGTCGGCTATGTCGGCCAGTCGCACTTTTTGGAAGTGCCGCTGATGCTGGCCGGCGACGATGTGACCGGCCGGCTGTACCGCGATTTCGTCGCCGCGCACGAGCGCGTCTATGGCCACGCGACCAGCGCACCGGCCACCATCGTCAGCCTGCGCAGCATCCATCGCGTGCCCGCCGCGGATGGCGACGCCGCAGAGCCGGCGGCGGACGGGCCAGCCGGCCAGCCGGTGCCCAAAGCCCATCGGCCGGCGCGGTTCCGCGGCGCAGCCGAAGCCATCTCCTGCGCGATCTTCGAGCGCGCCGATCTGCGGCCGGGCAGCGTCGTGCCCGGCCCCGCGATCATCGAGCAGCCGGACACCACCACCGTCATCGAGCCGGACTGGACGGCGCGCGTGGTGCCGGGCCTGAGCCTCCTTCTCACCCGAAAGCAGCCCTGACATGGACGACATGCCAGCCGCCGCCGTGCGCGGCCTCGATCCGATCACCGTCGAAGTCGTGCGCAACAAGCTCGACGGCATCGCCAACGAGATGGAGACGACGCTGCTGCGCAGCTCGTATTCGCCGATCGTCAAGGAGGGGATGGACGCCTCGGCGAGCCTGTTCGCGCTCTCCGGCGAGACGCTGGCGCAGGCCTTAGCGATCCCGATCCACCTCGCGACGCTGGTGCCGATCGTGCGCGCGCTGCTCGACGCCTTCCCGCCCGAGCGGATGGTCGAGGGCGACATCTACACGATGAACGATCCCTATCTCGGCGGCACGCATTTGCCCGACATCGCGATCGTGATGCCGGTGTTTTATCGCGGCCGGCCGATCGCATTGGCGGCGGCGCTGACCCACCACCAGGACGTGGGCGGGCTGACGCCGGGATCGATCCCGACCAACGCGACCGAGATCTTCCAGGAAGGCATCCGCATCCCGCCGCTGAAGTTCCGCGACGCCGGCACCTTCAATGCGACGCTGCTCGCGATGCTGCGGCGGAACGTGCGCATCCCCGAGACGCTGGAGGGCGATCTGCACGCGCAGGTCGCCGCCTGCTCGGTGGGCGCGCGGCGCGTCGCGGAACTTGCCGCCACGTACGGCGCCGAGCACCTCGCCGCGATGTTTTGCGATCTGCTCGACCGTTCCGAAACGCTGACCCGGGCGGCGCTGCGCACGATCCCGGACGGCACCTATCGCTACGTCGATTTCATGGACAATGACGGGCTCGATCTCGACACGCGCATCCGCATCGAGGTCGCGGTGACGATCGCGGACGGCACGATGATCTGCGACCTTACCGGATCGAGCGCGCAGGTGCGCGGGCCGTTCAACTGCGTGCCGTCGGGCTCGCTGGCGGCGGCCTGCTTCGCGATCCGCGTGCTTACCGATCCCACCATCCCGACCAATGGCGGCTGCTTCCGGCCGATCCGGCTGGTGCTGCCGCGCGGCAGCATCGTCAACCCGATCGAGCCGGCGCCGGTGTGCAGCCGCACTTCCACGATCAAGCGGATCACGACCGCGATCCTCGGCGCGGTGCGCCAGGTGATGCCCGATCGGGTGCCGGCCGATGCCGGGAGCGAGGCGATCCTGCTCGCCTTCGGCGGCCGCCACGCCGACGGGCGGCCGTATGTCATGGGCGAGATCGTCGTCGCCGGCAACGGCGCGAGTGCCGATGCCGACGGCGTCGATGTGATCGATACCGACGCGTCGAACAGCACCAACATGCCGATCGAGGCGATCGAGACCGAATTCCCGCTGCGGATGCGCCGCTATGCGCTGCGCCGCGATTCCGGCGGCGCCGGCACTTTTCGCGGCGGTCTCGGCTGCGTGCGCGAATACGAGGTGCTGGAAGGACCGATCACCTTCACCCATCGCGGCGAGCGGCACTATTGCCCGGCACGCGGCTTCGACGGCGGCGGCGATGGTGCGACCGCGCGCTCGGTGATCCGGCGCGCCGACGGCACCGAGGAGGTGATCCCATCGAAGGCGGTGACGGTGCTGAATGCCGGCGATCGCGTGGTGCTGGAGAGTGCCGGCGGCGGCGGTTGGGGACCGCCCGAACGGCGCGATCCGGCGCGGATCGCGGCCGACCGACGGGATGGCAAGATCGGCGGATAGCGAGGAGGGTCGGATGGCGGCGTTCGACGGCAAGCAGGTGTGGATCACCGGCGCCGGCACGGGGATCGGCCGCGCGGCGGCGCTGATGTTCGCGGCCGAGGGCGCGCACGTGGCCCTGATCGGCCGCCGCCGCCCGATGCTGGACGAGGTGGCGGGCGCGATCGCGGCGGCGGGCGGGCAGGCCGAGGTCACGCCGCTCGACGTCTCGCGGCGCGCCGAAGTGGATGCGGCTGCGGCGCGGCTGCTGGCGACGCACCGGCGCGTCGATATCCTGGTCAACAACGCCGGCATCAACGTCGCCAACCGCCGACTGGACGAAATCCGGTCCGAGGACTGGGACGAGGTTCTGGCCGTCAATCTGACCGGCGCCTTCAACATGGCGATGGCGGTGATGCCCGCGATGCGCGCACAGGGCAGCGGGCTGATCATCAACGTCGCCTCCACCGCCGCGAAGCGCGTCAGCGGGGTCGCCGGGATCGCCTATTCCGCGTCCAAGTTCGGGATGCTCGGGATGAGCCTGTCGCTGACGCAGGAGGCGTGGAAGTTCGGCATCCGCGCCTGCTGCCTTTGCCCCGACGACGTGAACACCCCGATCATGCAGCGCCGGCGGGTGAAGTATCCGCAAGCGGTGCTCGACCAGTTCATCCAGCCCGAGGATCTGGCGCAGACGATGAAGCTGGTGGCGCTGCTGCCGCCGCGCACGTCGATCCCGGAGATGATCGTCACGCCGACCAATATCCGGCCCTACACGCCGGCCGAATCCGGCGTCCCGTCGTGATGCCGAGCGCAATCGCATTCGGACGAGGAGCAACCGTCATGGTCGGCGAAGGCCGACCATGGCGGTGAGGCTCGCCCTGGTTCTCGGCGGCGCCCATTCGGGCAAGAGCCGCCACGCCGAGGCGCTGGTGATGGCGCACGCTCCGCCGTGGCTCTACCTCGCCATCGCGGAGGCTGGGGATTCCGAGATGCGTGCCCGCATCGCCGCGCACCGCGCCCGGCGGGGAAATGATTGGCGCACGATCGAGGCACCGCGCGCGCTGCCGGCGGCGCTTGCGGAGACGCCGGACGCTCCGGCGCTGGTGGATTGCCTCACATTATGGCTCAGCAACCTCATGCTGGCGGATGCTGACATCGATGCCGAAACGGACGCGCTGGAAGCCGTGCTGCGGCGCCGGGAAGCGCCGACGGTGCTGGTCGCGAACGAGGTCGGCCTCGGCATCGTGCCGGACAATCCGCTCGCGCGGCGTTTCCGCGACGCGGCGGGGCTGCTCAACCAGCGGATCGCAGCCCTCGCCGATCGCGTGGTGTTCGTCGCCGCCGGGCTGCCGCTGGTGCTGAAGCCATGACCGACGACGCGGCGCGGCATCGCGCCAAGATGGCGAAAAGAAAAGCGGTGCAGGATGCCGAAGTCGCCGGCAAGACGATCGAAAAAGGGTTGCTGCTGGTCCACACCGGACCGGGAAAAGGCAAGACAACCGCCGCCTTCGGGCTGCTGCTGCGCACGCTCGGGCACGAACGGCCGGCGGCGGTGGTGCAGTTCATCAAGGGCGCCTGGTCCACCGGCGAGCGCCGTGCGCTCGAACACTTCGGCGACCTGCTCGAATGGCACACGATGGGCGAGGGCTTCACCTGGGAGACGCAGGATCGCGACCGCGACATCGCCGCCTGCCGCCAGGCCTGGGCGCGCGCCTGCGACCTGCTGCACCGCCCCGGTCTCGCGTTGCTGGTGCTCGATGAGATAAATATCGCATTGCGATATGAATACCTCGCGGTCGAGGAAGTGTGCGCGGCGCTCGCCGCCCGGCCGCCATCGCTGCACGTGGTCGCGACCGGCCGTAACGCGCCGCGCGCGCTGATCGACATGGCCGACCTCGTCACCGAGATGGTGGCGGTCAAGCACCATTTCGCCGCCGGCGTGCGCGCGCAGCAGGGCATCGAGTTCTGAGCGTCGCGCGCGCGATCATGCTCGCAAGGCACCGGATCGAGCGTCGGCAAGTCGCTGCTGGTCGCGGGGCTGGCGCGCGCGGCGCTGCGGCGCGGCCTTGTCGTGCGGCCGTTCAAGCCGCAGAACATGTCGAACAACGCCGCAGTCGCGGCCGACGGCGGCGAGATCGGCCGCGCCCAGGCGTTGCAGGCGCGCGCCGCCGGCGCGGCCCCGAGCGTTCACATGAACCCGGTGCTGCTCAAGCCGCAGAGCGAGGCGGACGGCGCAGATCATCGTGCAGGGCCGGGTCGCCGCGACCGCCGCCGCGCGCGACTTCCAGGCGATGAAGCCCACCCTGCTGCCGCGCGTGCTGGAGAGTTTTGCGGTCGTTTCCGAAGGCGCCGATCTCGTGCTGGTGGAGGGTGCCGGCAGCGCCGCCGAGACCAACCTCCGTGCCGGCGACATCGCCAATATGGGTTTTGCACGCGCCGCCGATGTGCCGGTGGTGCTGGTCGGCGACATCGACCGCGGCGGCGTGATCGCGAGCCTGGTCGGCACCAGCGCCGTGCTCGATCCCGCCGATGCGGCGCTGGTGTGCGGCTTCATCGTCAACCGGATGCGCGGCGATGCCGCGTTGTTCGCCGACGGCATGGCGACGATCGCCGCCCGCACCCTCTGGCCCGCGCTCGGGCTGGTGCCGCATTTCGCCGACGCCCACCGCCTGCCGGCCGAGGACACGATGGACCTCGCCGAGCGTGCGCCGGCCGGGGGCGCCGCTGCGCATCGTCGTGCCGGTGCTGCCGCGCATCGCCAATTTCGACGATCTCGACCCGCTCGCGGCCGAGCCGGCGATTGATCTCGCACCTCGTGCGGCGCGGCGCCGCGTTGCCGGTCTGCGACCTGGTGATCCTGCCCGGCTCGAAGGCCACGATCGCCGATCTCGCGGCACTCCGCGCCGAGGGCTGGGACATCGACCTGCTGGCGCACCGCCGGCGCGGCGGGCGGGTGCTGGGCCTCTGCGGCGGCTACCAGATGCTTGGCCGCCGCATCGCCGACCCCGACGGGATCGAGGGGCCGCCCGGCGCCGCCGAGGGCCTGGGCCTGCTCGACGTCGCGACCGTGCTCGGCGGCGCCAAGCGCGTGGCCGAGACGCGCGGCACCCTGCTGCCCGAGGGCGCGCCGTTCCGCGGCTACGAGATCCATTTCGGCACCACCACCGGGCCGGATGCGCGAGCGCCCGCTGCTGCGCCTCGATGACGGACGCGCGGAGGGCGCCGTGTCGGCCGACGGCACGGTCGCGGGCTGCACCATCCACGGCCTCTTTGCCGATGACCGCCAGCGCGCCGCCTGGCTCGCCCGCCTCGGCGCGGCATCGTCCGTGCCCGATCACGACGCGATCGTGGAGGCGACGCTCGATGCGCTCGCGGCGCATCTGGAGGCGCATCTCGACGTCGCCCGGCTGTTCAGCCTCGCACGATGAGCACCGCCGCGCCCGCGAGCAGGATCAGCAGCGCGCAAGCGGCGCGATAGAGGCGGAGCGCGCGGCCGATGTCGGCGGCCGTCGCCGCGTGCGTGCCGTCGCCCATCCAGGCATCTTCAACCCGCACGCCGTCATAGACGCGCGGGCCGGCCAGCCGCAGGCCGAGCGCGCCTGCCATCGCCGCCTCCGGCCAGCCGGCATTGGGCGAACGATGGCGCGGCGCGTCCCGCAATGCCGCCCGCCAGGCCGCGGCCGGGTCGGCGCGGTGCAGCAGCGCGGCCCCGGCGAGCAGCAGCGCCGACAGCCGCGACGCCGGCAGGTTCAGCCAATCGTCGAGCCGCGCCGCCGCCCAGCCGAACGCCGCGTGCCGCGGCGTGCGGTGGCCGATCATGCTGTCGGCGGTGTTGACCGCCTTGTAGAGCACGATCCCCGGCAGCCCGAACAGCGCGCACCAGAAGGCCGGCGCCACCACCGCGTCGGAAAAATTCTCCGCCAGGCTCTCGATCGCCGCCCGCGCGACCCCGGCCGCATCGAGGCTCGACGGGGTCGCGCCCGACGATGTGGGCGACCGCCGCACGGCCGCCGGCCAGGCCCCCCGCCGCCAGGCCGCCGGCGACCGCCCGCACGTGGGCGGCGAGGCTGCGGCTGGCGAGCAGGCTGCTCGCGACCAGCGCCAGCAGGACGATCGCGAGCCAGGGCGGCAGCAGGCGCAGCAGCACCGCCTGCACGGCAAGCGCGGGCAGGCCGGCGGCGAGCAGGACCAGCGCGAGCGCGACGGCGCCCTGTGCGCGCCGGCCCCGGTTCAGGTGCCGGTCCAGGCGGCCGATCAGGGCGCCGATCCAGATGACCGGATGCCCGATCGCCCGCTCGATCGCGCGCGGATAGCCGAACACCGCCTCGATCGCGAGTGCCGCTGCCGCGATGGCAAGGCCAGCCGGCACGCCGCGCGTCAGCGGTCGGCACCCACCCCTCCCCCAACCCCCTCCCGCAAGGGGAGGGGGCTTTCTGCTCCCCCTCCCCTTGCGGGAGGGGGCCGGGGGAGGGGTCGGACCAGGGAAACACAGCCATCAATACGCCAGCAATTCGGGCGTCCAGCGGACATTGCGGCGGAGCACGCGGGCCGGCACCCCGGCCGCGACGCAATGCGGCGGGATCGCGCCCGTCACCACCGCGCGCATCCCGATCACCGATCCGGCGCCGACATGGGCCCCCTTCAGCAGCGCCGCGTCCGCGCCCACCCAGGCGCCGTCCTCCACCGTCACGTCCTTGGGCGGGTTGACGCGCCGGCCGGTTGCGAGATCGACGATCGAGTGCATGTCGCTGACCGTGATCTCCACCCCGTCGCCGAACAGGCAGTGCCGCCCGATCCGCACCGCGCCCTTCTCGTGCAGGAAGATGTGGATGCGGCCGTTGAAGCCGCAGCCGGCGCCGATCTCCAGCACGCCCTGCCGCTCCAGATGGAAATAGGTCGTGCCCAGCAGGCAGTCGGGCCAGATCCGCAGCTCCGAGCCGCCGCCGATCTCGACCACCAGGCGCTCGCAGCGTGCGGGCTGCGCGATCGCGATGCGGTTGCGGTCGCCGCGGATGCGGATGCGTCCCTCGCCGTGTTCCAGGAAGGTGCGGGCGATGTGGACGAAATTCTGCTCCCCCTCGTCGATCACCTCGATCGCCACGCCTCACTCCGCCCCCTTCCCCTCGCCGCTAATCGCGAGCGCCCGGGCATAGACGGTGCGGCGCGGCGCGCCGGTCGCCGCCGCCACCAACGCCGCCGCCTCGCGCACGCTGTGGTCGGCCAGGGCGGTGCGCAAGCGCGCGTCCAGCTCGTCCTCGCCGGTCGCCTCCGCCGGCGCCGGGCCGAGCAGCAGCGTGATCTCGCCGCGTGCGCGGTGCTCGGCATAGTGCAAGGCGAGCGCCGGCAAGGCGCCGCGGCGCACCTCCTCGAAGCGCTTGGTCAGCTCCCGCGCGACCGCGGCCGGGCGGTCGCCGAAGACGTCCGCGAGATCGGCCAGCGCCTCGGCCAGCCGGTGCGGCGCCTCGTGCCAGATCAGGGTGGCGGCGAGCCCGGCGCGCTCCAGCCCGCGCAGCGCCGCGTAGTGCGCCCGCCGCGCGCCCTCCCGCGGCGGAGCGAAACCCAGGAACAGGAACGGGTGCGGCGGCAGGCCGGAGAGCACCAGCGCCGCCACCGCCGCATTCGGTCCCGGCACCGCGCCGACCGGCAGCCCCTCGGCAATCGCGGCGCGCACCAGCCGGTAGCCGGGGTCGGAGACCAGCGGCGTGCCGGCATCCGAGACCAGCGCCACCCGCCGCCCGGCGCGCAGCAGCGCCAGCACGCGGTCCACGCGCGCCGCCTCGTTGTGCTCGTGCAGCGCCGCGGTGGAGGCGGTGATGCCGAACGCCGCGAGCAGGCGGGCGGTGACGCGGGTATCCTCGCACAGCACGAGGTCGGCGGCGCGGATGGCGGCGAGACCACGGCGGGTCATGTCGTCGAGGTTGCCGATCGGCGTCGAAACTATCACAAGCCCGTCGGGTATGTACGGGGGGCGTCGCTGCAGCGGGGCCGTTTCGGGGATGGAGGAGAGGGCGCATGCGTCGTCGGGCATTCGGGCTCCTGGCCGCTCTGGCCGCGCTGGCGGGCTGCACCGCCGCGCCCTATCCGGGCGGCCAACCCTACGCCGGAGCCGCGCCGCCGGCCAACGCAGGACCCCCGAAGCCGGTCGGCACGCGGATCGCCCTGCTGCTGCCGCTCACCGGCCCGGGCGGACGTCTCGGCCAGGCGATGCTGCGCGCGGCCGAGCTGGCGATGGCGATGGGACCGTCCGGCGGCCAGCCGGTGCAGCTCGACCCGCGCGATACCGGCGGCACGCCGGAGGGGGCGACGCTCGCCGTGCAGGCGGCGCTGAACAACGGCGATGCGCTCATCCTCGGCCCGCTGACCGCGCCGGAGACGGCAGCCGCGGCCCCCGAGGCGCGCACCGCCGGCGTGCCGATGCTGGCCTTCACGAGCGATGCCTCGCGGGCTGAGCCCGGCGTCTGGACGCTCGGGATCACGCCGGTGCAGCAGGTGCGCCGGCTGGTGGCGGCCGCGACCGCGGAAAACCGCAGCCGCTTCGCCGCCGTGCTCGGCCGCGAGCCGCTGGGCGACGCGATGGGTCGCGCGCTGGCCGAAGCCACCCGCCAGGCCGGCCTGCCCCAGCCCACGATCCGCACCGTCGCCGCCGACTTCTCCGACCTCGATGCCACGGTCGAGACCCTCTCCGGCTACACCCCCCCGCAGCCGGCTAGCCCGCCCGCCGCGCCCGATGCCGGGACCGCGGCGGCGCCGCCGCCCGCCCCCGCCCCCGCTGCCGCGCCGGCGCCGCTGCCGTTCGACGCGCTGCTGGTCGATGCGACCGGCGCCCGCGCCCAGCAACTGGGGGCGACGCTGGCGAAGATCGGCGTCGCACCGCCGCAGGTGCGCGTGCTCGGCCCCGGCCTGTGGGCCGGGCAGGCGACGCAGCTCGGCGCGCTTGCCGGGGCGTGGTACGCCGCGCCCGACCCCGCGTCCCGCGCCGGCTTCGTGCAGCGCTACGTCGCCAAATACGGCGCCACCCCGCCGCCGCTCGCCGATCTCGCCTTCGACGCGGCGAGCCTCGGCCGCGTGCTCGGCGCGCAAGGACCGCTGACCGGCGCGGTGCTGACCCAGCCGGACGGCTTCGGCGGCGTCGATGGCTTCTTCGCCCTGCTGCCAAACGGGCAGGTGCGGCGCGGCCTCGCCGTGTTCCAGATCGAGCGCACGGGCGGGCGCGCAGATCGTCTCCCCGGCGCCGACCAACGCCAACGGCCCCGGGGCGTAGGCGGCCCGGACCGGCTGTCAGCGTGCCCACTCCTCATGGTCGGCGGCACTCAGCTCACCGCGCATGAGCTGCCGGCGGCGCCGTGCCGCCGGACAAACATCGCGAACCGATAATTGTTTCACGTGAAACATTATCCCCAACTTTCTGGCCATCGCTGCCGTTATTATGCTTGACAGATGCTCGGATGGCACGTTAGACAACATACCTCGCCGATGAATCCCGCAGCTCATGCCGGGGCGAGCATCCATTCCGCGAACGCGTCGCGTTCCGCGCGGCTCAGGTGCAAATAGTGCTTGGTGCGGCGCTCGAGAATGTCCTCGGGCGTTCGCGCCCATTCGGTGCGGCGCAGGAAATCGGCCTCGCGCGCGTAGAGTTGGCCGCCGAAATGCTGGCCCAGATCGGCGAGACTGCGCGCCCCCTCCAGCAGCGCCTCGGCACGGGTGCCGTAGAGGCGCGCGTAGTGGTGCGCGAGAGCCGGCGGCAGCCACGCGAACCGCGCTTGCAAGCGGCCCAGATAGGCGTCGAAATCGGCACCCGGCATGTCGCCGCCCGGCAGCGGCGCGGTCGCGGTCCAGGCGGCGCGCATCTGCGGAAAGGTGGGCTTGAGCTTGTCGAGCGCGTGCTCGGCGAGCTTGCGGTAGGTGGTGATCTTGCCGCCGAACACCGAAAGCAGCGGCGCCCGGTCCGGCCCGCCCTCGACGTCGAACGCATAGTCGCGCGTCACCGCCGAAGGGTTGGCCGAGGCGTCGTCATGCAGCGGGCGGACGCCGGAATAGTCGTGCAGGATGTCGGCCTCGGTCAGTTGGCGGCGCATGTAGCGGTTGACCACGCGCAGCAGGTATTCGCGCTCGCTCGGGTCGGCGGCGACGTCCTCCGGGCGGCCCTCGTAGGGGATATCGGTGGTGCCGATCAGGCACAGATCACCGCAATAGGGATTGACGAAGATCACGCGCCTGTCGTCGTTCTGGAACAGATAGGCGTGCGCGCCGTCCCAGAACTTGCGGACGATGATGTGGCTGCCCTTCACCAGCCGCACGCTCCGCGACGTGCTGGCGCCGGCGACGGTGCGGATCACGCGCTCCACCCAGGGCCCGCCGGCATTGACGAGGGCGCGCGCCTGCGCCGTGCGCTCCGCCCCGTCCGCGCCGCGCAGCACGACGTGCCACGCCCCGCCTTCGCGGCGCGCCGAGATCGCCTCGGTGCGCACCAGCACCTCGGCGCCGCGCTCGGCTGCGTCGAGCGCGTTGAGCACGACGAGCCGGGAATCCTCGACCCAGCAATCGGAATACTCGAACGCGGTGCGGTACTCCTGGCGGATCGGCGCGCCCTCTGGCGCGCGGCGCAGATCGAGCTTTCGCGTGCCCGGCAGCTTCTTCCGACCGCCGAGATGGTCGTAGAGCAGGAGGCCGAGCCGGATCAGCCAGGCCGGGCGCTGCTCGGCGCTGTGCGGCAGCACGAAGCGCATCGGCCAGACGATGTGCGGGGCGATGCGCAGCAGCACCTCGCGCTCGATCAGCGCTTCGCGCACCAGGCGGAACTCGTAGTATTCGAGATAGCGCAGGCCGCCATGGATCAGCTTGCCCGAGCGCGACGACGTGCCCTCGCCGAGATCGCCCTTCTCGCACAGCAGCACCGACAGCCCACGCCCGGCGGCATCGCGCGCGATGCCCGCGCCGTTGACCCCGCCGCCGATCACCAGCAGATCGAGCATGTCGCTCATTCTGCGACGGCGTGCTCCTTCGCCGGCTCGTCCTGCACGCCATAGCTCGCGAACCCGGCGGCGGTCTCGGCGATTTCGGCATCGCTCAGCAGCACCGGGCCGCCGATCAGCAGGCTGTGGTAGTATTGCCGCGCGATCGTCTCCAGCTCCACCGCGAGCCACATCGCTTTGGACAGGCTCGGCCCGCAGACGATCATGCCGTGATTGGCGAGCAGGCAGGCGCGGCGATCCTCCAGCGCGCGCAGCGCGTTGTTCGAGAGCGCCTCGGTTCCATACCGGGCATAAGGCGCGCAGCGCACATTGCTGCCGCCGAACGCCGCCATCATGTAGTGGCAGGCCGGGATTTCCTTGCGCGCGATCGCGAGGGTCGTGCAGTAGGTCGGGTGGCTGTGGACCACGGCGCCCACGTCCGGCCGGCTGCGCATGATGTCGAGATGGAAGCGCCATTCCGTGGAAGGGCGAAGCTTGCCCTTCCAGCTTCCGTATTCGCCCTCGATCGGCATTGCGCAGACCATCTCGGGCGCCATCGTGTCATAGGGTACGGCCGAGGGCGAGATCAGCATCGTCCCGCCGTGGCGCACGCTGATATTGCCCGACGTGCCCTGGTTGATGCCCAGTGCGTTCATCGCCCGGCACGCCTCCACCAGCGCGCGACGCAGCTCCTTCTCGTTCATGGTCACTCCTTCAGCACGGGTTCAGCGGCGGCTCGCCGGCGAGATAGCGCCGCACCTCCTCCGCCGCCGCGCCGGCGGCGACGCTGACGGTGTGCACCGAGGCGCCGGCGATGTGCGGCGTCAGCGTGACATTGGGCAGGTGCAGCAGCTTCCAGTCGGGCGGCACCGGCTCGATGCCGAACGTCTCCAGCATCGCACCGCCGAGATGGCGGCGCTCCAGTGCCGCGGTCAGCGCCTCGTAATCGAGCAGCGGGCCGCGCGCGGTGTTGACCAGGATCGCGCCCGGCTTCATCGCGGCGAGTTGGGCGGCGCCGATGAAGCCGGTCGTCTCCGGCGTCACCCGCGCGTGCAGGCTCACCACGTCCGCCTCGGCGAGTGCGTGTTCGAGACTGACTTGCGTCACCCCGTCGTCACGGTCGGCCGCCGAGAGCGGCACATAGGGATCGCAGACCAGGATGCGGCAGCCGAACGGTTTCAGCAGGCGCACGACGCGGGTGCCGATATGGCCGTAGCCGATCACCGCGACGGTGAGTTCCGAAAGCTCGCGGCCGGTGCGGTCGGCGCGGTAGAGGTCGCCGCGCCACGCGCCCGCGCGCAAGGCGTCATGGCCGAGCGTGATCAGCCGCGTCTGCGACAGGATCGCACCGATCGTGAACTCGGCGACGGCACTCGCGTTGCGGCCCGGCGCGTTGCAGACGCGCAAGCCGCGCGCGCGCGCGGCCGCCATATCGATGTTGACAGGGCCGCCGCGTGAGACCGCGATCATGCGCAAGCCGGGCAGCCGTTCCAGCATCGCCGCCGAAATCGGTGCCAGTTGCGTGACCAGGATTTGGGCGCCATCCGTGAAGCGCACGATCTCATCCGGGTCGCCCTGGTACTCCTTCAATCCGCTCATGCCGGGTGCGCGTAGCCGTGCTCCATCGGCGCGTCGGGCCAGGGCAGGGTCATGCTGCGGATCGCGACGCGCGCGCCGCAGGCGTCGCGGATCGCGCGCTCGAAGCGTTCGGGCAGCATGAAGTTGTCGCCGATGATCGCGACCTCACGTGGCTCAGCGGGATGCGGCATCGATGCCCTCCCGCGCCGCGTGCAGGCGGCGCCACAATCCCGGCATGGCGAGATACGCGTCGCGATAAATCGGGAACAGCGCATCGTAGGTGCGGGCGAGAGCGGCGTCGGGCAGCGTCGCTGGCCCGCCCGCCGGCCCCACCCATTGCGCAGCGCAGGCGGCCATATCCGGAAAGATGCCGATAGAGACGGCAGCAATCATTGCCGCGCCCGCCGCCCCGGCTTCCTGCTGCGCGGTCCCACGGACCGGCCGATCGAGGACGGCGGCGAGAATGCGGGGCATCGCGGCGGAGCGCGCAGCGCCGCCGGTGAGGCACACTTCGCGCGGCACATCGCCCATCGCCGCGTAGCAGTCGCGCGCGGCGAAGGCGAGCCCTTCATAGATGCCGCGCGCGAGATCGGCGAGCGTCACATCCTGATCCAGCCCGAGCAGCGCCGCCCGCGCATAGGGGTCGGTGAACGGGCCGCGCTCGCCGGAAGAGGAGATGAAGGGATGATACAGCGCCGCCCCCGGCCGCGCGCCGCCGGCCGCCGCATCGAGCGCGCGCAACGCGGCGTCGCGGTCGGGCCGCGCTTCGGGAGCAGCGAGCGCCGCGCCCTCGCAAACGCGCCCGAGCAGCCAGTCGATGTTGAGCGTCGCCGCCATGTTGGTCTGCGCCTGCATGACATGGCCCGGCACGGGGAACGCCATGCAGTAGCCGGTCATCGCCGGGTTGGGCGTCACGCGGTCGGGATCGGAAACCAGGCGCGAATGCATCCCCGTGCTGCCGACGACGGAAATGCCGACATCCTCGCCACTGCCATAGATGCCGGCGCCGAGTGCCGTGCAGATCTGATCGACATAGCCGAGCACGACCGGCAGGCCCGGCGGGCAGGCCGGTGCGCGCGGCGGCGGCGGGCGCGAGCCGATGTGCCTGCTGCGCACCGTCCACGATCGGCGGCAGCAGGTGCCGCCATTCCGCGAGCCCGAGTGCCGCCAGCACCATGGGGTGATAGGCGCGGCTGCGATAGTCGCCAAAAGTGAAGCACGCCTCGGACGGATCGGTCGCGCGCTCGCCGGTCAGCTTGAAGTAGAGAAAATCCTTGCAGTGCATCGCCGTCGCCGCACGCCGCAGCAGCGCCGGCCGCTCGCGCGCGAGCCACAGCAATTGCGCGGATTGCTGGCACGCGGCCAATCCGGTGCCGGTGCAGGCAAAGGCCGCGCGTGCGGCGCCGCTCTCGCGCAACTGTTCGACCAAGGCACCCGCGCGCGCGTCCAGCCACAGCCAGGCAGGTGCGACCGGCGCGCCATCGGCATCGAGGAGCCAGGTGCCGTCGCCTTGCGCCGTGACCGACAAGGCCGCGATCTCGCCCGCCGGCAGCCGCGCCGCGAGTTCCGCGAGCACGTCGGCCGCATCGTCCCAGGTGCGCGCCATGTCCTGCTCGACCGCGCCGCCCGGGCCGGCGGTGAAGCGGTTCGGACGCGATGCGCTGGCGACCGCGCGGCCGGACGCGGTGAACGCGACCGCCTTGACGATCGAGGTGCCGGAATCGAGCGCCAGCAGCAGCACCTCGCTCATGCCGGCATCCCGCCATGCAGCAGCGCACGGCCGGAGGCGGCGTCGAACAGATGCACGGCATCGGGTGCGACCGTGATCGCGATCTCGGTGCCGGTGAGGGCGGCGATCCGCTGGTTTGCAACCGCGACCATGACCTGCCCGCCAAGTTCCAGCGCCACGTGCGCCTGATCGCCGAGCCAGTGATTGGAGATGATCGTGCCGCGCCACGGGCCGGTGCCGAGCGACACGCGATGGGGACGCACGCCGACAATAATTTCGGCGCCGGCAGGCGGCAGCGCGATACCGGGCAGATCAAGCCGCGCGCCCGCGGCGTCGTGCAGACGCACGCCCGCGCGCTCGACCACGCCCGGCAGCGCGTTCATCGGCGGCTCGCCGAGGAAGGTCGCGACGAACAGATTGGCGGGCCGGCCGCGCAACTCGGCGGCGGTGCCGTATTGCTGCAGCACGCCCGCCTCCATCACCGCGATGCGGTCGGCCATCGCGTTCGCTTCGGTCTGGTCGTGCGTGACCAGCACCGCGGTCAGCCCACGGCTCTTGATCAGCGCCTTGACGCGCCCGCGCAGCACCGCGCGCAACTGCGGCTCGAGCTGGCCCATCGGCTCGTCGAGCAAATGGAGGTCGGCATCGCGGGCAAGCGCGCGGGCGAGGCTCGCGCGCTGCTGCTGCCCGCCGGAAAGGCCCGCCGGGCGGCGCTTGAGGATCGGCTCGATCTCCAGCAACTCGGCGATTTCGCGCACGCGGGCCCCCACTTTCGGACCGCGCAGGCCGAAGCCGATATTCTGCTCGACGCTCAGCGGCGGATAGAGCGCGTAGCCCTCGAACGCCATCGCGACGTTGCGCCTGGCGGGTGCCAGTCCGTCGATCCGCCGCCCGGCGAGCGTGATGGCCCCCTCGGTCACGCTCTCGAACCCCGCGATCATGCGCAGCGTCGAGGTCTTGCCGCACCCGGAGGAGCCGAGCAGGGCCACGATCTCGCCGCTCGGCACATCCAGATCGAGCGACTGCACGGCGCGCACGCCGCCGTGCCGGCCGCCATAGGTCTTGCTGACCGCAGCGAGGTGCAGGCTCATGCGGGCACCGGAACGGCCGCGGCCGTCGCCCGCGCGATCCGGCGCCCGCTATCGGCGTCGTACAGCAGCGCGCGCGCCGCATCCGGCGCCATGAACACCGCGCTGCCCGCCGGCGGCGCGGCCCCCGTGGTGCTGGCCAGCAGTTCCTCGCCCGCGGGCGTGCGCAGCAGCAGCACCAGCCGCTCGTGCAGCGGCGTCACCGCGATCAGTTCCGCCCGCGCCGCACCGGGGCGCGGCTCGGTGCCGACCGCAAGATCTTCCGGCCGCAGACCGAGCCGGCACTCGCGCCCCGCCGCCTCGCGCGCGACATCGAGAAGCAAATCGAAGCCGGCCGCCTGCACGCGCACGCCGCCCGGTGCCGCACTCGGATGGCACGGCAGCAGGTTCACCGGCGGATCGCCGAACAGCCGCGCGACCGCGATCGAGGCCGGCGCATCATACACGCCCTCCGGCGCGTCCTCCTGCACGATGCGGCCGTCGATCAGCACCGCGATGCGGTCGCCGAGCGCCATCGCCTCGCGGTAGTCCTGGCTGACATAGATCGTCGCCGCCCCGGCGCGGCGCAGCAGCCGCGGCAGCTCCATCCGCATCTCGTAGCGCAGCTTGGCATCGACATTGCGCAACGGGTCATCGAGCAGCAGCACGCGCGGCTCGCCCACCAGCGCTCGCGCGAGGGCCGTGCGCTGCTTCTGCCCGTTGGAGAGCGCGCGCGGCGCATGGTCGAGCACGTGCCTGATGCGCAGCAGGTCCGCGATGCGATCGACACGCGCGGCGATCTCGGCCTCCGCGAGCCTGCGCGCACGCAGCGGGCTGGCGATGTTCTCGCGCGCCGGCATGTGCGGATAGAGCGCAAAATTCTGGAACGCGATGCCGACGTTGCGCGCCTCCGGCCCCAGCGCCGAGACGTCGCGCCCGCCCACCATCACCTGCCCCGTCGCCGCCGGCTCGACGCCCGCGATCGCGCGCAGCAGCACCGTCTTGCCCGCGCCGGAGGGGCCGAACAGCACCAGCGTCTCGCCCGGCTCGACCGCGAGCGAAACGCCGTCCAGCACCACCTGCTTGCCGAACGCGGCGCGCAGGTCGCGGATGGCGAGGCCGCCGGAGGTGTGCAGGCTCATCCCTTCACCGCGCCGAGGCTGAGGCCCTCGACCAGCCAGCGCTGCGCATAGAGTGCGAGCGCGAGGGTCGGCACGATGGAAAGCACGATCGCGGCGGCGATGATGCCGTACTGGATGCCCGAGGCGGTGACGAAGGCGAGTGCGCCCACCGTCACCGGCTGCTTGTCGGCCGACGCCAGGATCAGGGCGAAAACAAAATTGTTCCACGCGAAGATGAAGCTGAGCAGTCCGGCTGCCGCGATCCCGGGGCCGGCGAGCGGCACCGCGATCTTGCGGAACGCCCGCCACCAGGAATGGCCATCGACGCGATAGGCGTATTCGATGTCGGGGCTGGCATCCTCGAAATAGCCGCGCACGATCCACAGGATCAGCGGCAGGCAGATGAGCTGATAGACCCAGACGAGGCCGATATAGGTGTTGGCGAGGCCAAGGTCCTGGAAGTAGAGCGAGAGCGGCAGGAGCACCAGCAGCGGCGGCGCGAAGCGGACCGAGAGCAGGGTGAAGGCGATGTCCTCGCCGCCGCGGAAGCGGAACCGTGCGAAGGCATAGGCGGCCGGCACGCCGAGCACGAGTGCCAGCGCCACCGAGCAGACCGAGAGCAGCAGCGAGTTCCAGAGATTGTGCATGAAGGTGATGTCGAGCGCGCCCGCCGTCGTGTGCAGCGTGCCCGACAGCAGGGCGGTGTAGTTCTGCACCGTCGAGAAGGCCACGACCGGCGGCAGATGCAGGATCTGCTCGTTGGTCTCGAAGCTCATCACCACGATCCAGAAGATCGGGAACAGGAAAAAGACGACCACCAGCGCGAGGATCAGGCCCCGCAGACCGCGTGCCACTGCGTCAGGCATGTCCGTGCGCCCTCTGCCGCAGCTTGAGCCACTGCTTCACGAACACCTGCGACAGCGCGAAGGTGATCGCCCACAGCACGATCAGGATCGCGGCCGAGCGGCCGACATTGGTGTACTGGAAGAACTCGAGATAGGCGCGCACCTGAAATACCAGCAGGCTGTCGCCGGGCCCCCCTTGTGTCATCGCGTAGATGATGTCGAATTGCTGGATGCTGTCGAGCAGCCGGAACAGCACGGCGGTGACGATGTAGGGCATCAGCATCGGCAAGGTGATGCGGAAGAACACGAAGGCCGGCGCCACGCCGTCCAGCCGCGCCGCCTCGAACGGCTGCGGCGGCAGGCTGCGCAGGCCCGCGAGCAGCAGGATCATCATGAACGGCGTATAGACCCAGGTATCGACCAGAACGACGGTGAACATCGCACTCGACGGATCGGACGCCCACTTGAAGTTGGTGGCGCCGAACAGGGCGACGATCCAGCTCAGCACGCCGAAGCTGGGGTTGGTCATCAGCTTCCACATCAGCGCCGCGATCGCCGGCGCCGTCATCAGCGGCATCAAGAGCGCGATCGAGATGAAGTTGTTGAGGCGCGTGCGCTCGCGCAGCAGCAGCGCGATGCCGAGGCCCAGCACCAGCTCCACGCCGACGGTGGCCGCGGTGTAGATCATCGAGACGCGCACCGTGTTCCAGAACGCCGGATCGGTGAACAGGTCGCGGAAATTGCCGATGCCGATGAAGCCGCGCAGGTACGGCATCGCGAGATTGTAGCGCTGCAGGCTGTACCAGATCGAGGTGGCGAACGGGATCAGGATGCCGATGCAGATCAGCAGCGCCGGCAGGCTGAGCAGATAGGGCAGCACGCGCGGCAGCAGCGGCCGCGCGGTAGCGCGGGCGGGGATGGCGTCGCGATGCGTGATGTCGGACATCGTGCCTCCGACCTTAATCTCGACTCATCCAGGTCTCCACCGTCATGCCCGGCGAAGGCCGGGCATCCACGACTTCATGCGCCGCCGGCAAGTCGTGGATGGCCGGGACAAGCCCGGCCATGACGAGGTGGCAACGGTCATGAATGAAGCGTACGCCCGCTCACGCCAGCCCGGCCTGGCGCATCTGCCGGTTGGTCGCGTCGGCGAGCTGGTCCAGCCCCTCCTTCACCGGCACCTGCTTGGCGACCATGCGCTGCAACGCCGCCGCCCAGTCGGTGGTGACGTTGAAGAACAGCGGCTGCGGCGTGAAATAGATTTTTGCGTCGGGTGACGTCGCCTTGTACTGCTCCATGTAGCCCGGATAGCTCTTGGAGATGCGCTGCTGGAATTCGGCATCGTTCCAGACGCTCTGCCGCACCGGGTTGACCAGATCCTTCTTGCGGGCGCCGAACAGGCAGTGATCGGTGCCGGTGGCCCATTGCAGGAAGTTCCAGGTCGCGTCCTTCTTCTGCGAGAAGTTCGACATCGCGAGCGACCAGATCCAGACGTTCGAGGTGGGATGGCTCATCTGCTGGGTTCGGCGCGATCGGCGCGTAGGCGATGTGCCCGTGCTCCTTCGTCGAAGGCCCGTTCATGAAATAGCCAAGGATGTCGGCGTCATAGATCATCCCCGACGCCCCGGCGCCGAGATCGTTGCCGACCTCGTACCAGGTGTAGGTCGCCCAGTTCTTCGGCCCGCTCTCCTGCACCATCTTCACGAACAATTCGTGCCAGGCCAGGCTCTCCTTGGAGTTCACCGCCGAGTGCAGCTTGCCGCCCGCCACCGTGAAGTCGCGGCCGCCATAGTTGGTGAGGCCCGAGAGGAAACCCGGATGGATGGTGGCCCAGGAGCGGCTGCCGCGCACGCCGATGCCGTACGGGCCGCCCGCGTCCTTGGTGATCTTGGCCGCCGTCTGCATCAGCTCGCTCATGTTCTTGGGTGGCGTCAGCTTGAGCTTGTCGAAGATCGGACGGTTGTAGGAGATGCTGTAGATCTCGAAGCCCATCGGCAGCGCCCATTGCTTCGCCCCGGGCCCGCCCAGCGCGTCGCCGGCGCGGCCGGACCACGAATCGGACGCGCGCAAATTGGGCAGCATGTCGTCCCAGTTGTAGTTGGGTGCGGTCTTGGCGGGATTCTTGAGATAGTCGTTCATGTCCACGAGCCAGCCGGCCGGGCCGTACTGCCAGGTCTGGTAGGCGCCGGTCATCATTGCGTCGTACTGTGTCGAGCGCGATGACAGAGCCGCCGTCACCTTGTCGAAATACACGTCCTCGGGAAAGATGTCGTACGTCACCTTGATGCCGGTCAGGCTCTCGAGCGCGGGTAGATCGGCGATCATCGCGTCGGCATAAGGGTGCTTGTTGAGCAGCAGCTTGAGGCTGGTGCCCTGGTGCGCCTTCCAGTCGAAGCCGGCGGCGAGTGCGCGGCTCTGCGCCGCGTTCACCAGCATGTCGGCGCCGGCGGCGGCGAAGCCGAGGGCGGCGAGGCGCCGGGTCAGCTCGCGGCGGCCGATCCGGTGTGCCGCAAAGGCGTCGCAGAGGTCTTTGGCTTTCTCGTGCATGTCGGTTCCCTCTCCTTGGATGCGCGGGCCGGCTCGGGGCCGACGAGCCGCCGCGCGGTTGGCTCGTCGGTGATCAGGCCGTTGACCAGCCTGCTGTTCAGCACGGCGCGGATCGCCGCCGGCTTGCTCGGGCCGCCGGCAACCGCGACCACGTCGCGGCCGCGCCAGGAGGCCGGCGGCAGCGCCACCACCCGCTCGTGCAGGGGCGTCGCGACCAGCGCGCCATCGGCGTCGAAATAGTGCCCGAGCAGTTCGCCCACGGCACCGGCGGCGTGGACCGACGCCGCCTCCTCGGCCGAGACCATGCCGGCGGCGATCAGCAGCGCCTCGCCCACCACCTCGCCCACGCCCGCCATGCAGAGTGTCGCGCGGGCCGCGAGTTCCAGCGCCTCGGCGATGCCGCGCTGTCGCAGCAGCACGGCGCGATCGGCGGCGGTGTTGGCGAAGAACGGCACCGGCACCAGCCACGCCTCGGCGCCGGTCTTCTCCGCCAGCCGATGGATCACCTCGAACGGGTTGCTGCTCATCCAGCGCGGCAGGCCGCCGAGCAGCGAAACAAAGCGCACCTCGGGGGTCGCGATGCGCGGCAGATGGTCGATCGCGGCGGCGAGCGTGCGGCCGTGGCCCATGCCGATGATCGAATGCTCGCCGCGCTCCAGCACGCCATGCAGGAAGTGCGCCGCCGCCGGACCGAGGGCGGCGAGCGGCAAGGCGCTGCCGCGCGGCGCCGGATCGATGCCGGGCACGACCCGGCACAGGCGCAGGCCGAAGCGCGACGCGAGCCGTTCCTCCAGCGCGATGCAGCCGCCGATCGGGCCATCGACGAACACGCGCACCAGCCCGGCACGGGTGGCGCGCGCGATCAGCCGGTGCGCCTTGACGTTGGCGATCTTGAGCCGGGTCGCGACCTCCGACTGGGTCAGCCCGCCCGCGTGGTAGAGCCACGCGGCGCGGGTTGCCAACCCCATGTCGTCGTCGGGATCGGGGATCTTGCCCCGCATTCCGGCCGCACCGCCCATCGGTGAAATCTTTTCCTCGGTGATGGAAAATCTTTCACGCCGCCGGTTCGTGCGTCAAGCATCCGCACCTGGCTTAGCGTCACGCGTTCGTGAGCCACGACCATCGCGGCGAATTGACGATGGGCGGCGATGGGCTAGGCTCCGCGTCAGTCAACCCCGGGAGAGAGACGCATGTCCACACGACGCCGCCTGCTGGCCGCCTGCGCCGCCGTGGCCGGCATCCTGCTCGGCGCTTCCGCATCGCGGGCCGCCGATCTCACGGTCGGGGTGCTGACGGCGACTTCGGGCAGCGAGGCGACCTATGGCATCGACATGGCCAACGCGATCCGTCTGGCCGCGAGCCAGATCAATGCGAAGGGCGGCGTGCTCGGGCAGAAGATCACGATCAGCGTGCAAGACGCCGCCTGCGACCCGCAGCAGGCGGTGAACGCCGCGAGCAAGCTGGTCTCCGAGAACGTCACCGGCGTGGTCGGCGGTTATTGTTCCGGGGCGACGCTGCCGACGCTGAAGATTTTCGGTGATGCCGGCATCCCCTTCATCATTGCCGCCGCCAACAGCACCAAGCTGATCGGTGCCAATCCCGGCAACGCGTTCATGATCAACAGCACCGGCTACGACCAGGTCACGACCGCGGTGAAGCTGTTCCAGAGCAAGAAGATCAAGACCCTCGCCGTGGTGGACGAGGGCGACGCCTATTCCGCCGATCTCTCCAACCTGACGCGTGCGGCCTGGACCAAGGCGGGCGGCAAGGTCGTCGCGCACGAGGTGGTCAACAAGGGCGAGCAGGATTTTTCCGCGCTGGTGACGCGGATCAAGACCGCAAAGCCGGACGCGGTGTTCTGGACCGCCTACTACGCCGATGGCGGATTGCTGATCAAGCAGCTCCGGCAGGCGGGCTATCGCGGGATGATCGCGCTCGGTGACGGCAACAACTCGCCGAAACTGTTCGCGCTCGCGGGTGCTGCGGCCAACGGCGTCTATTGCTTCTCCAACCCGACGGCGGAGTTCCTGCCCAACGCGAAGGCCTTCACCGCCGCCTATCGCAAGCAATTCAACCAGGCGCCGGGACCGTATTCCACCCTCTCCTATGACGGGATGAACCTGCTCGCGAGTGCGATCACCAAGGCGGGTTCGACCGACAAGGCAAAGATCATCGCGGCGCTGAAGCAGACCAAGAACTTCCAGGGCGTGGCAGGTCCGATCAACTTCACGCCGCAGAACACGCTGGCGCGAAGCAACTTCGTGATCCTGGTCGGCAAGGCCGGTCATTGGGCGTTGTACAAGTCGGCGTCGTGATCGCCATCCCGGACGCGTCGCGGCCGCGGGCGCGGCCGTGACGCTCTCCGCGATCCTGCTGCAACAGCTCGCGAACGGACTGATCCTCGGCTCGTTCTACGCGCTGGTGGCCCTCGGCTACACGATGGTCTACGGCATCATCAAGCTGCTCAACTTCGCCCACGGCGACGTCTATATGGTGGGCGCGTTCGTGGGCTTCCTGGCCCTCGGCGTCGTCTCCCCGACGCTGGGCGCCGGCTGGCTCGGCATCATCCCGGCCCTCGCCTTCGCGATGGTCACGGCCGGGCTGCTGGGCACGCTGATCGAACGCGTCGCCTACCGCCCGATGCTCGCCGCCCCCCGGCTTTCGATCCTGATTACGGCGCTGGCCGTCTCGATGGTGCTGGAGAACAGCGTGCTCGCGGCGACCGGGGGCCAGATCGAGGCGTTCAGCACCGATCTCGGCTTCGGCGGCTTCGATGTGGCAACCGTGCATATCACCACGACGCAGATCGTGCTGGTGGTCTCCGCATTGGTGCTGATGGCGGCGATGCAGGTGTTCATCTCGCGCACGCTGTGGGGCAAGGCGATGCGCGCGATCGCGATCGACACCGACGCCTGCCTGCTGATGGGGATCGACGTCAACCGGGTGATCGCACTCACCTTCTTCGTCGGCTCGGCGCTGGCCGGTGCGGCCGGCGTGATGGCCGGCGTCTATTACGGCAGCCTCTATTACTTCATGGGCTTCCTGATCGGGCTGAAGGCGTTCACCGCGGCGGTGATCGGCGGCATCGGCAGCATTCCCGGCGCCATGCTCGGCGGCCTCGTGCTCGGCCTGCTGGAAGCGTTCGGAACGCAGATCCAGGCAGTGGGGACGGAATGGAAGGACGTGTTCGTCTTCGGCATCCTGATCCTGCTGCTGGTGTTCCGCCCGACCGGCCTGCTCGGCCGCCCGGAGGTGGAGCGCATGTGACGCCGGCGCTGCGCCGCGCGGCACCTGCGGTCCTGCTGATCGTCCTGCTGCTGGTGCCACTGCGTCGCCAACAACTACCAGCTCGAAGTGCTGACCAACGCCTGGCTCTACGTCGTGCTCTGCCTCGGGCTGAACATCGTCGTCGGCTACGCCGGCCTGCTCGATCTCGGCTATGCCGCGTTCTTCGCCGTCGGCGCCTACACGACCGGCATTCTGACCGCGCGCCTGCATGTCGATTTCTGGGCGACGATCCCGGCTGCAACCGGGGTTGCGTGCATCGCTGGTGTGGTCATCGGCGGCCCGACATTGCGGCTGCGCAGCGACTATCTCGCGATCGTGACACTCGGCTTCGGCGAGATGGTGCGCATCGCGGCGCGCAACCTTTCGATCACCGGCGGCGCGAGCGGGCTGGTCGGCATCCACCGGCCGCGGCTGTTCGGCATCGAACTGGTGCGGATCTGGCAATTCTACATCGTCTTCCTGCTGCTCGCGGCCCTGGCCTGGGTGGTGAGTGCCAGGCTGCAATCGTCGCGCATCGGCCGCGCCTGGCGCTACGTGCGCCACGACGAGGATGCGGCCGAGGCGATGGGCATCAACCGCATCGCGGTCAAACTCATGGCCTACATCATCGGTGCGGTGTTCGCGTCGATCGCCGGCTGCTTCTACGCCGCCAAGATGACGGCGATCTCGCCCGAGACGTTCTCGTTCTCGCAATCGGTGCTGATCCTGCTCGGCGTGGTGCTGGGCGGCATGGGCAAGATCCCGGGTGTCGCGCTCGGCGCGCTGGTGCTGACCATCTTTCCCGAAGTGTTCCGCGACGTCGGCTCGATGCGGATGCTGGTGTTCGCGGTGGTGCTGCTGCTGATGATGCTGTTCCGCCCGCACGGGCTGTGGCCGGAGCGGCGGCATTGACCGCGCTGCTCGAGGTGCGCGGCCTCTCCTTGCGCTTCGGCGGGCTGCTGGTGCTGCAACAGCTCGACTTCACGGTGCGCGAGGGCACGATCGCGAGCCTGATCGGCCCCAACGGCGCCGGCAAGACCAGCGTGTTCAACTGCCTCACCGGCTTCTATCGGCCGAGCGCGGGGCGCATTACCCTCGACGGCCGGAACTTGCGCGGGATGCGCCCGCACCGCATCACCCGCGCCGGTCTCGCTCGCACGTTCCAGAATTTGCGCCTGTTCCGCGAGATGTCGGCGATCGAGAACGTCATGGCCGGCCAGCATTGCCGCAGCCATGCCGGCGTGCTCGCCGCGATCGCGCGCACCCCCGCGCAGCGGCGGGAAGAGGCGGCGATCCATGAGGCCGCGTACCGCTGGCTCGATTTCGTGGGCCTGCGCCAGCACGCCGAGCGCAGCGCCGGCAATCTTTCCTACGGCGACCAGCGGCGCGTCGAATGGGCACGCGCGCTCGCAACCGACCCCCGGCTGCTGCTGCTCGACGAGCCGGCGGCCGGCCTCAACCATGACGAACGCACGGTCCTCGTTGCCCTGATCCGCCGCGTGCGCGACGAGCTGGGCATCACCGTGCTGCTGATCGAGCACGACATGGGCCTGGTGATGCAGGTCTCCGAGGCGATCACGGTGCTCGATTACGGCCGCAAGATTGCCGAGGGCGATGCCGAGGCGGTGCAATCCGACCCGCGCGTGATCGAGGCCTATCTCGGTCGCGAGGAGGACGAGGCGGCATGACCGAGACCGTGCTGGAACTGGCGGACGTGCAGACCTATTACGGCCACATCCACGCGCTGCGCGGCGTCAACCTGTCGGTGCGGCAGGGGCAGGTGGTGGCGCTGCTCGGGGCCAACGGCGCCGGCAAGAGCACGACGCTGCGCACCATCTCGGGGCTGGTGCCGGCGCGCTCGGGACGGATCGTGTTCGAGGGTGCGGACATCACCCGCCAGCGCGCGCATCTCACGCCGCGCATGGGGCTGATCCAGGTGCCCGAGGGTCGGCGCATCTTCAAGGGCATGAGTGTGCGCGAGAACCTCGAGCTCGGCAGCTTCACGCTCGCCGACGAAGCCGAGCGGCAGTCGCGGCTCGCGCGCGTGTTCTCGACCTTCCCGGTGCTCGAGGCGCGCCAGCGCAGCGATGCGAGCCAGCTTTCCGGCGGCGAGCAGCAGATGCTTGCGATCGGCCGCGCGCTGATGGCGGGGCCGCGACTGTTGCTGCTCGATGAACCCAGCATGGGCCTCGCGCCGCGGCTGGTGCGCGAGATCATGCGCATCATCCGCCGGCTGAACGAGGCCGGCACGACGATCCTGCTGGTCGAGCAGAACACGAAGGTTGCGTTGCAGATCGCGCATTACGGCTACGTGCTGGAAACCGGCCGCATCGTGGCGCAGGGCGATGCAGCCGTCGCTCGCCCGCGACGAAGCGGTGGTGAAGGCGTACCTGGGCGCGTGATGACGATGATGTTGGCCGTTGAGGAAGAAAGGCTGGGCTCCCCCTCCGCGGGCATTCCAGTCGGCCCAAGTGGGCCGACCGGAATCTTGGCCCGCTCCGCCCAGACCCGCCAAAGGGCAGTCGCCCCTTGGAAACCCTTTCTAATTCCAACGGCCGTATGCGATAACCGCTCCCACTCCGTCATGGTCGGCGAAGGCCGACCATCCACGCCTTTGGTGGTACGCGGCAAAGTCGTGGATACCCGGCCTTCGCCGGGCATGACGACGAGGCCATTGCCAAGGACCGCTGGTATAAAGTGAATGGATTTCTCAAGGCTCCGCCTTGAGCGGGTCCAGGGCGGAGCCCTGGCCTTAATGCTCGCGCATGATGCGCTCGCCCCAGCGTTTCAGCAGCGCGAGGCCGGCGAAGACCGCACGGGCCACGTCGCGTGCCGCTTCCTCGATCAGCCGGCCGTCGCCGGTCAGCGTTCCGATGCCCGGCGTGATGACGATGCTGGCGTCATCCGCCACGCTTGGCATGACGCCCGCGCGGCTGATGATGGCATTCAGCACGTTCGACCCCGCGATGCGGTCCTCGTGGCTGAAGATCGGGATGCCGAATTGCCCGCCATCCCAGGTGCGCTGGTAGTTGATCTCGACACCGCCGACATTGACCGACCTGGCAATCGCGATCCCCGGTCCGAGCTGGTCGGCATAGGCCGCGTGCGTATCACGGACGATATCGAACAGCCGGTCGATCGGCTCGGTGACGGTCTCCGGCGCATCGCGCAGCACCCGCAGGGCGGCGATGCTGCCGGCCAGCGCCTCCTTGCCCGGATCGGCCGCGACGTAGGCGCTCTTGCCGTGCGCCGAGAGCGTGCCGAAGCGCTCGCTGTGGATGCCGAGCGCGCGGCGAATGCCGACCATTGCCTCCTCGCGGCCGATGATCAGCCCTGCGCACGGGCCGCCGGGGAGCTTGTCCATGCTGAACAGCATGACATCGGCGCCGATCCGGCGAATATCGGTGCCGAGGATCGGCATCCCGCTCGCGTTGTCGGCGATGTAGGGCAGGCCGCAGTCTTGCGCGATCTGGCCGATCCGGCGCTGCAACAGCGTGGTGCCATCGGTATCCTTGATGCCATAGCCGTAGCCCGGCGTATCGTAGGCGAGGGAGGCGAAGCCGCCGAGCCAGGGTCCCTGCTGCTCCGCGGCGCGGCGGATCGCCGCGGCGGCCGCTTCGGCGTCAACCTCCAGCAGCAGCGGGCAGACATAGGATTTGATGCCGTGCACCTCGTAGCGCGCGCCGGGCAGCTTCACGATGACCGTGTCCAGCAACTCCTGCCGTCGCCCGAGCAGGCCGAGTTCGCCGGCTGTGGCGCCGCGATCGGCAAAGATGTCCTTGTAGCTTGCCGGGTACGGCCGGCCGTAGCTGCCGTGATGCTCGATGTGGCGCTCATAGGGAACGATGTAGCGCACCCGGTACGGCTCGCCGTGACCCATCAGCGGCGGCGTGATCAGCGTATTGAAAGTGAGCCACAGCCCGGCCTCGCTGTTCGCGGCCAGGGCTGCGTCATACCCGTCGCCATAGACCGACTTGACCAGCCGGCGCAGCTCGTCGCCCAGGCGCACCAGCGGCACGGTGCGCGACGAGACGTGCTCGATCGCCTTGACCACTTCGTCGCGCAATCGGCCCGGGCAGCTTGAATTGGCGCCCGAGACGCCGATGCTGCCGCGTCGCTGCTCCGGGATCGCGAGTTCGGCCGCGAGCCGGTCGGCATCCGCCTGGATGTCGGGGATGCGATCGCGCAGGCGCTGGTAGAAGTCGATCTTGTAGAGGTCCATGGCGGCTATTCCGTCGGCAGCTCGCGGGCGACGCGCGCGAGATCGACGCCGCGCGCGCGGGATCGGCCTCGTGCCGCAGTATAGATGATTGCCGCGACACACGCCGCGACGACGCCCTGAAACCACGGCTGCAGGATCACGGGCGTGTGCGGCAGGACGAGGCCGCCCCCGAGCAGGAACAGCGAAATCGCGATTGCCAGCACCGCCATCACCGCCGTCCACGGACCCCGGCGCATGCGCGCCGCCCAGGGGATGTCTCTGAACCGCGGATTGAACACCACGTTCAGCGCGCCGGCGGAGACCGCGATCAGGATGACCAGCACGGTGAACGAGCGGATCACGATGCCGATCGCCCAGCCGAACAGGGCGGACTGAACCAGGAACAGCGACGCCAGGCACGCCGTCAGCAGCAGCGCGTGGTCGGGTGCGCGCTGCCGCGACGTGTGCAGGAAGGTCGCGGGCAGCACATGGTCCTCGGCGCAGGCGAAGATGAAGCGCGACGCCACCATCATCTGCGGGATCGCGGTCTTGGCGACGATGATCGCAACAACGAAGTTCAGCAGCGTGCCGATAGCCCTGGGGGCCACGACGCTGATCAGTCCCGGCGCGGTCGCGAGGCCGGACGCCTTGCCGTGGATCAGGCCGAGCGTCGCCCACCACGGCACCGCGTGAAACAGCGCCGCCGCGACCGCCGTGTACAGCACGAGGGCCGCGAACCAGCCGAGCAGCAGCCCCATCGGCAGCGCGCGGGACGGATTGCGCGTCTCGCCGCCGAGTGCGGGCGCGCCATTCAGCCCGCCATAGGCGGCGATGAACAGGAACGTGACGGCGACGAAGGCGGAGAAGGTCGGGGATGTGGCCGTCGCCGGCGGGGCCAGCGGCAGATGGCTCTGCGCCTGCGCCAGATGCACGAAATCCGCGGGCGCGGTGGCGAACCCGTAGCCGATGATCACCGCCGCGGCAGCACAGATCAGCGCCGCCAGCGTCACCACCAGCCGGCCATAGACGTGAACGCCGGAGACATGCAGGCCGTAGAACAGCCACAGCATTGCCAGGCCGAGGACGACGTGGCCGAGCGGCGTCATCAGCGCGGCCCCTGCCGGCAGGCCGGCCGCCACCAGGGCCTGACCCAAAAATGTTCCGAATACGAAGGCGATAAAACCGGACGCGGCGGTAAGCCCGACCCAATTGAGGAAGTTCAGCACGAAGCTGACCGGCAGATTGATGGCGCGGCCGATCCAGACATAGGTCGAGCCGGCGCGCGGCATCACCGCCGAGAACCGCATGTAGATGAAAACCTTGGGGATCAGCACGATGCCGGCGGTAAACATCGCCCAGGGCACGAGCGCCTGGATCCCCGGATAGACGCCGAGGCTATTGGTCGCGGCAAAGTTGATGGTCGCGCCATACTCATGCGACAGCGCCGATGCGGCAACCGCGAGCACGCCCAGGCTCTTCGCCAGACGGAAGACCGGCTGGTCGGCAGCACTCTCCGTCTCCACGGCGACCGTGCTGACACGGGCAGCATCGCTGCTCATTGGTTTCCTCCTCGGCTTGAGTAAAGGCTTGCATGCCTTCGGTGGTCTGACAAGTTCGGCGGCGGCGCGGCATGGCCCGGCCGGCTACGAAAGCGCCTCGGCGTGGTGGCACGCGACCAGCGCGCCGTCCAGCGCGCGGAGTTCGGGGCGAACCGCGCGGCAGATTTCGGTCGCGTGCGGGCAGCGCGTGTGATACGCGCAGCCGGACGGCGGCGCCAGCGGCGATGGCGGCTCGCCGCGCACCGGCTCGATGAAGCGCACCGTCCCCGCGCCCGGCGTCGATGCCAGCAACGCGCGCGTGTACGGATGCAGCGGGCGGGTGAAGACCTGCGCGCAGGACGCATGTTCCACCACCCGCCCGAGATACATCACCATCACCGCATCGGCGATGTGGCGCACCACCGACAGATCGTGGCTGATGAACAGATAGGAAAGCCCGAGCTGATCTTGCAGATCGAGCAGCAGGTTCAGCACCTGCGCGCGGATCGAAACGTCGAGCGCCGAGACCGGCTCGTCGGCCACCACGATGCGCGGGTGCAGCATCAGCGCGCGCGCGATGGCGATGCGCTGGCGCTGGCCGCCGGAGAACATGTGCGGATAGCGCCCCGCCTGATCGGCGCGCAAGCCCACCCGCGCCATCATCGCCTGCGCTGCCTCGCGCCGCGCCGCGCGCGCCGTGCCGGCGATCGCCAGCGGCTCCTCCAGGATGCCCGCCACGGTGCGCCGCGGATTGAGCGAGCCGTACGGGTCCTGGAACACCATCTGCACCATGCGGCGGATCGCGCCGTCGCGCGGCATCAGCCGGCCGGCCGTTGATCTCGATCGCGCCGCTGCTCGGCACGTCGAGCAGCGCGATCATGCGCGCCAGCGTCGATTTGCCGCAGCCGCTCTCGCCCACCACGCCGAGCGTGCGGCTCGTCGGCCATCGTGAACGATACGGCGCTGACCGCGTGCAGTGCGATGCGGCGGCGCAGCGCTCCGCGCACGTGATAGGTGCGCGTCACCTCCCGCGCCGCCAGCAGCGTCACGGCGGCCCGAGCGGCGCATGGCACCGCACCGCCCCGTCGCGCAGCGGCGAGAGCGGGGGGCGATCGGCGCAGCGCCCAAAGACGAAGCGGCAGCGCGGCGCGAACAGGCAGCCGGCCGGCCGGTCAGCGACCCCCGGCACCACGCCAGGGATCGTCGCAAGGCGCCGCTGCGCATCCGCACCGCCGGGCAGCGCATCCAGCAGCGCCGCGGTGTAGGGATGTGCGGGCGCACGCAGCAAGGCCGCGGCCGGCCGCCGCTCCATCGCCTGGCCGGCATACATCACCTGCACGCGGTGCGCGGTGTCCGCCACCACCGCCATGTCGTGGGTGATCAGGATCAGCGCCATGCCGCGCTCGCGCTGCAACGCCGCCAGCAGATCGAGAATCTGCTTCTGGATGGTCACGTCCAGCGCCGTCGTGGGTTCGTCGGCGATCAGCAGCCGCGGATTGCAGGCGATCGCCATCGCGATCATCACCCGCTGGTTCATGCCCCCCGACAGCAGATGCGGAAACGCCGACAGCCGCTGCTCCGGCGCCGGAATGCCGACCTGGCGCAGCAGTTCGAGCGTGCGGCTGCGCGCGGCGCCGCGCGACAGGTGACGATGCACCCGCAGCACCTCGCCGATCTGCCAGCCGGCGGTGAAGCAGGGATTGAGGCTGCTCGTCGGCTCCTGGAAGATCATCGTGAGATCGCTGCCGGCCAGCCGCCGGCGCGCGCGCGGCGACAGCGCCAGCAGATCGACGCCGTCGAAGCGCAGCACGTCCGCAGTCACGCGGCCGGGGCGGCGGATCAGCCCCATCACCGCCAGCATCGCCACCGACTTGCCGGAACCGGATTCGCCCACCACCCCCAGCACCTCGCCGGCTTCCACGTCGAGGTCCAGGCCATCGACCGCGTGCAGCGGGCCGCGCGCGGTCGGGAAGGTGACGCAGAGATTGCGGATCTCCAGCAGGCTCATCCGAGCTTGAGCCTGGGGTCGAGCGCATCGCGCAGCCCGTCGCCGATCAGATTGAAGCCGAGCACCGTCAACAGGATCGCCAGTCCCGGAAACGTCACCACCCACCACGCGCTCTGCACGAACTGCAATGCGTTCGACAGCATGGTGCCCCATTCCGGCGTCGGCGGCTGCGCGCCGAGGCCCAGGAACCCGAGGGCTGCGGTATCGAGGATGGCGCCGGAGAAGCCGAGCGAGGCCTGCACGATCAGCGGCGCCAGGCAGTTCGGCAGCACCGTCAGGAACATCAGCCGTGCCCGCCCCGCGCCTGCCATGCGCGATGCGGCGACGTAGTCCTTGCCGAGTTCGACCAGCACCGCCGCGCGCGTCAGCCGCACGAAGCCGGGCAGTTGCACGATGGCGACCGCCAGCATCGCGTTGCGCAGGCCGGGTCCCAGGATCGCCACCACCGCGATCGCCAGCAGCAAGGTCGGCAGTGCGAGCATGATGTCCATCAGCCGCATCACCAGCGCCCCGGGCACGCCGCCGAAGAATCCGGCCACCAGCCCCAGCAGCGTGCCGACGACGAACGCCTGCACCATCACCATCGCACCGATCGACAGCGACAGCCGCGCGCCGTACAGCAGCCGCGAGAGCACGTCGCGGCCCACATCGTCGGTGCCGAGCGGAGTGCTGCCGGCGAACCAGGTCGGCGGATGCAGGATCGCCTGGCGCATCTGCTCGTCCGGCCCGTGCGGCGCCAGCAGCGGCGCGAACAGGGCCGCGAGTGCGAGCAGCACGATGACGGTCAGGCCGATCATGCCGCTGTGGCTCGCGACATAGTGGCGGCGGAAATCGGCGAACGGCGTCGCCGGCTCGGCGACCGCGGGGATTGCGGCGGTGGTGCTCATCGCCGGTGCCGAATGCGCGGGTTGATGACGCCGGCCAGCACATCGACGGTCAGGTTCACCAGGATGATAATGCCGGCGACCAGCAGGATGCCGCCCTGCAGCACCGGATAGTCGCGACGGTCGATGCCCTGGATCAGCCAGTTGCCCACGCCCGGCCAGGCGAAGATCGTCTCGGTCAGCACCGCGCCGCCGAACAGGCTGCCGACTTGCAGGCCGATCACCGTGATCACCGGGATCAATGCGTTGCGCAGCGCGTGCAGCCCGACCACGCGCAGCGGCGACAGCCCCTTCGCCCGCGCCGTGCGCACGTAGTCCTCGCCCAGCACCTCCAGCATCGCCGAGCGCGTCATCCGCGCGATCACCGCGAGCGGGATGGTGCCGAGCGTGATCGCGGGCAGCACGAGATGCAGCAGCGCCGAGCGGAACGCTCCCGGATCGCCCGAGCGCAGGCTGTCGATCAGCATGAAGCCGGTCACGGGATGGATGTAATAGGTGATATCGATGCGGCCACTGACCGGCGTCAGGCCGAGCGTCACCGAGAACAGCAGGATCAGCAGGATCGCCCACCAGAAGATCGGCATCGAGTAGCCGGTGAGCGCCAGCCCCATCACCGTGTAGTCGGCGGTGCCGCCGCGCCGCAATGCGGCGATGATGCCGGCCGGGATGCCGATCACGACCGCGATCAGCATCGCCGAGACCGCCAGCTCCACGGTGGCCGGGAACAGGGTCAGGAACTCCGACAGCACGGAATCATGGGTGGAGAGCGACCGGCCCAGATCGCCATGCAGCACGTGCCAGAGATAGAGGCCGTACTGCACGAGCAGCGGCTGGTTCAGCCCGAGCTGCGCCCGCATCGCGGCAAGCTGCGCCGGATCCACGTTGCGTTCGCCAAACATCAGCAGCACCGGGTCGCCCGGTATCAGGTGGATCAGGCCGAAGGCGAAGACGGTGATGCCGAGGAACGTCACCAGCACGACGCCCAGGCGTCGGGCAAGGAAGAACGCCACGCCCTACCGGCTCAATCCGCGATGAACGCGCGATAGAGCTCCGCCATGTCGGCGACCGCGGCGGCATGGATGCGCGCGCCGTGCTCGGGCGTGGAGAGTGACGGGTCGGAGCCGATGCGTCCGTCGGCGAAGCGGCGGCGGTAGTCGGCGCTGTCATAAAAACCGTCGCTGCGCGGGGCGATCTTGGGCGACATCTGCGCGTGCTTGATCGCCTGCGGATGGTAGTGCTGCGACAGCGACACCTCCGCGGCGGTGGCGTGGCTGCCGTTGGCATCGCCGTACAGCTCCTTCACCAGCGCCGTGCAGCGCGGGCCGGCCGACCAGAACACCATCTTGCAGCGGATCGGCGTCGCCTCCCCCCGCAGCGACGCGGCGGCGTAGATCTCGTCGAACGCCGCGGTCACGCTCGCCACGTTGCCGCCGTGGCCGTTGATGAACAGGAACCGCTCGAACCCGTGCCGGTGCAGCGAGTGGACCACGTCGCCCACCACGGCGATCAGGGTCGAGGGCCGCAGCGTGACGGAGCCGGTGAAGCCCAGATGGTGCTGCGACATGCCGATGGTGAGCGTCGGCGCGACCAGGCAGCCGATCGCGTCGCCGACGCCCTTGGCCACGAACTCGGCATCCAGATGGTCGGTGCCGATCAGCCCGTTCGGCCCGTGCTGCTCGGTCGAGCCGATCGGGATGATGACGCCGCGGGAGGTCCGCAGGTACTCCTCGACCTCCTGCCAGGTTGCCAGCGCGAGCTGCACGCTATTTGCCCTCCAGCGACACGCCGCCGAACGGCTGGCCGCCGAGGAAATGCAGCTTGAATCCGACCACGTTCTTGCGCACCGGCACGTAGGCCTTCACGTTGGCGAGCCGGATCAGCGGCACGTCGTCGTACACCGCCTGATCCGCCTGCTCGTAGAGTTTCGCGCGCTCGCTCTGATCGGTCACGAGATTGGCCTTGAGCACGGCATCGTCGTAGGGCTTGCTGCACCAGTGCATCGCGTTCTCGGGCGAATGGCACAGGAAGCCGAGCAGGATCTCGCTCGGGTCCGGGTAGTCCCAGGTGGCACCCAGCATTCCGACATCGGCATCCCCGGCGCGGGCGCGCTTGAGGTACTCGCCCCATTCGTAGGTGACGATGTGGGCGCGCACGCCGATCTTCGCCCAGTCCGACTGGATCATCTCGGCGGTGCGGCGCCCGCTCGGCATATAGGCGCGAGTGACCGGGATCGCCCACAGATCGGTGGCGAAGCCGTTCGGGTAGCCGGCCTCGGCGAGCAGCTTCTTGGCCGCGCTCGGGATCATATTTGTAGGGCTTGAGCGACGCATTGTAGCCCCACAGCGACGGCGGCACCAGCGACACCGCCTCGGTGCCGGTGCCCTGGAACACGGCCTTCACCAGATCCTTGAGATCGATCGCCATCGCCAGCGCCCGCCGCACCCGCACATCGTCGAACGGCTTCTTGTCGGTGCGGAAATAGATGTAGTTGGTGGCCGCGATTTCCGCCGACTGCACCTTGATGGCGGGGTTGGCGCGCATCGCCGGCAGGTCGGACGGATTCGGGTAGCGGGCGATCTGGCACTCGTTGGTGCGCAGCTTGGCGTAGCGCACCGAGGCATCGGGCGTGATCGCGAACACCAGATTATCGACCTTCGCCACGCGATCGGGCTGCGCGCCGCCGTTGCCCCAGAACCCGGGGAAGGCCCGGAAGCGCACCACCGCGTCTTTCTGGTACTGAACGAAGCTGAACGGTCCGGTGCCGATCGGCTTCTGGTCCAGGTCGCCGAGCTTGCCGGATTTCTGCAAGCTCGCCGCGTACTCGGCGGACAGGATCGAGAACGGCTGCACCGACAGCGTCGGCAGCAGCGGCGCCAGCGGCGATTTCAGCTTGAACACCACCGTGTCGTCGGCGGTCTTCTCGATCGATTGCAGGGCGGGCGCCACAAGGCTGCTGAATTCGGGAAAAGTGCCGTTGGCACTCTGATAGAACGGGTTCGACTTGTCGAACATGCGCTGGAAGCTGAACACCACGTCGTCGGCATTCATGTCGCGCGTCGGGTGGAAGGTGGCATTCGACTGCCACTTCACGCCATGCCGCAGCTTGAAGGTGTAGGTCAGGCCGTCGGGCGAGATGGTCCACGACTGCGCCAGCGCCGGCTTCAGGTCGGACCCGCCGATCGTCATCTCCACCAGCCGGTCGGCGACCTGCTCGGAGACATCGAAGCTGGTGTTGGCCGTGCTGAGCTGGGCATTGAGGAAATCCGGACTGGCCTCGGTGCACACCACCAGCGTGGCGGCGCGGGCGGCGGTGCCGAAGATCAGCGGCAGCCCGAGTGCAAAGACGCCCCATGCACGCATCGTTCTCCTCCCCGCGTCAATTGTTCGGCGATCGCCGCGCATGGTGCGCTCGTGCCGGCGCCCGGGCAAGGCGAGGTTCGCGTGACCGGCTGACCCGGGTCGCGCGAACCCCGCGCCGCCCACGGACACCATGGCGGACACCATGTTGTGACGCAGCACTGCCGCGGAACATACCTCGGCGGGTTCGACGGTGCTATAGGCACCCGTCAGCCGATGACAGAGAGGAGCAAGAGAATGCGTCCAGAGACATCGCGTCAGACGTCGCGCCACACATCGCGTGGGGCCGCCCTGACTTTGGCGTGCCTGATGTGGGCGGGATCGGCTACCCTGGCGGTGGCAGCGCCGATGACGTTCCAGGTGCCGCTCACCGGGGCCCAGCAGGTGCCGCCGGTCCAGACCTCCGGCAGCGGCACGGCAAGCATAACCTATGATCCGGCGACCCGCGGGGTGAGCTGGTCGATTACCTATACCGGGCTATCCACCCCGGTCACGATGGCGCACTTCCACGGCCCTGCCGCAACGGGCAAGAATGCCGGGGTGCAGGTCTGGCTGAGCAAGAAAGGCGCAGCCTCCGTGCCCAGCCCGATTGAAGGTCAGGCGACGCTGACGCCGGCGGAGGCCAAGGAGTTCATGGCTGGCCAGATGTACGTCAACGTGCATACCAAGGCCCATCCGGGCGGCGCCATCCGCGGCCAGGTGGTGCCCCCCAAGAGCTCATAACACGAATAACGGATGCCGGGGCGTTCGTCATCGCGAGCCGGCGCTTGGCGGCGTGGCGGATCGTGAGCACGAGCGTTCCGATTCCGAAGTTCCCCGTCATTGCGAGGCGAAGCGACGAAGCAATCCAGGGCGGTGCGGCGGGCGAGACCCTGGATTGCGTCGCTTCGCTCGCAACGACGGCGATAGCGCAGATACGAGTCGCTTCAGGGAAACGCTGCTCTAGGGCCGACGTCCAGCGTCCCGATAGCGCGCTGAGCGGCGCAGCCGCAGGGTCGAGGTGCCGCTCGGCTGCCTCCTCGTGCAGCCGCAAGTGATTGAGGACCATGATCAATGCGATGTCGCTCATCATCGCCGGCGGAATCCAGATCACCATGCCGCCGACGAGTTGATCGTACAGCGGGCTGATCGTCGGGAAGAACCAGCCGCAATAGTCGTAATACGGATAGAGGTCGTGGCCCGAGAAGACGATCAGCGCGCCGATCAGGATCTGCGGGAAGATGACACCGAAGGCCATCGCCGCGCGAGCAAAATAGCCTATCCGCGCCGGCGGCCGTGGTCTGCGGATCGAGCACGAGGCACCAGAACAGCAGGCCGTCGAGGATCATGCTCCAGTTCATGATCCAGAACAGGCGATGGCCGACCATGGCGCGGAGGTGGATTGGAGGAATCAGCCACAACCCCACCAGACCGACGAAGATCGCGGCGGCGATGACCGGCTGCTGCGCCGGTGCGATCAGACGCCGCACCGGCTTCGATCCGATCACCCGTGCCAGCGGCGCCGGCATCCCGCGCCGAAGCGGCCCGGCCGCGAGGCCAAGTGCGACCAGGAACGGCCCCAGATGGTGCATCACCACATGCTGGATGCGCTTGAGAAAGAACTCGTGCTCAGCGAGGTAGAGGAATCGCGTCTGCGTACCGCGTAGATGGCCAGCATGCCGAGCAGGAAGGCCACGCGGCGCCAACGCTGCGGGCGCCTGCCCGCCGGCAGCAACGCGATGCCGCGCAGATACCACCAGTCGGCAGGCAGGTTCCGAGTACGCGAACCAGAAAGTCGAACGGATCCGGACCGCTGGAGGCGGACGCGGCACTCGATCCGTCGATCGCGAACCCTGCGGCGATCGGCACGCCGCAAGCCGCGTCGGCCGGTATCGGGCGCCGGCGCTGCACCCATGCCGCCGGCCCGCCGGCATAACGCGCATCCTCACGCCGCGCATTCCCGCCTCCCTCTATCAGAAACAGCCGGCCTAGTTGTGCCAGCAGTCCGCCCTAGCCGTTATGCAGGAGGCGTTCGTATCCGATGCGGTCCCGGCCAGATCTGCTCTGTGCTCGCCAGCGACTGCACCAGCAGCCGCGCCTTGCCGGCGCGATCGAACACATAGATCGCCGACGAATGCGTGACGGCGTAGGGATGCGTGGCGGTCGCCGGCGATACGGAATACGCCAGACGATAGCGCCGCGCCAGCGCGGCGAGCTGGTTGGCATCGGGGCGCAGGCCGACCAACTCGGATTCGGGCGCGAACAGTGTCGTGTAGCGCTTCAGCAGCGGCAGCGTGTCGCCGTGCGGATCGTCGTCACGACAGCGCTCGCACGTCCGCCGCATCCTTCCCGAGCCGATGCAGAGTGACCGCGATGTTGTGCAAGGTCAGCGGGCAGACATCCGGGCAGTGAGTGTAGCCGACTGCAGCATCACCAGCTTGCCGCGGAACTGCTTGGCGGTGACGGCATGGCCGGTCGCCGCATCGGTCATGGTGAAGGCGAGCCGCGGCACCGACCCGGTGACGTCGATATTGTGCCATTTCTCCGCCCATGCGGGCCTGGCCAGCGCGAGCAGCAGCACCATGATCAGCAGCACCAACCCGCGCCGGCCCGTGGCACGGCTTGCACGCCACGCCGCATCCGTCATTGCCATGCTCGTCTCCCTGTCTGCCGCACCGCTGCCGCGTCGGGCAGCGTGCTCACTGGCCATTGAGGCCATGACCGACCGCATAGACGCGCAAGCCCGTCGTGATGCTGCTGCCGTCCGCGAATGTGAGCGTGACCGAGACCGCCTCCCCCGGCTTCATCCGCGGCTGCATACACATCAGGTGATAGCCGCCCGGGGCAAAAGCGAAACTTCCGTGCGCGGGTACCGTGATGGCGCTCACTGCCACCATCTTCGCCAGCCCGCCTTTGTCCTCGGTCTTGTGCGCCATCAGCATGCCGCAGGCAGGCGAAGCGCTTTCGGTCAGCACGGCGGCCCGATCGGAGGCGTTTTGCAGGGTCATGTACCCGGCTGCCGGAACCTGCGGCAGAATGTATCGGAACCAGGAATTGTGACCGCGACAGGCGAACCCGCATGGCCGGTTGACGGCAGCAGAACGATCGACCCGAGCGTGAGGCCGCGACCGCACAGAGCGCCGCCCCAACGCTCTGGCTGTGTCGCTGAACCCGCTATGACGAGGAGCTTCGGAATCGGGACTCTCGCCCTCATGCTGTCGCCTCTCTGGTTTTGCCGGGTTAAAGCGAGATACCGGGCGAGCGCGGCTGGCCATCGCGGCGACCGGTTCGCCGGCGCGGATGGGAGCGACAAAGCGGCCATCCGGGCTCATCAGATAAAGCACCGCGGAATGGTCCAGATCGTAGTCGCCGGACGCGGTCGGGCGAACGATGCTGGTGACGCGATAGGCGTGCTCGATCGCAGCGATCTGCTTCGGCGTGCCGGTGAGGCCAAGCAGTCGGGGCGTGAAGCCCGCGAGGTATGTCCGCAGCACCGTCGCCGTGTCGCGCTCGGGATCGACGGTGACGAACAGCGGCTGTAGCCGATCGGCCTTCCGCCCCAGGAGCTCGCAGCGCTCCGGCGAGGGCCGCGAGTGTCGTCGGGCAGATGTCGCGGCAATGCGTGTAGCCGAAATAGAGCAGCGTGTAGCGGCCCGGAAAGCTCCGATTGTCGATGGTGCGGCCGTTGCTCGCGGATAGCCGGAACGGGCCGCCCACCGAAGCCGTGGCGCGCGGCGAGCGTACCGAGCAGCCAGAGAGTGGCGCTCGCCAGCAGCAGCAGGCATGCCGCGCGCGGCGGCGATCAGCAGCGAGGCCCTTGCGTTCGCGGCCTCGCCGCGCCTCCGTCCCTGCTCGGATGCCTATCTCTGGATGTGGGCATCACCGCCTCATCTCGCCCGTCGCATGGTGCACCAGCACGCGCGCGGCTGCATCGTGCTCGAGGGCGGCAGGCTCGCGAGCACGCCGGCGGCGAGCACCACGAGCAGGCCCAACCGCGGTCTCGCCGGCGAGGCTGCGGCGCATCCGGCGCCGGGCTTGCTCGGGCGGCATCGCCGGCGAGTGCGGGCGTCAGACGCAGGCGGTTTCTGGCGGCGAAGCCCAGCAAGGTCGCGAACAGCACGATCTTGGCGAGTGCCACCAGCCCGTAGGCGGTGCCGAGCAGTCGCGGCAGGCCGCCGATCAGCACCCAGAACTGAAAGCCGGCGGTCGCGGCCAGCACCAGCACGCAGGCGATGCCGAGCGGGGCGAAGCGGCGACAGGCCAGCGCCGCCGCCGCTGTCGGCACGCTCTGCGACCACGATGAGCAGCGGCAGCAGGCCACCGAGCCACGCCGCCCCCGCGAGCAGGTGCAGGCACAGTCGAGAGCAGCAGCCAGCTCGGTCCCGGATGCATCGCGAACGCATGACCGTGGGCGGCCTGGAGCGCCACCGCGATCGCCGCGAGGCCGGCGGCCATCCGGTGCCGCCGGCGCGCGAGGGCGAGGGCGACCAGCCCGAGGGCGGCGAGTTGCAGCAGCACGGCATCGCCGTAGTCGGTGGCTCGCAGCAGGGTCCAGGCGGTCGCGGCAATGCCGGCAAGGTCGGCGTCTCGGCCAGCGTGCCGGCGATCAGCCAGGTCCAGGCAGCGAAGGCCAGCACGCCACGACCAGGCTCGACCCGATCAGGTTGCGCCATCGGCGCAGCGCCGTGAGAACCTCCGGCCCAGCGCGGTCCAGCGCCGGCGGCATCACCACCACCCGCGCCAGCGCCGCCCCGAACACCGTGAACAACCCAGCCACCGACAGCCCGCGCGCCAGCGCCAGCGGCAGCCCGCCGGCGATCGCGAAGGGCGGCAGCGTCATCGGCGACCCGGCTACGGCTTGACGGTGAAGGTGTAACGGCCGCTGGTCTTGTGGGTGTCGATGTCGGTCGCGTGCCAGACCACCGTGTAGGTGCCGGCGGCCAGCTTCTGCACCGGAACCGAGAGGTGGCGGTGATCCGATGCGGCCACCTGCGACGGTCCGCGATCGACGCTCTTGCCGGCGGCGTCCTGCACCGTCATGGCGCTGAACGCCGGCTCGAGTTCGTCGTCGAACTCGATCGCGACGGTGGATCGGCGCGGCCTGGACAATGCTGCCGGAGGCGGGCGTCTCGGTCTTGGGTAGGCGTGGGCGAAGGCGGCGTGCGTGGCGAGGACACCGGCGAAGGCCAACGCGGTCACGTGGGCGGACGGGTCATCGGGTCGGTCCTGTCCGAAGGAGAACGGGGCAGCGCGCGCGAGCGCGGGCTGGCGGGCGATCGGTTCAGGCCGGGACGGGAGGGCCGCGGGGATAGGCGGTGAGCCCCATCTGCGCGGGCGGCGCGCGGGCGGGCGGCGTCGGCGCGATCCGCAGCTCCAAGGCCGCCGGTGGCGTGGGCAACCCCATCGGAGGGCGAGAGGATCGCCACCGGGAGGGTCCGCGTGGAGCCGAGCGGGCAGAGTGCCACCCGCGGCAACGCGGCGCAGCGGGGCTGGCCGATCCGGCGCCGGCCGTTGGCCGTCGTGGCGGACGCCGGGGGCCGCGATCGCCGCCACCTGCCCTGACGGCGCCGACTGGCGCCGTCATGGCTCCGACCGCCAGCTTGCTCGCCATCGCGACGGCCGCGATCAGCAGGCCGGCGAGGCGGCCGCGACGCTGGAACCGTCGGGGCAGCAGACGGAACATCCACACGGGCTACCATGACCCGCAGACGCCTTGGAAGGCGATGCCTTTTGCAAGCCGTGCAGCCCGGTTGCGGCTCGCTCGACTGTCGCGCGAGGGCCGCCCTATAAGGTCGGGCGATAGGCAGACCCCGTCGAAGGAAATTGCCTCCAATGGCAACGTCAGACCTCGAAGAGCCGCCCGGCGATCTGAGACTGGCGGACCTCGCGAGCGGCGACCCAGCCGCCGTCACCGCCGCCGACCGCCGCGCGCGGCGCTGGGTGGGCGAGCCGGGAGAATTGCGGCCAGGCACGGACGCGCACAAATTCGCGGTCACGCGGATGTTCCGCGAAACGTTCAACCCGTACAAGCCGACGATCATCGACTGGCCGAGGCTCGGCCAGGAGGAGCGCGACCGCCTGGTCAATCTGCCGATCTGGGACATCGCGGTGCAGACCGAGGGCAAGGCGCGCATCAGAATGCTTTCGTACGCGCGCCGCCTCGCCGATCCGGCGTGGCGCGATGCCATCGAGCTCAACGGCTGGGAGGAGGGACGCCACAAGACCGTGCTCGCCAACCTCGTCGCGGCCTACGGCATCGTGCTCGAGCCGGAACCGGCCTATCCGGAGCCGCGCCACGCCGAGTGGGCCTATCTGGTCACCGGCTTCAGCGAGTGCATCGACAGTTTCTTTGCCTTCGGCCTGTTCGCGCTCGCCAAGCGCTCGGAGTTCTTTCCGCCGGAACTGGTCGACACCTTCGAGCCGGTGATGCAGGAGGAGTGCCGGCACATCCTGCTGTTCGCGAACTGGGTGGCCTGGCAGCGCCGGACCATGCCGTGGTGGCGGCGGGTGTGGTTCGAGCTGCGCGTGGCCGCGGTATGGATCTTCCTCGGCTGGGAACGCATCGGCATCGCGCGCGGCATGGACAACGGGAAGGGCAGCGCCCGCAAGCCGCAGGACCACAATTTCACCGTGAGCGGCAGCAAGGCGCTCAGCGATGCCGATATCGGCCTGCGCGCGCTGATGGAGCTTTGCCTCTCCGAGAACGACCGCCGGTTCGCCGGCTATGATGCACGGCTGCTGCGACCGACGACGATGCCGCGGCTGGTGCGCCTCGCGTGCCGCTTCATGCGCCGCCCGCGCCGCGATGCCCTTGGCGTGGCGGCATGATCGGCACCCGCGCACAATAGGCCCGCGCACAAATAAGATGGTGACGCTCGAACGAAGGCGGTTCCTGGCGCGCGCTGTCTCCGGCGTGGCGGTGCTGACGGTTGCGGGCTGTGGCCGGGATGCCAGGTGGCACGCGCAGGATATATCCGGCAGCCTGCCTCGACTTTCCTTTGCCATGACCGACGCGACGACCGGCAAGCCGGTGAGCGCCGCCGATTTCCGCGGCAAGATCGTGCTGCTCTATTTCGGCTATGCGCACTGCCCCGATTTCTGTCCCACGACGCTTGCCAATCTGGCGCACGTGCTGCACGACCTCGGTCCGTCGGCCGAGCGTGTCCGCGTGCTGTTCGTCACCGTCGATCCCAATCGGGACAGCCTCGCGACGTTGAAGCACTATACGGCGTTGTTCGCGCCGCAGGTCGTCGGGCTGCGCGGCACGCCGGATCAGCTTGCCGCACTCGCGCGGCGCTGCCGGGTTGCCTATTCGGTGACGCCCGCCGCCCGCAATCACGCCTACGAGGTGGCCCATAGCTCCATCGTCTATGTGTTCGACGACGCCGGTCGGGCACGCTTGCTGGTGCCGTCGATGGCCACGGCCGATCCCGATATCGCCGGTGCCACCGCCGATCTGAAGCGGCTCGTCGCGCAAGGAAGCGAGCCGGGGCTGTGGCGACGGATCATGCGGGTGGTCTGAACCGGCGGCGGCGGCGCGGCGGGCCGCCCGGGCGGCACCGAACGACCGTCCGATTGCTTGACACCCGAACAGTTCATGCCTGAAATGCCGCGGTCGCGAGCACCCTAGGGAGGAGACGGCGATGGATCGGCGCACGTTCGGCAAGCTGGCACTCGCGGCGCTGGCCACGCCGGCCGCGGCCGGTGCCGCGCGCGCGGCGCCGGGCATCAAGATCGGTGCCGTCATCAGCATCACCGGCCCGACCGCGGCGCTGGGCGTGGGCTACAAGAACGCGTTCGCGACCTTCCCGGATAAGATCGCCGGCACGCCGGTAAGCTTCCTGGTGCGCGACGACGGCGGCAACCCGACCGCCGCGGTCCAGATCGTCAAGAAGTTCATCACCGAGGACAAGGTGGACGTGATCATGGGCCCCGCCCTCACGTCCAGTACGATGGCATCGATCCCGACCAGCAACGCCGCCCGCGTCGCCAACATTGCGATGGCGCCGATCCTCTTCGACCCGAAGCAGTATCCTTACACGTTCGACGATGCGCAGCCCGCCGATCCTGATGATCGACGCGGTCTGCCTCGCACATGCATCAGCACAACCTCAAAACCGTCGCCTTCATCGGCTACAATGACGCCTGGGGCGAGCAGGTCTGGAACAGCCTGAAGGCCGGGGCGGCGAAATATGGCTTCAAGATCGTCGCCGACGAGCGCTATGCGCGCACCGACACCACCGTGACCGCACAGACGCTGAAGGCGATGAGCGTGCATCCGCAGGCGGTGATGTGCGGCGGCTCGGGAACGCCCGGTGCGCTGCCCAACATCGCGCTCAACCAGCGCGGCTACAAGGGGCAGGTCTACAACAGCCACGCCGTGGTCGGCCCCGATTATATCCGCGTCGGCGGCAAGTGGGTGGAAGGCTGCATCGCGCCGACCGGCCCGCTGGTCGTCTATGACCAGCTTCCGGCGTCGAACCCGATCAAGAAGGTGGCGACCGAATTCGCGGACGCATACCAGAAGAAGTTCGGTCACGGCGTGAGCGCTTTTGCCGGCTACAGCGAGGACGCCTATCTGCTGATCGCGAACGCGATTCCGGCGGCGTTGAAGAAGGCGCAGCCCGGCACGCCGGAGTTCCGCCAGGCGATCCGCGACGGGCTGGAGGCAACCCACGAGCTGGTCGGCGTCGAGGGCGTCTATAACATGACGCCCGACCGACCATCACGGCGTCGATGACCGGGCGCGCGTGCTGGTGCAGGTGCAGAAGGGCGCCTGGCGGCTGATCCCGACCTGAGCCGGCCGCCCGCCCCCCGCCGCGTGCAGCCATGAGCGGCGATATCTTCCTGCTGCTGATGCAGGACGGGCTGACCACGGGTGCGATCTACGTGCTGCTCGCACTCGGGCTGCTGCTGGTGTTTTCCGTCACCCGCGTGATCTTCATCCCGCAGGGCGATTTCGTCGCCTACGGCACGCTGAGTTTTGCCGCGCTCCTGGCGCACCGCATCCCCGGCACGCTCTGGCTGCTGGACGGGATGGCGCTGCTGTCGGCGCTGGCTTCGCTGCCGCGGCTGCGCGATCTCGGCTGGCGCGGGATTGGCGCTGCGGCTCGGCCCGGCCGCGGCGCTGACGGCGGCGGCCCTGCTGCTGGTGCGATTCTATCCGTCGGTGCCGCTGCTCGGTATCGTCGCGGTCGGCATCGTCGCCGCCCTCGGGCCGTTGGTCTATCGCTTCGCCTTCGCGCCGATCGCGCGCGCATCGGTGCTCGCTTTGCTGATCGTGGCGATGGCGGTGCATTACGTGCTGATCGGCCTCGGCCTGATCTTCTTCGGCGCCGAGGCATCGAGCACGCCCGGCTTCACGGCCGCCAACGTGGCCTTCGCCGGGGAGCAGATCTCGGGCCAGTCGCTGTGCGTGTGGGCTGCCGCGGCGGTGCTGGTGGCGCGTGCTGCGCTGGGGGTTCGGCGCAACCCTCTACGGCCGCGCGCTGCGGGCGGCGGCATCGAACGCGCTCGGCGCGCGGCTGGTCGGCATCGACGAGGGCACGACCGGCCGGCTCGCCTTCCTGCTGGCGGCGGCGCTGGGCGGGTTCGCGGGCATCCTGATCGGCGCGGTGACGCCGATCAGCTACGACGCCGGCTTCATCCTCGGGCTGAAGGGCTTCGTCGCGGCGATCATCGGCGGGCTGGCGAGCTATCCGCTCGCGGCGGCCGGCGCGCTGATCGTCGGCATCGCCGAGAGCTTCGCCGATTTCTGGGCGAGCGCCTATCGCGACGTGATCGTGTTCACCCTGATCATCCCGGTGCTGGTCTGGCTGTCGATCCGCCGGCCGGGGACGGACGAGACGTGACAGCGCGGCTCATTCGCGAACAGCCCCCTCCCCCCGGCCCCCTCCCGCAAGGGGAGGGGGAGCACGCGCACGCGACGCCCCCTCCCCTTGCGGGAGGGGGTTGGGGGAGGGGTCGCGGGATGACAAGGCGGACCATCCCCGCCGCGCTGGTGCTCGCGGGCGTCGTCCTGCCCTGGGTCGTGCCGCCCTACGCGCTGACCCTGCTCGCCTATGTCGGATTGTCGGCGCTGGTGGCACTCGGGCTGGTGCTGCTGACCGGCATCGCCGGACAGACCTCGTTCGGGCAGGCGACCTTCGTGGGCATCGCCGCCTATACCAGCGCCTACCTCGCCAAGATGCAGGGGGTCTCGCCGTTCCTCGGCCTGCCGGCGGGGCTGCTGGCCACGCGGGATCGTCGCGTGGCTGCTCGGCCTCATCACGTCCCGCCTTTCGGGGCACTATCTGGCGCTGGCCTCGGTCGCGTGGGGGATCAGCTTCTACTACCTGTTCGCGACCATCGCGACGCTCGGCGGCTTCAACGGCATGCCCGACATCCCGACGCTGTCGGTCTTCGGCCACCGGCTGACCGACCCGCATGGCTGGCTCTATCTGATCTGGGCAGTGCTGCTGGCCTGCGTCTGGCTCGCGCGCAACCTGCTGGACAGCCGCCACGGCCGCGCCATCCGCGCCCTCGCGACCGGGCGCGCGATGGCCGACAGTCTGGGGATCGACACCGCGGGGCTGAGCCGGACGGTGTTCGTGCTGGCGGCACTGGCGGCCGGCCTCTCGGGCTGGCTGTTCGCGCACTACCAGTTGTTCATCAACCCGTCGCCGTTCAGCCTCGATGCCGGGATCGAATACCTGTTCATGGTGATTGTCGGCGGCCTCGCCTGGCTGTGGGGGGCGGTGCTGGGTGCGGGCGTGGTGGTGGTGCTGCGCGACCAGCTCAATGACCTGCTGCCGCGACTGATCGGCCAGCCCGGCAATTACGAGACGATCGTGTTCGCGATCGCGGTCATCCTGATCTTGCAGCGCGCGCCGGCGGGCCTGTGGCCGCTGCTGCGCCGGATCGCCGCCCCCGCGCCGCCGGCCCGACCCGCTGCCGCCGAGCGTCTGCCGCGCCGCGCGCCGTCCGCGGCGGGGTCGGCACCGGCGCTGGAACTGCTGGGCATCACCCGCCGGTTCGGCGGGCTTGGTTGCCGCCAGCGCGATCGACTTCGACGTGCGCCCCGGCGAGATCGTGGCGCTGATCGGCCCCAACGGCGCCGGCAAGACGACGGTGTTCAACCTGGTCAGCGGTGCGCTTCGCCCCGACGCAGGGCCGCATCCGCATCTTCGGCGAGGAGACGGCCGGCCGGCCGGCCCGCGACATCGCGCGGCGCGGGGTCGCGCGCACGTTCCAGCACGTGCGCCTGCTGCCCGAGCGCAGCGTGCTGGAGAACATCGCGCTGGGTGCCCACCAGCGCGGCCACGCCGGACTGCTCGCGGCGATGCTGCGGCTGGATCGCGCCGAGGAGCGGCGGCTGCTCGCCGAGGCGGCGCGGCAGGCGGCGCGCGTCGGACTGACCGAGCGGCTGGACCGAGCCGGCCGGCGCGCTGCCGCTCGGCCAGCAGCGGATCGTCGAGATCGCGCGCGCGCTCGCCGCCGACCCGCTGCTGCTGCTGCTCGATGAGCCGGCCGCGGGGCTGCGGCTGCAGGAGAAGGTGCAACTGGCGACGCTGCTGCAGGGTCTGCGCGCCGAGGGGATGTCGGTGCTGCTGGTCGAGCACGACATGGATTTCGTGATGAACCTCGCCGACCGGGTGGTGGTGATGGATTTCGGCCAGCGCATCGCCGCCGGCGTGCCGCGCGCGGTGCAGCGCGATCCGGTGGTGCTCGAAGCCTATCTTGGGGGCATCGAGTGAACGCGGCGAACAAGGCCAGGGGCGCTGCCCCTGGACCCCGCCAAGGGCGCAGCCCTTGGAACCCATTCGACGGGGTCTGGGGCCTGCGGCCCCAGCGGGGTCGAGGGGCGGAGCCCCTCGCCTTTGCTTTCCATCACCGCGCTCCGCGCCGGCTACGGCGCCGGCGAAGTGCTGCACGGCGTGGACCTCGCGGTGCGCGAGCGGGAGATCGTCGCCATCGTCGGCCCCAACGGCGCGGGCAAGACCACGCTGATGGCCGCCATCATGGGCCTGATCCCGCGCCGCGGCGGCAGCGTGCGGTTCCTGGGCGAGCCGGCGAGCGCGCGCACCGAGGCGCTGGTCGCCGCCGGTCTGGTGCTGGTGCCGGAAACGCGCGCGCTGTTCCCCGACATGAGCGTGCAGGACAATCTCGACCTCGGCACCTTTGCCCGCTGGCGCGGCGGCGCGCGCGGGTTTGGGCCCGACCTCGATCGGGTGTTCGCGCTGTTCCCGCATCTGGCCGAGCGGCGGCGGCAGTTGGCCGGCACGCTCTCGGGCGGCGAGCGGCAGATGCTGGCACTTGGCCGCGCGCTGATGGGCCGGCCGCTGCTGCTGCTGCTGGACGAGCCGAGCCTGGGCCTCGCACCGCGCATCGTGCGCGACATCTTCCGCGTGCTGGCCGAGCTGCGGCGCGAGGGGCTGGCGATCCTGCTGGTCGAGCAGAATGCGCGGGCCGCGTTGCAGCTCGCCGATCACGGCTGCGTGCTGGAGATGGGCGAGGTGGTGCTGCACGGGCCGAGTGCGGCACTCGCCGGCGACGCGCGCGTGCGGGAGACGTATCTGGGCAGCCAGAGGAGCGATCATGCCGTCGGATGACGCCGTCGTGGCCGCGGTCGATCGCGAGTCGGCGGCCGAGCCGCACCACCAGCTCGAGCTGCGCACCTGGCTGCGGGCGCTGACCTGCGTGCGGCTGATCGAGACCCAGATCCGGGCCCGGCTGCGCGCCGAGTTCGACACCACGCTGCCGCGCTTCGACGTGCTGGCGCAGCTCGACGCGGCGCGCGGCAGCCTGACGATGGGCGAGCTTTCGGCGCGGCTGATGGTGACCAGCGGCAACGTCACCGGGCTGATCGACGCGATGGAGCGCGAGGGGCTGGTGAGCCGCCGGCCGCACCCCTCCGACCGCCGCAGCACGCTTGATCCGCACGACCGATGCCGGCCGGGCCCTGTTCGCGCGGATGGCGCCGGCCCATGCCGATTGGCTGGCCGCTCTGATGGCCGGGCTGAGCCAGGCGGAGGCGCGGACATTGCTGATGCTGCTGGGCCGGCTGAAGCAGGGGCTGGTGCGGGCGGGGTAGCCCAACGGCAGCGGCAGTTTGACAACTTTTGCCATTTTTTGCCAGAGTGGGCGCTGGAGGCTTTCCGATGGCGACCATGAATGTTTCCCTACCCGATCCGATGAGGGATTGGGTCGAAGCGCAAGCCAAAGCGGGCCGATACAGCAGCGCGAGCGACTATGTGCGCGACCTGATCCGGCGCGATCAGGATCGGGCGGGCAAGCTGGCGGAGTTGCAAAAGCTCATCACTGAGGGGATTGAAAGTGGGGTCAGCACCAGGTCAATCGACGATCTGCTGAACGCCGCCCGCGAACGAACTGCGGGCGCTCAGGAGGATCATGCTCTATAGGACGACACGGCAAGCCGATCAGGACATCATCGACATCTACCTTTGGGGATGCAGAGAATTCGGCCAGCCCCAAGCCGAGCGGTATCATGCAGGGCTGGCGGCAATGCTGGACCTGATTGCGGACAATCCGCGCGTCGCCCGCGAGCGGGCTGAATTCAATCCCCTCGTCCGACTGAACCCTATCAGTCGCACATGATCGTGTACCGGCTGGATGACAGGGGTGTGCTGGTCGTCCGCGTCCTGCACGGCCGGCAGGATTGGGAAAGTTATCTCTGATCCCATGCTGATCGGCAGGTGGTCGCCGCCGTGACGGCGGCCTATATGGGCGGCGATGCAGACCCCGTTCCGCAAGATGCACGGCGCCGGCAACGACTTCGTCGTGCTGGATGCGCGCCACACCCCGCTGTCGATTACGCCGGCGCGGGCGGCGGCGCTGGCCGACCGGCGAACCGGGATCGGCTGCGACCAGCTCATCGTGATCGAACCCGGCGGCCGAGGGCGCCGATGCGGCCATGCGCATCCGCAACCCCGACGGCGGCGAGGCCGGCGCCTGCGGCAACGCGACCCGCTGCGTCGCGGCGCTGCTGTTCGCCGAGACCGGGCGCGGCCGCGCCGCGATCCGCACCATCGCCGGCTTGCTGACGGCGGAGGCGCTGGCCGACGGGCGGGTGCGGGTAGACATGGGGATGGCGCGGCTGGACTGGCGCGACATCCCGCTCGCGCACGAGGCGGACACGCTGCACCTGCCATTGCCCGGTGATCCGGCCGCGGCGTCGATGGGCAACCCGCACGCGACCTTCTTCGTGGACGATGCCGAGCATCATCCGGTCGCCGAGCTTGGCCCCCGCCTGGAGCGCGATCCGCTGTTCGCCGAGCGCGCCAATATCGGTTTTGCCACCGTGCTGGCGCCGGACCGCATCCGGCTTCGGGTCTGGGAGCGCGAGGCGGGGCTGACCCGTGCCTGCGGCTCGGGCGCTTGTGCGGCGGTGGTGAACGCACACCGGCGCGGGCTTTCGGCACGGCGCGCGACAGTGATTGCCGATGGCGGCGAACTCGAAATCGAATGGCGCGCCGACGGTCACGTGCTGATGGCCGGTCCGGTCGCGACCGCATTCCAGGGTCGCGTCGATCTGGCGGCGTATCCGGCATGAGCGCCGAGATCATCACCTTCGGCTGCCGGCTGAACGCGCTGGAGAGTGAAATCATCCGCGCCCACACCGCGCACCTCGCCGATACGGTGGCGGTCAACACCTGCGCCGTGACCGCCGAGGCCGAGCGGCAGGCGCGGCAGGCGATCCGCCGCATCCGCCGCGAGCGGCCGGATGCGCGCATCGTCGTCACCGGCTGTGCCGCGCAGATCGCGCCCGATGCGTGGGCGCGTCTGCCGGGGGTCGCGCGCGTGCTGGGCAACGCCGAAAAGCTCGATGCCGCTTCCTGGGTTGAAGGCGCCGGCTCGGCGGTGAGCGACAGTGCCGCCATGCGCACGATTTCGGCGCGCCCCGTTGCCGGCTTTGCCGGCCGCGCCCGGGCCTTCGTCGAGGTGCAGCATGGCTGCGACCACCGCTGCACGTTCTGCATCATTCCCGCCGGCCGCGGCCCGAGCCGCAGCGTGCCGGAGCGCGCCGTCATCGCGCAGGTCCGCGCCCTGGTTGCGCGCGGCGGTTTTGCCGAACTGGTGCTCACCGGCGTCGATCTGACCAGCTACGGTGCTGATCTTGCGCACCGTCCGAGCCTCGGCGCGCTCGTGCGGCGCATCCTGGCGGAGGTGCCGGAACTGCCGCGACTGCGGCTCTCCTCGCTCGACCCGCAGGAGATCGACGACGTGCTGTGGCGCGTGCTGGCCGAGGAGCCTCGGCTGATGCCGCATTTGCATCTCTCGATCCAGGCGGGATCGGACCTGATCCTGAAGCGCATGAAGCGCCGCCACAGCCGCGCTGGCGCGCGGGCGGCGATCGCGCGGGCGCGCGCGCTGCGGCCGGGGATCGCGATCGGCGCCGACCTGATCGCGGGATTTCCGACCGAGACCGACGCGCTGTTCGCCGAGACGCTGGCTTTCGTCGAGGAGGCGGCGCTGCCCTATCTGCACGTCTTTCCCTACAGCGAGCGTCCCGGCACGCCGGCCGCGCGGATGCCGCCGGTGCCGGTCGTGCAGCGGCGCGAACGCGCAGCCCGGCTGCGCGAGACCGCGCGGCGCCATGCCGCGCATTTCCATGCGGGCCTGATCGGGTGCCAGGTGGAGGTGCTGGTGGAGCGCGACGGCATCGGCCGCTCGGAGCATTTTTCCCCCGTGCGCGGTGTCGTGGGCCGCCCCGGCGCGGTGGTGCGCGCGCGCGTCGCCGGCGCCGATGCCGACGGGCTGATCGTCGCGGCCTGATATGGCGCTCGGCTTCTTCACGCGGCTCAAGGAAGGCCTGTCGCGCAGCACGCAGAAGCTGACGGGCGGGATTTCGGCGACCTTCACGCGCCGCCGGCTCGACGACGCGGCGCTGGAGGAACTCGAGGAATTGCTGATCGGCGCCGATCTCGGCGTCGATGTCGCGGCGAAGATCATCGAGAGTTTTCGCGCCAGCCGCTTCGGCCGCGAAGTGACCGACGCGGAAGTGAAGCAGGCGCTGGCCGAGGAGATCGCGCCGATCCTGGCGCCGGTCGCGACCCCGCTCGCGATCGACCGCACGCGGCAGCCGCACGTGGTGCTGGTGGTGGGCGTCAACGGCACCGGCAAGACCACGACCATCGGCAAGCTGGCGCTGCAATACCGCGAGCAGGGCTTGCGCCCGGTGCTGGTCGCCGGCGACACCTTCCGCGCCGCCGCCGTCGAGCAGCTTCAGGTCTGGGGCGAGCGCGTCGGCGCCCCCGTGATCGCCGGGCCGCCGCAGGCCGACGCCGCCGGACTGGCGTTCACCGCACTTGCGCGGGCGCGCGCGGAGCGGGCGGATTTGCTGCTGATCGACACCGCCGGCCGATTGCACAACAAGTCGGTGCTGATGGAAGAGCTGCAAAAAATCATCCGCGTGATGCGCAAGCAGGACGCGACGGTGCCGCATTCGGTGCTGCTGGTGCTGGATGCCACGACCGGTCAGAACGCGATCGAGCAGGTGCGCGTGTTCAAGGAGATGGTCGATGTCACCGGGCTGATCGTGACCAAGCTCGACGGCAGCGCGCGCGGCGGCGTGGTGGTGGCGCTGGCGCAGGCCTTCGGGCTGCCCGTCCACGCGGTGGGCGTGGGCGAGCAGGCCGGCGACCTGCGGCCGTTCGACGCGACCGAGTTCGCGCGCGGGCTGGTGGGTGCTGCGTAGGTCACGCACCCTCCCCTCGTCGTTGCGAGGACCGCGAGCGCGCTCTTGCGCGCGTGGCGGGACGAAGCAATCCAGGCCCGCCGCACCGGCGCGCCCGCCTGGATCGCCACGCCGCCAAGCTGCGGCTCGCGATGACGAAGGCCGCGTTTCGCTCCCAACCGCGCTCGACCGCTACTTCGCCGCTGACTGCGCCGGCATCTTCACGAAGGCGGGGAATACCAGCTTGTTGTCGCAGCCCTTGAGGTTCGTCGGCCAGATGCAGACCTGCTTGCCGTTCTGCCACTGGATGTCGATGCCGGTGATGAGCCCCTGGGCGATCTTGATCCCGTGCGTGAACGGGCTGTCCTTGCCGTAGAACTGCACCCGGCCCATCACGCCGACGTAGTCGGTCTTTTCCATCGCCGCCACGATCTTGTCGGGATCGTTCGAGCCGGCGCGCTGCACCGCGTCGGCAATGATGTGAACATCATCGAAGCTGGCATATCCGGCATAGGACGGAGAGACGCCGAAGCGCTTGGTGTAGGCGTCGATGAACGGAATCGTCTTCGGTGTCACCGCCACTCCGGGGGCGCCGGCGGTCGCGGTGATCACGCCGTCGGCCGCACCATTGGTGTCCTTCCAGAAGCTGCTGGTGGTTGCCTGATAGCTCTCGCCGGCCATCGGGATCGGCACCTGCTGGTCGTGCCACTGCACGGTCGGCTGCACGCCGACATGGCTGATGCCGGTCATGATCACGTCCGGATGCTTGGCTTCGATGTTGTGGAAGATCGGCGTGAAATCGGTCGTGTCCGGGTTGAAGCGGACGTCATCCAGCGGCTTGATCCCGACTTGCGGCAGGCATTTCAGGAACTCGACATCCAGCGGCTCGGTCCAGGCGGCGTTCTCGCTCATGATCACCGCGCTTTTCATGTGATACGGCTTGAACAGAATCTGCTCAGCGACTTGCAGGCCGTGTCCGCCACCAGTTGCGAGTTGATCCAGCCGTGGAACATGTATTTGTAGTGCGCGTAATCGTCATGCACGAACTTGGTGATTTTCGTGGTGGCCGCACCGGGCGTGATCGTGACCATGTGCAGCCGCGCCGCCCACGGCTCGACCGCCAGCGCGACCTCGCTGATGTAGCTGACGATCACGCCGTTGACGTGGTCCTGGTTGGCGGCGCGCTGGAAGGCGCGCACCGCATCGGCCGCCGAGGAATGGTTGTCATAGGTGATGACCTCCACCTTGCGGCCGCCGACCCCGCCCTTGGCGTTGATCTCGTCCGCCGCCAGTTCCGCCGCCTTGGTGATCGACGCGCCGGCGACCGCCCCCTCCTCGCCGATCACGCCGATCTTGATCGGCGGCTCGGCCGCTCGCGCGGGCATCGCGGCCAGGCCGAGGCCGGCGAGCGCCGCGGCGGCGATCGCGGCCGGCAGGATGCGCGACCGGCGTGCCCGTGCGGCGGATTTGCGAGCGGTCGGATTCATGGCGACATCTCCCTTGGGTTTCATTGCAGCGCAGCACGCCTCGTGGCACGATACTATACTTAGCGCCGTCCTGGCGCGGACACAAAGACGTGGGCCTGCCTTACCGGCGCCGCCCCGCTGGTAAGGCAGCCCGCCTCCGGGTCTGGAATCCGACACGACATTTCCAAGTAGTGTTCCTATATCTGTTCTGATATAAGCTCCGCATGAAGCCGATCGCGTTTGTCGGCAGCGCGTTGGACGACCTTCGGGATTTTCCCGCGGGTGCGCGGCGCGAAGCAGGATACCAACTCGATCGCGTTCAGCGCGGGTGCATGACGATGAGGGAGCCTTTCGCGTGATTTACATCGCGACCCTCGCGGATGCAGTGTACGTGCTGCACGCATTCCAGAAGAAAACGCAGCGGACGACAAAGCGGGACCTCGACCTGGCCGCCTCGCGGCTGCGACGTATCGGGAAGGGGAGAGTAGGATGACCGATGATTCCGTGCAGGCCTTCGCGAGCGTATGGGACGGCCTGGAAGAGACGCCCGAGGCGGCGGCCAACATGCGGCTGCGTTCGGAACTTGCCATTGCCGTGCGCGACGCGGTGGAAAGATGGCAGCTCACGCAGGCCCAAGCGGCCAACCGGCTCGGCGTGACGCAACCAAGGTTGAACGATCTGCTGCGCGGGCGGCTCGACCGGTTCAGCCTCGATGCCCTGATCGGGTTGGCCGAGCGCGCTGAACTCGCGGTCCGTATGGAGATTACGCGCCGGGCCGCCTGACCGCCGGGTCAAGCCCATCCCGCTTGACCGCACTCTCGCCGGGTGAACCTATCCCGCAGCCGAACCGGAGGAAAAAATGCGCGCCTGGGCCGTGGTCGAGAACGGACGCCCGTTGCAGGAAATCGAACTCCCGACCCCCGAGCCGCGCGGCACCGAGGTGCTGCTGCGCGTCACGCATTGCGGGGTCTGCCACTCCGACCTGCACATCTGGGACGGCTATTACGACGTCGGCGGCGGCCAGACCATGTCGCTCAAGGACCGCGGCGTGGTGCTGCCGCTCGCGATGGGCCACGAAATCGTCGGCCGCGTCGAGCGGCTGGGGCCGGAGGCGCGCGGCGTCAATGTCGGCGACCTGCGCATCGTGTTTCCCTGGGTCGGCTGCGGCGTGTGCGCCGCCTGCACCTCCGAGCACGACAATATGTGCCTCACCGCGCGCAGCCTCGGCGTCTATCAGCACGGCGGCTACGCGACGCACGTCGTCGCCCCGCACCCGCGGCACCTGGTCGATCCCGGCACGCTCGATCCGGCGGTCGCCGCGACCTATGCGTGCTCGGGCATCACGGTCTATTCGGCGATCAGGAAGGTGATGCCGCTGCCGCCGGAGGAGCCGATCGTGCTGGTCGGCGCCGGCGGGTTGGGGATGAACGCGATCGCGGTCCTGCAGGCGATGGGGCACGCGCGGATCGTCGTCGTCGATGTCAGCGAGGAGAAACGCGCCGCGGCGATGCGCGCCGGCGCCAGCCACACCGTCGATGGCAGCGGCGAGAACGTGGCAAGGCTCATCATGGAGACCTGCGGCGGGCCGGTCGCGGCGATCATCGACCTGGTGAACGGCACCGCCACGGCGCGGTTCTCGTTCGCGGCCCTCCGCAAGGGCGGCAAGCTGATCCAGGTCGGGCTGTTCGGCGGCGAACTCGCCTTGCCGCTGCCGTTGATGGCGATGCGCGCGCTGACCGTCCAAGGCAGCTACGTCGGCAACCCGGCCGAGCTGCGCGAGGTGGTGGCACTGGCGCAGATCCGGCAAGCTGCGGCCGCTGCCGGTGGAGACGGTGCCGCAGGCGCATGCCAACGACGCGCTGATGCGCCTGCGCGACGGGCGGGTGACCGGGCGGCTGGTGCTGCGGGCGGAGGCCGCCTGAGATGGGCGACATCATGCGCCGTTCCGTGGTGCTGCGCCGCCGCCCGCGCGGCGCGCCGTCGCCGGAGGATTTCGGCATCGTCGAGGACGCGATCCCCGAGCCCGCGCCGGGGCAGGTGGTGACGCGCACCATCTGGCTCTCGATCGATCCCTACATGCGCGGCCGGCTGTCGGAGGCGAAATCCTATGCCGCGCCGGTGGCGATCGGCGGCGTGATGACCGGCGAGACGGTGGGCGAAGTGATCGCCTCGGCCGCACCCGATTTCGCGCCGGGCGACGTGGTGGTGGGGCCGCGCGGCTGGCAGACGCACATCGCCGCCCCCGCCGCGGGGCTGACCAAGCTGCCGCGGCAGGGCGTGCGGCTGTCGGCCTATCTCGGCGTGCTCGGGATGCCGGGCACCACCGCGTATTCGGGGATGAAGGATATCGGACAGCCGAAGCGCGGCGAGACGGTGGTGATCTCGGCGGCCTCGGGCGCGGTCGGGTCGGTCGCCGGGCAGCTCGCCAAGCGCGCCGGCGCGCGGGTGGTCGGCGTCGCGGGCGGGGCGGAGAAGTGCCTCTATGTGCAGGAGGGGTTGGGCTTCGATGCCTGCATCGATCATCGCTCGGTCGATGTTCGCGACGGACTGGCCGAGTGCTGCCCGGACGGGATCGACGTCTATTTCGAGAACGTGGGCGGCGCGTTGCAGGCGGCGGCATTCGACCGCTTGCGCGACTTCGCCCGTGTGGTGATGTGCGGGATGGTCGCGCAGTACAACGCGACCGAGCTGCCCCCCGGACCCAATCTCGGCTTCGTCGACCGCAAGCGGGTGCGGATCGAGGGGCTGATCGTCTCCGACAAGCCCGAGCGCTTCGCCGAGTGGCGGGCGCTCGCGACGCCCTGGGTGGCGGCGGGCAGCCTGCACTACCGCGAGGACGTCGTGGACGGGCTGGAGCACGCGCCCGAGGCGCTGGCCGGCATCCTGGGCGGGCGCAATTTCGGCAAGCTGCTGGTAAGGGTGGGCGCGGACCCGGCGTGAGGGGTTCACTGCCGCGCCCCTCACCCCAACCCTCTCCCGCAAGGGGAGAGGGAGCAGCGAGCCGTCATAGCAGGGGGTGATCCCACACCAGGATGGTGAAGGCGCCGAATGTAAGCGTCTGCGCGGGCGCACCGAACTGGCGCGCGAGGCCGATCGTGCAGACGGCGCGGCTCGCACAGCTCTCCGGATCGACGACGACGAAACGGCGGGATGCGTCCGGCGGCGCGTCGTCCGCCGCGTACCAGCGCTCGGAGGTCTCCACCAGCGGATAGAGCAGCCGCCCGTCGAAGAAGCCGAACGAGACCGGGCGCATCACCACGCGCCAGCCCGACAGCCACGTGACCGCGTTCGCCTGCGCGCCGAAATAGGCGCCATAGCCGTACCGCAGCCCGTGCGTCTTCGAGAAACGCCCGCGAGCGCCAACGGCCGGTCGGTATCGGCGCGCAGCCCGTGCCGCGGCCAGGCATCCGCCGCCCCGGCCGCGGCATGCAGCAACGCAAGCACGATCGCGAGCGCGCGTCCCGCCGGCGTCACCCGCCGCCAGGCGCAGGCGAGGCCAAGGGCGAGGCCGAGCGGCAGCAGGATTGCGACCGCGACCAGGAAGCGGCCGCTGCCGGCCCCGCGCAGAAAGCCGTTGCCCAGAAACGCCGCGAGCGTTATGATAACTGACAGCACGCAGACGAGCAACCCGAAGCGCTGGGGCAAGCGCGAGGGCGCGCCAGGCGCGGACGGTGGCGTGGGCAACGTCCAGTGCCAGCAGCGCCAGCGCCGCCACGGCCACTCCGCCCGCCGCGGCGCTCGGGCAGCAGCAGCGCGAAATCGGCGCCGAGGATGCGCGGCAGCAGGGCGAAATTGTCCTGCACCTGCGCCCAATTCGCGGCCTCGAAGCGCGGCGGCGGCAGGAAATCGAGCACGCCGCCCAGGCGGGACGCGGCGAGCGCGCCGGCGACGAGCACCGCGACCGCGAGCCGCCCGTCGCGCAGCAGAGCCGCCGCCAGGGCCACCGGCAGCACCAGCGCGGGCCACGCCCACGGGTCGGAGAGCGTGGCGATCAGCACCGCGGCGGCGACCGCGGCGAGTGCCCACGGCCGCCGCGCCGTCATCCAGCTCACCGCGGCGTGCAGCGCGAGCAGGCCCCAGAGCAGCGTGACGGTGTGCGTCACCGGATGCGCGAGCCAGCCGATCCGGCCCAGGCCCGGCCGCGAGGCGAGCAGCAGCACCGGCAGCAGCGCCCAGACCGCCGGCCGGCGCGCCAGCCGCCAGCCGAGCCAGCGGCGAGTGCGCGCGCAGGCGACGAACACGGCCCAGCCGGTGCCCACCACCAGCGCCGGGCGCGGCCCGGCGAGCGCATAGAGCGCCGCACTCCAGGGAAGGAGAGAAAAAAGCCAGTTGTCCTGCGCCCACATCCAGTCGCGCAGGAAGCCGAGCCCGTGCGCGCGCACGCCGTGCCAGAGCATCACCGTGTCGGCGAGGTCGGAATCGACCGGCCAGGACGCGAACGCGCCGTAGCAGGCTGGTCCAGAGGCCGAGCGCCGTCCCGAGCGCCAGCAGCACGAAGGCCAGCCGCCTGGGGACCGTCCGATCGCGCGGCCGTGAAGCCGCCTGCGTGATCATGGGTTGGCCCTCTGCCCCAACCGGGCGCCGGCGCCAACCCGCGAACCTTTCCGGGCAGGTCCGGTTAATCCGGCGCCACCCGCACGGCGGGAACGGGGCAGCACGGCAACGGGAGAGCGATCATGCCCAGTGACACCATCATCGGCGGCGGCTCCGGCACCGCCTCGGCGGCGGCCGGCAAGCTGCTGGACGCGGAGGGCGAGGCGATCCACCGCGCCGCGGCGCAGACCGACCAGATCATCGAGAGCATCCGCCGCCAGCCGGTGACGGCGGCGCTGGTGATTTTCGGGATCGGCTATCTGCTGGGCAAGATCACCTAACCGACAGCCCCGGTCGCTTGCGCACGCGGACCGGCAGGCGCACCTGCGGGAGGGGCGCACCTGCGGGCGAGGATCGGGAGGCAATCATGCGACTGCGCGACTTCAAGGTGCTCAGCTTCGACTGCTACGGCACGCTGATCGACTGGGAGAGCGGGCTGTGGGCGGCGCTGCAACCGCTGCTCGCGCGGGCGAAGCCGGGTCTGGATCGCGACGCGGCGCTGCAGGCGTTCGCCCGTATCGAAAACCGCCAGGAGGCGGACACTCCGGCGATGCGGTATGCGCGAGCTGCTCGGCGTGGTCCACGACAAGCTCGGGCAGGCATGGGGCACGGCGCCGGATGCCGCGGAAGCGGCCCGGTTCGGCGCCTCGGTGCCCGACTGGCCGGCCTTCCCGGACACGCCGGCGGCGCTCGCGGAGCTGAAGCGGCACTACCGCCTGGTGATCCTCTCCAATGTCGATCGGGCGGGTTTTGCGGGCAGCGCACCGCGGCTCGGGGTCGCGTTCGACGACGTGTTCACCGCCGAGGACATCGGCAGCTACAAGCCCGACCCGCGCAATTTTGCCTTTCTGATCGAGCGCCTGGCGGCACGGGGCTTTGCGAAGACCGACATCCTGCATGTCGCCCAGAGCCTGTTCCACGATCACGGCCCCGCCAACGATGCGGGGCTCGCCTCGGCCTGGATCGACCGGCGCGGCGGCGCCGCCGGGGGCGCGACCGCGGTGCCCGAGCGGATGCCGCATTACGACTGGCGCTTCGCCAGCCTCGCCGAACTGGCGGAGGCGCGCCGGCGGGAGGGCTGATTTGATATGAGGTCGGCCAGCCCACTCATCGGGCTCTCGACCCCTCCCCCCAACCCCCTCCCGCAAGGGGAGGGGGAGCAACGCGCTTAAGCCCCCTCCCCTTTGCGGGAGGGGGTTGGGGAGGGGTGTGACCGGCACAGAAATCGTCTCACCGCCGCGGCTTCGGTCGTGCCGCGACCACGATCCGCCCGCGTCCCGGTGAGGGCGAGGGCGACGGCGAGGGCGGGGCGTGCTGCGGGGCGAAGCCCGGCAGGGGGCGCCGGGCCTGCTCGAACCCGCCCCAGGCATCGGCGCCACGCCCGGCCAGGCGCTTCGGCACGCTCGCCAGCGTGAAGGCCCGCGGATCGAGTTTTGCCTCCACCTCGGCCCAGGCGAGCGGCGTCGCGACCGTGGCACCCGGCCGCGCCCGCGGGCAGAACGAGCCGATCGCGGTCGCCCCCAGCCCGTTGCGCAGCCAGTCGATCAGGATGCGGCCGCGCCGCTCGACCTTGGCGAGCCGCGGCAGGAAACGCTGTGGCTCCTCCTCGCTCAGCATCTCGGCGAAGGCGCGGCAGAATGCCTTTGCCTCCTCCCACCCGGCGCGCGGCGCGAGCGGCACCACGACGTGCAGCCCCTTGCCCCCGGTGGTGCGGCAGAACGCGCCGAGCCCGAGCCGCTCCAGCCGCTCCCGCATGGCGTGCGCGGCCCGCACGACCTCGGCGAAGGGCACGTCCTCGCCGGGATCGAGGTCGAACACCAGCAGGTCGGGATGCAGCGGGTCGGCTTCCGCCGCCCCCCAGGGGTGCAGCTCGATCGCCGCCATCTGTGCGAGCGAGACCAGCCCGGCCGCATCGTCGATCGCGAGATAGGGCGAGCCGCTGGCCTGCCCCTCCCGCACTGCGGCCGGCAGCAGGCCGTGGCCGCGCTTCTGGAAGAAGTGCTCGCCGCCGATCCCGTCCGGGCAGCGCACGATCGCGAGCGGCCGGTGCGCCAGCCCCGGCAGCGCCAGCGGCGCCACGGCGAGCCAATACTCGGCGAGTGCCCGCTTGCTGATGCCGGGCCACAGCGCGCGGTCGGCATGGGTGAGTTCGACGCCGCCCACCACCACGGCCGCGCGCCGCGGCGGACGGGCGACGACGGTGCGCGCCTTGGGCGCGGCGACCGGCCGCACCGCAACCGGCGGCACCGCGACCGGCGGCACCGCGACCGGCCACCGGCGCCGCCCACCGCCCTGTGTCGCCGGCCAGCGCTCCACCTCCGGGTTGGCCATCTCGCGCACCACTTCTCGCGGCGCCTTGTCCTCGCGCAGGCCGAGATAGACGGCGTGCCGCAGCCGCCCGGCGCCGGACCAGCCGATGAACTGCACCTCGGCAACCAGCTCCGGCCGCACCCAGCGGATCGTCCGGTCGAGCGGATCCCCCGCGGCCAGCAGCCCGGATGGCGGCGCCGCGGCGGCAAGCCGGTCGAGCCGGGCGCGCAGGCTGGCCAGTTCCTGCTCGGAAAAACCCGTGCCGACGCCGCCCGCGTAGTGCAGCGCGCCCGCGGGATCGAAATACCCGAGATGCAGCGCGCCCAGCCCGGTGCGCCGCCCCGCCGGCGGGGTCCAGCCGAGCACCACCAACTCCTCCCGCCCCTGGCACTTGACCTTGACCCAGCCATGCCCGCGCCCGGCGCGATACGGCGCGTCCACCTGCTTGCAGACGATGCCCTCCAGCCCGGCCTGGCAGGCTTGCCGCCGCATCGCCGGCGCCGCGCCCGCGACGTGGTCGCTGTAGCGCAGCAGGCCGTCCCACTTGCCGAGTGGTGCCAGCAGCCGCTTGCGTGCCAGCAGGCCGCAGGGACGGAAATCCCAACCGTCCAGGTGCAGCAGGTCGAACAGGAAGAAGGCGAGAGAGGCGTCGCGCCCGGCCGAGAGCGCCGCCTGCAGGTCGGGAAAGCTGGAAACCCCATCGGGCCGCAGCGCCACCAGCTCGCCGTCGAGCAGCGCCGCACGGGCGGGCAGTGCCGCGACCGCGCGTGCCACCGCCGGCAGACGTTCGCGCCAGTCGAGGCCGTTGCGCGTGAGCAGGCGCACCGCGCCGGCTTCGAGAAAGGCGAGCAGCCGGTAGCCGTCGAACTTGATCTCGCTGATCCAGTCGGCCCCCTCGGGCGGCGCCTCGGCGAGCGCACAGAGCTGCGGCGCCTGGCGGGGCGGCAGCTTGCCGCGGATGGCGCCGGGCGGGGGCGTCACGTCTGGCGCCGGAGGAAGTGACGTGCTCTGACCGACTCGCCCTCGGCGTCATGCCCGGCGAAGGCCGCGAAGGCCGGGTATCCATGTCTTTCCGTCGTCTCAGATAGCGAAGTCGTGGATGGCCGGCCTTCGCCGGCCATGACGGTGGGGATCACCGGCGCGGAATAAGCATCGCCAGCACGTAGCCGAAGCCCGCGGCCACCAGGATCGACAAGAACGGCCGCTGCTCCACGTTTTGGGTGAGGGTCTTCGTCGCGTCACGGGCCTGATGGACGGCCCCGCCATAGGCGTCCTGCGCGTCGTGGGCGACCTGGCGCGCCCTCTCCTCGACGACCAGAGCGACCAGCGCCAGCGTGGCCAAGGCCAGTACCGATTTCATGGAACGCTCCTTGTCTGGGTCTGTCCCCGGCGCCTTCAGTAGCCGACCTTGTTCGCCAGATCGTCCCGCCGGGCGGCCGATCCCGCCGGCTGCGCGGGGCGCCCGGTCGAGAGGTCGATCACCTCCGGCTCCACATCGGGGGCCGCGCGCAGCGCCTCGCGGGCGAGGCGTTGGGCCTCCTCCTGCGTTTCGCAGTGTCGGGACGGGCGGCCGGGGATGCGGAGTTCGTATGCCATGCCGGATCAACGCGGCGACGCACCGTCGGTTGACCGCGCGCCGGCCGCCGATACGCTCGCGCCATGTCCGATCTCGTCCGAGAACTCGCCGCCGTCGTCGGCGCGCGCGGGCTGATCACCGATCCCGCCGACGCCGCACCCTATTGCGAGGACTGGCGACGCCTCTACCGCGGCCGTACCCCGGCGGTGGTGCGCCCCGCCACCGCCGAGGAAGTGGCGAGGGTGGTGCGCCTGTGCGCCGCCCGCCGAGCCGGGATCGTGCCGCAGGGCGGCAACACCGGCATGTCCGGCGGCGCCGTGCCGGCCGAGGATGGCAGCCAGGTCGTGCTCAGCCTGGAACGGATGCGCGCGATCCGCGATCTCGACCCCGCCGACATGACACTGACGCTGGAGGCGGGCGTCACGCTCAAGGCCGCACAGGAGGCGGCAGCCGCGGCGGGCTGCCTGCTGCCGCTCTCGATCGGCTCGGAGGGCACGGCGCAGATCGGCGGCGTGCTCGCGACCAACGCCGGCGGCAACAACACCGTCCGCTACGGCAACGCCCGCGACCTCGTGCTCGGCATCGAGGCGGTGCTGGCGGACGGGTCGGTGCTGCACGCGCTGCGGCGGCTGCGCAAGGACAACACCGGGATACTGCCTGCGCCAGCTTCTCGTCGGCAGCGAGGGCACGCTCGGCGTGATCACCGCCGCCGTGCTGCGGCTGGTGCCGCAACCGGCCGAGACCGAGGTGGCGTTTTGCGCGCTGCCGTCGGTTGCCGCGGCACTCGACCTGTTCGGCCGCTTCCAGCGCCACGATGCCGCGGCGGTGCAGGCCTTCGAATACATGAGTGCGGCGGGCGTGCGCCTCGTGCTGCGGCACATCGCCGACAGCACGCTGCCGCTCGCAACGGACGCCGCGCACTACGCGCTGGTCGAACTCGCGACACCGCGCCCGGACGCGCGGCTGCGCGAGGCGATGGAGGCGGTGCTGGCGGCGGCGCTGGAGGCCGGCACGCTGCTCGATGCCGCGATCGCCGAGAGCGGCGCGCAGCGGGCGGCGCTGTGGCGGCTGCGCGAGGAGCACACCGAGGCGCAGAAACGCGCCGGGGCGTCGGTGAAGAACGACGTCTCGGTGCCGGTCTCGCGCGTGCCCGAGCTGATTGCGCGCGCGAGTGCTGCGTGCGAGGCACTGATCCCCGGCGTGCGGGTGGTTGCGTTCGGCCATCTCGGCGACGGCAACATCCACTTCAATCTCGTGCAGCCGGAGGGCGCGGACGGTGCCGCGTTCCTCGCCCGCGACCACGAGATCATGGATGCGGTGAACCGGGTGGTGCGGGATCTGGGCGGCAGCTTCTCGGCCGAGCACGGGGTGGGGCGGCTGAAGACCTACCTGATGGAGGAGTGGCGCGGCGGCGCGGAACTCGCGGCGATGCGCGCGATCAAGCGGGCGCTGGATCCGTTCGGGATCATGAACCCGGGCAAGGTGCTGCCCTGAAGGCGAGGGACGCGCCCTCCGCGGGCACTCCGTCATGGTCGGCCCCCGGACCGGGCAAGGCCCGACCGAGGACAGGCTCCGGCCGACCATCCACGACTTTGGGGGCACGCGGCAAAGTCGTGGATACCCGGCCTTCGCCGGGCATGACGATGGGGCAGTTGGACATGACGATGGGGCAGTCGGGCCTTCATCACCGGCACCGGCCCCGCTCGCGCCGGCGCAATTGCAGCATCTATCCTAACGTACACGATCCATTTTGTCAAAGATCGTACCACACCCTGCCGGTGCCGCCCCGCCTCGCCACGTTGCGCGACTGACGGCGCCTGCTTGCGTCGTCCCGCCTCGGGGCCGAAAAGCCGCGCCATGTCGGCCGCGAGCCTGGTCATCAGCGAGGCCTATGCCGGGTTGCAGGCGCAGGCGCTCGGTCTGGCCGAGGCGGCCGGGTTGACCCCCGACCTGCATGTGCTGGCGCCGCGCGCGCCGTGGCGCTTCGTCCCCGCGCGGCTCTGGCCGGCGCCGCTCGCGGCCGTCGGACTGAACGGGGCGACGCCGGGCCTGGTCATCGGCTGCGGCGGGATGGCGGCGGCGGTCGGGGCGGCGCTGCGCAGCGGCGGGCGGCGGGTGGTGCAGGTGCAGCACCCGCGCATGGACCCCAGGCGCTTCGACCTCGTGATCGCCAACCCGCACGACCGGCTCGCGGGGCCGAACGTGCTGATCGCGCGCACCGCCCTGCACCGCGCGACACCGGAGCGGCTGCGAGAGGCCGCGACGATCTGGAGGCCGCGGCTCGCGCACCTGCCGCGCCCGCTGGTCACGGTGCTTGTGGGCGGCAGCAACGGCCGCTATCGCCTCGGCGGGGCCGAGGCCGCCGGCCTGGGCGGGCAGCTCGCCGCGATGATGCGCGGCGATGGCGTCGGCGTGGCGCTCACGCCCTCGCGCCGCACCGGCGAGGCGGCCCGCGCGGCGCTGGCCGCGGCGCTGGCACCTGCCGGAGCCTGGCTGTGGGACGGCACCGGAGAAAATCCCTATTTCGGCCTGCTGGCGCTGGCCGACGCCGTCGTGGTGACGGAGGACAGCGTCTCGATGGTCTCCGAAGCAGTGGCGACGTCCGCCCCGGTGCTGCTGGCGGCACTGCCCGGCCGGTCGCGACGGATCGCGCGCTTCACCGGCGCCCTGATCGCCGAGGGGCGGGTGCGGCCGTTCCGAGGGCGGTTCGAGACCTGGCCGGCGGCGCCGCTTGACGACACGCCCGCGGTTGCCGCCGAGATGCGGCGCCGGCTGGGCCTCTGACCAACGGGGGTCTGGGGCCTCAGGCCCCAGCGGGTCCAGGGCAGAGCCCTGGCTTTTCTTGTGCTAGGAAATGCCCATGCTCCAGATCGCGACGTTCGACCAGCGCCAGGGCGGCAACGTGCTCTACAAGGCGCTCGCGCATCCGCTTGCCGCCGAGGCGCTGACCGCCCTCGCCGACCGGCTGCGCCGGTTCGCCCCGTTCGCCCTGTTCGACCCCGAAGCTGTCGCCGAGGCGCTCTATGCGCTCTGCCCGGAGATGCCCAAGCCCGACGCCCTGTTCGTCCAGGACGTGCGCGAGGTGGGCCGCGAGCGGCTCGGCCTGATCACACGCCCGCTGACGTCGCTGCCCGAGTCCGGCGCCGCGACGGTGCTGATCGCGGCCTTCGATGCCGCCCGCATCGCCGCCCGGATCGCGCCGCTGCTGCCGCCGGGCGCCGCCTCACTGACGCTCGATGAAGCGCGGCTGCCGGAGGCGATGCTGACCAACCCGCGCCGCACGCTCGACCGGCTGAACTACGCCACCAACCACGCCTTCTTCCGCGAGCAGGGCGGGTTCTCCACCCGGCTCGTGACCGCCAATTACTGGGCCGGCTACGGCGCGAAATCGGTGCGCCTGTGGCTGCGGCTGTTCGATGGCGACGGCGCCGTGCTCGCGACCTGGGAGGAAGCGGTGCCGGAGGGTGCCGCCGGCATCGCGATCGACAGCCGCGAGGTGCGGGCGCGCTTTGGTCTTCCCGAATTCACCGGCCAGCTTTTCCTGCACGCGATCGGCGCCGCCGGACACGACGTGGTGAAATACGCGCTGGACACGTTCGAGACGCGCGAGGGCGGCAGCCTCTCCTGCACCCACGACGCCAACGCCTGGCCCGCCGAGCGCTATGCCGGCCTGCCGGCGCCGCGCGAGGATGAGCGGGTGATCCTCTGGCTGCAGAACAGCCACGCCGCCCCGATCCCGGCGCGGGCGGTGTCGCTCGACCGGATGGGGGCTGCGGCGCCCGTGGCACTCGAGTGCGAGGTGCCCGGCTTCGCCACCATCGCCGTCGATATGGCGGATTATCTCCCCGGCCTGCACTGGCCGGCGCAGATCGAGCTGCGCGCCGGCCGCCACGTCGTGCGCCCGCGCTACGAGGTGGTGCGCGCCGGCCGCACCCGGATCGCGCACGTCAATGTCGAGCGCGCCGATCTGCTGCCCGATCCGGGGATCAAGGCGCTGGGCAATGCGCTCGGCCGCGGCTTCCTGCTGCCGTTTCCGGTGCTGCCGCGAGCAGCGTTCCGCACCATCGTCCAGCCCAACCCGATGGCGCACTCCGAATGCGGCACGCCGATCCGGCTCGACATCTTCGACCCCGAGGGACGGTGCGTGGCCGAGCGCTTCCTCGGCGTGCTGTCGCGCGATCACAATGTGGCGGTCGGAAGTGGAGGCGCCGGGTCTCGCCGAGGGCCATGCGGAACTGGTCTATGATTTCCGCGACGGCGGCCAGGCGAATGGCTGGCTGCACGCGCTGATGCGCTACGAGCACCGCGCCAGCGGCCACGCGGCCGATACCAGCTTCGGCGCGCACGTCTTCAACACGGCGATGACCTACAAGGACGAGCCGCAATCCTACTCCGGGCCGCCGCCGGGCCTGACGACGCGGCTGTTCCTCAAGCTCGGCGACGCGAGCCGGCGCAGCTTCGGCTGCCTGATCTATCCGGCCTCGGCGCCGTGGCACGCGCGGTCGCAGACGGCATTGATCCTGCACGACGGCGCCGGCCGTCCGATCGCGGAGCGCGCCATTGCGATCGCGTGCTCGGGTTCGGCGACGGTGCGCCCGCACGAGCTGTTCGGCGACGCGCGGCTCAGAGAGGCCGGCCCATGCGGCTACGTGCTGATCCGCGACGCGACCTGCCGGCTGTTCGGCTATCACGGGCTGGAGGGAGCGGACGGCGCGTTCTCGCTCGATCACATGTTCGGCTTCTGAACCGTCGGCCGCTTGGCCCAGGTGCTGCTACGCAGCGGCCCTCAACCCGACCGCTCCACCTTCCGGTAATACTGCGGGGCTTCGCGCCGATCGAACATGCCGTAATCGCGGATCACCCGAACCCGGCGGCGACGCGCGCCGGCCGCGATGGATGCCGCGTGCTCGCCGGACTCCGCGGCCGAGGCATCCCGCCAGGACAGCAGCAGCAGCATGTCGCCGGGCGTCAGGATCGCCTCGAAGGCATCCCAATCGACAAGGCCCTCGGCATCGGCCGGCAGGCCGAGGTGGCGCGCGACCTCCTCCGCGTCGGCGTCCGGCGGGAGATCCGCCGGCCGCTGCAACTCGATGATCGAGACGACCTTGCTGGTTCCGACCTCGGTTTCGTCCAGGCGCTGCTCGCGCAGGCTGTGACCCGCCGGCATCCGGTTGTCGGCCGTCATCTGGCCGACGCGCAGATGGTAATCCGCGAACACCTGCTCGCGCCCTTTCTCCTGCACCTCGTGGTGCAGGGCGAGGGTGCGCCAGCGGATCAGCGCCTTTTCGTCCCGCCAGGTCGAGTGCGAAAGCAGCCAGCCGGCGCGGCGCTTCGAGCCGTAGCGGACATTGTCGATGAAGCCGTCCACCTTTTCCAGTTCCGGCCGCAACAAGCGGGCGTAGCCGAGATAGGCATCCCACTGATCGCCTTTGGGATGCACCTCGAAGATCACGGAAAACATGCGCGGACTCCTTATTGGCTTGTTTCGGGCGCGACATCCCGCGCGAGCAGAAAGGCTTCGGTCTCGCGATAGAGGGCGAAGCGGGCTTCTTCCAGGTGCATCAGGTGTGTCGCACGGCTGATCTTCACGTCGCGCCGCAGCGGCGAGGCGCTGAGCGCGCCGAACAACCAACCTGCGTCGGCATCGGTGATGAGCGAATCCCACTCGCCGCGGATGATCGCAACCGGGGCCTTCACGGCAGCAGGATCGTACCGGCAGGGCACCGTGCCACGATGCGGCGATGTCGGCCCTGGGGCCAGCCGGCGTCGCGACAGCCGGCGGGGTGCGCGTCCCGCTCCGCGTGTCGGTGGCGAGGTAGAGCCGCGCCCACTCCTCGAAGTGCCGGCGCAAAAGAACGGGCGGCTCGCCCGCCGGCACGTCCGCGACGAAGCGCTGCCATTGCGCATCCACCGTAATCGGCACCCAGGCCGGCAGAGGCGGCGGTGATCCTTCCTGCTCGCGTCGAGCAATCGGGCCGAAGAACACGAGGCGCTCGACCAGTTCGGGGCACCGCGTCGCGAACAGCCCGGCGGCGATCGTGCCCCAGGAATGCGCGATGATCGAGACGGCAGGCACGCCGTGGTGCGCGGCGATGAAGCGCACGGCGCATTCGATCTGTGCCGCCGCGTCCGGGGCGCGGCCGAGCGGAGCACCGTCGCCGGGCGGATCGGCCATGGCGGGGTACGGGTCGGACCGTCCGTAGCCCTGGAAATCCAGACCCCAAACATGGAAGCCCGCGGCCCCCAGTTCGTCGCGCCAGGAGCGGCCGTCGAACCGATGCGCGATCGAGAGCTCGGAGGGAAACGTGGCGCCATGAACGTAGAGGACGATCTGCGTGCCTGACCGCGCCGCCGCCGGCGGCGGAAGATAGCGCAGGAACAGGCTCAAGCCTTCGTGATTGCCGGGGATGCGGAAATGCTCCTCCGCAGGATCGAGCCTCGGGACCGACGCCAGGGGCGCATTCATGCGATGTCTCCGGTGCTGCATTGATACGGGCGAAAGATGGGGCGGCGCGCGTGTGATGTCCGCCGCGATCGCTTCGCTCGCGGTCGAAGCATCGGCCGCACCTTCCCCCGACCGCACCTTCCCCCGACTGCGGCTTTCGGCCTATCGTCTTGCCAATTCCGGGCGGCTGGGCCGCCTTCGTGGGAAATTTCGGCGTGAGGAGACGAGTCCATGCGCAGCGCTACCTGCTTGATTGCCGTGCTGGCGTCCGTGCTGCTGGCGGCACCGCTTCCCTCGCAGGCGGCGAGCACCTGCAACGGGCCGCATCAGGAGATCTCGTTCGCCAACTGGGCATCGGCGGAAACCGCAACCGCGAAGGAAGTCAGTGCCGCGATCACGGCGTTCGAGCAGACCAATCCCTGCATCCAGGTCAAGGTGATCGCCATCCCGTTTGCCGAGATGGTGAGCCAGCTCACGGTGATGACGATCGGCAACAACACGCCGGATGTCATGGAATTGTCGAGCGGCATGCCGCAGGCGCTCGCCGCACAGGAAGCACTTGCGGACCTGCGCAAGGAGGCCGCGGCGATCGTGCCCGACATTCAGCCCGCCATTTTGCAGGACGGCGAATACGGCGGCAAGCTCGTTGCACTCCCGCTGTCGCTGACACCGCACGGCTTCTGGTTCAACAAGGCGGTGATGAAGAAGGCCGGACTCGACCCGTCGCAGCCGCCGCAGACGATTGATGCACTCGATCACGACATGGCGGTGATCAAGGCGAAGCTGCCGAAGGTCGATCCCTTCGCCATGATGACCGCCAAGGGCGCCTATGCGGTGGTGAACATGTGGCCGTGGCTGCAGGCCTATTGCAAGACGCCGCCGATGACCGCGAACCGCCTCGGCTGGACCCAGCCCTGCGCCGTGCAGGCCTTCACCTGGTTTCAGATGATGGCGAAGAAGGGCTGGATGCCGGTCGGCACCAACATGAAGGACAACCGCCAGCTCTTCGCCACCGACCAGGTCGCGTTCACGATCGACGGACCCTACATGCGCGGGATCGTCGGCTCGATCAACGCTTCCTATGCCACCAGCGCCGCCTTCGCCGCCACGTTCGGCGCCAGCAAGGTTCCGGTCGGCCCGAGCGGCACATCGCGCACCGCGATCGACATCCACCAGATCGCCGTCAGCGCCCACAGCGCGCATCCCGACGCGGCCTGGAAGTTCGTGCAGTTCATGGTCGGAAGTGCCGCCGACATGCGTGACTTCATCATCCCCGAAGGGGGCATGCCGCCGCTGGTCAGCCTGCAGAAGCAATTCTCCAAGAGCCTCGACCAGCCCTATCAGCAGGTGTGGATCACCGACATCATCCCCGAGGCACGGCCGATCCCCTACACGCCGAACTGGTTCCACGCCAGCGATTCGATGGTCAATGCGCTGGAGAAGGTGGTCAATGGCGGCGACGTGAAATCCGCACTCCAGGATCTCGAGCAGCAGCTCAAGCGCCTGTTCCCGCATTACCAGGCGTAAGGTTCGTCAGCGTGCTGCGGCGCGACCGGGCTTTCGTCTTCGGCACGCTCGCGCCGGCCCTGATCATCCTGGTGTTCATCTTCATCTATCCGCTCGGACGCAGCATCTCCTACAGCTTCACCAACTACAATCTGATCGATCGCACGCAGGACTTCGTCGGCCTCGGCAATTACCGGCAGCTGTTCAGCGACTCCGTCTTCTACACCGCGCTGATCAACACCCTCGCGCTCGGCATCTCGCCGGTGGTCGGCGCCTTCCTGATCGGATTCGCACAGGCCCTCGTGCTGAACGAGATCACGCGCGGGCCGTGGCATCCTGCGCGGCCTGGCGCTGCTGCCCTGGGTGGTGCCGCAGGTGGTCGTCGCCTTCCTGTTCCAGTTCATCTACAACCCGAGCGTCGGCGTGTTCAACGTGCTGCTTCGCGACGCAGGGCTCATTCAGCACTTCCAGCCCTGGCTCGCGCACCCGTCCACGGCGCCGGCGGCGGTCGTGCTCGCCTATATCTGGAACGAGACGCCGTTCTTCATGCTGATGCTGCTCGCCGGGCTGCAATCGATCCCGCTCGAGATCGTCGAAGCGAGCATCGTGGACGGCGCCAACTGGCGGCAGCGCCTGCGCTATATCGTGCTGCCCGGCCTGCGCCGTATCATCGCCATCAGCACCATCTTGATGGTGATCTGGAATTTCAATAATTTCAGCATCATCTGGCCGCTGACCGAAGGCGGGCCGGTGAACTGGACGCTGACCTTCTCGGTCTGGGTGTACCGCGAGGCGTTCCAGAACTTCGATCTCGGCTATGCCGCGACGATCGGCGTGCTGTGGCTGCTGCTGCTGATGTTCGTGACCGCAATCTATATCCGGGTGCTCGGAGGCCGGGGTTCCACGGCATGACGAGTGACGACGGGCGATTGAAATCCACCGCCATTGCGGCAGTTGGGCGGGAGCGGCCGGCGCGGAGGACACGCCGCCGATTGCCCGGCCGGCTCGGCCTGTGGGCATGTGCCGCGGTATTGCTGGCGTTCTCGCTGCTGCCGATCCTGTGGATGGCCTTCACGTCGTTCAAGACCCGGGCCGAGGTGTTCGGCGCACCGGGAGCGCTGCTGCCCAGCGTATGGACGCTGGATGCCTATCGCCAGGTGCTGGCGAGCGACTACTTCCTGACCTATTTCAAGAACAGCATCATCGTGAACGTGGCCGCCAGCCTGATCACGGTCGTGCTCGCGACGCTGGCCGGCTACAGCTTTTCGCGCTTCCGCATCCCCGGCAAGTCGGCGCTGATGCTGTTCATGCTGGCGATGCAGATGTTCCCGTCCACGGTGCTTCTGATCGCGCTCTATGTGGTGTTCCGGCAGCTCCACATGCTCAACACATACTCGGCGCTGATCCTGTCGTTCATCACTCACGGGCTGCCGTTCAGCATCTGGATGATGCGCGGCTTCGTCGATGCCGTGCCGGTGGATGTGGAGGAAGCGGCGATGATCGACGGCTGCGGCCGGCTTGCGGCGCTGCTGCGCGTCGTGGTGCCGATGATGCTGCCGGGCATGATCGCGGTCGGGCTGTTCGGCTTTCTTGCCGGCTGGAACGACCTCGTCTGGGCGCTGACGCTCACCACCTCGCCTTCCATGCGGCTCATTCCGCCGGGCTTCGTCGCAACCTATGTCGGTCAGTTCGAGACCTACTGGAACCAGCTCATGGCCGGCTCCATGATGGTGAGCCTGCCGACCATGATCGTGTTCGCCTTCCTGCAGCGCTACCTCGTGCAGGGGCTGACCGCCGGCGCCGTGAAGGGATAGCGACCTTGCTCAGGCCCGGGCGCCGAGCGCGCGCCCGAAATCCTCCTGCGTCTGCGGGCTCGCGGACGACGCGGCGATCGTCAGCGCGACGCCGACGAAGAGGAACATGAAGGCCGCGGTGAAGCCGAAGCTGTCGGCGAGCGCGCCCATGATGAACGGCGTGATGGCGCCGGCGACCTGGCCGCCGAAATTGACCAGGCCGCCGCCGGCCCCCACCAGCTCGGTCGGCAAAAGCAGCAGCGGCATCCCGTAGATCGGCATGAATGCAAGATAGAACGACGCGGCGGCGAGGGTTTCGAACAGGACGAACTGCCCGACACTGGTCGCTTGCGCCATGAACCAGAGGAAGACGCCGGCGACCACCATCACCGGCACGATCAGCCGGCGCGGCCGATGGTGGAACAGCCGGTCGAAGGCGAGGCCGCCGATCACGGTTGACACGGTGCCCACCAAAAACGGGATCGCCGTCAGCACGCCGCTGGTCGCGACGTTCACGTGCTTGGCCTCCATCAGGTATCCCGGCGTCCAGGAGACGAGGCCCCAGCCGACGATGTCGAAGCCGCAGAACGTGAAGGTCACGAGCCACATGGCCCGACTGGTGAGCACGTCGCGCAGACTGACGGAGCGGGCGCTGGGCGTGGCCGGGGTGGTGCGGATTTCGGGCGGCAAGGCCGCGGGCAGCAGCCGCCACAGCAATGCGGCCATGATCAGGCCGAACACGCTGACGATGAAGAACGCGCTGCGCCAGCCGACCGCCGCGAGCGCGGGGGCGGCAATCAGCGGCGCCAGCGCCGAGCCGAGCGAGTTGGAGCACAGCATGACGCCGTTCGCCGTCATGCGCTGCTGCGGCCGGGTGCGGGCGGTGATGGCCTTCATCGAAGCCGCAGGGAACAGCCCTTCGGTGATGCCGAACACCGTCCGCACGATCAGCAGCCACGCGTAGCTGCCGACCACCCCGGTGAGGGCGGTGAACACCGACCATCCGGTGAGCGCCCAGGTCATCGTCCGGCGCGCGCCGATGCGGTCGGCGAGCAGTCCGCCGGGAAGCTGGAACAAGGCATAGGTGATGAAGAAGACCGTCAGGATCAGGCCCTGCGCGGCCTTGTCCAGATGGAACTCGCGGCCGATCGCCGGCAAAGCGAGAGTGATGACGAGCCGGTCGATGTAATCGACGAGCCACGCGAAGAACAGCAGCAGCATGGTGACGCGCGCCACGCGGGCGGCGAGCGCCGCGTCGCTGCCGGTGCCGAATGGGTCCGTCCGCTGCACGTCCGATCTCCCGCCCCGCGGCGGTGCGCCGCCCGCAGACGCAACGCGAGTGCAGCGGCACGGTTCATAGGCACGGCGCCGCCTCACGCCGCGCCCGGGGCGGGAGGATTTCACCCGTGCCACCCCGTGCTATAACTCCCGCCATGAACATAGCCGTGCGCAAGCCACGCATGACGCGCGAGCAGTTCTTCGCCTGGGTCCAGACCCGCGACGAACGCTACGAGTTCGACGGTTTTGAGCCGGTTGCCATGATCGGCGGCACCATCAACCACAGCCAAATTACCCAAAACGTCGCCTTCGCCCTGCGTACACGCCTCGCCGGAAGCGGTTGCAGACCTCTCGGCCCCGATGCCGGCGTGGCAACCGTCGGTGATGCTGTCCGCTACCCGGACGCCCTCGTGACCTGCACCAGGACCCCCGGCACCGCCCACGTCGTGGAAGGCGTGGTCGTCGTCTTTGAGGTTCTCAGCCCAACCTCCGGCCGCACCGACCGCATCGTGAAGGTCCGCGAATACCGCGCCGTCCCTTCCATCCGCCGCTACGTCATCCTGGAACACACCAGCATCGGCCTGACCGTGCTGGAGCGCGCCCGCGGCGACGAGCCGTGGCGCGCCACGGCATTGACCGCGGAGGATACGCTCAGGATGCCGGAGATCGGGATCGAAATCCCGGTCGCCGACCTTTACCAGGACGTCGATCTGCCGGAGGCCGGCGACAGCACCCCGGCGACGTCGTAGCTCCGCCGCGGGTCGGCAAGGCGCTCACGACAGGGCAATCGCTTGGAACCGAGGTGATCGGAGCAAAGCGGCGGTGGCGGCGACATCACAGGTATCGACCGCGCTCCAGGATTTCCAGCGTGTATTGGTGGTACGTCATGCCGAGCTCCTCCGCCCGTTTCAGGCGACGCAGCGCGATTTCTCTCGGCGCCGACCACGCCCGCTTGTGGGCGCGCCGCCAGCACCAAAGGCGCCAAGAAGCGTCCGGATCATCGTCGGCCAGGGCTGGGCCGCCATTGTGCCCGACCCCCGGGAGCAAGTTCGCGCCGTCGTACATTGCCGTGGTCCCCTCACCACCCTTGCACCCCGCGCATCAGGAGGCAAAGCGAAACCGCCTCTCCACCGCCAGGCCGAAGCTCGAGATCGAGAAATTAATGACGAAATAGACCAAAGAGAGCAGCAGGAACACGCGCAGGCTGTCGCCCACGGTCTCGCGCACCAGAAGGCCCGCACGGGTCAGCTCAATCAGGCCGACGATGGACGCGAAAGACGAGTCCTTCAGGACTGCCACGTAAACCCCGATCGTGGGCGGGATCAGCACGCGTACCGCCTGCGGCGCCGCCACCGTCAGCAATGCCTGCCAGAACCCCAATCCGAGGGCGAGGGCCGCATCCCACTGTCCGCGCCCGATGCTGCGGAACGCGGCGCGGACCACCTCGGAAATGAAGGCGGATGCCTCCAGCACCATCGCGATCACCGAGGCCTCGAACGGGGACAGCTTCACCCCGGTCGCGTAGGAAAGGCCATAATAGGAGCCGAAAAACAGCAGCAGGGGCGGGATGGATCGGAATGCCTCGGTGAACGCCAGGCAAATGACCCGCACCGGCGCCGGTCCGTATGTGCGCGCCAGGCCGACGACCATTCCGACTGCCAGCCCGGCGAGCAGTGCGATCGCGCTGAGTTCCAGCGTCATCAGCGCGCCGTCAAGAAAGACCCGCCAGTACTCCCATACATTCCCGTGCGTGAACACCGTCCGTCAGCCTGCACGCAGCCGCCGTTGCCGATGGTCAAGCGCCGCCATTGCAGCCGCCACCGCCTGGCACAGAACGATATAGACAACCGCGGCCACCAGGAAGGCTTCCATGTAGCGGAACGACTCCGAGCCGGTCGCGAGCATCCAATCGCTGAGCTCCGGCACTCCGATCACGGCCGCGATCGAGGAGCCGATCAGCACACCGATGCACTGGTTGGCGTAGGCAGGAATGATGACCCGGACCACCTGCGGCAGCACGACGAACCGCTCGGTGTCAAAGCCACGCAGGCCGAGCGAGCGCGCCGCCTCACGCTGGCCTTTGGGGATAGTCACGTAACCGGAGCGAAAGATCTCCGTGCAGTACGCAGCGGCGTTGGTGGTCAGGGCAGCGATGGTGGCCCAGAAATTCGACAAGTGCAGGCCCGCCTGCGCGAAGCCGAAGAAGAACACGTAAAGCAGCACCAGCAATGGGATATTGCGAAATAGTTCGACGTAGGCCCGCGCGAACATCGCCAGCGGCCATGCCGGTGACAGGCGTGCCTGGACGAGCAGCAGGCCGAGCGCCGTGCTGAGTGCCAAGGCGAGCGCGGTGATCTCCAGCGTCGTGCCGATCGAGATCGGCAGCAGGCCGAAATAGCCGGTGATGGCCTGCAGGCGGAACTGATACAACCCGCGTCAGGTCACAGCGGCGGCATGTCGTAGCCGAAATACTTCTTGAACAGCCGCGCGTCGTCGCCCGATCCGATCAACTGGCGCACGAACGTATCGACAACCCGCAGCCAGTCGGCGTCGCCGGCCGGCACCCCGATGCAAATCTCCTCATACGACCAGTTGCCGGGCAGGTTGCGGAAGTCGGCGCCGGCTTGCTTGAGGAAGGCGGCATCCTGCAGGCTGTCCACGATCTGCGTATCGACCTGGCCGGAGCGCAATGCCAGGAACGCGTCATCGACCGTGTTGAATCGCACCACGGTGGCCTTTGGCGTCACCCGTGCGGCGATGTCTTCCGAGGTGCCTCCGCGTGGAACGCCGATCTTTACGCCGGCCGTGTTCACCTGGGCGACATCCTTGAGCGGCGAGGTCTTCTTGACCAGGTAGTTGCTGCCGACGATCAGGTAGGGCCGCGTGAAGGCGATTGCGGTCGAGCGCTCGACCGTATCCGTGAAATCGGCGATCGACACGTCGGCCTTGCCGGTCTGCAGAGCAGTGATGCGGCCCGGCGAATCGACGACGATCCATTGCGGCTTCACCTTTAGCGCCGCGGCGAGCATGTCGCCGATCTCGATGTCGTAGCCTTCCGGCTGGCCGTCCGGCTTGATGGCGCTGTACGGCGGGTTGCCGGCGACGGTTGCAATCCGCAGCGCACCCGTCTTCTGAACATTCGCCAGAATTTGGCTGGTCTGTGCGTAGGCGGTGCCGCCTGGCCCGAAAGGAACTGCCCCTGCAAATCCAGCCGCCAGAACTGCGGTGACAATCGATCTCCGAAGCAGCATGACCTGGTTTCCCCCCACTTGGGATCGAGTGGCGCCGCGGGAATGGATCAGCGCACGTTCTGAGCCGCGGCAGCAAACAGCGTCCGCGGCAAGTATGTCAGAGGTCACGAATACGGAGCAAGCCCCGAGAACTCACACCGGCGGCCCTTAGCAATGACCCGTAGCAACGAATTCATTGCCTCGTCGTCATGCCCGGCGAAGGCCACTGCTGTCCGGCACGCTTTTTGCTTGCGGAATCGCATGGCGTTGATTCTGCTGCGAAGGAGACGTTCGGCAACGTTATCCACCGCAGCAAGGACCAGCGCCATGCGCCATCAGCCTACCGTACTCGAAGCGCTGTTCGAGGAAATTCCCTGGGACACGTTCGAGCGGCTCACCGGCCGCTATGGCGCCGATGATGGCGTGCGCTCCTTCGATAGCCGAGACCATCTGATCGCCATGCTGGGCGCGGCGTTCGGCGGCCTGCACGGCCTGCGTCAGACGGTCGCCGGATTGCGGCCGGGCAGCAGCCCGCTGCGGCTCATCGGCAGTCAGGCGCCGCGCCGCTCGACGCTGGCCGACGCCAACGGCCGCCGCGATGCCGGGCTGTTCGTCGATCTGCTGCAAGCCATGCTGCCGCGGTTGCACCGCACCCTGCGGCAGGAGATGGACGAGGTGATCCGCCTGATCGACAGCACGCAGGTCAATCTCGGCCTGCGGATGCGCCAATGGATCGGCCTGCACCGCAACCAGCCGACCGCCAAGATCCACATGGTCTATGACCCGCGCGCCGGGCAGCCGGTCCAGTTCGACCTCACCTCGGCCAAGATCAACGACATCACCGCCGCCAGGCGGATGCTGGCCATCGAGGCCGGGGCGACCTACGTGTTTGATCTCGGCTACTACGATTTCGCCTGGTGGGCCGCGCTGCGCGACCAGGGCTGCCGCTTCGTCACCCGATTGAAGCGCAACACGCCGCTGCATGATGTCGAACACCGGCCGGTTGCCGCCGGCACGATCGTGCTGTCGGACCGCACCGGCCGGCTGCCCGAGCGGCTGGCGAAAAGCCGCCGCAACCCATTCGACGATATCGGCCGCGAGATCACGATCCGCATCGGCCCAGGCCGCAGCCTGCGCCTGTTCACCAACGACCTGACCAGCCCCGCCGAGGCCATCGCCGCACTCTACAAGGAGCGCTGGCAGATCGAGCTGTTCTTCAAATGGATCAAGCAGAACCTGCGCATTAGCCGCTTCATGGGCACCTCCGAGAACGCCGTCCGCATCCAGATCGCCACCGCCATGATCGCGTACATCCTGGTGCGGCTCGCCCACGCCAAGCAGACGCTCACACAGGCGGTCGCCCACTCCGCAACCGCCCTGCTGACCGCCATCCGCAGCCATCTGTTCACCCGCAAAACGATCGCCGACCTGCTCGATCCGCCAAAAATCCAACGACCACCCCCAATCCCCCAACTCACTCTGTTCCCATGCAAGTAGCGTGCCGGACAGCAGTGGCGAAGGCCGGGTATCCACGACTTTGCCGCGTGCCACCAAAGTCGTGGATGGTCGGCCTTCGCCGACCATGACGGAGGGGGAGCGGTCCTCGCATACGGCCGCTGGTATCACACCGGCAGCGTCACCACCGCACGCGCGCCGCCGCCGGCGCGGTTGCCCAAGGTGACGTCGCCGCCGTGCGCGCGCACGATGTTGCGCGCGATCGGCAAGCCAAGCCCGGTGCCGCCGGTTTCGCGGTTGCGGCTCGGCTCGCCGCGGCGGAACGGCTCGAACACCCGCTCGATTTCCGTGGGCGGAATGCCCGGCCCCTCGTCCTCGATCTCCACCACCGCGACACCCTCGTGCGGCGGCCGCAGCCGCACGTGCGCCGCCTCGCCATAGGCGAGCGCGTTGCCGACCAGGTTGGCGAAGGCGCGCTTGAGCGCGATCGGACGCGCCCGCACGGTCAGGTGCTCCGGCCCGTCCAGGTCGAGCCGCGCCCCCGCCTCCGGCCGCGCGTCCGCCGCCTCGTCGAGCACGGTACGCAGCAGCGCCGGCAGATCGACCGGCCGCACCGGCTCGCCGCTCGCCGCCTCGCGGCCGAATTGCAGCGTCGCCGTCACCATCGCTTCCAGCTCATCGAGATCGGCCAGGATGCGCGATCGCTGTTCATCGTCCTCGATGAACTCGGCGCGCAGCTTCAGCCGCGTGATCGGGGTGCGCAGGTCGTGGCCGATCGCGGTCAGCAGGAACATGCGATCCTGCACGAAGCGGCGGATGCGGGCGGCCATGGTGTTGAAGGCGGCGGCGGCGATCGCGATCTCGCTCGGCCCCTCCTCGGAGAGCGGCGGGGCGTTGACATCGCGGCCCAGCCGCTCGGCGGCGGCGGCGAGCGTGCGCAGCGGCTCGGTCAACCGCCGCACCGCCCACAGCACGAGCGCCGCCGCGGCGACCGTCATCAGCGCGAAGGCGGCGAGGAAGGTGGGCGAGTGCCACGGCCGCGGTGCCGGCATGGTCAGCCGCAGCACCAGCCAGTGCGTGTCGGGCAGCCGCATCGCGACCAGCAGGCGCTGCTTGGCCGGCTGCTCCTGCATCAGCACGGCGTGCGGCCGCAGCCACGGCGGCAGCGGCACCAGCGCCATGTTCAGCTTGATGATGCGGTCCATCGGCGGCGGCATTCCCGCGATCGCGTCGCGCGGCAGCGTGTCGACCAGCGCCGCCCGCATCCCGCGCGTCTTCGACAGCTCCGCCACCAGCGCCGGGCGCTGCTTGGCGGGTGTCGTCACCACGGCCCGGTAGGTGCTCATGATGCGCAGGCCGAGATCGCGCATGATGGCCAGCCGCTGCACCCCCATGCGGTCCAAGGCATGGATGGTCAGCCCGAGTGCCTGCACCACCATCAGGGCCAGCAGCAGCGTGACGGCCGTGCGGGCGGCGAGGCTGCGGGGCCAGAGATAGGCGAACCAGGGACGGCGGGGCGCGGCCGCGCCGTCATGTGACACCCGCGCGGGCAGCGGGCTGGTCATGCCCGCTCGACGTCGCTCGCCAGCACGTAGCCGCCGCCGCGCACGGTCTTGATGAGCTGCGCATGGCGGCCGTCGTCGTCGAGCTTGCGCCGCAGCCGGCTGATCGCGACGTCGATGGCGCGGTCGAACGGGCCGGCCTGCCGCCCGCGCAGCAGGTCGAGCAGCATGTCGCGGGTCAGCACCCGGTTCGCGCGTTCCAGCAAGGCGAGCAGCAAATCGTATTCGCCCCCCGTGAGCGGCACCTCCACACCGTCCGGGTTCAGCAGCCGCCGCCGCCCCGGTTCCAGCTGCCAGCCGGAGAAGCGAAGCGCGCGCGGCCCCGGCTCGGCATGTGCGTCGCCGTGCGCGGCGTCGCCGGCGCGGCGCAGCACGGCGCGGACGCGGGCGAGCAGTTCGCGCGGGTTGAACGGCTTGGCGAGGTAGTCGTCGGCCCCGAGTTCAAGGCCGATGATGCGGTCGGTCTCCTCGCCCATCGCGGTGAGCATGACGATCGGCAGGCTGCCCTGCCCGCGCAGCCAGCGCGCGAAGTCGAGCCCCAATTCGCCGGGCAGCATCAGGTCGAGCACGACCAGCTGGTAATGCCCGGCGGCCAGCACCCGCCGCGCCTCGCGCGCGTCGCGTGCGGTGCTGACCCGAAATCCGTGCCGCTCGAGGAAGCGGGCGAGCAGGTCGCGGATGTCGCGGTCGTCGTCGACCACCAGGATGTGCGGCGGGAACTCCATGCGGCGGACCATAGCATAGCGGCATCGGCCCGGCGCGGCCGGCTGCTCTGGCCCCATTGGCGGCCACCCGGCCTTCGACGATGATCCCCTCCCGGCTTCCGCGGCCCGGCTGCGGCAGCATAGGAGCGGCGCCATGCCCGACCCCCGCATCCGCGTCTCGCGCGACGGCCCGATCGCGACCGTCACCTTCGACCGCGCCGAGCGCCGCAACGCCTTCGATCTCGCGATGTGGGCGGCGCTGCACACGGCGATGGACGCGCTCTCGGCCGACGAGGCGCTTGCCTGCGTGGTCCTGCGCGGTGCCGGCACCGCCGCCTTCTCGGCCGGCGCCGACATCACCGCCTTCGCGACCGAGCGCGGCACGCCGGAGCAGGAGGCGCGCTACGCGGCGATCTTCCACGCGGCGATGCAGTCGATCCGCCTCTGCCGGCACCCGGTGGTGGCGATGATCATGGGCCATTGCCTGGGCGGCGGCGCCGGCATCGCGACCATGTGCGACTTCCGGGTGGGCGGCGACGGCATCCGCTTTGGCATCACCGCCAACCGCATGGGGCTGTGGTATCCGCACGCGGAGATCGAGCCGATCCTGGCGCTGGCCGGCAGCGGCGTTGCCGCCGAGATGCTGATCGAGGGCCGCATCTTCTCCGGCCGCGAGGCATACGAGAAAGGGCTGCTCTCGCGCGTCGTGCCCGACGGCGCGGTGGAGGCCGAGGCGCTGGCGCTCGCCGCCCGCATCGCCGCCGGCGCGCCGCTCGCGGCTCGCTTCCACAAGGCGGCGATCCGGGCGCTGCGCGGCGCGCTGCCGGTGTCGGCGGAAGCGCAGGCCGAGGCGGCCGGCTTCGTGCAGACCGAAGATTTCCGCGAGGCGGTACGCGCCTTCGCCGAGCGCCGCCCGCCCCGCTTCGTGGGACGGTAGCGCGTCGGCCACTTCCGATCAGGTCGCGACGCTCGCCCTGGAGCGAGGCGCCCTGGACCGATGCGTGCGGCTCCGCGGGGCGGCTCGCGCGGGCGATGACGGCACGGCGGCGCGCCGCCACGCCTCGCGGCTGGCGACGGCCCCGAGCAGCGCGTTGTTCACCGCACCCGCGGCAAGCCCGAGCGGCAGCACCCAGCCGCGGCCGGTCGCGCGCACCCGCTCGGCGGGCGCGCCGAGGTCGAACACCGCGACGTCGAGCCCGGCGCGCCACATCGCCGAGAGCGTGTAGCTCCACGGTTCCGGCCACGGCGAGGGCAGGAAGCCGAGATCAGCCTCCTGCGCCCGGATCAGCGCCTCCGCCTCGGCTTCGGCATACGGGCCGGTGATGGCGACCGCCCCGGTGTCCCACAGCCGTGCGTCATCGATCGTGTGGCCAACGACGACGAACGACAGCGCGAGCCGCCGCCGTGCCGCGTCGCGGGCACAGCCGAGCAGCAGGTCGTAGCCCTGCTCGATGCCGATCTCGCCTGCGACCAGCACGCGGAGCATGGCGCCGGGAGCCGGCCGCGGCGCCGCCGGCGCGGGCAGGGTGGCGTCGTCCTCCCACGGCTCGACCGTGATGCGCAGGCCGGGGAAGTGGCGGCGCAGCCGGCCGGCGCAGTCGGCCGAGGGCGCCACCACCCGCCGCGCCCCCCCGAGCAGTGCCGCCGAGCGCGCCACCAGATCGCCGACCGCGATCGCCTCCTCCAGATGGCTGCCCGCATCCGCGATGCACTCCGCACAGACCGAAAGCTCCGGCTCGCCGCAATACCGCCGCTCCCGCCCGACCAGCGCGATCCGCGGGCAGAACCAGTGATAGTCGTGCACATGCACATCGAGCGGCACGCCGAGCCGCGCCGCCAGCCCTGTCACGGAAGGGTGGTGGCCGAGCAGATGATGCAGCTCCACCGCCTGCACCCGGTCGGGGCCGAGCAGCGCCGCCAGTTCCTCGATCTCGTCGGGGAGGCGATAGACCAGGGAGTGATCGTCGGCCTCGCCGCCGTCGCCGACCGCGACCCCGCCGGCGATCCGCGCGCCCGCGGCATCGACCGCCGGGCGCAGCACGATCGGCCGCAGCCCGGCATCGCGGATCGCGGCACAGCGCTCGGCCACCCGCCGCGCCACCCCGCCGCCCTGGTCGTGGCTGACCAGCACCACCGCTCCCGCGCCCGCCGCTCCCTCCTGCCGCCAGTGCCGCGCCGCGATCCGCCGCCGCGCCGGCGCCAGCGGGTCGGCGGCGATATGCGCCGCGATCAGCGCGTCGTAGCCCGGATGCAGCCGGTTCAGCACGCCCGAGGTTGCGCGCCAGCAGCGCCCGCCGCGGCCCCCCGAACGCGGCCCCGAACGAGGCCGCCCCGACATGCCCGACATAGACCCCGGTGGCCGCCACGTGCCGCCAGCCCAAGTGCCGCGCCCGCAGGCAGAAATCGTTCTCCTCGCCGTAGCCCTGCGCGAACAGGTCTTCCCGCAACAACCCCACCTCGGCGAGACAGTCGCGCTTGAGATAGAGGCAGAAGCCGACCCCGGTCGGGATCTCCACCACCCCCGCCCCGTTGGCCGCCGCTGCCAGCGCCGCCAGCCGCCGCACCGCGGCCAGGTCCGGCACCGGGTTCCCGCGCGGGGGCCGGAAAACTCAGGATGGTGGCGTCGTTGGAGAACGGGGTCGCGGTGCCGATGTCGGCGGCGGCGTAGGCGGCGGCGCGCAGCCCTTCGAGCCAGCCCGGGGCGACCAGCGTGTCGCTGTTCAGCAGCACCGCGTCATGGCCGCGCGCCGCCCGCAGCCCGGCATTCGCCGCCGCCGGGAAGCCGCCCTGCCGGGCGCGCCGCAGCAGCCGGATGCGGCCCGACGCCGCGAGTTCGTGCAGACGCGCGGCGAGCGCCGGGTCGGTGCTGGCGTCATCGACCACGATCGCGCGGCTGCCGGCGGGCAGGGTGGGCAGCACGCTCGCCAGGCAGGCGAGCACCGCCGCGCCGCCATCGTGCACCGCGATCACCACGTCGGCCGGCGGCGCGCCGGTGGCGCTCGCGGTCCCTGCCCCGGCGGACCGACCGGGGGTGGGGCCGCGCAGATCGGCCCAGGCGGGGACGGCCTCGGCGAACCAGGCGGCCTCGACCGGCCGCCGGCCGCCGCGGGCCGCCGCCGCCGCCCGCGCCACCGCCGCCGCTGTCCGTGCCTCCGCCCCGGGATCGAGCGGGCTGCCGAGCAGCTCGCGGCCGTCGGGGCCCCGCAGCGCAACCGAGCCGGCGGGCAGCGCCGCGGCTTCCAGGCGGAATCCCGCCGAGCCGACCCGCAGCACGCGCGGCGCCGACTCGGCGGATTCCAGCGTCAGCGCGACCTCGGCATCGGCATCGGCCGGCAGCCGCGCCCAGCCCTCGATGCCGTCCTCGCGCGCCGCGACGAACCCCTCCACGCGCCCGATCGCAGCCGGGCGGAGCGGGCTGCCGAGCAGCGCGGTCCCGCCCAGAGCGACCTCCAGAGCCGCTGCCGCGCGCCATCCCTCCGGCAGACGCACCGCGATGCGCTGGCCCGGCACCGCGGCGGCCGGCAGCCGGATCGGTGCGCCGTCGAGGGTGGCCGCGAGCGGCCCGGCGCGCGCCGGCGCCATCAGCAGCATCCCGTCGCCGGTCAACCCGCACCAGCCGACGGCATCGGACCGGGCCGTGGCGATGCGATCGCAGCAGGCGAGCACCGCCTCGTCGCGGCTCGGCGCATGACGGGCGAGCGCCGCCGCCAGTGCCGCCTGCGCCGGCTCCGTCTCGCCGGCATCGAGCAGCGCCGCTGCCAGGCCGAACCACGCCTCCCGCAGATCGGCAGCCTCGGCGAGCGCCCGGAACGCCGGCACCGCGGCCGGATCACCCTGCCGCAGCAGCAGTTGCGCGCGGGCCATCGCCGCCGCCCGGTCGTCTGGGTCGCAGCGATGCGCGTAGTCCAGCAGCCGCCGCGCCGCCGCCAGATCGCCCGCCGCGAGCTGGTCGAGACCGCGCCGCAGCCCAAGTCCGGGCCGCCTCGGCGTCGGCGGTCGCCGGGCGGCCGGCGTTCACCCGACCGAACGCAGACGCGGCCGCGGGTGCGGGGCCGCAATCGGGGCGGGCAGCACGGTGCCCAGTGTCGCCGCCACCTCGTCCAGCACGCGCGCCTGCCGCGCGCGCAAGCCGATATCGGCGGCCAGCCGCTCGGCCGCGAGCCGCTGCATCCGCGCGATCTCGGCGACGTGCCGCTCGGCCGCGAGGCGCTGGGTGACGCTGGCCGGATGCCGACGATGGATGTTCAGCGGCTCGGCGACATAGGCGATCGCCGCGTCCGGCTGGTCGAGCAGCTCCAGGTAGAGCCGCCAGTCGCCGGCCATGCGGAACGTCTCCAGCTCCGCCCCGCAGCGGTCGAAGGCGGCGAGCAGGGCGGCGCGGTCCCACAGCACGGCGCTCGCGTTCAGGATCAGGTTGCGCTCGGCGAGGTGGCGGGTGGCGAAGTCGCGCCCCTCGAACAGGCCGTCGGCGGCCAGCACCGCCGCCCCGCACTGGCGGTAATAGGGCTTGTAGCTGTCGCCGACGGGCGCGCCCGCTTCGTCGATGCTGCGGCTGTCGGCGAATGCCATCACCGCCCGCGGCGCCGCCGCCATCGCGCCGTGCAGGGCGGCCAGCAATCCGGGCTCGGCCGCGTCGTCGGCCTCGGCGATCCACAGCAGGCGGCCCTGGGCCAGCTCCGCCGCGCGCCGCCATTGCCCGAACACCGCGCCGGACGGGGCATCGGAGGCGATCACGCGCAGCTCCCGCCCCCACTCCGCCGCCGCCGCCTCGGCCACCGCCACGCTGTCGTCGGTCGAGGCGTCGTCGAGCAGGATCACCTCGCGCACCGGCCAGGTCTGGCCGAAGATGCTGGCCAGCCGTTCGCGCAGGTAGCGGGCGTAGTTGCAGCTCGGCACCACCACCGAGACATCGAGGCTGCCGGGCCGCGCGAGTGCCATCGATCTCGGCCGCGTAGGCGCCGAAATCGAACGCCGCCCTCGGCCGCACGGGCCAGGCGGGCGCGGTGAGCGGACGACGCGGCGCCGAGGCGGCGTGCGGCGGCGGCGAGGGCTGCCGCATCGCCGAGCGGCACCGCCTCGCCCGCATCGTGCTCGGCGAGCAGATCGGGGATGCCGCCGCTGCCGGCGAAGGCCACGGTGGGCAGCCCGGCCGACATCGCCTCCAGCACGACGCTCGGATAGGGGTCTTCGCGGGAGGCCAGAACATGGACGTCGGCGGCCGAGAACCAGTCCGGCGCATCGCTGCAAAAGCCGGGCAGGTGGAAGGTGCCGCTCGCCTCCGCCGCCGCGAGTTCGGCGCCGAGCGCCTCGCGCAGCGTCGCATCGACCGTGCCCACCCAGGCGAAGTGCATGGCATCGCCGGCCATCGAGGGCTCTGGGCGCTGCGCCAGGCGTGCAGAAACAGGTCGAACCCCTTGCGCAGGTCGCCGTGACCGATGCCGAGCGCGAGCAGCGCCGAGCGGGCCACGCCCAGCGACGCGCGCACCCGGGCGCGCGCCTCGGGCACGAACGGCGCCGGGCGATAGAGCCCCTGCGGCCGGATGACGCTGCGCGCCGGCGCCGACCCGGTCGCGGCGAGGAACGCGTCGCGCACCAGCGGGTGCGGGAACACGACCGCGTCCGCCGCCCGGGCCGCCTCGCGCGCCGCCGCGACCAGGCCGCGCGCGCGCAGCAGCCGCGGCAGCTCATGCACCAGCAGCGTGGTCGTCAGCCCCGCGCGGCACAGCAGCGGGACGGCGCGCGCAGCGGCGGCACTGTTGACCAGGGCCGCGCCGAAGCCTCGCCCGGCGAACTCCGCGATCCGTGCGGCGAGGCTCGCGGCGTCGCGCGCGACCGCGAGCGGAGCGACGGCGGCGTATTCGGCCTCCATCGCGCCGCCGTCGAGGAGCAAAAAGGCGATTTCGACCCCGTGCGCCCGGCGCAGGCGGCGGCCGAGAGCGAGCAGCAGGTGCTGCGCGCCGGCGGGAAAGGCATCGTGCCCGACCAGCAGCAGCCGTCCGACCGCCGCCGCCTCACCGATCCCGCAGACGGCGCGGGCGGTCGCGTTCAGGAACGCCGCGCCGAAATGCACGTCGGGTTCGAGATAGGCCCCCTCCGCCCACTCGTTCCAGGCGTTGATGCAGACGAGTGTCTCGCCCAGGAACGGCGCTTGCGCGGCACGGCGCACCAGCTCCGCGAGCCACTCCCGATAGCGCGCGGGCGAGGCCGCGTGCAGCACCATCCCGGCACCCTGGCGCCGCGCGTCATTGTCCCAGCCGGGCACGACGGTCTTGATCAGCGGATAAGGCGGCATCGGCTCGGCGAGCGAGGCGGCGGCGACATCGGCGTAGTCGAACACCTGCGCCGTGAATTCCGGGTCGAGCAGTTCGCAGGTCCGGCGTTCTTCAGCGCGAGCGGCGAGACCAGCTTGTGCGGCGGGAACTCGATCGCGCCGTCCATGCCGAACGGACGCGGGTCGGCGTCGCCGAAACTCTGCGCCATGACGAACAGCGGGTCCTCGTCATGCCGCGCCCGGAACGCCTCCCGCCAGCGCGCGACCGTCGCGGCCGCATCGGGAATGAGACCGGGACGATAGACCATCAGCAGCGGCCGGCCGCCCACGCGGATGTAGCGCGGATCGGCGAAGTGGCGGGCGAAGGTCGCGATCAGCGCCGGCTCGTCGGCGTCGCGGTAGTCCTGCGAGATCAGCACCGCCTCGTCCGAGCCGTCCCAGCGGCGGCTCCAGTTCTCGTTCGCCCACATCAGGCAGAACGGCATCTCGGATCGAACGATCGGCGAGGAACGCCTCGATCGGCCGCTCCAGCAGCCGCCGCCCGTTGAACCAGTAGAAATAGAACACGAAGCCGAAGATGCCGGCCTCCTGCGCCATCTTCGCCTGGCGCGGCAGCACCGACGGGTCGTCGAGGCTGTACGGCCCGAGGTCGCGCGGGATGCGCGGCTGGTAGTGGCCGGCGAAGCGCGGCAGGCCGCGCGCGACGTTGGCCCACTCGGTGAAGCCGCGTCCCCACCAGGCATCGTTCTCGGCGATCGGGTGGAACTGCGGCAGGTAGTAGGCGAGCAGCTTCGCCCGCCGCGGCGCCGCCGCCGGCAACGGCCGACGCTCCTCGAACTCCGGCCCGGGGGCCGTGCGGCGGCGCAGTTCGGCCGGGATGCCGGCGGCCGGCGCCGCGATCGGGGGCAGGCCCGACGTGCGCACGATGGGCGCGCCAGTGGACCAGCGGATTGATCTCGGGGTCGCCGGCCAGATGCCGCTCGCGGTAGCAGCCCGTGTCGAAGCCCGGCGCCGGGTTGCGGCCCTCCCGGTGGCCTTGCAGCAAGTAATGCTCGAACGGATCGATCCCGGCCTCTGCCACGTCCGGGTAGGTCTCAAGGTAAAAAGCCGCATCGAATTCGGGGATCGGGCTGACCGCCTCGCCGCGGCGACGGGCAAGGAAGTCGGCCAGCGGCGGACACCTCCGGCCCCAGGCCGTGCGTCTGCCGATACCAGAGCGGATCGAAGCACGGCCCGGGCGCGCGGCCCTCTCGCTCACCATAGAAGAAGTAGTGCGCGAGCGGGTTGTCGCCCGAGGCAAGCACGTCGTCGTTGCGGGCCAGATACCAGGCCGTGTCGAAGTAGAAATTCGGCCGCCGCGCCTCGCGCCAGCCCTGCTCGCAGAAATGCAGCAGCGGATCGGCGCCTTCGGGGATGCAGCTCCGGTAGGCGAGGCAGTACCACTCGGCGTCGAACAGACCGCTGCCGCGCAGCCCGGCGAGCCGGATCGGGTCGAGCGCACTGGCCGCCGCCGGCATGGCTTCAGGCGCAGCAAGGGTCGCGGTGGCGTTGCGGCGACGGCGAGCGGCCACCCAAATCCCTCCGATCCGGTTCGAGGCGCACACGATGATAATCTCGCGCAACAGCAACGATCCAGAGATTTTCTACCTTGGGTTGGCACGGCGGGGCCGATGGCGAAGATCGCGGCGTGGTGCGATACCGGCGCCATGAGCCAAGCCGCCGAGACGCCGGACGATGCCGGCCCCAACTTCCGCGAGATCGCCTACTGGAACAGCGAGGCGGTCGGGAACTGGGTCGCCGAGCAGGAGCGGATGGATGCTTCGCTGGCGCCGGTCGCGGCGGCGGCACTCGCGCGCGCGGCACCCCGCCCCGGCGAGCGGGTGATCGACGTCGGCTGCGGCTGCGGGGCGACCGTGCTGGCGCTGGCCGAGGCGGTCGGGCGGCAGGGGCGCGTGCTCGGCGTCGACATCTCGCGGGCGATGCTCGGGCGGGCGCGCGAGCGCGCCGCGGCGGCGGGGTTCGGGCAGGTCCGGTTGGAGCGTGCCGACGCGTCGATGTTCCAATTCGCCCCGGAAGCGGCCGACCTCGTGTTTTCGCGGTTCGGCGTGATGTTCTTCCGCAACCCGGTGGACGCGTTCGCCAATCTGCGCCGGGCAACGCGGCCGGACGGACGGCTGGTGTTCGTGGCGTGGCGGACGCTGGACGAGAATCCGTTTTTCACCGTGGCCCTGCGCGCGGCACTCGCTTTCGTGCCGCCGCCGCCGCGCCCGCCTGCCGACGAGCCAAGCCCGTTCGCCTTCGCCGATGCGTCGCGGGTGCGCGGCATCCTGGAGCGCGCCGGCTGGCGCGACGTGGCACACGAACGGCTCGACCTGATGCTGCGGGTGGCGCCCCCGGGCGGGGCGGCAGAGGCGGCGGCGAGGGCGGTGCGGATGGGTCCGGCCTCGCGGGCGCTGGGCGATGCGCCAGATATGGTGCGTGCCGAGGCACGGGCGGCGATCGCGAGCGCGCTCGCGCAACACGACGGCCCGGACGGCATCGCGCTGGGGGCGGCGATCTGGCTGGTCTCAGCGCGGGCGTGACAGCAACGGGCCTTTGCCGGGCATCCACGACTGCACGCGCCGCCGGCAAGTCGTGGATGGCCGGGACAAGCCCGGCCATGACGAGGTGGCATCACGCGCGCGGTGGCGGCAGCGCGGCGAGCAGCGCCGGCAGCAGCGCCAGCGTCGTCGCCAGCGTGCAGCCGAGGCTGAGCAGCAGCAATTCCCCCATGCTCGACGTCCCCGGATGCGCCGAGAGCGCCAGCGAGCCGAACGCGGTGCCGGTGGTCAGCGCCGAGAACACCACCGCCCGCGCCGTGGCCGAGCTGAGCGGCTCGGTCTGCCCGGCGCGCCAGTTCATCACGAAATAGATGTTGAACGACACCCCGACGCCGAGCAGCAGCGGCAGGGCGATGATGTTGGCGTAGTTCAGTACCGAGGTCGGAGAGGCGCGCGAACAGCACGGTCAGCAGCGCCGAGACCAGCAGCGAACCCAGCACCAGCGCCGCATCCACCACCCGGCGCAGCTCCACCAGCAGGATCAGCGCGATCGCGATCACCGCCGAGACCGCGGCGGTGCGGAACGCGGTGAGGATGGTCTCGCTGGTGGCGACGATCGAGACCGCGGCGCCGCCCGCATTCGGCGCGATCGCGGTCACTTCGGCCACGAACCGGCGCAAGCCGGTGGTGACGTTCGCGAACGGCTTCGGCACCACCTGGACGCGCGCGCGCCCGTCCGGCAGCTTCCAGTCGCGCGCGATCGCGGGCGGGATGTCGGCAATCGTCACCGGCTGCGCGGCCAGCCCCTCGCGCAGCCGCTCGATCGCCATCGGCAGGAAGCGCGTCAACGCCGCATTGGCGGCGATCAGCGTCGCATCGGGAGCCGCCGCCAGCGTCCGCAGGTCCTGCGCGATGCCGGCCAGCGGGCTGTTCGCCGCGAGCTTCGGCAGCGCCGGCGTGATCTGCTCCAGCGCCGTTCGGGCGGCAAGGCGGAAATCGGCTGGCGTGGCGGCGGCGGGTGCTGCGGGCGCGCTCAGGGTCGGCAGCAAGATATTCTGCGCGTCGGCGATCAGGGCGAGCTTCGGCTGCTGGTCGTCCGGCACGAAGCTCGACAGCGTCAGCACGCGGGCGACCGTCGGCAGCTTGTCGAGCCGTGCGGCGAGCGCGCCGGCCGTTGCCGTCGAGGGTACGAGGATGTCGATCGTCTCGGGATTGGTCTGCGGGTCGGCCATCAGCTCGCGCAGGGTGCGCATCGCCTCGGTGTTCTGGTTCTTGGTATCCAGCGGGTTGCTGTCGAACCGCCAGGACGGCAGCAGCGCGGCGCCGGCGATGGCGAGCAGCGCGAACGGCACGATGATCGCCCGGTGGCGGCGCACGGCGAAGCGGTCGAGCGGTGCCGCGTGGCGGAAGCCGACCGGCGCCGTATCGGCGCGCGGTCGGAACAGGGTGAGGCACGCCGGCAGGAAGGTGACGGTGCAGGCGAACGCCACCAGCATTCCCACACCCGCGATCAGGCCGAGTTCGGCGACGCCGCATGAACCGGGTCGGCACGAACGCGAGAAAGCCGGCGGCGGTGGCGATCGCCGCGATCAGCACCTGCCGTCCGGCGCGGCGCGCCGTCGCGGCCAGGGCCAGCACGATCTCGGGTGCCACGCGCCGGGAGTTGCGGAAGCGCAGGCTGAACTGGATCGCGAAATCGACCGCGAGGCCGACGAACAGGATGGCGAACCCGACCGAGATCAGGTTCAGCGTGCCGATCGCCGCCGCCGCGAAGCCGCAGGTCAGCAGCAGGCCGAGCAGCAGGGTCAGCACGATCGGCACCACGATCCGCCAGCTTCGCGCCGCCAGGAACAGCCAGAGCGTGATCAGCACCACGCTGCCGAGGGTGCCGGCGAGCGCGCCCTCGGCGACCGACGCGAACTCCTCGTCGGCGAGGGCGACCGATCCGGTGATGCGCACCCGCACATCGCCGTTCGCCACGTACGGCAGCTTCGCCGCGGCCGCCCGCAGCGCCGCCGTCGCCGCACCCCCCGGCTGCAGGGCGCCGTAATTCTGCACCGGCTGGGCCAGCACGAAGCGGTAGCGGCCGGCCTCCTTCGCCAGCGGACCCGCCAACAGGTTCTCCCACGACAGCGGCTTGGGATGCCCGGCCGCGGCGTCGCGTAGCGCGGCATTGAAGCCCGACAGCGCCGCACCGACGCTGGAGAGGTCGGCCTGTCCGTGCTGCACCCCCATCGCCAGCAGCGAGAGGGCCGAGAACAGGCCGCGCAGGCTGGGGTCGGCGACGAGCTGACCCAGGAAGGGCTGGGCGTCGATGGTGCGGCTGAGCAGCGCCGTGAGCTGGGGGCGGCTGAGGAACAGCAGCGCGTTGCGGGTCAGGTAGGGGCTGGCATCCGGCCGGCTGACGCGGCGGAAGTGCGTGTGGTCAGTGGCGAGCGCGTGGCCGAGGCCGGCCGCCGTGCTCTCGATCTCCTCCGGCACCGCGCCGTCGAGCACCGCGACCAGCAGGTTGGCGAGCTGCGGGAAGGCGCGATCGAAGGCGATCTGCTGCTGCCGCCAGGGCAGGCTGGAGCTGAACAGCGCGCCGGTATCGGTGGAGATGCCCAGGCGCGTGGCCGCGAGCGCGCCGCACCCCGCCGCGATCAGCACGCCCGCCAGCACCACCAGCCCGGCACGGCGGGAACAGGCGGTCACGATTGCGACCAGCAGCGACGGCACGGACATGCGGGGGGAGTACTCCCAACGGCGGGCCAGATGCACAAGCCGATTTCCGCTGCGCCGGCAAGGCCACGATGGCTTGATCGGCGTTACGTCCGGTGTCCGACTATGGAAGCCCGCCGCCCGCTGAGGATCGCCCGATGAGCACCACCCCCCGGATGAGCACCACCCCATGAGCGCGACAGGGTCTGCCCGCCCGGCCGCGGCGGCCCGCGCGCGCCCGCCGTTCCGCGCCGACCACGTCGGCAGCCTGCTCCGCCCCGCGGTACTGCACCAGGCGCGCACCGACCGCGCCGCCGGCCGGATCACCGCGGAGGCGCTGCGGGCGGTGGAGGATCGCTGCATCGCCGACGCGATCGCCAGACAGGAGGCGATCGGGCTGCGAGCCGCGACCGACGGCGAGTTCCGCCGCGCCTACTGGCACTACGACTTCCTGGCCGGCCTGCAAGGCGTGGAGATCTACGAGCCGGAGCAGAAGGTCGAGTTCAAGGGGGCCACCCTGCCGCACGCGCTGCGCGTCACCGGGCCGATCGCCTGGACGCGGCCGGTGTTCGTCGATGATTTCCGCTTCGTCGCCGCGCACGTGACGCGTGCGGTGCCGAAGCAGACCATCCCCTCGCCGAGCGTGGTGCATTTCCGCGGTGGCCGCCGCGCGATCGACCGCCGGACCTATCCCGATCTCGCAAAATTCTTCGCCGATCTGGGCACCGCCTACCAGGGAGCGGTGCGCGCGTTCGCCGCGGCCGGCTGCCGCTATCTGCAGATCGACGAGGTGAACATCGCCTATCTCTGCGACCCCGAGCAGATCGAAGGATTGAAGCGCCGCGGCGAGCACGTCGAGGGCTTGCTCGACACCTATGCCGGGCTGCTCAACACCGCGATCAGCGGCCGGCCGGCGGAGATGGTGGTTTCCATGCATCTCTGCCGCGGCAATTTCCGCTCCACCTGGATCGCCTCGGGCGGCTACGAGCCGGTGGCCGAGACGCTGTTCAACGCGATCGACGTCGATGCCTATTTCATGGAGTACGACACCGAGCGCGCCGGCGGCTTCGAGCCGCTGCGGCTGGTGCCGCGCGGACGCAAGATCGTGGTGCTGGGCCTGATTACCAGCAAGACCGGCGCGCTGGAGAGCCGTGACGAATTGCTGCGCCGGATCGAGCAGGCGGCGAAGTTCTTGCCGCTGGAACAGCTCGCGCTCAGCCCGCAATGCGGCTTCGCCAGCACCGAGGAGGGCAATCGGCTCACCGAGGAGCAGCAATGGGCGAAGCTGCGGCTGTGCGTGGCGGTGGCGGAGGAAGTTTGGGGGGGAGTGTAATGCAGAACCCCGCCAGGACCGCCTTGTTGATGTGCGTCCGACGTGGTCCATTTCCGGCCGCGCCGGCAGCACCCGGCGGCGTTCGGAAACGTCCCTGGAGGAAAACCCTCATGTCGCATATGTCGCGTGCCCGCCTCGCCCTGCTCGCCGGCGCCTTCTCGCTCGTCGGCGGGGCGGCCTTCGCCCAGACCCCGATCTCCTGCCGCGCGGCACTCGATGGGGCGCAGGAGGTGCCGCCGCACGCGGCCCCCGGCACTGGGCTGCTGATCGCGTCGGTCGATCCGAAGACCCGTTCGATCAGTTTCTCGGTGAGCTACCAGAACCTCAGCGGCCCGGCGGTTGCCGCGCATTTCCACGGCCCCGCGGCGAAGGGCCAGAACGCGGGCGTGGTCGTCGGCCTGCACGGGTCGCTCGCCAGCCCGATCCAGAGCACCGCGGTGCTGACCCCGGAGCAGATCGTCCAGCTCCTGGCCGGCCAGTGGTATTTCAACATCCACACCAAGGCGAACCCCGGCGGCGAGATCCGCGGCCAGGTGATCTGCACGCAGTAGCGCGCAGGGGCGCCGCTACGGGTTCACACATCCCTTCCGCGAAGACCCGTAGGGTGAGGAGTCAAGCCCCTCCGTGCCCAGGGCAGGGCAATCTCTTGAACCATGATGATCCGTGCGCGACTGCCATTCTCCCTCTCCGCCCGTGCTTGCGGGGGGAGAGGTTTGGGTGAGGTCACGCACGGACCGCGTCGCTTGCAACGATTGCCCTGGCATCGGGCCGGACTTTGACCGACTGCCCCCGCGCGGCGCATCATGGCCCGCACGAAACCCCCGGCGCGAGGTCAGCACCCTATGGACAGCATCGCGGACACCAGCCCCACCAACTCGCGCATCGTCGCGGCGTATCGCGAGCGCACGCCGCGGCTCGGCGGAACTCGCGAAAGCGGCGGCCGGGCTGTTCCCGAGCGGCATCACGCACGATGCGCGGCATCTCGATCCCTACGGCATCTATGTCGAGCGCGCGCAGGGGCCGCACAAATGGGACGTGGACGGCAACCGCTACATCGACTTCTTCGGCGGCCACGGCGCGCTGCTGCTCGGCCATCGCCATCCTGCGGTCGAGGCGGCGACCGAGGCGGCGATGGCGGCGGGCACGCATTTCGGCGCCAGCCATCCGGCGGAGGTGGCTGGGGGCAGGCGGTGCAGCGCCTGGTGCCCGCGGCCGAGCGGATCCGCTTCACCTCCTCGGGCACCGAGGCGACGCTGATGGCGCTGCGGCTCGCGCGGGCGCACACCGGCCGCTCGGGGCTGATCCGCTTCCGCGGCCATTTCCACGGCTGGCACGACCACATGACGTCGGGCTACTCCAACCATTTCGACGGCTCGGCGACGCCCGGCGTGCTGGCGAGCATCGCGCGAGCGCACCGGTGCTGCTCGATCCGGGCGAGATCGCGCAGGTGCGCGCGGCGCTGGCCGCCGATGACGACATCGCGGCCGTGATCCTGGAGCCGACCGGGTCGAGCTTCGGCCAGGTGCCGATCCGTCCCGAGTTCCTGCACGAACTGCGCAAGCTCACCGAAGCGCACGGCGTGCTGCTTATCTTCGATGAGGTGGTGACGGGATTCCGCGTCTCGCGCGGCGGCGCGCAGGTGGCTTTCGACATCCGCCCCGACCTCTCGAGCTTCGCGAAGATCCTCGCGGGCGGGCTGCCGGGCGGTGCGGTCGCGGGCCGGCGCGACATCCTCGACCTGCTCGATTTCGAGGCGACGCGCATCGCGGGGCGGGAGAAGATCCAGCATCCGGGCACGTTCAACGCCAACCCGGTCTCGGCGGCGGCGGGTGCTGCCGCACTTGGCGTGATCGCCGAGAGCGACGCCAACGACCGCGCCGCCGCGACCGCCGCCGCGCTGCGCGCCGCGATCAACGAGGTGCTCGCAAGCGAGGGCGTCGCCTGGGCCGCCTACGGCACCTCGTCGGGCTTCCACCTGTTCATGAACCCGCACGGGCGGCCGCTCGACCGGGCGCGGTTCGATGCGCACGACGCGAGCTTCGCGGAGCTCAAGGAGCAGCCGGCGGCGCTCACCCGCAAGCTGCGGTTGGCACTCCTGGTCCACGGCGTCGATGTTAACGGCCGCGTCGGCGGGCTGCTCTCCTGCACCCACAGCGCGTCCGACGTGACCGAGACGGCAGAGGCGTTCCGGCAGGCGGTGCGGATGCTGCGCCAGGAAGGCGAGCTGCCGCACTGACGTGTCATCGCGAGCCGCCGCTTGGCGGCGTGGCGATCCAGGCGGGCGGAGCTGGCCGCCGCCGGCGCAAGCCGGTGGAATGCCGGCGGAGGGGGCACCGTGCGGCGGCCCTGGATTGCTTCGTCGCTTCGCTCCTCGCAATGACGATGCGATAGGGCAAGGAAGAGAGAATGAGCAAGCACCATCGCTCGCGCCTGATCGCCGAGGTCGATTTCGAGCGCGACGGCACGCAGCACGGCTTCGTGCGGCTGTTCCACTCGACGCACGCCTCGGCCTACGGCTTCATCCCGATCCCGATCGTGGTGATGAAGCACGGCTCGGGGCCGACGCTGATGCTGATGTCGGGCAACCACGGCGACGAGTACGAAGGCCAGGTCGCGCTGTGCAACCTCGTGCGCACCCTCAAGCCCGAGCAGATCCAGGGGCGCGTCATCATCCTGCCGGCGGCCAATCTGCCCGCCGCCGTCGCCGGCCGGCGGGTCTCGCCGATCGACGACCGCAACCTCAACCGCACCTTCCCCGGCGACCCCGACGGCGAGGTGACGCAGCAGATCGCCTATTTCATCGAGCACGAGCTGGTGGCGCAGGCGGATTTCGTCTGCGATCTGCATTCCGGCGGCTCGTCGCTGATGTACCTGCCCTCGGCGCTGATCAAGCGCCACGCCGATGCGGCGAAGTTCGAGAAGCTGCTGGCGGCGTTGCGCGCCTTCGCCGCACCGCACGCCTATATCGCGCGCGGCGCGCAGGGCCAGGGCGCGGACCAGACCACGACGGGTGCTGCCGACCGGCAGGGCGTGCTCTCGATGGGCACCGAGCTCGGCGGCGGCGGCACGGTGACGCCGGCCGCGCTGCGCATCGCCGAGCGCGGCGTGCGCAACCTGCTGGTGCATATGGGCATCCTGCCGCCGGAGATGCGCATCGAAGCGCCGCAGCCGACGCGCGTGGTCGAGGTGGGCGGGCCGGACTACTACGTCTATGCCTCCGAGGATGGCGTGTATCGGCCGCTGGTCGAGCTCGGGACACGGTGCGCGAGGGCCAGCCGGCGGCGGAAATCTACACGCCGGAGACGCCCTGGGCGCCGCCGGCGGTGGTGCGGTTCGCGCACGAGGGGCTGGTGCTGTGCAAGCGCATCCCCGGCCGCACCCGGCGCGGCGACTGCCTGTTCCATCTGGCGACGGATTTCGCCGGGTGATCCCGAGGCGCGCGTGATGGCCCGCTTCCTCGCCCGCCGCGCGGCGCTGCTGGTGCTGATGCTGCTCGGCCTGGTGCTGATCACCTTCACGATCTCCAACGTCGTGCCGTCGGACCCCGCGGCGCTGGCCGCCGGGCCGGACGCGACCCCCGACATGGTGGCGACCATCCGCCACCAGTACGGCCTTGATCTTCCATTGCCGGCGCAGTTCGCGCGCTATGTGGGCGGCCTGCTGCACGGCGATCTCGGCCGCTCGATCGTCACCGGACATCGGTGGCCGCCGACCTCGCGCAGTTCGCGCCGGCGACGCTGGAACTGGTGCTGCTGGCGATGGCCTTCGCGGTCGGCATCGGCGTGCCGGTGGGGATGCTTGCCGCCGTCAAGCGCGACCGCGCGCTCGATCACGTGGTGCGCATCTTCGCGGTCTCGGGCGTCGCCCTGCCGGCGTTCTGGGTCGGGCTGCTGCTGCAATTCGCCTTCTCGGCACGGCTCGGCTGGCTGCCGTCGGGCGGGCAGTTGCCGGTCGCGATCGCGCCGCCGCCGCCGATCACGGGGATGGTGCTGCTCGACGCGCTGCTCGCCGGGCAATGGCACGTATTCGCACTCGCCTGCTGGCACGCGGTGATGCCGGCCTTCGTGCTGTCGCTGCCCTGCCTCGCGTCGATCCTGCGGGTCAACCGCGCCGAGATGATCGAGGTGCTGGGGGCCGACTACATCACCGCGGCGCGCGCCTACGGCCTCGGCGCGCGGCGGATCGTCGCGGTGCTCGCGCTCAAGAACGCGATGCTGCCGACGCTCGCGATGATCGGCCTGCGCTTCGGCTGGATGCTCGGCAGCACGGTGCTGGTCGAGACCGTGTTCGACTGGCCGGGCCTCGGCCTCTATGCGGTCACTTCGGCGATCAGCTCGGACTTCAAGCCGGTGATGGGTGTCACGCTGCTGATCGGCGTGCTGTTCATGGCGACGAATTTGCTGGTCGATCTCGCCTATGGCTGGCTCGATCCGCGGCTGGAGACGGCATGATACCTGCGGCCGAGCAACACCACCTCTCGACCCCTCCCCCCGGCCCCCTCCCGCAAGGGGAGGGGGAGTCGAGCATCAAAGCCCCCTCCCCTTGCGGGAGGGGGTTGGGGGAGGGGTGTCACGGCGAAGGACCTCTGGCATGAGCCGGGTGCTGCGCATCGGGGCCGCGCAGATGGGGCCGACGCAGCGGGCGGATACGCGCGCGCAGACGCTGGCGCGGATGCTGGCACTCCTCGACCGCGCCGCCGATGCGGGCGCGCGGCTCGTGGTGTTTCCCGAACTCGCCTTCACCACCTTCTTCCCGCGCTGGCTGCTGACCGAGGCCGAACTCGACGCCTGCTTCGAGACCGCGATGCCGGGGCCGCAGACTGCGGCGCTGTTCGAGCGCGCCCGCGCCCGCGGCATCGCCCTCTGGGTCGGCTACGCGGAACGCACGCCGGAAGGCCAGCGCTTCAACAGCGCGATCCTGACCGCGCCCGACGGCGCGACGCTGCTGCACTACCGCAAGATCCACCTTCCCGGCTCGGTCGAGCCGCGCCCCGGCGCGCGCTTCCAGCAGCTCGAGAAGCGGTATTTCGCGTATGGCGACCAGGGTTTTCCCGTGGTGCGCGCGGCCTCGCTCGGCGGCGCCGTCATCGGCACCATGATCTGCAACGACCGCCGCTGGCCGGAGGCATGGCGCGTGCTCGGCCTGGGCGGCGTCGAGTTGGTGCTGCTCGGCTACAACTCCGCCGCCTACGACCCGAACGGCGGCGAGGGCGAGGATGCGGCCTTGCGCACCTTCCACTCGCAGCTCGTGGTGCAGGCGAACGCCTACATGAACGCGACCTGGGCGGTCGCCGTCGCCAAGGCGGGGGAGGAGGACGGGGCGGGGCTGATCGGCGGCTCGTGCATCGTGGATCCCAACGGACGGATCGTGGCCGAGGCGCGCACGCTCGCCGACGAGGTCATCGTCGCGGACTGCGACCTCGACGCCTGCATCCAGGGCAAGACCAAGATGTTCGACTTCGCCGCCCATCGCCGCCCGCAATGGTATGGTCCGATCACCGGACAGGTGGGCGCCACGCCGCCGCAGTGAGCCAGGCGCGCCGCCAGCCCGCACAGGGAGGAGCCAACATGAGAACCGTGGAGAACTGGATCGGCGGACCGGCGCCCGCGTCGTCGGGCGCCGCCTGGGGCGAGGTGTTCGACCCGGCGACCGGCGAGGTGCAGGCGCGGGTGGCGCTCGGGGGCGCGCGGGAGGTGGATGCGGCGGTGCGCGCCGCCGACCGCGGCCGCGCCCGGCTGGGCGGCGCAGACCCCGCTCGCCCGCGCGCGCGTGCTGTTCCGCCTGCGCGAGCTGATCGAGCGCGACGCCGAAGCGATCGCGGCGCTGATCACCAGCGAGCACGGCAAGCTGCTGAGCGATGCGCGCGGCGAGGTGACGCGCGGCCTCGAAGTGGTGGAGTTCATGTGCGGCACCCCGCATCTGCTCAAGGGCGACTTCACCGAGCAGGTCGGGCGCGGCATCGACAGCTACTCGATGCGCCAGCCGCTCGGCGTCGTTGCCGGGATCACGCCGTTCAATTTCCCGGTGATGGTGCCGCTGTGGATGATGGCCGTCGCGATCGCCTGCGGCAACGCCTTCATCCTCAAGCCGTCGGACCGCGATCCCTCGCCCTCGCTCCTGCTCGCGGCAACTCTGGCGGGAAGCGGGGCTGCCCGACGGCGTGTTCAACGTGGTCCAGGGCGGCAAGGATGCGGTCGATGCGATCCTGGCGCATCCGGGGATCGCGGCGGTGAGCTTCGTCGGCTCCACCCCGATCGCCGAGCACGTCTATCGGACCGGCTGCGCGCACAGCAAGCGGGTGCAGGCGCTGGGCGGGGCGAAGAACCACATGGTGGTGATGCCCGACGCCGACCTCGAGCAGGCGACCGATGCGCTGATCGGGGCGGGGTTCGGCTCGGCGGGCGAGCGCTGCATGGCGATCTCGGTCGCGGTCGCGGTGGGCGGCGTGGGCGACGCGCTGGTCGAGCGGCTGGTGCCGCGCATCCGGGCGCTGAAGGTGGGGCCGGGCACCGACCCCGAGGCCGAGATGGGGCCGCTGGTGACGCGCGCGCATCTCGATCGCGTGCGCGACTATGTGGACTTGGGCGTGCGCGAGGGGGCGACGCTCGTGGTGGATGGGCGCGACCTGCGGCTGCAGGGCTACGAGCGCGGGCACTTCATGGGCGGCTCCCTGTTCGATCACGTGACGCCGGAGATGCGCATCTGGCGGGAGGAGATTTTCGGCCCGGTGCTCTCGATGGTGCGGGTGCCGGATTTCGAGGCCGCGGCGAAGCTGATCGAGGGCCACGAATACGCCAACGGCACCGCGATCTTCACCCGCGACGGCGATACCGCGCGCGCCTTCGCCAGCCGCATCGAGGTGGGCTTGGTCGGCATCAACGTGCCGATCCCGGTGCCGATGGCGTTCCACAGCTTCGGCGGCTGGAAGCGCTCGCTGTTCGGCGACATGGGCGTCTATGGGATGGAGGGCGTGCGGTTCTACACCCGGCTCAAGACCGTGACCGCGCGCTGGCCGACGGGGCTGCGCCAGGGGGCGGAGTTCGCGATGCCGACGCTGGGGTAGGCATCGCACGACTTGCGAATTTTACGCAAGTCGCGTATATTCAAGAGCGAAAGACGAGGACAAGGAAATGCCCGAGACCGTCCCGGCATCCGAGTTCACCCGGAACTTCGGCCGCTACCGGATGCAGGCCCAGCGCGCGGCCGTCGCCGTCTCGAGCCACGGCCAGATCACCGGCTATTTCGTCGGCCCGGACGAATACGAGGAATTCAAGCGCTTCCGCGAAGCCCGGCGCAGCTTCGCCACCGCCGAGTTGCCAGAGGATAAAGTCAGGGCCGTCGGCATGTCGCGGATGGATGCGCGGCATGCGCATCTCGACGCCATGCTCAAGGAATAGCGGAGGAGCATGGCGATCCCCACGCCGGAGGCGGGGCTTGTCATCTCCTATGCTGATCTCTGGCATCGCGAGCATCAGGCGGGCCAGGAAGAGGGGCGCAAGGACCGCCCGAGCGTCATCGTGCTGGCAGTCGAGGGCGCGACCGACGGCATGACGGCCGTCACCGTCCTGCCGGTCACGCACAGCGCGCCGGCTGATCCGGCTTCGGTCGTCGAGATTCCCTTGCCGGTGAAACGGCATCTTGGTCTCGACGACGACCGCTCATGGATCGTCGTGGCCGAAGGCAATGAATTTCTGTGGCCGGATACGATCTCAGGAAGCGCCCGAACACGGAGCGCTACGACTACGGCTTCCTGCCGCCGCAATTCTTCCACCAGGTGATCGAGGCCTTCGTGGCCTGGCATCGCGCGGGCAGCGCGCCGCCTCATACCGCGCGAATAGCGCGATCTTCCAAGGCATTCGGACCGCACAAGAGGCCGAAAAGAGCGGCGGTAGCGGCGCGGGCATAGCGGCCGGCGCCTGCGCCGCCCTCACGCCCGCCGGCGCGGATGACGAGGGTTTCATCGTGGCACCACGGCAACGTTCACCAGCCTACGCCATCTCTGCGGCGTTCCGGGTCTGTGGCGTTCCGGCGCCGCCCCCTTCCCCTACGCGATCCCAGCAGGAGACCCCCATGCCCACCAGCGAACGTCCAGGCCACAATCCACCCGGGCGGCGGCTCACGCGCCTCGCCCTGACCGCGGTGCTGCTCGCCGGCACCGCACTCGGCGGCTATGCCGCCGGCGATATCAGCTTTGCCGCGACGCCCGCCTCCCCCGCGGCCACCGCGCCCGCCACCATCCCGGTCGCGGCGACCACGCAGCCGACCCTGGCGCCCGACCAGTCCGGCGCGATCCGGCCGCAGCCGTCCAACACCCTGCTGCCCGATTTCAGCAATCTCGTCACCCAGGTGCGCCCGGCGGTGGTATCGGTGACGAACCACCTCAAGCAGAGCCCGGATCAGGCGCAGGCGATGCCGTTCGGCGGCCTGCCGTTCCCGTTCGGCCAGATGCCCGGCAACCACCAGATGCACGCGGTCGAAGCGCGCGGCTCGGGCTACATCATCGACCCGTCGGGCATCATCGTCACCAACAACCACGTGGTGCGCAACGAGCGTTCGCTCGAGGTGACGCTTTCGGACGGCACCAAGCTGCCCGCGAAGGTGATCGGCACCGATCCGCGCACCGACGTCGCCGTGCTCAAGGTCGATGCCGGCCACAAGCTGCCGTTCCTGCACCTGGGCAATTCCGACCAGGTGAAGCCCGGGCAGTGGGTGGTCGCGGTCGGCAACCCGTTCGGCCTCGGCGGCACCGTGACCGCGGGGATCGTCTCGGCGCTGGGCCGCGATCTCGGCGACAGCCCCTATGAACTCGTTCATCCAGATCGACGCCCCGATCAACGAGGGCAATTCCGGCGGCCCGCTGTTCACCCAGGACGGCAACGTGATCGGGATGAACACCGCGATCCTCTCGCCGTCGGGCGGCAGCATCGGCATCGGCTTCGCGATCCCGTCCAACACGATCAAGACCGTGGTGGCGCAGCTCGAGAAGAACGGCCACGTGATCCGCGGCTATCTGGGCGTGGAGGCGCAGCCGATCGGCCCGGGGATGAAGGCGGCGCTGAAGCTGCCGAACGACCGCGGCGCGCTGGTCGCCCAGGTGCAGCCCGACAGCCCGGCGGCGAAGGCCAACATGCAGCCGGGCGACGTGATCGTCGCGGTGGGCGACCGCAAGGTCGCCAACCCGCGTGAACTCGCGGTCGATGTCGGTGAAGTGGCGCCGAACACGCCGACGACGGTGAGCGTGATCCGCGACGGGCAGCAGAAGCAGATCAGCGTGACGCTCGGCACGCTGCCCGCGCCGAACCAGGTGGCCAGCAATGGCGGCCCCGCGGCTTCGTCCGGCCAGCCGCAGGTGGGCCTGGCACTGGCGCCGCTGACGCCCGACGTGCGCAACCAGCTCGACATCCCGAGCGGGGTGCATGGCGCGGTGGTCGAGCAGGTGCAGCCCGGCTCGCCCGCCGACCAGGCGGGGATCGAGGCGGGTGACGTGATCGTGGGCGTGGGCACCAAGGCCGTCGGCACCGCCAACCAGGCGGTCTCGGCGATCCGCAGCGCCACCAACGGCGGCCACGCGGTCGCGCTGCGCATCCTGCGCAACGGGCAGAACGTGTTCGTCGCGGTCACGCCGAAGCCGGCCGGCGGCGCGTCGAGCCAGGGCTGACGCCCCAAAGGCGGAACGGGGACGGGCGCACCCGTCCCCGGTCTCGGGTTTGACCTCCGGGGCGTCGTCTCGCTAAGAGGCTGCGACCTTCACGTGAGCAGTCATGCGCGCGCGCATCTTCCGACGACCCAAGACCGCGATGCAGTCCGGCCAGGCCGGCACCGATGAGTGGGTGCTGGAATACGAGCCGGCGGTCTCGCAGCGCAACGATCCGCTGATGGGCTGGGCGGGCGGCGGCGACACGCGCGGGCAGGTGGTGCTGCAATTCCCGACCAGCGAGGAGGCGGTGAGCTTCGCCCGCGCGCAGGGGATCGCGTTCGACCTCGAACTGCCGCCGCCGGTGCGGCCGCTGCGGCCCAAGGTCTATGCCGACAATTTCCGCTACGGCCGGCGCGAGAACTGGACCCACTGAGGGCTGGCGACCCCGGCTGGATTTCGAACCAGCGACCCGTCGCTTAGAAGGCGACTGCTCTATCCAACTGAGCTACGGGGCCGTTACCGAGGCCTACCGTCATGCCCGGCGAAGGCCGGGCATCCACGACTTCACGCGCCGCTGGCAAGTCGTGGATGGCCGGGACAAGCGCCGGCCATGACGGAAGGTGGCAGACGGTCACGACTTGCGGCCACGTTATTAGCAAAGCTGCGCGCCGGCCTGCCATGCGCCCGGAGAGCCCCATGACCGCGCGCGCACCGGCAGCACCGACGCCAGCAGCGCCTGCGTGTAGGGATGCGCAGGATGCGCCAGGACCGCGTCGGCGGCGCCCTGCTCCACAACGCGCCCGTGCTGCATCACCGCGACCCGCTCGCACAGCAGCCGCACGACCGCGAGGTTGTGCGAGACGAACAGCATGGCCAGGCCGTGCCGCGCGCGCAGCTCGGCGAGCAGTTCGATGATCTGCGCCTGCACCGAGACGTCGAGCGCCGAGGTCGGCTCGTCCAGCAGCAGCGCGCGCGGCGCAGGCGCCAACGCGCGCGCGATCGCGACGCGCTGCTTCTGGCCGCCCGAGAGCTCGTGCGGATGCCGCCAGAGGAACTCGCCCGGCAGCCCGACATCGGCCAGCAATGCGGCGACGCGCTCGCGCAGCGCGCGTCGCCGAAAGCCGTTGCTGGATGCGCAAGGGTTCGGCGACGCAGGCGAACACCGAGGCGCGCGGGTCGAGCGCCGCGTGCGGATTCTGGAACACCACCTGCACCGCGCGACGCAGCGGGCCGAGTGCCGCACGCGGGGTGCGGGTGATGTCGGCGCCGTCGAGCACGATGCGTCCCGATTGCGCGGGTGTCAGCCGCAGCAGCGCGCGCAGCAGCGTCGATTTGCCGCAGCCGGATTCGCCCACCAGCCCAAGCGCCTCCCCCGGCGCCAGCGCCAGCGACACGCCATCCACGGCGCGAAGTCTGCCGAAGGCGCAGACAAGATCGTCGGTCGCCAGCAACGGCGAAACGGGGTCTGGGGCCGCCGGCCCCAGCGGGGTCGAGGGGCGGAGCCCCTCGCCTTCAAGCGGCATGGCACGCCACGCGATGCCCCGGCCCGATCGCGCGCAGCATCGGCTTCTCGTGCCGGCACACCGCCATCGCGATCGGGCAGCGCGGGTGGAAGCGGCAGCCGGGCGGCGGGTCGCGCAGGCTCGGGATGGTGCCGGGGATGCCGCGCGGCAATCGTCCCGGGTGCGCGAGGTCGGGCACGGCGTCGAGCAGGCCGCGCGTGTAGGGGTGTCGTCGGCGCCTCGAACAGGCGCGCGGTCGGCGCTTCCTCGACGATGGCGCCGGCGTACATCACCGCGACGCGGCGGCAGATCGCGCCGACCACGCCGACATCGTGGGTGATCAGCAGCAGCGTGAGGTCGAGCCGCGCGATCAGGTCGGCGAGCAGGGCGAGGATCTGCGCCTGGATGGTCACGTCGAGCGCGGTTGTGGGTTCGTCGGCGATCAGCAGCCGCGGCGAGCCGGCGAGCGCCATCGCGATCAGCACGCGCTGGCGCATTCCGCCCGAGAGCTGGTGCGGATAGCGGGCGAGCATCGCCTCGGGCTCGGGAAGCTGCACGGCGCGCAGCAGGGCGACGCTGCGGGCGGAATCGGCATCGCTCGCTCCGGCCCGGCGCCGGGATGGGCGCGAAAGATGTCGGCGAGAAGCTGGCCGATGGTGAAGACCGGATTGAGGTAGGTGGTCGGGTCCTGGAACACCATGCCGATCCCGGCACCGCGCAGCGCGCGCAGCGCCGCGGGCGCCATCGCCAGCACGTCGGCGTTGTCGAAGCGGATCGCGCCCGACCGCACGCGCAGCGGCGGGCTGGGGTCGAGGCGCAGGACGCTGCGCGCCAGCACCGACTTGCCGCAGCCGCTCTCGCCGACCAGCCCGACCGCCTCGCCCGGCGCGATCGCCAGCGAGACGCCGTCGAGCACCTCGGCGGTGCCCTCGAACCCGTCGAAGGCGAGGCGGAGATTCTCGATCTCGAGCAGGCTCATCCGTGCGCGCTAACCACGCCCACTAACGACGCGCGCTAGCCACGCGCACTCCGGGGGTCCAGGATGTCGCGCAGCGTGTCGCCGAACAGATTGAAGCCGAGGACGGTGGCGAAGATCGCGAGGCCGGGGAACAGCGAGTACCACCACTGGTCGGGCATGTAGCTGCGCGCGGTCGCGATCATCGCGCCCCATTCCGGCGCCGGCGGCCGGGCGCCCAGGCCGATGAAGCCGAGCGAGGCGGCGGCGAGGATCGCAAGCCCCATGTCCATGCTCATCTTCACCACCAGCGGCGAGACGCAGTTGGGCAGGATGTGGGTGGCGAGGATGCGCAGGCGCGAGGCGCCCATCGTCTCGGCGGCATCGACGAAGGCGGCGCCGCGCAGCGTCAGCGCCTTGGCCTCGATCAGGCGGACGTAGCCGGGCCACCAGACGATCGCGAGCGCGATCACCCCGTGCATCACGCCGGGGCCGAGGGCGGCGACGATGGCGAGTGCCAGGACGAGGCCGGGGACGCAGAGGAAGACGTCGGTGATCCGCATGATGGTGGTGCGGACGACGCCCCCCACGGTGCCGGCGATGATGCCGAGCGGCGCGCCGACGCCGGCGGCGACGAGCGTGATGGTCAGCCCGATCCAGAGGCTGGTGCGCGTGCCCAGCAGCACGCGGGTCAGGATGTCGTCGCCCATCTCGTCGGTGCCGAACCAGTGCGCGGCCGAGGGCGGGCGCAGCTTGGCGGCGAAGTGGATGGCGCCGGTCGCGTCGGCCGGGTAGGGCGCGATCAGCGGCCCGATGGCGGCGAGCAGCAGGAAGGCCGCAACGAGACCGGCGCCGAGCAGCGCCGAGGGGCTGCGGCGGACGCTCCAGGCGAGGAAGCGGGCGCGGCGCAGCCGGCGCTCGCGCGCGAGCGGGGGTGCGAGGGTGGCAAGTGCTCATCGGCGCGGGGTCATGTCTACCGGATCGCCTCTCGACCCCTCCCCCCAACCCCCTCCCCAAGGGGAGGGGGCTTTGGTGCTCGACGCCCCCTCCCCTTGCGGGAGGGGGTTGGGGGAGGGGTGTCGCGGCACCGAATTGGCTCATCACGAAGCACCACTGATATAAGCGGACGGCGGCAGCGAGCAGCAATCGCAGGCGGCGGACCGTTCCCCCGTCAGCGCGTGTCCGGTCCGGGTTTGCGCGACTGCCGCGCGGCGCGCTTGAGCATCGCGACCTGGCGGAAGAACTCATAGCGCGACTGGGCGGGGCTGCCGAGCAGGACCGCCCCCGCGGGCGCGTCGGAGATCAGGCCCGCCTGCGCGCCGAGCTGCACGCCGCGGCCCACGTGCAGATGGCCCGCCATCGCCGCCTGCCCGCCCACCTCGACGAAATCCTCCAGCACCGTCGATCCCGAAATCCCCACCTGGGCGACGATGACGCAGCAGCGGCCGAGGCGGACGTTGTGGCCGATCTGCACGAGGTTATCGAGGCGCGACCCGGCGCCGATCACGGTATCCTGCACCGAGCCGCGGTCGATCGTGGAGTTGGCGCCGATCTCCACGTCGTCCTCGATCACCACCCGCCCGAGCTGCGGGATGGTCAGGAACCCGGCCTTGGTCCGGGCGAAGCTGAAGCCCTCCTGGCCGATGCGCACGCCGGGATGGATGCAGACGCGCGAGCCCAGCAGCGCGTGGCTGATGGTAGCATTGGCTCCGATCCGGCAATCGGCGCCGATCCGCACGCCCGCGCGGATGCTCGCATGGGGGCCGACCCGGCACCTCGGCCCGATCTCCGCGCGCTCCTCGATCAGGGCGAAGGCGCCGATCTCGGCACTCGGATCGACCCTGGCTCCCTCCGCCACGAAGGCGGTGGGATGGACGGCGGGAGCAAGCGGCGGCAGCGGATGGAACAGCGCCGCGACCCGGGCCCAGCCCTCGTAGGTCGCCCTCGCCAGGATCGGGATCGCCGAGGGCGGCACCAGATCGGCCATGTCCGGATGCACGATCACCGCGCCGGCCGCCGTCGTCTCCAGGGCGGACGCGTAGCGCCGGCTGTTGAGGAAGCTCACCTCGTCGGGACAGGCGGCTTGCAGCGGCGCGATGCCGGTGAACACGATGTCCGAATGCGGCGCGGTTCCGCCTGCCGCGGCGGCGATCTCGGCCAACCCGTACGGCCCGCTTCGGGCATAGAAGCGGGCGTCGCCGACCGATTTGGTGTCCATTGCTTGAATGCTCCCGGAGCCGCTTGGCAGGCGTCGTCCGGGTTCAGGGCCTAGCACCGATCAAGCCGGCCCGCGCGGCACGCGCACCCCTCGTACCAAGGCAGCAATTATTCCGCCGCGACCGGCTCCGCCGCCTCCGGCTCGGCGATGAAGTGCGCAAGCTCGCCCCGCACCGCCGCGGCGGGGCGCTCCCAAAACGTGCCCGCATCGTCGGCGGCCACGAAGCCGAGCCGCGCATAGAGATCGGCGACCACGCCGTTCTTTGCCGTCGGGCGGTATTCGCCGACGATCCGCCGCAAGCCCCGCCGCCGCGCCTCCGCCAGCAGCCGGTGCAGCATGAAAGCCTCCGCCCCGCGCGAGAACACGCGGCAGCTCATCAGCCAGCTCTCGATGCGCAGCGCGTCGCCCTCGGCGAGTGCCACCAGCGACGAGACCAGCCCGTGATCGCCGAACCGGTCGGCGAGCCGCAGCGCCAGCACCACCGCGTCCGCACGGCCCACGAAGTCGGCGAGCGCCGCCTCGGGATGGCGGCGCGTGGTCAGGTTGAACTGGTTGGTCTTCTGCTCGAGCTGCGCCAGCCGCGCCATCTCGGACGGCGCGGGCGGGCCGAGCCGGCCGACCATCTGCAATCCCGCGAGCCATGCGTCGATGTCGGTCGCACCGGCCGCCGCGTCGGCCGCCGCCGCCCGCGCGGCGTAGGCGGCGTTGCGGGAGAAGTCCTCCGCCGTGTAGGCGGGCAGGTCGAACCAGTGCCCCTGCTCCAGCAGCGCGATGAACTGCGCCGGGTCGTCGCCGAGCGGCACCACCGCGACCTCGGGCAAGTGCTCGCGCACGATCGCGCACTCGGCGGGATTGTCGTCGGCGAACACGATCGCGTCGAGGCCGAGATTGAGCGCCCCTGCCACCCGTCGCAGGCCGCGGACCTTGTCCTCCCACGAGCACTCGAAGGCGGCGAAATCCTCCCGCTTCAGGACGGAATGCGCGTGCGCAAAGGCCGCGGCGGCGATCGCCGGATCGTTCTTGCTGCATACGGCGAGGATGACGCCGCGCGCGCGCAGGCCGTGCAGATAGGCTCCCCAGGCGGCAAACGCCTCACCCTCGGCCGAGCCGGGGCCGAGCCGGATGCCGTCGATCCCGTCATCGCCGATCACGCCGCCCCAGAGCGTGTTGTCGAGATCGAGTGCCAGCACCTTGCGCACCCGCCCGTGCGCAGATCGCCACGCGGCGCGGAGATAGGGCAGATAGTCGGGCAGGAATTGCGGATCGAAGCCGAGCTTCGCCGCATGGAAGAACCGCTCGCCGGCAAAGGCGCGGCTGCCGATCTCGGCGGCGAGCCGGTCGAGCTCGATCCAATGCACATCCCGCCCCGCCGCCCGCAGCGCCGCGTCGAGGGCGCGCGCATGATTGGCGGGCGAGGCCGGCAGCCGCCGCTCGGCCGGGCCGCGAAACCCCTCGACCGGCGGCACCAGCGTGTGCTGCAGCACGCGGGCATGCAGGTCGGTGTGCAGCACGTCCCACAGACGCTGGAACAGGGCACACTTGGCCGCGACCGCCTCGGCGACCGCCGCTTCGCCGGCATCCGGGCGGTAATGGTTCGAGCACGTCGCGCCGGTCGATCGCGAGCACCACGACATCCGGCCGAAAGCGGTGCAGGCTCGATTGCGGGTCCAGCACCTCCTGCACCCAGGCGCCGTAGGGGGCGAGGGTGAGGATCGGCGCCGCCCCTTCCTGCACCGCCGCACAGCCGATCGCGGCGCCGAGATAGTCGAGCGTCAGCCCGCCCAGCACGGCGATGCGCGTGGCTGGCGCGTCCGGCGCTGCCCCCCACGTCACGGCCTGGGCGCGGATGCGCTGCCCGGCAGTGAACAGGTCGGTGAGCGCCAGGTCGGGCGCGGCGAGGTCGCGGCGGAGTTCGGCGAGGGCGGCGTCCATCGTCAGCCGCCCCGCTTCCGCGCCACCGCCGCCGCCGCCAGATCGACGATCCCGCCCACTTCCTGCGTCGCGTAGGCCAGCAGCGTCGGCAGCTTCACCGCCAACGTCTTCTCCACGGCACTCAGCGCCACGAGATGCGCGAGCGAGTCCCAGCCCGGCACGTCGGCGGCCCGGGTCGCCTCGGTGATCGTCTCCGGCGCCACCCGCAGCGCCCGCGCCAGCGCCGCGCGCGTCTCGATCGATACCTCCTCGCGCGTCATCGCATCCTCCGCCGCCCGCGTGCATAGGGCGCCCAGCCGGTGCGCGGCAAGCGAAAGCGGCTCCTATGCCGCAGGCGCTCCCGCACCGCCTCGGCGATGAAGCCGGAGCGCGACATCCCCTGCGCGGCTGCGGCGGCTTTGTACATATTACGCACGTCGCAGGATCGGTGCCGTGATACCCCTCCCCCAACCCCCTCCCGCAAGGGGAGGGGGCTTTGGTGCTCAACTCCCCCTCCCCTTGCGGGAGGGGGCCGGGGGGAGGGGTCGAGGAAGGTATGAACCAATAGAACGCCAGCAAGCGTTACCCTCCGTTGCCCTTCTGCCAGCTTGCGGACATACGCCCGACACATCGCCCGGCGTAGCCTTCCCCGGTCGGCAACAGCGACGGAGTGGCTGCGATGTCCCTGCTGTTCATCCCGCTCGGGCTGGTGGTCTGGGTGCTCTGCTACGGCCCGGTCACCGGCGATGCGGACGACCCCACCCCCCATCGCGGGCCGATCTGGATCGGCGGCCGCGCCCGGCACTGAAGCGCCTCAGCCGCCGCCCGCCAGCGCCAGCCAATCGTCCTCGGAGAGCGTGCGCACGCCAAGCTCGGCCGCCCGCCGGGCCTTGCTGCCCGCCTCGGCCCCCAGCACCACGAGGTCGGTGCGCTTGGAGACGGTGTCGGTCACGCGCGCGCCCAGCGCCTCGGCGCGCGCCTTCGCCTCCGGCCGCGTCATGTGCGCGAGCGTACCGGTGAACACGATCACCTTCCCCGCGAGCGGCCCGTCCGCGCCCGCCGCCCGCTGGGCGTCCTCGATCGTCAGCATCCCCGCCAGCTCATCGACCGCGGCGACGTTGCGCGCCTCGCCCCAGAATGCGGCGAGCTCGGCCGCGATCGCGGGACCGATGCCGAGCACGGCGTCGAGTTCCGCCCGCGCCTCCGACCCCGGCTCGACGGCCGCCAGCATCTGCGCCCGCCAGTGCGCGAAGCCGCCGTAATGGCGCGCCAGCAGCCTGGCGTTGGTCTCGCCGATGCGGCGGATGCCGAGCGCATAGATGAAGCGCGCGAGCGGAATGCGCCGCCGCTGCCCGATCGCGCGCACCAGGTTGCGCGCCGAGAGCTCGCCCCAGCCCTCGCGTGCGGCGATCGCCGCCTGGTGCGCGGGCAGGCGGAAGATGTCGGCGGGCGTCGCCAGCAGCCCCTCGTCGTAGAACTCGCGGATCGTCTTCTCGCCCATGCCGTCGATATCGAAGGCCGGGCGGGAGACGAAATGGATCAGCCGCTCGACCCGCTGCGCCGGGCAGGTCAGGCCGCCGGTGCAGCGCCGCACGACCTCGCCCTCGGCCCGCACCGCGTGGCTGCCGCAGGCGGGGCAGCGATCGGGGAACGCGTACGGCACTGCGTCGGACGGGCGGCGTTCCGGCATCACCGACAGGATCTGCGGGATCACGTCGCCGGCGCGCTGCACGATCACCGTGTCGCCGACGCGGATGTCCTTGCGCGCGATCTCGTCCTCGTTGTGCAGCGTCGCGCGCGCGACCAGCACGCCGCCGACATTGACCGGCTCGAGGTCGGCCACGGGGGTCAGCGCGCCGGTGCGGCCGACCTGGATGCGGATCGCGCGCAGCACCGTGATCGCCTGCTCGGCCGGGAACTTCCACGCGATCGCCCAGCGCGGCTCGCGGCCGACGAATCCCAGCCGCCGCTGCAACCCGAGATCGTCGATCTTGTAAACCACGCCGTCGATGTCGTAGCCGAGGCCGGCGCGATCGGCGGCCATCCGCGCCTGGAACGCCGCCGCCGCCGCGGCGTCCGCGACCCGCGCCGAAAGCGGGTTCACCGCGAACCCCCACCGCTTCAGCCGCGCCAGATACGCCCAATGCGAGTCGGCGATCGGCGCGCTCGCGTCGCCCATCGCATAGGCGAACAAGGAGAGCGCCCGCCCCGCCGTCACCGTCGCGTCGAGCTGGCGCAGCGAGCCGGCGGCGGCGTTGCGCGGATTGGCGAACAGCCGGCTGCCCGCCGCCTCCTGCGCCGCGTTCAGCGCCAGGAAGTCGGCCTTCGTCATGAACACCTCGCCGCGCACCTCGATCAGCGCCGGCGCCGCGCCGCGCAGCTTTTGCGGCACCGCGGCCATCGTGCGCAGATTGGCGGTGACGTCCTCGCCCTCGGTGCCGTCGCCGCGCGTCGCACCCCGCACCAGCCGTCCGTCCTCGTAGGTGAGCGAGATCGACAGCCCGTCGATCTTCGGCTCGGCCACCATCGGCAGCGGCGCCTCGGGACCGAGCCCGAGGAAGCGCCGCGCACGGGCGCAGAATTCTCCGAAGTCCTCGGCCGCGAACGCATTGGCCAGCGAGAGCATCGGCACGCGATGCCGGATTTTGGCGAACCCGCCCGCGGGCGCCGCCCCCACCCGGCGCGAGGGGCTGTCCTCGCGCACCAGGGCGGGAAACCGCGCCTCGATCGCGGCATTGCGCCGGCGCAGCGCGTCGTACTCCGCGTCAGAAATCTCGGGCGCGTCCTGCTCGTGATAGAGCCGGTCGTGGCGCGCGATCTCGGCCGCGAGCCGCGCCAGCTCCGCCGCCGCCCCAGCCTCGTCCAGCGCCTCGTCCAGTGCCTCGACCGGAGGCTCGCTCACGCGGCCGAGCCCAGCAGGCTGTCGGCGGCGGCTCGGGCGGCCTCGGTCACGGTCTCGCCCGCCAGCATCCGCGCGATCTCCTCGCGGCGCGCGCGCCCGTCGAGGGCGGCGACGGTGGTGCGCGTCGCCTGCGCCCGGCTCGCCTTGGCGACGCGCAGATGCGCATCCCCTCGCGCCGCCACCTGCGGGCTGTGCGTCACCACCAGCACCTGCACCCCGCGCGCCACCCGCGCCAGCCGCTCGCCGACCGCCGCCGCGGTGGCGCCGCCGACCCCGGCATCCACCTCGTCGAACACCAGCGTCGGCACCGGCGAGCCGCGCCTCAGCACCACCTTCAGCGCCAGCATCAGCCGCGACAGCTCGCCGCCCGACGCCACCTGATCGAGCGGCCCCAGCTCCTGCCCCGGATTGGTCGCGATCAGGAACCGCACCGCGTCCGCCCCCGCCGGTCCCCAGCGCGGTTCCGGCAGCGCGGTGATTTCGACCGAGAACCGCGCCCGCTCCAGCCGCAGCGGCGCCAGTTCGCGCCGCAGCGCCGCCTCCAGCCGCACCGCCGCCGCTCGTCGCGCCGCCGACAGGCGCTCGGCCGCCGCGACGTATTCCGCCCGCGCCGCCACCGCCTGCTGCCGCAGCGCCGCGGCCTCGGCGGTCCCGGTGTCCAGCGCCGCCAGCCGCGCGCGCAACGTGGCCAGCAGCCCGGGCAGCTCGGCCACCGCCACCGCGTGCTTGCGCGCCGCCGCCCGCAGCGCGAACAGCCGCTCCTCCGCCGCTTCCAGCCGGCGCGGGTCGGAGCCGGCATCGGCGGCGAGCCGCGAGAGCAGTGTCTCGGCTTCGGCCAGCGCCTCCTCGGCGCGCTCGATCGCCGCCAGCGCCGGACCGGCCGCGTCCTCCTGCCCCGCGTCGTGGTGCCCCGGCGGGGAGAGCCGCGCCAGCGCCCGTGCCGCCGCCCGCAGCGCGGCCGCCGGGCCGGGATTGCGGCGGTCTCGCGAGGCCAGCTCCGCCAGTGCCGCGGCGATCGCCTCGCCACGCCGCTCGCCCCGTTGCAGCGCCTGCCGCTCGGCCGCCAGACTTTCCTCCTCGCCCTCCGCGGGGGCGAGACCGGACAACTCCTCGGTGGCATGGCGCAGCCATTCCTCGTCGCGCCGCGCCGCCTCGATCGCCGCTTCCGCGCGGGCCAGCGCCGTCTCCGCCGCGCGCCACGCCGCCCAGGCCGCAGCGACCGCGGTGCGCAGGCCCGGTTCGGCACCGTGGGCGTCGAGCAGCCCGGCATGGCTCGCCGGATCGGCGAGTCCCATCTGCTCGTGCTGGCCCTGCACCTCCACCAGGAGCGCGCCCAGCCGGCGCAGCAGCGCCGCACTCACCGGCGCGTCGTTGACGAAGGCGCGCGAGCGGCCGTCGCGTCCGAGCAGCCGGCGCAGCACCAGCGCGTCGTCCTCGCCCGCCAGCGCCTGCTCCTCCAGCAGCACCCGTGCCGGATGCCCCTCGGGCGGCGCGAAGCAGGCCGAGACCGACGCCTGCTCGGCGCCGGCGCGCACCAGCCCCTGATCGGCGCGCGCACCGAGTGCCAGGCCCAGGCTGTCGAGCAGGATCGACTTGCCGGCGCCGGTCTCGCCGGTCAGCACCGAGAGGCCGGGGCCGAAGCTCAGGTCAAGCCGCTCGATCAGCACCACATCGCGGATCGAGAGCGCGGTCAGCATCGGGGCCGCGGGGGACCGCGTCTGTGGCTCACCCCGGAGGGACTTCGTGATTATTCATCTTCGCGCCGTAATACCCCTCTCCCAACCCCCTCCCGCAAGGGGAGGGGGCTCTGGCGCTCGACTCCCCCTCCCCTTGCGGGAGGGGGCCGGGGGGAGGGGTGGGCGGTCGATCCGTTGGACCGTGAGTTTCAGAACGCCCAGCCGAACATGTCGGAGAGCAGGCCGCCATTGCCCGTGCGCACCGGCTGCTGCCGCCCCGACGCGGTCCTGACGTCGCCGTCGCGCACCAGATTGCGGTAGCTGGTCGAGTACCACGAACTCCCCGGGTAGTTGTAGCCGAGCACGGCGGCGGTGCGCCGCGCCTCGGTGACGAGGCCGAGCTTGAGGTAGATCTCGACCAGCCGGTGCAGCGCCTCGGGCACGTGGTTGGTGGTCTGGAAGTCATCGACCACGCGCTGGAAGCGGCCGATCGCGGCGGTGTAGAGATGCTGGCTCTCGTACCAGCGTCCGATCGCCATTTCGTGGCCGGCGAGGTGGTCGTTGCAGAGGTCGATCTTCAGCCGCGCGTCGCGGGCATAGGCGCTGTCGGGAAAGCGATTGACCACCTCGCGCAGCGCCCCCATCGCCTCCACGGTCGATTTCTGGTCGCGCTGCACGTCCTCGATCTGCTCGTAGAAGGAGAGCGCGCGCAGGTAGTAGGCATAGGCGATGTCGTGGTGCGTCGGGTGCAACTGGATGAAGTGATCGAGCGTGCTGATCGCGTTGCTGTACTGCCCGACCAGGTATTCCGAGTAGCCCTGCATCAGCATCGCATTGGTCGCCCACGGCGAATACGGATAGTTCTCCTGCACCAGGTCGAACTGGGTCACCGCCACCTTGTAGCGCTGCGCCTCCAGTGCATCGACGCCGTTATTGTAGAGCTGGGTCGCCGGGATCGTGGACGGATCGACCACCGCCTTCTTCTCGCCGCCGCCGCCGAACGGATTGAGCGAACTCAGCGTGCCACAGCCCGAGAGCAGGGCAAGCGCCGAGGCGGCGAGAAGCCGGAGCAGGGCGGCGCGGTTCATCGGGCAGGGTCCATCGGCCGCGGCTTATAGCATCTCCGGTGGCGTCGCGAAGTGCCGCGGGCGACCCGCGTGCGAGCCGGTCACGCCGCCGCCGGAACCGCCGGCCAGTCGGCGAGCGCCGGCGCGCGCACGCCGGGATGCGCCGCGGTCTCCCGCCACGCGTCCGGGTCCGCGAACAGCGCCCGCAGCAGCCGGTTGTTGAGCGTGTGGCCCGGCCGGTGCGCGACCAGCCGTCCGCGCAGCGCCGCCCCCGCAAGCCCGAGATCGCCCACCGCATCCAACAGCTTGTGGCGGACGAACTCGTCCGCCATGCGCAGGCCCTCGGGGTTCAGCACCCTGCGCGCCGTCCACCACCACCGCGTTCTCCAGGCTGCCGCCGCGCCCGAAGCCCGCATCCCGCAGCGCCTCCACCTCGTCGGCGAGCGCGAAGGTTCGCGCCGCCGCCACCTCGCGGCGGAACGCGCCCGCCAGCAGCGGCAGCGACAGCGCCTGTCGCCCGATCGCGGGTGCGGCGAAGTCGATCGAGACCGCGAGCGAGAAGCCGCCCTCCGCACCGGCGGGACGCAATTCGGCGAACGCCTCGCCGTCCTCGACGCGCACCGGCCGCAGCACCTCGATCAGCCGGCGCGGCGTGTCCTGCGTCTCGATCCCGGCGCAGTCGAGCAGGAACAGGAACGGCGCCGCCGACCCGTCCAGCACCGGCACCTCCGGCCCGTCCAGCTCGACCACCGCGTTGTCCACGCCGGCGGCCGCCAGCGCCGCCATCAGATGCTCGACCGTGCCGACCCGCGCCTCGGGATCGCCGGCCAGCCCGATCACGGTCGAAAGCTGCGTGTCCACCACCGCATCGAAGCGGGCGGGGATGTCGATGCCGAGATCGACGCGGCGGAAGATGATGCCGGAATCCGGCTCGGCCGGGCGCAGCGTCAGCGCCACGCGCTCCCCGCAATGCAGCCCGACGCCGACGCAGCCGATCGCCGCCTTCAACGTGCGCTGAAAGGCGGCGTCGGCGTCCGGCTCGAAGCGGTCAGGCATTCCGTCCATGCGGCGCGTCGCTCGTCCCGTCGAAGTCAGGGCGGGCGCCGGACGCTGGGAGCATCCGGCCGGGTGCAAGCTAGGTCGCTCCGCACCCGGCCGGGAAGTCAATCATTATTGCCGAATATTACGGTCCAATTCTTTGATCCTGCGGCAATTTCGTGGCGTGGATATTCGCCTCGTCACGACGACTGGCGGCGCAGGAAGGCGGGGATCTCGAGTCCCATCTCCTCGCTCGCGATCGGCCGCACCGAGGCCGCCGGCTCGGCGCGCGGCGCCAGCGCGGGCTCGGCGCGGGGCGCCGGCTCGGCGGGGGCGACCATCGGCCGCAGCGCGCCCGTCACCTTCTGGAACAGGCTGTTGCGGCGGACCGGCAGCGGCGTCGGCTCGCCGGGCGGCGCCGGCGGCCGGCGCCGGCGCCGCCGCGGTCGCGGCGGCGCGCGGCTCGGCGAACAGCGTGCTGCGCGGCGCGGCGGCGCGGGGCGGCGCCGGCGGCGTGCGAGCCTGGCCCATGCCGCCCTGCCCCAGCATCGCCATCGCCGGCGTCATTCCCTGCGGGATCGGCGACTGCGGGTGCGCCGGTCCGGCTTGCGCCGGCTCGGCCATCGCCAGCGCCAGTGCCGGCGGCTCGGCGACCGAGGCCATCGGCCACCGGCTCCATCTCCGGCCGCCGCGCCGGCATAGACGGGCGCCCCGCCGCCGACCGCGACCAGCCGCGGCCGCATCGCCTCGGCGGGTGCGGCCGCCTGCGCCGGCGTGTCGATCCCGGTCGCCACCACCGAGACGCGCACGCGGCCCGACAGGTCCTCGTCGATCGCCGAGCCGAAGATGATGTTCGCGTCCTCGGCCACTTCCTCGCGGATGCGGTTGGCGGCGGCATCGACCTCGAACAGCGTCATGTCCTCGCCGCCGGTGATGTTGATCAGCAGGCCGCGCGCGCCCGACATGCTGGTATCCTCCAGCAGCGGGTTGCTGATCGCGGCCTCGGCGGCGCGGATCGCGCGGTTCTCGCCTTCCGCCTCGCCGGTGCCCATCATCGCCTTGCCCATCTCCGCCATCACGGTGCGGATGTCGGCGAAGTCGAGGTTCACCAGGCCGGGCGCGACCATCAGGTCGGTGACGCCGCGCACGCCCATGTAGAGCACGTGGTCGGCCATCTTGAAGGCTTCCTTCCAGCCGGTGCGCTCGTTGGCCAGGCGGAACAGGTTCTGGTTCGGGATCACGATCAGCGTATCGACGAACTCCTGCAATTCGGCGATGCCCTGATCGGCCGCGCTGGCGCGGCGGATGCCCTCGAAGGTGAACGGCTTGGTCACCACGCCCACGGTCAGCACGCCGCGCTCGCGCGCCATCCGCGCGATCACCGGCGCCGCCCCGGTGCCCGTCCCGCCGCCCATGCCGGCGGTGATGAACACCATGTGCGCGCCGTCGAGATGGCGTGCCAGCTCGTCCGCCGCCTCCTCCGCCGCCGCGCGGCCGATCTCGGGCTTCGCTCCGGCGCCGAGCCCTTGCGTCAGATGCGGCCCGAGCTGGATGCGGCGGTCGGCCTTGCTGTGCATCAATTGCTGCGCGTCGGTGTTGGCGACCACGAAATCGACGCCCTGCAATTGCAGCGCGATCATGTTGTCCACCGCATTGGTGCCGCCGCCGCCGACCCCCACCACCGTGATCCGGGGCGTGAAATCGGTGTGCAGCGTCTGCGGGATCGTCAGGTTCAGCGTCATCGGTCAGTCTCTCCCCCCGAAGAGAAGTGAATGGAAGCTGGAACACGCGCTCGAATTCGCGTCCAGCCGTTCGATGCGCCCGCGCGCACATTCAGACGCGCTCGCGCAGGAAATTGACGAAGCGCCGCAGCCTCCCGCGCGGCGCCTCCGTCTGGTCGAGGTCGAGGTCGTGCAGCGGGCGGCCCTCCCCCGCCGCCCAGGCCAGCAATCCGGCGGCGGTCGCGAAGGCCGGGCTGGTCGCGGCATCCGGCAGGCCGCGCAGGCTGCCCGGCCGCCCGGCGCGCACCGGCCGATCGAGGATGCGATGGGCCATCTCGCGCGCGCCGACGAGCTGGCTGGCACCGCCGGTCAGCACGATCCGCGTCCCCGCGGCACGGCCCAGCCCCGCGCCCTCCAGCCGGTCACGCACCAGCTCGAAGGTTTCCTCGAGCCGCGGGCGGATGATGTTCACCGCCATGCTGCGCGGGATGCGCGCGTACTGGTGCTCGTCCTCGCCGACCAGCGGCACCGTCAGCAGCTCGCGGTCGTCGTCGGCCGCGCCGAGGGCGGTGCCGTACATCGTCTTCAGCCGCTCCGCCGCCGCGATCGTGGTGGAGAGCAGGCGCGCGAGATCGCTGGTGACATGCACGCCGCCCACCGGGATCAGCGCCGAGTGCATCAACTGCCCCTCGCCGAACACGCCGATCCCGGTGGTGCCGCCGCCCATGTCGATCACCACCGCGCCCAGCTCGCGCTCGTCGGCCACCAGCGTCGCGAGGCCCGGAGGCGAGCGGTGCCGCGACCAGTTCCGAGAGATCGAGGTCGCAGCGGGCAATCGTGGCGGCGAGGTTGCGCAGCGCCGTGGCTGCCGCATCGAGCACATGCAGCCGCGCCGTGAGCTGCTCGCAATGCAGCCCGCGCGGATCGGCGACCCCTTGCGTATCGTCGGCGGTGAAGCCGAGCGGCAGGGCGTGGATGGTTTCGCGCCCCTCGCTCCAGGCGCGGGCGCGGCCCTCGCTGACCACGCGCTTGACGTCGGCCTCGGTGACGGCGCGGCCGCCGACCGGCCATTGCACGTTGAACAGCCGGCTCTCCGGCGCGCCGCAGGAGAGGTTGGCGATGACCGAGCGCAGCCGGTGGTCGGCCATGTCCTCGGCCTGGCCGACGGCGGCGCGGATCGCGCGCTCCGCCTCCTCGATGTCGGTGATGCCGCCGCCGCGCACGCCGCGGCTGCGCTGCCAGCCGAAGCCCAGCACGCGCAGCCGCCCGTCGCCGTCGGTGCGGCCGATCAGGCAGGCGATCTTGGTGGTGCCGATGTCGAGCACGCCGAACGGCCCGGCGCGCCCGCCGCGCGGCCGCGCGCCGCATCGGGCTCGTCGGGCGGCCCGGGCGGGCTTGCCGATCGGCTTGCCGGACGATTGGCCCGGCACGCGACGCGACATGTCGTTCACGTGGGCCTCCTGGTGCTGGCGCGGGCATTCGCGTCGGCGGCGGGGGGCGGCGGCGGAGCGGGCAGCGAGGCGGGCAGCGGCCGGATCACCAGCCGGTCGCGCAGCCGCAGATCGACGATCGCGAGCGGGCGGTCGAGCAGATCGTGTGCTGCCTGCAACTGCGCCAGCCGCGCGACCGCCGCCGGCGCGTGCGCCTCCGGCAGCAGCACGTCGATGCCGTTGGCGAGGTGCAGGTTCCAGCGCCGGCGCCCGACCCGCACCGCGGCGGCCACTCGCCCGGCGAGCGGCGGCGCCGCCCGCAGCGCGTCGATCAGGGCGCCGGCGTGCTCCGGCGCGCCGTCGCCCACGACCAGCGGCAGCGTCTTGAACGCGGCGAGATCCTGGTGCGCCACCACTTCTCCCGGCGCGGTCGATCAGCAGGAAGCGGCCGCGGTCCTGCCAGATCGCGAACGGGCGGCGCTCGTCCAGATGCACGACGATGGTGCCCGGCAGCAGCCGCTCCACCGTCGCACGCGACACCCACGAGAGCGATTCGATGCGCCGCCGCGCGGCCTCGACCGAATAGGCGAGGATCGGCTGCCCGGGCGTCGCGCCGATCGCGGCGCGCAGCAGCGGCTCGGGCGTGTTGGTGCGGCCCTCGATCACCACGTGGCGCACGCGCATGCCGAGCACCGACGGAAAGCCCCGCGCGCAGTCCCGCACGCAATCCTGCGCCGCGGCTCGCGGGGGCCGCGTCGTGCAGCAGGATCGCGACCAGCACCACGCCCACGAACCCGCAGGCCGCCCACGCCAGCGGCCGCAGCACGCGACGCGCGCGGCGCAGCAGCAGCGCGGCGCGCGAGGGCCGGTCGCCCGACGCGCCGCGCGGCCGGCGCGTCACGCGCGACATGCGGCGCGCTCCACCATCCAGGCGCACAGCGCCGGAAAACTCATGCCGCAGTGCGCCGCCTGCTCGGGCAGCAGCGAGGTCGGCGTCAGGCCCGGCTGCGTGTTCACCTCCAGCAGCACCAGCCGCCCCGGCTCGCCCGCGGTGTCGTCGTAGCGGAAATCGGCGCGCGTGGCGCCGCGACAGCCGAGCGCCCGGTGCGCCGCCAGCGCGAGATCGAGCGCGCGCGAAAACATCTGCGGATGCACCGGCGCGGGCAGCACGTGGAGCGAGCCGCCCTCGGCATACTTGGCCTCGTAATCGTAGAAGCCGTCGGCGGGATTGATCTCCGTCACCGTGAGCGCGCGATCCTCCAGCACGCCCACGGTCAGCTCGCGGCCGGGGACGTATTCCTCGACCAGCGCGTGATCGCCGAAGCGCCAGGTGCGCGCGATCTCGGCGCGCCGGTTGCCGCCCACGCGCAGGATTTCCACGCCGACCGACGAGCCTTCGTTCGCCGGTTTGACGACGTACGGAAGCGGGCGCGGATCGGCGGCTTCGAGTTCCTCGATCGGCACCAGCCTGCCGTCCGCGATCGGCAGCCCATGCGCGGAAAACACCGATTTCGACGCCACCTTGTCCATCGCCAGCGCCGAGGCACGCACGCCGGAATGCGTGTACGGGATGCCCATGAAGTCGAGCACGCCCTGGATCGCGCCGTCCTCGCCGAAGCGGCCGTGCAGCGCGTTGAACACCGCATCCGGCGCGCGGCGTCAGCGCCGCAACCAGCGCCGCCAGATCGGGCCCGACCTCGATCGGGGCGACGGAAAATCCGGCCTCCCGCAGCGCCGCGATCACCTGCCGGCCGCTTGCGAGCGAGACCTCGCGCTCGGCCGAGATGCCGCCGTAGAGCACCGCGACGCGCATCATGCAACCAGCTCCGGCCGCGCGCCGGGGATGCCGATGCGGCGGATTTCCCAGTGCAGATCGACGCCGCTCATCGCGTGGACGCGGCGGCGCAATTCCTCGCCCAGGCCCTCGATGTCGGCGGCGGTTGCCTCGCCGGTGTTGATCAGGAAGTTGCAGTGCTTCTCGCTGACCTGCGCGCCGCCGCGCCGCAGCCCGCGACAGCCCGCGGCCTCGATCAGCTCCCACGCCTTCATCCCCGGCGGATTGCGGAAGGTCGAGCCGCCGGTGCGCGCCCGCACCGGCTGCGTCGCCTCGCGCGCCGCCCGGATTTCGGCCATGCGCGCGGCGATCGCCGCCGGATCGCCCGGCCGCGCCCGCAGCCGCGCCCGCACCACCACCGCGCCGGCCGGCAGCGCGGAATGGCGATAGGCGAAGGCCAGGGCGGCAGCCGCAAGCCGGAGCCGCTCGCCGGATCGCGTGACGATCTCGGCCCAGTCAAGCACTTCGGAAAAATCGCTGCCGTAGGCGCCGGCGTTCATCGCGACCGCGCCGCCGATCGTGCCGGGGATGCCGCACAGGAACTCGAGGCCCGCGAGGCCGGCCGCCGCCGCGTGCTCGGCGACCGTCGCATCGAGGGCCGCGGCACCCGCGATCACGCCGTCCGCCGCCGTCTCGACCGCGCCGAAGCCGCGCGCGAGCCGCACCACCAGGCCAGGAATGCCGCCGTCGCGCACGATCAGGTTCGATGCGGCGCCGATCACTGCGACCGGCATCTCCGGCGGCAGCGCACGCAGCACATCGGCAAGGTCATCGGCATCGGCCGGCCGCAGCAGCCACTCCGCCGGGCCGCCGACACGAAACCATGTCGCGGGCGCGAGCGACGCCCCGGCCGCGATCCGCCCGCGGGTGGCCGGCAGCGCGGCGGAGGCCGACGCGGCCATCATCGCGCCGCTCCCGCCGCCCGGCGCCCGCCCTGCAACTCCGCGAGCTGCGCGGGCAGCGCGTGCGCCCATTGCGTGATGCTGCCGGCGCCGAGGCAGACCACGAAATCGCCGGGCCGCGCGATCGCGTTCACCATCTCGGCCAGCCGCTCCGGCCCCGGCAGCGGCACCACGCTGCGATGGCCGCGCGCGCGCAACCCCTCCACCAGCGCGTCGCGATCGACGCCCGGGATCGGCTTCTCGCCCGCCGGATAGACGTCGGCCACGATCACCGTGCCGGCGTCGTTCATGCAGGCGCAGAACGCGTCGAACAGCGAATTGAGGCGGCTGAAGCGGTGCGGCTGCACCACCGCGAGCACGCCGGTCGCTCCCGCCTGCCGCGCCGCCTTCAGCACCGCCGCGATCTCGACCGGATGGTGCCCGTAATCGTCGATGATGGTGATGCCGCCGACCTCGCCGGTCTTGGTGAAGCGCCGGTTGACGCCGCGGAATGCCGCGAAGGCGCTGCGCAGTGTCGTGTCGTCGATCTCCATCTCGACGGCGACGGCGACGGCGGCCAGCGCGTTCTGCACGTTGTGGCTGCCCAGCATGGGCAGCCGGAACGGCCCCATGCGGCGCGTGAGGTTGCGCGCGCGGTCGGTGACGGCGACCTCGAACGTGGCGCCCAGCCGGTCGGCGATCACGCGCTCGGCGCGCACGTCGGCCTGCGGCGAGAAGCCGTAGGTGACGATGCGCCGGTCCGACAGGCGCGGGATCATCTGCTGCACCGCCGGATGGTCGATGCACAGCACGGCAAAACCGTAGAACGGGACGTTGGAGACGAACTGGTCGTAGCCCGCGACCATCGCCTCGGCGGTGCCCCAATGGTCGAGATGCTCGGGGTCCATGTTGGTGACGACGGCGATGACGGCGGGCAGCCGGAGGAAACTGCCGTCGCTCTCGTCGGCCTCGACCACCATCCAGTCGCCGGCGCCGAGGCGCGTGTTGCTGCCCCAGGCGTTGATGATGCCGCCGTTGATGACCGTGGGATCGAGCCGTGCCGCCTCCAGCACGGCCGCGATCAGGCTGGTGGTGGTGGTCTTGCCGTGGGTGCCGCCGATCGCGACCGACCATTTCAGTCGCATCAGCTCGGCCAGCATCTCGGCGCGCCGCACCACCGGGATCAGCCGCGCTCGCGCCGCGACCACCTCGGGGTTGTCGCGCGCGACCGCGGTGGAGACGACCACCACCTGCGCGTCGCGCAGATTGGCCGCGTCGTGGCCGACGGCGATCGCGATCCCCGCGTCGCGCAGCCGGCGCACGTTGGCGCTCTCGGCAAGATCGCTGCCCTGCACGGAATAGCCGAGATTGTGCAGCACCTCGGCGATCCCGGACATGCCGATGCCGCCGATGCCGACGAAATGGATCGTGCCGATCCCGAGCGGCAGCGCCCTCATCGCACCCCCTCCGCCGAAATCCGGCTCTGCACCAGATCGGCGAGCAGCGTCGCCGCCTCCGCCATCCCCGCCGAGGCAGCACCCGCGGCCGCGTCGCGCAGCGCGTGGCGGTCGGCGAACAGGGCCGCAAGCTGCTCGGCGAGCGGCCGCAGGCGTGAACTGCGGCTGCGGCACCAGCCAGGCGCCGCCCGCACGCGCCAGCGCGCGCGCGTTCGCAGTCTGATGGTCGTCGATCGCAGCCGGCAGCGGCACCAGGATCGCCGGCCGGCCGGCGACGGCGAGTTCCGCGACCGTCGAGGCGCCGGCACGCGCGATCACCAGATGCGCCGCCGAGAGCCGTTCGGCGATGTCGGCAAAGAACGTGGCGATTTCAGCCGCGATCCCGAGTGCGGCATATTCGCGGCCCACCCGCTCGACATCCTCCGCCCGCGCCTGCTGCACCACCGCTAGCCGCCGCCGCAGCGCCTCCGGCAGTTGTGCCACTGCCGCCGGCACCACGTCGGAGAAGATGCGCGCGCCGAGCGAGCCGCCCAGCACCAGCAGCCGTGACCGCGCCCTCGTCCGGCGCCGCATACGGCAATCCGCGCAACGCCGCGATCGGCGGGCGCACCGGATTGCCCGTCACCACCCTCGCCAGCTTTGCCGGCACGCCGAGCGTGCCGGCAAAGCCCAGCGCCAGCGCATCGGCACGGCGGGAGAGGAAGCGGTTGGCGCGGCCGAGCACCGCGTTCTGCTCGTGCAGCACGATCGCCGGCCGCCGCCCGCGCAGGCTCGCCGCCGCCAGCACCGGGGCGACGGAGGGATAGCCGCCGAACCCGACCACCGCCGCCGCATCGAGCCGGGCCAGGATGCGCCGCGCCTGCACCACCCCGATCGCGAGCGCCGCCGCCGCCCAGGCCGCGCGCGCGCCGCGCCCCGCCAGCCCCGCCCCGCGCAGCACGAACCGCTCGGCGCCCGCGAACACCGCACTGGCCTGCACGCCCGAGCGCGCATCCGTCATCAGCGCGATCCGCTGCCCGCGCGCGACCAGTTCCGCCGCCAGCGCCTCGGCGGGGAAGAAATGCCCGCCCGTGCCGCCGGCCGCGATCACGATCGGACGCACCGCGGGGCCTCTCATCGGCTCGGCACCGTCATGGCCGGCCCCCTCCCCCCGGCCCCCTCCCGCAAGGGGAGGGGGAGTCGCGCACCAAAGCCCCCTCCCCTTGCGGGAGGGGGTCGGGGGAGGGGGCCAGCGGTCGATCCGATGCGTCGCGGGTATCACATCCCACCCCCATGCCGCCGTCGCGTCAGCGCCAGCAGCATCCCGATCGTCAGCGCGATCGCGATCACCGACGACCCGCCATAGGAGATGAACGGCAGCGTCATCCCCTTGGTCGGGATCAGGTGCAGCGTCGATCCCATGTTGACGAAGGCCTGCAGCCCGAAGCTCGTCACCAGCCCGGCGGCGGCGAGCACGGTGAACAGATCGTTCTCGGCGAGCAGCCGCAGCAGGCAGCGCAGCACGATGAACGCGAACACCGCGAGGATGATCAGGCACAGCACCATGCCGAATTCCTCGCCCGCGACGGCATAGACGAAATCCGCGTGGGCATCGGGCAGGATGTCCTTGATGCGTCCCTCGCCGGCGCCGCGGCCGAACAGCCCGCCATTGCCGAACGCCTCCAGCGCGGTCTTCACCTGATAGGCGTCGGTCGCGTTGGGATGGAGGAACTGCTGCACGCGAAGCTGCACGTGCGCGAACAGGAAATAGGAGCCGACCAGCCCGCCCGCCATCACGGCCGCGCCGACCGCGACGAAAAACAGGTTGAGGCCGCCGAGATAGAGCTGCGCCAGCAGCACCGCCGTGATCACCGCCAGCATTCCCACGTCGGGCTGCGCCTTCATCATCGCCGCGATCGGCAGAAACAGCGCGATCGCGATCGTGGTGCCGGGAAAGTGTCGCGTGCGCTTGCCCTCGGCGATCAGCCAGGCGGTGACGACGGCATAGCAGGGTTTGAGGAACTCGCTCGGCTGCATCGCCATGCCGGGCAGCGCGATCCAGCGCCGCGCGCCCTTGATTTCGACGCCATGCACCAGCGTCACGGCGGTCAGCAGCAGCGCCAGCGCGCCGCCCGCGATCGCCAGCCGGCGCACCTGCCGCGGCGAGAGCAGCGAGACCGCGACCACCACCACGCCCGCGATCGCCAGGAACGTCACCTGCTTGACGATCAGCAGGTCGCGGCTGTCGCCGACGCGCACCGCGACCGCCGGCGAGGCGGCGAGCACCAGGATGTAGCCGAAGCCGATCAGTGTCGCGACCGCGAACAGCGTCCAGCGATCGACGCTCCACCACCAGCGGCCGAGCGGCGAATTGTCGGCGCGCGAGAGGGCCGGCATCAGGCCGCTTCCGCGTTCGCGGCGAGCGCGCCGGCGATGGCGGAAAACCGCTCGCCGCGCGCCTCGAAGCCGGCGAACTGGTCGAAGCTCGCGCAGGCGGGCGAGAGCAGCACGGGCGCGCCGCCACCCGCCGCGCCGCCTCCAGCGCCGCCGGCACCGCCGCCTCCAGCGTGCCCGCGATCGCGTGCGCGACGCCGTGGGACGCGAGCGTTCGCGCGAGCATCTCCGCATCGCGTCCGATCAGCAGCGCGTACGCCACGCGCGGGAACAGCGGTGCGAGCGGCTCGATGCCGCCCGCCTTGGCGATGCCGCCCGCGATCCACACCACGCGCGAATAGCAGCCGAGCGCGCGCGCGGCGGCATCGGCGTTGGTCGCCTTGCTGTCGTCGATGAAATGGGTCCCGCCGACAGTGGCGACCCGGCGCTGACGGTGCGGCAGGCCGGCGAAGGTCGCGATGCCCTGCGCGATCGCGGCGCGCGCCACGCCGAGCCCGCGCGCCATCGCCGCCGCCGCCGCCGCGTTCTGCGCGTTGTGCGCGCCCGGCAGCGCGGGTGCCGCGCGCATCTCCAGCAAGCGCGCCGGCCGCGTCGCGCAGCACGCCGCCGTCGCACCAGAAATCGGCCGGCTCGCAGCCCGAGATCGTCACCACCCGCGCGCGCAATCCCGCCGCCATCGCGCGGCTGCCGGCATCGTCGATGCCCAGCACGGCCAGATCGTCCGCCGTCTGCCGCGCGAAGATCGCGCGCTTGGCCGCCGCGTACCCGGCCATGTCGCCGTGGCGGTCGAGATGGTCGGCGCTGAGGTTGAGCATCGCCGCGACATCGAACCGCAGGGTCGCGAGTCGCTCCAACATGTAGGACGACATCTCCAGCGCATAGACGCCCGCGTCCGCCAGCAGCGGCAGCGCGAGCGCCGCCGGTCCCAGATTGCCGCCCGCCGCCGCGGGAACGCCGGCGCCTGCGAGGATGTGCGCGAGCAGCGCCGTGGTGGTGCTCTTGCCGTTGGTGCCGGTGACGCCGGCGAAGCGCGCGCGGCTGCCCGCCGCCCGCACGGCGACGAACAGCAGCTCGGCGTCCGAGAGGATCGGCACGCCGGCCGCGACCGCCGCCGCCGCCATCGGATGCGGTGCCGGCAGGCGATGCGGGATGCCCGGCGAGAGCACCAGCGCGTCGGTGCGCGCGAAATCCGGCACCCGCGCGAGCGGTCCCGCGGCCGCGCGCGCCTCGGCGCTGTCGTCCCAGGCCGACACCTCCGCTCCCATCGCCGCGAGCGCGCGCGCCGCCGGCAATCCGTTGCGGCCGAGACCCAGCACGGCGAACCGCCGCCCGGCGAACAGGGCCGCGGGAAAAGCGCTCATCGGACTTTCAACGTCGCCAGGCCGACCAGGGCCAGGATCATCGAGATGATCCAGAACCGGATCACGATGGTCGCCTCCGCCCAGCCCTTCTTCTCGAAATGGTGGTGCAGCGGCGCCATCAGGAACACGCGCCGGCCGGTGCGCTTGTACCAAAACACCTGCACGATCACCGAGACGGTCTCGACCACGAACAGGCCGCCGATGATGCCGAGCACGATCTCGTGCTTGGTCGCGACCGCGACGGCCCCGAGCGCGCCGCCCAGTGCCAGGCTGCCGGTATCGCCCATGAACACCGCCGCCGGCGGCGCGTTGAACCACAGGAAGCCCATCCCGGCCCCGACCAGGGCCGCCGAGAAAGACGCCCAGCTCGCCCACCCCCGAAACCGGATGCAGTTGCAGGTAATCGGCAAAGATGCGGTTGCCGACGAGATAGGCGATCAGCGCGAACGCGCCCGCCGCGATGATCGTCGGCACGATCGCGAGCCCGTCCAGCCCGTCGGTCAGGTTCACCGCGTTCGACGCGCCCAGCATCACCAGCATCCCGAATACCGGGAAAAAAGCGCCGAGCGGGATCAGCACCGCCTTGAACACCGGCACCGTCAGGCTGGTGCCGAGCGGGCCGCTGGTCAGCATCGCGATCCAGCTCGCCGCGATCAGGCCGATCACCACCTGCACCACGAGTTTCGTGCGCGCCGAGACGCCGCGATGGTTGCGCCGCGCGAGCTTGCGCCAGTCGTCGACGAATCCGAGCGTGCCGTAGCCCAGCGTCACGAACAGCGTCGCCCACACATAGCCGTTGGCCAGGTTGGCCCACAGCAGCGTCGAGAGCGTGAGCGCCAGCAGGATCAGCACGCCGCCCATCGTCGGCGTGCCGAGCTTCTCGATCAGGTGCCGCTCCGGCCCGTTGCTGCGGATCGGCTGGCCGTTCACCTGCGCGCGCTTGAGCCAGCGGATCACGACCGGCCCCAGGATGAAGCTGATCACCAGCGCGGTCAGGCACGCGGCCCCCGAGCGGAAGGTAAGATAGCGCACCAGGTTGAAGCCGAGGAAACTGCCCTCGTACGGCCGGGTCAGGATGTAGATCATCGGGCGCCATGCTCCAGCGCCCTCACCACGAGGTTCATGCGGCTCGCCAGGCTGCCCTTGACCAGGACGGCGTCGCCCGGACGGACCGCCGCGACAACCAGGGGCGCGAGGGCGGCCGAGTCCGGGGCGTGCCCGCCGCGCCGGCGTTCCGGGATCGCGTCAAACAGGCGGCGCATCTGCGCGCCGCAGGCATACAGCAGGTCGGTCGTGCGCTCCACCGGCCCGGCGAGCGAGAGGTGCTCGGCCTCGGCGTGGCAGCCCAGCTCCAGCATGTCGCCGAGCACCGCGATCCGGCGCCGCGCCGGGATCAGCGCCAGCACCTCCAGCGCCGCCGCGACCGAGGGCGCGGAGGCGTTGTAGCTTTCGTCCAGCAGGGTCGCGGCGCCAAGCAGCAGCGGGCGCCGCGCGCCGCGGCCGGCGAGCGGGACGAACCCGGCCAGCGCCGCCGCCGCCCGCGCCGGCGCCACCCCCAGCGCGGACGCCGCCGCGATCGCCGCCATCGCATTGGCCGCCATGTGCCGTCCCGGCGCCGGCAGGCGGAAGGCGAGCCGCGCGCCGAACGCCTCTGCCAAAACGTCGCTGCCGGAGGCGTCGCCCTCGGCCGCAATCAGGCGGACGTCGCCGGTCCCACCGAACGTTACGACGCTGGCGTCTCCGGCCGCTCTGCGCAGCCGCTCCATGTGGACGCTGTCCGCCGGCAGCACCGCCACGCCGCCGGGCTCCAGGCCGCGGAAAATCGCCGCCTTCTCGTCCGCGATCGCCTCCAGGCTTCCCAGGTGGCCGATATGCGCCGCCGCGATTGCGGTGATCACCGCCACGTGCGGGCGCGCCAGCCGGGCGAGCGGCTCGATCTCGCCCGCGTGGTTCATGCCGATCTCGGCGACGCAGAACCGGGCGTCGGGCGGCAGCCGCGCCAGCGTCAGCGGCACGCCCCAGTGGTTGTTGTGCGAGGCACTCGCCGCGTGCGTCGGCGCCTCGGCGGCGAGGATCGTGCGCAGCATCTCCTTCACCGTGGTCTTGCCGACGCTGCCGGTGACGGCGACCAGACGGCCGCCGAAGCGCGCGCGCCCGAACCGGCCCAGCGCCGTCAGCCCGGCGAGCGTGTCCGCCACGCGCAGCAGCGGCCCGCCGCTCCGCCTCCGCATGGACCATCGCCCCGGCCGCGCCGCGCGCGAACGCGTCCGCCACGTGCGCGTGGCCGTCGCCGCTGTCGCCGCGCAGCGCGACGAACAAATCGCCCGGCGCCAGCGTGCGGCTGTCGATCGAAACGCCCTGCGCCGCAAACGGGCGCCGAGAGCGTGCCCCCGGTCGCGGCGGCCAGATCGTGCGCGGACCAGAGTTCGGTCATCCGATGCCCGCCAGCCGCCGGATCGTGGCCGCGTCGTCGAACGGCAAGATGATGCCGCCCACGCTCTGGCCCTGCTCGTGGCCCTTGCCGGCCACCGCCAGCACGTCGCCGGGGCCGAGTTCGGCCAGCCCCGCCGCGATCGCCCGCGCCCGGTCGCCGATCTCGACGGCACCGGGGCAGGCGGCCCGGACCGCGGCGCGGATCGCGGCCGGGTCCTCCGAGCGCGGGTTGTCGTCGGTGACGATCGCGCGGTCGGCAGCCGCCGCGACCGCCGCCCCCATCAGCGGCCGCTTGCCCGGATCGCGGTCGCCGCCGGCGCCGAACACCACTACCAGCCGCCCCGCCGTGTGCGGACGCAGTGCCGCCAGCAGCCGCGCCAGCGCGTCCGGCGTGTGGGCGTAATCGACATACGCGGCGGCGCCGTTGGGCAGCCGCGCCGCCAGCTCCATCCGCCCGCGCACGCCCGCCAGGTGCGGCAGGGCATCGAGCGCGCGCGCCTCGCCCAGCGCCTCGGCGAGTGCTGCCGCCAGCAAGGCGTTGTCAGCCTGGAACCGGCCCGGCAGGTTCAACGGGATCGTGCGCCGCGCGCCGCCGGCCGCGACCTCCAGCTCCTGCCCGTGGGCGGTGGGGATCGCGCGCAGCAGCCGGATCGCCTCGCCCGCTTCTCCCACCGTGCGCAGATCGAGCCGCCGCCGCGCCGCGATCGCGCGCAGTTCGGCCAGCGTCTCCGCGTCCATGTCGGCCGACGCCGCGGCCGGCGTGCCCTCGGGCAGCAGCTCGGCGAACAGCCGCAGCTTGGCGGCGCGGTAGGCTGCGATCGTGCGGTGATAGTCGAGATGATCGCGCGTGAGATTGGTGAACCCCGCCGCCGCCAGCCGCAGCCCGTCCAGCCGGAACTGGTCCAGCCCGTGCGAGGACGCCTCGATCGCGGCGTGCGTCACCCCGGCGCTCGGCGAGCTGTGCCAGCATCTGCGCCAGCGCCACCGGGTCGGGCGTGGTCAGCCCGGCGCCGGTCGCGAAGCCGGGTGCGGCGACGCCGAGCGTGCCCAGGCTCGCCGCCGCGTGGCCGCCGAGGACGAAAATCTGGCGCAGGAACTCGACCGTGCTGGTCTTGCCGTTGGTGCCGGTGACGGCGACGACGATCTCGGGCTGCGCCCCGGCATGGGCGGCGGCGAGGCGGGCGAGCGCGCGGCGCGGCTCGGGGTCTTCCAGCAGCGGGCGGCGCGGCACACCCTCGGGCCAGCGCGTGCCGGTCGGCGCCAGCACCGCCGCCGCCCCGCGCGCCACCGCGTCGGCGATGAACGCGCGTCCGTCGGCGCGCAGCCCGGGCAGGGCCGCGAACAGGAAGCCGGGGGCCACGCGCCGGCTGTCGGCGGTCAGGCCCGCGATCTCGACGGCCCCGAACGCCGTCGCCGCCGCATCCGCGGCACCGATCCCGCGCAGCATGTCAGCGAGCCGCAAGGAGGTGGCCGCCCGCCGGCCGGGCGTCGGTGCGATAGCGGGCCGGGTGCGGCGCCAGGGGCGGCGGCGGGACGGGCGGGCGATACACCGCCCGCAGCGGCGCCCGCGGCTCCGGCTTGCTCGGCTCCGGCTTGCTCGGCTCGGCTTGCGCGGCTCCGGCTTGCGCTCGCCCGCCATCGTCATCGGCGGCACGATCCGGATTTCCGCGCCCGGCGGCGCTGCCGGCTGCAGCGGGATCGCGAGCTCGGCGTCGATCGCCGCCTTGTCCTGCAAATCGGGAAACAGGCCCAGCATCGGCCCGATCCGCGCGATCACGCGCCCGGCCCCCGGCGCGCTCACCGCGCCCGCGGTCGAGAAGAAGCCGGTGCTCTTGTTGCCCTTCGGGTCGTCGAGCATGAAATAGACCGCGTAGCGGGGCGCGTTCATCGGAAAGGCGCTGATGAACTGGCTGACGTTGGCGTGCTTGCGATAGCCGTAACGGCCGACGATCTCCGACGTGCCGGTCTTGCCGCCGACATAGAAGCCGGGGATGTCGGCGGGCTTGCCGTAGCCGCTGGTCACGACCAGGCGCATCAGCCTGCGCACCGTGTCCGAGGTCGATCGCTGCATCAGCCGCGGTCCCATCGCGGGCGCCGTGTCGGGCGGCAGGGCCGCGAAGGTGGGCGTGATCAGCGTGCCGCCGTTGGCGAGCATCGACGTGGCGCGCACCAGGTGCAGCGGCGAGATCGAGATGCCCTGGCCGAAGCCGACCGTCATCGTGGTCAGCACCTGCCAGCGGCTCTTGGGCTGCACCAGCGGCATCCCGGCCTCGGGGAGCTGGATCGGCACGCGCGCGAACATGCCCATCTTGCGCAGCCACGCCCGCTGCCGCGCCGCCCCCACCGTCAGCGCGATGTGCGCCGCGCCGAGGTTCGAGGAATACGCCAGCACCTCGGGCAGATAGAGCCAGCGGTGCTTGCCCTCGAAGTCGGAGATGTGAAAGCCGCCGAAATAGACGTCGTGGGAGGCGTCGAACATGTTCCAGATGTGCACCAGCCCGGAATCGAGCGCCATCGCCGCGGTCTGCAACTTGAAGGTGCTGCCCGGCTCGTACATGCCGGTGGCGCAGCGGTTGAAGCGCGCATTGGCGGGCGCGGTGCCGAAGCTGTTGGCGTCGTAGTCGGGCAGGCTGACCATCGCCAGCACCTCGCCGCTGTCCACGTCCATCACGATCCCGCAGGCGCCGATCGCGTGGAACTCGTCCATCGAGGCCGACAGCACGTCGCGCACCACCGCCTGCACCCGCACGTCGATCGACAGCCGAAGCGGATCGGGATTGTCGCGCAGCCTGGCGTTGAAGCCGCGCTCGACGCCGGCGACGCCGTTGCCGTCCACGTCGGTTGCCCCCAGCACCTGCGCCGCCACGCTGCCCTGCGGATAGCGGCGCTCCTCGGTCGGCAGGAAGTCGATGCCGGGAATGCCGAGGGCGTTGATCGCGAGTTCCTGCCGCGGCGTGATCGAGCGGGCGAGATAGACGAAATGCTTGTCGCTGGAGAGCCGCTCGATCGCGGTGGCCTCGTCGAGGTCGGGCAGCACGCGCTTCAGCTTGGCCGCCGTGTCGGCCGGGTCCATGAGCTGGCGCGGATCGGCGAACAGGGCCGGCGGTGGGCAGCGAGATCGCCAGAATCTCGCCGTTGCGGTCCTCGATCGTCGCCCGCATGTGCCGCCCGGCGGCGGCGACCGGGCGCGGCGGTGCGATCGGCGCGTCGGGCGGCGGCAGGCCGCCCACCTCCGGGCGCGGGCGCTCGGGCAGGATCACGGTCGCGAGCGCCAGCTTCACCGCGACGGCGAGGAACAGCACGGTGAAGCCGGCGGCGCTCAGCACCAGCCGGTTGCGCGTCCGCTCCATCGCCGCGCGCCGGGCGAGGTCGGGGGCGGTGACGCGCACCGTCTCCATCCGCGGCGTCGCGCCGTCGCGCGGGCTGCCGCGCAGCGGCGCGGGCTGGGCGCCCGGTCGCCGGTTGGGTGGCGGCGCGTCAGGGGACGGCGCATCAGGGGTCGGCGGCTCGCTCATCGGCCGGGCGGCGCCACGACCGGATTGACGGCATAGCTCGCGGCCATCGGCACCGGCGGCGGCAGATGGATCGGCGCGGCCGCGCCGAGCACCGAGCCGGTATAGGCGCGCGCCGTCTGCGCGGCGCCAGGGCCAGCGCGTCAACCCGGCGCAGTGTCGGGCGTCGCGCCGTCCGCTGCGTGGCGAAGGCGGTGTACACCGGCGGCCGCGGCCGGATCGGCGCCGGCGCCGCCGGGCGCGGAGCAGGGCGCGGGAGGCGCCGGCGGCCGCGCCTCCGCGACCTTCACCGGTTTCTCGGCTGGCGTCGGCGGAGCAGACGCGACCGAAGCCGCGCCGTCGGGCGGCGCCGCCGGCTGGTGCGGCGCCGCGCCCGCCGTCGCGTCCGGCGGCTGCGTCCGGCGTCGCCTGGGCCACCACCGCCTCGGGCGCCTCGGGCGCGTCGATCACGGCGGGCGCGGTGTCGGGGACCGGCGGCGGCGGCACCGGCGGCAGCCGGCTGTCGAGCTGCGACAGCGGCACGAACTGCGCCGGCGTGATCGGCTGCAGTTGCAGGTAGCTCGCCGCCAGCTGCTGCAGCCGCTGCGGGTCGTTCAGCAGCGCCCAGTCGGCGCGCAGCATCGTGGTGCGTTCGCGCGCCGCGTCGGCGGCACGGATGGTGCGCTCGATCCGCCGGTCGAGCACCTGCGCCTTGTGCTTGACGTGATAGAGCCACAGCCCCGATCCCGCCGCGAGCAGCAGGCAGGCGCAGGTGAACGGTCGGATCATGCGGCGGCACTCCCGGCCTGGTCGGCACGATTGCGGGCGAGCGCGCGCAGCCGCGCACTGCGCGCACGCGGATTGGCGGCAAGCTCGGCGGCGGCAGGGCGCACCGCGCGCGGCGTGAGCAGCGAGAAGCGGGCCGGGCGGGCGACGCTGGCCGGGCGAGGCCGCGCGGATCGTGGCGCGACGGCGCCGGCGCCCGGCCGGCGGCTTGCTGCATGAAGCGCTTGACCAGCCGGTCCTCGAGCGAGTGGAACGCGATCACCACCAGCCGCGCCGCCCGGCGCCAGCAGCGCCGATGCCTGCGCCAGCGCGCGCTCGACCTCGCCCAGCTCGTCGTTCACCCGGATGCGCAGCGCCTGGAAGCTGCGGGTCGCGGGATCGATGCCGGAGCGGTCCGGCGGCAGCACCGCGCGGATGATCGCGGCGAGCCGGCCGGTGGTGGTGATCGGCGCCTGCGCGCGCGCGGCGACGATCGCGCGCGCGATCCGGCGCGACGCGCGCTCCTCGCCGAGGCGGTAGAGCGTGTCGGCCAGCTCCGCTTCGGGCAGCGTGTTGACCAGCTCGGCGGCGGAGACGCCCGCGCGCGCCATGCGCATGTCGAGCGGACCGTCGGTGCGGAAGCTGAAGCCCCGCTCCGGATCGTCGAGCTGGAACGAGGAGACGCCGAGATCGAGCACAATTCCGTCTAGCCGGCCGAACTCCGCGCCGCGCCAGCAGGTTCAGCATGTCGCCGAAACTTCCCTGCAGCAGATGCAACCTCCCCGGATACGCTGCCGCGAGCGCGGCGCCGCGGGCGATCGCGTCGGGATCGCGGTCGATCGCGAACAGCGTGCAGCGGGCCGCGCGCAGGATCGCCGCCGCATGGCCGCCGCCGCCGAACGTGCCGTCGAGATAGACGCCGCCATCGGCGGGCGCGAGCGCCGCCAGCATCTCCGCGGTCATCACCGGGATGTGGGTCACGGCGCCGCGCGTCCCCGGCAGGGCAGGTGCGCCGGCCCCCGGCAGGGTCATGCCGCCCGCACGCAGCCGCTCGCGCGCCTCGGCGCGGCGGCGCTCGGCGGCGTCGGGACGCCAGATCTGGAAGATGCGGCCGAGGCCCATGAACTCGACCTGCTCGGCGAGGCCGGCGTGCGCCACCAGCGGTTCGGGCAGCACGATGCGGCCCTCGCGGTCGGGCTCGACCGGGAAGGCGTCGGCATAGAGGGCGACGGCGAAGCTGTCATGCGCGTCGCCGAACAGGTCGAGCCGGTCGAGCGGGGTTGCCAGCGACTGGAACACCGGCGCCGGCCAGGCCTCGATGCAGGGATGCTTGTGGCTCGGCCGCAGCACCACCGAACCGTCGGCGGACAGCGCGCGCAGCGCCGCGCGGAACGGGGCCGGGACCGACACCCGGCCCTTCGCGTCCAGCCGGTTCAGGTGGGTGCCGAGGAACTGGCTCATTCGGCCCGGCTTGCCCCTTCGTGCGCCGCGACGGCCCGCCACCGGACGGCCGGGACGCCGGGGCCGCGGCGCGCCGGCCCGAACCGGCCGGCCGCCGCGACCCCTCTCCCGCGCTGCGAGACCCCCCCGCCACCTGGGATGGCATGGGATAACATGGGCTGAGATGGGCGTCAAAGGGATTTGCCGAGTTTGCAGTGCGAACACGGCGGGTTTTCGAAGTTTATTGACCAAATCCTCAAGGATCGCCGTGCAAGCGGCGGAAGATCGGAGACAAAATGCCGTCCGATGTTTTTGTTTTGTTCCTGTGGATAACTCTGGGGATTGTGTTTCACGTGAAACGTTGGAGGCCTTCGGCCCGACCCGCGGCCGACCATGCGAGCGCGTCCTTGGCTTTGGAATCCCTGTTCTGAGGCCGGAGCAGGCGCCAGACGGCCTGTAAGCCGGGTTCTGTCCGCCCCTCTCGCGAGGGACGGGACGGCCATTCCTCTGCGACGCGCCTCGCGGCGCGCCTGGCGCGACCAACCCGGGCGGCGGGGCGGGAACCCCTGCGGTCGCGCACCGCGCGCCGCCTGCCGCCCCTATTCGGTCTTGCTCCCGGTGGGGTTTGCCCTGCCGCCCCCGTTGCCGGGGGCGCGGTGCGCTCTTGCCGCCCCGTTTCACCCTTGCCCGCGGCGATCGCTCGGCGCGGGCGGTTTGTTTTCTGTGGCACTGTCCCTGGGGTCGCCCCCGCCGGCGGTTAGCCGGCACCGTCTTCCCGTGGAGCCCGGACTTTCCTCCAACCCGCCGAGGCGGATCAGCGGCCGTCCGGCCGTCTGGCGGGCGCGGAGATGCGCGGCGGCGGGCGCCGCGTCAACCGGCCTTGTCGGGGTCGCCGGCCTGCGCCGCCTCCGTCGCGGCGCGCAGGATCGCGCGCATCCGCGCCTCGGCGTCCGGCCCCTGGGCGTGGAACCACGCCGCGAGGTCGGGATCGAGCAGCAGCCAGTGGTCACGATTGCGGGCGGGAATGACGAGGTCCGCCTGCTTCCACTCCACGGGGTCCACCGACCAATCATCCGGCTCGTCCGCCGCGTTTCCGTTCGATCTCTTCGTCGGTCATCGCCATGACGCGCTTCCAGTCGGTCCTGTCCTCGCCGCGCGCAATCATCGCCTCGATTTCATCGGAGCTGTAGCGCCCGATATTCTCGCCGCTCATCGCGCCTTGCCCTCTGCGCGGAGATTTTTAAACGTCATGGTCGGCGGAGGCCGACCATCCACATCTTTCGTGCCGCAGCAAAGTCGTGGATGCTCGGCCTTCGCCGAGCATGACGATAAGACATTTGCCATGCGTCATCGTCAAAGCTCGCTGCTATTATTAGCCGCACAGCCGCGCCACCGCCAGCAGCCGCGCCAAGCGTGCCGCTGTCCGCCTGCCCGTTTACTGCCTCGGGCCGCCAGTGCCGCTGGAACGCGCGCAGCACGTCGGCCAGCGCCGGATCGAGCGCGCCGGCCGGAGCCACCCGGTAGCCGATATGCGCAAGCGCCGCCCGCACGTCGCGCAAACCGAACGCGTCGCGCACCGGATCGCCGGTGCCGAGATCGGGCACCCCCTCCGGCCACAGCCCGACGCCGTTCGCCGCGAACCCCTCCCAGTCGAACCGCTCGCCCGGATCCTGCTTGCGGTCGGGGGCGATGTCGCTGTGCGCCACGACATTGCGCGGCGGGATCGGATGGCGCGAGAGGATGTGCAGACAGAGATCGCACGTCGCCGCCAGTTGCAGCACCGGAAAGTCCCGATAGCCGAACTCGTGGCCGGGATTGACGATCTCGATGCCCACCGAGCGGTCGTTCAGCCCCTCGTGCCCGCGCCAGGTGGAAACGCCCGCGTGCCACGCCCGCCGCTCCTCGGGCACCAGCCGCCAGATCGCGCCGTCCTCCTCGACGACATAGTGCGAGGAGACCGGCGCGCCCGTCGGCGGATCGGGGTCGCACAGCCGCTCGATCGCCTCCCGCCCGGTGCGCATCCCGGTGTAATGCAGCACCAGCATGTCGATCGGCGCGCCAGCGGGGCGTTCGTTATGGTTCGGGCTGGGGCGCTCGACGAAGTGCAGCGTCATGCGGAAGAGCGTCACAGCCGCCGCTCGCGCTTCACCCGATCCCACGCCGCATTGATCCGCGCCACCTTGTCGCTCGCACGCGCGATGAACTCGGGCGGCACGCCGCGCGAGGCCAGGCTGTCGGGATGGTTCTCGCGCATCAGCCGCTTCCAGGCCGCGTGCACCTCGGCGTTGGTTGCCCGGCTGCTCACGCCGAGCACCGCGTAGTCGTCCGCGACCGGCACCGATGCGGCGCCGCGGGCCATGCCCTGGCGCGCCCGCTCCCACGCGGCGCGATCCAGGCCGAAGCCGCGATGCACCCGCAGCAGGAACTCGGTCTCGCTGCTGACGATCGGGCGGTCGGCGCGGGCGATCGCGAACAGCGCGCCCAGCACGTCCTCCAGCATCCCGCGATTGTCCTCGAAGGCGCGGCCCAGTTCGTCGGCGTAGTCCTCGAAGCCGTCGGTGCTCTCGCGCGCCTGGTCGAACAGGCGAGCGATGTCGTGCATCCCCTCAGGCGGGATGCGGAAATGCCGCTTGAAGGCGTCGATCTCGGCGCGGTTCACCGGCGCGTCCACCTTGGCGAGCTTGGCGGCCAGCACCACGACGCGATCGCGAAGAGCTGGTCGCGCCGGCCCAGCAGTGCTGCCATCCGCGCCGGACCCAGCAGCGAGGCGGTGGGCAGCATCGCGCGCATCTTCGCCAGCCCGCCCTCGTCGGCGGCATGGCCGAGGGCGGCACCCATCACCGCGCCGAGCGGGCCGCCCATCACCAGCCCGGCGACGCCGCCGATCACCTTGCCCCAATAACCCATCGCGTCGTCTCTATCATGCCGGGGGGTGGGCCGCCAAAAGCGAGCGCCCGAACCGCCCGTCCGCGCCGGCGTTTGCTCGCCATGCAAGCGGAAGGTAACACGTCATGCGCACCGCTTTGTTGATCGCCGTTGCGCCCCTTCTCGCCGCCATGCCGGCGGGGGCCCAGACTGTGCCACCCCCCACTCCGCCCGCGCTGACCTACACGCAGGCGCTTGCGCCGCAGGCGGTGCAGATGGTGCAGGGCGATTTGCACCGGCAAGGCGTCTATGACGGCCGGATCGACGGCGTCTGGGGTCCTGACAGCCAGGCGGCGCTGGAGCGCTTCCAGCAAACGCATGGGCTGCAAGTCACCGGCCAGTTGAACCAGGCGACGATCGCGACCCTCGGCATTTCACCGGACCAGTTGTTGACCGCCGCCGCACCGGCAGCACCGGCGGCAGCTGTCGCCCCGATCGCCGGAAGCACCTTGAGCCAGACCGCGATCAGCACGATCCAGTCGCGTCTGCGCGAGCTGAACTTCTACCGCGGTGCCACGGACGGAATCTGGGGCGCGGAGACTCAGGCGGCGATCGAGCGGTTCCAGCAAGGACGCGGGCTGCAGCCGAACGGCCAGCTCAACCCGGCCACGATTACCGCGCTCGGTATCAACCCGAACATCCTCGCTCCATAGCCGCTAGTACCCGCTATTGTTGGAAAGTGAGTCGCTAGGGAGCGCCATCGCGAGGAGCGCAGCGACGCGGCGATCCAGGGCCGCCGCACCGTGCCGTCAGCCCTGGATCGCCACGCCGCCAAGAGGCGGCTCGCGATGACAGCGTCCGGCACCGGACTGGGGCCATTGGCCCCAGCCCTCATTTCCTAAAGAATGGATTCCAAAGGCTGTGCCTTTGGCGGGTCCAGGGCAGAGCCCTGGCCTTTTTTGCATGGACGGGGCGAGATGCCGATGGCGGGCTGGCAGTTCTGGATCGATCGCGGCGGCACCTTCACCGACATCGTCGCCCGCCGCCCCGACGGGACGCTCGCCACCGCCAAGCTGCTGAGCGAGAACCCCGGGCGATACGCCGACGCAGCCCTCGCCGGCATCCGTCTGATGCTCGGCCTCGCTCCCGGCGCGCCGATCCCGGCGGGTGAGATCGACGCCGTGAAGATGGGCACGACGGTTGCCACCAACGCGCTGCTCGAGCGGCGCGGCGAACCGACGCTGCTGGTCGTCAACCGCGGGTACGCCGACGCGCTGCGCATCGGCAACCAGGCGCGGCCGCGGCTGTTCGATCTCGCGATCCGGCTGCCGTCGATGCTCTATGCGCGCGTGGTCGAGATCGGCGGGCGCGTCGCCGCTGATGGGACCGAAATCGAGCCGCTCGACGAGGAGGCCGCGCGCGCCGCCTTCGCCGAGGCAAGGGTCGCCGGTCTTACCGCCTGCGCGATCGTGCTGATGCACGCATGGAAGTTTCCCGACCACGAGCGTCGCCTCGCCGAACTCGCCCGCACGGCGGGCTTTGCGCAGGTTTCGCCGAGCCATGCGGCGAGCCCGCTGATGCGGCTGGTGCCGCGCGGCGATACCACCGTCGTGGATGCGTATCTGTCGCCGATTCTGCGCCGTTACGTGGCCCGGGTCGCCGGCGAGCTTGGCGGGGTACGGCTCTATTTCATGCAGTCGAACGGTGGGCTGGCGGAGGCCGCGAGCTTCCAGGGCAAGGATGCGATCCTGTCCGGTCCCGCGGGCGGCATCGTGGGTGCCACGCGCACCGCGGCGATGGCGGGGCTGGATCGCGTGATCTCCTTCGACATGGGCGGCACCTCGACCGACGTGGCGCTCTATGCGGGCAGCTTCGAGCGCGCGTTCGAGACCGAGATCGCGGGCGTGCGGCTGCGCGCGCCGATGATGGCGATCAACACGGTCGCGGCCGGCGGCGGCTCGATTCTGCATTTCGACGGCGCGCGCTTCCGCGTGGGGCCGGACAGCGCCGGCGCCGATCCCGGCCCCGCCTGCTATCGCCGCGGCGGCCCGCTGACCGTCACCGACGCCAACGTGATGGCGGGCAAGGTCCAGCCCGCGCATTTCCCCGCGATTTTCGGCCCGGAGGCCGACCAGCCGCTCGACGCCGCGATCGTGCGTGCGAAGTTTGCTGGCCTTGCCGCGGACGTCGCGAACCGAACCGGCCAGCGTCGCGATCCGCGTGACATCGCCGAGGGTTTTCTGCGCATCGCGGTCGCCAACATGGCGAATGCGATCAAGCAGGTCTCGGTGCAGAAGGGGCATGACGCGACCCGCTTCGCGCTCGCCTGCTTCGGCGGCGCGGGCGGGCAGCACGCCTGCCTGGTTGCCGACGAGCTCGGCATGGAGAGCGTGTTCATCCATCCCTTCGCCGGCGTGCTCTCCGCCTACGGCATGGGGCTGGCCGACCAGACGGTGCTGCGCGAGCAGGCGGCGGAGGTGGCATTCACGCCGGACGCGCTGGGCGCGCTGACGGCGCTTGCCGAGACGCTGGCGCGAGCGGCATCCGACGCGCTGGCGGCGCAGGGCGCCGAGCCCTCGCGCATCGCGACGCACCGGCTGCTGCATCTGCGCTACGCCGGCACCGACGCAGCGCTCGCCGTGCCGTTCGCCGGGTTTGCCGATGCCGTCGCTGCTTTCACCGCAGCGCACCGCGCCCGGTTCGGCTTCGCGACCCCCGAGCGCGCCCTGATCGCCGAAGCGGTCGCCGTGGAGGCGACCGCGCCCGGCGACCCCGTCACCGAGGCGGCGCTGTCCGCCCGTGGCGCCGAGGAGGCACCGCTCGCGCCGATCGAGACCGTGGAAATGTGGAGCGGCGGCGATGCTCACGCCACCCCGGTGTTCGACCGCGCGGCGCTGCGCGCGGGCGATCGCATCGCCGGGCCGGCGCTGATCCGCGAGGCGGGTGCAACCACCATTGTCGAACCCGGCTGGACCGCCGAGGCGACGCCGCGCGACCATCTGCTGCTCGCCCGCACGTCGCCGCGCGCGCGCCCCGCCGCTGCCGGCACCGAGCAGGCCGATCCGGTGCTGCTCGAGCTGTTCAACAACATCTTCATGAGCGCCGCCGAGCAGGCCGGTGCGGTCTTGCAGAACACCTCGCTCAGCGTGAACATCAAGGAGCGGCTGGATTTCTCCTGCGCGGTGTTCGACGCGCAGGGCGGCTTGGTTGCCAATGCGCCGCACGTGCCGGTGCATCTGGGTGCCATGGGCGAGAGCGTCCGCACCGTGCGCCGCCGCCGCGGGGCGACACTGCGGCCGGGCGACGTGGTGGCGCTGAACAACCCCTATAACGGCGGCACGCATCTGCCCGATGTCACCGTCATCACGCCGGTTTTCGACGCCGCTTGCCGCGAAATCCTGTTCTTTGTCGCCAACCGTGGCCACCACGCCGATATCGGTGGCCTCACGCCGGGATCGACGCCGCCCGCCTCGCGGACGCTGGAGGACGAAGGCGTGGTGATCGACGATTTTCTTCTCGTCGATGCCGGCCATTTCCGCGAGTCGGAGTTCCGCGCCCTGCTCGCCGGGGCGCGCTATCCGGCACGCAGCCCGGACGTGAACGTGGCCGACATCAAGGCGCAGGTCGCGGCCAATGCCAAGTCTGCCCAAGAACTCGGCCGTGTGGTCGCGGAGTACGGCTGGGAGACGGTGCGCGCCTACATGCGTCACGTGATGGACAACGCCGAGGAGAGCGTGCGGCGCGTCATCGACCGCATCGGCGACGGCGACTTCTGCTACATGATGGACGACGGCTCGCCGCTCTGCGTCTCGGTGCGCGTGGATCGCACGCGACGGAGGGCGGTGGTCGATTTCACCGGCACCGGCGCGCAGCGGCGCGACAATTTCAATGCGCCGCCCGCCGTGACCCGGGCGGCGGTGCTGTACGTGTTTCGCTGCCTGGTGGGCGACGACATTCCGCTCAACGACGGCTGCCTCAAGCCGATCGACATCGTGATCCCGCCGGGCACGTTCCTCTCACCCGCACCGGGGGCGGCGGTGGTCGCGGGCAACACCGAGGTCAGCCAGGCGACGTGCAATGCGCTGTTCGGCGCGCTCGGGGCGATCGCGTGCAGCCAGGCGACGATGAACAATTTTATTTTCGGCAATGCGCAATCTGCAGTACTACGAGACGATCTGCGGCGGCACCGGCGCCGGCCCCGGCTTCGACGGCACAGCGGCGGTGCAGACGCACATGACCAACACGCGGATGACCGATCCCGAGGTGCTGGAACTGCGCACCCCGGTGCGGCTGGAGGCGTTCGCGATCCGGCGCGGCTCGGGTGGCGCCGGGCGCTGGCGGGGCGGTGATGGCGCGGTGCGGCGCATCCGGTTCCTGGCACCGATGACGGCGGTGATCGTGGCCTCGCGGCGCAACGTGGCGCCGTTCGGGCTGGCCGGCGGCGCCGATGGCGCGCCCGGCCGTCAGTGGATCGAGCGCACGGACGGCTCGCGCGAGGCGCTGACGGGGACCGACCAAGCGGAGCTGCGAGCCGGGGACGTCTTCGTGATCGAGACGCCGGGAGGCGGGGGCTATGGCACCGCAGAGGGATAATACTCATCGGCTAATCGTGATCGACTCTCCTCGACCCCTCCCCCCGGCCCCCTCCCGCAAGGGGAGGGGGAGCAGGCAAGCTAAGCCCCCTCCCCTTGCGGGAGGGGGTCGGGGGAGGGGTGTTCCCGGCATCGAAAGGGTCATCACGAATTGCCGCTGGCCTAAGGTCGCGGGGGTCTGGGGCCTCCAGGCCCCAGCGGGGTCGAGGGGCGGAGCCCCTCGCCTCGGCTTGACGCCCCGCCGCCGCGTCGGGCCGGTCGCGCTCGCCGCCCTGCTCGTCCTCGCCGCGGCCGGCGCCTGGTTTGGCCCGTCGCTGGTCAATCCCGAACGCTTTCGCGGCACGATCGCCGCCCTGGCCGGCCGTGCGCTCGGCGGCAGCACGGTGCGCATCACGGGCCCGATCCGGCTGGCCCTGCTCCCCGAGCCGGAGCTGACCGCCGCGGGAGTGACGATCACCGGCCGGAACGGCGGGTCGCTGATCGCGCAGGCGCTGCGGCTGCGGCTGGCGCTGCTGCCGCTGCTGGCGGGACGGCTGGAGGCGCGGACGCTGACGCTCGCGGGGGCGGACTGGCATCTGCCCTGGCCGGGGCAGCTGCGGCCCGCGGCGCTGCGACCGCCGCGCTGGCTGGGAGAGGTCGCGGCGAATGTCGAGGGTGGGCGGATCAGCGTGGGCCGGCTCGCGATCACCGCGCTGCGTGCGCAGGCCGCGACCGACCGGCTGACCGGCACCCTCACCGCCTCCGGGCAGGGGCAGATCGCCGGCCGCCTCTGGAATTTCGCGCTGCGGCTGTCGCGGCCGGGTGCTGACGGCGCGGCGGCCCTTGATCTGGCGCTGGACGGCGCCGGCCCGCTGGCCGGGACGGCCGCGCGGTTCAGTGGCCAGATGGCGGCGGATGGCACGCTCGCGGGCACGCTGGGCGGGCATGGCGTCGATCTCGGGGCGCTGCTGCCGGCACCGCATGAGGCCTGGCGCGGCAGCGGGCGGCTGAGCGTGGCGCAGGGGCTGGCGGTCGCCGACCAGCTTGTGTTGCGGCTCGGCGACGCCCCGGCGCGCGGGGCACTCGCGCTCCGGTTCGTGGGGGCGCCGCGGCTCGATCTGGCGCTCCGCATCGGCCGGATCGATCTTCCGGCTTGGCTCGCGGCACTCGGGCAGGGAGCCGGGCGGATGCCGCTGCCGATGGGGATCGACCTCTCGGCGGAGGCGGCGAAGCTCGGCGGCGCCGATCTGCGGCAATTGCGCGCCGGGACTCGACCTCACGCCGGGCGGGTTCGCCCTGCGCGACGCCTCGGCCGAGCTGCCGGGAGGTGCCACGCTGCGGCTGCACGGCACCGCGCAGGGCGGCCGGTTCCAGGGCGCCGGACGGCTCGACGTCCCGGATGTGCGGGGGACCTGGCGCTGGTTCGCGCCACTCGCCGGCTTGCCGCCGGACCTGCCCACGCCGCACGCAGCCGACCTTGGTGCCGCGATCACGGTCGCACTGGGCCGGATCGCGCTCGGCAGGATCGACGGCACGGCGGATGGCGAGAGAGTCGGCGGGTCGCTGATCGTGCAGCCCGGAGCGCGGCCGGGGGTCGAGGCGCAACTTTCGGTGGCGGCAATCGACCTCGGCGGGCTGGACGCGGCAGCGGCGCAGGCGCTGCGCCGGGCCGTCGCGACGACCGACCTCTCGCTGTGGCTGCGTGCCGACACGGCATCGTGGGGCCGGGTGCGGGCGCAGCATCTCGCCCTCGATGCGATGTCCGATGCCGCGGGAGTCCAGCTCCAGCGGCTGACCATGCGGCTGGACGGGGCTGCCGTGACCGCCTCCGGGCAACTCGGCGCGGATGGCCGGGCCGACGCACGGGTGGACCTTGCGACCCCGGACTCGACTGGGTTGGCGGCCCTGCTGCCGGCCGGGTGGCGGCTGCCGGGCCTGTTCCGCGGCGCCGGCCGCCTGGAGCTTGCCGTCAGCGGCAAACCCGCGGCGTTGGCGACGCGACTGCATGTGGCCCTCGGCGCCCTGCGGCTGGATGCGAGTCCGACCCTCAACCTGCCGGCCGGCAGCGAGACCGGCGCGGTGGCGCTCGCCGGGCCGGATGCGGCGGGGCTGCTCGCCGCACTCGGGCTGCGGCAGACGGCGTGGCTCGGCGTCGGACCGGTGGCGCTGCATGGCACGGTCTCGGCGGCGGCGGGGCGGGTAACGGCGGACGATCTCGGCCTCGCGGCCGGAGCGCTCCGAGCAGACGGGCATCTGGCGCTCGCATGGACCGGGACCGGCCCGCACCTATCGGGCACGCTGGACGCCGCTTCCCTGCCGCTGCCCTGGCCGAAACTGCGCGGAGACCGACCGCTCGCCCTGGTCGCGACGCTCGCCGCCCATCCCATTTGGTCGGGCGCGTTGCGGATCGCGGCGGCACGGGTGCTCGACGGCAATGTGACGGTCATGCGCGACGCCGGCGGACGGCTGGCACTCGGCGGCGGCACGCTGCGGCTTGACGGGCTGACGGCCGATCTCGGCGGCGGGCGGCTGGACGGGACCCTGACACTGGACGCCGCGCAGGCACCGCCGCGCCTCGCGGCGCACCTGCACCTGGCCGGGGCGCACGTGGCATCCCCGGTGCTGGGGTTGCCGCTCGACCTGGCCGCCGCGGGCCAGGCGGATGCGACGCTGGACGCAACCGCGAGCGGCTACAGTGCCGCGGCCCTGCTCGCCACACTTGCCGGGCGGGTAGAGGCGAGGGCGAAGGACGGCAGCGTGACGGGGTTCGACCTGCCCGCCCTGCACGTTGCCCTCGCGGGCGATCCGATGAAGGCACGGAGCCTCGCGGCGAAGGCGCTGGCGGGCGGGACGTCGCCGTTTACGCAACTGCATATCGGGGCCGTGCTGGACCGCGGCAACCTGATGCTGGGTACGGGCGAGATGACGGCGCCGGACGGCGCCGCGAGTTTGGCAGGGGCGGCGGCACTGGCGGCTGGTGCGCTCAACCTGCGGCTGTCGCTGCATCCGGCCGGGGACGGGTTGCCGGAGGTGGGGCTGCTGCTCTCGGGATCACAAGCAGCGCCGCAGCGGGTGCCGGAGTTGGCGAGCCTTGCGGCCTGGCTCGCAACGCGGCGGTGATACCGCTTTTCGTTACGCAGCGTATGGCGCGCAGGCGGGTCGCGATGACGATTGAATCGAATGACCTTATTGGCTCCTGCACCAGGGAAGACCCACCCAGAGCACGGTGAGAACGATGCCCTTCTGGGAAGAGTTACAACTCCCAAGCAACGCGCCTATGATTCCGGATATAACTGCCCACCGGCCCCGTTATCCCAAAGGCTGCCAACAATGCCGCTAAAGTTGTTACCGAGGCACTTCCGGTCGCCAATGTAGCGCTTATCTGAGTAACTTCGAAATGGGCAAAACGCACGACAACGCCGTACCAAGTCGTGTGGACGGCAGCCATTTCGTCCGTCATCCCCCCAAAAGGCGGACTGGCTCGCCTACCTTGACAGGCTCAAGCCCTTGCTCGCTTCCTCAATGCGAAGTTCCCCGTTTCTGATCTTCTTGTTCGTTTCATCGAGGGAGCGTTTCAGGTCAGCAAAAATGACCGGGTCTTCGATCCCAACGTCCCTGCCGTTGCTGACATCTAAGCTGAGTGTGCCGTCGCTCGGTGAGAGCCGAATATGCTTCTCTAGTCGACGAATGGCGTATTCATATCGCTCCGCGCGCATTTCTGTGGTCTCATCCATTGACCTCTCCGTAGGTCGCCACCTCTACAAAGGAGCATGACTCATAAGGCGGTCCGTCCTCTAAGGTTCACAACCTAAAGGTCCTTTTAGTGCAATTCAAGGCAATTGACTTCACCTGCTGCATGTAGCGATTTGAAACTTCTGATCAATCGCGGGGGAGTAACACCGCGTCAACGCTGCCGCCCGCTTTCCCCACGACCCGATACAGCCGGTATCGCTCCGCCACCACGCCCTGCCGGCCGCGCACAAGCGCGCCGATCCGCACCATCGATGCCCAGGGCGCGCCCGAAGGCAGGCCGCCGCGATGCGTGCTCTGCACCAGCAGTCCGACCCGCCCGGCGGTCACGGGTGTCGCCGGCGGCAGCGCGAAATACCGCCAGCGCGGCGCCGCTGCGACCACCGGCAACGCCGGGGGCAGGGTCCGGGCCAGCTCGGAGGCGAGGCCGTACTCGTCGCTGGCGACGAACGACGCGCCGGCCGCCCGCCGTGCCTGATCGACCTCCGCCCCCAGCAACGGCCAGCCCGCCAGTCGCGCCAGCGTCACGTCCTCTCGCGGGCCGAGCCGCAGCGGCGCCACGGTTGCCTGAAGATAGACGAGCGCGGTCAGCGCGAACCCCAGCGCCGCGGCACTCCGCCACGGCCGCCAGCGCAGCCCGCACGCCGCCACCGCCGCCGCCGGATACAGCACCGCCGGCCAATTCGCCTGCACCCGCCCGCCTATCGCGTGCTCGACGAACACCAGCGCGCCGGGCACGGTGAGCCACGCAAGCAGTGCCGCGCCGGGATCGCCGCGCCAGCCGCGCCGCGTCGCCCACCACACGCCGCCCACGCAAAGCACGAACACGAACGGGGTCGCCAGCCCCGCCTGGCCGCCCACCAGTTCGGCGAGGAATCGCAGCGCGTCGGCCGGATGCCAGACGCCGGTTCGGCCGCCCTGCTTGGCGTAGCTCGCCCAGCCGTGCGCCGCGTTCCACGCCAGATCGGGCGTGAACACGAGCAACGCGACCACCCCGCCGGCCCAGACCTCCCGCCGCCGCAACCAGCGCCGTGCGTCGGGTACCGCGAGCACCCACAGGGCGACGCCTCCGGCGAGCAGCAGGCCGGTGTATTTGCTCAGCATCGCGGCGCCGATCGCAGCGCCGGCGAGCAGCCACCAGCGTCCCTCCCCGGTCGCGATCAGCCGCGCCATCGCCCACAGCGCCAGCGTCCAGAAGAACAGCAGCGGCGTGTCGGGCGTCATCGTCACTGCGCCGACGCCGAACAGCAGGGTCGCATTCAGCAGCGCCGCCGCGACCAGCCCGGCGCGGCGGCCGGGGATCAGATCCTCGGCCGCGGCTGCCAGGAAGCCGGTGCCGACCAGGGCCGAGAGCGGCGCCAGCAGCCGCACGCCGAGCGCGCCCGGCCCAGCGAGCGCAGTGCCGGCCCTGATCCACAGCGCCACCATCGGCGGATGGTCGAAATAGCCGGGGGCAAGGGCGCGGGACCAGACCCAGTAATAGGCCTCGTCGGGGGAGAGGCCGGCGTGGGCGGCGACGGCCAGCCGGAGCAGCGTCAGGAGAAACAGCAAGGCGAGGGGCGCTGCCCCTCGACCCCGCTGGGGCCATCGGCCCCAGACCCCGTTACGAAAGGCGCTTGGTGGCAAAGACATAGCAGCGGCCCTGGCCCGCGCCGGTCGGCCGGCACGTCTCAGTTCTGCGGGAAGGGGAGGCCGCGGTCGCCTGCCTCGATCGCGCGCTTCGTCCAATCCACGCGGGGTCAGGCCACCAGCCCCAGCTCCCGAAGCCTGATCTCCATAGCTTGCTCTGATACGTCGAACGCGCCCGCCAGCAGCGCCACATTATGCACGCCTAGATTCCAAGCGAAGTGCACAAGCCCCTCTGGCATCAGCAGTTGCGCCGCCATCCGGTTCGCCTGGCGCTCCATGGCGTCACCGAGGCGACTCCGGTACATCCGATCATCGGTCAGTTCGGCGTCTAGGAACTCCCGGTGCAGCAGAAAATGAGCGATCTCGTGGGCGAGGGTGAAGCGCCGGCGCGTGGCGCCGTCGTTCCGATTCACGTCGATGCGGTAGTGGTCCCCCTCGGGGTGCCGGACGCGCTTGATCTGCCCCGAAATGCCGGGCGGCAGCGGTGCGTCCATGTCCACGGTCAACCCAAGCGATGACGCCATGTCCAGTAGCCGCACAGGCGCGCGGTCGAGGGATCTGGCGGCCACCTCCATGGCCGGTGCGGCACGATCGGCGGAAAGCGTGACGCTCATTGCGGTTTGTCCTGGTAGGCCACCGAAATATCGGGGCCCGTGCTGGCCTTGTCCAGGAAAGCCCGCATCTCTCTGGCCGCGACGTCTTCGGCGATGCGCCTGGCTTCGGCTTCGGCCCGCTCCACTGTCACCTTCCGAATGTCCCGGTATCCCCAGAAGGCCACGACGGCAACGAGTATCGCCACGCCGGTCAGGATCACCGTGGCGGCGGCAAGCACCACCGTCACGGCATCAACAACAGTCCAGGGGGTGGGCATGGCTGGTCAGCTCCTTCGGCGAGATTGCCGTTCGGGAGGGATCTCAGCAGCCCGTTGTTATATTTAGGTGATCGCAAAGTAGATACGCCATACGAAAGGGTTCCAAGGGCTAGGCCCTTGGCGGGGTCCAGGGGCGGCGCCCCTGGCCTTCCTTCAAAGCGGCACCCCGGCCAGGCTCCGGCTGGTCCGGATCGTCTGCAACGTCTGCACCCGGGTCACGCTCGCGGCCCCGGTGAGCCGCTGCGTGAGCTGATTCTCGTGCGCGGTATCCCGCGCCACCAGCCGCAGCAGGAAGTCGCCGCCGCCGCGGATCATGTGGCACTCCCGCACCTCGGGCCAGGCCGCGACCATCGCCTCGAACCCGGCCAGCACGCTCTCCTTCTGGCTGTCCAGCCCGACGATCGCAAAAAACGTGATCTCCCAGCCGAGGCGCTGCGGGTCGGTATCGGCATGGTAGCCGCGGATATACCCGTCCTCCTCCAGCCGCCGCACCCGGCGCAGGCAGGGCGGCGCCGAGATGCCGACCCGGCGCGCGAGTTCCACGTTGGTCATCCGCCCGTCCTGCTGCAATTCGACCAGGATGCCGCGGTCGATCGCATCAAGCGGGGGCAGGTCGGGGCGCTGGGTTCGCATGAGCATCCAAAAGGGGCGTTGGGCGCAATATCATTGCCGGGAGCGGCGGCGGCAACCGCGAGCGGCGCCGCATTGCTTGTCTCGGCCGCGCCGGCCGCCGATATTCCCGCCACATCGCCGAGCGGACCGATTATGCCCCAGACCCATCGAACCCGCGTGCTGATCATCGGCGCGGGAGCAGCCGGCTACACCGCGGCGATCTACGCCGCGCGCGCCAGCCTCGAGCCGATCCTGGTGGCGGGGCTGCAACCGGGCGGGCAGCTCATGATCACCACCGACGTCGAGAACTATCCGGGCTTCGCCGAGGTGATCCAGGGGCCGTGGCTGATGGAGCAGATGGCGCGGCAGGCCGCCCATGTCGGCACTACGATCCTGGGCGACATCATCGTCTCGGCGGATTTTTCGACCCGTCCGTTCCGGTGCGTGGGCGATGGCGGCGACCTCTATCTGGCCGATGCCGTGGTGATCGCGACCGGCGCGCAGGCGCGCTGGCTCGGCCTGCCGTCGGAGGCCGCATTGCAGGGTGCGGGCGTCTCGGCCTGCGCCACCTGCGACGGGTTCTTCTTCCGCGGCAAGCGCGTCGCGGTCGTGGGCGGCGGCAATACCGCCGTCGAGGAGGCACTCTATCTGACCCATCACGCCTCGCACGTGACGTTGATCCATCGCCGCGACGCGCTCCGCGCCGAGAAAATCCTGCAGCGGCGGCTGTTTGCGCACCCGAAGATCAGCGTGGTGTGGGACAGCGTGGTGGAGGAGATCACCGCGTCCGGCTCTCCCCCCTCGGTCAGCGGCGTGGTGCTGCGCGACCGGCGCACCGGACAATCGAGCCGGCTCGAGGTCGAGGGCGTGTTCATCGCGATCGGCCACACGCCAACCACGGCGCCGTTCGCAGGCCAGGTGGCGATGGACGCGGAAGGCTATATCCTGACCGAGCCCGGCTCCACCCGCACCTCGGTCGCCGGCGTGTTCGCCGCCGGCGACGTGCAGGACCGCATCTTCCGCCAGGCGGTGACGGCGGCCGGCACCGGCTGCATGGCGGCGCTGGAGGCGGAGAAGTGGCTGGCGGAGCAGGGGGAAGCGGCGACACTCGCCGCTGCGTGACGGGGCAACGGCGCAAAACTTCGGGACTCGAATCGCGTCCGCACCGTAGGGTGGGCGCTTGGCCCCGCGCGGGGCCGGCGGGGCGAGCGAGCGGTGAGGGAGAGCGGGCGGTGATGGACTGGGACAAGCTGCGGGTGTTTCACGCAGTGGCCGAGGCGGGCAGCTTCACCCATGCCGGCGACACGCTGAACCTGAGCCAGTCCGCCGTCTCACGGCAGATCTCGGCGCTGGAGGAGGCATTGCAGGTGCCGCTGTTCCACCGCCACGCCCGCGGCCTGATCCTGACCGAGCAGGGCGAGGCGCTGAACCGCACCGTGCGCGAGGTGTTCGCCAAGCTCGCGATGACCGAGGCGCTGCTGACCGAGAGCAAGGAGAAGCCCACCGGGCGGCTGAAGGTAACGACGACGGTGGGATTCGGCTCGACCTGGCTCGCCCCGCGCCTGCAGCCGTTCCTGGAGGCGTATCCGGACGTCTCGATCACGCTGCTGCTGGACGACGCCGAACTCGACCTGGCGATGCGCGAGGCCGACGTCGCGATCCGGATGCACCCGCCGCGGCAGCCCGACCTGGTGCAGCGGCACCTGATGGATTTCGCCTGGAACATCTGCGCCTCGCCCGACTACCTCAAGCAGCACGGCGTCCCGCAGCGGGGCGAGGATCTGGACGAGCACAAGCTGATCCTGTTCGGCCACTACCGGCCGCCGGTGCCGGACATCAACTGGCTGGCGGAGATCGGCCGCCGCAGCGGCCAGCCGCGCCGCGCCGTGCTGGAGGTGAACAGCATTAACGCGCTGCTGATGACGATCCGCGCAGGCTTGGGGATCGGCGCGCTGCCGGATTACTTCGATCTCGCCGCCGAAGGGCTGGTGCCGCTGCTGCCGGACCTGAAATCGCCCAAGATCGGGTGCTATTTCGTCTATCCCGAGGAGCTGCGGACCTCGAAGCGGGTGGCGGTATTCCGGGATTTTCTGCTGGCGCGGTTGCAGGAGCGGGGCTAAGCGCGGGCGCGCGCGGCGCCGTTCCGCGGGGAGCATGATGCCGACGGTCAAGCGCCGGATCGCCAACCTGATCGAGCAGCTTTCGGGCAACCTGGTGGTGCCGCCAAACGAGGCGCACTCGCTGCATGAGCGGTTGCACCTGCGGCGCTTTCTGGCGCATTTCGGCGTGGACTGCGTGTTCGATGTCGGCGCCAACCGCGGCCAATATGCCGACATGCTGCGCCACGCGGCCGGCTTCACCGGCCCGATCATTTCGTTCGAGCCGATCCCGGAACTGGCCGCCGAGCTGAAAACCCGTTCGCAGTCGGACCCGAACTGGCATGTGGAAGCATCGGCCCTCGATCGCGAGGCCGGGCCAGCCACTTTTCACGTCATGCGCAACTCGGAATTCAGCTCCCTCCACCAGCCGAGCGACGATCAGCCGCCAATGTTCCGCGAGTTCAACAGCATCGCCCGATCGGTGCCGGTGACACGATCGACGGTCGCGGCAGAGCTGGCAAAATATCGGCAGCTTCTCGGCTTCAGCCGCCCTTTCCTGAAGCTCGACACCCAGGGCAACGACGTGGCTGTGGTCGAGGGCGCGGGAGAGTCCATCGCCGCTTTCGTGGGCATCCAGAGCGAGCTGGCGATCACCCGGCTGTACCAAGGCAGCGTCGGCTTCACGGACGCTCTGACCTACTACAAAGAACGAGGGTTCGAACTGAGCGCGTTGGTCCCGAACAATGCCGGGCATTTTCCGCGACTGGTCGAGATCGACTGCATTCTGTTCAGGCGGGATGCCACCCCGGTCGCGAATTGACCCGGTCGGGCCGTCCGCAGAATGCCACGGATGTGTCGAGCAGGATGTCGGCCAAGGCCTCGACGCTCGCCTCGTCGGCCCATTCCTCGGCGGCGTGCGCACCGCCTCCGTCGGCGCCGAACATCACCGCCGGAATGCCGGCCTCGGCGAAGATCGCGCAATCGGTCCAGAACGGCTCACCCCGCAGTTCCGGCACCCGCCCGAGCCGCGCCGCCGCGGCGCGGCGCACGGCCTGCACGACCGGCGCATCCTCGGCCACCTCGAATGGGCCCCGCGCCAGGCCGGGACGCAATTCGGCCCGGAAATCCGGATCCTCGGCTGCAATCGCGTCGAGGATCGCAGAGAGTTCGGCCGCGACCGTCTCGCCGGTCTCGCCCGGCAGGGTGCGGCGTTCCAGGCTGATCCGGCATTCCGCGGGATAGCTGGAGAGCTCCTGTCCGCCCCGGATCAGCGAGGCGTGAACCGAGCCCCCGCCAAGCCGCTTGTGCGTGGGCTTGGCGCGCAGGCGCCGGCCATATTCCTCCAGTGCCACCAGGAAGCGCCCGGCCTTGGCGATCGCATCCACGCCCAGCTCCGGCATCGAGCCGTGTGCGGCGCGGCCCTGCACCACCACCTCGAACCAGGCAAAGCCCTTGTGGGCGACGGTCAGTTGCAATTCGGTCGGCTCGGTGACGATCGCCGCGTCGGCGCGAAAGCGTGCGACGACTTCCTCGGTGCCGAACGAGGCGTGCTCCTCGTCGGCGACGCAGGCGACCAGAAGATCGCCCGCGAGCCCTGCCTGCTTGGCGCGGGCGGCCGCCACCATCATCGCGGCCACGCCGGATTTCATGTCCAATGCGCCGCGCCCGTAGAGCCGGCCGTCGCGGCGCTCGGCCGAATGCGGATCGCCCTCGTATCCCGCGACAGTGACGGTATCGAGATGGCCGTTGAGCATCAGCGATCGGCCGCCGCCCGAGCCGTGCGCGATGCCGACGATGCTGGGCCGACCGACACGGGCTTCGAGCCGATGCACCTCGAAGCCGTGCTCGGCAAGCCACGTGGCGCAGAATGCGGCGATCGCCGCTTCGCCGGAGGCGCCCGGCACCAGGTCCGGGTTGACCGACGGGATCGAAACGAGTTGGGCCAGCAGATCGGTCGCGTCGGGCATGGTGCGTCTCCGCGTCAGGGGGAAGGGCCTTGGTGATGAGGCGCAGTAGACGGCTCTCCGGACCGAGGGCAAGGCGTCCATGCCGCCAAGCGCGTCGGGACACTTTGCGGTCCGACTACAATGACCAGACGCGCCCCCGTCCAGCGGTCGGCGCCGGCGGTGGCGAAATCTGACGGCCGCAGAACAGGGCCGGATCAGGCTCACGCCGGCTGGGAACAGGGCCGGATCAGGCTCGCCCCCGGGCCCAAGAATCGCGCTAAATCAGGGTTGCGGCTCCTGAGAACAGGGTTTTAACAGGGTCAGCGCAGCCGGGGAGTGGCCCGACCCTGGGGCCTCGCCGCCTGCTCGCGCGCCAGTCGTACGGTCATGCTCCGTCACCTCGGCCTCCGCGCCGATCATGGTTACAGCCGGGATCGCGAAACCCGCGTCAGCTCCGCCCGTGCCGGCCACAATTCAGACATTATACATAGCACAACATTTGTCAATTGTCACCATAAATAACCTTTACTCGTGCAACGCCAGCGCGCGCTGATCCACATATGAGGATTGCAGATCAGTCGCCTGCGGCCCGAGCATTCCCGCCGCGCCGCCTCGTAGCGGGCCAGCGCCGCGGCGTCGGGCGGATAGAGGCCGGGGAGCGCCGCACCGCCCGCGACCTCCGCCATGATCCATTCCTCCAGCCTCTCCTGCGCGACCGCCGCCTCCGTCACCGCCGCCAGCATCGCCTGCGGCACCACCACCGCCCCGTCCTGGTCGGCCACGATCACATCGTCGGGGAACACCGCGACGCCGCCGCAGCCCACCGGCTCCTGCCAGTCAACGAAGGTCAGCCCCACGACCGAGGGCGGTGCGGCGACGCCGGCCGACCACACCGGAAAACCGGTGGCGAGCACGCCCGCCACGTCGCGCACCACGCCGTCGCTGACCAGACCGGCGACGCCGCGCTTCGCCATCCGCGCGCACAGGATGTCGCCGAAGATGCCGGCATTGGTGGCCCCGTTCGCGTCCACCACCGCGATGCTGCCGGGGGGCATCGCCTCGATCGCCGCGCGCGTGGAGCGGGGCGAGGCCCAGGATTCCGGGGTCGCCAGATCCTCGCGGACGGGGATGAAGCGGAGGGTGAAGGCGCGGCCGACGATGCGCTTCTGGTCGGGCCGCAGCGGGCGCGGGCCGCGCAGCCAGACGTTGCGCAGGCCCTTCTTGAGCAGCACCGTGGTCAGCGTCGCGGTCGAGACGTGGGCGAGGGCGGCGAGGGGATCGGGGGACATGGGCGCTCCGGGTTCTTTCTCCGCGATCCTATGCGGCGGCGGCGGCGGGTTCCAAGCCGCCGCCCACTCTTGGGCTTTGCCGAAGCGTCATGTTACTGTCGTGGCGCTGCAATGCCGGACCGCAACCGGCGATCCGAACCGAGGTCGAGGAAAGCCCATGAAGCGTCGCACCCTGCTGGCCGGCAGCGCCGCCGGTCTCGCCGCCCTGCCGTTCGCGCAAGCCGCGCGCCGCCGCGCCGACCAAGATCGTGATGTGGCACGCGATGAGCGGCGCCAACGGCGACGTGGTCAACGCGATCGCGAAATCGTTCAACGCGAGCCAGGGCGCGGTCGAGCTGACCGCGATCTACAAGGGCAGCTATCCCGAGACGCTGACGGCGGCGATCGCCGCGTTCCGCGCCGGGCAGGCGCCGAACATCGTGCAGGTGTTCGAGGTCGGCACCGGCTCGATGCTCGCCGCCGGACGCGCGGTGAAGCAGGCCTGGCAGTTGTTCAAGGAAGCGGGGCAGACGCTCGATCCCAAGGCCTACATTCCCGGCGTCGGCGGCTATTACGCGCTGCCCGACGGACAGCTCGCCTCGATGCCGTTCAATTCCTCGACCGCGATCATGTGGTACAACAAGGACGCGTTCGAGAAGGCGGGGCTCGATCCCGAGAAGCCGCCCGCGCATTACGACGAGCTGATGAAGGCGACCCAGGCTCTGGCGTCGAAGAAGCCGACGCCGATCGCCTCGACCTCGTCCTGGTTCACCTGGGTGCAGTTCGAGCAGTACGCGGCGATGCACAACCTGCCGTATGCGACCGAGGATGACGGCTACAAGGGCCTCGACACGCAGCTGCTGATCAACAAGCCGGCCTTCGTCAAGCAGCTCCAGCGCTTCCTGACGATGTCGAAGGACGGCGGCTTCAAATACACCGGCCGCGACGCGGCCCCCGATCCGGTGTTTTATTCGGGGCAGGCGGCGATCGGCTTCGGCTCCTCGGCGGGGCGCGCCGACATCGTGAAGAACGCCAAGTTCCGCTATGCCGAGGCGCTGCTGCCGACCGACCCGGCAGATCGACCCGCACCCGATCAACTCGATCATCGGCGGCGCCAGCCTGTGGACCATGACCGCGCCCCACCGCACTGCGGCCGAATACAAGGCGGTGGTGCAGTTCTACCAGTTCATCGCCGAGCCGCAGCAGGCGGCCGATTACGCGAAAGCCACCGGCTACGTGCCGGTGACGATCGCGGGCGACGGCGTGCTGAAGCAGCAAGGCTACTACGCCAAGAACCCCGGCACCGAGCTGCCCGTGCAGCAGCTCAGCCGCGGCCAGATCACCGTCAACTCGCGCGGCCTGCGGCTCGGCCGGCTGCCGGAGATCCGCAACATCATCTACGAGGAAGTCGAAAAGGCGCTGCAAGGCCAGCAGACGGCGCAGCAGGCGATGGACAGCGCGACCCAGCGCGGCAACCGGGTGCTGCGCGCGTTCCAGAAATCGGTCCACGCTTGAGAGATTGGGCTTGAGAGCTCGGGCCTGACCGACCGGGCCTGACCGACCGGCGCCGATGGAGCGACGCACGATCTTTCCGGGCTGGGTGCTCCCGGTGCTGCTGGTGTTGCCGCAACTGGCGCTGACGGGGGTTTTCTTCCTGTGGCCGGCGGGCCAGGCGATCTGGTCGAGCCTGACGCGCGAGGACCCGTTCGGGATCACCTCGCAATTCGTGGGGCTCGCCAATTTCCACGACCTGTTCGCCGATCCGCTCTATATCGGCACGATCGAGCGTACGGTGCTGTTCTGCGCCTGCGTCACGGTGATCTCGATCGGGATCGCACTGGTGCTGGCGGTGTTCGCCGATCACGAGCTGCGCGGGCGCGCCTTCTATCGCACCATGCTGATCTGGCCCTATGCGGTGGCCCCGGCGATGGCGGCGATCCTGTGGCTGCTGCTGCTGCAGCCGCAGATCGGGCTGATCGGGCATTTCCTGAACGCGCACGGCATCGTCTGGAACTATCCGCTCGATGGCGCGCAGGCGATGCTGATGGTGATCCTGGCGAGCGGCTGGAAGCAGGTGAGCTACAACTTCATCTTCTTCCTCGCCGGGCTGCAATCCATCCCCAAGGCGGTGATGGAGGCGGCGCGGATGGATGGCGGGCGCGGCTTCTACGGCTTCCGCACGATCACGCTGCCGCTGCTGATGCCGACGGTCTTCTTCCTCCTCGTCGTCAACCTGGTGTACGCGGCGTTCGACACCTTTGCGACGATCTGGGCGCTGACCCAGGGCGGCCCGGGGAAGGCGACCGAGACGCTGGTGGTGAAGGTGTATCGCGACGGCATCATCAACACCGATCTCGGCTCGTCGGCGGCGCAGTCGGTGGTGCTGATGGCGGGCGTCATCCTGCTCACCGCGATGCAGTTCCGCTTCCTCGGGCGCAAGAGCGGCGCATGAGCGAGACGCTCAGCACCCTTCCGCCATCCCCATCGCCAACGGGCGGCGTGGTGCGGCACCCGGTGCCCTCGCCGCCGGACGGTGGGGCACCGGGCGGCCGGACTGGCTCGCGCACGGCATCCTCGGAGCGGGCGTGGTGCTGTTCGCATTGCCGGTATGGCTCGCGATCGCCGGATCGACGCAGCCCACCGCCGACATCGCGAACGGGAATCTCTCGCTGCTGCCGCGGCTTTCGGGCCTTTACGTCTATCCCCAGGTGCTGCTGCACGGCGCGCCCGGCGCCGGCCCGGTGTGGCGGATGCTGCTGATCTCGGGTGGGATGGCGCTGTCGATCGCGTTCGGCAAGCTCGTGATCTCGGTGCTGTCGGCCTATGCGGTGGTGTTCTTCCGCTTTCCCTTCCGCCGCACCGCGTTCTGGGTGATCTTCATCACGCTGATGCTGCCGGTCGAGGTGCGGCTGGTGCCGACCTATGCGGTGATGAGCGACTTGCACATCATCAACACCTTCGCCGGGCTGACGGTCCCGCTGATCGCCTCGGCGACGGCGACGCTGCTGTTCCGGCAGACCTTCGCCGCGATCCCCGACGAGCTGGTGGAGGCGGCACGGATGGATGGCGCCGGGCCGCTGCGGTTCCTCAAGGACGTGCTGATCCCGGTCTCGGCCGCCAATATCGCGGCGCTGTTCGTGATCCTGTTCGTCTATGGCTGGAACCAGTATCTCTGGCCGCTGCTGGTGGCGGCGGACCCGAAGCTGGATACGGTGGTGATCGGCATCGTCAAGATGATCGGGCTGGATACCGCGACCGAGTGGAACAGGGTGATGGCGACCGCGGTGATGGCGCTGCTGCCGCCCGTCGGGGTCGTGCTGCTGATGCAGCGCTGGTTCGTGCGCGGGCTGACCGAGGGCGAGAAATAGTGGCGACCCTGACGATCGCGGGCCTGCGCAAGAGTTTCGGCGACGTCCACGTGCTGCACGGCATCGACCTCGCCCTGGCCGACGGCGAGATGCTGGTGATCGTCGGCGCCTCGGGCTGCGGCAAATCGACGCTGCTGCGGCTGGTGGCGGGGCTGGAGACGCCCACCGCCGGCAGCATCGTGCTCGACGGACGCGACGTGGCGCGGCTCGATCCGGCCGAGCGCGACATCGCGATGGTGTTCCAGAACTACGCGCTCTATCCGCACATGAGCGTGTTCGACAACATGGCGTACGGGTTGCGCATCCGCGGCCTCACTCGCGCCGAGATCACGCGGCGCGTGGACGAGGCGGCGGCCCTGCTGGGCCTGGGCGAACTGCTCGCGCGCAAGCCGCGCCAGCTTTCCGGCGGCCAGCGCCAGCGCGTCGCGATGGGGCGCGCGATCGTGCGCCACCCGAAGCTTTTCCTGTTCGACGAGCCGCTGTCGAACCTCGATGCCAAGCTGCGGGTGCAGATGCGCGCCGAGATCCGCCGCCTGCAGCGGCGGCTCGGCGTCACCAGCCTCTATGTCACGCACGACCAGGTGGAGGCGATGACGCTGGGCGACCGCCTGCTGGTGCTGCACCAGGGACGCCCGGTGCAGCTCGCGACCCCGATGGAGGTGTTCGAGCAGCCGGCCGATACCTACGTCGCCGGGTTCATCGGCACGCCGTCGATGAATTTCCTGCCCGCATCGCTGGTGGGGATGAGCAACGAGGCGCTGACGGTCGGCATCCGGCCCGAGCACGTGATGCTGAATGGCGCCGGGATGCCGATGGACGTCGATCTGATCGAGCCGCTGGGATCGGAGACGCTGCTGCACGGGCGCGTCGGCGAGGGCACGGAGATCACGGTGAAGATCGCCGGCCCGGCGCCGCGCGACGGCGCCCCGCGCGTCGCGTTTCCGCGCGAGCATCTGCATCTGTTCGATGCGAAGACGGGCAAGAGAAAGGTTGGGGCGCCGCCCCAAACCCCGCCAAGGGCGTAGCCCTTGGAACCCATTCCTTCCTCATGTCATGCTCGGCGAAGGCCGAGTATCCACGTCTTCTCGTGCCACACGGCGAAGACGTGGATCTCGGCCTCCGCCGACCATGACGAATTGGGTCTGGGGCCGGCGGCCCCAGCGGGGTCGAGGGGCAGAGCCCCTCGCCTTCAGGCCGTCCGATCGCCCGCGATGCCGAGTGCCGCCTGCGCCGCGGCGAGCCGTGCGACCGGCACGCGATACGGGCTGCACGACACGTAATCGAGCCGCACGCTCTCGCAGAACGCGATGCTCGCCGGGTCGCCGGCGTGCTCGCCGCAGATGCCGAGCTTGAGGTCGGGCTTGGTCGCACGGCCGCGCTCGGCGGCGATCCGCACCAAGGCGCCCACGCCATCGACGTCGATCGAGACGAACGGGTCTTTCGGCAGGATGCCCGCCTCGACATAGCGCGGCAGGAACTTGCCGGCGTCGTCGCGCGACAGGCCGAAGGTGGTCTGGGTCAGATCGTTGGTGCCGAAGCTGAAGAAGTCGGCGACCTCGGCGATCGCGTCGGCGACCAGCGCGGCACGCGGCAGCTCGATCATTGTGCCGACGGTGTATTCCAGTGTGCGTCCTGCGGCGCCGCCAAACACCTCGGCGGCGACGCGATCGACCTGCGCGCGTGTGATCTCGAGCTCGCGCCGCGTGCCGACCAGCGGGATCATGATCTCCGGCACCGGCGCGCTGCCGGTTTCCTTCGCCACCGCAAGCGCGCCCTCGAAGATCGCGCGCGCCTGCATCTCGTAGATTTCGGGGTAGGAGATGCCGAGCCGGCAGCCGCGATGGCCGAGCATCGGGTTTGCTTCCGCAAGCTCGGCCGCGCGGCGGCGGATCGCCGCCATGTCCAGGCCCAGCGCCGCGGCAACCTCGGCCAGCTCCGTCTCGCCGTGCGGCAGGAACTCGTGCAGCGGCGGGTCGAGCAGGCGGATCGTCACCGGCAGGCCGGCCATGATGCGGAACAATGCGAGGAAATCGTCGCGCTGGAACGGCAGCAGCTTGTCGAGCGCCGCGCGCCGTCCGCGCTCGTCCTGCGCCATGATCATCTGCCGCACCGCGCCGATGCGCTCGGGATCGAAGAACATGTGCTCGGTGCGGCAGAGGCCGATGCCCTCGGCGCCGAACTTTTTCGCCGTTTCGGCATCGAGCGGCGTCTCGGCGTTGGCGCGCACGCGCAGGCGCCGTGCTTCGTCCGCCCACTGCATCAGGGTCGCGAAATCGCCCGAGACGGCCGGCTCGATCATCGCGACCGCGCCCACGAACACCTCGCCGGTGGAGCCGTCGAGCGTGATCGTCTCGCCCGCGCGCAGCGTGTGGCCGCCGGCCGCGAGCGTCTGCGCGCCGTAATCGACCGCCAGGCCGCCGGCGCCGGCGACGCAGGGGCGGCCCATGCCGCGCGCGACCACGGCGGCGTGGCTGGTCATGCCGCCGCGCGTGGTCAGGATGCCGCGCGCGGCGTGCATCCCGTGGATGTCCTCGGGGCTGGTTTCGATGCGCACCAGGATCACGCTCTCGCCCTTGGCGGCGCGGCTCTCGGCTTCGTCGGCGCTGAACACCACGGCGCCGGACGCGGCACCGGGGCTGGCGGGCAGGCCCTTCGCGAGCAGCGTGCGCTTCGCCTCCGGGTCGAGCATCGGATGCAGCAACTGGTCGAGCGACGCGGGATTGACCCGCAGCACCGCCTCGCGGCGCTCGATCAGGCCCTCGTTCGCCATCTCCACCGCGACCCGCAGGCTGGCGGCGGCGGTGCGTTTGCCGCTGCGCGTCTGCAGCATGTAGAGCTTCTGCTGCTGGACGGTGAATTCGATGTCCTGCATGTCGCGATAGTGCTGTTCGAGCTGCTCGCGCACGCGCACCAGCTCGGCGAAGGCCTGCGGCAGCGCCTCTTCCATCGAGCGTTCGCCCGGCTTGGCGCGGGCGCGCGCGAGCGGCTGCGGCGTGCGGATGCCGGCGACCACGTCCTCGCCCTGCGCGTTGACCAGAAACTCGCCGTAGAAGACGTTCTCGCCGGTGGAGGGATCGCGCGTGAAGCAGACGCCGGTTGCGCAATCCTCGCCCATGTTGCCGAACACCATCGCCTGCACGTTGACCGCGGTGCCCCAGTCGGCGGGGATGTCGTGCAGCCGGCGATAGGTCACGGCGCGCGGGTTCATCCAGCTTCCGAACACCGCGCCGATGGCACCCCAGAGCTGTGCCTCGGGTTCCTGCGGGAACGGCTTGCCGGTCTCGGCCTGCACCATCTCCTTGTAGGCATCGACGGCGCGCTGCCAGTCCTCCGCGGCGAGGGCGGTGTCCTCGGCGGCACCACGATCGAGCTTGATCTGCTCGATGATCTCCTCGAAGCGGTGGTGCGCGACACCGAGCACGACGGCGCCGTACATCTGGACGAAGCGGCGATAGCTGTCCCAGGCGAAGCGGGGGTCGTGGGAGAGGGAAACAAGGCCGGCGACGGTCGCGTCATTCAGGCCGAGATTGAGCACGGTGTCCATCATCCCCGGCATCGAGACGCGCGCACCGGAACGGACCGAGACCAGCAGCGGTTTTTTCGCATCGCCGAAACCGAGGCCCACGGCTTTTTCCACGCGGGCGAGCGCGTCGCGGACCTGGCGGGCAAGGTCGTCGGGATATTTGCCGTCGTTCTTGGTGAACGCGGTGCAGACTTCGGTGGTGATGGTGAAACCGGGCGGGACCGGCAGGCCGATGCTGGCCATCTCAGCGAGGTTGGCACCTTTGCCGCCGAGCAGGTCGCGCATCTCGGCGCGTCCCTCGTTGCGGCCGGCGCCGAAGCTGTACACCCATTGGGTCATCGGATCAGCCTTCGATCTTGGAGAAATCGGCGACACGGTTCATCACCGCGCGCACGCGGGCGAGCAGGCGCAGGCGGTTGCGGCGGAGGTCGGGGTCGTCGGCGTTGACGGTGACGCGGTCGAAAAAGGCGTCGAGGGGGGCGCGAAGGCGGGCAAGATCGCGCATCGCGCCCGCAAAATCCTCGGCGTCAAGACGGGCGTGGATCGCCGGTTCGATGGCGTCGAGCGCGTCGGCAAGGGTGCGTTCCTCGCGTTCGCAAAAGCGGTCGCGGTCGAGCGCGCCGCCATGCGGGCCGTCCTTCTTCTCCTCGATGCGCAGGATATTGGCGGCACGGCGATAGGCGATGAGCAGGTTGGTGCCGTCCTCGGTGCCGAGCAGGGAGGCGAGTGCCGCGGTGCGCGCGAGCAGCCGGACGATATCATCATCGTCGCTGGCCGCGAACACTGCGGCGAGCACGTCGTGCCGCGCGCCCTCGGCACGAAGCTGGACGCGCAGGCGATCGGCGATGAAGTCCAACACGTCACCGGCACTCGTGGCCCCCGCCTCGTCGAGCAGCGGCAGCAATCGAACGCGCAGCGTGTTTTCGCGCAACAGGCGGATTGCGCCGAGTGCGGCGCGGCGGAGCGCGTACGGATCGCCCGAGCCGGTCGGCCGTTCACCGATCGAGAAGAACGTTGCGAGCTGGTCGAGCTTGTCGGCAAGCGCCACGGCGATCCCGACCGGCTCGGACGGCACCGCATCGGATGGTCCGCGCGGCGCGTAGTGGTCGCGCACGGCATCGGCCACACACGCATCCTCGCGGTCGTGCAGCGCGTAGTAACGCCCCATCACGCCTTGCAACTCGGGGAATTCGCCGACCATGCCGCTGGTGAGGTCGGCCTTTGCCAGCAGCGCCGCCCGGGCCGCAAGCTCGGCACCGGCGCCCACTTCCGGCGCGATCCGCCGCGACAGCCGTACCAGGCGCCGCACCCGATCGCCCTGGGTGCCGAGCTTGGCATGGAACGTCACCCCGTCCAGCGCCGGCACGCGGTCCACGAGTTTCGTCCGCCGGTCCAGGTCCCAGAAGTACTGCGCGTCGGCAAACCGCGCGCGCAGCACGCGCTCGTTGCCGGCGATGATCGGCAGCGCCCCCGTCATCCGGCTCGATATTGGCGACGAATGCGAAGGCCGGCGCCATCGCGCCCGTCGCGTCGCGCAGCGCGAACACGCGCTGATTGACGCGCATGGAAACCTGCATCACCTCCGGCGGCAGGTCGCTAAACGCGGCGTCGATTTCCCCGAGCATCGGCACCGGCCACTCGACCAGTCCTGAAACCTCGTCCAGCAGGGCGTCGTCCGGCACTACCGAAAAACCCCGCTCTGCCGCTAGCCGGGCGATCCCTTCGGCGATGATCGCGCGCCGCTCGGCGGCATCGGCGATCACGAAGCGCGTGCGCAGCGCCTCCTGCCAGTCCTCGACCGACGCGACCGCGACTGCACCGGGGGCGAGGAAGCGGTGCCCCTCGGTGAGATCGGACGAGGCAAGCCCGTGGCCGTCGTCCTCGCCCTCGCGCAGATCGAACGCCACCACCGCGCGGTCGAGCAGGCAGACGATGCGGCGCAGCGGGCGTACCCAGGTGAACTGGCTGGTGCCGCCCCAGCGCATCGATTTCGGCCACGGAAAGCGGCGCAGCAACGTGGGTATCGTCTGCGCGATCAGGCGTGTGGCCGGGATCGCGGGTGCAGATTTCTCCAGCACCCAGAAGTCGCCTTCGCGTCGCAGATCGTCGCGTGCGGCACTATGCTTGCGCAGGAAACCCGCGATCGCCGGCTCGGGCGCATTGGCGCGCGGGCCGCGTTCGGTGCTGCGCCGCGCCGCGACGCCGGCATCGACCTCGGCCGCGAGTGCGATCCGCCGCGGGCCGGAGAAGCGTGCGCAGCCCGCGCGGCGAAAGCACCGCCGCAGCCTCGCAGAACAAGCGCGAAAGGTCCTCCGCCGCGCGCGCCTGCATCCGTGCTGGGATTTCCTCCGAGAAGAGTTCGAGGAAGAACGCCGGCATGGTCAGCCCTTGAGAGCCGGCTCGATGTCGGTCTGCGCGAAGTACTCGGTCTTGGCACGCGTGCAATACCCGCCGGCCAACAGATCGACCTTTCGCCCCCTCCCCCCCACCCCCTCCCGCAAGGGGAGGGGGAGCAGCGCCCACAAGCCCCCTCCCCTTGCGGGAGGGGGTGGGGGGGAGGGGTGTCACCGACACCGAAAGGGTTCTCACGAATTACCGCCGATATGAGCGAAACAATCCGCGACATCGACCCGCATCGGATGGCGGTCCCGGCCGTCGATCATATCGGCAATCCATTCTCGTCGCAGGGGTCGTCGTGGTCCTCGTTGCTTGCGTTCCGATCCATTCCCATCGCGGTAGATTATTCTCCCGACGCGGTAGAAACAACCATCGCTGAATCCGGTTCCCCCGCGACCCACTCGTCGCAGCACCCCTTCGCCAGCGCCCGTACCCGTCCGATCGTGGCGGCCCGCTCGGTGACGCTGATCACGCCGCGCGCGTCGAGCAGGTTGAACAGATGGCTCGCCTTGATGCACTGGTCGTAGGCCGGCAGCGCCAGATGCCGCGCCAGCAGCGCCGCGCACTCCCGCTCGGCGTCCTCGAAATGTCGTGTCAGCATCGCCGTGTCCGCGTGCTCGAAATTATACGCGCTGTATTCTCGCTCTGCCCGCAGGAACACGTCGCCATAGCTCACGCCGGCGCCGTTGAAGTCGAGCGCATAGACGTCCTCGACCTCCTGCACGTACATCGCCAGCCGCTCCAGCCCATACGTCATCTCAAAGCTCGGCAAGGTCACGGCGATGCCGCCGACCTGCTGGAAATAAGTGAACTGGCCGACCTCCATCCCGTCGCACCACACCTCCCACCCCAGCCCCCAGGCGCCGAGCGTCGGGCTTTCCCAATCGTCCTCGACGAAGCGGATGTCGTGGTGGTGCGGATCGAGACCGATCGCGGCATAGCTTGCCAGCAGCAGCTCCTGCGCCTCCGCCGGGCTGGGCTTCATGATGACCTGGTATTGATAGTAGTGCTGCAGGCGGTTGGGTTTTCGCCGTAGCGGCCGTCGGACGGGCGGCGGCTCGGCTGCACGTAGGCGGCGCGCCACGGCTTCGGCCCGAGGGCGCGCAGCGTGGTCGCGGGATGGAACGTGCCGGCGCCCATCTCCACGTCATAGGGTTGCAGGATCACGCATCCCTGCCGCGCCCAATAGCCGTGCAGGCGCAGAATCAGATCCTGGAAGCTCGGCGGCGGTTGCATGGGCGGAACTTAGCAGGGCACGGTGGTAAGGCCAGGGCGGGCAACCTTGGCACCCGCGCGCCGTAACCGTTCAGGTCTCCGGCTGGTCGGCGGCTTCGGGGCGGAACGCCATCGCGGCCCCGTTCATGCAGTAGCGCTGGCCGGTGGGCGGCGGACCGTCGGGGAAGACGTGGCCGAGATGGCCGCCGCAGCGCGCGCAATGCGCCTCGGTGCGCGCCGCGAACAGGCTGCGGTCCTCCTGGGTCGCGACCGCACCGGGCAGCGGCGCCCAGAAGCTCGGCCAGCCGGTGCCGCTCTCGAACTTGGCACCAGCGCCGAACAAGGCCTCGCCGCAGCCGGCGCAGACGAAGGTTCCGGGGCGCTTTTCGCGATTGAGCGGGCTGGTGCCGGGGCGCTCGGTGCCGTGGCCGCGCAGCACCCGATACTGCTCGGGCGTGAGCTGCCGACGCCATTCATCGTCGCTGTGCTCGATCGGGAAATGCTCCGCCGTGCGCGCCGCGCGGCTACCGAACAGGCTTGCCATCTGTGCCCTCCGTCGGGCGTTGATGTCATCGTCGGCGACGCCGGAATCAAGAGAGAGGGAACGCGATGCGCAGTGTCGCGGTGTTCAACGCCGGCTCGTCGAGCCTGAAATGGGCGGTGTTCCAGGGGGGCGCCGATGCGGCACCTCGCCGGCTCGCGGGCGGGACGCTGGCGACCGCCGACCCGGTAGCCGCGCTGGGGAAGCTGGCCGCGCAGCCGGACGGGCCGTTCGCCGCCCGGGACCTGGCCGGCTTCGGCCACCGCATCGTGCATGGCGGGCCGGACCTCGCGGCCCCCGTGCGCGTGGACGCGGCGGCGCTGGCCGCGATCGAGGCGGTCGAGCCCCTGGCGCCGCTGCACAACCCGCCCACCGTCGCCCTGCTGCGCTCGGTCGCGGCGCGGCGCCCCGACCTGCCGCAGGTGGCGTGCTTCGACACCGCCTTCCATCGCGGCCATGCGGCGATCGCCGACCGGTTCGCGATCCCCGAGGCGCTGCACCGGGAGGGGGTGCGGCGGTACGGCTTTCACGGCCTCTCCTACGAGTTCATCGCCGGGCACCTCCCTGATGCCGCGCCGGCGATCGCGGGCGGGCGCGTGGTGGTGGCGCACTTGGGCGCCGGCGCCTCGATGTGCGCGCTGGCGGGCGGGCGCTCGGTTGACTGCACGATGAGCCTCACGCCGCTCGACGGGCTGCCGATGGCGACCAGGCCGGGCACGCTCGATCCCGGCCTGGTGCTGTGGCTGCTGCGGCAGAAGGGCTGGAGCGCCGACCGCATCGAGCACTTCCTGTATCACGAGTGCGGGCTTGCCGGGTTGTCGGGCGAGAGCGGCGATATCCGCGACCTGCTCGCCTCCGCGTCACCGGGGGCGAGGCTGGCGGTGGCGTATTTCATCCACCACGTCGCGGTCGGGGCCGGTGGGCTTGCCGCCGCGATGGGCGGGATCGACGGGCTGGTGTTCACCGGCGGCATCGGCGAGCACAGCGCCGCGGTGCGTGCCGGCGTGCTCGACAGGCTCGGCTGGCTCGGCTTCGCGGCCGACCCGGCGGCGAACGCGGGTGGCGGGCCGCTGCTGACCAAGCCGGAGAGCACCCGGCCGGCCTATGCGCTCGCCACCGACGAGGAGGTGGTGATCGCACGGCACGCGCTGGCGCTGCTGTAGCGCGGGAGACCCGCGCTCGCTTATTATACTCGCTTATTGCATCGGCACGCTGATGCTGAACCCCGCGCCGGGGCGCATCCGGCTATCCCGCTGGGCCTCTGCCGTCGAGTTGTTGACGAAGCCGTTCCCCTCCCATTGCTGGTTTTGGGTAAAGAAGTCTGGGCGCACCGAGGGCGCGGTCGAATTGCCGCCCCGGCTGGACGGGGCGGCAAGGCTCAGATCCGGCATCGGCGCCGGCTCGAAGCCGGGGTCGGCCGGCGGCGTGCCGGCGCTCGGCGCGGTGGCGGCCGAGAAGCTGCCACCGGCGCTGATCGGCCCGGCCGCCCCCAGCACCAAAATCAGCGGCAACAGCGCCGCGCCCATTATCGCGTCGCGTCGCGTCATAGCGCTCCTCCCACGGGTGCCAGCCGGGCTTCGCCGCGTGCGTCCTCGGGCGGGTTGCCGGCGGGCGCGCCAAGCGGCGCCTCTCCCGCGCGGCGCCAGGCGTCGAGCGCCCAGCGCACCGAGGGGAACGCGATCTCCGGCCACGGGATCGCGTCCCAGTCGAACAATGCCACTTCCAGGCTCTCCGGCCCGGCGGTGGTGAGCGGGGTCGCCCAGGGTTGCGCGAAGCGGGCGCGAAAGATCATCTGTACCTGGCCGATGCGGCTGATGCTGAACAGGCCGAGCACGCCGTCGAGGGCGATCTCGGCACCGGCCTCCTCCATCGCCTCGCGCCGCGCCCCCTCCTCGGCAGTCTCGCCCAGTTCGAGGTAGCCGGCGGGCAGGGTCCAGAAGCCGTGGCGCGGCATGATCGCGCGCCGGCAGAGCAGCACGCGGCGGCGATGGACGACCACCGAGCCGACGACCACTTTGGGGTTCTCGTAGACCACGTGCCCGCAATCGGGGCAGACCAGCCGCTCCCTGGTGTCGCCGTCCGGGACGTTGCGGACGAACTCCGGCATCGCCGGACCCTGCGCCCTCCGCGGCCGGGGTTCAACCGGAAAGCGGTTTCCTACATTTGAGGTAGGATTTCGGCAAATCCTCCTCGACATTACCAGAGCGGCCTGCCCACTGGCGGCACTGTTGTCATTCCGGTTGCGGTCAGGGCCACATTCATCCACGACCACCAGACCAGGACGTCGAAAATAAGGACCACAATTCCGGCGACGAAGAATAATCCGGCCGCGGCGAGAGCCAGGGCGAGGGCGACCAGGATCACGATGACCGGATAGATCACCGGCAGTCGCAAGCAGGGGATGGTCAGGAACACGAACAATATTGTCCAGGCGATAAAAAACAATTCCTGAGACGCAGCCAAGTCGGCTGGCGGAATGCCGTACCATCCATGATGGGTGCCGATCATCAAAGCGGCAAAACTCAACCAGAAACCAGAAAACAGTCCAAAAATCGCGGCGACGAGCGATTGCCCGAGAATGATCGCCCAGCCGGTTGTCACGAATTGGTAAAGCCCACTGACGAAGATAAAGATGGGCGCGACCACCGCGATACCCGCGGGCGCCCCGATCAGCCCCATTCCCAGAGCCACCGAGGCGAGCGCGAAGACCGGCAGACCCAAAATGAGGGGGGCTCCGCCTGTCCCGAGATGAACGCCGACAATCTTGTCTTGTGCGTCAGGCATGGCCGTTCCTCCGATATTCTTGACGACGCCCTTCGATGGCAACGCACAGCAAACCAAAAAACTATCGTAGGGCGAGCATCAATCGCAACATCGTATCGGTCCGGTCAGGGTCACTTCGGCGTCACTGAAAGCCCGAGGACCGCAACCCCGGGCAGCGTCCGCCCCTCCATCCATTCCAGGAACGCCCCGCCGGCCGTCGAGACGTAGCTCAGCCTTTCCGCCACCCCGGCGTGGCGCAGCGCCGCCACCGTGTCGCCGCCGCCCGCGATGCTGCGCAGCCGCCCCGCCTCGGTCGCCGCCGCCACGGCCTGTGCCAGCGCCACCGTCCCGGCGTCGAACGGCGGCGTCTCGAACGCGCCGAGCGGGCCGTTCCAGACCAGCGTCTGGGTCTCGGCGAGGGCCGCCAGGACCGCGCCCACGCTCGCCGGCCCGACGTCGAGGATCATTGCCTCCGTCGGCACCGCCCCGATCGCGACCCTGCGCGCCGCCACCCCGGGCGCCAGTGCGTCGGCGACGATCGCGTCGATCGGCAGCATCACGGCGCAGCCGGCGGCGGCCGCGCGGCCCTCGATGGCGCGGGCCGTCGCGTGCATCCCGGTCTCCTGCAAGGAGCGGCCGACGGCCACGCCACGCGCAGCGAGGAAGGTGTTGGCCATCGCGCCGCCGATCACCAGCATCTCGACCCGGCCCACCAGATTGCCGAGCAGGTCGAGCTTGGTCGAGACCTTGGCCCCGCCCACCACAGCCATGACCGGCCGCCTCGGGCTGCCCAGCGCCGATTCCAGTGCCTCCAGCTCGGCCTGCATCAGCCGCCCCGCATAGGCCGGCAGCAGTCGCGCGACCCCCTCGGTGCTGGCATGGGCGCGATGGGCGGCGGAGAAGGCGTCGTGGACGTAGATCTCGGCAAGGGCGGCAAGGGCGGCGGCGAAATCCGGGTCGTTCGCCTCCTCGCCGGGATGGAAGCGGGTGTTCTCCAGCACCAGCACGTCGCCATCGGCCATCCGCTCGATCGCCTGCTGGGCGGCAATCCCGGTGCAGTCCTCGGCGAACCGCACCCGGCGCCCCAGTGCCTCGCCGAGTGCGACCGCGACCGGCTGCAGGGACATCGCGGCAACGCGCTTGCCCCCTGGCCGCTCGAAATGGCTGCACACGATCACCCGCGCGCCGCCATCGGCCAGCTCGCGGATGGTGGGCACGAGCCGTTCGAGGCGGGTGCGGTCGGTGATCCGCCCGTCCCGCAGCGGCACGTTCAGGTCGGCGCGCAGCAGCACGCGGCGCCCACGCACCGCCAGCCCGTCGAGGGTGCGGAAGCCCGCCATCACAGGCCGCCGAAGGCCGCCGCCGTATCGCCCATGCGGTTGGAGAATCCCCACTCGTTGTCGTACCAGCCCATCACGCGGGTCAGCGCCCCGTCCACCACCTTGGTTTGCGTCGTATCGAAACTGCACGATGCGGCGCAGTGGTTGAAATCGGCGCTGACCAGCGGCGCGTCGTTGATCTCGATCACCCCCTTGAACGCGCCTTCGGCCGCCGCGCGCATCGCCTGATTGATCGCCTCGGCGGTGGCCTGGCGGTCGAGCACGACGTCGAGCGAGACCAGCGAGACGTTGGCGGTCGGCACCCGGATCGCGGTGCCGTCGAGCTTGCCCTTGAGTTCGGGCATTACCAGCCCGACCGCGCGGGCGGCGCCGGTCGAGGTCGGGATCATCGAGATCGCGGCGGCGCGGGCGCGGTGCATGTCCTTGTGCAGCGTATCGACCGTGTTCTGATCGCCGGTGTAGGAGTGGATCGTTACCATGTAGCCGCGCACCACGCCGAAGCTGTCGTGCAGCACCTTGACCATCGGCACCAGGCAGTTGGTGGTGCAGGAGGCATTCGAGATCACCGTCATCTGCGGCGTGATCGCGGTGTGGTTGACGCCATAGACGATGGTGGCATCGACGCCCTCGGCGGGGGCGGAGATCAGCACCTTGCGCGCGCCGGCCTCGATCAGCGCCTCGGCCTGCACCTTGCTGGTGAAGCGGCCGGTGCATTCCATCGCGACATCCACCCCGCCGAGCGGAACCCGCCGCGGCTCGCGCTCGGCGGAGACGCGGATCGGGCCGATGACGCGTCCCTGGTGGTGGACGGTGATCGCGTCGCCCTTGACCTCGATGCTGCCTGGGAAGCGGCCGTGGATGCTGTCGTAGCGCAGCAGGTGGGCGTTGGCCTCGACGCTGCCGAGATCGTTGATCGCGACCGGCACGATGTCCTCGCGGCCGCTCTCGACGATGGCGCGCAGCACCAGCCGGCCGATGCGGCCGAAGCCGTTGATGGCGACCGTGACGGGCATTTGCGTTCTCCCTGTGCCTGGATGCGGCGACGTCAGGCCAATCTCCCTCTCCCCTTGCGGGAGAGGGCCGGGGTGAGGGGGGCGGCCGGGCGATCATCGGAGGGGGCGTGCCCCCTCCCCCCGGCCCCCTCCCGCAAGGCGAGGGGGAGCAGGACGGCGATGCCCAGGCTCATCCCAATCGCCGCAGCGCCGCCGCCGCGACCGCCTGCGGGGTCAGGCCGAAATGGCGATAGAGCGCATCAGCCGGGGCCGAGGCACCGAACCCGGCCATGCCGATAAACACCCCATCCTCGCCCAGCCACCGCTCCCAGCCGAAGCCGGTCGCCGCCTCGATGCCGAGCCGTGGTGCGGTGCCCAGCACGGCGGCACGCCATGCCACGTCCTGTTGCTCGAACAGCTCCCAGCACGGGAGCGACACCACCGCCGCCGGCACGCCCCGGGCGGCGAGCGCCGCACGGGCGGCGACCGCCACCGCGACTTCCGAGCCGGTCGCAATCAGCGTCAGCCGGCGCGGCCCGTCCGCCTCGGCGAGCACGTAGCCGCCGCGCGCGCAGCGGTTCTCGGCGGCGTCGGCGCGCAGGCCGGGTACGCTCTGCCGGCTCAGCGCCAGCACCGACGGGCCGTCAGCGCGGCGAAGGGCGAGTTCCCAGCACTCCGCCGTCTCCACCGCGTCGGCGGGGCGGAACACCGCGAGGTTCGGGATCGCGCGCAGGCCCGCGAGCTGCTCGACCGGCTGGTGCGATGGGCCGTCCTCGCCGGCGCCGATGCTATCATGGGTGAACACCAGCACCAGGCGCTGACGCATCTGCGCGGCGAGGCGGATCGCCGGGCGCATCTGATCGCTGAACGCCAGGAACGTGCCGCCGTAGGGGATCACGCCGCCATGCAATGCGAGGCCGTTGAGGCAGCCGCCCATGGCGTTCTCGCGGGCGCCGAAATGGATGAAGCGGCCGCCGAAACCGCCGGGAGCCACCGCCGCCACGCCGTCCGGCCGGGTCGCGGTGGCCGCAGCGAGGTCCGCCGACCCGCCGACCAGCTCCGGCATTCCGGCCGCGAGCACCGCCAGCGCCTGCTGGCTCGCGTGACGGGTGGCGATCGCAGGCCGGTTCGCTGCCACCCCGGCCTTGAACTCGGCGAGCGGCGCGTGCCAGGCATCGGGCAGGCGGCCGGCGATCGCGCGCTCGAACTCGGGGCGCAACGGGTGGCGGGCGAGGCGCTTGAGCCAGGCGCGGCGGGCGGCGGCGCCACGCGCACCGGCGCGGCGCCAGGCGCCGGCGACCGGCTCGGGCACAGCGAAAGGTAGCCGGTTGCCGCTCGCCGGGCTGGACACGGCGTCACCGGGCATGGTGCGGCAGGCGATCAGCGTTGGCTTGCGCCCGCGCAGCGCCAGCGACAGCGCCGCTGCAAGGGCGGCCGGATCGTGTCCGTCCACCGTCTTGACCGCCCAGCCATAGCCGGCGAAGCGGCGCGCCACGTCCTCAGAACAGGCCGGATCAGGAGCGCGGCCGGCGAGGGCTGCGTTGGCGTCATAGAGCACGGTCAGACGATCCAGCCGCAGGTGGCCGGCGAAGCCTGCCGCCTCATGGCCCACCCCCTCGGTCAAATCCGCCTCCGACGCGATCACCCAGACCCGGTGATCGACCAGCGAGCGGCCGAAGCGCGCCGCGAGCAAGCGCTCGGCCAGCGCCATGCCGACCGCGGTCGCGAGGCCCTGGCCGGCCAGCCCGGTGTTGGCCTCGATCGCCGGATGGGCGCCGAACTCAGGATTGCCCGGAGTGACGCTGTTGAGCTGGCGGAAGCAGCGCAGATCGTCGGTGCCGATCCCGTCATGGCCGGTCAGATGCAGCAGCGCGTAGAGCAGGGCCGCGCCGCGGCCGGCGGAGAGCACGAAGCGATCGCGGTCCGGCCAACGCGGGTCGGCAGCATCGAATCGGAGCACCCGGGTCCAGAGCGCCGTCGCGGCCTCGGCCATCCCGAGCGGCACCCCGGGATGCTTCGCCCCTGCCGTCTCGATCGTGTCGACAGCGAGCGCACGGGCCGCGTTCGCCAGCGCGCGCTCACCGACGGGTCGGGTCGGCGGTCGGGCCCCGTCATGTGGCCGGACCTGCGCCAGGCTGCCTGCGCTCATGGCGGCAGGCTATACGGACGGCGCCGTGGCCCGGCAAGCGGGACAGGGATTCGGCCCTGCGGTCAGGCCGCAGACATCGCGGCACCTTGCCTTAAGGAAGAGCCGGGCGGCCCGGCTCAGCTATGCCCGGCGCCAGACCCGCTGCCGGATTGGGCGGCCAGCGCACGCGCCATCTGGCTCAGCGCCTCCTGGTGCTTCTCGTTGTCGATCGCCGCGAAGTTGCGCGCCAGTTCGAGACACATCCGCTGCCGCGAGGTCATCTCGGCGGTGCCGCTCGCCTCGGCCAGCCCCTCGAAGAACCACGAGACCGGGACCTTGAGCACCTGCGCGATCTCGTAGAGGCGGCCGGCCGAGATGCGGTTGAGGCCGCGCTCGTATTTGTGCGCCTGTTGATAGGTCACGCCGATCATATGAGCGAGCTGCTGCTGGGAGAGGCCGAGCATCACCCGGCGTTCGCGGATGCGGGTGCCGACATGGCGATCGGCGAGGCTCGCGCGCGCGCTCTGCCGGTCCTCGGCGTGGCCGCTGGCGGGCTGGGTATCGCCCACGTCGCGCTTGTCTGTGCTGCTGCTCACCTGCCTGTCCCCTGCCCCTGGTGCCGCGAGCGAAGCGGTAGCCGACCCGATACACGAATCACCGACGCCACATCATACGATTCTCGCCTCAGGCGCAGAAATGTGAAGCGGATTGACGCGGTGGGTTTCAACCCCCCGTGCTCTTGGTCCGCACCGGCCGGGTCTCGGCCACGGTTTTCCGCCCCTGTTCGCCCTTGGACTCGTCCTTGGCCGCAAGCTCGGCGCGCAGGTGCTCGACTTCCTCGCGCAGCCGCGCGAGTTCCCGCTCGAGACTGTCGATGGCGGAGGGATCGGCGCCCGCGGCGTCACCGACCTCGCCCCCGCCAGGGCGGTAGAACGGCGCGAACAGGGTCATCGCCCGCTCCAGCATGGCAACGTTCTGGCGGCCCACCTCCTCCATCCCGAACGGGAAGAAATTGCCCATCGTCTGCTGCAAGGCGGCGCGCATCTGGGATTGCTGGTGGGCGAAGTTGGCCATCGCCTGCTCCAGATAGCGCGGCACCAGCGCCTGCAGGCTGTCGCCGTAGAAGCCGATGAGCTGGCGCAGGAAGGCGGTGGGCAGCAGCGCGCGGCCCTTGCTCTCCTCCTCGACGATGATCTGGGTCAGCACGCCGCGGGTGATGTCCTCGCCGCTCTTCGCGTCGTAAACTACGAAGTCGCGGCCGCCGCGGATCAGCTCGGCGAGGTTGTCGAGCGTGATGTAGCTGGAGCTCTCGGTATTATAGAGGCGGCGATTGGCGTATTTCTTCACCACGACTGGAGCGGCGGACTCGGACTGTTCGGTGTGCGACATCGTCTCCCCCGCGGGTTCCGTGGCTACGCTAGCACGCGGATGCAGCAAAAAGCATAGACCCCGGAATGGACCGATCTTATGGTCCGCCGCCGCGCCGGGGGCCGGCGGCGCGCGCGTGGGAGAGGACGATGAGCGAGGAGAGCGACCCGCCGCCGCCCGACCCGGCCGCCCCCGACCTTTCCGCGTGGGCAGAAGACTGGATCACGATCGTGCAGAGCGAGCTCGCTTCCCTCGCCGTCGATCGCGAGCTGCAGGAGGCGATGCAGCGCCTGGTCGCCGGCTGGGCCACGGCCGCGCGGGCGCTGATCCCGCATGACGGACCGGCCCGACCGGCCCGGGCCGCTGCTGCGGCGCGGCCCGCGCCCGCTGCTGCTGCACCTGATGCGCGCGATGCTGAAATCGAGCGGCTCGGCGCCCGGATCGCCGAGCTCGAGGCCCGGCTCGCCATCCTGGAGCGTGGACGCTGAACTGCTGGCCGGCATCGCCGCCTACCGCCGCCATCCCTATCGTCGCGACCTGCCCGACCCGCCCGCGATCTGGCGCGAGGGCAGCTCCCGCCTGCTCGATTACGGCGCACCGGCAGCACCGCCGGTGCTGGTGGTGCCGAGCCTTGTCAATCGCGCCTATGTGCTCGACCTGGCCGAAGGCCGCTCGATGCTGCGCTTCCTGGCAGGAAAGGGGCTGCGCCCGCTGCTGCTCGACTGGGGCTGGCCGGACGAGGTCGAGCGCGGCTTCACGCTCACCGACTACGTGGCCGGACGGCTGGAGCGCGCGCTGGGAGCGGTGGGCGCGCCGGTGGTGCTGGTCGGCTACTGCATGGGCGGGCTGCTCGCGATCGCCGCCGCCCAGCGCCGGCCGGAGCGGGTGCGGGCGCTGGTGCTGCTGGCGACGCCATGGGATTTCCACGTCCCGGACCGGGCCGGCGCCGGGCGGCTCGCTCTTGCGGCCGCGGTGTTCGAGCCGCTGCTGGCGGCCACCGGAACGCTGCCCGTGGATGCGCTGCAGACGCTGTTCGCGCTGCTCGAGCCGGACGGCATCGCAGCGAAGTATCGGGCCTTCGCGCGGCTCTCGCCGCAAGGCGAGCGGGCGCGGCAATTCGTCGCCCTGGAAGATTGGCTGAACGACGGCATCCCGCTCGCCGCCCCGGTCGCGCGCGAAACGCTGCGCGGCTGGTACGGAGCCAACGCGCCGGCCCGT
>CAVZPY010000014.1:0-347455 GCA_963777265.1 uncultured Alphaproteobacteria bacterium | reverse complement strand
GCGCTGCTGCTGGCGCTGGCGGTCGATCTCGCCGGCAACCGGCGTGGGAGCGGACCAGCCGCCCCCGCGCACACGAAATAGGCCTCGCCCTCAGGCCACCCCCGCCGCCGCACCAGCCCGAGCCCGAGCAGCCCCAAGCCGAGCAGCAGCATCGCTGCCGCGACGGCGGTTCTGGTCAGGCTGAACATGAGGAGATCCCTTCCGGTGCTGTGCGCCGCGTCACCATCGCGGTGTGCGTCGCGCGAGACGGAAGGTAAACTTGCAAGCTCATGCCTCAAACAACGCGAAGCCGCCGGATGTGAGCCGGCGCACAATCGGCAGCTATTGCAGGAACCCCCAGCGCGGCACCGCCGGCTCGGCACTCGCCCACTGCCAGCGCCCGTCGGAGCGCTCGCACACATTCGCGTCGTAGAGGCGGCGCGGCGAAGCGGGCTTTTTTCCTCGATGACGGAAAAGACGACCTCCTTGCACGCGGTCAGCGGCGAGGGGATCAGCCGCACCACCTCGAAATCGCCGTGCTCGTCGCCGAGCGGGATCAGGTGATGGATGTGCCACCGCCCCGTGCCCCGAGCGGCGCCGCGCCGACCCGCCGCGCGAGCGCGTCCTGCTCGGCGTGCTGGCGCGAGCGGCCGTACCACTTCACCACCTCGTCCGCCGCCGCACTGGCCGCGACGCCCACCGCGAAGCCGACCGCCGGGTTCGCGCTCGCCCCGCCCGAGGCGTAGCCCGCCGCCAGCCCGATCAGGTCGGGCGCCGCCTTGCAGCCGCCGAGCAGCAGCAGCGGCAGCAGCGCCGGGAGCAGCCTCATTGCGGAGTTGCCATGGGCGCCGCGACACCCCTCCCCCAGCCCCCTCCCCCAACGGGAGGGGCTTTGGCGCGCGACTCCCCCTCCCCTTGCGGGCCAAGGGGCCGGGGGGAGGGGCGAACGCTCGAACCGCTGTGCAGTTCGTATCATTGCAGCGCGCCCCAGCGCTCGGTCGCGGGTTCCGCCGAGGCCCAGCGCCAGACCGCGCCGTCGCGGCACACGGTCGCGGTATAGAAGCTGCGGAACGGCCGGCGGTCGCGCACTCGTCGATCGAGAACACGATCTCCTTGCAGGCGAAGGCGCCCCCGCCGATGTCGCGCACCACCGATACCTCGCCGTGCTCGTCGTTCTCGATCGGGAGCGGTGGACCACCCGCCAGGCCGCGACCCCGCCGGGCGGCAGCGGGCCGGCGGCCTCGGCGATGCGGTCCTGCTCGGCGGCATGGACGCGGCGCTCGACATAGCCGAGGCCGATCGAGGCGGCGGAGCGGATGCCGAGCCCGATGCCGGTCGCGACCGCCGCGTTCTTCGTCACCGCGTTCGCCGCACCGGCGCCGGCGATGCCGGAGACGTCGGCCGTGGTCTGCGCCAGGATCGAGCCGCAGCCGGAGAGCGCCAGCAGCCCGAACAGGGCCAGCGACCGGCACGACGGGCATTCGGCGCGGCGGAGCGGCGTCGGTCGGCATCGCAACGGTCCTAATCGCGCGACCACGAGTCGGGTCGCATCACGATCCCGTTGCGGCCCGCGCCGACTCGGCCAGTGCGATGCGTCAGCCGCCTCACCAGACAAAGGGGATCAGCCGATAGCCGACGGCCACCCTGTAGTCAGCGTAGCCGTCCAGTTCAGCTTGAAGCGCGCGCTCCTCCAGCACGGACCGAATGGCGATGGCGATAATCAGAACGGGCGATAGAGCGACGCCCCACCACGATCCCAGGAGAAGCGGGATGCCGAGGAACGCGAAAATCGCGCCTCCGTACATCGGGTGCCGGACCAGGCCGATAGGGGCCGGTAGTCACTACTCTGTGGTGGCGCTCTTTCTGCACCTTCACGACCGCCGCAGCGAAGCTGTTCTCCCGGAAGACGCGATAGGCGACATAGTTCGCAAAGGCGATGCCGGCACCGCCCAGAAGCTGCAATGGCAACGACACGCTCGACCAGTGAAAGCGTTTGGCATCCAGCGCGATCAGCACGAACCACGCACACCAGAACAGGATGATGCCGACCATACCGATCTTGTCCCAGCGCTTTTGACCGGGCTGCACGGGCGAAGCTCAGGCGCTCACGCAGCAGCGCCGGGTCGTGTCGCGCCAGCCACAGGCCGACTGCCAAACTGAGGCCACCCATCTCCAAAAGCAGCGCCCAAGCTTGGGGCCAACGCCACTGTTCCGGCCGGCACGAATAGCAGGACCGCCATGACGAGAAGCCAGACCGCCGTCTGGACAAGCAGTTTTGCAATCATGTCATCGACGCTGGACCGCGGAAGATACCACCCGTCCGACTTCGACCCCTACCCCAGCAGCCGGCCGATCACCCGCGCCGTGTAGTCCACCACCGGGATGATCCGGCCGTAATTGATCCGCGTCGGCCCGATCACGCCGATCGCGCCCACGATCCGCTGCGCCGCCCCGCGCGCCGGGGCCACCACCATCGACACGCCGAGGTGCCGAACAGCCCGCTCTCGGCGCCGATGAAGATGCGCACCCCGTCCGACTGCTCGGCCAGTTCCAGCAGGCGCAGCATCGTCTCCTGCGTCTCCAGCCGCTCGAACAGCATCTGGATCGCGCCCAGCCGCTCGATCTGCGTGACGTCGGCGAGCAGCCGCGCCTGGCCGCGCACGATCAGGCTGCCGGCGCGGCCCTCGCTCGACCAGGTGGCGAGCCCGGCCTCGACCACCTGCGCCGAGAGCGCGTCGAGCTGGGTGCGGGCCGCGGCCATGTCCTCGGCGACGATCCGCCGCAGCTCCGGCAGGCTGCGGCCCGACAGGCGCGCATTGAGATAGTTGCCCGCCTGCACCAGCGCCGAGGGCGGCAGGCCGGCGGGCGTCTCGATCACCCGGTTCTCGACCTGCCCGTCGGCCGAGACCAGGATCACCAGCGCCCGGCCCGGGCCGAGCGGGACGAACTCGATGTGGCGCACGGCGCCCTCGGTCTTCGGCGCCAGCACCAGGCCGGCCGCGGCGGACAGGCCGGAGAGCATGGTGCTGGCCTCGCCCAGCGTCTCCTCGAGGCTGCGGCCCTTGGCCTCCAGCGCGCGGCCGATCGCCTCGCGGTCCTCCTCGGCCAGCTCGCCGAATTGCAGCAGGCCGTCGACGAACAGCCGCAGGCCGCGCTCGGTCGGCAGCCGCCCGGCCGAGGTGTGCGGCGCGAACAGCAGGCCGCTATCGGTCAGGTCCGCCATCACGTTGCGGATCGTGGCCGGGCGAGCGCCAGCGGCAGGCGGCGCGACAGCGTGCGGCTGCCGACCGGCTCGCCGGTCTCGAGATAGCTCTCGACGATCTCGCGCAGGATCGCCGCCGAGCGCGGGTCGAGCCCGGGCGGCAGCGCGGGGCGGGGCGGCAGGGGGGGCGCGGGCTGGTCCATCGTGCATCCGATTGTGGCGCTGCCTCGGCCGCCTCGCAACGCCGCGCGCCCGCGGCTAAGGTCCGCCGCCTCGCCATCCGCAAGGAATCTCCCATGCGCCCCTCCGGCCGCGCCGCCGACGCGCTGCGCGACGTCTCCATCACCCCCGGCTTCGCCCGCCACGCCGAGGGCTCGTGCCTGATCCGCATGGGCGGCACCGAGGTGCTGTGCGCCGCCAGCGTCGAGGCGCGCGTGCCGGCGTTCCTGCGCAATTCCGGCCAGGGCTGGGTGACCGCGGAATACGGCATGCTGCCGCGCGCCACCCACACCCGCGGCGACCGCGAGGCCGCGCGCGGCAAGCAATCCGGCCGCACGCAGGAGATCCAGCGCCTGATCGGCCGCTCCCTGCGCGCCGTCGTCGACCGCCGCGCGCTCGGCGAGATGACGATCACGCTCGATTGCGACGTGCTCAACGCCGATGGCGGCACGCGCTGCGCCGCGATCACCGGCGCCTGGGTGGCGCTGCGGCTGGCGCTCGACCATCTGGTGCGGATGAAGGTGATCGCCGCGGTGCCGCTGACCGGGCAGGTGGCGGCGGTCTCCTGCGGCATCGTCGCCGGCGCGCCGGTGCTCGACCTCGACTACGACGAGGACAGTTCCGCCGAGGCGGACGCCAATTTCGTGCTGACCGATGCCGGCGGCATCGTCGAGATGCAGGCGACCGCCGAGCGCGCGCCGTTCTCGCGCGCGGCCCTCGATGCGCTGCTGGCGCTCGCCGCGGAGGGCACGGCGCGGCTGTTCGCGATGCAGCGCGCGGCGCTCGGCTGATGGCGCGGCGGCTCGAGCCCGGCGGCCGGCTGGTGCTGGCGAGCCACAACCCGGGCAAGCTCGCCGAGATCGCCGCCCTGCTGCAGCCGTATCACCTCGTGGCCGTGTCCGGCCGCGCTCGCTCGGCCTGCCCGAGCCGGAGGAGACCGAGGACAGTTTCGCCGGCAATGCGCGGCTCAAGGCGCTGGCGGCGGCGCGGGCGTCCGGGCTGCCGGCGCTGGCCGACGATTTCGGCTTCTGCGTCGCGGTCGCTCGGACGGCGCGCCCGGGCGTCCATTCGGCGCGCTGGGCCGGACCGGAAAAGGATTTCGCGCATGCGATGCGCCGGGTGAACCAGTTGATCGGCCGCAATCCCGACCGGCGCGCGCATTTCGTCTCGGTGCTCTGCCTCGCCTGGCCGGACGGCGACGCGGAGGTGTTCGAGGGCCGCATCGACGGCATGGCCGTCTGGCCGCCGCGCGGGAAGCGGGGTTTCGGCTACGACCCGATGTTCGTCCCCGACGGCTGGACCGACGAGCTTCGGCGAGATGGCGCCCGACGCCAAGCACGCGATCAGCCACCGCGCCCGCGCCTTCGCCGCGTTCGCCGCCGCGTGCCTGCCGCCGATCAACGAGACAGGGCCCTGAGCCTGACGCCCGTGACCGTCGCCAGCCCCTTCGCCCCGGTCAGCACCGCGCCGCCGAAATCGGCCTCGGTCGCATCCGCGCCGGTGAGGTTGGCATCCGGTGAGGTCGGCGCCGGAGAAGTTCGCGCGATGCAGATGCGCGCCGCGCAGATCGGCGCCCTGCATCTTGGCGAAGCTGAAATCGGCATAGGCGAGGTTGGCGCCGGCGAAACTGGCGCCGCGCAGGTCGGCGTCGATGAACTCGGTGTGCAGCAGGCCCATCGACTGGTTGCGCAAATCGGCGCCGAGATTGGCGCCGGCGAAGTTGGCGCCGCGCAGATCGCCGTCGCTGAAGCGGGCGATGATGCGCGCGCCGGCGAAATTGGCGTGCGCGAAATTGGGCGCGTCGGCGGCGACGATTTCCAGGCCGGGGAACACGACCGGCCCTTGCAGGCTGGCACCCGAGAGGTTGGCGCCGGCGAAATCGGCCCGCATGATCCAGGCGAGATCGAGCCGCGCATTCGCGAGATTGGCGCCCGCAGAGGTTCGCGCGAGAGAGATTGGCATTGAACAGATCGGCGCCGGCGAGATTGGCGCCGTGCAGGTCGAGGCCGCTGAGATCGAGTCTTTTCCAGGCGCGCCCAGCGAGATTGAGCGGGTGGTGGGAAGCGAGCATGCAACGATTTCGGCCCGGGTGGGCGGCGCGGGCGCCGGGGCGGCCGCCACCAGCACCGGCACCAAGGCGAGCACGGCGCGCCGCCGACGTTGCTCGCCCCCTCCCCCCGGCCCCCTCCCGCAAGGGCAGGGGGAGTTACCGCCCTAAGCCCCCTCCCCTTGCGGGAGGGGGTTGGGGGAGGGGTGCCACGCCGTCGAAATGGATCACCATTTCCTCCTCGCCTGCGCGCAAGCGCGCGACCATCGCTCGGAGGATGTGCGCATCCCGCCTCGAACGGATCTGCGGAGTGCAGGCCAGGTTCCCCGCGCCGTCGCGATTGCACGGGCCCCCTCCCCCGCCCCTAGCTTTCGCCCCATGCCCGCCGCTCGCGACACCCTTCGCATCGCGCTCGCCCAGATCAACCCCCATCTCGGGCAGATCGAGGCCAACGTCGCCCGCATCCGCGCCGCGCGCGCGGAGGCCGCGCGGCTCGGCGCCGATCTCGTCGTGACACCCGAGCTCTCGATCAGCGGCTATCCGCCCGAGGACCTGATCCGCAAGCCCGCCTTCGTCGCCGATTGCGAGGCGGCCATCGCGGCGCTCGCCGCCGAGACCGCCGATGGCGGCCCGGCGCTCGTCGTCGGCGGCCCCTGGCGCGACGGCGGCGGCTGCACAACGCGCTGTTCCTGCTCGACGGCGGCCGCATCGCCGCGCGCCGCGCCAAGCACGAGCTGCCCAATTACGGCGTGTTCGACGAGAAGCGCGTGTTCGATGCCGGCCCCGCCCCCGGCCCGGTGCCGTTCCGCGGCTTCCGCCTCGGCCTGATGATCTGCGAGGATTGGTGGTTCCCGCAGTCTCCGAAACGCTCGCCGAGAGCGGCGCGGAGGTGCTGATCTCGATCAACGGCTCGCCGTTCGAGAGCGGCAAGCAGCACCTCCGCATCCCGCTCGCCGTCTCGCGCGTGGTCGAGACCGGCCTCGCCTTCGTGTTCTGCGCGATGATGTGCGGCCAGGACGAGCTGGTGTTCGACGGCGCGAGCTTCGTGCTCAACCCCGACCGCTCGCTCGCCGTGCAGATGCCGTTCTTCGAGGAGCAGGTGCGCGCTGACCGAATGGCACCGCGCGGACGGCCGGCTGGTCTGCGCGCCGCAGCCGCTGCCGCCGGAGCCGGACCGGCTCGACCTGATCTGGCGCTCCATGATGCTGGGGCTGGCCGACTACGTGCGCAAGAACGGCTTTCCGGGCGTGCTGCTCGGGCTTTCGGGCGGCATCGACAGCGCGCTCTCGGCCGCGGTCGCGGTCGATGCGCTGGGCGCGGATCGCGTGCGCGCGGTCATGCTGCCGAGCCAGTACACCAGCACGGCCAGCCTGGAGGACGCGGCCGACTGCGCGCGCCTGCTCGGCATACGCTGCGACACGGTGCCGATCACCGAGCCGGTCGCCGCCTTCGGCCGGGCGCTGGCGCCGCTGTTCGAGGGACGACAGGCCGACATCACCGAGGAGAACATCCAGTCGCGCGCGCGCGGGCTGATCCTGATGGCGATCTCCAACAAGTTCGGCGACATGCTGCTGACCACCGGCAACAAGAGCGAGATGTCGGTCGGCTACGCGACGCTCTACGGCGACATGTGCGGCGGCTATTCGGTGCTGAAGGACGTGTACAAGACCACCGTGTTCGCGCTCGCCCGCTGGCGCAACGCGCATCGCCCGCCGGGCGCGCGCGGCCCGGCGGGTCCGGTCATGCCGCCGCGCGTCATCGCCAAGCCGCCCTCCGCCGAGCTGCGCCCCGACCAGACCGACCAGGACACGCTGCCGCCCTATGAGGTGCTCGACGCCATCCTCGCCGGGCTGATCGAGGGCGAGAAATCGGTCGATGCGATGGTCGAGGCGGGCTTCGACCGCGCGACGGTGCTGCGCGTCTGGCGGATGCTCGACCGCGCCGAATACAAGCGCCGGCAGGCGCCGCCGGGCGTGAAAATCACCGCCCGCGCCTTCGGCCGCGACCGCCGCTACCCGATCACCAACGGCTTCACCGACCTGGTGCGATGAGCGACGACCCGCTCGGCACCCTGTTCGCGCCCGAGGGCGGCTGGCGGGTGCGCATCCTCGATCTCTCCGGCGGCGTCCGAGGACAATGTCATCGAGGAGGTCGGCGGCTTTCCGACCCTGATGCAGGCCAACGCCTTCGCCCGCCGCTATGTCCGCGACAGCGTCGAGCGCTGCCGGCCCCGGGCATGAGCGGCAAGCAGGTGCTGGATGCCTGGTTCGCCTTCGGCGAGGACGCCGAGGTGGTCGATGCCGGCGAGGATGGCTGGCGTCGGCGGCCGAGCTGCCGATTTCGCCGACCGCCCGGCGGGGCCGGAGGAACGCGACTGGCGCGCGCTCGACCCGCGCCGCGACGATACCGACGAGGCCGAGGCGACGACGCCTGAAGCTGCGTTTCGCGCCAGCCCCGACCGGGCTGCTGCATGTCGGCAACGCCCGGCACGGCGCTGGTCAACTGGCTGTTCGCCCGCCGGCACGGCGGCCCTTCCTGCTGCGCATCGACGACACCGACCGCGAGCTCCGCGCACCGAGCTGGAGGCGGCGATCGGCCAGGATCTGCGCTGGCTCGGGCTCGACTGGGACGAGACTTCCGCCAGTCGGACCGGCTCGACCGCTATGCCGAAGCCGCCGAACGGCTGAAGGCAGCCGGCCGGCTGTATCCGTGCTTCGAGAGCGAGGAGGAACTGCGCGCCAAGCGCGACCAGCGCCGCCGCCGCGGCCTAGCCGCCGGTCTATGACCGCGCGATGCTGAAGCTCACGCCCGAGCAGCGCGCGGCGGCCGAGGCCGGCGGCAAGCGGCCGTACTGGCGCTTCCGGCTGTCGGATGGCGCGTGGCTTGGGACGACCTGGTGCTCGGGCCGCGCCAGGTGAAGCTGGCGGCGATCTCCGATCCGGTGCTGATGCGCGCCGACGGCACGCCCACCTACACCTTCGCCTCGGCGGTGGACGATCTCGATTTCGGCGATCACCCACGTGATCCGCGGCGAGGATCACGTGACCAACGCCGGCGTGCAGCTCGACCTCTAGCGGCGCTCGGCGGCGATCCGGCGCGGCTGCGTCTCGCGCATCTGCCGCTGCTGCTGGCGACGGCGGGCGAGAAGCTGTCGAAGCGCCTGGAGGGCGCCTCGCTGCGCCGGCTGCGCCACGACGGGATCGAACCGGCGGCGATCACCGCCTATCTGGCGCGGCTCGGCACCTCCGACGACCCGGTGCCGCTGCCGCTGCACGAGCTGGCGCGCGATTTCGACTTCGGCCACTTCTCGCCCGCGCCGCGCGGTTCGACATCGGCCAGTTGCTGGCGCTGAACCGGCGGGTGCTGCAAGGGCTCGATTTCGAGGCCGTCGCCGCCCGGCTGCCGGTGGGGCCACCGAGGCATTCTGGCGGGCGGTGCGCGGCAATCTCGATCTGCTCACCGAGGCGCGCGGCTGGTGGGAGGTGGTCGCCGGCACCATCGTCCCGCCGGTGATCGAGGGCGAGGGCGGTTTCCTGCGCGAGGCCGCCGATCTGCTGCCGGCCGAGCCGTGGGACGAGGATGTCTGGCGCGCTGGACGACGGCGCTGGCGGCGCGACCGGCCGGCGCGGGCGGGCGCTGTTCCTGCCGCTGCGGCTTGCGCTGACCGGCGAGGAGCACGGGCCGGACCTGCGGGCCCTGCTGCCGCTGATCGGCCGCGCGCGGGCGGCGCTCGGCTCAACGCGGCGCAAAGTGACGGAATTCCGATGCGGCCGGCGGAGGGACTGGACGCCGCGCGGAGGACATCCCGAGCGCTCGGGACAGATCCAGCCGGCTGATCAAGACCCGGCGATCGGGCGGCCGCGGAGCAGGCGCTGCGTGAACAGCCCTTCAGCGCTGGCCGAGGCAGCCCGGCATCAAGGTGCTGCAGGCGAGAAGTTCTTCGCGCGCACCATGCGTAGGGAAGCCAGGTTCGCAGCAAACCACGACAAAAGGCTGATCTCGGCAATGCGGCCTCTGAGCCGAACTGCCAGACGGGATCGACCCCTTCCCCCGGCCCCCTCCCCACAAAGGGAGGGGGAGCAGGCCGATGAGCCCTTGTGGGAGGGGTTGGGGGAGGGGTGTGACGCACCGGGATGGTCACCACGAGGACCTCCGCCCTCACCCGGCGACGATGCTGGAGCCTCTGGCCAGCGTTCTGGCACAGGCCATCGACGCTCGGATTCTCAGCAGTGCTGCCGCTCCAGCTCGACGCCGAACTCCTCCTCCATCACGCCGGCCTGATGACCGCCTCGACGGATTCGAACCGTAGGATTCGAACGGCTCCGCGGTCGGGAATGTCGCAACCGGCATGTCCAGCAGCCCGCCAACATAGCGCACGAGTCAATCGCGACGGTGGTCGCATCGAGCGGGGCCTTGTCGCGGTCATGACGATCTCCGTCCAGCCGGCCGCAAGCGCAGCCGCAGCGTGTCGAGGCGGCGGAATCCCTGTCGGTTCTGCCAGTCAGGCGTGCTGTCGAGCAGCTCGGCGTCGCAGGCGGCGAACAGCGTGCGCAGTGCCACGGATGTTTACAGGCGGGCGAGGCCGGCGCCGAGGCATGAATGGCCGCCAGTTCCGAAGCCCAGGACCGGCGGCCCGCGCCACTTCGCAATAGAAAACGATCCGGATGGTCATAATACACATCCGGGTCATGGTGGGCCTGCTCTATAGCCCGCAACCAAGAAGCTGCCCGGCGGGATGTCGGTGCCACCGATCCGGATCGGCTGCTCCGGCACCCGTGCACTCAGCACCCGAAGCGGACCGGCGTAGCGCATCGCCTCGTTGACGCAGCCGCTCATGCACCTCGCATCCTCGCGCAGCCGCGCCAACTGGTCGCGGTTCGAGCAGCAGGACGATCGCGGTGCCGAGCAAGGCCGAGGTGGTCTCCATCCCGCCCAGGATGAGGAAGAACGCGAGGGCCGCGAGCGTGCGGTCATCCAGCCCTATCGTCGCGGCCGAGGTCGCGAAGCTGCGCCAGCCCCGCCGACCGCGCGGCACTCGCCTGCGACATCCGGCGAGCAGGATCGCCTCGATCCGCTGTGCCTGCGCCTGCACCCGGTCCAGCTCCCGCAACGGCAACCCCGGCTGCCACACGTCGCGACGCCGCGGGAGAGCCCGCGCAGTTCCACGATGGTCTCTGGTCGAGCCCGAGGGCGTTCGCCATCACCCGCTCGGGCAGCGGATCGCAGATCGCCGCCATCGCGTCGATCGTGCTGGCGGCGGGGCCCGAGCGACCAGTTCGGCTGCCAGCGCTCGATCGCGTTCGGCGACAGGGCAGCGGCAATCACCGCCAGATACTGCCGCAGGAATTGCCGCCCTTGGTCGTGAAAGGGCGGATTGCGGAAGAACAGGATCGCCCCCACCAAGGTCGCGATGCTGTCGTAGCTGCGCCCCGCGCGCTCGCCAGCCGCATCACCCGCGCGCCCACTTCGAGGACCTGCAGCCCAGAGCGGCCGAGCAGGTCGGCGCAGTCGGCGTAGCGGCTCAACACCCAGCCGCCGGTCGCCGATCGTGGACCGGTGGCCCGTGCCGTCGCTCGAGTCCAGCCGGGTCTGCGCATCCGTCACCAGCCGACCGCTTCCTCGGGATTCGGGCTAGAGAACGCCCCCGCTGGCCCGAACTCGCCCGCGAGATAGCGGTCCCGCGTCGCCGCGCGCTGCACCTTGCCGCCGGACGAGCGCGAGATGGCCCCGGCGCCGCGATCACCACGTCCGCCGGCATCACGCCATGCTCGTCCGAAACCACCCGCCGCACCAGATCGCGTACGGGTCGGGATCGGCGGGCACGCCCTTCCCGCTCCAGCTCGCAGACCAGCACCATCCGCTCCGCGTATCCGGTCTCCACCCCGAAGGCCGCCGACGCGGCGATGCCGGCGGTCTCCGCCAGTTGCGCGACGGTTTCCTCCAGATCCTCGGCATAGAGGTTCATGCCACGGACGATCAGCATATCCTTGATCCGGCCGACCACGTGAAGCTCGCCCTCGATCGAGGCTGCCGAGATCGCCGGTGCGCAGGAAGCGGCACCCCGCGATCGTGCGCTGGCGCTCGGGATCGGCCACGATCGCGCCGTCGCGCGCGGACCAGAGATCCCGGGCTCGACATGCTCGCCGCGCACGCAGATCTCGCCGGTTTCGCCGGCGGCGGCGAAGGCCGCCGTCGGGCTTGACGAGCGCGACTCACCTCGCATCCCGGCGCGGGCCTGCCGCAGGAGACCGTCGCCTGCACTATGCCGTTCACGCGGCGATGCGCGATGCCCGATCCGGCGCGCCCGCCGGTGACCAGCAGGGTCGCCTCCGCCAGCCCGTAGCAGGCATAGAGTGACGCGGGATCGAAGCCGAACGGCGCGAACCGGGCCGCGAAGCGCTCCATCGTCCTGGGCCGCACCGGCTCGGAGCCGCAGAACGCGAGCCGCCAGCGCGACAGATCGAGCCCCCGGCACTGCGCGTCCGAAATCTGGCGCAGGCACAGCTCGTAGCCGAAATTGGGCGAGCCGCTGTTGGTGGCGCCATGCTCCGCGATCGCGCGCAGCCACCGCATCGGGCTCTGGAGGAACGCGAGCGGCGACATCAGCACCGTCCGCGCTCCGAGATAGAGCGGCTGGATGATGCAGCCGATCAGCCCCATGTCGTGGTGCAACGGCAGCCAGCTTACGCCCACGCTCGCTTCGTCGTTGCCGAACGCCGCCGGATCATCGCCTGGTTGGCCATGATGTTGCGGTGGGTGACGGCGACACCCTTGGGATTTCCTGTCGAGCCCGAGTGGACTGGATGAACGCGATCCCATCGGGATCGGCCTGCGGCGGCCGCTCGGCGGCGGGACCCGCCAGTGCCTCCTCGGCGGCGATGACCGGCAGCTCGCCGCTTATTTCGCGCGCGTTCGGGTCGTCGATCGTGCTCTTGGCCATCAGCACGGCGGCCGCGCCGGCGCTTGCGGCGATGGCGCGAATCCGGTCCCGCGCTCGGCGCTGGGCGGCAGCGGCACCGGAACGGCGAAGGCGCCGGCATAGAGGGCGCCGAAGAAGCAGCGCACGAAATCGAGGCCGACGGCAGCGCGATCAGCACCGGGCGACCGCCAGGCCGGCCTCGCCCAGCCGCCGCGCGACCGCTCGCGCGGCCCGGTCCATCTCGGCGTAGCTCGACTGATCCCCCAGCCGCTCGCCGCGCGCGAGATAGGACATGAACGGCCGGTCCGGATGGCTCCGCGCGCCGGCGCAGGACGTCAACGATGGAATCCCGGCGCCGTCCATCCTTCAGCCGAGCAATCCCGCGAGCAGCGGTTGCAGCCGCCCGGTCGCGATGAGTTCGGGATGACGTCGTGGCGTTCGTAGCCGGGAACCGGGTCCAGCGTTGCTCCGGGAAACGAGGCGAACCGGCCGCGCGGTGGCACAATCCCCCGCGTTCGCGGCCCCGAACACGATGCGCACCTCCGGGATCCGGGCGGCGCGGCGATACAGCACGGAGATGTCGAGCACCATGGCCGGGAAGCGCTCGTTGAACAGGGCGGATCGGCGCATGTCGAGATAGGGCGAGAAGGCCAGCACCCTCTCGGCGCCGAGATCGAGGCCATAGCGCAGCGCTGCGTCGCCGCCGGACGAAGTGCCGAGGCAGCACAGAGTGGGCGCCGCCAGCGCCTCCGTCGCTGCGCGCAATCCCGCGAGTGCCGCATGATAGCTGGCGCCGAACCCTGCGATGCCGTCCATGAAGGCAAACCCGCTATCCTCGGTCAGATAGATCGCGTTGATCGGGAATTGCCGGAGGAAGCGATCGAACAGGCTGATCGACACCCATACCTGCCGCGCCTGGCCGGTAAAGACCAGCAGCGTCCGCTGGGCACCGGGATGGCGGCGCATGACCGCCCCGTTCAGTCGGGAGAGTCGGTCCGGCCCGTCCGGGGCCAGCCAGCGGATGATATGGCGGCCGGCGGCGATCAGGCGTCGCGCATGGCGGCTGTGCTCGGGCAGCCGTGCCAGTCCCTCCAGCACCTGCTCCGCCTCGACGAAACGCCCGGCGCGGACCAGCCGATCGCAGGCGGCCAGGCGCTTCGCTGCCGGACGGCTCGCGTCGCCGGCGATGGCCGCGAGGTCAGTGCTGCCTGGCCGAGCGGGCGCGACTGATCCGCGGTCAGTTTCACGCCGGCTGTTCACTTCCATTGTGCAACCACCGTAGGATCGGGAACCGCCGCCTTCAAGCGGCTTCGGTTCCGTCGCGGGAGGCCGGATGCACGATCGAGACCATCGTCGAGGGATTAGCGGAACGCTTCGGGCTGCAGACGCTGCTCAGCTGCACGAGATCGCCGGCGCAGGCTGCGACAGCCTGCGGCAGTTGGCCGCGGGGTCGTGGCTGCGAACGCGCTCGGTGGGCCAGCCCGGCGTGTCGGGGCCGCTGCGCCCCTATCTGTCGCAGGCCGGACGCTACGTCCAATCGTGCTACCGGCCGGGGATACCAAGCGGCGAGCAGCCGGACGGGCTGGAGTGCCAGGATTTGATGGCCACCAGCTTCCCCGACCAGAGCTTCGATCTTGTCGTCTCCTCCGACATCTTCGAGCATATCCGCAGGCCGTTCACGGCGTTCGCCGAGATCGGGCGTATCCTCAAGCCGGGCGGTCATCATCTGTTCAGCATCCCGCTCGCCGATCCGATGCCGGCGCTGACGGTGGCCCGCGTGGACACTTCCGGCCCCGAGGACCGCCCGCTCTTGCCGGACATCTTCCACGGCGACGGCATGAGTGGGCGATCGCTGGTCTATACCGAGTTCGGCGCCGACATGTTGCGGCAACTCGATCACCTGGGTCTGCCGACGCGCGCGGTGCCGTACCGCAGTGCCGATCCGCGTGTGCCGCAGGGTGCTGACATTCCTCTCCCAGCGCCCGTGTTCCTGATCAGCTTCTGCAATCTGGGGATTTGGTGCTCGCGCTACTGCCTCGGCGTGGTCCGCGACGATTTCACCGGGTTCGCGTGGCTGGACTGCGACGACTTCGTGCTCCCCGACGCCGATACCGGTGCGACCGGCCTCGCTTGCGTCCGCGACGGCGTGCTCGTCTGCCTCCAGTCGCGGGTGCCGCGCCTGGTCTCGGCTCGACCGCGACTTGCGGGCGCGGCACACTTATCTGCTCACGCGCATCCGGGACCCGCATTCGGTCGCGGTGCGCGGGCAGGAGGCGCTGGTCGCCTGCGCTGCCAGCAACCGGCTGTTCGCCGTGGATTTGCGCAACGGCGTCGAGCGCTGCGTGTTCGCCGCCCACGAGGCCGAGCACGACGTCGTTCACCTCAACGGCGTGACGCTCTGGGAGGGGCGGCCGGTGGTCAGCATGTTCGGACCGCTCGATCCGGGCGGCGCGCGGGTAGCGGGGCCGCGTGTTCGACGTCGAACGCGGCGACATCCTGGCCGAGGCGCTGGCGGAGCCGCATTCCCCCCAGATGCGGGGCGCCACGTTGCACGTGCTCTGCTCGGCAACGGGCGACATCTTGCGCCGCACGGGCGGCGGTATCGACGCGCCTGCGGATCGGCGGCTATCTGCGCGGCCTGGCGGTGGCGGCGGATGGCCTCGTCATGGGCCGAAGCGCATGGCGCGCGGGGCGTCGGCGTCTTGGCCGGACGCCGCCGCCCAGCTCCGGCGGCGATCCGCATGGTCATTCCTGGCAACGCTCGGCGCTGATCCGCCGGCGCGACGACGGCACGGTGACTGAGGCCGATCTCAGCGCCTACGGTCCCGAGATGTACGACGTGCTCCGGCTTGACCCGCCGCCCGCCGCGGCGCGCCTGTTCCATGACGCGGCGCACCGCCGGCTCGACGCGCTGCAAGAAGCGCAGTTGCGCCTCGCCGCCGAGAGGGCGTGAGCCGGCGTCCTTTGTCGCTGACCGATCTCGGCCCGTCCCGTGACACCTCTCCCCCAACCCCCTCCCGCAAGGGGAGGGGGCCTGTCGCGCGACGAGAGGCGATCGATTGGGCCGTCGGCACATTCCGGCGGCGGTCAGGCCGGCAGCGCACGCACGCGCAGGAACTCGTCCACCGATTGCAGCATCGCCTCGATGCGCCGCGGCCAGGCGAATTCCTGCACGCGATCGGCGGGGGCGCGGTCCTCGCGCCCGCCACCGAGCGCGCCGGCAATCGCCGCCACGAAACTGTCTGCGTCCGGCGCGATCGTGATCAGGTCGGCCAGTCCCTCCAGGTTCGGGATCGCCGTTACCACCACGGGCAGCCCGGCCGCCAGATAGTTATAGATTTTCAGCGGGTTCATCAACTCGGTCATCGCGCAGCGCAGATGCGGCACGATCCCGACGTCGAAATGCCGCAGGCAGGCGCGTGCCACCTCGTAGGGGACCGGACCGGGCAGATGCAGGTTCGGCGGCAGCCTTGGGTCCGGGGCCGCCGCCGCGTCATCCGCCTGCGGCCCGATCAGCACGACGCTCCAATCGGGCCGCGCACGCGCCACCTGCCCGATGATCTCCCAATCGATGCGGTCGCGCAGATTGCCGACATAGCCGATGACCGGCGCGCGCGATCCCCGCCAGCACCTCCGGCACCGGCATCGTCTCCACGTGCCATTCGATCTCGGCGCCGTTCGGGATCACCTGAATATCGGATCGCAGCGGCCGGAACCGTGCCTCATTGCCGGTGCAATTCGTCAGCACGACATCGGCGATCTTCAGCGACTCGGCATATTCCGCCTCGATCTCCTGCCGCAGCCTATCGCTCATCTGCCAGGCGCGCTGATCATCGACCAGATCGACCACCACCGCGCGGAACCCGAGCCGGCGCACCATATCGGCGAAGCCCCAGACCACCGGAAAGCCCCATGCGATCGTCCGCGCCGGGTCCATCTGGTTCTCGGCGAGCGACGCGGCCACGTGCGCGGCAAAATCCTCGACCGGCTCGGCAGGCCGGCCGCCGAGCGTCGGGCGCGTGCCCTGGCCGTCGGTCACGAACAGCCGGCGTGCGAGGCCCGGCTCGTCGGCCAGGCCCAGCGCGGCCGCGATCGTGGTCTGGCACGCCATCGCGCCGAGCGTGGGCCGGCGCTCCTCCTCAGCCGCCGCCATCCGGCGCAGATCGTCCATCGACGACGCGCTGGTCGAACTGCACGATGCGCCGGACCCGGCCGGAGAGGCAGCAGGTATTTCGCCACCATGTCCGACCGGCGGCCGAACAATCGGCTGTCGTTCTGCTTCCAGAACATCGCGATGTCGTAGGTATCGGCGCCGCCGCGGGCGCGTGGCCGAGTGCCCGCGCGGCGGCGTTCGCGTTGCGCGCGCGGACCGCCTCCCGGGTCGCGGCACGCAGCTCCTTGAGCGCTTCCGACGCGCGGGCCACGAACGGATTGCTGCTTCGCTTCGCCTCTGCGATCGCCGCCTCGAGCCGCACCCGGTTGACCGCGTTGCTGAACTCGTCCTCGAACACGCGCCGCAGCCGATCCCGCTCGGGTGGCGCGGGGCCGGCGGCCAGCATCCGCCGCAAGGTCGCTTCCAGCCCGTCCGGTCCGACCTTCTGGATGGCCGCTGTGCGTGCAGGTCGCGCAGCGGCGGCACGTCGGCGGCCAGCACCGGGATACCGTGCTGCAAGGCATCGCTCAGCCGCGCCGGAATCTGGGTCTGCGACACCGCGGCGTCCGGGTTCTGCAGGATCGGCACGAGGTCGGCCGCGGCGAGATATTTGCCGATCTCCGCGATGCCGACGCTTGTCCACGACGCGAACCTGGTCGGCCCCGATCCGGCGCAGCCGCTCGCGCGTCGCCGGGTCGGTGACCACGCCTGCGAACAGCAGCTTGATGCGCGGGTCGCCGATCGCCTCGATCGCCGCCAGCACGCGATCCAGCCCCTTGTGCGCTCGCGCGGTGCCGACGAAGGCGATCACCAGATCGTCGTCCGCGAAGCCGAGCCGCTGGCGTGCCGGCGCGCGTTCGCTGACCGGGCTGCCCTCGTCGCGGGCGTGGCGCACGATCCGGCCGCCGAACCGGTTTTGCAGCACCGGGTTGGACACGGTGAGCGCGTCCGCCAGCGGCCAGTATCGCATCGCGAGCCGGGTGCCGTACTGGCCGAACGGCTCGGCGAGCAGGGTCCCCGCCGGAGGGCCAGCGCTCGGCTGCGTATCGAACGCCCGCTCGTCCTCGTCGATGTCGAGGATCACCGGGCAGCGGCTCTGCTCGGCGAGCAGCAGGCCGAGCAGCATTCCGGGCAAGCGGCCCTTGCAGATGACGATCAGATCGAAGTTTCCGGCGAGTGCCAGCGCGGCGCCGTGCGTCCACACGTCAACGAGGTCGGTGGCCACGAAGCTGCGCACGCGCAGGCCCTCGTCGCGGATCGGCGGCCAGAGTTCGTGGCCGAAGCGCGGCCACATCGGGCCGATGAGTTCGACCTCCCACCGCGCCTCCAGCAGCCGGTAGAGCACATGCGCCCGGCCAACCGGGTTGTGCGTCAAATCCCACGTGACCACGGCGGCCCTGGCACGCCGGCAATTGTCCATGCGTCCGCGTGCGCCAGCGACGTGCCCACGGCATCCTGGCCTGCCCGCGTTCAGACTCATCCACCGCGCCAGATACTGCAGGTTCAGCGACAATCTATCGGCGTCAGCGCGGCGGGACATTCATAGAGCCGGTCATGCGGCGCCGGGGATCACATCAAGCCCGGTCAACATGAACCCCATGCGCCGCTGGTTGCCGGGCTCGGGTTCCATCGTCAGATGCGCGCCCGGAGGGAATTGTGCTGTTCGACGATTACGACTGGTCGTTTGCGGTCTCGCCGACCGCGAATCCCGAGGTCAAGCCCGACTTCGGGATCAATACACGGACGAGCAGATCACGACCTGCCATGTGAAGCTCGTCTGCGACCTGTTCCTCGACAATGACCCGGGATACCGGAAGATCGAGATCGGATACGGCGCGCACGAGCATCGGCGCGCATACCGGAAGTTGTCGCTGTACCCGAAAGCGTGTCACAAACCCGGCTCGCCGAAGGCGGCCGCCAGCAGGCTGATCCGCTCGTCATAGCGTCCATCGACGACATCCTCGGTCCAGGGGCGCACCTCCGGGAAGGCCAGCCTCGCCAGGCGCAGCAGCGGGCGCGCCTGCGCCGGATCCCACGGCCGGTTCTTGAACGCAGGATTGTTCGTGTCCTCGTCCCGCCGCTTCACGTCGAACGCGACCGTGGTGTGCAAAAACTCCACATGCTGGCGCTCGCCGAGATAGAACGGCTTGAGGAACAGCAAGCCGTCAAGGATCAGCGCCCGCGCGCGGGGTGTCACGACCGCCGGGGTGAACAGCGCGATCTGGGTCAAAAACCACAGGTCGGTGATGTGGTATTCGAGCGCGTCCCGCTGCATGAAGTCGAAGGTCGCGCCGTCGATCCGGCCACGCCCGTCGGGCACGAAATTGCGCGAGACGAAGGCGTCGAGCCGATCCCGCGTGCCGGCCTGCAATGCCGGATCATCGCAGATCGTCGCCACCAGCGCGCGCACCAGCAGCCGCGCCGCCATCCAGTTGTTGGACCGCGCCGTGTCATTCGCCGGCCGGCGGGCATAGAACGCGTCACCCGCGGTGGCGAAGGCGCGCGTCCAGGCGAGCAGCCGTTCCGCCGGCGCCGGCGGCAGCACCGGGACCAGCAGATCGACCGCCTGCAGCATCGGGACGAAGAAGCGCTCGTCGATCGGGTTGCCGCTCGGCCGATAGGCGCGCGCCCAGGCGAGCAGGGCGGATTTCGCCTTGTCCAGGCACCGGCCGCGCAGCGGCTCGGCCGCGGTCCGCGCGCACACCGCGAAATCGAAAATGAGCGGAAAACTCGCCTTGGCGCGGTCGGATGCCTGGTGCGCCGGATCGCGGTTGAGCGTCCCTGCCAGATGCAGCGCCGCGGCCGGTTCGATGGTCGCGTCGAGCGCCCCTTGCGCGCGGCGCAGCACCGCGGCGAGCGCGGGCGGGGCCGGCGTCGCGGCGGTGACCTGCCACGACAGCAGGCTTCCCCAGGCGAGCCGGGAGCCGGCTGACGCGTCCGCGCCCGCTGCCATCCCCAAAAGCGCGAGGCAGCCGATCCATCCCATTCTGCCGAAGCAGCGCGGCATCACCACGGCCGCAGCCGGTCGCGCCAGACCACCAGCGTCAGTCCTCGCGCCTCGCGGCGAAGCGCTCGCGCTTCGGAGGCTTCGTCCGCGGTCGGAACCAGATAGGCAAGCTCTCGCGCGAGCTTGCGCAGCGCCTGTCGCAGCACCGGGCGGTAGCGCCGCCGATCGAGCCGGACGAGGCCGCGCGCCACCGCGGCGGCGTCGCGCAGCAGCCGGAGTTGTTCCGCACGCTCGCCGATCCGGGCGTTGAAATCGGCGTACTGGGTCATCCGCGCGAACAGGGTGGGCGACCAGCGCGCGCTGTCCGCTGCCGCGAGGCGCAGCCACAGCGTGAGCGCGATCGCCCGCGTTTGCTGCGCCGCGCGCGGCTCCCGGGCCGCGACCTGACGGGCAGCGAGATCATGCAGCGCCGCAGCCAGATCTCGTCGTCGCACACCCGGGTCTTGCCGGCCATTCCCCGCAGCAGCTCGACCCGCTCGGCGGCATGGATGGCGGCTTGCGGGAACTGCCCTGCCGCGGCCAGGCGGTCGGACAGCAGGCCGAGCGCGCGTACCAGCTCGGCCTCGGCGCCTTGCTGCCCGCACACCACCTGTTCGCGCGCGCGCCGCACCGCCTCTGTGCGCGTCGCGCAGCGGGTCGGTGCCGGCCGCCGCCGCTGCGCCGAGGCGCGTCGTGCTGCCTGATCCGTGCTTCATACCCTCGTCCGTCGGAAATGTTTACGCCCGCGTCTGAGGGCTGCCCATCACGGAATTGTGCAGCCGCCGCCGAACGCGCCCGTGGGACCCGGAAATGCGGGGGTGATCGGGGCGCCCCGGCGCGGGCTGGCGGGGCAGCAGCGCGCCGTGGCGGTGCGGCGCCGCGCGCGCTCGTCAGGCGCCCGGGCAAAACGCCTGCTTCCGGCAGCCGCTTTCGGGCAATTGCGCGCCGGCAAGAGGCCGATTTTGTCGGCGGAATTTACACTCGTACGCGTTCACGCCAGCGTGTAGGCCCGCTTCAATGGCTTAGAGACTGGCACGCATGTTGCTAGCAAAAGTTAGTTTCCCGTGGAGTTCGCTTCGATGAACACAACTCGAAAACTGCTCGCCAGCGCCGCCGTGCTGTTCCCGGCCGCCATGGCGATCGCGCCCTCGGTGGCGCACGCGACCCCTTACGCGTTCGCCGACAACCAGATCACCGGCCTGACAGTTCACCATCGCCGACGGCACGCCGCTCCCGCCCACCTTGCCAGTGCCGACGACGAATATCACGCGACTCCGCGCTATTCGGCGCCAACGGGCTGTCCGGCGACCACAGCACGACGCGCCGTCGGCAGCGCGAATACCATCACTCAGGCCTATTCCGGCCCCGGTCCCACGCCGCCGGCCAGCTTCACGCCGGTCGGTGCCGGGCAACTTCACCGGCACGCGGGCGGACGCCGCGATCGGCGCCGGCAGCGCCTCCACCGGCGGCGAGCGTGAGCAACGTCGCCGAGGGCTTCGGCGGCGCGGTCGGCAACTCGGTGGCGAACAACGCCGCGACGATCACCTTCAAGGTGACGGGGACCGGCAAGCCGCTCGTGCTGAGCTTCACCGACGCCTACTGCGCTGACCGCCTCGACGGCCGCCAGCGCCAAGGAGACGGCAACCGCCACCATCGGCAACACGTTCTCGATCACGCCACGGGTCGAGCACACCGCTTCCTGCGAACCTATGCGCCCGGTGCGCTGAACCAGCCGATCTCCTCGCAGTTCGGCGTGCCGCCGACGAACAGCGTCTCGCAGCTTTGACGGTCACGTTTACTACCCCGATCCTGGCCTATGCGGACTGATTTACAATATCGCGCTGAGCTCCAGTCTCGTCGAGAATATCATTCCCGGCAGCCACCCCCGTCCCGAGCCGGCTTCGATGGCGATCCTCGGCGCGGGACTGCTCGGCCTCGGTCTGACCTTCCGCCGCAAGCGGCGCTAAGCCAGGCCAGTCACGCTCACCTCACAGGGACCAGGTCAGCCTTTCAGGCGTGGACCAGGGGCGGCACGCAAGGTGCCGCCCTGTCTTCGTGCTGCCGTTTACGCCATTCCGGCGGCCGTCAGTTCGATTTCGCTTCCATTTCCTGACTCGCGATGCGCTAATATCCCGCCCAATCTATTCGCCTATGCGATCACAGAGCCGCGTTTTCAAACGCGAACGCCTCTCTGGGACGCAGCGCCTCCGGGACCGTCGCCACAGCACCATGTGTCTGAAAAATAAGGCTGCTCAGCCGGAAAGGGCCACGCGCAGCCATCGTGACCACACTTCACGGTCAGAACTGGCTGTCCTTCGAGCGCCGTCTGGTCTATGCGTCTCGATGTCACCTGCCCGCAGCGCCACATCGGCCGCGGTCCCACGGACCGCACGAGCCTCGAACGGCTGCCTCTCTGTCGGTCTACAACCTGCCTGATCCAAGCCAGGCAATCAATGACATATCAAGGTAGGCGTGATCGATTTTTCGTGAGCGGGCAAACCAAGGGGGATGACAGATGCCTGCTTCCACTCTGCTCGCGTCGCTTCGCACGGCCTATCGTGTCGAACTCGCCGATACCCCAGCCCTGGTCCGGGAGGCCCACCGGCTCCGGTATCAGGTCTATGTGCTTGAACGAGGCCACCACGAACTTCCATGCGAGAACCAACTCGAAATCGATGAGTTCGATCCCTGGTCGCACCACCTTCTGATCCGCCGCCTTCAGGATCGCGAGCTGATCGGCACCGCGCGTCTGGTGCCGTCCTCCACGGACCGCCCCCTCAGCCTGCCCATCCAGCACGTCTGCAACCCCGAGCACCTCGCCGCCATACCGCTTGGTGCCACCGGCGAGATTTCCCGTTTCGTGCTCTCCAAGCACCGGCGCGCCGGCGGCGACCCACGCCTCGACTCGCTGCTGCTCCTGACCCTCGTGGAAGGCGTGCTGCACCTCAGCCTCAGACTTGGCCTGACCCACTGGTGCGCCGTCATGGAGCGCAGCCTCATGCGGCTGCTGCGCAGCATCGGCATCCACTTCGTGCCCCTCGGGCCGCTCGTAGACTGTCACGGCCAACGACAACCGGCACTCGCGAGGATCGCCACCGTCCTCGAAGAGGGCGAGCGACAGTGCCCCCTCTATCATGAGTTCGTCACCCGTGCCCGCCATCGTGGCGGCCACGCAGGCGATGCAACCTCGCGCCTGACCGCCCGCCCCGTCCGACGGCGACCGGCGGGCGGGTCTCGCCACCCCTCCCCCGGCCCCGTCCCGCAAGGGGAGGGGGAGCAGGGCGCCGAACGTCCCCTCCCCTTGCGGGAGGGGGTTGGGGGGAATCGCGCCTCCCCGCAAGCTCACCCGCCGCCGGAGCGCCGCCGCGATCTCGTCCAGCGCCGCCGGGTCCTCGATCGTCGCCGGCACCGGCCCGGCCTCGCCGTCCGCCAGCCGGCGGATCGCGTTGCGCAGGATCTTGCCGGAGCGCGTCTTCGGCAGCCGCTTCACCACGCGCGCGTCGCGGAACGCCGCCACCGGCCCGATCCGCTCGCGCACCAGGGCAACCAGCTCCGCCGCGATCTCCGCCTCCGGCCGGCCCACCCCCGCCTTCAGCACCACCAGCCCGAGCGGCACCTGCCCCTTCAGCGCGTCCGCCATCCCGACCACCGCGCACTCCGCGACATTCGGATGCGCCGCCAGCACGCCCTCCATCGCCCCGGTGGAAAGCCGATGGCCGGCGACGTTGATCACGTCGTCGGTGCGGCCCATCACCGACACGTCGCCATCGGCGTCGATCACGCCGGCATCGCCGGTGCGATACCAGCCCGGGAAGTCGGCGAGGTAGCTGGATCGGAACCCCTCAGCGTTCTGCCACAGCGTCGGCGCGCAGCCCGGCGGCAGCGGCAGGCGCACCGCGAGATTGCCGGTCTGCCCCCGCGGCAGCACCGCGCCCTGATCGTCGAGCACCTGCAGGCTCGTAGCCCGGAGCCGGCCGTCCGGTGGTACCCGGCTTGAACGGGAACAGGCCCAGCCCGGCAAAGCCCGCCGTGATCGGCCATCCGGTCTCGGTCTGCCACCAGTGATCGACCACGGGCTTGCCGAGCTTCTCCGGCGATCCAGATCGCGGTCGGCGGATCGCAGCGCTCGCCGGCCAGGAACAGCGTGTCGAGCTTCGAGAGATCGTGGCGCGCGATCTGCGCCCCCTCGGGGTCCTGCTGCTTGACCGCGCGCAGGCCGGTGGGGGCGGTGAAGAACGCGCGCACGCCGTGCTGCGCGCACACCCGCCAGTAGGCGCCGGCATCGGGCGTGCCGACCGGCTTGCCCTCGTACAGGACCGAGGTGCAGCCCGCGAGCAGCGGGGCATAGACGATGTAGCTATGCCCGACCACCCAGCCGATGTCGGAGGCCGCCCAGAACGTGTCGCCGGCGTCCGACGCCAAAGACCATCCGCATCGAATTGACGAGGGCGACCGCGTGGCCGCCATTGTCGCGCACGATCCCCTTCGGCCGCCCGGTCGTGCCCGAGGTGTAGATGATATAGAGCGGATCGGTCGCCGCCACCGGCACGCAATCGTGCGGCGCGCCCGCCGCCTCGGCCTCGGCGAAATCCTCGTCGCGTCCGGCCACCAGCTCCGCCCGCAGCGCCGCCCGCTGCTCGATGAGGCAGAACTCCGGCTTGTGCGGGCTGAGCGCGATCGCGGCGTCGAGCAGCGGCTTGTAGGCGACGACGCGGCCCGGCTCCAGCCCGCAGGAGGCCGAGAGGATCGCGCGCGGCTTGGCGTCCGCGATCCGGCTCGCCAGCTCCGCCGCCGCGAAGCCGCCGAACACGACCGAGTGGATCGCGCCGAGCCGCGCGCAGGCCAGCATGGCGACGACCGCAGAGGGGATCATCGGCATGTAGATCACCACCCGGTCGCCGCGCCCGATCCCGCGCGCCGCCAGCGCCCCGGCCAGCCGCGCCACCCGGTCCCGCAGCGCGCGATAGGTGATCGGATCGACGCGATTTTCCATCGCGCTGTCCCAGATCAGCGCCGCCTGCTCGCCCCGTCCGGCGGCCACGTGGCGGTCGAGGCAGTTGTGGCAGGTGTTGAGCACCCCGCCCGCGAACCACTCGCCCCAGACGCCGCCGAGCCCGGGATCGAAGGCGCGGTCCCAGCGCCGGTCCCAGTCGATCTGCCCGGCGGCCTGCTCCCACCACCCTTCGGGTCGCGCCGCCAGGCGGCATAGGCCGCGTCGTAGCCGGTGTCGGTCATCGCCTCGATCCTCCCTCGTGCGACCCACGATAGCCGAAGCCGCGCCGCACTGGACCAGCTGGCGCCCGTGGCAACGCCCGCGATCGCGAAGGCGAGGGCCGCGCCGCGGGACAATGGCGCCCGCCCTCCCGCACGCCATCTGAAGCGATGCAAGACGGAATGGACGCCCCCGCCCCGCGCACGCCGACCTCGCCGACCGCGACGGGCTGATCCGCCTCGACCGGCGCTTCCTCGCCGCCCTCGCCGCCGAGGATGCCGCCCTGCACGCACGCCTGCTCGCCGCCCGCGCCGCACCCGACGCGCTCGACCCCAAGGACGAGGCCGACTTGCTGCTCGCCCTCGGCCCGCATCTGGAGGGCTTCGTCGCCCGCCTGTTCGGCATCGAGGCGCGAGGTCGCGGCGATCGCCGCCGCCACCCATGCGCTCGACCCGATCCACGCCTGCAAGCGCCTGTTCGTGCAGCGCCAGGCGGTCAAGACCTACCCCGATCCCGTCCGGCTTCGACGGCCCGGCGCTCCGCGCCGCGATCGAGGCGCGGCTCGGCAGCCCCGCTCACCGAACTCGGCTTCGCGCGCGCGGTCGAGCAATGGCAGACCGACCCCGAGGCGATCGACCTCGCGATGCGCTACGCCGCCTGGGCGACGCTGACCGAGGCCGGCCGGGCCGCCCACGCCGGCGGCACGCTGTTCCACACGCCGCACCGCACCGACCCGCAGCACCTGGTGCCGGTCGAGACGATCGAGCGCGACGGCGTGACCATGCTGCGCCTGCCGCCGCACGCACTGGCGCGCCGCGCGACGGCTTCGCGCTCACCGATCCGGGCATGACCGACGCAGCAGGCGCTCGATCAGATGAACTACTGCATCTGGTGCCACCACCAGGGCGAAGGATTCCTGCTCCAAGGGATTGCGCGACCGCAAGACCGGCGCGTTCCAGAAATCGGCGTTCGGCGTCACGCTGGCCGGCTGCCCGCTGGAGGAGCGCATCTCGGAGATGCACGAGCTGCGCGCGCAGGGCTTTGCGCTCGCGGCCTTCGCGACCATCGCGATCGACAACCCGATGATGGCGGCGACCGGCCACCGCATCTGCAACGACTGCATGAAGGCCTGCATCTACCAGAAGCAGGAGCCGGTCGACATTCCGCAGGCCGAGACCGCGATCCTGCGCGACGTGCTCGCGCTGCCCTGGGGCTTCGAGATCTACGCGCTGCTGACGCGCTGGAACCCGCTCGACATCCGCCGCCCGCTGCCGCGCCCGCCCTCGGGGCGCAGCGTGCTGGTCGTCGGCCTCGGCCCGGCCGGCTTCACGCTCGCGCACCACCTGCTGAACGACGGCCACACCGTCGTCGCGATCGACGGGCTGAAGATCGAGCCGCTCGGCTTCGATCCGCGCGCGCCGGTGCGCGACGTCGCGACCCTCTATGGAGAACCTCGACGAGCGCGCGATGGCGGGCTTCGGCGGCGTCGCCGAGTACGGCATCACCGTGCGCTGGAACAAGAACTACCTCAAGCTCGTGCGGCTGCTGCTGGAGCGGCGCGCGCGACTTCGCCGCGTTCGGCGGCGTGCGCTTCGGCGGCGGTGCCACGGTCACGATCGACGACGCGCTGGCGATGGGCTTCGACCACGTGGCGCTCTGCATGGGCGCCGGCCGGCCGACCGTGCTCGACATCCCCAACGCCCTCGCCCGCGGCGTGCGCGCAGGCGTCCGACTTCCTGATGGCGCTGCAACTGACCGGCGCGGCCAAGCGCAGCAGCATCGCCAACCTGCAACTGCGCCTGCCGGTCGTCGTCATCGGCGGCGGCCTGACCGCGATCGACACCGCGACCGAGAGCCTCGCCTACTACGTCCGCCAGGTCGAGGACCTTCGCCGCCCGCCATCGCACGCTCGTCGCCGAGCGCGGCGAGCACGCCGTGCGCGCTCGGCTGGACCGAGGAGGAGACGCGCAGATCGCCGGCGAGTTCCTCGCCCACGCCGCCGCGATCGCCGCCGAGCGCGACGCGCGCCGCCGCCGAGGGCCGCGCGCCGCGCGTTCGGCAACACTGCTCGATGGCTGGGGCGGCGCCACGATCGCCTATCGCCGCCGCCTGCTCGACAGCCCCTCCTACACGCTCAACCACGAGGAGGTGGCGAAGGCGCTGGAGGAGGGCGTCCGCTTCGCCGAGGGCCTCGCCCCGCTCGCGGTCGAGACCGACGCGCACGGCCACGCCGCGGCGCCTGCGCCTCTCCCGCGCCGACGGGTCGGAGGCGGTGCTGCCGGCGCGCGCGGTGCTGGTCGCGGCCGGCACGCAGCCGAACACCGTGCTCGCCCGCGAGGACGGCCGCATCGCGCTCGACGGCCGCTACTTCCAGGCGATCGACGAGGCGGGCGCCCGCGTCGCAGCCGCCGCGCGGCCTCGCCAAGCCGGCGCGCGCCGAGGTGCTGATGCACCGTATGCCGGACGGCCGCTTCCTGAGCTTCTTCGGCGATCTGCACCCGAGCTTCTTCGGCAACGTCGTCAAGGCGATGGGCAGCGCCAAGCGCGGCTACCCGATCGTCTCGCGCGGCGCTCGCGGCCCGGCCGCCGGCGACGCGATGCCGACCTGATCGCCGCCTGCCGCGACGCGCTTTCGCCGCGCGCGTCCATGACGTGCACCGCCTGACGCCGAACATCGTCGAGGTGGTGATCGAGGCGCCGGCCGCCGCGCGCGCCTTCCGCCCCGGCCAGTTCTTCCGCCTGCAGAACTTCGAGGCGCACGCCGCCCGCCTGCGCGAGCGCCGGCGGCGAGACCGTGCTGGCGATGGAGGGCCTGGCGATGACCGGCGCCTGGACCGATCCGGCGCGCGGCCTCGTCTCGGTGATCGTGCTCGAGATGGGCGGCAGCTCCGATCTCTGCGCCCTGCTCCGGCCGGGCGAGCCGGTCGTGCTGATGGGGCCGACCGGCACGCCCACCGCACATCGCCGCAGGGCAGCACGGTCGCCCTGGTCGGCGGCGGCCTGGGCAACGCGGTGCTGTTCTCGATCGGCGCGGCGCTGCGGGCGGCGGGTTCGCGCGTGCTCTATTTCGCCGGCTACAAGCGCATGATCGACCGCTACAAGGTCGAGGAGATCGAGCGCGCGGCCGACGCGATCGTCTGGTGCTGCGACGAGGCGCCCGGCTTCACGCCCGGCCGCGCCGCAGGACCGCAGCTTCGTCGGCAACATCGTCGCAGGGCATGGAGGCCTACGCCGACGGCCGGCTCGGCGCGCAGGCGATGCCGTTCGGCGAGGTCGCCCAGCATCATCGTCGATCGGCTCGGACCGCATGATGCAGGCGGTCGGCGGCGGCCCGGCACGCCGCTGCTGGCCCCCTTCCTGCGCCCGGGCCACACCGCGATCGGCTCGATCAACTCGCCGATGCAGTGCATGATGAAGGAGGTCTGCGCGCAGTGTCTGCAGCCGCAGGTCGATCCCGCGACCGGCGAGCGGCGCGTCGTGTTCTCCTGCTTCAACCAGGACCAGGCGCTCGACTGGGTGGACTTTTCCGCGCTTGCACGAGCGGCTCGGGCAGAACAGCCTGGCCGAGAAGCTGACCGTGCAATGGGTCGACCGCGCGTTGCGCCGGCTGCGAGGCGCGGCCGGCGCTCGCGGCCGAGTAGGCGCCCGCTTGAAACCGTGCGCGACACGCACGATTCTTGACGCGTGCCGGAGGAGGCGGCGATGTACTACCATCACATGATGTACTGGCACCCGTTCTGGCATTCCGTTCTGGCACCCGTTCGGGCTGTTCGGGTTCATGGGCTTCGCTCCATGCTGATCGCGGTCGCGATCTGGGCGGCGATCTACTTCCTGCCGACGATCATCGCGCGCTCCCGCGACGTCGCCAGCGGCGGCGGCCTGTTCTGGGTCAACCTGCTGTTCGGCTGGACCATGATCGGCTGGGTGCTGTGCCTGTTCTGGGCGATCCTCGGGCAGACGCGGGCGCAGCACGCCTATCGCGGCTATGCCGGCTACCCGCCGCCGCCGTACCGCCGCGGTCTGGTCGGCGCTCTGTTTCGTCATGGCCGGCGAGGCCGTCCTCCACGACTCGCGCCTCGCAGACCGAAAGGCAGGAGACGGCCATCGCCGGGCGACGGGCGGCGGCGCCTGGGGCTACTGGGTGCAGATCACCTGGCCGCGGATCTCGCCGCCGGGGTTCGCTTTGGTGTGGATGTTGAAATACCACTTGCCGGCCTCGAGCTGGACGATCTGCTCCGGCGTCAGCACGGCGGTGCTCTGGATCGGGCTGGCGAGCGACCCGTGCAAGCCGACGACCACGCCGGCGTTCTGGCCCTGCGCGGCCGGGCCGTGGAAATGCGCGGCCGTCGCCGGGCCGCTGAGGTTCTGGTAGTTCACCGAGAAGCTCATCGAATGGGTCTTCGGATCGACCGAGGCGATCAGCAGCCCGGTGCCGGATGCCGGCGTGCGGCGGCACTTCCTGCGCGCCGTCGAGTGCGGCGCGGCAGGAAATCGGCGTCTGGGCGAAGGCGGCGCCGCCGGCGAGCGAAAAGACGCCGGCGAGCAGGGCAAGACGGACATGCGAAAGACGGGCACTCGACATAGGATCTTCCTCCGGACACGTTTCCGAACGCGGCCGGGCACGCCCGGCGCGGCCGGAAATGGAACACGTCGGCTGCGACATCAACAAGGCGCTGTACCCAATGCCGCGGCAATCATTGCGCGGATGTCGCCCATCAGCGCCGCCAGCGAGGGTTCGTCCAGGTACATCATGTGCCCGGCCTCGTAGTATGTCCATGCGGATGCGCGCCGCGTCGATGCCGTTGCCGGCGATCGTGGTCTCGACGGCACCGAACGGGGTCGCGAGGTCATAGAGGCCGTTCGCGATCAGCACACGCAGGCGCGGGTTCTCGCGCAGCAGCCGCCCGAGCGTTGGCGCGACGTTGACGTAGCCGGGCCAGCGCGGCTGGTCGTCCTTCTTCGGCCCCTGCCAGTCCCACTTGTTCAGCGCGTCGCGATTGAACGTCGCATAGGGCCGGTCCCAGTCGATCCCGAGCGCGCGCGTCATGTGGTCGTGGATCGCGCTGACATAGGCGGCGTCGATCGCGTAGGCGCTGGCATCGCTGTCCGGCATCTCGCCGGCGTCGTCGTAATCGGCGCCGGTGTAGCGCGTGTCGAACCGTCCCACGGTCAGCCCGCGCGCGCGCAGCAATCTCCTTGCGGAACCGCGCGGGATCGATGCGCAGGCGCGTGCGCGCGAGCCACTCGGGGCGAAAGCCCGGTCAGCCGCGCGGTCTCCGCGAGCACGCGGGCGCGCTCGGCCTCCGGCAGCCGGCTGCCGGCGAACAGCGCCGGCAGGTAGCGCTCGGCGGCGAAGCGGCGCGCGTGCTCGAGGAAGGCGTCGCGATCCGGCGCCTCGACCAGCCCATGATGGCGCGCGGTCATCGCGTAGGTGGGCAGGAAGCAGGCATCGGGCAGCGGGTTGCCGCGCTCGAAGCGGGCGGTGTGGAAATCGAGGATCGCGGAGATCAGCACCACGCCGTTGAACGCCATCGCCGCGAGCTGGCCGGCAGCTTGCCCGCGACCGACGACCGCGCGCGTGGTGCCGTAGCTCTCGCCGCAGAGGAAGCGCGGCGAGGCCCAGCGGCGGTTGGTCGACAGCCACGCCTTGATGAACTCGGCGACCAGCTCGGCATCCTGCTCGACGCCCCACGCCTCCTCGGGCTTCATCGTCCCCATCGTGCGCGAAAACCCGGTGCCCGGCGGGTCGATGAACACGAGGTCGGCACGATCGAGCAGGCAGAGCGGGTTGTCGGCCACGCGGTACGGCCCGGCGCCGGCGCGGCTGCGCGTCGGGCGGCACGACGACGCGCTGCGGCCCCATCGCCCCCATGTGCAGCCAGAGCGAGGCCGAGCCGGGGCCGCCGTTGAACGCGAAAATCACCGGGCGGGCTTCGCGGCCGCTCGCTCTCGGCGAGATAGGCGAAGGAGAAGATCGAGGCGCGCGGGTTGCCCTCGGCATCGGGCAGCCGGGTCTCGCCGGCGACGCAGCGATAGGCGACGCGCTGGCCGCCGAAGCTGCCTTCGTGGCTGGTCTCGAAGCGGCGGGGCGGCGGCGCGGGCGGGCGGGGGCGGCGGCGGCGGCGTCAGCGGTCTCGGGCATGGCGGCCGGCATAGTCGGCCCCGCCATCCGCGGCAACCAACGGGCCGTGGGTCAGAGCAAAGGCCAGGGCGCTGCCCTGGACCCGCTGGGGCCGTAGGCCCCAGACCCCGTTTCGTCAGCCCAGCGCCTTGATCAGCGCCCGCACATCGCACTCGGCCGCCGCCGTGGCGCGGGCCTCGATCGCGCGATAGCGGGCGACGACCTCCGCACCCAGCGGCGTCAGCGCCGCCCCGCCGCCGCGCCGCCCGCCCGGCCGCGCCACCACCACCGGCGCGCCGAGATCGGCGTTCAGGCTCTCCACCAGCCGCCACGCGCGCCGATACGACATCCCCATCGCCCGCCCCGCCGCCGCGATCGACCCCTCCGCCGCGATCCCCTCCAGCAACTGCACCTTGCCATGCCCCAGCATCCGGCGCCCGCCGAGGTCGAGCCGCAGCGTCAGCCGCACCGTATCGGGCGTGGTCCGCGTCATTCCGCCGAGCATAGCAAACGCCCGCTTTGACCGCGCACGGCCTCCGCGCTATATCCGACGAGCTATAGCGCCTGCCATCATCGTCATGGTCGGCGGAGGCCGACCATCCACGTCTTCGTGGGACCGAAGTCGTGGATGCCCGGCCTTCCCCAGCATGACGGTGTGGCCGGTACATCACGAGGAGCCGTCATGCGCCGTCGCCCTGCCCTGCTCGCCGCCCTTGCCCTGCTGCTCGGCGCCCCGGCGGCGCGGGCCGGCCAGCCGGTACGCGTGCTCTACGCCGGCTCGCTGGTGGCGATGATGGAGCACGCAATCGGCCCCGCCTTCAACCGCGCGAGCGGCGACACGTTCGAGGGCTTCTTCGGCGGCTCCAAGGCGCTCGCCAACCAGATCAAGGGAAAGCTGCGCCGCGCCGACGTGTTCGTCTCCTCCAGCCCGACAGTGAACGCGCGGCTGATGGGCGCGCGCCAACGGCGATTGGGTGCGCTGGTACGCGGCCCTTGCGCAGTCGCCGGTGGTGATCGGCTACGACCCGCACAGCCGCTTCGCGCATGATCTTGCAAACCAAGCCGTGGTGGCAGGTGCTCGCCGAACCGGGCTTCCGCCTCGGCCGCTATGATCCGAAACTCGATCCGCTGGGCGCGCTGATCCTGCGAGTGCTGGACCGCGCGGAGACCAAGCTGAATCAGCCGGACCTCGCGGCGCGCATCCTGCGCAACGGCGTGATCCTGCCCGACGGAGCGGTGCTCGGGCGGCTGCAATCCGGCCAGCTCGACGCCGCATTCTTCTACTCGACCGAGACCGCCGGGACCGGCGTACCCGCCATCACCCTGCCGCCCGGCATCGTGCTGCAGGCGCACTACACCGTCACCATCCCCCGCGGCGCGCCCGATCCCGCCGGGGCGGCGCGGTTCGTCGCCTTCCTGTTCGGCGCCGACGGCCGCGCACTGCTGCGGCAGCACGGGCTTGAGCTCGTGCCGCCGCGCATCACCGGCGACGCCGCCGCCGTGCCGGCGAGCCTGCGCCCGGTGCTGACCAGCGCCCGGTGAGGCGGCGCGGCCCGCCGGCGCTGCGCCTGCTCGCCGGGCTGCTGACCCTCTATCTCGCGGCGCCGCTGCTGGCGGGCATCGCGGCTCTGGCCGGCGGCAACTGGCAGGGTGCGGACTGGCCGGCGATCGGGCGCGCCTGCTGGTCTCGGTCGCCAGCGCCAGTCTCGCGAGCGCGCTGGTGGCCGTGGGCGGCATCCCGCTCGGCTTCCTGCTGGCGCGCGGGCGCGGGCGGGCGATCGCGGCACTCGGGTTCCTGGTGCAACTGCCGCTCGCACTGCCGCCGCTGGCGAGCGGCATTCTGCTGCTGTTCCTGCTCGGCCCCTACGCGCCGCTCGGGCGGATGCTCGGCGGCATCACCGACACGTTTGCCGGGATCGTCGCCGCCGAGGCGTTCGTCGCCGCACCCTTCCTGATCGTCGCCGCCCGCGAGGGTTTTGCCGGCGTCGATCCGGCGCTGGAGGACGTCGCCGCGACCCTCGGCCATCCGCCCGGCGCGCGGTTCCTGCGCGTGAGCCTGCGGCTCGCCTGGCCGGTGATCCGGGCCGGGCTGCTGCTGACCTGGCTGCGCGCCTTCGGCGAGTTCGGCGCCACCGTGATGCTCGCCTATCACCCGTATTCGCTGCCCGTGTACACCTTCGTCGCCTTCGGCGCGCAGGGCCTGCCGGCGATGCTGCCGGTGCTGCTGCCCACGCTCGCCGCGGCGCTGGCGGTGCTGGCGCTGGCGGCGTGGCGGCCGGGGATGCGGGCGCGGCGGAGCTGGCAGCCGAAGCTGCCCGCGCCCGCCCCGATCGCGGCGCTGCCGGTGACGGCCGGCGACGCGCCCCGCCTCGCCTTCCGCGTGGCCCGCCGTGCCGGGCGGTTCGCGCTCGCCTGCGACTGGGCGCCGGCGTCGCGGCGGCTGGCGATCATCGGCCCGTCCGGGTCGGGCAAGTCGATGACGCTGCGGCTGCTCGCGGGGCTGGACGCATCGGAGGGCGGCTTCGTCCGTTTCGGCGGCCGCGAGCTCTCGGCGCTGCCGCCGGAGCGGCGCGGCATCGGCTACGTGCCGCAATCCTACGCGCTGCTGCCCGACCGCACGCTGCGCGAACAGGTGCTGTTCCCGGTCGGCGCCGATCCCTTGCGGGCCGAGGCGTGGATCCGGCGGCTCGATCTGGCGGGGCTGGAGGACCGGCGGCCGGCGGAACTCTCGCTTGGCCAGCAGCAGCGGGCGGCGCTGGCGCGGGCGCTGGTGCGGCCGGTGCCCCAAGGCGGCGGCCTGCTGCTGCTGGACGAGCCGTTCGCGGCGCTGGACACGCCGCTGCGCCGCCGCCTGCAACGGGCGCTGCGGGCCTTGCAGGCGGAACTGCCGGCGATGGTCACGGTGCTGGTGACGCACGACCCCGACGAGGCGCTGCTGCTCGCCGACGAATTGCTGGTCTTGCAGGAGGGGCGGGTGCTGCAGGCGGGGCGCGCCGCCGACCTGCTCGCCCGTCCCGCCTCGGCCGCGGTCGCGCGGTTGCTGGGGGCGGAGTTCGAGGCGGCGGGCCGGGTCGCGGCGCCGCACGCGTTGGCACTCGGTGGCGGCGTAACCCTCGCGGTCGGCGGCCCGGCGCTGCCGGCGGGGGCCACGGTCGGCTGGACGGTGCGGCGCGGGTTCGTGACGCTGCGGCCCGAGGGGGCCTACCCGGCCACCATCGAGCAGGTGGCGAGCGTCGGCGGCGGCAGCGAGCTGGTGGTGCGGCTGGGCGAGGTGCTGCTCGCGGCGCTGGTGGCAGGGGACGCGGCGGCGCCCGGGCCGTGCCGGATCGACATCCCGCCCGCGGCGGTGCAGGTCTGGCCGGCGGCGTCCCCTCCCCCCAACCCCCTCCCGCAAGGGGAGGGGGAGCAACAAGCAAAAGCCCCCTCCCCTTGCGGGAGGGGGTTGGGGGAGGGGGTCGGCGCGACGTGAATCACCGCCGCATTCACGTTCCGCTGGCTTCATGATGGCACACTTGCCCCCGGGCCGCGCGGCTGCGCAGAATCAGGCCAGCAAAGGATACCCAGACATGCGCTCCACCCTCCGGGCGATTGCCCTCTCCACCGCGCTGGTGCTGCCCGCCGCGCTGCCGTTCGCGACTGCCGCGCCTGCCTACGCCAGGGACGCGCCGGCCAGCTTCGCCGACCTGGCCGCAAAGCTGCTGCCGGCGGTGGTCAACATCTCCTCCTCCACCACGATCGCGGCGCAGAACACGCCCGACCAGCAGCCGCAGATGCCGCAATTCCCGCCCGGCTCGCCGTTCGAGAAGTTCTTCCACGACTTCATGAACCGCAACCACCCCGGCGGCGCGCCCGACGAGGCGCCGCGGCGGATGCAGAGCCTCGGCTCGGGCTTCATCGTCGATCCGTCGGGCATCATCGTCACCAACAACCACGTGATCGACGGCGCCGACAAGATCACCGTGACGCTGCAAGACAACACCAGCCTGACCGCGACGCTGCTCGGCAAGGACGACAAGGCCGATCTCGCGGTGCTGAAGGTCAATGCCAGCAAGCCGCTGCCGGCGGTCGCGTGGGGCGATTCCGGCCACGAGCGCGTCGGCGACTGGGTGCTGGCGATCGGCAACCCGTTCGGCCTCGGCGGCTCGGTCACGGCCGGGATCGTGAGCGCGCGCGGGCGCGACATCCGGCAGGGGCCGTACGACGACTTCATCCAGACCGACGCGCCGATCAACCGCGGCAACTCGGGCGGGCCGCTGTTCGACATGGACGGGCAGGTGATCGGCATCAACACCGCGATCTACTCGCCCTCGGGCGGCTCGATCGGGATCGGCTTCTCGATCCCGGCCAACGAGGCAAAGATCGTCGTCAACCAGCTCATCAAATATCACCACGCCCGGCGCGGCTGGCTCGGCGTGCGCATCCAGGAGGTGACGCCCGACATCGCCGAGAGCCTCGGCCTCAAGCCGCCTTCGGGCGCGCTGGTGGCAGGCGTGAGCGAGGGCGGCCCGGCGGCGGCAGCGAAGCTGCAGAACGGCGACGTGATCCTGAAGTTCAACGGCCAGGACATCAAGGAGATGCGCACCCTGCCCCGCACCGTCGCCGAGACCGAGATCGGCGCCGCGGTGCCGGTGGTGATCTGGCGCGGCGGCAAGGAGCAGACGCTGTCGGTGACGATCGGCGAGCTGCCGAGCGACAATATCAAGCCGGTGAATGCGACGCCGCCGAAGCCGAAGGCGCCGACCACGAGCCGGATCGCCGGCCTCGGCATCGAGCTGTCACCGCTGACCGATGCGGCGCGCAGCAAGTATCAGATCGGCGCCGACCAGAAGGGCGTGGTGGTGACGCAGGTCGCACCCAACAGCCCCGCCGCCGATCGTGGCGTGAAGCCGGGCGACGTGATCGTGGAGGTGCAGCAGGCGCAGGTGAACAGCCCCGCCGACGTGCAAGCGCGGGTGGACAGCATCCGCAAGCAGAACCGCCGCTCGGTGCTGATGCTGATCCAGGGCCAGGGCGGGATGCGCTGGGTGCCGCTGCCGCTGGACGCGACGGGGGGCGGCAGCGATCAGCTTTCGCCGGGTTGATGCGCTGCACCCCTCCCCCAACCCCCTCCCGCAAGGGGAGGGGGCTTAAGCGCACTGCTCCCCCTCCCCTCGCGGGAGGGGGGAGGGGCGAGAGGTAAATCCGTTGGGTTGTTGGCATCACCTCGCCAGCAGCCGCGCCGCCTCAAGCGCAAAATAGCTCAGCACCCCGGCCGCCCCGGCGCGCTTGAACGCCAGCAGGCTCTCGATCACCGCGCGCTCGCGATCGAGCCAGCCGCGCTCGATCGCCGCCGTCAGCATCGAATACTCGCCCGAGACCTGGTAGGCGAAGGTCGGCACCCCGAACCGCTCGTGCACGCGGCGGAGGATGTCGAGATACGGCATCCCGGGCTTGACCATCACCATGTCCGCGCCTTCGTCGAGATCGAGCGCCACTTCGCGCAGCGCCTCGTCGGAATTGGCGGGGTCCATCTGATAGGTCTTCTTGTCGCCCTTCAGCGCCGCGCCGGAGCCGAGCGCGTCGCGGAACGGGCCGTAAAAGGCCGAGGCGTATTTCGCGGCGTACGACATGATCCGGGTGTGGATCAGCCCCTCGGCGTCCAGCGCCGCGCGGATCGCGGCCACGCGCCCGTCCATCATGTCCGACGGCGCCACCACGTCGAACCCCGCCCGCGCCTGGATCACCGCCTGGCGGGTCAGCACTTCGAGGCTCGCGTCGTTGGCGACGTGGCCGTCGCGGATCACCCCGTCATGGCCGTGGTCGGTGTAGGGGTCGAGGGCGACGTCGGCGATCAGGCCGAGTTCGGGGAACTCGCGCTTGAGCAGGCGCGCGGCCCGGCAGACCAGATTTTCGGGATTGGTCGCTTCGCTGCCCTCGGGATCCTTCTTCTCGGAGGGCGTCGCGGGGAACAGTGCGATCGCGGGGATGCCGAGGCGGGCGGCCGGTTCAATCGTGCGGGGCAGGCGGTCGATGCTGACCCGCTGCACGCCGGGCATCGCGGCGACGTCGGTGCTGCGATCGAGGCCGTCGATGACGAAGATCGGCCAGATCAAATCGTCGGCCGAGAGCCGCGTCTCCGCGACCAGCCGCCGCGTCCAGGCGTCGCGCCGGTTGCGGCGCATCCGGGTCTGGGGAAATCGGCCGACAATCATCGGGTTCTCCTGGGCTGTCATTTCCAATAGGTCGGACGCGGCTCGGATGCCAAGCGCCGCCGCGCGCGGTATCGTGCAGGATGCAACTCACGATCCTGCTTGCCTGCCTGGTGTTCGCCGCCACCGCGCGTGCCGAGACGGTCACGATCCCCGGTCCCGCCGGCATTGCGCTCAAGGCCGAGCTGGTGTTGCCGGCCGGGCCGGCGCGCGCGCCGGCGGTGGTGGCGCTGCACGGCTGCGGCGGCCCCTATCCGTCGCGCGACCTGGGCTGGGCGCGGCTGCTCGCGGCGCGGGGCCACCCCGTACTGCTGCCCGACAGTTTCGGCTCGCGCGGGCTGGGGTCGCAGTGCCGAGTCAAGCGGCGGAGCGTGACGCCACAGGGCCTGCGGCGGCAGGACGCGCTCGCCGCCGCCCGGTGGATGGCAGCGCAGCGCTTCGCGCCGCCGGGCGGGATCGTGCTGCTGGGCTGGTCGAACGGCGGCAGCACGGTGCTGGCGTCCGGGGGCGCGGCCCCGGACCTGCCGGTGGGGCTGCTGCGCGGGCTGGTCGCGTTCTACCCGGGCTGCCGCGCCCCGCTGGCGCAGACCGGCTGGCGGCCGGCGGCGCCGCTGCTGATCCTGGTCGGCGCCCGCGACGACTGGGTGCCGCCCGATGCCTGCCGGGGGCTGGCCGCGCGCTTCCCCGGCCAGATCACGCTCGTCGCCTATCCCGGCGCCTATCACGATTTCGACGTGCCCGACCGCCCGGTGCGCACGCTGACCGGTCTCGCGTTCAGCGTCGGCGGCAAGGGCGTGGCGCACGCCGGCACCGACCCGGCGGCGCGCGCCGATGCGTTGAAGCGGGTGCCCGCCTTCCTCGACGCGCTGCCACCGGCGCGGCAGACTGCGCGATGAGCGCCGCACTGCGTCAACCGATGAGCGTGGACGAGTTCCTCGCCTGGGAGCGCGAGCCCCGGATGATGCCGGCAAGTCGCTATGATGAAAGCGCGGCATCCGACTTGCCTTGCGCCGGCAGGTCCTTGCTCTTACGGGCAAGAGTAGGGACCTGCCATGCGCATCACCTCGAAAGGTCAAGTGACGTTCCCGGCAGAAATCCGTGAGCAGGCAGGTCTGCTGCCCCACACGGAAGTCGCCTTCGAATTCGATGGAAAGGTCGTGCGGATCGTCCCCGCCCCGTTAGACAGCAAGGGCGGCCGAGGCGCGCGCGTGGTCGCCCATGTGCGGCGACGCGGGGATGTCTCGCTGAGCACAGACGCCATCATGGCGCTAACGTGCCGACGGAACCGCAGGCGTCCCGCTGCTGCGTGCCGTGAGGGGATCGCTCAGACGGCGCACAAGCATTTGCCAAGTTTATACAGGAATCGCGACCGGCTTCGCGGCAAGCCCGCTCGTACGCTCAATCGAACAAAATCAAGCCGTAACGCTTCCCCGCGATCGGGATTCTGCCACCTGCTGCGGGCGGGCAAAAGGCATTCGCCCGTCGGAAAATTTTACAACAATCCCCCACCTGCATCTGCAAGCTACTGATTTCTATCGGTTGGCCCGAAACTTGCTTGGCCTGATCTGCCGTCCTCGTTTCGGCGGCGCAGGAGAGCGGAGAGCGTTCGATGTCCACAAGAACCACGTTGATGGCCGCGGCGGCCGTGTTCGGGTTTGCCGGCGCCGCGAATGCGAGCATCATTCCGATCGGGTCGAGCCTGACCTTCGGCGGCACCAACCTGCCGGGCGCCTGTACCGACACCACCTGTTCGGACACCGTCATCTTCGGCACGCCGACGGTGATCGATAATGGTGCGCTCAACCTCTCCGAAACGCAAGTGGCGGACGGTCCAAACGCCGAGTGGGACGTCTGGAACATCTCGACCACCAACGGCGGGCCGCTGGCCGGCGACATCAACGGCGACTGGTCGCTGGTAATGGATTACGACCTTAGCGCGGCGGTCAATTTCGATCAGGTCGTCAGTCAATGGACGGTCAACGGCACGCCCGTCAGCCCGCTGTCCAACTTCGGCGGCATTTGCTGCGCCACCGCATCGAACCCGAGCCCGATCACCGGAGAGGCCTACTACAATTCGGGATTCAGCGCGCCCCTCCCGGCCGGCGTCCAATCCAACTGGCGGCAGATCTTCGTCGACCCTTACAGCTTCGTCTCGGCCGGCGGCATCGATCCGAGCACAGCGAACGATTTCCACTTCGCGCTGCACTTCACCCTCCAGCATTCGGTTGGGGTGCCCGAACCGGCCTCCCTGGCACTCCTCGGCATGGGCGCGCTGGGTCTCGGCTTGGTGGGTCGGCGCCGGCGCACCTGAGCGGCACGGCGGCGGCGGGCCGAACCGGGGGCGGCCCGTTCCGCGCGCCCCCGCCTCCGTGCTAGAGCCTCGGCGCCAATGCCCGCCGAGGCCGATGATGGACCCGCTCCGCCAGACGTCGCTTGACCGCTTCTTCGCCGCCCCGCTGGCTGAGACCGACCCCGAACTCGCGGAGGCGATCGGCGCCGAACTGCTGCGCCAGCAGGACGGGATCGAGCTGATCGCGAGCGAGAATATCGTCTCCGCCGCGGTGCTGGAGGCGCAGGGCAGCGTGCTCACCAACAAATACGCCGAGGGTTATCCCGGCCGGCGCTACTACGGCGGCTGCGCCGAGGTGGACCGCGCCGAGCGGCTTGCGATCGAGCGCGCCTGCCGGCTGTTCGGCTGTGAATACGCGAACGTGCAACCACATTCGGGTGCCCAGGCAAACCAGGCGGTGATGCTGGCACTGCTCAAGCCCGGCGATCCGATCCTGGGCATGAGCCTCGCCGCCGGCGGCCACCTGACGCACGGGGCACCGCCCAACCTCTCCGGCAAGTGGTTCCGTGCCCTGCATTACGGGGTGCGGCGGGCGGACGGGCTGCTCGACTACGAGGAGCTGGAGCGTATCGCGCGGGCCGAGCGGCCGCGGCTGATCATTGCCGGCGGATCGGCCTATCCGCGCGTGATCGATTTTTCCCGCATCCGGCGCGTCGCCGACGAGATCGGCGCGTGGCTGCTGGTGGACATGGCGCATTTCGCCGGCCTGGTCGCGGCCGGGCAATTCCCGAGCCCGCTGCCGCACGCGCATGTGACGACCACCACCACGCACAAGACGCTGCGCGGCCCGCGCGGCGGAATGATCCTGAGCAACGACCCGGAGCTGGGGAAGAAAATCAATTCGGCGGTGTTCCCCGGGCTGCAAGGCGGGCCGCTGATGCACGTGATCGCCGCCAAGGCGGCGGCCTTCGGCGAGGCGTTGCGGCCCGAGTTCCGCGCCTACCAGGAAGCGGTCGCGGCCAATGCGCGGGTGCTCGGCGAGACCCTGCGTGAGCAGGGTTGCGACATTGTCACCGGCGGCACCGACTGCCACCTCGTGTTGGTTGATCTGCGCCCCAAGCGCACTACCGGCAAGGCCGCGGAGGCGAGCCTGGAGCGGGCACGGATCACCGCCAACAAGAACGCGATCCCGTTCGACCCGGAGCGGCCGGCGATCACCTCGGGCATCCGGCTCGGCTCGCCCGCCGCCACCACGCGCGGCTTCGGGAATGCCGAGTTCCGGGAAGTCGGCCACATGATCGCCGAGCTGCTCGACGGTCTCGCGGCCAGCAGCGACGGCCGCAACGACGCCGCCGAGCGGTCGGTCGCGGCACGGGTGCAGGCGCTGTGCGCCCGCTTCCCGATCTACGCCGGCGCGCTTGCAGGCGCGCTTCCTGGGAGGCAGTGAGCTTTTGCGTTGCCCGTTCTGCGGCCGTGACGACAGCCAGGTGAAGGACAGCCGCCCCACCGAGGACGGGGCCGCGATCCGTCGCCGCCGCTTCTGCCCGAGCTGCGGCCAGCGCTTCACCACCATCGAGCGCGTGCAGCTTCGCGAACTCACCGTCATCAAGAGCGACGGGCGCCGGGTGCCGTTCGACCGCGACAAGCTCGCCCGCTCGATCCGGGTCGCCCTGCGCAAGCGCCCGGTACAGGAGGAGCGGGTCGAGCGCATCGTCAACGGCATCGTGCGCAACCTCGAAGCCTCCGGCGAGACCGACATCCCGAGCAAGCAGATCGGCGAGCAGGTGATGGAGGTGCTGAAGGAGGTGGACGCGGTCGCCTATGTCCGCTTCGCCAGCGTCTATCGCGACTTCCGCGAGGCCAAGGATTTCGAGACCTTCCTCGGCCAGCTCGACGGCCCTACATGAGCGCCTATGGACGATGCCGCCCACATGCGCGCCGCGATCGCGCTGGCGCGGCGGGGCGTGGGCCAGGTCTGGCCCAACCCCGCGGTCGGCTGCGTGATCGTGCGCGAGGGCCGCGTGGTCGGCCGTGCCGTGACCGCGCCGGGCGGCCGGCCGCACGCCGAGGCGCTGGCGCTGGCGATGGCGGGCGAGGCGGCGCGCGGGGCCACGGCCTACGTTTCGCTCGAACCCTGCTGCCATCACGGCCAAACGCCGCCCTGCACCGAAGCCCTGATCGCGGCGGGGATCGCCCGCGTGGTGATGGCCGGGCGCGACCCCGACCCCCGCGTCGATGGCGGCGGCGTCGCCCGGCTGCGCGCGGCCGGGGTCGAGGTGATCGAGGGCGTGCTGGCCGAAGCGGCGGCCGAGGTCACGGAAGGTTTCGCCTCACGCGTGGCGTCGGGGCGGCCGCTGATCCGGCTCAAGCTCGCCTCCACGCTCGACGGCCGGATCGCGACGCATGGCGGCGAGAGCCGCTGGATCACCGGCGCCGAGGCGCGCCGCGCCGCGCACGCGCTGCGCGCCCGGCACGACGCGGTCATGGTGGGCGTGGGCACGGTGGTCGCCGACGATCCGCTGCTCACCTGCCGGCTGGCGGGGATGCGGGCGGTGCCGATCGTGCGCATCGTCGCCGACAGCCACCTTCGCACCCCGCTCACCGCGCAACTGGTCGCGACCGCGGCCGAGCACCCGACCTGGCTGCTGCACCGCGAAGGCGCCGATGCGGCCCGCGTGCGCGCCTTGCAGGCGGCCGGCGTGCGCACGATCGAGGTCGGCGGCTCCGCGATGGGCGTCGATCTTCCGTCGGCGCTGCTCTCGCTGGGGGAGGCGGGGTTGACTTCGGTTCTGGTCGAGGGCGGCGCGCTGCTGACCGCGGCGCTGCTGCGCGCCGATCTGGTGGACCGGGTGGCCTGGTTCCACGCCCCGGCGGTGATCGGCGGCGACGGGCTGCCGGCGGCCCAGGCGTTCGGCGTGGCATCCCTCGCCGCCATGCCGCACTTCGTGCGCGAGGCCCAGCGCGCGGTCGGCCCCGACACGCTGACCGAGTTGCGGCGGGTCGCGTGATGCGCAGGGCGATCACCCACCTCCGTGCTGCAATACCCCTCCCCCAACCCCCTCCCGCAAGGGGAGGGGGCTTTGGTGCTCAACTCCCCCTCCCCTTGCGGGAGGGGGTTGGGGGGAGGGGGCGAGCGGCTGCCGGCCGAGTGGAAGCTCGCTGATGTTCACCGGCATCGTCACGGCGGTGGGCGAGGTGCGCGCGGTCGAACCAATCGGCGGCGGGCACGACATGCGGCTCGTGATCGCCGCCCCCTGGCCCGATACCGCGGCAATCGTGCTCGGCGCCTCGATCGCTTGCGGCGGCTGCTGTCTGACCGCGGTCGCGGTCGGGCCGGATTGGTTCGCGGCCGACGTTTCGGCCGAGACGCTGTCACGCTCCACGCTCGCCCGCTGGCGCCCCGGCACGCGGCTCAACCTTGAACGCTCGCTGCGGGTGGGCGACGAACTCGGCGGCCACATCGTCTCGGGCCACGTGGATGGCTTGGGCGAGCTGGTCTCCGCCGCGCCCGAGAACGGCTCGACGCGGCTGCTGTTCCGCGCCCCGGATGCGCTCGCGCGCTTCATCGCGGTCAAGGGCAGCATCGCCGTGGACGGGGTGTCGTTGACGGTCAACGCGGTGCAGGGCAGCATCTTCGGGGCCAACATCATCCCGCATACCGCCGTCGTCACCACCCTGGGTGGGCTGGCGGCGGGCGATCCGGTCAATCTGGAAATCGACATGCTGGCGCGCTACGTCGCCCGCCTCGCCGAGGCCTCATGAAAGGGGGCGGCATGAAGACGGCCGATCTGCACGATTACCTCGCCGCCGCCCCCGAGCTGATCGAGGAGGCGCGCGCCGGGCGCATGTTCATCCTGGTCGATGACGAGGGCCGGGAGAACGAGGGCGACCTGGTGATCCCCGCGCAATTCGCGACCCCGGCGGCGATCAACTTCATGGCCCGCCACGCGCGCGGCCTGATCTGCCTCGCCATGACCCGCGCGCGGGTGGAGAAGCTCGGCCTGTCGCTGATGAGTCCGCCAACGGCACCCGCCACCAGACCGCGTTCACGATCTCGATCGAGGCGCGTGATGGTGTGACCACCGGCATCTCGGCGCATGACCGCGCGCACACCGTCGCGGTCGCGATCAACCCCGAATGCGGGCGCGACGACATCGTGACCCCGGGCCATGTGTTTCCGCTGATGGCGCGCGACGGCGGCGCGCTGATCCGCGCCGGACATACCGAGGCGGCAGTCGATATCGCGCGGCTGGCGGGGCTGATCCCGGCCGGCGTGATCTGCGAGGTGATGAACGACGATGGCAGCATGGCGCGGCTGCCCGACCTCGTCGCCTTCGCGCAGCGCCACAACCTCAAGCTCGGCACCATCGCCGACCTGATCGCGCATCGCCGCCGCACCGAGCGGCTGCTGCGCCGCGTGCAGGAGGGCACGATCGAGCAGGTCGCCGGCGGCGCGTGGCGGGTGATCGTATACGCCAACACCCTCGACCAGTCCGAGCACGTGGCGCTGGTGAAGGGCGACCTCTCCGGCCCGGAGCCGGTGCTGGTGCGGATGCACGCCGTCGATCTGGTGAGCGACGTGCTGGGCAGCCCGCACTCGGGCGTGCTGCATGGTGCGATGCGCGCGATCGCGGCGGCCGGGCGCGGCGTCGCCGTGCTGGTGCGCGATGCGCGGCCCGATGCGATCGCCGAGCGGGTGCGGCTGATGATGGCGACCCCGCGCCCGCATCTGCCGTTGCGCGACTATGGCGTGGGCGCGCAGATCCTGGTCGATCTCGGCGTGCGCGAGATGGTGCTGCTGTCGAACACGCAGCAGCAGGTGGTGGGGCTGGAGGGCTACGGCCTCGACATCGTGGATCGCCGCCCGGTCGCGGAGGCGGCGGCGGAGTGAGCACCGAAGACGCCCCACGTCCCGCCGCGCCGCGCATCGAGGGTCCGCCGCCGCATCTGCTGGTGGTGCGCGCGCCCTACTATCGCGAGGTGGTGGAGGGCATGAGCGAAGCCGCCGCCGCGATGTTGCGCGAGGCCGGCGCCAGCTTCGAGACACTGGACGTGGCCGGTGCCTTCGAGCTGCCGCAGGCGATTCGTCTGGCGCTGCGCGGCAAGCGGCATTTCGATGGGTTCGTGGCGCTGGGCTGCGTCGTGCGCGGCGAGACCGATCATTACGAACACATCTGCCGCGAGGCGATGGCCGGGCTGATGGGCGTGGCGCTGCAGTTCGGCCTCGCCCTTGGCACCGGCCTGCTGACCGTGGATCGCATCGAGCAGGCGCGGGTGCGGTCGGGGCCGGCGGGCCACAACAAGGGCGCCGAGGCGGCGGCGGCGGCGCTGTCGCAGGTGGCGCTGGCGCGGCGGCTGGGGGCCGGCTGAATGGGCAAGCCCGCGCCGCGACCGCGAACCCCCGGCAGGCCGCGTACCGCCTCGCGCGTCGCTGCCGTGCAGGCGCTGTTCCAGAGCGAGCAGGGTGGCGAGAGTGCCGAGACCGTGATCGACCAGTTCGTGCGCCATCGCCTCGGCGAGCTGCCCGGCACCGGCGGCTTCGAGGAGGGGCGGGTGCCCGACGCCCAGGTGCCGCTGTTCGCGCAGATCGTGCGCGCCGCCGTGCTGCGGCAGGACGACATCGACCGCCGGCTGGCCGAGGCGCTGCCGGCGGACTGGCCGATCGGCCGGCTCGATCCCGTACTGCGGGCGTTGCTGCGGGCGGGGACGGCCGAGCTTTCGATGACCGGCGGGGCGCCCTCGCGGGTGCTGATCAATGAATATCTGGACGTGGCGCACGGCTTCTTCACCGGCGACGAGCCGCGCCTGGTCAACGGCCTTTTGGACCGGCTGGCGCACGCCCTGCGTCCGGGCGAGTTCGCGCTTCCGCGATGACCGGCCTGCCGGGCGAGTTCGAGCTGATCGCCCGCCACTTTCGCCCCCTCGCCGGGCCGGGCGCGCTCGACCTGGCCGACGACGCGGCGGTCTTTTCGCCGCCCCCGGGGCGGGAGCTGGTGATAGCGGCCGACGCGATCGTGGCGGGGGTGCATTTCCTGCCCGACGATCCGCCGGACCTGATCGGGCGGAAGCTGTTGCGAATGAACCTCTCCGACCTCGCCGCGATGGGGGCGGCGCCGCTCGGCTACCTGCTGACGCTCGCGGCACCGCGCGATGCGGGGGATGCGTGGTTTTCCGGGCTGGCGGCCGGGCTCGGCTCGGACCAGGCGGCGTTCGGGCTGGCGCTGCTCGGCGGCGACACCACCGCGACCGACGGGCCGGCGGTGCTGTCGCTGACCATTCTCGGTCACGTCGCGCGCGGCCAGGCGGTGCGGCGGGCGGGAGCGCGGGCTGGGCATGGCGTGTGGGTGACGGGCACCATCGGCGATGGCGCGCTCGGGCTGCGCGCATTGCGGGGCGAGGTGGCCGATCCGGACGGGTTCCTGGCCGGCCGCTACCGCCTGCCGCGTCCGCGCCTGGGCTTTCCGCTGGAGGCGGCGGCGGCGGCGCTGGATGTGTCGGACGGGCTGGTGCAGGACCTTGGCCATCTGTGCCGGGCGGGGGGGATTGGCGCCGAGATCGAGGCTGCGGCCGTGCCGCTCTCGCCCGCCGCGCGCGCGGCCGGGCCGGAATGGCTTGCCACCTGCCTGACCGGCGGGGACGATTACGAGCTGCTGATGGCGGTGCCGCCGGAGCGGGAGGCGATGCTGTCAGAGGGCGCCGAGCGGGCCGGCGTGCCGGCCACGCGCATCGGCCGTTTCGTCGCGGGCGCGCCGGCAGTGACGGTGCGCGACGCGACCGGCGCTGCGATGCCCCTCGCGGCCGGCGGCTGGAGCCATTTCTGATGTATCCACGATTGCTCCTCGCTCAAATACATGTCACCGAATCATATCGATCTGCTTCCTGCTGAGCGCCGCGATCGACGGCGGGCAGCGGCACGAAGCCAACGGCCTGCATGAAATGTGGGGCGCTGCCGCCGTTCGGGTCGATGCACCAAGTGAGGAAACCCTTGAGCGCGTCGGCCACAGCCTTCGACCGCTGCTGCTTCTGCACGATCGCGTATTCGTAGTTGATGATCGGATAGGAATCGTCGCCGGGCGCGAAGATCAGGCTGATCCGCTCATCGGCCGGCGTCTTCGCCGCCATCGCCGCGACCGCGGCGCCCACCGTCGCCGGCGTCGCCATCACGAATTTGCCGGAGCGGTTCTCCAGCGTCGCCTCGCCGAGCTTGTCCTGGGCGATTGCGTTCCTGAAGCTGATGCCGACATAGCCGATCGAATAGGGATTGCCGCGCAGCGCGTTGACCATGCCGGGGTTGCCCTCGGCGCCGATGCCGCCCGGCACCGGCGGCCAGCTCACCGTGGTGCCGTAGCCGACCGAGTTCTGCCAGGCGGGCGTGCTGGCAGAGAGGTACTGGGTGAAGATGAAGGTATCGCCGCTGCCGTCGTCGCGATGCACCGGGATGATCGGCTTGTGCGGCAGCTTGATGCCGGGGTTGAGCTTGGCCAGCGCCGGATCGTCCCAGGTGGTGATCTTGCCGGAATAGATGCCGGCCAGCACCGGGCCGCTGAACTTGAGGTTCTTGGCGTCGATCCCCGGCAGATTGTAGTTGACCGTCTGCGAGGAGATGGCGAGCGGGATGTTCATGATCCCGGCACTCCTGCGCATCTGCGCCGGGCTCATGTAGGCGTCCGACGCGCCGATCTGTGCCAGGCCCGAGACCGCCTGCGCGATGCCGGTGCCGCTGCCGGTGCCCTGCGTCGTGATCTGCACGCCCGGCACTTTCGCCGAATAGGCCGCGACCCAGAGATTGAACAGCGGATAGAGCAGCGTCGAGCCGGTCTCCAGCAGACGCGTCGCGCCGGCGGCCAGCGCCGGAGCGGCGAGGAGGCCGAGCAGGCCGGCGAGCAGCGCGCGGCGGCGCGTGGGGGCGGGAGCAGCGTCGGGCAAGGTGTCCTCCTGTGCGGCGCCCGGATGCGGCGGCTCGGTGGCATCGCGTCGGCGTGAACCGATTGACAGCGGCCGGATTGCTGGCAAACCAGCTGCCATGTCCGGGACCGATGATGCAAACGCGGCGCTCGATGCCCTCCGCGCCGAGACCGATGCGGCACTCGCTGCCGCCGCCGATCTGCGGGCGTGGGATGCGGTGCGCGTCGCGGTGCTGGGCCGCAACGGCCGGCTGACCGCGCTGCTCAAGGATCTGGGCGGACCTCGCCCCCGAGCTTCGCCGCGAACGCGGGGCTCGCCTGAACGTGCTGAAGGACGAGCTTGCCGCGCGGATCGAGGCGCGCCGCGCGGCACTGGACGCGGCGGCGCTGGAGGCGCGGCTCGCCGCCGAGCGGATCGACGTGACCTTGCCGCCGCGTCCCTCACCCGCAGGATCGATCCATCCGATCAGCCGCACGATCGAGGAGATGGCGGCGATCTTCGGCGCCATGGGCATCGCGATTGCCGAAGGGCCGGACGTCGAGGACGACTGGCGCAATTTCGGCGCGCTCAATATCGGCGCCGCGCATCCGGCGCGCGAGGGGATGGACACGTTCTATCTGCCCGATGCCGACGGCCATCAGCGCGTGCTGCGCACCCACACCTCGCCCGGTGCAGGTGCGCGCGATGCTGGACCGCCCGCCGCCGATCCGCGTCATCGCCCTTGGCCGCACCTACCGCGCCGACCACGACGCGACCCACTCGCCGATGTTCCACCAATGCGAGGGGCTGGTGATCGACCGCACCATCACGCTCGGCCACCTCAAGGGCTGCCTGATCGACTTTTTGCGTGCGTTCTTCGACCGGCCGGACCTGCCGGTGCGGTTCCGGTCGAGCTATTTCCCGTTCACCGAGCCGTCGATGGAAGTGGATATCGGCTGGAACCGCCGCACCGGCGAATTGGGCCGCGGCGGCGACTGGCTGGAGATCCTGGGCAGCGGCATGGTGCATCCCAAGGTGCTGGCGAATTGCGGCATCGATCCGCGCGAATGGCAGGGCTTCGCGTTCGGCATGGGCATCGAGCGCGTCACCATGCTCAAGCACGGCATCACCGATCTGCGGCCGTTCTTCGAGAGCGATGTGCGCTGGCTGCGGCATTACGGATCGAGCCCGCTGACGCCGGCGATGCTGCACGAGGGCGCGTGAGGCCATGAAGTTCACGCTCTCCTGGTTGCGCACGCATCTCGAAACCGAGGCGAGCATCGAACGCATCGGCGAGACGCTGAATGCGATCGGGCTGGAGGTCGAGAGCATCGAGAACCGCGCCGATGCGCTGGCGCCGTTCCGCATTGCGCGCGTGATCGAGGCATCTCCGCATCCCAACGCCGACCGCCTGCGCGTCTGCCGCGTCGATGCCGGCGAAGGCAAGGTCACGGTCGTGTGCGGCGCGCCCAACGCGCGCACCGGCATGAAGGGCGTGTTCGCCGCACCCGGCAGCTTCATCCCCGGCACCGGGATCACGCTGAAGACCGGAGAGATCCGCGGCGTGAGCAGTGCGGGGATGCTGCTCTCGATGCGCGAGATGCGCCTGGGCGACGATCACACCGGTATCGTCGATCTTCCGGATGACGCGCCGGTGGGGATGCCCTATGCGCAATGGGCGGGGCTCGACGATCCGCTGATCGAGATCGGCGTCACGCCCAATCGCGGCGACGCGCTCTCGGTGCGCGGCATCGCGCGCGACCTGGCGGCGGCGGGACTGGGCACGCTCCGCCGATGGCAGGCACCCGGCGATCGAGGGACGGTTCCCGAGCGCCATCGCATGGGCGACCCTGATGCCGCAGGCCTGCCCGTGGGTGCTCGGCCGCACCGTGCGGGGAGTGCGCAACGGCGCCTCGCCGGGCTGGCTCGCGGCGCGGCTGGAGGCGATCGGGCTGCGGCCGATCAGCGCGCTCGTGGACATCACCAATTTCTTCACCGTCGATCTCGGCCGGCCGCTGCATGTGTTCGACGCCGACAAGGTGCGGGGCGGCCGTCTGGCTATGCGCGCGGGCGAAGGGCGAGAGTTTTCGCGCGCTGAACGGGCGCGACTACACGGTGACGCCGGAGGATTGCGTGATCGCGGACGCCGCCGGAGTGCAGTCGCTCGCCGGCGTGATCGGCGGCGAGGCGACGGCTGCGACGAGGACACAAGCGCCGTGTTCGTCGAATGCGCGCTGTTCGATCCGGTACGCGTGGCGCTGACCGGGCGGCGCCATCAGATCACCTCCGACGCGCGCCAGCGCTTCGAGCGCGGCATCGATCCCATGCTGCTGCGTCCCGGCCTGGACGCGGCGACCGCGATGATTCTCGACCTCTGCGGCGGCGAGGCCAGCGACCGTCTCCGAGGCCGGCGCCGAGCCCGACTGGCGGCGCCGACGCCAGCTTGCGCTTCGAGCGCATCGAGAGTTTTGGCGGCCTCGCGGTGCCGCCCGAGGAGGCGGTCGCCTCACTTGAACGGCTCGGCTTTGCCGTCGTCCGCCGCGAGGCCGGGCGCGTCACCGTGGCGGTGCCGTCCTGGCGCAACGACATTGCCGGCATCTCGGCCGATGGCAGCGTGGGCGGCGGGCGCCGGCTACAATCTCGGCAACAACGCGCTCGAACCGGCACCCGATCTGCCGCCCGAGCGGCTTGCCGCGCTGGCGCAGGCGCGCGCCGAGACCGAGCCGGAATGCGACCTGATCGAAGAAGTGCTGCGCCTGCGCGGGCCTCGATGCGGTGCCGCCGGTCTCGCTGCCGGCGATCGCGGCGGTGCCGGTCGCCACCCTCACGCCGCGCCAGGCGCGCACGGCGCTGGCCCGCCGCACGCTCGCGGCGCGCGGGCTGGCGGAGTGCGTGACGTTCAGCTTCCTCGCCCGCGACCGCGCCGCGCTGTTCGGCGACGCGCCGGAGGCGTTGCGGCTGCGCAACCCGATCGCGTCCGATCTCGACCAGCTCCGTCCCTCGGTGATCGCGACGCTGGCGCTGGCGGCGACGCGCAACGCGGCGCGCGGGATCGGCGATCTCGGCCTGTTCGAGGTCGGGCCGGCGTTCCTGCCGGACGGCGAGCGCCTGGCCGCCGCCGGGCTGCGCGCCGGGCAGACGCCGCGGCACTGGGCGCAGCCGGCGCGCGACGTCGATGCGCTGGACGCGAAGGGCGACGCGCTCGCCGTGCTCGCCGCCCTTGGCGTGCCGGGCGAGGCGCTGAGTGTCGACCGCCGATGCGCCCGGTTTCTACCACCCCGGCCGGTCGGGCGTGGTGCGGCAGGGGCCGAAGCTGCTGCTGGCGACGTTCGGCGCGCTGCATCCGCGTGTGCTGGCGGCACTCGATTTGCCCGGGCCGGTTTCGGCGTTCGAGATTTTTCTCGACGCGATCGCCGATCCCAAGCGTCGGCGGCGGTCAGCCCCCGATCTGCCGGCATTCCAGCCGGTGCGGCGCGACTTCGCCTTCGTGGTGGCGCCGAGGTCCCGGCCGACGCCGTGCTGCGGGCCGCCCGCGGGTCGGATCGCGCGCTGGTCGCGGGCGTCGTGCTGTTCGACGTCTATGCCGGCGCGGCGCTGGGCGAGGGCCGGAAATCGCTCGGCGTGGAGGTGACGTTCCAGCCCCGCGAGCGCACGCTCACCGATGCCGAGATCGAGGCGGCATGTGCGCGCGTGGTGGCGGCGGTGGCGAAGGCGACCGGCGCGGTGCTGCGGTGATCGGCGCCTGACCGAAGCGTGTTGACGCGCCGGCGGGCGCCGCGCCACCTTGGGGTCGAAGGCCACCAGGGGAGACGCCGGGCGTGGAGCCGCTGCTCGCCATCGCGGGCCTGACCAAGAATTTCGGCCCGATCGAGGTGCTGCGAGGCGTCGATCTCGAGCTGAACGGGGGCGAGGTGCTCGCCGTCGTCGGCGACAACGGCGCCGGCAAATCGACCCTGATCAAGCACGTCGCCGGCGTCTATCAGCCCGACCGCGGCGAAATCCGGCTCGGCGGCCGGCCGGTGCGCATCGCCTCGCCCGCCGAGGGGCGGCGGCTCGGGATCGAGACCGTCTATCAGGACCTGGCACTGGCCGACGAGCTCTCGGTCGGCGCCAACATCTTCCTCGGCCGCGAGCCGGTGCGCCGGCTGCTCGGCGTGGTGCCGGTGGTGGACAACGCCGCGATCGCGCGCGAGACGCAGGCGCTGCTGGACCGCATCGAGACCCGCATTCCGCGCCAGGCCCGCACCGTCTCGCGCCTCTCCGGCGGGCAGCGGCAGGCGGTTTCGATCGCGCGTGCGCTCTACTGGCACGCCAAGGTGGTGATCCTCGACGAACCGACCGCGGCGCTGGCGGTGATGGAGCGCGAGCACGTCGTCTCGCTCACCCGCCGGCTCGCCGCCGAGGGCGTGGGCGTGATCTATATCGGCCACAATCTGATCGAGATCCTGGAGGTCGCCGACCGCGTCGCGGTGATGTATCGCGGCCGCATCGTGCATGTTGCGCGCGCGCACGATACCGACCAGCGCACGCTGATCGCCTACATGACCGGACTTTCCGACAACCAGCAGGCCGACGCGCTGCTCGCCGAGCACGCGCACGAAAGGGAGGAAGGCTGATGCTCAAGAAGGCTCTGATGCTGAGTGCAGTGGCACTCACGGCCGCCGGCACGATGCGGCCCGCACGGGCGCAGCAATTCGGCAGCGCCCGCATCCCGGTCATCGTCAAGGCGACGACCTCGCAATACTGGGCGACGGTGTTCGACGGCGCGCGGGCTGCTGCGAAGGCGCTGCACGTGAAGATCGAGACGCTGGGAGCGACCGCCGAGACCGACGTCGCCGGCGAGGTCAACATCGTCGATAACGCCGTCGCCACGCACCCGACCGCGATGGTGGTCGCGGCGACCAACGCGGTGGCGCTGGCGCAGCCGGTCGCGCGCGCGACGGCGGCCGGAATTCCGGTGATCATGATCGACAGCAACGTCAATACCGACAAGTACGTGACCTTCCTTGCCACCAACAACGAGACCGGCGGGCAGAAGGCGGCGGACGAGATCGCCGCCTGCATCAAGGCGCGCACCGGCAAGGCGGCCGGCAAGGTCGCCTATCTCACGGCGCTTGCCGGCGCGCAGTCGCTGAACGATCGCGACAAGGGCTTCGTCGAGCAGATCAAGAAATACCCCGACATCAAGATCGTCGATCACCGCGTCGGCAACAACGACGCCAGCAAGGCGCTGTCGGACACCGAGGATCTGCTGACCAAGACGCCCGACATGGCCGGCATCTTCGCCGACAACGAGCTCGAAGGCGACGGCGCCGGCACCGCGGTTGCGGACAGGAAGCTTGGCGACAAGCTCTGCCTGGTCGCCTTCGACACCTCCGACCAGGAGGTTCGCTTCGTCCGCAGCGGCGTGATCGACGGGCTGATCGTGCAGAATCCCTACATGATGGGCTATGCCGGCGTCTGGTACGCGCTGGCCGCAGCCCAAGGTGTGGTGTTCCCGAAATACGTGGACAGCGGCGTGCACGTGATCACCAAGAAGAACATCGACAGCCCGGCGATGGCAGGGCTGCTCGACCCGAAGAAATACAAGCTCACCGCCTTCCTGGGCGAGTGAGGCGGTGGCCGGCGGCACCACCGCCGAGCCGGCGCTGGCCGCTCCCGGCCCGGGTCGGGAGCGCGCGGCACTCGGCGGCTGGCGCCACCGCCTGCCGGTGGAGACCTATGTCGCGGCGCTGACGCTGGCGATCTGGGTGCTGCTGGCGCTGGCGAGCCCGTATTTCTGGACCGTCGGCAACGTCACCAACATCCTGCGCCAGGTCTCGATCGCGAGCGTGATCGCCTTCGGCGAGCTGTTCTCGATCATCCTGGCTGGGATCGATCTGTCGGTGGGATCGGTCGCGGGCCTCGTGGGCGTCGTATTCAGCATGTTGCTCGCGGCCGGCGTGCCGATCGTGGTTGCGGGTTTGGCGGGTCTTGCTGTCGGGATCGTGATCGGGGTGGTGAACGGCTTCGCGATCGACCGCCTCGGCATCCCCGCCTTTATCGTGACCCTGGCCGGGCTGCAGGGCTTTCGCGGCCTGGCGCTGCTGCTTTCGGGCGGCATGACGATTGCGGGAATGCCGCCGGCGCTGCACCTGATCGCGGACACGTCGGTGCTGTTCGTGCCGACGCTGTTCGTGGTGATGGCGGTGATCGGCGTCGGCTCGCATTTTGTGCTGAGCGCCACCCGCAGCGGCCGCTACATGTACGCGATCGGCAGCAACGTCGAGGCCGCGCAGCGCGTCGGCATCAACGTCGGCCGGATCACGATTGCCGCCTACGGGGTGTCGGCGAGCTTCGCCGCGATCGCGGGGATGCTGCTGGTCGCCCGCCTGTCGATGGGCACGCCGACCGCGGCCGGCGGCTACGAGTTGCAGGCGATCGCGGCGGCGGTGGTGGGCGGGGCCAGCCTGTTCGGCGGCCGCGGCAGCATCGTCGGCTGCTTCATCGGCGCGCTGCTGTTCACCACCATCGGCAACGGCGCCAATCTGCTCGGCGTGGACCCGTTCTGGGAGATGGTGATCGAGGGGCTGCTGATCGCCGCGGTGGTCTATCTGGACAACCTCACCAAGCTGCGCCGGGCGGGGCTGCGATAGCGGGGTGGCGCCGGCCCATCAAACACGATGTGGCGCGGTTGGCTTGGCGTGCAGCACGCTTGCGTTCTCGGCGTCGGCCACGATGTCGCAGATCTGATCGAGGTAGCGCATCTGCCGTCCGTCTGTGCCGGATCGCAGCCGTTCGGGAATCTTGCCATGGAAGTCGGCCCGGTCGTCAAGGCCGGAGCGGATGATGGCCTCGATCATCGTCTCGCGCAGGATGCCGCGTGCCGGATCGCTGCCGGGAAGGTCGCGCAGGATGATGCCGTCCCTGAAACGGCGAAGCTGGAAGGGCAAGTCCGTCGCACCGTTCAGAGCTGGCGACAGGCTCGACTGCTGCTGCAGCACCTCCGCGCCCGGCTCGGGCCGGGGAAGCGAGGGCTTCGCCTGTTCCCGAGCGGGAGCGGAAGCCGGCGCCTCGGCCGCACCGGGCAACGGGGTGTTCTCCTCCTTCGTGGTTTCGATCGGCACCAGCCTGAGCTACGCATCCGTTTCCGGATGCACCATGCGGATCGCCTCCGCGATCTCGGCGGACAGCCGTTCGGTCGTGGTTGCCGGATCGCGGAACCAATCGGTTGACCATACGCGGGTCAGCCGCCAACCGAGCCGTTCGAGCGCCTCCTGGCGTAAGCGGTCGCGGTCGCGCGCGCTCTTCGCGCTGTGATAGGCGGCGCCGTCGCACTCGATGCCGAGCACGAAAAGCTCCCGCCGCTGCGGATGGCGCACCGCGAGATCGATGCGATAGCCCGCTACTCCGACTTGCAGCGCCATGTCATGGCCGCGCGCACGCAACGCTCTCGAAGACCGACGTCCTCAAACGGGCTCTCCGCCACGGCCTCTTCTTGTCTCGACCCTTCCGGGTTCGATGCGCCCGTCGCGGGCATAGAGCAGGTAGTCGCGCAGCACCCGCACGCCGCGCGCAGTCCGGTCCGGATCGATCACGATCTGCTCGGGTTGCAGCGAGGCAAAGATGACCATCTTCCGCTTGGCGCGCGTGAACAGCACGTTGAGCCGACGATGGCCGTCCACGCGGTTCACCGGATAGAACCGCTGGTGCAGCGCCCCTTCGGGCGTCCGTCCCTCATCCCAGCGAGACGAAGATCACGTCGCGCTCGTCTCCCTGCACGTTCTCCAGGTTCTTGACGAAGGGTGGCTCGTGCTTCACGTGCCAGCGCTCGCGATAGGCAGCGACTTCCACATCGCCCGCGGCGAGCAGGTCGATTTCCGCCTCGATCAGCTCGCGCTGCGGCTGGTTCATCGCGACGACGCCATGACTGAGATCGCGGTGCTGGAGCATGAACGCGACCACTGCCGCGGCGACCCCCTTCGCCTCCGTGATGTTCGTCCTTTCCGACCAGCGCCCCGCTACCGGGACGAACTCGATTCCGAGAGTCTCGGAGGATGGCTGCGCGGTCGGGAAAATCACCAGCCTGCTGTCGTAGAACTCGCGGTTCGAGAAGGCGATCAGGCTCTCGTGCTGCGAGCGGTAGTGCCAGCGCAGTTGGCGCGCGGGGCGAAATGCGCGTGCGGCAATGTCCAGAACCGATTCGGCCACCACCTTGTCCTCGGCCGCAAGCCCCTCGTCCTCCTCGTCCTCCTCGTCATCATTGGCAAGCGCACGGTCGAAGAAGTTCGTCGGCGGCAACTGCTGGGGATCGCCGACGACGACAACCTGCCGCGCGCGCAGGAACGCGCCGAGCGCATCTTCCGGCCTGATCTGCGAGGCCTCGTCCATAATCACAAGATCGAAGCCGATTCGTCCTGGCCGCAGATATTGCGCCACAGTCAGCGGCGACATCATCAGGCAAGGCGTGAATGCCAAGATCGCGTCGCCGGCGCGCGAGAAGAGATCACGAAGTGGGACATGGCGCCGCTGTTTGGCGAACTCATTCTGCAGGAGCGCGCCATCGGTCCATTCTTTCCGGCTGCCGACGCTGGTGCCGCCCGGCACACGCCGCCTTCCCGCTGCGGCCACCACCAGCAGAGCATTGCGGCGCGTGCGATCGCGGTCGGCCGCGGCGAAGGCGCGGCGCAACGTCGAGAGCTGAAATCCGGTCCGGTTGAAGACCGCTCGGTCTGTTTCGGCGCGGTCGCGGACCACGCGCCAGCCGACCAGCCACTCCAATGCCTCCGGCAGGTGGCGAAGCGGCGCGGACGCCGACTCGAATGCGTCGATCACAGGGCGCGCCAGCGGATCCTCCCGGCAAGCTGCGCGCGCGATGGCGAAACCGAGATAGGCCGGAAGTTCTCGCGCGGCCGCCCGCATTTCGTGCGCCTTGGCGAGCATGGCCGAGAATGCAGTGCCGGCCCGGTCGACGAGCGCGCTCCCGAGGCCTAGCGGCGCGAGGGCCTGCACTGCTGCCTCAAACTCATCCGCCGCACCCTGCGCCAGGGTTGCGGCCGCGCGCAGTCCTGCGATCGCGGCACGCCAGCCGTCGCCGAGCAGAGTTGCAGCGGCGGACGGCGCAGTCTGATGCACCGCCTCTGCGAACGCCGCGGCGGCGCGCAACCGCTCGGACGCTGTGGTGGCATCGCCGATCACCCCCAGTGCAGGCGGCGACCTAAGCCGGGCGGTTGCTTGCTGCCAATCGCACGCGGCGCTGGCGACCTCGGCGAGGTCGCTGATGGGCACATCCGTCCGCAGGCGCATGGCGGCCAGGAGCCGCGCCAGTTGTGCCAGGGCCTCGGCTCGTGCCGCCGCGGCACGGCGCATGGCCGACCACGTCTCCCGCGCGGACCGCTCCGCCGCCCCGAGCAGCACCCGCAATGTTCGTGCGGGTTCGGCCAGCAACGCCAATTCGGCGAGATGCGGCGGATCGAGGCTGAGCAACGCTCCCGGGAGATGAACCGCCCCGAGCGGCGCGGCGGTGAAGGTCGTTGCCACACGTTCCTGCCAACAGGCCGCCGCCGCGATGTGCCGCAGCGGGAGCGACAGCGGATCGGCACCCTCGACCATGACCAGCAGCACCGTCGGGTCCGATCGGAACGCCTCCGCATCGGCTACGACGTCCGCTGCCGCTTCCAGCAACGGCGCCCATTCTCCCCGTCGGGGGCGGCGACCGCCGCGCCAAAGCCACAAGAATAGCCGGCGTGCGTCCCGGTAATCGCCCCGAAGCCCGGCGAATAGGCCGCGGCGTCGCAATGAGGCCGCCGCTGAGCGAAGCTCGACGTGGCCGGCGTGGTCGAGGTCAAGCTGCTCGCGCAATCCGCGCAGCAGCCTGTCCAGCGCGGTCTGGCGTTCGGCGGCCCGCTCCAGCACTGCCACGTGGCGCTCCAGTCCGTGGCGGCAATGTCGGTGCCATGCAGGGTCCGCATCCGCCGCGAGTTCCGCGGCGGCACATGCCGCCAACACGACGCCAATCGGCGGGTCCTCGGCGCAGCCGGTCAGCGAAATCAGCGCCTCGACAAGCGGCGCGTTCGCGGCGACTGTCTCCACCTCCATCGCAGCGCACCGTGCCCGTTCGGCCACGTCGCCCACGCGGTCCTGCGCGAGCCCTAGCGATGCCGCGATCTCGTCCGCCGCCGCGAGGTGGTCTGCCGGAACCGCGCCCGGATCGGAGAGGCCGTACGCGGCTAGCTTCTCTTGCGCCGCCTCGGCCACGACGGCGCTCTCCATCGCGGCTCGGGCCACTGCAACGGCCTCGGCCGAAACCAACCGCGCCAGCAGCAAGCGATCGACGAGCGGGTCGGGGTCGCCTAGCACTGCTGCCCGACGTAGCATGGATTGCAACTGCTCAGTCGTGGTGGGCGGAATCTCGCCGATCTGGTCGGCGAAGGCCGCCGATGCCGAGCAAAGGGCTGCCCCCGCCGCGATCACTCGGTCGAGGCAGTCGAACAATGCCTCCTGTTCGTCCGGAAAGAGATCGATCCGGTCGAGCCGCCGGAAGGGGGACACGCTCGGGTTCCAGTCCGGCCGCTCGGGGGGTGTCGCGGACGCTTCGAGCGCCTCGAGTTGCCGTCGCGCCTCCAGCGGGGAAACGGCCGCGATCGTGTCCGGCAGGTCGCCGGCCTGCGCCCGCAGCAGACGCGGGAGCTGCGGCAGGACACGCGCAAGCTCGGTCATGCGGCCGATCAGCGCATGGACCGTTTCGCCCTGCGGACCGGCCTGCGTGTGCAGGGCGTCGAGATGCCCGCGCAGCGCCTGGCGCGCGCTCGATGCGTGTTGTTCCGCTGCATCGCCGCGCGGCGCGGGCGGCGCCACCATCGTCTCCCGACTGCGCAGGGCCTTGATCACCGCGGCAGGCTTTGCGCCCGCCGCGTGCAGCGGCAGGCAGAACGGTCCCAGCCCGACCCTGTCGAGCCGGGTTTTCACCACCTCCAGCGCCGCCATCTTCTCCGCGACGAACAGCACGCGGCCGCCGCGATGCAGCTCGTTGGCGATCAAATTGGCGATGGTCTGGCTCTTGCCCGTGCCGGGCGGTCCCTCGATCACGAGGCTGCGCCCCTGCATCGCGTCGATGATCGCGCTGTGCTGCGGATGAGTCGGCGTCATGCACCAAGATCGGCGCGAGGCGCTCCACCTCTGGCCGGTCGATCTCGTATTCGTCCGCGAAGCCCGGATTTGCCGCCGCTTCCGCCTCCTCCGCGCCGGCCCGCAGCAGCCGTCGGACCAGCGCATGGCTCTCCGGCCCGCCGCCTTCGGCGTGCCAGTTCGCAGGGTCCAGATCCTTGTACATCGCGATCCGGGCGAAGCTGAACGGCGCGAGCGTGACGAAGCGTCGGATGTCCCACCCCTCGCGGCCCCGAATGGCCTCTGCCACAGCCGCGAGATAGGTCTCGACTGCGCCGTCCTCCCCAAGATCGACGCTCGGCAGGGTCAGCCGGAAGTCGTCGCGAAAGCGGAGTTCGAGGCTCAGGTTGGTGGCAGGCCTGGAATCCAGCGCCGATAGCCGGAACTCCTCCTCGCCGCCGCGCGTCCGGTGGCGTTCGAGCCGGACGGGCAGCAGCAGCAAGGGCGAGGAGAACGCCGCGGCAGACGCTTTAGACTCGAACCAGTTCTAGGAAACCGATAGCGAGGTGCAGCGTGCTGACGCCGGTTTCCTGCTCGACCTCCCTTGCGGTCGTGTCGATGCGTGGCAGCTTCGCAGCGAGCTCGTCTGCGAACAGCAGCGTCTGCAACAAGTCCGAGGCCGTGCTTCGCCAACCGGGGCTGTCCCGCCGGTGCGAGGTCGTACGAGGGTTCGATGCCGTGCTCGCGGCCGAACGACGCGCGATCGATGCTCTTTCGCGTTGGTCGTGGGGAAGACCGAGCGTGCCCCTGACCTGGTTGCGAAGCGCCCGTTCGAACGCCGCCTCCTTGGCCGTGGCCGAAGGGTCATCGGGATCGAACGCGGCAAGGCCAGTCCGATAAGCCTCATCCGCCAGCCTGGCCTTGGCGAGCGTGGCCTGGAAGGCGGAGGTCCGCTCGTCGGGCGGCTCGTCGGCCGGAGCCGGTAGCGGACGGAACCGGAACTGCCCGTCTTCCAGCAGGTGATGGACGATGCGCTCCGGCACGTCGTCCACGATCCGGATGATGGATGACCGGGTGCCGTGGCTGAAATGCAGGAGACGGTTCTTGCGTGTCCTGTCAACGAGGCGCTCGCGAAGGTCCTCAAAGACCCGGCGTTCGAACGAGATTTGTGGTTCCGGCATCGCCGAAGGTTACGAAGATTGATCCCTGATATTCAACCCTATTGGTTAAGGTATCGCACAATCGTCGCCGCTACCCCCGGCGAGTGCGGCCCGGCTGAGGCGCGTGCCACGTTCGCGCGGGCGCCAGCCGCCCGCTGACACCGGCGCGGTTTCCGCCTATCTGTTCGCCATGACCGCCACCCCCCTCGATCGCATCCGCAACTTCGCGATCATCGCCCATATCGACCACGGCAAGTCCACCCTCGCCGACCGGCTGATCCAGGCGACCGGCGCGCTGCCGGCGCGCGAGATGCACGAGCAGGTGCTCGACACCATGGAGCTCGAGCGCGAGCGCGGCATCACCATCAAGGCGCAGACCGTGCGCCTCTCCTGGCGCGCCCCGGACGGCGAGACCTACGCGCTCAACCTGATGGACACGCCCGGCCACGTCGATTTTGCCTACGAAGTGAGCCGCAGCCTCGCCGCCTGCGAGGGCAGCCTTCTGGTGGTCGATGCGACCCAGGGCGTCGAGGCGCAGACGCTCGCCAACGTCTACCAGGCGATCGAGGCCAGCCACGAGATCGTGCCCGTCCTGAACAAGATCGATCTTCCGGCGGCCGAACCCGAGCGCGTCCGCCAGCAGATCGAGGACGTGATCGGCCTGCCCGCCGACGATGCGCTGCTGATCAGCGCCAAGACCGGCCTCGGCATCGAGGCGGTGCTGGAGGCGCTGGTCACGCGCCTGCCGCCGCCGCGGGGCGATGCGGCGGCACCGCTCAAGGCGCTGCTGGTCGATAGCTGGTACGACCCCTATCTGGGCGTGGTGATCCTGGTGCGGGTCAAGGACGGGCGGCTGCGCCGCGGCCAGCGCATCCGCATGATGTCCACCGGCGCCGTCCACGCGGTCGAGCAGACCGGCCTCTTCACGCCCAAGATGGTCGCCGCCGACGAGCTCGGCGCGGGCGAGATCGGCTACGTCACCGCCGCGATCAAGACCGTCGCCGACTGCCGGATCGGCGACACCATCACCGACGACCGCACGCCGACGGCCGCCCCGCTGCCCGGCTTCAAGCCCGCCGTGCCGGTGGTGTGGTGCGGGCTATACCCGACCGACGCCGACGATTTCGAGAAGCTGCGCGAGAGCTTGGGTCGGCTGCAGCTCAACGACGCGAGTTTCCACTATGAGCCGGAGACCTCGGCCGCCCTCGGCTTCGGCTTCCGCTGCGGGTTCCTGGGCCTGCTGCACCTGGAGATCGTGCAGGAGCGGCTGGCGCGCGAGTTCTCGCTCGACCTGATTGCGACCGCGCCCTCGGTCGTCTATCGCGTCCACCGCACCAACGGCACGATGCAGGAGCTGCACAACCCCGCCGACATGCCCGACGGCAGCGTGATCGACCATATCGAGGAGCCGTGGATTCGCGCGACGATCCTGGTGCCGGACGACTATCTCGGCGCCGTGCTGAGCTTATGCAACGAGCGGCGCGGCCAGCACGTCGATCTCACCTACGTGGGCGAGCGCGCGATGGCGGTCTATCGGCTGCCGCTGAACGAGGTGGTGTTCGATTTCTACGACCGGCTCAAATCGGTCAGCCGCGGCTATGCGAGCTTCGATTACGCGATGGACGGCTATGCAGCGAGCGAGCTCGTGCGCATCTCGATCCTGGTCAACGGCGACCCGGTGGATGCGCTCGGCTTCATCGCGCACCGCAGCGCCGCCGAGGGCCGCGGGCGCGCGATCTGTGGGCGGCTCAAGGAGCTGATCCCCCGCCAGTTGTTCAAGATCGCGGTGCAGGCGGCGATCGGCGGGCGGGTGATCGCGCGCGAGACGATCAGCGCACTGTCCAAGGACGTGACCGCGAAATGCTATGGCGGCGACATCACCCGCAAGCGCAAGCTCCTGGAGAAGCAGAAGGAGGGCAAGAAGCGGATGCGCCAGTTCGGCAAGGTGGAGATCCCGCAATCGGCCTTCCTCGCGGCGCTCAAGATGGATGCGTGAGAGCGTGAGCCGGCACGATCCGCTGGACCCGCTGCCGCGCTTCGGCGACCGGCGGCGGGTGCGCGTGGGCCTGCTCGGCGGCTCGTTCAATCCGGCGCACTCGGGCCACCGCCACATCGCCGAGGTCGCGCGCCGGCGGCTCAATCTCGATCAGGTCTGGCTGCTGGTCTCGCCGGGCAATCCGCTGAAGCCCCGCGACGGGATGGCGCCGCTCGCCGCCCGGCTCGCCTCGGCGCAAGCGATCGCCGATGGGCGGCGGGTGCTCGCGACCGGCATCGAGGCGCGGCTCGGCACCCGCTATACCGCCGATACGGTGCGCGCCCTGCAAACGCGGTTTCCCCGCGCCCGCTTCGTCTGGCTGATGGGGGCCGACAATCTCGCCCAACTCCCCCGTTGGCGGCACTGGCGCGCGATCGTGGCCGCGCTGCCTTTTGCGGTGCTGCCGCGCCCCACCTACACTTTGCGCGCACTGGCCGGGCCGGCCGCGCGCTGCCTCGCCCGCGCCCGCCGCCACCCGTCCCGCGCGACGACGCTCGCCGATGCGCCGCCGCCCGCCTGGGCGTTCCTGCCGGCGGCGCAGCGCGCCGTCTCCGCGACATCGCTTCGTGCCGAACAAGGAGAGAAAGCCATCGCCAGCAACCCCGACACCCGCACCGCAACCCCATCGCCCGACGCGCCGCCCCGGGGCGTTCAAACTGACCGGCGCCGCGCGACACCCCGCAAGACCGCCGCCGCCGCCGGGCCGCGCCGGACTGCCGCGCGGCGCCCGGCGGCAGGGGATGGTGCCGCGCTCGATCGCCTGATCGCCGTGATCGCGAATAGCCTGGCCGACGACAAGGCCGAGGAGGTGGTGACGCTCGACATCGCCGGCCGCGCCGCCTTCGCCGACCGCATGGTGATCGCGACCGGGCTCGCCGACCGCCAGATCGCCGCGATGGCGACGCATCTGGAGGAGCGGCTGCACGAAGCCGGCCTCAAGCGCGTGCGCACCGAGGGCGGCCGCGGCTCCGACTGGGTGCTGATCGATGCCGGCGACATCGTGGTGCATCTATTCAAGCCGCAGGCGCGGGCCCTGTATGCGCTCGAACGCATGTGGGGTGCGGAATTGGACGAGCCGGCGGAAGGCGCAGGCGTCGCCGGCTGAACGTGCTCCGCGTACCGTGCTTCGGGTGATCGCGGTCGGCCGGCCGCCGCGCGACGCACCCGAGGCGGCCCTGTTCGCCCGCTACGCCGGGCGTCTGCGGCCGCCGCTCGCACTCACCGAGATCGCCGAGGCCCTCGGCACAGCCGCCGAGCGCCGCCGCCGCGAGGGCGAGGCGCTGCTCGCCGCCCTGCCCGCGGGCGCGTTCGTGATCGCGCTCGACCCCGCCGGAACCGTGCCCGATAGCGAGGAATTGGCCGGGCTGCTCGAACGCTGGCTCGGCTCCGGGCGCCCGATCTGCTTCCTGATCGGCGGCGCCGAGGGGCTGGCCACGGCGGTGCTCGCGCGCGCGGATGTCGCCCTTTCGCTCGGCCGGCTCACCTGGCCGCATTTCCTGGCCCGCGCCATGCTGGCCGAACAACTCTATCGGGCGCGCTCGATCGCGTCCGGGCATCCCTATCATCGCGGCGGGCGGGCGTGAGCGTCGCCGGCCCAGGCCGCGGGGCGGTCTCGCCCTGATGTGCGCTTTGGCGCGGCCGGAACTCAGAACCATGCCGTGCGAGGCGGCGTTCGGGGCGCATCACCCTGACGGACCGGAGGAGTCGCATGGCCCTGTTTTCCAAGCCGATCAAGACGCTGGACGACCTGTTCGTGCACACGCTGCGCGACATCTACTACGCCGAGCAGCAGATCACGAAGAACTTGCCGACGATGGTGGGGAAGGCATCCAACCCCGAGCTGAAGAGCGCCTTCCAGCATCACCTGACCGAAACGCAAGGCCACGTGAAGCGGCTGGAGCAAGTGTTCCAGATGCACGGGGTTGAAGCGAAGGGCGTGAACTGCCCGGCCATCGATGGCATCCTCGATGAGGCCAAGGAGGTCATCTCCGATTGCGGCGATCCGGACGTGTGCGACGCCGCGATGCTGTCCGCGGCCCAGGCGGTCGAGCACTACGAGATCACGCGCTACGGCTCGCTGATCGCCTATGCACAGCAGCTCGGGCGCCGGGACTGCGTGCCGGTGCTGCAGCAGACGCTCGCTGAGGAGAAAGCCGCGGACCAGAAACTGACGCGCATCGCCGAGAGCCGGGTGAACAAGAAGGCGGCCTGATGGCGAGCGGGCGCGGCGGGCGTTCGCTCGTCGCGCCCCCACGGTTACTTCGCAAGCCACACGTTCGACATGCGTGGAATGCGGAACGGCTTGAACCCCTTCACATTCGACCGCACCGCCTGCACCTTGGTCAGCGAGCCGAATGGCAGCACGTAGGCCTGCTCCAGACGTGCGCTTCTGCATCCGCGCGAATGCCGCCTGCCGGGCTTCCGCCGTCGGCAGGGTCACCATGTCGTGGAAGTCCGCCGCAAGCTCCGGGTCTTCCTGGCCCGGCTTTGGCGAATACACCGGGCGGGGCGGCACCAGCACCTGCATGGTTGGGATCGGCCCCAGCGAAGGCTCCGTGCCCCAGCCGGTGAAGAAGTAGTTCCAGCCCGAATGCGGTTTCTGTCGCATTGCGATCGAGGTCGGCCAGTCCACCACCTTCAGCTGCGCATTGATGCCGATCGCCTTTAGCTGCTCCGCCATCACCAGGGCGGCATTGTACATCGAGGTGTAGTCCTTGTTCGTCAGCAGGACGACCGGCTCGCCCTTGTAGCCCGCCTCGGCGAGATATTTCTTTGCCAGCGCAGGGTCATGGAGGTTGTAGGTGTCCTTTCCGGCATCAGTGTAGGTCGGCTGAGTGGGGTACTGGAAGCCGACGTTCAGCCGATAATTCCCGTCGGTCGCCGCTTCCATGATGTCGCCCATGTTCAGCGTCGCCATCACCGCTTTGCGGAACGCAAGATTGTCGGTGGGTGCCTGCGACAGGTTCGGGTAGGCAATTTGGATCCACCAGTTCAGCAGGGGCAATAGCACAATATTCTTGTTGTTCTTCAGCGCCGCCAGGGATCTTGTCGGTAAATCCTCAACTCCCTGCAGCTCGCCGGTTTCGATCCCGGCTACGCGCGCCTGCGGTTCGGTCACGATGCGAAAGGTCACGCCGTCGAAGCAGGCCTGCTTGTAGCCGCCGAAGCCGTTCCTGCCCTCGAAGTGCGTGTTTGGCGCGTAACCGTCGAAGCGCTTCAGCCGCACTTGGCTGCCGGGCGTGTAGTTGACCAGTTGCCACGGTCCGGTGCCGATGATCTTCAATTGCTCCGGCGGGTCGTTTTCGTCTTCGGCCGGGATGATGATGATCGGGACGCTGAACGAGCTGAGCTGCTCGATGAAAGTCGGCTGCACCTGCTTGAGCCGGATGACAAAGGTCTCGGCATCGGGAGCCTCCCAGCTCGCCACGTTGTCCAACGTATTGCGTTGCAGTCCGATCCGCTTGTAGCGCTCGAATGACGCGAGAACGTCTGCCGATGTCAACTTCTTGCCGTTGTGGAACGTCACCCCCGGGCGCAATTTGAAGGTGTAGGTCAGCTTGTCCGGCGATTGGGCGAGCGAGTTCGGCCAGCTCGAGGGTCGGGCGATTATCGTCGCCGCGGGTTACCAGCGTCTCGAAGATGTTCATGGCGACGTTGCGGGTCGAGATCGCGCTCGACACCATCATGTCGAGGCTGTTGACGTTGGCTTCCTGACCGAAGGTGAAGGTTCCGCCGATGCGAGGGCACTTGAACCGCGCTGCGAGCGCCGGCGGCGCAGCCAACGCGATGCTGGCGACCACGCCGACCCACGCCAGCTTCCTGCGTCGCATGCCACGTCTCCTCTCCCTTGGATCGCGAAACATTGTTCGGCCTGGCGGCGGCGAGCGTCAACGACTGCCATTCTCCCTCTCCCCGAAGCGCAGGCGGAGAGGAGTCGCTGGCCGCGCTCCAACCATTCAAGCGATTGCTGTCGGGGTGTTTACGCCATCAGTCTGGAGTGACCGTTTGACGGCGTGGCCCGGCGCTTGCCGCTAGCCCTCTTCGCCGCCGTCCCGCTCGCGGCAGACCCGGCCAAGCGCGCGCAGCAAGGCCGGGCGCAGGCGGCGGAGCTCGTCCAGGTGGGTCGCCGACAGATCGGCGAGTCGCGTCTCGGCGGCCTCGGTCAGGCCCACCAGCACGCGGCGACGATCCGCCGGATCGTGCCGCCGCCGCACCAGGCCCGCGGCCCCCAGCCGGTCCACCAGTTCCACCATGCTGTGATGGCGGATGCGCAGCCGCTCCGCCAACTCGCCGATGGTCGGCTCGCCGTCCCGCGGAAACCCCTTGATCGCGAGCAGCGCCTGGTGCTGGCGAGCGGTCAGGCCCGCCGCGGCCGCGGCAATCTGGCTGAACTCCAGGAAGCACCGGATCAGGTAGCGGAACTCCGAGAGGGTGCGATACTCCTGTCGGTCCGGCTGCGCCGGCGCGGTCGATGGATCGGGCAGTGGTGCGCGATTCGGATGGCTCATCGGCGTCTCCCCGGCTTGCAAAAGATATATCGCCATGCGACCTCTCCGGCCAGACCGAACACGCGGAGAAACCATTAACGTGAACGACGTCGCACCGCCTCGCACCGGTGTCGCGAGCACCGTCCATGCTGCGGCGGAGGGCATCCGCCATCTCGGCGACTTCACCACCAGCCCGCGCGTGCTGGTGATCACGGCGATCGCGATCGTGGTCGGAACCGGCGGCGTGATTGCCGGCGTATTGCTGCTGAATCTGATCCGGCTATGTACCAACCTCGCCTATTTCGGCCGCCTCACGCTTGCCGTTCTGCCGCTCGGCCAATCGCCGCTCGGTGCCGCCGCCGTGGTGGTGCCGGTGATCGGCGCGTTGATCGTGGGGCTGATGGCGCGCTACGGCAGCGACAAGATCCGCGGCCACGGCATCCCCGAGGCGATCGAGGCGATCCTGCTCGGCCGCAGCCGGCTCGATGTGAAGGTGGCGATCCTCAAGCCGCTTTCCTCGGCGATCGCGATCGGCAGCGGCGGGCCGTTCGGCGCCGAGGGACCGATCATCATGACCGGCGGGGCGATCGGCTCGCTGATCGCCCAGATGCTGCCGGTCAGCGACACCGAGCGGAAGACCCTGCTGGTCGCCGGCGCGGCGGCCGGCATGACCACCGTGTTCGGCACCCCGATCGCCGGCATCATGCTGGCAGTCGAGCTGCTGCTGTTCGAATGGACGCCGCGCAGCTTCGTCCCCGTGGCCGCCGCCTGCGTCGTCGCCGAGATCGAGCGGCACTGGCTGGGCCTGCCTTCGCCGCTGTTTCCGTTCAGCGGGGGGATGAACCCGTCGCTGATTGCCCTGCTCTGCTGGGTGCTCATGGGCCTGCTCTCAGGCCTGCTCTCCGGCGTGCTGACGCAGCTCGTCTATGCCTGCGAGGACGGGTTTCTCAAGCTGCCGATCCACTGGATGTGGTGGCCGATGCTGGGCGGCGTCGTCGTCGGCATCGGCGGCCTGATCGAGCCGAACGCGCTCGGCGTCGGCTACGACAACATCGCGCGGATGCTGCAAGGGGGCGTGCTGCCGGCGGCGGCATTGCTGCTGCTGGTGGTGAAGGCGATCATCTGGTCGGTGGCGCTGGGGTCCGGCACCTCGGGCGGCGTGCTGGCGCCGCTGCTGATCATGGGCGGCGGCATGGGAGCCGCCCTGGCCTCGGTGCTGCCTGCCGCCAGCCCCGGCTTCTGGCCGCTGCTGGCGATGTCCGCGACCATGGGCGGCACCATGCGCAGCCCGCTCACCGCCACGTTCTTCGCCGCCGAGATTACCGGCAATACGCACGTGCTGCTGCCGCTGATCACCGCCTGCGTCACCGCGCATGTCGTGACCGTGCTGCTGATGCGCCGCTCCATCCTGACCGAGAAGGTCGCGCGCCGCGGCCATCACCTGGCGCGCGAATACCAGGTCGATCCGTTCACGCTGACGCGGGTGGGGGAGGTGATGGCGACCGAGGTGGTGTCGCTGCCCGACACGATGACGCTGCACCAGGCCGCTGCCTTCCTCACCGAATCCCGCGACGACGCACCCGAGCTTCCCGGTGGTGGACCGCGACCGCCACGTGCTCGGCCTCGTCGATCCGCCATCGATCCTGGCGTGGCGTCGCGCCGGCAAGCACCGCCAGACCCCGCTCGGCGCGCTGGTGGCCAACTCGAAGATGCCGGTTGCGTATCCGGACGAATATCTGGCGGGGATCATCGACCGGCTGATGCGGGCCAATGTCGCGCACATGCCGGTGATTTCCCGCACCGATGCCAAACTGGTCGGCTATCTCGGGTGGAAGGATCTGCTGCGCATCCGCGCCCGGCAGGTCGCCGAGGAGAAGAAACGGGTGGTGTTCTACCGGGTGCGGTGATCGGACCTTCCACGCTGCGAGCGGCGACGCCGAACCCCCTCGTCGCCCCCTGTGGCGGAGGGCTCCTAACGCTAGTTGTGCGCGGCCGAGCCGTCTGCTAGCATCTGCTAGCAGACTGATTTCGAGGGCCTTGCAGCATGGCCAGCGTACTGATCAGAAACGTCGACGACGCGCTGCATACCCGCCTCAAGGCCCGGGCGGCGGCGCACCGACGATCCCTGGAGGAGGAAGCCCGCGAGCTGCTTCGCGCCGCGGTCGCGCGCCAGGACGCGCCGCCAAGGGAAAATCTGGTCACTCTCGCCCGGCGGCTGTTCGGCCCTGAACACGGCGCCGATCTCGACATCCCGCCCCGCGGCGGCGCCCCCGCAAGCATCCCGCCGGACTTCTCCGCCCGGGATTATGATCCGCCCGGCCGGCCATGATCCTCCTCGACACCAACGTCATCTCCGAGCTGGTCAAGGCGGAGCCAAACCCCGCCATCGTCGCATACGTGGACCGCCTGGCACCGGAGACCGTGTTCACGGCAGCGGTCTGCGAGGCCGAGATTTGCTATGGCTTGGCGCGCATGCCGGAGGGCCGTAAACGGGACGAGCTGGTCACGCGCATCGCCGCATTCTTCGAGGCCGGGTTCCCGGGCCAGGTTTTGCTGTTCGATCGTCCATGCGCCGCGCTGTATGGCGAAATCCGGCATGTTCGTGAGGCTGTCGGCGAGCCGATCGAGGTCGAAGACGCCATGATCGCTGCCACCGCTCGGGCCTATGGCGCCATCGTCGCGACCCGCAACACCAAGGATTTCGTGAACTGCGGTGTACCGCTGGTCGATCCATGGCGGGCGCCATAACGCCATCCTTGTGTCGCGCCCGCCGGCCAATTCGCCTTGCCCGGCCACGCCCCGTTCCGCTAGGCAGGCCAGCCCGCGCAGGAGTCGACGATGGCTGCCCCGTCCCCGCCTCGCCCCGTCATGCTGGTCGTGCTCGACGGCTGGGGCTGGCGCGACGAGGCGGCCGACAACGCCGTGGCGCAGGCGCGTACGCCCACGTTCGACCGGCTCTGGCGATCCTGCCCGCACGCCTTCCTGCGCACCTCCGGCCGCGATGTCGGCCTGCCGGATGGACAGATGGGCAATTCCGAAGTCGGGCACCTCAACATCGGCGCCGGCCGCGTCGTGGTCCAAGAGCTGGTACGCATCGCCGAGGCGATCGCGGATGGCAGCCTCGCCCGGGCCCCCGCTCTGACGAAGGTGATCGACGCGCTGCGGAAGACAAGCGGCATCTGCCACTTGCTCGGCCTCGTCTCGCCCGGCGGTGTGCATTCCCACCAGGACCACGCGGCGGCGCTGGCGCGCATTCTCGGCGATACCGGCATTCCGGTCTGCATCCACGCCTTCACCGACGGCCGCGACACCCCGCCGCGCTCGGCCGTTGACGACCTCGCCCGCCTCGAAGCGGCACTGCCCGATGGCTGCCGGGTCGCGACGCTCAGCGGCCGCTACTACGCGATGGACCGCGACCGCCGCTGGGACCGGGTTGCGCGCGCCTACGCCGCTATCGCCGATGCTGACGCCCCCCACTTCGCGACGGCGCGTGACGCGATTGCCGATGGTTACGAGAATAAAATAACGGATGAATTCCTTCCACCCGCCGTGATCGGCGATTACCGGGGGATGCATGACGGCGACGGCATTCTCTGTTTCAACTTCCGCGCCGACCGCGTGCGTGAGCTGCTGGCCGCACTCCTCGATCCCGGCTTCGACGGCTTCCCCCGCCCCCGCCCCCGCCCGATCCGGCTCCCCGCCGCCGCCGGCATGACCCGCTACGGCGACGCGCTGGCGCCGCTGATGGGCGCGCTGCTGCCGCCCGAGCATCTCGACAACATTTTGGGAGCGGTGGTCGCCGCCGCCGGCCGCCGTCAGTTGCGGATGGCCGAAACAGAAAAATATCCGCACGTCACCTATTTCCTCAGCGGGGGCATGGAAGAAAAATACCCCGGCGAGGACCGGATCATGATCGCTTCGCCCAAGGTTGCGACCTACGATCTGCAGCCCGAGATGTCGGTCCCGGAATTGGCCGGGCGCGCCGTCGCCGCGATCGGTTCGGGCCAGTACGACCTCATCGTGCTCAACTTCGCCAATGCCGACATGGTGGGCCATACCGGCAGCCTGCCGGCCGCGATCCGCGCCGTCGAAGCGGTCGATGCCGGGCTGGGCCGCATCGCGGACGCGATCGAGGCAGCCGGCGGCGCGCTGCTGGCAACCGCCGATCACGGCAACGCCGAGCTGATGCGCGACCCCGAAACCGGAGGCCCGCACACCGCCCACACGCTCAACCCGGTGCCGGTGCTGCTGCTGGGCGGCCCGGCGGGCGCGCATCTCGCGGATGGCCGCCTCGCCGATCTGGCGCCCACGCTGCTGGCGCTGATGCGCCTGGAGCCGCCGCCCGAGATGACCGGCCGCTCGCTGCTGCGCGGCCCGGGATGAACGCGGGCATGAACGCGGGGGCGCGGGCGAGGCGGCGCCTGCCACCGCTCGCCGCGGCCCTGCTGCCGCTGGTCGCCGCGGCGCCGTCAGTGCTGCCGTTGCCTGCGCTGCCGTTCCCGGTGCCGCCGATCCCCGATCCCGTCATCGCGGCCCGGGAAGGGCTGCGCCAGGCCGAGCGCGACCGCGCGGCGCAGTTGGCGCAGCACCAGGGCGCGATCGCCCGCGCGGCCAGCGCGCTTTCGGATCAGCAGCGCCTGGCCGCGGCACTGGTCGCCGCCACCGCCCGGTTGCAGGCAACCGAGGAGAAACTGGCACAGGCGGCCGACCGGATGGACGACCTTCGACACCGTCAGGCACTCGCCGAGGTGGCCTTGCGCGCCCGTGCCGCCGACCTCGCACCCCTGCTGCCGCTGATCGAGCGCCTGGCGCTGCATCCGGTCGAGACGCTGCTGGCGGTGCCGCGGCCACCGGCCGAGACCCTGGCCGGCGTGCTGGTGATGCGCGGCCTCTCGCACCGGCTGGAGCAGGACGCCGAGACGCTGCGGGCCGAGCAGCGAACCGTCGCCTCACTCGCCGATCAGATCGCCGCCGCCACCGCCGCCCTGGACGCGGACCGCGCCGCGCAGCGCCGGCAGGCGGCGGCGCTCGATGCCGAGATCGCGCGCGCCCGGCAGGCCGAGCGTACCGCCAATGACGCCGCCTCGGTGGCCGCCCGTCAGGCCGCCGCCGATGCCGCGCGGGCGGGGAGCCTGCGCGGCCTGCTGGCCAGGATCGCCGCCGACCGCCGCGCCGCCGCGGCGCGGGCAGAGGCCGAGGCGGCGCAGGCCGACCGGCAGAGCCACGCACCGCAGGCAGCGGCGGCGCGGGCGCGGCAGGTAGCGCTCGCGGCCCCGGCCGGACCCGGGATTGCCGCCGCGTCCGGGCGCGCGCCGGTGGCGGGGCGGCTGGTGCGCGGCTTCGGCGCCCCGATCGCGGCCGGCCAGTCGGAGGGCCTCTCCTTTGCCACCGCGCCGCGCGCGCGGGTGGTCTCGCCCTGCGCCGGCCGCGTGGAGTTCGCCGCCCCGTTCCGCAGCTACGGGCGGCTGTTGATCGTCAATTGCGGCGGCGGCTACCATCTGGTGCTGGCGGGACTGGATCGGCTTGACGTATCAGTGGGCGGTTCGGTGCAGGCGGGTACGCCGGTGGGCGTGATGCCGGACTGGACGGACGGGGCGGCGGGAAGGCGCCCCGCCTTGTATCTGGAGTTGCGCCGCGACGGGCAGCCGGTCGATCCTGCGCCCTGGTTGCAGGCGAAGGGGCCGCAGGCGAAGGGTTAGTTGCCCTTCGGCACCGGAGAGTGGAGTTGATGCGCCCGCCCGCGGGCCGGCGCGAGAGAGGATGACGGGTATGAAGTATCGCACCGGCCTGCTTCTGGGCGCCGCCTTTGCCGCCGGCATCGCCGCCGCGCCGGCCTCAGGCCAGCTCGCCCGCCATCTTGGCATCGTGCCCGCCTTCGCCGACACCACCACCGACAGCCGTGCCGAAACCTATCGGCTGCTGACCCTGTTCGGTGATGTGTTCGAGCGGGTGCGCGCCGAATACGTCGATCCCGTCTCCGACCGCAAGCTGATCGAAAACGCGCTGAACGGGATGCTGACCGGCCTCGATCCGCACTCCGACTACATGGACCGCAAGCAGTGGCAGGACATGCAGGTGCAGACGCGCGGCGAGTTCGGCGGCCTCGGCCTCGAGGTCACGCAGGACTCCGGCTTGATCAAGGTCGTCAGCCCGATCGACGACACGCCCGCCGCCCGCGCCGGCATCAAGCCGGGCGACCTGATCACCGCACTCAACGGCAAGACCGTCGAAGGCATCAGCCTCAACGACGCGGTCGATCAGATGCGCGGGCCGCCCAACAGCACGATCCGCCTGACCCTGAAGCGGCAGGGGATCGACACGCCGATCGAGGTCACGCTGACGCGCGAGATCATCCACATCCAGGTCGTGAAGAGCCAGACGTTCGGCGATATCGGCTATGTCCGCCTGACCCAGTTCAACGAGGAGACCGATCCCGGCCTGCGCAAAGCGATCAATGGCTTCGAGCAGAAGGACGGCGACAAGCTGCGCGGCATCGTGCTCGACCTGCGCAACAATCCCGGCGGCCTGCTCGATCAGGCCGTCGATGTGTCGAGCGACTTCCTCAATTCGGGCGAGGTGGTCTCGACCAAGGCGCGCCATCCGGAGGACAGCCAGCGCTGGGACGCCAAGGCGGGCGGCGACATCACCCATGGGCTGCCGCTGGTGGTGCTGATCAACGGCGGCTCGGCCTCGGCCAGCGAGATCGTCTCGGGCGCGCTTCAGGACCAGCGCCGGGCGGTGCTGGTCGGCACCCGCAGCTTCGGCAAGGGCTCGGTGCAGACCGTGATCCCGCTGCCCGGCAACGGCGCGATCCGGCTGACCACGGCGCGCTACTACACGCCGTCGGGGCACTCGATCCAGGGCCTTGGCATCACGCCGGACGTGAAGGTGGCGCAGACGCGCGCCCCGGTCGATCATTTCGGCCCCTCGCGCGAGACCGACCTCAACCACACGATCAAGAACGAGGGCGGCAGCGCCGGGCCGCCGCCGCGCACCGACCTGCCCGCGGTCGTGCATGACATCCCGGCCAAGCCGCCGGCGAACTGGCCCAAATTCGACGCGAGCAAGCCCGGCACCGACTTCCAGCTTCAGCAGGCGCTGGTCGTGGTGCGCGCGATGGCCGCGCAGCGACGGGCGAGCCGCTGACGCGCGGGCGCGCGGAGAGGCGCCTGCCGACCTCGCCGGCCGCTCGGCGGCGGTCGCCGGCACTGAGCGCCCTGCTGTGGTTCTGGGCGGCCCTTCTGATTGCCGCGGGCGGGCGGGGCGGCGGCGCTGCAAGTGCTCGGCCCGCCGCCCGGTGGCGGCGGCGCAGGCGGCGCCGGCAGCCGCCGCCGCGCCCGACGCCGCGCCGCGTCACGTCGGTCGCCGCGCGCACTGCGGCGCCGGCCGGAACGGCCGCCTGGCCCGGCCCGGCGATCGGCGGCACCAACCGGCCCGACCCCGCCATTCCTGCGCCCGACCCTGCGTTGCTGGAGCCGGTTCCCGGCCAGCCGGGCGTGCTGCTGCCGCGCATTGCCGCCGACGGGCGGGCGCCGATGCAGGTCTATGCCGCGCTGCCCCCGCCAACAGGCGGCCGGACGCGGATCGCGCTGGTGGTGAGCGGCCTTGGCGTCGCCGCGGCGAACAGCACGGTCGCGATCGACAAGCTTCCGCCTGCCGTCGATCTCGCCTTCTCGCCCTATGCGGGGGCACCCGACGCGCTGCTCGCCGCCGCCCGCGCGCGCGGACACGAGATCCTGGTTTCGATCCCGATGGAGCCGCACGGCTATCCGGTGGATGATCCCGGCCCGCACACGCTGCTCGCCGCCAACACGCCGGCGCAGAACCTGGCGGCACTGGACTGGGCGCTGGCGCGCATCCCGGGCGCAGTCGGCGCCACCGGCGCGCTCGACGGAATGCGGGGCGAGCGGCTCGCCGCGGCCCCGGCGGCCTTCGATGCGATGCAGCACGAACTGGCCTCGCGCGGGCTGCTCTACATCGACCCGCGGCCCGGCGCGCCGTCACCCGCGCTGGTCGCGGGACGCAGCGTCGATACCGTGCTGGACGACCCGGCCGACCCGGCCGCGATCGACGCCAAGCTCGCAGGACTGGAGCGGACGGCGCGCGCGCACGGTGCGGCGCTCGGCCTCGCCGGACCGCTGCGGCCGGTGACGCTGCGCCATCTGATCGCCTGGGCGACCGGCCTCGGCGCGCGCGGCTTCGTGCTGGTGCCGGCGAGCGCGCTGGCGGCACCGCCGGCCGCCATCGCCGCCCGGTGATCGGCGTCCGGTGATCGGCGTCCGGTGACTCGACGCCGACCCGGCCGCGCTGCCGTATCGCCGCAACGTGGGCGCGGTGCTGTTCGGCCGCGACGGGCGGGTGCTGGTCGCGCGCCGCGCCGACCTGCCGAACGCCGAGGCCGCTGCCGGTGGCTGGCAATTGCCGCAGGGCGGCATCGACGCCGACGAAGACCCGCGCGCGGCGGTGCTGCGGGAACTGGCCGAGGAGATCGGCACCGACCGCGCCGCGATCATCGGCGAGCATCCCGAATGGCTGAGCTACGACCTGCCGCCCGAGTTGCTCGGCCGCGCGCTGGGCGGCCGCCATCGCGGCCAGCGCCAGCGCTGGTTCGCGCTGCGCTTCCTGGGCACCGATGCCGACATCCGGCTCGACGCCGATCCGCACCCGGAGTTCGACGCCTGGCGCTGGGTGCCGCTCGCCAGCCTGCCGGCGCTCGCGGTGCCGTTCAAGCGCGCGATCTACGAGACGCTGGCGCGGTCGTTCGCGCGGTTCGCGGGTTAGGGCATCTTCCGGCCGCCCTGGGGCGTTCCCCAAGCATGGGGCCCATCGGAGACGCGGACGGCATGGCTGAGACACGACCCGCGGCGCCGGCCGGGCCGTCAACCCGGAGCCAGCGTGGCCTCGACTGGCTGAACTTCTTCATCGCCGATGTCGAGACCGCGTTCGGCCCGTTCATCGCGGTTTATCTGTCTGCGCATGGCTGGCGGCAGGGCGAGATCGGCTCGGTGCTGACGGTGAACAGCGCGGTCGCACTCGCCACCCAGACGCCCGCCGGCGCGCTGGTGGACTGGACCCGCCGCAAGCGCCTCGTGCTGGCCGTCTGCATCGTGCTGATCGCCGCCGGGGCTCTGGTGATCGGCCTCTTTCCCACCCGCCTCTACGTGATGGCAGCGGAGGTGATGCACGGCGTCACGGGCGGGACGGTGCGCACGGCAATGGCCGCCATCGGGCTCGGCCTGGTCGGCCATCGCGCCTACCACACGCGGGTCGGCCGCAACCACCGCTATGATTCGCTCGGCAATGCCGCGACCGCCGCCGGCATGGGCGCGCTCGGGAACCTGCTCTCGCCGCGCGCGCCGTTCTTCGCCGCTGCCCTGCTGTGCCTGCCGGCCTTCGCCGTACTCGGCCTGATCCGCGCCCGCGACATCGACTATGCGCGCGCCCGGTCGAGCGAGGGCCGGCGGGAGCCCAAGCCGGCGCGGTGGCGCGAACTCGCCTGGAACCACCGGCTGCTGATTTTCGCCGGCTGCCTGTTCCTGTTCCAGTTCGCCAACGCCTCGATGCTGCCGCTGGCGGGCGAGCGCCTCAATCACGCGCACCAGCATGAATCGGAGCTGGTCATCGCGGCCATGGTCGTGGTGCCGCAGGTCATCACGGCGCTGATCGCCGCGTGGGTCGCACGCAAGGCCGACGAGTGGGGGCGCAAGAAGCTGCTGATCGCCGGCTTCGCCGCGCTGCCGGTGCGGGCGGTGCTGTTCGCCCTCGCTCCCGGCCCCTGGTTCCTGGTCGGCGTGCAGGTGCTCGGCGGCATCACCGCGGTCATCATCGGCATCATGACGCCGCTGGTGGTGGCCGACGTTACTCGCAAGAGCGGGCGCTACAATTTCTCGCTCGGCGCGGTCAGCATGATCGCCGGCATCGGCGCCACGATCAGCACCACCGCGGTCGGGTTCGTCGCCCAGGGACTGGGTTTCGCCTGGGGCTTTCTCACCCTCGCCGTGGTGGCGGGGATCGGGCTGGCGGTGATCTGGCTGTTCATGCCGGAAACCGTGTACGAGGCGCAGCGGGAGGATTGATCCGGCACGAGAGGCGGGCCGAGTTTGTTGCCGTCCCCGGCCTTCCCCCTACACTTGGTCGCCGTGCCAAGCCCCGCTGCTCCGCTGCTCGACATCGAAGGCCTGACCGTCCGCTTCCCGACCGAGCGGGGGCCGTTCACGGCGGTCTCCGCCCTCAACCTCGCCATCACCGAGGGCGAGACCGTCGCGGTGGTGGGCGAGAGCGGCTCCGGCAAGTCCGTCACCGCGCTCGCCACCACCCGCCTGCTCGACTTCGCCGGCGGCCGCATCGAGGCCGGCGCGATCCGCTTCCGCGACCGCCAGGGCACCATCCGCGACCTGGCGCGCGAGAGCCAGGAGGCGATGCGCCGGCTGCGCGGCCCCGAGATCGCGATGGTGTTCCAGGAGCCGATGACCAGCCTCAACCCGGTGCTGCGCGTCGGCGAGCAGATCGCCGAGGCGCTGATGCTGCATCAGGGCATGAGCCATTCCGCCGCGATGGCGGAGGCGCGGCGGACGCTTGAGCTGGTGCGCATCCCCGATGCCGCGCGCCAGCTCGCGCGCTACCCGTTCCAGCTTTCGGGGGGAATGCGCCAGCGGGTGATGATCGCGATCGCGCTGTCATGCCGGCCGCGCCTGCTGATCGCCGATGAACCCACCACGGCGCTGGATGTCACGGTGCAGGCGCAGGTGCTGCGGCTGATGCGCGCCCTTCAGCGCGAGCTCGGCATGGCGCTGCTGTTCATCACTCACGACATGGGCGTGGTCGCCGAGATCGCCGATCGCGTGGTGGTGATGCGCGGCGGCGAGAAGGTGGAGGAGGGCGACGTGCTGTCGATCTTCGACCGCCCGACGCATCCCTACACCCGCGCGCTGCTGGCCGCCGTGCCCACGCTCGGCAGCCTTGCCGGCCAGGCGCTGCCGGCACCGTTCCCGAGCGCCGATCCGGGCGCGCCGCCACCTCTGCCGCAGGCGACGGTGCGCGACAACGCCGCCCCGGTGCTGCGCGTCGAGGGCCTGGTCACGCGCTTCGCGGTTCGCCGCGGCGTGTTTTCCCGTCCCGCCGGGCGCATCCACGCGGTCGAGCATGTCAGCCTCGCGATCCGCCCCGGCGAGACGCTGGGCCTGGTCGGCGAGAGCGGCTGCGGCAAGTCGAGCACTGGGCGCAGCATCATCCGCCTGGAGCAGCCCGATTCCGGCCGCATCCTGCTTGACGGCACAGATGTTACCCGCCTCGACGGCGGGCGCGAGGCGACGCTGCATCGCGCGGTGCAATACGTGTTCCAGGATCCGTTCGCCTCGCTCGATCCGCGGCTGACAATCGGCTTCTCGATCGCCGAGCCGATCACCACGCACCGGCTCGCGGCCGGAGCCGCGGTGCAGGAGCGGGTGCGCGCGCTGCTGCAGCAGGTCGGGCTGCCGGCCGAGCATATCGGCCGCTATCCGCACGAACTTTCGGGCGGCCAGCGGCAGCGGGTCTGCATCGCCCGCGCGCTTGCCTCCGAGCCGCGGCTGATCATCGCCGACGAGGCGGTGGCGGCGCTCGATGTGTCGATCCGCGCGCAGGTGGTGAACCTGATGATGGAATTGCAGGCGCGGCACGGGCTGGCCTATCTGTTCATCTCGCACGACATGGCGGTGATCGAGCGCGTCGCGCATCGCGTGGCCGTGATGTATCTCGGCCAGATCGTCGAGATCGGACCGCGCCAGGTGGTGATGAGCGACCCGCAGCACGCCTACACGCGTCGCCTGCTCGCCGCCGTGCCGGTCGCCGATCCGCGCCGCCGCGGCCACGAAAGCGAGCTGGACGACAGCGAGGTGCCCTCGCCCTTGCGCGCGCTCGATGATCCGCCCACCGTTGCCCCGCTGGTCCAGGTCGGCCCCGACCATTTCGTCGCGCGCCACCGGGTCGGCGGCCTCTATTGACCGTCCGCGACAGGAGTGGAGCCATGCCGAGCCTCGACATTTCCCGCCGGAGCGTGCTGGGCGGCACCGCCGCCATCGGTGCGACGCTCGCCTTTGCCGACCTGGCGCACGCGCAGGCGCCGTCCGGCGCGCTGACGGTGGGGGTGGCTGCGAACCTGCTCACGCTCGATCCGGCGAACGCCAACGATACGCTGAGCCAGTCCGCCGCGCGGCTGCTGCTGGAGGGGCTGATCGGCTTCGACAAGGACATGAAGGAGGTCCCGCTGCTCGCCGAGAGCTATGCTGCCGACGAGAGCGCGATGGAGTTCACCTTCCACCTCCGTCACGGGATCAAGTTCCATGATGGCACGCCGTTCGACGCGCAGGCGGTGAAGGTCAATTTCGAGCGTATCGCCAACCCGGCCAACCACCTCAAGCGGCAGAGCCTGCTGGCGATGCTCGACCACGTCCAGGTGGTCGATCAGTACACGGCGAAATGCGTGCTGAAGAATCCATTCGGCGCGTTCATCCCGACGGTCGCCCATCCGTCGCTGCAATTGCTGAGTCCGGCCGCGATCCAGAAATACGGCGCCCAGGTCGGCCGCAATCCGGTCGGCACCGGCCCGTTCCATTTCGTGAGCTGGACGCCCGATACGCTGAAGGTGGCGGCCAGCGTCGATTACTGGCAGAAGGGACTGCCGCGCGTGAAGACCGTCACGGTGCGCAGCAACCCGGAGGACGGGGCGCGCATCGCGATGCTGCAAGCGGGCGAGGCCCAGTTCATCAATCCGGTGCCGGCACCGATGGTGAAGCTGGTCCAGAACAGCCCCAACCATGCAGCTGCTTGACTATCCCTCGATCTACGCAAGCTACATGGCGATGAACGTCCGCAAGAAGCCATACAATGATTTGCGGGTGCGCCAGGCGCTGAACCATGCGATCGACCAGAACGCCTTCGGCAAGATCGTCTTCAATGGCTACGCTGTGCCGCTGCTGTCCGCGGAGCCGCCGAAAGTGACGTTCTATGCGCCACAGCCGGCCTATGACTACGACCCGAAGAAGGCGAAAGCCCTGCTTGCCGAGGCCGGCTACAAGAACGGCTTCTCGACGACGATCTGGGCCGCGAACAACACCCAGGCGATCCAGGCGATGCAGTTCATCCAGCAGCAGCTCGGCGCGATCGGGGTCAAGGTTGCCGTCACGCCGTTGGAGGCCGGCGTGCTGGAGAGCAGGATTTGGTCGGTGCAGAAGCCCGAGGACTCGCAGCTTGAGCTCTATTACGGCCGCTGGTCGTCTTCGACCGGCGATGCCGACTGGGCGCTGCGGCCGTTGTTCTGGAGCAAGGGGTTCCCGCCGCACCTCTACAATGTCGGCTACTACAGCAACCCGGATGTGGACAAGGACCTTGAGGACGCACTCAAGACCGCCGATCCGGCCAAGCGCAAGACGCTGTACGCGGACGCGCAGGCGCGCATCGTGAAGGATGCGCCCTGGGTGTTCCTGACGATCGGGAATGTGCTTGCCGGGCGCGACAAGACGCTGACCGATGCATGGGTCCTGCCCGATGGCGGGCTGTTGATCGACGCCGCGAAGCTGGGGTGATGGGGGTCTGGGGCCTCCAGGCCCCAGCGGGGTCGAGGGGCAGCGCCCCTCGCCTTCGCTGATGTTCGCCTTCATCCTGCGCCGCCTCGGCGGCACGATCCCGGTGCTGCTCTGTGTGGCGCTGTTCGCCTTCGGTTTCGTCCGCCTGCTGCCGGGTGATCCTGCGCGCCTGCTCGCCGGGCCCGACGCGACATTGCACGATGTCGAGCTGGTGCGGCAGTCGCTTGGCCTCGACAAGCCGCTCTGGCAGCAATACGTGCGCTACATCGTGCAGGCGGCGCAGGGCGAGCTTGGCCGCTCCTCGCGCACCGGGCAGCCGGTCGCGAGGGTGATCGGCGAGCGGTTCATGCCCACGCTCTGGCTCACCGTGGTTGCGATGCTCTGGTCCACAGCGATCGGCATCCTGCTCGGGGTGATCTCGGGCGTTCGCCGCGGCCGATGGCAGGATCAAGCCGGAATGGTGCTCGCGGTTTCCGGCATCTCGTTCCCCGCGTTCTGGCTCGGCTTGCTGCTGATCGACCTGTTCGCGGTGCGGCTGCATTGGCTGCCCACGGGCGGCGAGAGCGGCTGGCGCAGCTTCATTCTGCCCGGCTTCACGCTCGGCGTCGCGGTCGCGGCGGTGATGGCGCGGTTCACCCGCTCGGCGTTCGTCGAGGTCGCGTCGGAGGATTACGTCCGCACGGCGCGGATGAAGGGCGTGCCGGAGCGGCGCGTCGTGTGGACGCACACGCTGCGCAACGCGCTCATCCCGGTGATCACCATGACCGGGCTGCAGTTCGGCTTCCTGCTCGGCGGCTCGATCGTGATCGAGACGGTGTTCGCCTGGCCGGGCCTCGGCCGGCTGCTCGTCGATAGCGTGAGCTACCGCGACTATCCGGTGCTCCAGGCGGAGATCCTGCTGTTCTCGCTGGAGTTCGTGCTGATCAACCTCGCGGTCGATGTGCTCTACGCGGTCGTCAACCCGGAGATCCGGCTGCGATGAGTGCCACCGTCATCCGGACGGAGACGATCCGCTCGCCGCTCGGCGAGTTCTTCCGACGCCTTCGCCGCAAGCGGGTGGCGGTGGCAGCGGGCGTGGTGATCCTGCTGATCGTGCTTGCTGCCGTCTTCGCGCCCTGGGTCGCGCCGTATGCGCCGGCCGCCCCCGACTACAACAACGTGCTGGCCGGACCCTCGGCCGCGCACTGGCTCGGCACCGACAGCTACGGGCGCGATATCCTCAGCCGCATCATCTGGGGCGGGCGCGTGTCGCTTTCGGTCGGCTTCATCTCGGTGGCGCTGGGGGGTGCCGCGGGCGTGGTGCTCGGGCTGTTCGCCGGCTATCTCGGCGGCTGGGTGGACAGCCTGGTGATGCGCCTCTGCGACGTGCTGCTGGCATTTCCCGGCATCCTGCTCGCGATCGGCGTGGTCGCGGTGCTCGGCCCCGGCGTCACCAACGTGATCTATGCGGTTGCCGTGTTCAGCGTGCCGGTGTTCGCACGGCTGGTGCGCGGCAGCACGCTCGCGTTGAAGCAGACCGTCTATGTGCAGGCATCGCGCAGCATCGGCGTGCCGCGCGTCGCCCTGGTGCTGCGCCACATCCTGCCCGGCACGCTGCCGGGCGTGATCGTCTATGTGTCGCTGCGCATCGGCACCGCGATCCTGACCGCCGCGAGCCTGAGCTTCATCGGCCTCGGCGCGCAGCCGCCGAGTCCCGAATGGGGGGCGATGCTCGCCGACGGCCGCAGCTATCTGGGGGTTGCCGACCAGCTCACGCTGTTTCCCGGGATTGCGATCTTCATCACCGTGCTGGCGTTCAACCTGCTCGGCGACGGGTTGCGCGACGCGCTGGACCAGAAGCTGCGATGAGGGCGCGCGAAGCGGACCTCGCCTGCGGCGAGATGCCGCCAGGTGCCAGGAATACCGTCGCCGACGTGCCCGGCGTGCGCGTCGGCCATGCGACGGTGCGGCGCGGCGAGGCCCGCACCGGCGTCACCGCCATCCTGCCGCACGGGGGCGACCTGTTTGCCGACCAGCCGCTCGCTTGCGTCGATGTGCTCAACGGCTTCGGCAAGAGCGTGGGACTGATCCAAGTCGCGGAGCTCGGCACGCTGGAGACACCGGTGCTGCTGACCAACACTTTTGCCGTCGGCACCTGTGCGAACGCGCTGGTTCGCCGCGCGGTGCACGCTAACCCCGCGATCGGCCGGCGCACCGGCACCGTCAACCCGGTGGTGCTGGAGTGCAATGACGGGTTTCTCTCCGACATCCAGGCGATGGCCGTGACCGAGGCCGACGCCGAGGCGGCGATCGAGGGGGCGGCGGCCGATTTCGCCCTCGGTGCGGTGGGCGCCGGCGCCGGCATGAGCGCGTTCGGGCTGAAGGGCGGGATCGGCAGCGCCTCGCGCCGGGTGATGCTGGACGGTGCGACGCACCATCTCGGCGTGCTGGTGCTGGCCAATTTCGGCCGCGCGGGAGACCTGACGCTGCCCGACGGGCGGCGCGTCGATCCGGGCGCGGCCGCGAGCGCCGAGGCCGGATCGGTGATCATGGTGATCGCGACCGACGTGCCGCTCGAATGCCGTCAGCTCCGGCGGGTCGCGCGCCGCACCGGGGCGGGGCTGGCGCGCTGCGGCTCGGTGTTTGGCCACGGCAGCGGCGACATCGCACTCGCCTTCACCACCGCCAACCGGGTGCCGCACGCGCCGGTTGCCGACCTGCTGCCGATCCGCGTGCTGGCCGAGGCGCGGATCGACGACCTGTTCCGCGCCTGTTCCGAGGCAACCCAGGAGGCGGTGCTCGACGCCCTGGTCGCAGCCGAGGGCATGACCGGCCGGGACGGACACCGCCGCCGCGCCCTGCGCGAGTTCCTGTGACCCCGGAGGGAGAGCCAGGCCGGCGCGGACGCCGACCGGGTCCCTCCCTACCGTTTCCTCACGATGATCTTGACTTGGATGGTCAAGCTCACCACGATCCACGGCAGGAGATTACGATGTGATGTCATCGATCTCTCCTTTCGAGGCGCCGGCCGGGCCATTCCGGCCGGCGTTTCCAGTTCAACCCACAGGCGAGACGGTGTCGAGGGATGTTTGCGTCCCGGCTCGATCGCGGTTATGAGAGGCGGATGTCCCGCGGCGCGACCCTCTCCCCGTGCCTCGCTCGCTCCTCTGCGGGCGAGCCGGCACGCGCACCCATCCTCGGCCTCATCCTTCGACTTAGCCGCCCCTGAGCGCCCGGCCGCGTCCACGCGGCTTCGCTCAGGGGGTTCCCTGAAGCCAAGTCGAACCCAAGCCGCGAGGACGCCATGACCATCCAGCACCCCAGCTTCGGCACCATGCCCGAAGACCGCGTGATCATCTTCGACACCACGCTGCGTGACGGCGAGCAGTCGCCCGGCTTCTCGATGAACCTGTCCGAGAAGCTCCGCATGGCCGAGGCGCTCACCGAACTGGGCGTCGATGTGATGGAGGCGGGATTCCCGATCGCCTCGCCCGGCGATTTCGACAGCGTGCATGCGATCGCGAAGAGCATCGGCCGTCGCGACGATGGCCCCGTCATCTGCGGCCTGGCGCGCACCGGCCGTGCCGATATTTTGCGTGCCGCCGAGGCGGTCCGGCCGGCCGCGCGGTCGCGCATCCACATCTTCGTCAGCACCTCGCCGCTGCACATGAAGGTCAAACTGCGGATGACGCCCGAGGAGGTGCTGGCAATCACCGCCGAGAGTGTGGCGCTCGCGCGCAACCACACCGATGACGTCGAATGGTCGGCCGAAGACGGCAGCCGCACCGACGCCGATTTCCTCTGCCGTTGCGTCGAGGCTGCGATCAGCGCCGGCGCCACCACGATCAACATCCCCGACACCGTCGGCTACGCGCTGCCCGAGGACATCGCCGCGATCTTCACCATGCTGCGGCTGCGCGTGCCGGGCGCCGAGCGCGTCGTGCTCTCGACGCACAACCACAACGATCTCGGGCTTGCCGTCGCCAACACAATCGCCGCGATCCGCGCCGGGGTACGGCAGGTGGAATGCACGATCAACGGCATCGGCGAGCGCGCCGGCAATGCCTCGCTGGAGGAGGCGGTGATGGCGTTGCGCACCCGTGCGGACGCGATCCCGTACGCGACTGGCGTGCGCACGCAGAACATCCTGCGCACCTCGCGGCTGCTCTCCACCATCACCGGCTTCGACGTGCAGCCCAACAAGGCGATCGTCGGCCGCAACGCCTTCGCACACGAAAGCGGCATTCACCAGGACGGCGTGCTGAAGAACCCGCAGACCTACGAGATCATGACGCCCGAGAGCGTCGGCTGGACCCGCACCAGCCTGGTGATGGGCAAGCACTCCGGCCGCGCCGCGTTCCGCGACAAGCTGCGCGCGCTGGGCTACGGCGAGGTGGGCGACAACCAGCTCAACGACGCGTTCCGCCGCTTCAAGGATCTCGCCGACCGCAAGAAGGTGGTGTACGACGAAGATCTCGTGGCGCTGGTCGATGACGAGGTGGTGCGCGGCCACGACCGCATCCGCTTCGTCTCGCTTGATGTGCGCGCGGGCTCGAAGGGGCCGCAGCGCGCCGTGCTGGAGCTCGAGATCGACGGCGAGCTGCGCGCCGCCGCGGCGACCGGCATTGGCCCGGTCGATGCCACCTTCAACGCGATCCGCACGATTTTCCCGCACGAGGCCAAGCTCACGCTGTTCTCGGTCGGTGCCGTGACCGAAGGCACCGACGCGCAGGCGCGCACCACCGTGCGGCTGGAGGAAGGCGGCAAGCTGGTGGACGGGCAGGGGGCGGACACCGACACGATCGTGGCGGCCACCCGCGCCTATGTCCACGCGCTGAACAAGCTGCTGGTCAAGCGCGTGCGAACCAAGCCGGCGGCGCTCTCGGCGTAGTATTTATTGCCAAAGGCGCCGCCAGGACTCGGGCCCTGTCGCGCAGGGCCCCTGCCGCAGGTGTGCCAAGCGGCGGGCTGGCCAGCACCGTGGCGGTGGGCCGCAACGCGTCGCTGTCGTTCTGCTGCGTCCAGGCAAAGTCCCGAACCTGGAGGCCCGGCCGTGCGGTGCGATGCCAGCCCGCCGCGACCCGCTGCGGCGAGCCTGATCCGGCCCCGTTCTCAGGTTGGTGTTGGTTCTGGCGCAGTTCGCTATCGCGGACGTGGTCCGCCCCGGGCTTCCCACTCTCGCACAACCATTCGTACGGCCGATCAGGTCAGGTCAAGGTCTCCGTCACGTGGAAGTTCCGGAAATCCAGCGCGCGCCGGCCGTCCTGGGTCAGCCCGAACATGTCCACGAAGCGCGCGCCGAACAGGATTTCCTCGGCCACATACGATGTGCGCGCGTGAATGGTCTGCGACATCGTCTCATCGGTGCCGCTGACGGTCACTACCAGTTCGGCCTGCTCGGCCCGCAGCGATTTGGGGGTGGAACCATAGAGCGGGCTGTCCGCATCGATCGGGTGCATAGCGGTCATCGTGAGCCCAAAGACCGGCGTACGGGTGCGGGCGAGTTTGAGATCATAGAAGCGGCGCATCTGCTCGCCCTCGGTGCTGGTCACGTTGCGCAGCACGGTCATGCCCACCTCGGCCTGCAAGATCTGGTTGCGCCGCTCGTTGGCGAGGCGGACCATCACCGTGGGCACGCCGTCGAGCAAGGCCACCACCGCGCAGCGGCTGAACATGATCCGCGCCCGCGGGCGGGAGAAGCGGGCGAAAGCCAGCCCCGTCACCAGGGCCAGCACCATGATCGCGAACAGCACCTCGACCGTCATCAGCAGGTTGGCATAGAGCGTCTTCGGCGCCATCACGCCGTAGCCGATCGTTGCCATGGTCTGGATGCTGAAGAAGAACGCATCGGCAAACGAGCCGGGGCGCGCGTTGGCGATCGCACCCGGCTGCAGCAGATAGAGGGCGCCGAACACCAGGTTGCAGCCGAGGTAGAGTCCCGCCCCGATCGCCATGAAGCGCGGCCAGGACGTGGTCAACGCATGATGATAGAAATCGCCGAACCAGGAATCGCGGCGGCCGATGATCGCGATCCCGGCATCGCCCTTGCGGCGGACCATGCGCAGCGGCTGGCCAGGCACCGGGCCGTCGTCCCACGGGCGCAGCGGCGGCGGCTCCGGCCGCGGGCGATGCCGCGGCCGATGTCGGGAGCGGGTGGCGGCGTCGTTCATGCCGGCCAGCCTATCACGCCGGCGGCGCCATGCGCCCCCCGGGCATCGGCCGGGGTACGCCGGTGGTGCCGCGGAACGCTGAGTGGCAGGCCGGCGGCGACGCGGGCGGCGAGGAAGCCGAAGCACTGCGCCTCCAGCGCGTCGCCGTTCCAGCCGACCGCGTCCACGGGATCGACCGGGGCCGCAAGCCGCGCGCGCAGGGCCGCCATGAGCGCCGGATTGCGCCGTCCGCCGCCGCAAATCAGCCACCGAAGCGGCGGCGCCGGCAGCTTCGTCGCGGCGACCGCCGCTGCGGTGAAGGCGGCCAGCGTCGCGGCGCCGTCGGCGGCCGAGAGGTGGTTCACCCCGTCCAGCACGCGGGCGAACTCGAGCCGGTCGAGCGATTTCGGCCCCGGCCGCGTGAAATAGGGGTCCGCGAGCCACCGCACCAGCAACGCATCGTCCACCCGGCCGGCGGCGGCGAGCGCGCCGTCGCGGTCCATCGGCTCCCCGGTATGACGCTGCGCCCAGTCATCGAGGCCGGCATTGCCCGGTCCGGTATCGCAGGCGAGCAGCTCGCCGTCGGCACCGATGAAGGTGAGGTTGGCGACGCCGCCGATGTTGAGCACGCAGAGCGGCGCTGCCATCCCTTGCGTCAGCGCCGCGTGGAACAGGGGCGCGAGCGGCGCGCCCTCGCCGCCGGCGGCGACGTCGGCACTGCGAAAATCCCAGGCAACGGGGGTGCCGGTCTCGCGCGCCAGCAGCGCCGCGTCGCCGATCTGCCAGGTGCGGCGCCGCGCCGGGTCGTGCAGGATGGTCTGGCCGTGCAGGCCGATCAGGTCGGCGGGGGCACCGAGCGCGCGCACGGCATCAATGTGGCGGTGCGTCACGCGCAGGGCGGCGTCGGCCACGCGCGGATCGTCGGGCGGCAGGCCGGGGGCGAGATCGAGCAGCCGGCGCAGATCGGCGCGCAGCGCCGCGTCGTAGGGCAGCGTCAGCGCCGGGCCGATGCGGCCGACGCCCACCCCGTCGGTCTCGATCCAGGCGGCGTCCACCCCATCGAGCGAGGTGCCGCTCATCAGCCCGATCGCGCGCAGCATTTTCCCCATGCCATGCCTGTGTTACGGGACCTGTGTTACGGGCAAGCCGCCCCGAAGTCACCGGACGCCATCATGCCCAGCAGCGATTTCCTGACCGAAGCGGCCGCGCGCGGCTTCATCCACCAATGCACCGATCGCGAGGCGCTGGATGCGGCCCTGCGCGCCGGCGTGGTCAGCGGCTATATCGGCTTCGACTGCACCGCCGACAGCCTGCATGTCGGCCACATGGTGCAGATCATGCTGCTGCGGCTGCTGCAGCGCCACGGCCACCGGCCGGTGGCACTGATGGGCGGCGGCACCACGCGCATCGGCGACCCCTCCTTCCGCGAGGAGGCGCGTCAGCTGCTGGGCGACTCGGAGATCGCGCGCAACATGGCGGGCATCCGCCGCAACATCGAGCCATTTCTGCGCTTCGGCGACGGTCCGACCGAGGCGATCATGCCGAACAACGCCGACTGGCTCGACCAGCTTGGCTATATCGAGCTGCTGCGCGAGGTCGGGCCGCACTTCAGCGTCAACCGGATGCTCGCGTTCGACAGCGTGCGCTCGCGGCTGGAGCGTGAGCAGGGGCTGACGTTTCTCGAGTTCAACTACAGCATCCTGCAAAGCTACGATTTTCGCGAGCTGCTCCGGCGCCACGGCGTGCTGCTGCAGATGGGCGGGTCCGACCAATGGGGCAACATCGTCTCCGGCGTGGAACTGGTTCGCCGCACCGACGGCAAGCAGGTATTCGGCCTGACCGCGCCGCTGATCGCAACCGCCTCGGGGGCGAAGATGGGCAAGACGGCACAGGGCGCGGTGTGGCTGACCGCGGAGCGGGTTTCGCCCTACGATTATTGGCAATTCTGGCGCAACACCGAGGATGGCGATGTCGGCCGCTTCCTGCGCCTGTTCACCGATCTTCCGCTCGACGAGATCGCGCGGCTGGAAGCGCTGGGCGGGGCTGAGATCAACGCGGCGAAGAAGGTGCTGGCGACCGAGGCGACGGCGCTGCTGCACGGGCGGGACACAGCCGAGGCCGCGGCCGAGACGGCGAGCCGCACCTTCGAGGCGGGCGAGGCCGCGGGGACGCTGCCGACGCATCGCGTGTCGGCAGCCGAGCTTGCCGCCGGCATCCCGGCCTTCCGCCTGCTCGCCGAGGCGGGGCTTGCGGCCAGCAACGGCGAGGCGCGGCGGCTGATCCGCGGCGGCGGCGCGCGGATCAACGACGCGCAGATCGCCGATGAGTCTCTGGTGGTGACGAACGCCGATCTGCGCGCGGGCGCGATCAAGCTCTCGGCGGGGCGGAAGCGGGTGCTGCTGGTGCGTCCGGGTTGATCGCCGCCCGCCGCGCCCCGGACACAGCCGGTTCGCATGGCCCGATCACAGTCTTCAGCTTCCCAGGCCGCGGCATCGGGGCTAGGTTCGGCCTCTACCTGGGCGGACCCGCCGCTGATGTGGGAAATCAGGCTCTGATGGAGGGGAATATGGATGCGCCGCGTTACGCCGCCAATCTTCCCAGTGTAGGACTGGCCACCTTCTTCCGTTCGCCGGTATGCGAGGATTTGTCGAAGATCGATGCGGACGTCGCTTTCCTCGGCATTCCTTATGATTGTGGCATCGGATTCCGACCGGGCACACGTTTCGGACCGCGTGAGATGCGCAGTTTCTCCGTGCGCTATTCCGCATGGGGTGGGCGCGCGGCGAGCGGCTACTGGGACGTCAACCAGCGCAAGCGCTTCCTGAAAGGCGTGCGGATGGTGGATTGCGGCGATGTCGACGTCACTTACTATGATTTCGAGAACAATCGCCGGAAGATGACGGCCGGCGTGGAGGCGATTCTCAGTCGCAACGCGTTCCCCGTCCTGATCGGCGGCGACCATTCGGTTACGTTTCCCAATGTCTGCGCCTTCTCCCGTTTCGCTCCGCTCGACATCGTTCATATTGACGCACATATGGACTGGCGCGACAGCATCGATGGCGTGAAGTTCGGCAATGCGAGCCCTTTGCGCCGCTCGAAAGAGCTGAGCTTCGTGCGCAACATGGTTCATCTCGGCATCCGGGATATCCGCACCAGCGATGACCAGATCGCCGACGCGGAGGGCGCCGGGGCGATGGTAGTCACGCGCGAGCAAATCCGCGAGGCGGGCGTGCCGACGATCCTCGAGCGCTTGCCGCCTCTCGGCAACTGCTTCGTCACCATCGACATCGATGGTCTCGATCCATCGATCGCGCCGGGCACGGGGTCGCCGACGGTTGACGGTCTGCTCTACCACGAGGTCCGCGCGTTGCTGCAAGGCGTCGCCAAGCGCGCCAAGGTGGTCGGCTTCGACCTTGTCGAGGTCAATCCGATGGTCGATCTCGCGGGCCAGACTTCGCTTTTGGCGAGCACGCTGGTGCTGGAGTTCCTCGGCGCGGTGTTCGCTTCGCGCGGCATTGGTTTGGACTGAGCGGCAGGAGCGGTTGCGGGTGCCGTGATCGCTTATGCAATCAGGCGCCTGTTCGGCGTCGTTGCCGTGCTGTGGGTGGTATCGGTACTCGTCTTCGCAGTAACGCAGCTCCTGCCGGGCAATGTCGCCAACATCATTGCCGGACAGTTCGCCACTCCTGACGTGATCGCCGCGCTGGAACAGAAGCTCGGCCTGAACGCTCCCTACTATGTCCAGTACTGGCGATGGTTCTCGGGCTTGCTGTCCGGCGACCTCGGCCGCTCGCTGATCATGGACCGGCCGGTCGGACCGATTCTGTGGAGCTCCCTGAAGGCGTCGGCGGTGCTTGCGATCACCTCGTTCGCCTTCGTCTGCGTGATCGGGATCAGTCTCGGCGTGCTCGCTGCCGTCCGCCGCAACCAGCTGCTGGATTACCTCGTCTCCATCTTCACCTATCTCGGGGTCTCGATGCCGGAGTTTTTCTGGGGCATCGTCCTGATCATCGTTTTTGCCAGCTATCTCCAATGGCTTCCAGCCGGCGGCGCCCCGCAGGCATCGGAAGATTTGTGGATGCGGGTGGAGCATTTCGTGCTGCCCACCGCGACGCTCACTTTCACGCTGATTGCCCATGTCTCGCGCCTCACCCGCTCGAGCATGCTGGAGACTTTGCGCAGTCCCTATGTCCGCAACGCGCGGGCCAAGGGGTTGCCGGAGCGGGTGGTGATCCTGCGCCACGCCCTGCGCAACGCGCTGCTGCCGACAATAACCGTGCTCGCCATGGATGTGGGCTGGCTGATCGGTGGCATCGTCGTGGTCGAGGCGGTGTTCTCGTATCCTGGTCTTGGCCGGCTGCTGGTGTTCGCGATCGAGCGGCACGACCTGCCGTTCATTCAGGCCAGCATGTTGGTGATCACGGCCATCTACTGCTTTGCGAATCTGCTGGCGGATCTGCTCTATGCCTGGTTGAATCCGAAGCTCCGCTATGGCTGAGGCGCGGGGTGCTGTGCCGGTTCGGTCGAGGACCAGGCGACTGCCGGCGAATTTCCTCGTCGGCGCAGGCGTCGTCGGCGTGCTTGTGCTGTTGGCCGCTCTGGCGCGGCTGGTGGCGCCATACACCCCCGACACCATGAGCCTGATGCAGCGCTTCGCAGCACCCAGTGCGGCGCATTGGTTCGGGTGCGACGAGTACGGGCGCGACGTGCTCAGCCGGGTACTGTACGGCGCCAGGTCGTCGCTATCGATGGGCGTGCTTGCCACCGCGATCAGCCTCAGCTTCGGCGTGCCGCTCGGTCTTCTCTCCGGCTACGCGCGCGGTGCCATCGACGAATGGATCATGCGGGCAATGGACGTGCTGATGTCCTTCCCGCCGATCATGCTGGGGCTGCTGGTGCTGGCGGTCACGCAACCGGCGCTCTGGAAGGCGATCATCGCGGTCGGCATCGTCTATGTCCCCGGCATGGTGCGCGTCACCCGCAGCGTGACGCTTAATCTGGTGCACGAGGAGTTCATTCAGGCGGCAGAGGCGCGCGGCGAGCGGATGTGGTTCATCCTGGTGGCCGAGATCCTGCCCAATGCCTGGCCGCCGATCGCGGTGGATGCGAGCCTCCGGACCACCTTCGCCATCCTGCTCGGAGCGGCGCTGAGCTTTCTCGGCATGGGAGCGCAGCCGCCGAGTTCCGATTGGGGGCTGATGATCTCCGCCGCGCGTCCCTTCATCGACTCGGCTCCCTGGATTGCGCTGGCACCGGGATTTGCGATGTGCCTGACGGTGATCGGCATCAACCTTCTGGGCGACGGATTGCGCGAGGCGCTCGATCCGCGGATGCAGAGCGCGAGGGCAGGGTGAACGAGCCGCCGCTGCTGACGATCGAAGCGCTCACCGTCAGCTATGCGACGGCGGGTGGAGCGCTGAAGGCGCTGGATGATGTGAGCCTTTCGCTCGCCGCCGGTGAGACCCTGGCATTGGTCGGCGAATCCGGTTCGGGAAAAAGCAGCGTCGCACTCGCAGCGATCGGCCTGCTCGACCCCGCGGCCCGGGTGAGCGGCACCATCGCCTTCATGGGCCGCGAGATCGGCGGCCTTCCGGCGAAGGAGTTGCAGGCGATCCGCGGCGCCGCCATCAGCATCATTTTCCAGGATCCGTTCACCGCGCTCAATCCGGGGCTGCCGATCGGCGTGCAGGTTGCCGAATCATTGATTTTCCATCGGCACATGCGGACTGATCAAGCGCGGGAGCGGGCCATCGTCGCGCTGGCGGAGGTCGGCCTGCCCGATCCGGAGGGTCTGCTCGCCCTCTATCCGCATCAACTCAGCGGTGGCATGCAGCAGCGCGTGCTGATCGCGACGGCGCTGGTGTGCGATCCGTCGCTGGTGATCCTGGACGAGCCGACCACGGCGCTCGATGTCACCGTGGAGGCGCGCATTCTTGAACTGCTGGAACAGATCCGGAGCCGTCGCCGCCTGTCGATGCTGTTCATCTCTCACAATCTCGGCGTGGTGAACCGGATCGCCGACCGGATCGCGGTGCTCTACGCCGGTCGCATCGTCGAGACCGGGGCGAGTGCCGACGTGCTCCGCCGCCCCGCGCACCCGTATACCAAAGGGCTGCTGGCCTGCCTGCCGCGCTTCGGCGCGGCCCGACGCCATCGCCTGCCCTCGATCGCCGGCCGGTTTCCCGATCTCACGCGAACCCCGCCCGGCTGCATCTTCGCGGATCGCTGCCTCTTTGCCGAGAGTCGCTGCGGGGACGAAGCGCAGGTTCTTGTTCCCTTTGCATCCGGGCGTGCGGTGCGGTGCTGGAAGGCTGCAGAACTGGCAGACCACGACTGGGAGGCGCCGGCGGATGGCAGGACGGCGCGAGCACCCGCCGTTGCGGGGGCCGAAGCGCGGCGCGGCGAGGTGGCCGTCGATGGTCTTGCCAAGACTTACGCTCTGAAGGCGGCCGGCGGGGGGTTCACCTTCCGCCGCCGCTTCGGGATTCCGATCCCGGCCTTCGCACGTCGCACGGTGCGCGCGGTCGATGGCGTTTCGTTCGAGGTACGGGCGGGCGAAGTGCTCGGGCTGGTGGGCGAAAGCGGCAGCGGCAAATCCACCTTGGGGCGGCTCGTGCTCAGGCTGATCGAGCCCAGTTCCGGGTGTGTACGCTTCAACGGTCGCGACCTCGCCGAGCTTGCGGGAGACGGGCTCAGGCGTTTCCGCGGGAGGGCACAGATCGTGTTCCAGAACCCGGATTCGTCGCTCAATCCGCGCTGGACCGTGGGCAGGGCGATCGGGCGCGCAGTGCAGCTCTTCAGCGATCTCGCGGACGCCGAACAGCGCGCCGAGGTGGCGCGCCTGCTGGAGCGGGTTGGCTTGCCGGGCGCCTATATGCGTCGCTTTCCGCACCAGCTCTCGGGCGGGGAGAAGCAGCGCGTCGGCATCGCTCGGGCGCTTGCCACGGGTCCGGCTTTCCTGGTCTGCGACGAGCCGGTTTCGGCGCTCGACGTATCGGTCCAGGCGACAGTGCTGAACCTGCTCGCGGATCTCAGGGACGAATACGGTCTCTCCTATCTGTTCATTTCACACGACCTCTCCGTCGTTGCCCATCTCGCCGACCGGATCGCGGTCATGTTCGCCGGGCGTATCCTTGAGATCGGCCCGACTGAGGCGATTCTCCAACCGCCGTACCATCCCTATACCGAGGCACTGCTGTCGGCGGTTCCGCTGCCGGATGCGGAACGCGAGCCGCCGCGATCCATTCTGCGTGCCGATACGGACGTTGCCGCACCGCCGTTCACGGGATGTCCGTTTCAGCAACGGTGCCCGCGCAAGCTCGGCGTGATCTGCGAGACCGAAACTCCGCCGGTTCGGGAGGCTGATGCAGGACACCGCATTCTCTGTCATATCCCCTTGGTCGATTTGGCGACATTGCCATCGGTGCTGCCGAAGGGTACGTCCAGGCCCGAGGACCGCAGGCCGAATCAGGCCGACGCGGTGGCGGACTGATTCTCTCAAGCGGGGCCCGGAGCCCATGCTAGGCCGGCTTTCCAACCGGCGCTCGGGTCTGCAGTTCGGTCAGGACCTCCTCCGTATGCTGCCCGAGCAAGGGTGCTGACCGGCATGGGCCGGACTCGGCGCCGAGGAACTGCACGGGCTGGAGCACGACCGGTACGGTTCCGGCGGTCGCATGTCGGACGGTGCGGACGAGCCGCCGATGGGCGGCATGGGTGCTCTCGGCGACCTGCGATACCGAGAGGATCGGCGATGCCGGAACCGACGCCGCTTCGAGGCGGCCGACCACCGCCTCAACCGTGCGTGACCCCGTCCAGGCCTCGATCAGCGCCTTGAGCGCCATCTCGTTCTGCTTGCGTGCGGCATCGATGGCGAAGCGGGGATCATCGGCAAGCTCCGGTGCATCCATCGCCTGACAGAGGCGGCGGAACATCACATCATTGGCGACAGCGATGATCAGCTCGCCATCGGCGGCACGGAAACTGTCGAGCGGCGCGCTGATCGGGTTGGCGTTGCCGATCCGGCCAGGGCTCTCCCCGGTGAACAGATATTGTGAGAGCGCCGAGACCAACAGGGAAAAAATTGAATCGAGCATGGCGATGTCGAGGTGCTGGCCGTGCCCGTCACGGTCGCGCGCGCGTAAGCCGGCCAGGATCGCCCATGCCGCGTAGAGCCCCGCCGCCAGATCGCCGAGCGATTCTCCCACTCGGGTCGGCGGGCCGTCCTTGCTGCCGTTGACGCTCATGATCCCGCCCATCGCCTGAGCGATGATGTCGTAGGCGGGCCGGTGGGCGAGCGGACCCTCCTGCCCGAACCCGGAAATACTGGCATAGACCAGCCGACGGTTCATGGCCGCGAGGCTCGCATAATCCACCCCCAGCCGGCGCGCGACACCGGGGCGGAAATTCTCGACCACGATGTCGGAGCGCTCTGCCAGCCGATGGGCTACCTGGCGATCCGCCTCGCTCTTGAGATCGAGGGTGACGCTGCGCTTGTTGCGGTTGACCATCATGAACAGGCAGCTCTCGCCGCCGGATTTCGGCGCGAAATGCCGTGCATCATCGCCGCCGTCCGGCGATTCGATCTTGATGACATCGGCGCCCAGATCGGCGAGCAGCGCGGTGCAGAACGGACCCGAGAGCATGCGCGAGAAGTCCAGCACGCGAACCCCGGCAAGGGCGGGCGCGGCGAGGGTCACAGACCGGCACCGGCGAGCGCGTGACGGTCAGCGCCGCTCCAGTCGATCCTCTGCAGCAAATCCCGGGCGGATGGCAATGCCGCAACGTCGTGCAGGCGGCCGAGCAGGGTCTTGGCTTGATGCGCGCCGATAATGCTGCCGACGCAGTCGGTGAACTTCGCTTCGATCTCGGCATCGTCGAGCGGCACGGTGCTGGTGCCACGGGCAGCGCCGCTGAACCGCTCAAGGGTACGCCCATCGCGCGTGAGCAGCGTGACGAAGGCGCCCTCGGGAAAGCGATGCAGCCGATCCGGTTCGTTCCAGCGAGCGCCCGTCAGCATTTCGACCCGGTGCATCATGTTTCGAAGGCAAGGATCGGCGAGCACGGCGGCGTCGAGGTGCGGCAATCCCGACATCGCCAAAGACGATGGCGGAGGCGATCGCGAAATTCATGCTGAACTGGGCTTCCTGCACGGTCTCTGGTTGCGCAAACGCAAGGTTAGCGGCCACGCCCGGCGCCACGTCGCAGACCACCCGTGCGACGTCCGCTGCGGTCAGCTCATGCTCCGAGAGCAGCGCGAGAATGCCGTCCACGGCGGCATGGGCGGAGAGGCAGAGCGGAATTCGCTTGATATCGATGCCGGGATCGAGCAATCGCCAATGGCTCCCGAGGGCTGCGAACGCGCCGGGGTCGAACACGACCGTCATTGAAGAGGCGTGCAAAGCCGCGCGCGTTCTCGAAGGCGTCGATCGGTCCGGTGATGCCGCGGGCGGCCAATTGCGCGGCGACGACGCCCGCCTCGGCGGCGCGGCCGCAGAGCACCGGCTTAGCGTCGGTCCCAAAGCAGGCTTTCACCCCGCCCGTGCCCCCGACTGCAAGGCCGAGCGCCTGGGCCGTCGCGCGCGCGTCCAGACGCATCGCGCGCGAGACGGCCACCGCGGCGCCGACCGGCCCAAGCAAGCCGGTGGTCCACCAGCCTTTCTGGTAGAGCTGATCGGTGAGCGCATCGCCCACCGCATATTCCGCTTCGGCCCCCGCAACCAGCGCCGCGAGCAACTCGCTTCCCGGCAGGCTGCCCGCTTCCGCCGCGGCCAGTACCTGCGGGCACGATGACGGCGGAGCCATGCACCGAGCCCGCATAGCAATTGTCGTCGAAGTCGAGCGCATGGGCCGCGGTGGCGTTGACCAAGGCGGCGCCCGCGGGCTGCAACCGCCAAGGCACGCCCAGGACGGTTGCCTCGCCCGCGGCGTACTGAGCCCGGGCGAATGAGCGGACCCCGTTCAACACACTGTGGCAGCTGCCGGCGATCGCCACGCCGACCGTATCGATCAGGCAACGGCTGGCGATGCCGCGGACGGCGTCGGGGACCTGCTCGTACCCGAGGCGTTCCGACCAGGCGGCGATGCGCGCGATCGCGGTCGGTGCAGTCGGTTCTGCCGCAGCCATCGCTCAGCGCCCGCTCGCTAGGAACGGCACCTTCAATCCGGCGCTCTGCGCCGCGTCGATCGCCTCCTCGTACCCGGCATCCGCGTGGCGGAACACAGCGAGCGAGGAATCGTTGCGCAATACGCGGCGGATCCGCGCGGCGGTGTCCGGCCTGCCGTCGCAGACGAGGGCGAGTCCTGCGTGCTGCGAATAGCCGATCCCGACTCCGCCGCCGTGATGGATGCTGACCCAGGTGGCGCCGCTGGCACAGCTCAGCAGCCCGTTGAGCAGGGGCCAGTCCGCCACCGCGTCGGAGCCGTCGCGCATGCCCTCACTCTCGCGATTGGGACTGGCGACCGTCCCGGAGCTGATATGGTCGCGCCCGACGACAACCGGCGCTTCCAGTTCGCCCGCCGCGACCATGGCGTTGATCGCGAGGCCCGCCCGGACGCGGTCCTCGAGCCCGAGCCAGCAGCTCCGCGCCGGAAGGCCCTGGAAGCGAACGCGGGCTTGCGTCATGTCAAGCCAGCGATGCAACCCTGGCGCATCCGGGATGACCTCCTTTAGCCGCTCGGAGATGCGGACCATGTCCTCGGGATTGCCCGACAACGCGATCCAGCGGAACTGCGCGCGACCGCGGCAGAATTGCGGACGGAGATAGGCCGCAATGAAGCCGGGGACGCTGAACGCGTCCTCAACTCCGGCATCCCTTGCCATCTGTCGGAGGTTGTTGCCATAGTCGAACACCGGGATGCCGCGCGCACGGAATTCGAGCATGGCGCGGACATGGCGCGCCATCGACGCTTTGGCTGCGGCTGCGACCGCATCGGGATCGAGCTCGGCGCGACGCTCCCACTCCGCTACGGTCCAGCCGATCGGCAGGAAGCCGTGAACGGGATCGTGGGCGGCGGTTTGGTCGGTCACCAGATCCGGCCGCATCTGGCGGCGCAGAATCTCCTCGTAGATTTCCGCCGCATTGCCGTGAAGCGCCACGGAGATCGGCGTGCGGGTGGCACACGAACCAGCGATCAACGCCAACGCCTCGTCGAGACTCGCAGTGCTCCGGTCGAGATATCCCGAAGCGATCCGCCGCTCGATGCGGTCGGCGCGGCATTCTGCCACCAGCACCGAGCAGCCGGCCATCACCCCGGCCAGGGGCTGCGCTCCGCCCATGCCGCCGAGCCCCGCCGTCAGCAGCCACCGACCGCCGAGATCGCCGCCACAGTGCTGGCGGCCAGCCTCGAGGAAGGTCTCGTAGGTGCCGCCGAGAATGCCTTGACTGCCGATATAGATCCACGAGCCGGCCGTCATCTGGCCGAACATCATCAGGCCCTTGCGCTCGAGCTCGTTGAAATGTTCGAGTGTCGCCCATCGACCGACCAGATTGGAATTGGCGATCAGCACGCGGGGCGCATCGGGGTGTGTGCCGACGACGCCGATCGGCTTGCCGGACTGCACGAGCAGCGTTTCGTCGTCCGAAAGCCCGGTCAATGTTTCCACGATTTTGTCGAACGACGCCCAATCCCGCGCGGCGCGCCCGCGGCCACCATAGACCACGAGGTCCTCGGGTCGTTCCGCGACCTCCGGATCAAGGTTGTTCATCAGCATGCGGAGGACGCCCTCGGTCTGCCAGCTCCGCGCGGTGAGAACGGAGCCCCTGGGCGCCCGGACCACGCGCCTGTTCCCGACGTGACCGCTCATGGGGATACCTCGCCGACAGGAAATACCGGAGTTTCATGGTAGCGACGCCGCACCATCGAGAAAACTAGGGAGTGCTGATGGTCACTATCCGATTTTCCTATGCTGCGAGCGGGTTCGGTGCTGCGTGCCGGCTGACCGGAGCACCGCGCTGCGGGCGACGAACCGCCGGCTCGTCTCGATGAACGAGCGTGCGATGCGGCTCTGCGGCATGCCGGCGGCGGAGGCGATCACGACGTTCTGCGGCGGCACCGGCTCGACGAGAGGGCGGCAGGCAAGCCGCTTGCCGTCGTAACTGCGATCGCCGCTTGGCCGCGTGACCAGGATCGCGACCCCGTGGCCGTTGGCGACCATGCCGCGCACCATCTCCAGCGACGAGCAGCGAATGATTTTGGCCGGCGTGGTGCGCAGCACCCGGAACATGGAGAGGAAATGCTCCCGGCTGCCGGGCAGGTCGATCAGCACGAAAGTCTCGCGAACGAGGTCGCTGAGCGAGATAGCGGGCAGGCGGGCCAGCGGATGACGCGCCGGCAGTGCCACGTACGGCATGAACTCACCGATGACAACGCGGTTGATCTCGTCGCCCATGTCGAGATCGTAGAGCAGCGCCAGCTCGATGGCCCCGTTGGCTAAATCGCGGCGCAATTGCTCGAGATTACCCTCGCGAATCCGGACCGCAACCGCGGGATGGGCGTCCGCAAAATCACGCAGAATCGCGGGTGCGAAGGCCGGGGCGAGAGTGGCGAACACGCCGAAATGCAATTCGCCTCGCATCGGGCCGGTCTCGTCCTTGCCCGCGATGGTGGTGGCGTGCGCGAGCAACCGGCGGACCTCGGCCAGCTTCTGGCGGCCGAACGGCGAGAGCACCACCCCTTGCGCATGACGGCGGATGAAGAGCTGGCCGCCGAGTGCCGCTTCGAGTTGCCCGATCGCCGCCGACACCGCCGGCTGGGACACGCCGAGGCTTTGCGCCGCCCGCAGAGTGGTTGCCTGCTCTGCGGTGGCGACGAAGTAGGCAAGTTGCCGAAACGAGAAGCGAATCACTTTTTCTTATTCAGGATATCGTTTGAATGTATTTTCGCTTATGCGCCCTGGCTGTCAAGCTGCTCCCGATACCGGGGGGCCGGACGCCGCGGGCGTTGCCGGAGCAGGATGGACTTCACCTATCGCGACGAGGATCTGGCCGTCCATGCCGCGGTCGCACGTCTCGCGGAGCGGGAGTTGGCGCCTCGTGCCGCGGCCCTGGACGAGGAAGCCTGCTTTGCCGTCGGGCATCTGCCGGCGCTGGCAGCAGCCGGCGTGCTGGGCATGAACCTGCCGGAAGGCTGGGGTGGCGCGGGCGTATCGGCGACCGCCCTGTTCCTTGCGGTACAGGCGCTTGCCGGTGCCTGTGCCTCGACCGCCTCGATGGTAACGGCGCACTTCCTCGCGACCGATGCCATCCTGCTCGGCGGCGACGATGCGCTGAGACATCGCTATCTGCCGCCGGCGGCCCGGGGCAAAACGCTGGGCGCCTTCGCCCTGACCGAACCGCAAGCCGGATCGAACCCGGCTGAGATGACGATGCGGGCGGTCCGGTGCGGCGAGCGCTATCGGCTGCAGGGCACCAAGCAGTTCATTTCCAACGCCGGGGCGGCGGATTTCCTGGTCGTCTTTGCCCTGACCGACCCCACACTCGGCACCCGCGGGATGAGTGCCTTCGTCGTCGAGCGCGCGACCCCGGGAGTGAGTGTTGGCCCCGCCGAGCGGACCATGGGGCTGAGGGCCGGCCACGTCTTCGCGGTCGGGCTGGATGCCGAGATCCCGGCCGCTTCGCGGATCGGTGCTGAAGGCAGCGGCTTCCGCACCGCCATGCGCGTGCTCGACAACGGCCGGGTCGAGATTGCCGCGACCTGCGTAGGGATTGCCGAAGCGGCGCTCAGCGCGGCCCGATCCTGGGCCCGGGAGCGGCAGGTGGGCGGCCACCCGATCGGCGATTTCCAGGGGCTGCAATGGATGCTGGCGGATATGGCGACCGCGCTCGAGGCGTCACGCTGGCTTGGCCTGCGTGCCGCTTTTTTGCGTGAGGGCGGGCAACCCTTCTCAAAGGAAGCCGCGATGGCGAAGCTGCACGCCTCCGAGATGGTGGGCAAGGTCACGGATTTGGCGCTGCAGATCCACGGCGGCTACGGATACTCGCGCGCTTTTCCTGTCGAACGCTATGTGCGCGACGCGCGAGTTATGCGCATCTACGAGGGGTCATCGGAGATCCAGCGCAACATCATTGGGCGCGCCGTGCTACACGAGGCGTAAGGCGGACTGTCCGTAGGCCGGCGAGATGGCGGCCAGATTCAATGATGGGAGGTTCTGATGCAGTTAGGCCGTCGGAGTTTGTTCCTCGGAACCTCTGCCCTTGTGCTTGGCGGCGCCGCCATGCCGACCGAGAACGCCCTTACCGTCGCCATCCCCTCCAACATCAATACGCTCGATCCTGCCAAGACGAAGCTCGGCGAGGAGTACATCATCTGTTATCTGGTCTTTTCCGGGGTGACGGATCTTGATCGTGCCGGGCGGGCCGTGCCCGATCTGGCAGAGAGCTGGCAGGCAAGCGATGACCTGAAGAGCTGGACGTTCAAGCTCCGCTCCGGTGTCAAGTTCCACAATGGACGGCCGCTCGAGGCCGCCGATGTCAAAGCAACGATCGAGCGGATCATGGACAAGGCGACGGCGTCGGTGGCGCGCGTCAACTTCGACATCGTCAAGTCGATCGAGATCCCGGATCCGCTGACGGTTCGGTTCAACCTCAACATTCCGTATTCCGGTTTCGCCGAAATCCTGGCCGACCGGCAGACCCGTATCCTGCCCCGCGGCAGCTTCGACACGATCGCGGCCGAGCCGATCGGGACCGGCCCCTTCAGGTTCGTCCTGTCGCGCCCGAGCGATCGGATCGTGCTCGCCAAGAACCCGGATTATTTCGTTTCCGGCACACCGAAGCTCGACCGGGTTGTCCTGCGGATCATGCCGGAAACGGCGGCACAGGTCGCAGCGATCAAGACCGGCGAGGTCGACCTGATCTGGAATCTGGCGCCCGAGGTCGTCAGCCAGTTCAAGAACAATCCCAAAGTTCATCTCGATTCGGTTGCGACGTCCACCTGGGACGGGCTGATCATGAACGGCGCGCACAAGCCGTTCGATGACATCCGTGTTCGCCGCGCGGTCGAGCTCGCACTCGACAAGGCGGCGCTGGTCCAGTTCGCGCTGTATGGCCAGGGTTCGGCCTCGCACAGCATGATCCCGCCCGGGAGCGCCTACTACAATTCCGATTTTCCGATCCCCGCTCCGGATGTGCCGCGGGCCAAGAAATTGTTGGCAGAGGCTGGGTTCCCGAATGGCTTCACGACCACGCTCTATCTTCCGTCGGGCCGTCCGACGCGCGTAGGGCTCGGCCTCGGTGCTGCACAGTTCCTTCAAGCCGCCGGCATCAAGGTGCAGATGCAGCAGGTGCCGTGGGATCAATTCGTCAAGGAGATCGAAGGCAAGGCCGCCTTCTACACTGACGGATTCTACAGCCGGCCGACGATCGACACTTCGATATACCCCTTCTATGACTCGGCCGGCTCCTGGAACACCACGCTTTGGAACTACAAGAACCCCAAGATGGACCATGTGCTGGATGCCGCGCGCGGCGCACGATCGGACGCGGAGCGGGTGAAGCTCTATAAGCAGTTCCAGGTGCTTGCCGTGGACGAGCCTGCCGGGGTCATCCCGTATGTCACGAACCACGTGAACGCGGTGAGCGACCGGGTCCACAACTTCCATTCAAGCCCAATGATGTGGCTGGATTTGCGGCAGGTCACGGCGTCCTGAAGCCGCGGGTGGATGCTGGCCATCGCTTTTCTGCCCGGTGGCAGCACTGCATCGGTCCTCTTGATCTCCGCCGCGAGCGGCCTGCGCGGCGGTCAGCCGTCGCACTCGCCCGCCGATCCGCCATTTTGCGCTGGTCTGACCGCCGTTGCTTCGGCGGCCGCGTCGCCGTGCTTCGGATTTTGCCAAGACATAGCAAGATTAACACCAGCTATGGTCCACGGTCAGCCGGGACCGTGTTCCTTGGAGCCGCTCCAATAATGCCCCGCATGCTTTCTCTGATTTGGCAGATCCTTGCTCTCGGCACCTTCGCAGCGTTGCCGATAACCGGTTTCGCGCAAAGCGGCTGCAAGCCGCAGCTTGGCCAGCCGCCCCTGGTCCGTGCCGGCGTCCTGATCACGGCCATCAACCCGACAGTCGCACCCATCCAGTACATCGATGATCAGGGCAATCTGGCCGGTCTGGATGTTGATTTCGGCAACATGATCGCGCGGCGCCTCTGCCTGAAGATGGATTTTGTGAGCACACAGTTCGCAACGATGATTCCTGGTCTGAAAGAAGGACGTTTCGACATGATTGACACGTTCATGTATTACACTCCTGAGCGCGCGTCGCAGGTGATTATGATCCCTTACGGGGCGGCGACGCTCGCCATTGTGGTCCCTGCGGCGAACAAGGACGACATCAAGGGCCTTGCCTATTTTTCCGGCAAGCGGTTCGCCGTCCAGCTTGGTTCGATCGATGAGAAGGATGCGCGCGAAGCCAGCGCTGCGTTGATGGCGTCCGGGAAGCCACCGATCGACGTTCGATCGTTCCCGAACTATTCCGACGTTCTGCAGACGCTTGGCGCAGCACAAGTCGATGGCGGATTCGTCGGAACCGAGCAGGCCTACTACTATCGAAAGAGGGGCGTTAGCTTTTTCCGCGTCGCGGTCGTCGGCCTGTATCCGCACACGGAAGCGCTGGCGTTCAAGGACCGCTCGGTCGCGGAGCGGGTTGCGAATGTGTTGGGGGCGATGAAGAAGGACGGCACATTCGACAAGCTGTTCGGGGCCTATCACCACTGCACCTTGCCGCCGCCCTACAAGATCACGACGGGCCGGATCAACGCTCCGAAATGTCCCGCGCAGGCGGAATAGCCGCGCCTCGGGCAGCGCCGGGTTCATTCATCCCGCGCGTCCAAAAGCTTGAGCAGGGTACCGATCGCCTGTTCTTCGGCGCGGCGGAAGATCCAATCGCCGAGGACGACATCGCTGACGGCAAATCCGCGGTGCCAGAACAGGATGCGTTCTATCGGGCTTTCGCGGCCAGGCAGCGTCCCACAGATGATCTCACCGATTTCACCATGGACATGCCGGCGCTCCAGCTCTCCGGCGAGAATGAGATCGTGAAGCTGACCCCCTTTCGTGCACTGCTCCCAATCATCCACCACGATCTTATCCACCTCGAACGGAAGCTTTGCATCGAGCGCACGGACCCAGCCGTAGGTCACCAGCAACGCTCCCGGGGCGAGGTCTTGCCCACGCAGAAGGGGCTCAGGCGTGACAAGGCGGGTTGCTTCGACAACGATGTCCGCCCCGGCGGCGGCCTCGGCCGCATTGGGCGTGGCCCACGCAGCGACGCCGAGCTCATCGCGCACGCGGGCGGCGAGGCGTTCGCGGCTCTCCGGGCGCTTGCTGCAGACCCGGACCTCCGCAAGCCCGAACTGGCTCGTCAGCAGGCGCAGATTGCTGAACGCCGTACCGCGTGCGCCGATGTGCCCGACAATGGTGGGTTTTGAGTTTCCAAGATGCATGGCACCGAGGCAGGTGACGGCGCCGGTGCGTTGCCAAGTCAAGCTGGTGGCATCCATGATGCAGCACGGCGCGCCGGTTGCGGGATCGTAGAGCGTCAGCATGGCGATCTCAGATGGGAGCCCTCGCCGCCAGTTGTCGACATAGTCTCCCACTATTTTGATGCCCGCACGGCCAACCGGTGCCACATATCCGGACAGGATGTTGAAGTGACCGTTGAACAGGGTATCGAGCTGCAGATGTGCCTTCGGTGGCATGACGACATTGCCCCGGCCATGCGCGGACAGGCCTTGCTTCACGACCTGCAGGAGCTCGTCCGGCCCTGGGCTGAGCGCCTCGACTTGGCTACGATCGAGATAGCGAATGTGAACGCTCGGCATCGGTCCAAACCTGGAATAGGCGGCGGAGCAACAAACGGCCCGCTGCGGCACTGATCTCACAACGGAGATAATATGTCCAGAACGAACGCCGACTTCACGCTTCGGAGCTTCATCGAGCAGGTGGAGGCCGACGATCCCGCCGCCCTCTGGCGGATCACGGAGCGGGTCAATCTCGACCACGACGTCACAGCATGGGCGATGGAACTTGAACGAATGGGGCGCTCGCCGGTCCTGTGGTTCGATGACGTTGCCGGGTATCCGTTTCCGGTGGTCGCCAATGTTTTCGGCAATCGCCGCCGGTACGCGCTCGGTCTGGGGGTGCCCGCCGATGACCTGATCCGGGAATGGGGCGCGCTGGGCGACCGGCGCCTGGCACCGGTGATGCGTGACCGGGGACCGATCCACGACAGCGTCGCCATTGGTAAGGAGGTGGATCTCGGCAAGCTCCCAATCATGCAGCACTTCGAAGGCGACGCGGGACGATACATTACCAATGGAATTGTCATCGCGAAGGACCCGGATTCCGGTGTCCGCAACGCCAGCTTCCACCGCATGCAGGTCAAGGGACCGAACCGCCTCGGGACCAGTCTGCACAGCCGGCGCCATCTCTGGAACTACATGCGCCGGGCTGAGGAGCGAGGTGAGGGAATGCCGGTAACGGTGGTGATTGGCGGCCACCCGACGCTGGCTTTCGGTGGTCTCTGGAAGGGTCCGATCACGACGGACGAGTACGAGGTCATCGGCGGAATGATGGGAACGCCTCTGGAGATCGCTCCCGGTGTCACTGTTCCCATCGAGACACCGATCCACGCCGAGATCATCGTCGAGGGTCGGATTCTCCCTGGCCTGCGCGAGCCAGAGGGACCGTTCGCGGAATTCACCGGGTACGCATCGAAGCGGTCCACCGAGCACGTGATCGAGGTCACGGCTATCCTGCACCGCCGAAATGCCCTGTATCACGACATCGTCCCCGGGATGTCGGACGAGCACACCAGCCTGCTGGCGGTTCCGCAGGAAGCCCGCCTGCTGGGAATGCTGCACACGCATTATCCGAATGTGACCCAGGTCGCATATCCAAAGTCGGGGACTTGCCGCCTGCACGCGTATATCTCGCTCCACCGTCCGCCGCCCGGGCAGGCGAGGCTGGTTGCTGCCGCTGCACTCGGGGATGACTTGAGCCTGAAGCTTGTCGTTGTGGTAGATGACGATGTTGATGTGCGCAACGAAAGCGACGTAATGTGGGCAATGGCCACGCGAATGCAGGCGGATCAGGACATCGACGTCATGCGAAACGGAATGGGTGCCATTCTCGACCCGTCCAATCGGGACGGGCTGACTGCGAAAATGATCATCGACGCGACCTGTCCTTTGGCAAACTTTCCCGAGCGACATCGGCTCAATGCCGCCGCGGTTGGGCGGGCGCGGGAGCGGATCGAAATCAGGTCCGGCCGGTCGATTTGAGCGAGGCGTTCTGGACGTTTTCGCTGGAGTTCTACCAGACCCCCGGGGTAGAAGGAGCCTGCCTTGAACTACAGGATCGGCACGGGGCCGATGTCAACCTGGTGTTGTTCGCGCTGTGGGCGGCATCGTGCGGGGCTTGCCTTGACGTCGCGGCGATCGCGGAAGCCGAGCGAGTTGCAAGGCCGTGGCGGGAGACGGTGACGCAGCCGCTCAGGCTGGCGCGTCGGGCCTTGAAGATGGGCCGGGACGGCTTTGACGAGGCTGCGGTCGCGACTTTGCGCCGACACGTGCAGGCGGACGAGATCGAGGCCGAGCGTCTGCAACAAGCGGCAATGGCGAGGCACTCCGCACTTGCCGCATGCGCTGAGCCGAGAGCTGCCGCCCTGCATAATTTGCGGCTCTACGAAAAATTCCTCGGCGGATGCTTCGGGCCAAGCTCGTTGGAGGCACTGCTGAGAGCCTTCGATGCTCGATTCGGTTGAAGATCGGCCGAAGGGGCACCCAAACCGAAGGACATCTATCGACGCCAACATGGGCAGCTAGTGGATGCGGCACGACTGCATCGGCTCTGCCGAAGCACCGGCACGGAACCTGCCGCTTTCCCCCGCGTGTTCGGTAATGCTGAATGGCGGCCTGATCACGGCGGCCCGACTACTCAGCCGCCGGGAGCGCCCGCTATCTGGGCGCAGCAACTTTCAAGAAGGGAAGCAGGATGATCCGGACGGGGCTTCAATACCTGGAGTCGCTCCGCGATGGCAGGCAAGTCTATATCAACGGCGAGCGCGTCCGCGATGTCACCATCCACCCTATGTTCAAGCCGATCGTGGACATCCGCGCGCGCATCTACGACATGGCCCACGAGCCGACGACCCGCGACGCCATGTCCTACCTCGCAGACGGCGAACGCAACGCGGTCGGCAACAAGCTTCCCCATTCGCGGCAGGATTGGTGGGACAAGCGCCGCGCCACCGACACGGTGCTGGAAGAGATCGGCGGCGTCGTCACCCGGGTAGGCGACGAGACGGTCGGCGAGATGTGGTCGCTCTACGACGGCCGCGACGTGCTGAACGAAGTCGATCCGCAGTTCGCTCGCAACATCGAGGCCCACATCGAACGCGTGTCGGTTGGCGATCCGTTCCACGTCTCTGCCAACACCGACCCGAAGGGTGACCGCTCCAAGCCGCCGCAGGAGCAGGACCCCGACATGCTGCTTCACCTGGTGCGCGAAACCGATGTCGGCATCATTGTGCGCGGGGCCAAGTACGAAACCGCGGCGGCGTACGCCAACCAGGCCTTCACCAAGCCCACGATCGCCAACTGGGGCAATAGCGCCTATTCGGACTACGCGCTCGGGTTCATCTGCGATCTTGGGTCGCCGAACCTGAAATTCATTTGCCGCACCGGCTTCGCCGGGCGCTCGGATGCGCAGGATTATCCGCTCGCCAACCGCTTCGACGAAGTGGACACGTTGGTGGTGTTTGACGACGTGCTGATCCCTTGGGAGAACGTGCTGTTCTTCCGCCATACCAAGGCTGCGGCATTCATCCGGGCGACGCTGCACCGCTATTCCGCATTCGCCTTCGTGCAGCGCAACCTCAAGTTCGCTGACATGATGATCGGCACCGCACTGTTCAATGTGCGCCAGACGGGGCTCGACAAGCAGCAGGCGGTGCAGGAAAAACTGGCCGAGCTCGCAGTCTACCGCGAAGGCATCAACGCGCATCTCACCGCGGCCATTGCGCTCGCGGAGCGGAGTCCTGGTGGGCTGATGATGCCCAACCAGTCGCTGCTGTATACCGGTCGTGTGCTGGCCTGCTCGCAGCTGCATCACATGATGCACATCGCGCGAGAGCTCTGCGGCGGCCAGATCTGCGTCACCCCGGACCGCGCGTGCTTCGAGGCATCCGAGACCCGCCCCTGGATGGAGAAGTTCTATACCGTCAACGATGATTGGGTTGCTGAGGACCGGCGCAAGCTGCTTGCATTCGCGCGTGACCTGCTGAATTCCGACTACGCTGGCCATCGCCTTACGTTCCAGCTGTTCGCGCAGTCGCCGCCGTTCGCGCACCTCGCGGCGGTGTACCGCAATTTCGGCTGGGACGGCCCGCTCACGTTTGTCCGCAAGGCGGCAGGCCTGTCGGAACGCGTGATGCACGGGGTGCGCGCGAGCCCCGGTGACAGCGCCGTGAACCAGCTTCTCGCGGAGACGCCACCGCCCGGGCACGCCGCCGAGTAGCACGATGGAGAGTGCCCTCGCGCCCGCCTTGCGCCAGGAGTTCGTGGCCGCGATGAGCCAGGCCGCCTGCACCGTCAGCGTCGTCACGACCGACGGCCCGGCCGGACGGGCGGGTGTCACGGTCTCGGCGATGACCTCGGTTTCCGCCGACACGCCGCAGCCCACTTTGCTCGTCTGCGTCCACCACCGCAGCGCGGCGGCGGCAGCGATCCTGGCGAATGGCGTGTTCTGCGTGAACGTGCTGCGCGACGACCAATCCTACATCTCGGAGCATTTCGCCGGCCGAACCGGCCTCGCCGCGGCCGAGCGGTTCACCTGCGCGGCCTGGACCGCGCACAAGACCGGCGCGCCGCGGGTGGTCGATCCGCTCGTTGCCTTCGACTGCCGGCTGCTCAGCGACGAACGTGTGGGGACGCATCACGTGCTCATTGGCGCGGTCGAGGAAATCTTCGTCGCTCACGGCGGGACTCCGCTGATCTATGCCAACCGCGCCTATGGCACGCCGACCCGAACTCGATACCGGTGCGCTGAGCTCCGATGGGAGCAGGACGTTGCGCCTGGGGGCGTTCCATACGTTCGGCCCGTATATCGTGCCCGATGTGCTGGAGCGCCTGGCGCGCGCGGGCATGGCGATCGACCTGCGCCTGCTCGAGGGCGACCATCGCCGCCTTTTGGAGGCGCTGCACGCGGGCGAGATCGAGCTGGCGCTGCTCTACGATCTCGGCCTGGACACTGGGATCGCACGGGAGCGGCTGGCGGCGCTGCCTCCGCATGTCTTGCTGCCCAACGGTCATCCGCTGGCGGCCGAGGGTGCGCTCGCCCTCGCGAGGCTGGCCAACGAGCCGCTGATCCTGCTCGATGCGCCGCCCAGCGGCGAATATTTCCTGTCGCTGTTCGCGAGCGCGGGCGTCGCGCCGACCATTCGCGCGCGCTGCCAGTCGTTCGAGATGGTACGCGGCCTCGTCGGCCACGGACTTGGCTACAGTCTCCTGGCCACCAAGCCGGCCTCTGGCATGACCTATGATGGGCGTGCGCTCACCACACGACCGCTGCAGGGTGCGTTCCCGCCCAGCCACATCGCCGTCGCCTGGCGCGACGGCACGATCCCCGGCGGGGCCGCCGCGGCGTTCATGGCAGAATGCCGCCACGCGGTCTCCCTGGGCTGATCAAGAAGCCTGCGGCCGGCGCGCGGTCGGCCCCCCCGTCCCCCCTCCTACGGCGTTCCGGGCGACGAGCAGTTCTCGGCTTGCGCCCGCCTGCCCTTCCGTTAGTACTGCGCAAGGAACGATGGGGCACGCGGGCACTTGCGCTTTACTCTCCGGCAGATCCGATACTTCGTCGCCGCGGCGGAAACCGGCAGCATCGTGCGGGCCTCGGAGCAGATCCACATCTCGCAGGCATCCATCTCAGCCGCAATCTCGGGTCTCGAGGCCGATTACGGCATCCAGCTTTTCATCCGGCACCACGCGCAAGGGTTGTCCCTGACGCGCCAGGGCCAGCACTTCCTGAGCCACGCGAAGGCGCTGTTGCTGCAGGCGGGCGAGGTGGAGGCGACAGCGTTGGAGCTGGCGAGCAAGGTCGGAGGGCTGCTCGAGCTAGGCTGCCTCTCCACCCTGTTTCCGCTGCTGGTTCCGGAACTGGTGCAGGCTCTGCGCGCCCGCCATGAGGGCGCCGGCGTGCATGCGATCGCCGGCCACCAGCCCGAGTTGATGGAGAAGCTGCGCCGCGGCGAGATCGCGCTGGCACTCACCTACGATCTCGACCTGCCCCCCGATCTCGAGTTCATCGGCCTTGCTCATCTTCCGCCCTACGCCTTCGTGGCCACGGGCCACCCGTTGGCGCGGCGCCGCACCGTCTCGCTGAAGGAACTCGGAGCGGAGCCCTACCTGCTGCTCGACATGCCGGCAAGCCGCGACTACTTTCTCGCCCTATTCCGTCAGGCCGGCGTGCCGCCACGGATCGGCGGCCGCTTCGAGCACCTGGACGTGATCCGAAGCCTGGTCGCGCGCGGCGAGGGGTTCAGCCTCGCCAACGCGCAGCCCCGTAACCGCGCTTCGCTCGAGGGACATCAACTTGCATATCTCCAGCTTCCCGGGGATCTGCGCGCCCTGGCACTGGGGCTGGCGATGGCACCCGGGCTGCGGCCGACCCAGACCACGAAGGCGTTCGTGGCGCTGTGCCACGAGTTGATCCGCGACGACCACATTCCTGGTACGGTATGAGCGTGGCACGCCACCTTGCTCTGCGGCGGCCACGGCGAGCACCGGAGCGCCGCCGTCGCTCGCAATGACGACAACGACCGCGTTCCCCAACTCGTTGGCATGTTCATCGCGACCACCGCCGCAGCACCAAGATGTCGCTCACCGAGTGGTGATGTAACCCTCGCGCAAGTCCTGATGGATGCGCTCCGGATCGCGCCCCGCCGGCGGCCCAAAGCCGCCGCCGCCTGGTGTATCCAGACGCACGCCGTCTCCGGCCGGAATCCGCTGCAAGCCCTTCGCGCGAAGCGGCGCGCCCGAGAGCAGGCCGACCCGACCGGGCGCACCAGGCCCACCGCCATTGCGACCCAGCGCCGGGTTCTGCACGCGGTCGAACACGGCGAACAGCTCGAACGGACTGCCGTCGATCGTGGCCATCTCGATGCGCTGCGACAATCCCCCGCGCCAGGTTCCGGCGCCGCCCGGTGTCGGGCAGCATTTCGCGACGGTGGAACAGCACCGGTGCGACCGTCTCGCAGATCTCGACCGGGATCGAGCGGATGCCGCTCGGGAAGGTGGTCGCGGAAAGGCCGTCACCCGACGGACGTGCCCCGGCGCCGCCGGCATTGAAGAACAGCGCGTGGAAATCGCGTCCTGCCGCATGGCCTCTTATTTGCAGGCCCCAGTTGCACGCGGCGCCGTTCGCCGGGATCAGATCGGGCAGGACTTCGCCGAGACAGCCGAGCACCAGTTCCGGCAGGAACTGGCCAATGATGTGGCGCGCCGATACGGGTGCGGGCCGCTCCACATTCAGGATGCAACCGACGGGCGCGCGCACGGCGATCGGTGCGAGCGAGCCGGCGTTATTGGGCACGTCGGGCGCGATGGCGGCACGTACCCCGTAGCTCGCATAGGCCGTCGTGTAATTCAGCACCAGATTGATGCCATAGGGACTTGCGGGCGAGCTGCCATCGAGGTCGATCACGATGGTGTCGCCCGCGATGGTCAGCGCCGCGACAAGGTCAACCGGGGCGTCATAGCCGTCGAGCCGCACGGTGTTGCACCATGTCCCGTCCGGCAGGGCGGTGATCGCCGCCCGCATGCCGGCCTCCGAAATCGCAATGATGTGGTCAGCCAACTCGTCGATATCGGTGAGGCTGAACTCGTCGAGCACGGCGTTCAGCCGCCGAGCGCTCACATCGTTTGCGGTCACGTAGGCGAGGATGTCGCCTTCCACTTCGGTCGGCGTACGGACATTGGCGCGAATGATCCGCATCAGTTCGCGATTGATCTCGCCGGAGCGGGCCAGGGGCAGCACGGGGATCTGCATCCCCTCCTCGAAGATCGAGCGTCCGTCAGGCCCCATGCCAAGACCGCCGATATCGACCTGGTGGCAGGTGCAGGCGAAGAAGGCGATGAGGCGATCACCGCGGAAGACGGGCGTCAGCACCGTGACATCGTGAAGGTGGCCGGAGACGAGCCATGGATCGTTGGTGATGTAGTGGTCGCCCGGGCACATCGTCGCCGCCGGATATTCGGCCAGAAAATGCCGTGCCGCGATTGCCATCGCGTTCACATGGCCGGGGGTACCGGTGACGGCTTGCGCGATCATGCGGCCGAGACGGTCGAACAGGCCGGCGGAGAGATCGCCCGCTTCGCGCACGGTCGGGCTGAACGCCACCTTCATCAGGGTGCGCGCCTGCTCCTCGACACAGGCGATGAGCCGGCTCCAGACGATCTGGCGCCGGAGCGCTGGGCTGGTCACGGCGCTGGCCTGGTCACGGCGCGATCTCCTGCAGATGCACATGGCCGCCCCGCAGGATTTCGGCGCGGTGGCCGCCGGGCACGATGATGGTCGTGCCGGCATCGGCGATCACCGCCGGCCCCGGCACCGCCTCGCCGGCAGCGAGCGCGGTGCGGGCGAACCACCGTGCCTCGACACTGGCCAGGTCCCGTTGCTCGGTCATCGGCCGCAGCACGGGCGGCGCGACGGCGGCCGGTGGCGGCGGCGGCGGCCGGTGCGCTCCCGCCGGGAGCTCGGCGCGGGCGGTCCAGCCCAGTATCTCGATCGCTCCATTCGGGACAAGGCGGCCGTAGAGGCGCCGGTAGGCCGCCTCGAAACGGGTGCGGAGATGCGACGCGCCCTCGGTCTCGATTGCCGCCGGATCGACCGGCACCGTGATCTCGTGCCCCTGGCCGCGATAGCGCATCTGCGCCGCCAGAGTGAGGTCGGGCGGAGTGAGGTCGGGCGCCGCCGTTTCGGCGCGCGGCACCGCCGCCGTCTCTTGCATCAGCCGGCGGACCGTCGCGAGTGCCGCCGGCGCCAAACTGTCCAGGCCAAAATAGTGCGACAGCGATTTCTCGAACGCGATCGGCGCCCGCAGGAATCCGACCGCCGAGCCGACGCCGGCCGCTGGAGGCACCACGACCGCGGCCATCTCGAGCGTCCGTGCGAGGTCCGCTGCGTGCAGTGCGGCGGCCCCGCCGATCGCGATGAGCGTTCGGCCGGCGAGGCTCCTGCCGACCTCGATCGCGTGCTCACGCGCGGCATTCGCCATGTTCTCGTTGACGATCTCGACCACCCCGGCCGCGGCCTCCTGCACCGCCATGTCGCCGGGCCGCGCGACCTGCTCGAGCAGCGCCGCCGCGGCACGCGCCGCATCGAGGCGGATCGTGCCGTCGGCGAAGCGTTCGGGGTGAAGCCGTCCGAGCGCCAGGTTCGCATCCGTCACCGTCGCCGCCGTGCCGTGTCCGTAGCAGGCGGGACCGGGCACCGCACCGGCGCTCTGCGGCCCCACGCGCAGCCGGCCCAGACGGTCGATGGCCGCGATCGAGCCGCCGCCGGCGCCGATTTCGCACAGCTCAAGCACTGGGAAGCGGAGCGGCAGACCGCTTCCCGGCTTGAAGCGGTCGATCCGCGCAACCTCGAGGCTGCGCGTGGTCTGCACCGCGCCGTCATCCAGGAAGCAGAGCTTCGCCGTCGTGCCGCCGATATCGAGCATCAGGGCGCGGTCGAGCCCGAGCTCGCGCGCGACCGAGGCCGCGAACATCGCGCCGCCCGCCGGCCCGCTCTCCAGCAGCCGCACCGGATAACGGATTGCGGTCTCGACATCACAGAGCCCGCCATTCGACTGCATCAGCAGCAGCGGCGCGGCGATCCCCATCGCGACCATGGCGTCGCGCAGCCGGCCGAGATAGCGCGCCATCAGCGGCTGCACATAGGCGTTCGCGGATACGGTGGTGAAGCGCTCGTATTCGCGGATCTCAGGCGAAACATCGGAGGAGAGGCTCACCGGTACGCCGGGCAGGTGCGCCGCGAGCAGCGCCGCTACCGCCTGCTCGTGCGCGGGGTTGGCATAGGCGTGCAGCAGCCCGACCGCGACCGCCTCTACCCCGTCGCGGGCGAGCATCGCCGCATGCCGGATGATTGCCTGGCGGATCGAGTGGTTTCAGCACGCGGCCGTCCGCGGCGCAGCGTTCCGGCACCGGCAGGCGCAGCCGGCGCGGGACCAGCGGCAGCGGCTTGTTCACCAGCAGGTCATACTGGTCATAGCGGTTCTCGTATCCGACCTCCAGCACGTCGCGGAAGCCTTCCGTCGTCAGGAAGGCGACCTTCGCGCCCTTGCGCTCGATGACCGCGTTGGTGGCGAGCGTGGTGCCATGCACGACCAGCACCACGTCGGACGGCGCGAGAGCGGCTTCCCGCAGCACCTGGACGAGACCGTCCAGCACCGCACGCTCGGGCGCATCCGGCGTGGTCAGCAGCTTGAGGCAGACCTGCCGCGTCGTGGTCTCCAGCACGAAATCGGTAAATGTGCCGCCGATGTCGATGCCGATGCGGGCCTGTTTCTGCATTGGGAATGCAAGACACGCGGGCGAGGCCGTGTAAAGTGCGGCCATCCATGACGGGAGTTCACCGATGCGCCGCTATCTCGAATCGATGCTGGAGCGCGGCCGCGTCCGGGTGGTGGACCGCGAGGTGTCCGGCCGGCACGAGCTTGCCGCGGTCACGCAGCGTTCGCAGCGGGAGAGCGACGCGCCGCTGCTGTTCCGCCGCGTCGCCGGCTCGCGCCACCCCGTGATGACCAACATTTTCGGCAGCCGGTCGCGTCTGACAGAGCTGCTCGGCGGCACCGGCGGGAGCTTCTGCCGCCGGTGGGTGGAGTTGATGACGAAGCCGGCTGTGCCGCCGGAAACAGTCGCCGAGCCCGCTGGACTCCAGGAGGCGCGCCTCACCGAGTTGCCGCAGATCACCTATTTCGAGCGCGACGGTGGTCCCTATCTCACCGCCGGCGTCTTCCTGGCACGGGAGCCGGATACCGGCATTCCCAACCTTTCCTTCCACCGCAGCCAGATCATCAGCGACACCGAGCTCCGCATCCGGCTCGGCAGCTCGCACCACCTCGCGCAATACCAGGCGAAGGCGGAGGGGCGCGGCCAGGCCCTCGAGGCCGCGATCATGCTCGGGCCACCGCCTTCTCTCGTGCTCGCCGCGGCGGCGCCGATCCCCTATCACGAGAGCGAGCTCGAGGTAGCGGGCCGCATCGAGGGCGGGCCGCTCCGGATGCGGCGGTGCCGCACCATCGATCTCGAAGTGCCGGCGGAAACCGAGATCGTGGTCGAGGGCCGCATCCTGCCGAACGTGAAGCGGCCGGAGGGACCGTTCGGCGAGTTCATGGGATTTTACGTGCCGGTCGGCGACAACCACGTGTTCGAGGTGACCGCCGTGGTGGCGCGGCCCGACGCGATCTTCCACGCCCTGATCTGCGGCTCGCCCGAGGATCTGCGCCTGCTCGAACTCGCGGTCGCAACGCGGGTGTACCAGGCGCTGCTCGCGGCGAGTCTTCGCGGTATCGTCGATGTCGCCTGCGCGCCGACGGTGATGAGCACGGTCGTGCAGATCGAGCAGATGTACGAGGGTCATGCGCGCCAGGTGATCCTGACCGCGATGGGCGCCAATCACGATTGGAGCAAGACTGTGCTGGTCGTGGACGAGGACGTGGATATCAACGATTTCAACGACGTCTGGTGGGCATACCTCACGCGCGGCCGTGCCGACGCGCGGGCGCTGGTGATCCCCGAGGTGCCGGGCTTCTATCGCGATCCGAAGCGGGATTTCTGGGGCCGCCTCGGCATCGACGCGACGATGCCGTTCGGCCGCAAGGAGGAGTTCCTCCGCAAGCGCATCCCCGGTGCCGAGGCAATCGACCTCAAGGACTATCTGACCCCCTGATCGCGCCGGCCGATCAACCCTTCCGGCCGCAGCAGCAGACAACCGAGCAACACTGCGGCGATCAGCATGACGCGGAGCGAAGCCGCCTGGCTCTGCAGCCCGGCGGGCATCAGGTCGGCGAGCAGGAACCCGGTGCCGCTCCACAGCAGCCACACCAGGGCCGCTCCCAGCACGGCGCCCGCATGCCGCCCGGTGCCGCCGACGATCACCATCGCGTAGATTTGGAAGGTGAGGACCGGCAGGAAATCCTGTGGGCTCACGAAGCCGATGAAATGCGCGTAAAGGCCGCCCGCGAGGCCGCATAGCGCGGAGCCCAGCGTGAACGCCTGCAGGCGGAATCGGCGCACGTCCTTTCCCATCGCGGCCGCCGCCACCGCGTCCTCACTCAGCGCGAGCAGCGCGCGGCTCCAGGGCGAGGCGGCAAGCAGCGCGAGCAGAGCCCAGACCGCGAGCAGGACGAGGACGCAGAGACCAAACCAGGCGGCCTGCCCGCTGGCGGCCGCGCCAATGCCGCGGAACGGCGTTGGGATGCCGGCAAGCCCGCTCGGCCCGTTGGTCAGCCAGTCGAGATTGACGGCGGCGACCTGCACCACCATGCCGGCCCCGAATGTCGCGATCGCCAGGTAGTCGCCGCCGAGCCGCAGCAGCACCGCGCCGACCGCCCAGGCGGCGCACCCGGCCGCGAGCGCCGCCCCGGAGAGGCCGAGCACCACCGGCAGGCCGAAGCCTCCGATCGTGCCCGCCCAGCGTGGGCCGGTGATGATCGCGGTCGCGTACGAGCCGACCGCGAAAAAGCCGACGATACCGACGTTGAACAGTCCGGCGAACCCGTATTGCAGGTTGAGCCCGAGTGCCGCGATCGCGAAGATGGCGATGAAGCTCGCGCTCGAGAACAGGTATCCGGTCACACGCGGCCGAACAGGCCGGTTGGCCGCGCCAGCAGCAACAGGATGAGCACCGCGAAGGAGACGACCTGCCGCCACTCCGCGGCGCCGAAATGGACGGCAGCGGATTCCGTGAGGCCGATCACCAGCGCGCCCGCGAGGGTGCCGTAGATGGAACCGATGCCGCCGAGGATCACCGCGGCAAGTGCCGGCAGCAGGAATTCGTACCCGGTCTCCGGCCGCACCGGCGCGAGCAGGCTCAGCGCGAGCCCGGCGGCGCCGCAGCAGAGCGCCGTCAGCACCCAGGCAGCGCCACGCACATGGGTGACGGAAATGCCGGCGATGCCGGCGAGCGGCGGATTCTCGGCGACCGCGCGCAAGGTCTTGCCGAGCGTCGTCCGCGACAGCACGAGATGCAGCAGTAGGATCAGCACGCCGCTCAACAAGACGATCGCGATCTCGGTCGGGGTGGCGCGCACGCCTGCGCCGAGCGGCATCGCAATCTCGAGGTCGCGATCCGGGGTCCGTTCGTTGACGCCGAACAACAGGGCGACCAGGCTCCGCACGAACAGCCCGACGGCGAAGCTGCCGATGATCAGCGCCCCCGCGCCGCCGCGCGCGATCAGGCGGGCAAAGACCAGCCGTGCCGCTGCCATCACCACCAGCATCGCGAAGGCCGCAGCGAGCGCACCGGCCGCGACGATGCCGAGTGCATCTCCGCCGCCCGGGGCGACCAGGGCATAGCCGGTGACGGCGCCATACGCGGCGGCCGTCAGATATTCCGCGTGTCCGAAATTGGGGAACCGGAACACCGCATAGGTAAGGGACAGGCCCAGTGCCGCCACCGCCAGCACAGCGCCGCTCAGCACGCCATTCGCGAGGACCTGCATCATCGCGCGCCGCCGAGATAGGCAGCAGCGAGACGCGGGTCCTCCAGCATCGCCGCCGCCGGCTGATCGAGACGCATTTCGCCCTCGACCAGCAGAATGGCGCGATCGGCAAACGCCAGCGCCGCCGCAACGTTCTGCTCGACGAGCAGGATCGGCACGGCAAGGCGCTGCAGCCCCTGGAACAGCATCTGCACCGCGGCGGGGGAAAGCCCGGCGGTGGGTTCGTCGAGGATCAGGACGCGCGGCGCGCCGAGCAGCGCCCGCGCGATCGCCACCATCTGGCGCTGTCCGCCCGACAGCTTTCCGGCCCGGGAGCGGAGGCACCGGCCGAGATCGGGAAACAGCGTCAGCATGTCCGCGATCGACGGACGCGTGTCGCGCTCGCGCGCAGATGACCGGGCGCGGCGTGCGTGGGCGAGATACCCGATCTCAAGGTTCTCCTGCACCGTCAGCTCGGCGAACACGTTCGCGACCTGGGGCACGAAGCCGAGTCCGAGTCGCGCCAACTCGTGCGCGGGGCGTGCCGTTATGTCCTCGGCACCGAGCCGCACCCGGCCGCCGAACACCGGCACCACGCCCGCGATGCTCTTCGCGAGCGTCGATTTGCCGGCGCCGTTCGGGCCGATCAGCGCGATTATCTCGTGCGTATGCAGCGCGAAACTGACCCCGCGCAGGATCGGCAGACCGCGCAGGTAGCCGGCCTCCAGCGCCTGCACCGCAAGTGCCACCTCAGGCAACGCGCGCCTCGAGGAAGGCGTCCAGCACGCGCCGGTCGTGCAGAACTGCGCCGGGCTCCCCTTCCAGCAGCTTGCGGCCGCGCTCCATCACCACGAGATGCTCGCAATGGCGGCGCACGAAGCTGACATTGTGCTCGACAATGAGCAGCGTGACGCCATTGCGCCGCAGCCGGTCGAGGACTGTGGAGAGCACATCAAGCAGGGCGGGGCTGACGCCGGCGCAGGGTTCGTCGAGCAGGAGGGCGCGCGGCGCCGCCATCAGCGCCCGGCCCAGTTCCAGTAGCTTGTGCTGGCCGCCGGACAGCGCGCCCGCCGCGACGTTTTCGTGCGCCCCGAGGTCGATCTCGTGGAGAATTTCACGTGCTCTCGCCCGGGCCGCCCGTTCCTCGCGTGCGACGCGGCGGCGCGCCAGCAGCGCCGCGCAAAGGCGCTCGCCGGCCTGCCCGCGGCGCCCGAGGAGCAGGTTCTCGACCACGCTGAGGCGCCGGATCGGACGGGGGATCTGGAACGTGCGCGCGAGGCCGAGCGCATGGATCGCGTGGGGCGGCGCACCGGCGATCGCCAGGCCATGAAACAGGATCGTGCCGGCGCTCGGCCGGATCTCGCCGGCGATCATTGCGAACAGTGTCGTCTTGCCGGCACCGTTCGGCCCGATCAGACCGGTGGCGCCCCCGGCCGGCACCGCGAACGACACGTCGTCCACGGCGATGAGGCCCGAGAACCGGCGCGACGCGCCCTGGATCACGAGCGCCGGGATCAGGGGCGCGGGCGCCGGCGGGGAAGGCGATATCGTCATTGCATGCAGAATACGAGGCGGATAGCGTCCATTGGCAAGCGGGAAAACAACCGGATCGGAACTGCAATGGTATCGTATCGTGGCCTGGCATGGCTGGTGCTGGCGGCCTGCGCGCTTGGTGGATCGGCAGCGGCGGCGCACGCCGATTGCGTCGCCGATATCGGCGTGGTGCTGCCGCTCACCGGGCCGATCGCGGCGGTGGCGCAGGGCATGGTGAAATCCGCCGACCTTGCTGCCGAGCAAATCAACGCGGCAGGCGGCGTCAATGGCTGCAAGGTTGCACTGCTGATGCGTGACAGCCAGGGCCAGCCCTCGCTTGCCGTTGATGCGGCGCGACAGTTGGTCGATGTCTCGCATGTCGGCGCGATCGTCGGCGAGGCGCTGACCGGGCCGACGATGGCGATCCTCACCTCCGTCACCGCGCCATCGGGGACGGTGCTGCTGTCGCCGACCGCGTCCGCACCGACCTTCTCGGCAATCGGCGCGAAGACCGGGCTCTTCTTCCGCACCAACGTGTCCGACGCACTGCAAGGGGTTGCGGCGGCGAGCTACGCACGCCGCGAGCAGGCGGGACGGGTCGCGATCCTCGCGGTCAACAACGACTGGGGGAAAAACCTCTCCCAGGTGTTCGGCACGGCGTACCAGGCGCTCGGCGGTCCGGCGCCGAAAATCGAGTTCTACAATCCTGGCCAGAGCAGCTACCGCGCCGAGGTGACGAGCCTCATCGGTGACGACCCGGACAGCTTTTATCTCATCGGCTACGCGGCCGAGGGCGCCGGCATCGTGCGCGACTGGCTGAGCCAGGGCGGTACGCAACGGCTGATCTTTGCGCACAACCTCAATGACGCGAAGTTCGTGGCTGCGGTGGGTGCAAAGTTCCTGCGCCGTGCGGTATGGCTGACGCCGGGAGAATCCGAGACGCCCTCTCTCAAGGATTTCGACGCTGCCTACACGGCGCGCTACAAGGAGCCGGCGGCAGGGCCGGGGCGTACCGGCACCTATGACGTCGTCGGTACTGGCGGCACTTGGCATGCAGGCCGCGAAGACTACGTCGGATGGGCATGCCATTGCGGCGGGCATCCGCAAGGCGACCGATCCTGCCGGCGTTCCGGCCGACGCCACGACCGAGGGACTAAGACGGGCACTGCAGGATCTCGCGGCGGGCAAGCCGGTGGATTATCGCGGCGCGGTCGGGCCGCTGCATTTCGACCGCAGCGGCGACATCGCGATTCCCTTCGTGACCTGGAAGCTCGACCCCTCCGGGCAGCTCATCATCACCGATCGCATGTCGGTGAGTGAGGTAGAGACGCTGCGTCAGAAGCTCGTGGCAAAATAGCGCAGCCGTTTCCGATCAGCTGAGCGCGGGACGCTCATTGATTGGACGCGGTGCGGCCGGCCTCGCAGCGGCCGCAGGTGTCAGAATTCCGCTGGCAGTGTTGCGGCAGGCGTTGAAAGTGCAGCATAAGTAGGGCGGGAGCTCAATCGCGGCCATCAAGATGCGGCGCGGGCCGGCAGCGCCAGTGTCGGCTCGGCGTGGTATTCCTTGGGGAACAACTGCTTCAGGGCTTGAACCTTCGGCACGTCGTTGTAGGCGATGTACGGGTTGTTCGGATTGCGGACCATGAAATCCTGGTGCCACGGTTCTGCTGGATAGAACCCAGTCAGCCTGTCCACTCGGGTCGCGATCGGCCGGGCGAAGGCGTGCGCCTGGTTCAGTTGCGCGATATAGGCGGTCGCAACGTGCTCCTGCTCTGGATTGGCATAGAAGATCTCGGACCGGTACTGCGTGCCGACATCCGGTCCCTGCCGGTTGCGTTCGGTCGGATCCAATGCGACGGAGAAGAAGATGCGCAGGATCTGGCCATAGGAGATCCGCTGCGGGTCGTAGGTGATCTTCACTGACTCGGCGTGCCCGGTGGTGCCGGTGCTGACGGTTTCGTAACTGGCCGTGGCCTGGTTGCCGCCGGAATAGCCGGCCAGCACCTTTTCCACACCGTGCACGTGCTCGAAGACCCCTTGCACGCCCCAAAAGCACCCGCCCGCCAGCACCGCGGTCTGCGGCGCAGCGGAGGTGGTGCGAGGCGCCGGCGCGGACGGCGCCGGCAGCAGCCGCGGCGCGTCGCCCGCGGCGCTGGCGGCCGGCCCGGGCAGGACGGCTAGCAGGGTCAGCGCCAGCGCGCCGCCTGCGAGCGCGGTGGCCGCCGCCCCGGAAAGCGTGGAAAGGCGAGTCATGTCTTCGACCTCCATGCCGGAGTTGGATGCGAGACCATTCAAGCAGGAACGCAGCCCGGCCGTCGGCGGTTCGTCATTGAGCGCATGGCCGGCGCGCCAGTCGCCGCTCGCCGGCTCCCTGCCCGTGCGTTTCGCTGCAAGCCCCGCCGGGTTACGAGGCGGGCGTGCTTCGTGTTCATCGCGTGGGTTCGTGCACGGTGCCGAAGGACAGGCCGCGCACCAGGTAGCGCTGCAAGGCGAACGCCAGCACCGCCACCGGCAGGGCCGCCAGCGTGGCGATGGCGGCGATCGCTCCCCAGCGCACGTCGTGGCCCTCCATCAGCGTGGGCAGGATCACCGGCAGGGTGGTCACGCGCGCCCGCGTCAGGATCACGGCGAAGAAGAACTCGTTCCAGGAGAAGATGAACGCCAGCAACGCCACCGCGATGATTCCCGGGCGCGTCAGCGGCACCGCGATCTGCCGGAATGCCTGCCATCGCGTCGCGCCATTCACCAGCGCCGATTCCTCCAGCGCCGGATCGAGGTCCTCGAAAAAGCTCTTCAGCACGTAGCATACGAACGGCACGTTGAACACCGTGTACTGCAGCGCGAGTGCCGCGAAGCTGTCCAGCAGGCCAAGCTTCGACCAGAAGATGTACATCGGCACGGCGACCGCAACCGAAGGCATGAAAAGGATGCTGAGAATGGTGAAGGACAGCGTCTCGCCACCCGTCCGGTAGCGGCCGAGCGCATAGGCCGCGAAGACGCCGATGATAAGCGACAGGATCGTGGAGAGCGCGGCGACGATCAGGCTGTCCACCAGCCCCTTCAGCCCGCCCCATCTGAACAGCGCTTCGGTGAAGTTCTGCCAGTCGAAGCGGGACGGCCAAAACACCGGCGGCGAGGTCAGCCACTCGCCCGGCGGCTTCACCGCGGTGATCAGCATCCACAGCACGGGTGCGAGAAAGAACAGCAGCACGATCGCCAGCAGCACCCATGCCGCGACAGTTCCGGCGGCCGGAAGCCCGTGGTGCTTCATGCCGGCGCCCCGCGCGGCAGCTCCCGCCTGGTCAGCCGGATCAGAATCTTCGCCAGGATGACCACCAGGACCAGTTGCAGGACCGCCAGCGCGCTGGCGTAGCCCAGGTTGAAGTAGCGGAATCCCTGGATATAGGTGAAATAGGGCAGGTTCTCCGTCGCCGTACCGGGGCCGCCGGCCGTCAGCACGTAGATGATGTCGAACAGCTTGAAGTTCATCAGTACGCGCAGCACCAGCGCGATGCCGATCACCGGCCGCAGCAGCGGCAGATAGATGCGCCACACCACCTGGAACGGTGCCGATCCATCGACGCGCGCCGCCTCGACGATGTCGCCGGGCAGGGCGCGCAGCCCGGCGAACAGCAGCAGCATGATGAACGGCGTCCATTCCCAGAAATCGACGAGGATCAGCGCCGGCAGCGCCAGTTGCGGGCTGCCTGTCCAGGTCGGCGGCGGCACGTGCAGCAGCCCGAGCAGGAAGTTGATCGGCCCGAACTGGTAGTTGTACAACTGCGTCCACTGGAAGCCGACCACGGATGGCGCAATGATCGTCGGGATCAGCAGAGCGGTTGCCGCCAGCGTCTGGAACCGCGGCAGGCGGTTCAGCAGCAGCGCCAGCAGGAAGCCCACCGGAAACTGCAACAGCAGCACGCCGACGACGAACCAGCACGTCACCCGAAGGCTGCTCCAGAACAGCGGATCGCCGAAGATGTGCTGGTAGTTGCGAAGCCCGATGAACCGCGCCGGCACCGGGATCAGCAGCTGGTAATTCATCAACGAGACTGCAACTGCATAGACCAGCGGAAAGATGCAGTTTAGCGCGAACATCACCAGTGCGGGCGTGACCATCCACCAGCCGAAGCGCCGCTCCGCCTGCCGCAGCGATCGAAGGCTGCGCTGTGCCGCCTCGGGCCGCATGCACCCCCCGTCCAGGATGCCCGGCCGGAGTTTCCTCCGGCCGCCCTGCCGTGGCACTCAGTAAGCCAGACCGACCTTCTTAAAGGAGTCGATCCAGGCCGTGTAGGCTGCTTCCTGGCTCTGCGGATCCTCGGCCGAGGTAATGCTCGCCCATTCGCCCGCCGCCGCGTCCAGCGCCGCCTTGGGTGCGAGCGTGCCGGCGAGCGCCTGGCTCACATACAGGTCGAGGATGTCGATGTAGCGCGGTGCGCCAGGAATGCTGAGTTCCGGATAGCCCGCCTTCAGCCCGGTCCTTATGGCATCGACGTAATTCTTCGCCGCGGCCGCGCTCATCGTCGGCTTGCCTTCGTGGTTCTTCACCGCCGCCGGGTTCAGGTAGGATTCGCGATAGGGGTCCTCGCCGCAATCCGGATCATAGACATAGGTAATGCCGACTTCCGGCAACTGCATGTACGCCGCCAGCCGGTAGGCTTCCTCCGGATTCTTCGAGAAGGCGGAAACCGCCATGACGCGCGAATAGGGCATGTAGCTGCGCTGCGGGCAGGCGGCAAAGCGAGCCTTGCCCACCACCTTGCTCATCGCCGGGTTCTCTACCTTCAGCGGCAGGTCATCCCATTGCACGACGATCGCCGTCGAACCGTTCAGGAACACCTGGTTCAGCGTCGGATAGTCGATCTGCAGGATATTCGGCGGCGCGAATTTCTTCATCTCCACCAGCATGGTCAGCGCCTTCACGCCCACATCGCTGTTGATGCCCGGCTTCATGCCCTTCTCGAACCAATGCCCGCCCAGCCCGGCAAAGATGTTGATGAACCAGGCATAGCAGAAGCCGCGCTGGGCATAGAAGGCGGTGCCATACAGCTTGGGCGGCCGGTGGAAGAACTCGGCGACGTGCATGAACTCGTCCCAGGTGGCGGGCGCGGCCAGATCGTGGCCGTACTTGCTCTTGAACGCCGCCTGCTCCTTCGGATCGTTGAACAAGTCGCTGCGGTACGCGACCTGCAGAAGATCCCCGTCGTACATCAGCGCATAGGTCTTGCCGTTCCGCTTGATGACCGGATCGCGATAGACGGGCAGGTAGTCATCGAGCTTCGGATCCAGCAGATGGAAGTAGGAATCGAGTTCCTTCAGGAACCCCAGCGCCGCGAAATCGCCCAGGAAGTACGGCGGGAACACCAGCACGTCATAGGCCGAGGAACGCGAGGTCAGCTCGGTGACGAGCTTCTCGTATTGTCCGACGAAGGGCAGGCTCAGGATATTCGATCCGAACCCGAACTTTTTCTCCATCGCCGCAGCGTTCCACCGGAATGGCGCCTCGTTCTGCCCGGCATCGCATTCGATGTTGACCGTCGCGCCGGCCGCGTGGGCGGTCCGGCCCCCTCCGGCCGCGCCAAGCGCGGTCAGGGCGATCGCCGCACCGCCCTGCATCACGCCACGGCGTGAGATCGCCACGGCCTGGGCTGGCCGGTCCGCACGTTCCTGTGTCATGTCTCCTCCCCTTCAAGGGTCGGCCCGCCGTCAGCCAGGCGGGTCAGGTCGTTGCAGGTCGATGCGTTCGCCGCTCGACCGGTCGAAAATATGCACCTGGCCCGATCGCGGCTGCAACCAGATGAAGCTGCCCGGCGCCGCGCGCTCCGACGCTGGCAGCGCGACCTGCACCGGAACCGTCCCGACGCGCGCCGTGCAGACCGCCTGTTCGCCCTGAAACTGCCAGCTTTGCACTTCGGCCCGCATCGCGCCTGCGGTTGCCGGCGGCACCAGGTCGATCGCCTCCGGCCTGACGCCGACGGTCAGCGCCGACCCGTGCGGCAGCCGCAGGTGGCCGGGCAGGGGCAGCGCAAACCCCTCGCCATGCAGCACGCGCGTCCCGTCCGCCGCGATCTCGCCGGTCAGGAAGTTCATCCGAAGCCGGCCGATGAAGCCGGCGACGAAAAGATTGCTCGGACGCTCATACAGCGCCTCCGGCGTGCCGATCTGCTGCAGCACACCTTCCCGCAGCACGGCGATCCGGTCGGCCACCGCCAGCGCATCAAGCTGGTCGTGCGTGACCATGATCATGGTGGCGCGCAGCCTCTGCTGCAGGCGGCGCAACTCGCCGCGCACGGTCTCGCGCAGGCTGGCGTCCAGATTGCTGATCGGCTCATCGAGCAAATAGAGGTCGGGCTGCTGCACAACCGCACGGCCGATTGCCACGCGCTGCTGCTCCCCGCCGCTGATCTGGCCGATCCGGCGGTCGAGCAAATGGCCAATCCCCAACATGCGCGCCGCCTCCGCCACGCGCGCCCCGGCTTCGGTTCGCTTCGTGCCGCGCACTTGCAACGGATAGTGCAGGTTCTGGCGCACCGACAAATGCGGATACAGGGCATAGCCCTGGAACGTCATGCCGATGCGGCGATCGCGCGGTGCCAGGCCCGACACCTCACGCGTGCCGATCCAGATCTCGCCGCCTTGCACCGCTTCCAGTCCGGCGACAATGCGGATCAGCGTGGTCTTGCCGCTTCCCGACGGTCCCAGCAGGCACAGGAACTCACCGTCTGCAACCTCGAGGCTGAAATCCTGGAACACCTGCTGCGGGCCGAATGACTTCACGATGCCCCGCAAGGAAAGGCGCGCCATGGCGGCTCACCCGGAGCCTGGAGCAGCCGACCGTTCGGTCGGATCGGAAGGTGAAACGCCGGCGCAGAACAATGCACGCACTGGAAAGCCTCCCCAACCGGCAATTCCCGGAGGGGTTGCCCATCCATCCACCCTCGCCTCAGACAAGGCTAACCCAGCAGGGCGGATGCGGGAAGCCGCTGCGGCGACCCTATCGCGCCGGGGTCTTGTGCGCCCGCCGCCGCCGCATGAGGATGCCGCGTGACCTGGTCGATCCTTGTCCACGATCCCACGACCGGGGAACTGGGTGCTGCGGTGGCTTCCCGGTTCTTCGCCGTCGGCGCGCTGTGCATCCATGTCGAGGGCAGCGTTGCCGCCCTGGCCACGCAAGCGCTGGTCAATCCGTTGTATGCGATCGATGGGATGGCGCGGCTGCGGACGGGTGCTGCCCCGGATGCGGTGGTGGCCGCGCTGGTTGGCCCCGATCCGGGGGCGAGCCAGCGGCAGATGCACATCGTCGATGCGCAAGGCCGGATCGGCCAGCACACGGGGGCAGACTGCGTCGGCTGGGCGGGGATGGTGCACGGAAATCGCGTTTCGGTCGCCGGCAATATGCTGGCCGGGCAGGCCGTGGTGGAGCGCACACTGTCCGGCTTCGCGGCAGCGACCGGCAGTCTGACCGAACGGCTGTTGGCGGCGATGGAAGCTGGCGAGGCAGCCGGCGGGGACAAGCGCGGCCGGCAATCCGCCGCGCTGAAGATTGGCTCTCGCGATCCTTACCCCGACCTCGACATCCGCGCCGACGACCATCCGGATCCGCTCGCTGAGTTGCGGCGGCTCTATCGCGTCAGCCTGGAGCGGTTCGCCGTCTTCCGCCGGTTCCTGCCGGGCACGGCCTCCCGTTGGGGCGAACTGGACCGCGCGGTCATCGACGCAGCGGTCGCGCGCGACGGCGCGACGCCGGAATAGGCCGTACCGCCTGTCGCTTGCGGGGCGAGGCAGGCGACGTAAGCTGACCGCCAGGGCAACGATCCTGGCCGCCGGCAAACCGCCAGGACATTTGGGAGGCTTCCAATGCGCCACATGCTGCTGGCCGCCGCCTATGCCATGACGATGTGGCACTTCTCCATCCCTGATGCCGCGGCCGCACCGGCCCCACCAATCGGCGGCGCACCAGCCGGTACACTGCACATCGGCCTGCGCGAGGATCCCGACCTGCTCGATCCCACGCTCGGTTCCAGCTATGTCGGCCGCATCGTGTTCGCCGGCCTGTGCGACAAGCTGTTCGATATCGATTCCAATCTGCATATTGTCCCGCAGCTTGCCACGGGGTACGAATACAAGGATTCTACGCATCTGATTCTCCACCTTCGCACGGGGGTGGTCTTCCAGGACGGCGAGAAGTTCGATGCCGAGGCCGTGAAATACAAGCTGATGCGCGACCTGCACATCAAGGGCAGCATGCGCGCCGGCCAGATCAACGCCATCCGGTCCATCGACATCATCGACCCGATGACCGTGGAGTTGGTGCTGAGCCACCCTTCCTCGCCGATGCTCGCCCAACTCGCCGGGCGCCCGGGCATCATGCTGGCACCTGAGATCGCAAAGAAGGAGGGGGCGCAGTTCGGGCTGAATCCGGTCTGCGCCGGCCCGTTCAGCTTCGTCCGGCGCGTGCCGGAGGACAAGATCGTGCTGCAGCGCTTCCCGAGCTACTGGAACGCGAAGGCGATCCATTTCGACCGCGTGGTGTACGAGCCGATCACCAATTCCTCGTCGCGGCTGGCGGATCTGGAGGCTGGCGCGCTCGATCTGGTCGAATACATCGTGCCGACCGACGTGCCCGCGGTGAAACACGACCCGACGCTGAAGCTCGCGACGGATCATTCGCTGGCCTACGAAGGCATCACGTTCAATGTCGGCAATGGCCCGGCGGCGAAATCCCCGGTCGGGCAGAGCGCCCTGGTGCGGCGGGCCTTCCAGCTCGCGATCGACCCGAAGGCGCTGATCCAGGTCGTCTATGACGGAATGTACACCGCGGTCGCGCAGGCCAATCCGCCGAGTTCGCCCTACTACCTCAGGTCGGTGCAGCCGCCGACGCGCAACGCGGCCGAAGCGAAGGCGCTGCTGAAGCGGGCCGGGGTGACGCTGCCGGTGCCGGTGACACTGACCATTCCGACCAGCCCGGACCTGCAACAGGCCGGTCAGGTGGTTCAGGCGATGGTGAAAGAGGCCGGATTCCAGGTGACGATCCGCGCCCTGGAATTCGCCTCTTCCTTGCAGGCCGGCTATGGCGGTGATTTCCAGGCCTACATGATCGGCTGGTCAGGGCGTGTCGATCCGGACGGCAACATGTGGCCGTTCCTGCACACCGGCGGCACGTTCAACTACGGCCACTACACCAACCCCGCCGTGAACAAGTTGCTGGACGATGCCCGCCTCGTCACCGGCCTGGACCAGCGCCGCGCGCTGTACGCGAAGGTATGGGCGCAGGTGCAGAAGGACGTGCCGCTGATCTATCTGTGGAACCCGACCAACACGGTCGGCATGAAGAAGCAGCTGATGGGCTTCCGGCAGGTGCCGGACGGCATCATCCGCCTGCAAGGGATGTACATGGGGAAATAGTGCTGCGGGAAATAGCCGCGGTGAAGCGCGGCCGTCTCAGGCAAGGGTGAACCGCACGCCGGCGCGGGCGAGGCCGCCGCCCAGCCCCACCGGCACCCCATCCGCCCGCCAGCACGCGACCCCGGTCATCATGCCGTCGGGCGAGAAGGCGATCGCGTTCATTCCGCCGGCAATGCGCCGAACGCGCTGCACCTCATGGTCACGTGCCACCAGGGCGGCCACCACGGCGTCCGGGATCGCCGGCTCGACCTCCAGCACATGGCCCTGCGTCCAGATCCGCGGCGCCTCCACCGCCTCCTGCGGCGACATGCCGTGGTCGATCAGATTGACCAGCGCCTGCATGGCGGACCCGAAGATGCGCAGGCCGCCAGGCAGGCCGAGCGCGTACGCGATCCGTCCCGCACGCACCGCCATCATTGGCGCCATCGAGGTGAAGACCCGCTTGCCCGGCGCGATCGACAGCGCCTTTCCGGGGTGCGGATCGAAGTTGAACATGTAGTTGTTCGCGATCATGCCGGTGCCGGGCACCGCGATTCGGGCACCGAACAGCGCGTTGATTGTCTGCGTGCTTGCAACCACGTTGCCGGCCGCGTCGGCGACCGTGAGATGGGTGGTGTTCTCCGACTCGGCCGCAACGATGCCCGCAATCCAGTCCTGCGCGCGCGCCATGTCGATGTGTCCGCGACGTTCGGCCGCGTACTCTTTTGCGATCAGCCGCGCGACCGGCACGCGCACGAAGGCGGGGTCGGCGGTGGCAACCGCGCGGTCGGCGAAGGCGATCTTTAGCACCTCGGCCAGCAGATGGATCGCGTCCGTCGAGCCGAACCCGAGCGCCGCGATATCGGTGGCTTCGAGAATGTTCAGCATCTGCACCACGTGAACGCCGGCCGAGGACGGCGGCGGCGGTCCGATGATGTCAAAGCCCCGATAAGCGCCGCGCACCGGCTCGCGTGTCACGACCTTGTACGCCGCGAGATCGCCGGCACCAATCAGTCCCCCGCGCGCGGTCATGTGCGCCACCAGCGCGGACCCAAGCGTGCCCTCATACAGTGCGGCCGGGCCCTCGCGCGCGATCAGGCGCAGCGTCTCCGCGTACTCCGGCCGACGCAGCCGCGTGCCGGCGGCAATTGGTGCGCCATTCGGCAGGAATTGCTTGGCGAGCTCGACATCACGCGCGAGGTCGGCGGCACAATCCGCGACGCAGTCATGGAGATATGGCGTAACGATGAAGCCGCTCTCTGCGAGTGTGATTGCCGGCGCCAAGGCGTCGGCGAGCGGTACGGTCCCGAAGCGGGCAAGCGCCTCGCACCAGCCGGCCAGCGCGCCCGGCACGGCGACGGCGGTGGCACCGACCGCGTTCCGGCGGTCGCGCGTCTCCTGATAATCGGGCAACACGTCCGACAGGGTCTCGTACATGTCGGGGCGAGCGGCAAGCGGCGCGGTGCTGAGCCCATCGAGAATCGTGTGCCGCCCGTCGGCCAGCCGGATATGCGCGATCCCGCCGCCCAGCACACCGACCATCATTGGCTCGACGACGGTCAGCGCGAACAGCGCCGCCACCGACGCATCGATGGCGTTGCCGCCGGCCAGCAGAATCGCCATCCCGGCACCGGAGGCGAGCGGATGGTTGGTCACGACCATTCCCCGCGCGCCATGTGCCGGGTGCTTCTCGCACGCGAAGGGCGCCATCCGCGGCCCTCGACCTTCCGCGCCCGACGGCCTGTTGTCTCGCAGCTCGGTGCCGCCCATCTCTTTTGCCATCGCTCCCATCACGCCTGCGGTTGCTGCAAATTCTCCCACGTACGCTCCGAACTCTCTACCCCCCGGTCATGTCAGTGGGAAACGGCCCGCATGAAACCGTTGCTGCGCTCGACCACGCCGATGAGTGCCACGGTGATGGCGATCAGCACCACCGACAATGCCGAGACCTGAGGATCCGCATGATATTGGACGTAGCGGAAAATCGCGATCGGCAGCGTGGTCAGTCGCGGCCCGACCAGGAACAGGGAGATAACGACCTCGTCGAAGGACGCCAGGAAGGCGAGTGCGGCGGCGGCAATGAGAGCCGGACGCATGAGTGGGAGGGTCACGCGGTAGAAGACCACCGCCGGGGCAGCCCCAAGCGTGGCCGCCGCTTCCTCGACGGCAGAGGGGACGCCTCGAATCGCCGTCAGCATCAGTCGGACGACATAGGGCATTGCCACCAGGCTATGGCCAAGGATCAGTCCGGGAAAGGTCGCCAGCAGACCCAGCTGCGAGAACACCAGCAGTAACGCGAGGCCGAGAACGATCGTCGGCAAGAGCAACGGCGCCGTGAACAGAGCCAGCAGCGCACCCTGCCCTGGAAACCGCAACCTTGCGAGTGCGTAAGAAGCGGCCGTGCCCACTGCCAGCGTCAGGAGGGTGACGGCGCAGCCGAGGATCAGGCTGGTCTCGAGGCCGGATTGGAACGCGGCATTCCGCAGCAGTGCTGCGTAACCGCCGAATCCCCAATGGTGCGGGGGGAATGCAAGGTAGGCGTCGTTGCTGAAGGATGTCAGCACGACCATCGCGATCGGCGCCAACAGAAACGCGTAGAGAAGCACGACAATGGCACGCGTGGGCAGGTTCATAGCGCCCACCGCCGCCCGATGCGTTCATACCCGGCGAGGCACGCGACCAGGACGGCAATCAGAATAACCGAGATCGCCGCCGCCAGCGGCCAGTTCAACGTCTCGAGTGCTTCCTCATAGATCGTGGTTGCCATCAGGTACACGCGGCCCCCGCCGAGCAGCGTCGGCGTGACGAAGGAGCTCATCACCTGCACGAATGTGATGAGGCTGCCGAGCAGGATGCCCGGCGCGCTTAGGGGCACGGTCACGCGCAGGAAGGCTCGCCACGGTGCCGCGCCCAGGCTGTAGGCGGCCTCTTCCATCGCCGGATCGAGCCGGGCGAACCCGGCGATCAGCGCAAGCGTCATCACCGGCATCTCGATCTGGGTGAGCCCGATATATACACCGAGCATGTTGTTCATCAGCGCGAGCGGACGATGGATCAGACCCAAGGAAAGGAGTGCCTGGTTGATCAGTCCCCGGTCTCCCAAAATCGCCATCCAACTGAAGGTTCGCACAACCGAGCTTACCAGCATCGGGGAGACGGTCAGCACTGCCAGCACTGCGCGCCACCGCGATCGCGTGCGGAACAGGAACAGCGCAATCGGATATGAACAAACCAGAGTGAGCAGTGTCACGGTGACACCCAGGCCAAGCGTGCGCCAAAGGATGGCTTGATAGAAGGGATCGCGGAAGAACTGCGCATAGGTCGCGGCGCTGACGTCGGGGATCAGAACCCCGCCGTCCTGCGCTCGGTCCAGCGACAGGCGCGCCAGCCATCCCATCGGTAGCAGGAAAGCCACCACCATCAGGGCCGTGGCCGGCGACAGCAGCGCCGCGATGCTGGTCCCGCGCCTCACGCCGGTTCAAACACAAGCGTGTCGTCGGCCGCCCATGCCACCCACACCACGTCGCCTGGCCGGTGGGCAACTTCTCCGCGGGACGCGGTCTGAGCCTCGATCATGATTTTGATCCCGGCCACGTCGGCTTCATACGCGATCGCTTCGCCCACGAACGTAATCTTCGTGATCGACGCCGTCAGGCTGTTCCGACTCGCCGACGGGAATTCGGGGGCTTCGGATATCCGCATCCGGTGCGGTCGTACCATCGCGGTCACGCGCGCGCCGCGAGGAAGGCGTCTCGGCACGGTGAATCGCTGGCCGCCGGCAACCAGCGTGGATCCGTCCGCTGCGGCGGCCTCCACCGTTGCCGGAATGCGGTTGGTCCGGCCGATGAAGCCGGCCACGAACGGGGTGGCGGGATACTCGTAGATCTCGAGCGGGGTCCCGACCTGCTCCACCCGTCCTCCATACATGATGGCCACCCGATCCGACATCGTGAGCGCCTCGACCTGATCGTGCGTCACGAAGACGGCCGTGATCCCCAACCGGCGCTGGATGTCGCGTATCTCGTCGCGCAGTTCCTCGCGCAGTTTCGCGTCGAGGTTCGACAGCGGCTCGTCCAGCAGCAGCACCGAAGGCTCGATCACGAGGGCTCGTGCCAGCGCCACGCGCTGCTGCTGTCCGCCGGACAGCTCCTTCGGCTTGCGGGATTCCAATCCGCCGAGCTGTACCAGGGCCAAGGCGCGCTGCACGCGATCCCGTGCCGCGACCCCGCGTACCCCCCGCATGTCGAGCCCGAACGCGAGGTTGCGCTCAACCGAGAGGTGCGGAAACAGGGCGTAATTCTGGAACACCAGCCCCATGTTGCGCAGATGCGGCGGCCGGCCGGTGATGTCGTCGCCTTGCACGAGAACCTGGCCGGCCGATGGCGGCACCAGGCCCGCGATCATGCGCAAGACCGTCGTCTTGCCGCAACCCGACGGACCGAGGAGGGTGACGAACTCGCCTCGCCGCGCCACAAGGCTGAAGCTCGCCACCGCCGCCGGCGCCCCGCCATACCGCTTGGTGAGGTCCTTCAGCTCAAGGTAGGGGACCACGAACGTCAGTTCTCTAGCGCGACGGAATGACCTCCCGCCGCCACCGATTGGTCCATTGGTCCTGAACCTGGGAGACGTAGTTCCAGTCGATCGGAAGCATCTTGCTGAGTGTCGCTGGATAGGACGACGTGCGCGCCAAGATCGCCGGCGGCAGGCGAGCATGCTTGTTCGTCGGCCCGTAATACATCAGCTTCGCGTAGCGCTCCTGCGGGCCGGGGCTGATTGCGTAATTGATGAAGGCCTGCGCCGCGGCCGGATTGCGGCGTGGGCGACAAGGTTGATGGTATCGATGTCGAGGATCGATCCCGCTTTCATGGTTGTGGCGCCCAGTCGGCCGCCGGACTTGTCGATATAGGTTTGCGCGCGCGCGTTCCAGCCGACACCCAGGTCGGCATCGCCATTGATGACCATCGTGTATTCGTCCGGCATCGGGCTCCAGGTCTGCACGTTTCGGGCGATCTTCTTGAGCAGCGCTATCTCCGGATCCGATGATCCCTTGTAATCGACGCCAAGATATTTGGCCACCACGAGTTGCAGGGCGATGCCGATGACGTTTGGCGCAGGCGGAAACACGATCTTGCCCCTGTTGGCGGGGTCGATGAGATCCTTGATCCCCGTCGGCGGCGTTTTCATGGCACCAGGATTATAGATCAGCACCAGATTGTCGAAATCTATCGCAGGTCCCATGTTGCCGGGAGTTCGTGCGACTTCGTATATCTCGGCGAGATTCGGGACCGCCGCCGGGTCCAGTGGACTGAACAGGCCCTCTTTGTTGGCGACCCTGGACACGGAGAAATCCATGATGTCCACATCCACCTGCGGATGCGCCTTCTGGGCACGCAACATGCCCAGCATTTGCGCAGAACTTCCCGCCGCGTCGTAGATCACCCGGATTCCCGGATGGCTCTTCATGAACGGCTTGACCACCGCGGCCGTGTAATAGTCCTGCACCGGGCCGGAATAGCCCATCACCACGATATCGCCGCTGGGACCGGCGGCGCGGGCCGGCATCAGACCCGAGAACCCCAACGCCGCCAGGCATAAGGTCGTGGCGCCGGCAAATCGCTCAAGTCGCGTGCGCATTGTTGCTTTCCCCCTCTGTTGGTGAGCCCCGCCCTCGTCCGCTGCAATGTTCTCCTGTCCGGGACGTTACGCAAGACCTCCGCTTCGCGACCGCTGGCTGTGCGCGGCATCGTCAATACATGAGCTGCTTGTCGAGCACGTTGCGCATCTGCGCCACGCGGCCGCCAAGCCAGCAGCGCAGGTTCCAGCAGAAGATCTCGGTTATCTTGGCATTCTCGCTCGCGACCGTGCTGGCCGAGTGCGGGCTGATCAGGACGTTCGGCAGATCCCAAAGCGGGCTGTCGGGCGGCAGCGGCTCGACGGCCGCGACATCGAGTGCCGCAAAGCCGAGATGGCCGCTTCGCAGATGCTCGATCAGCGCTTCCTCATCGATCACCTGGCCGCGGGCGATGTTGATGAAGATGCTGCCGGGCTTCATGGCGGCGAAGGCCGCCCGATCGATCATGCGCTCGGTCTCGGGGGTGTGCGGGACCGTGACCACGGTCGCGTCCGCCGCGGCGAGGACAATCGGGAGATCGGTCACGGGCCGTACGGCGTCGAACAGGGCGTTGTGCGCGCGCTCCTTGGTCGCGTTTCGGGCGACCGCGACGGTGCTGATCTCGAACCCCCGCGCCCGCGCCGCAATGCCTCGCGCCAGGTCGCCCGCGCCCACGATGGCGACGCGGCGCCCGGCCACCTCGCCCACGCACTGCCGGGTCCAGCGATGCAGGCGCTGCTCGGTCTGCAGAGCGGCGAGCCCCCGCCACTGCGAAAGCAGCACCATGAAGACGAACTCGGCGAGCGGGCCCGCATGGACGCCCCGCGCGGTCGTGACGATGACATCGGAGGATTGCAGTCCGAGCGCCTTGATGCTCTGCCCGACGCCGGTGCTCGTGGTCTGGATCCATTTCACGCGGTGCGCCAGCGCCGCATCCTCGCGCCGGCGCGGCAGGTCCCAGAGTATGTCCGCACGGGCCAGCGCCTCGCGCCACCGTTTGTCCTGCTCGGGGGTTCGTGTGAAGGGATGGCCGACGTGGTCGGCGATGTAGCGTGTGGGTGGCAGGAGATCGGGCTCGTACACGACCTCAACCCGCGTCGGGTCGATGGCACGGATGCGCCCGACATTCTCGGGTTCGAGCGGAGAGGCGATGAAGAGGCATGATCTGGAGCGTAAATCGCGCATCTCGAAACTCTCGGTCATGAGGTAGCAAGGTGGCAAGCGGCGCGGTGCTCGCCGGCGACCCAGTCGTCCGGCCTTTCGTGCCGGCAGCGTTCGATCGCGCGCGGGCAACGCGGGTGGAACGCGCAGCCGGCAGGGATCGCGAGCGGGCTTGGCAATTCACCCGCAACAGCCTCGGCCGACGCGCGCCGGGTGACATCAAGGCTCGGGGAGGCGGCGATGAGCGCCGCAGTGTAGGGGTGCCGCGGCGCCTCGAACAGCTCTTCGGCAAGGCCGGACTCAACGACTCGACCGAGATACATGACGGCCACCCGATGGGCGAGATAGCGCACCAGGCTGAGGTCGTGCGAGACGAAGACGATGGTCAGGCTGAGCCGCTTTTGCAGTGCGATGAGGAGGTTGATGATCTGCGCCTGAACCGAGACGTCGAGTGCGGAGACGATCTCGTCGGCGATCAGGCATTCCGGCTCGAGCGCCAGAGCGCGCGCGATGCCGATGCGCTGCCGCTGGCCGCCGCTGAAGGCGTGCGGGTAGCGGCCAGCCGACGCGGCCGGCAAGCCGACCATCGAGAGCAGCTCCCGCACCCGCTCGGCGATATCGCGGGGCGGCCGCAACCCATGCACCCGGATCGGCTCGCTAAGCTGGCTGCCGATGGTCTTGCGCGGGTTGAGCGAGCCGTATGGGTCTTGGAACACCATCTGCACGCGGCGGCTGAAATCCCGCCGGGCCGCACCAGCCAGCGCGTTGATGTCGATCCCGTCATAGACGATCCGACCCCCATCGGGCGTGTGCAGGCGCACGAGGCATCGGGCGAGGGTGGATTTGCCGCACCCGGATTCGCCGACGATCGCCAGCGTCTCGCCCCGCCTCACCGCGAGATCGACGCCGTTCAGCGCATGAACGACCAGCGGCTTCGTGCCGGTGACCCCGCCGAGCAGGCTGCGCGGGCGGACGAAATGCTTGACCAGTCCGTGCAACTCGATGAGCGGCCCGGTCACGCCGGCGCGCCCACCCTGGCCGACTGTGCGAGGATCAGGGCACTTCGCACGCACGCCGACACGCGTCCTGGTGCGACCGGCATCGGATCGAGCCGGCCCATCTGGCACTGCGGCTCGGCGAAGCCGCAGCGCGGCGCGAAACGACAGCCCTCCGGCGCCGCTGCGTCCGCGGGCGGCGCACCCGGAATGGACGTGAGGGCCTCGCCGGGTCGGTGGCTCGCCGGCACCGCGCCGAGCAGGCCCCAGGTGTAGGCGTGCGCCGGGTGACGAAAGACGTCGGCGACTTGGCCCGCCTCCATCGTGCGACCGGCGTAGAAGACGACAACGCGGTCGCAGGTCTGGGCGACGACCGACAGGTCGTGGGTGACGAGGACGATGCTCATGTCGAGTTCATGGCGCAGGCGAAGCAGCAGCCGCAGAACCTGGTCCTGAATCGTGACGTCGAGTGCCGTCGTCGGCTCGTCGGCGAGCAGGAGCTTGGGGCCGGCCGCGATCGCGATCGCGATCATCACGCGCTGGCGCATGCCGCCCGAGAACTCGTGCGGATAGGCGCCGAGCCGCCTCCCGGCGTCCGCGATCCCCACCATGCCGAGCAGTTCTGCTGCCCGGGCATGCGCGGCGCGGCCGTGCAATCCGAGATGCGCATCGAGGCTCTCGGCGATCTGGACGCCGATTGGAAGCACCGGATTAAGCGCCGCCATGGGTTCCTGGAAGATGATGGCGATCTCACGCCCGCGGAGGCGGCGCAGATCGGATTCGGGCATGGTCGTGAGCTCGGCGCCACGCCAGCCTATGCTCCCCTGGATGCTCGCATTGGGCCCGAGCAGGCGCAGGATCGCCCGCAGCATGACGCTCTTGCCCGACCCCAATTCGCCGACCAGGCCCATGATCTCGCCGACGCCCACATCGAGATCGACGCCATCCACGACCGGACGGAACCCGGCCCCGGTGGCGAAGCTCACCCGCAAGTTCCGAACGCTGAGTAGGGGCGGCGTCACTTCGGCCGGACCCAGTCTACGACGGCATCTCCGAGCAAGCTGAATGACAGGCCGGCGCCGACGATCGCGGCCCCTGGAAAGATCGACATCCACCAGGCCGTCGTCACGAAGTTCTTGCCGTCGGCGATCAGCACGCCCCATTCCGCCGTCGGCGGTTGCGCGCCAAGCCCGAGATAGCCGAGGCTCGACCCCAACAGCACACAAAGCGATAGATCCGTCATCCAGTAGACGATCGTGGGCGTAATCACGTTGGGCAGCAGATGGCCCAGGATGACCCGCTTGGTGCTGAACCCCATGGCGCGTGCTGCCGCCGCATAGTCGCGCTTGGCCTGCACCATCATCTCGGACCGGACGAGCCGCGCATACGGCACCCACCCGACCACGCTCACCGCGACATAGAGGTTGAACAGCCCCGGTCCCAGCACGGCGACGATCGCGATCACCAGGATCAGGAACGGGATGGTGACGCTGAGATCGACGAGCCGGCCGAAGATGGCGTCGATCAGTCCGCCGTGATAGCCGACCACGGCGCCGGCCATGGTGCCGAATACCAGCGGGAAGGCGGTCGAGAAGATCGCGATCTGCAAATCGACCGAGGTGGCCCAGATGACGCGGGTCAGCATGTCACGGCCCAAATTGTCGGTGCCGAACGGATGGGCGAGACTGGGGGGCTTCAGCAGTGCAAGATAGTCCATATGGTTGGGGTCGTACGGACTGAGCCGCCCCGGTATCACCGCACAGAGGACGAACACGGCGAGCAGAACGCCGCCCAGAATCGGAGCGGAAGTGGTTGCGTAAGAGCGGCGCCGGGACGGGCCGCCGAGATCGAGGGCGGCGTCGCTCACGCTAGGCGGACTGGCGCGGGTCAAGCATGGCGACGACAACGTCCACTGCCAGGAACACCAGCGAGACCAGCAGCGCGATCACCAGCGTCACGCCCAGAACCACCTGGTAATCCCGGGCGAAGATACTGTCCACCATGAGCGTGCCGATGCCGGGTATGGCAAACACCGTCTCGGTGATCACTGCGCCGCCGATGAGCATTCCGATATGCAGGCCGAACAGCGTCACCGTCGAGAGGATGGCGTTGCGCAGCACGTGCCGCCGGAGGATGAGTGATCGAACTCAGCCCCTTCGCGGTTGCGAAGGTGACGTATTCCGCATCGAGCACTTCGATCAGCGAAGCTCGGAGATTGCGCATCAGGATCGCCGAAAGGCTGATTGCGAGCGTCAGCGCGGGCAAGACGAGGTGATAGAGGTTGCCGAGAAAGCCATTGCCGGACCCGCCGACCGGGAACCAGCCGAGACCTGCGGCGAGGACGATGAGCAGAACCAGCCCGAGATAGAACACCGGCATCGAGACGCCTAGCTGAAACACCCCCCGGATGAGCAGGTCGAATATCCGCCCCCGGTGCAACGCCGCGACGATCGCGGTGGGGACGGCGATCACGGCGGCAAGGACGGCTGCCATGACCGTCAGCATCGCCGTGATCGGCAAGCGTTGCAGGATAAGCTCCGAGACCGGCACCCGCAGCGTGAGCGAGCGACCGAGGTTCCCGCTCAGCACATGGCGGAGAAACAGCCAGAATTGCTCGAGAAGCGGCCGATCGAGGCCCATCGCATGGCGGGTCTGAGCAACCGCGTTGCTTGTCGCCCGCTCACCCAGAACGGCCAACGCCGGATCTCCCGGCAGAAGGTGCGCCAATACGAACACCAGCACCAACGCCAGCATCAGCGTCGGCACGATTTGCGCCAGACGGCGCCCGACATAGCCCCCTCGAACCACTAGCGGGCGCCGGCCGCCTCCATATGGATACCCGAGAACAGGTAATTCCCGAGCGGCAATTGCACGAAGCCCTCCGTCTTCGTGTCGAGCGCGACCGGGTACGGCTCGTCCAGCAGGAACACCATCGGCGCCGCGTCGATGTAGATCTCCTGGATGCGGCGAAACAGCGCCTGCCGCTTCGCGGCGTCGGTCTCGACCTGGCTCTTCTCGAACAGGGCATTCAGCTCGGCGTCGTTGAACCCGCTCCGGTTCGATTCGTAGGCCGGGTAATACGCCATGTAGGACACGATCTGGCTCGGATCATTGTAGTCGTTGGTCCATACCGCTGACCGCATCTGGAAGTCGGACGCCCGGTACTTGGCGACGCTCGTCGTTGAATCCAGCAACTGCACCTTGAGACGGATACCGAGCTGCGCCCACATCTGCTGGATGACTGCGAGCTCGGCGGCGTCGTCCGCGTTGCCGGCGACCGCGTAGATCGTCAGTTCCAGTCCGTGAGCGTAGCCCGCCTTCTGCAGCAGGGCCTTCGCCTTGGCCGGATTGTAGGGATAGGGCTCGCCCTTGTCCGTGATTGCGAGCGGGGTGGAGGCAGGCGGCAGCGTCACCTGCGGGACGCCCATCCCATAGGTGACGATCTGCGCGACTGCCTTCTTATCGACCGCATAGTTCAGCGCTTGGCGAACGCGCTTGTCGGCGAGCGGGTTCTTCGTGCCATCCTTCAGCGTCGGCCGGATATTCATGCCGAGATAGACGATCTTCTCCGCCGGGAACAGAACCATGTGGATCTTGGGATCGGCCTTCAGCTCGGCCGCCCGCGAGAACGGAACGAACTCGGTGCCGTTGATCTCGCCCGCCTTGAGCATCAGGATGCGCGTGGCATCGTCGGGGACGATGTCAACCTGGACTTGGTCGAGGTAGGGCAGCGGCTTGCCGTCCGCTCCTTGCTTCCAATAATGGGGATTGCGCGTCAGGGTGAACTTGCTGCCATGCGTCCAGCTCGACAATACGAACGGGCCGGAACCCACGGGGTGCTCGGCAAAAGCGCGCGCCTTGTCGCGCAACGTGGCGCCGGGCATCGCCAGCATCTGCTGCTGCGGAACGACGGCCGTGTAGAAGCTCGCAAGCACCTGCGGAAACACCGGATCGGGGCGCTTGAAATGGATCACAACCGTATTGGCCGCGGTCGCCGCAACGGAGTCGACCGCAGCAAGCAGGAAATGATAATTGCCGCCTTCGGTTTTGCTGCGGCCCCGGTCAAGCGTGAACTTTACGTCGTGCGCCAGGATCGGCGAGCCGTCCGAGAACTTGATTTCGGGCCGCAAGGTCAGCTGCATCGTGAGGCCGTCCGGGGAGAGCACGTACCCCGAAGCCAGGCCCGGTTGAAGGCCCTTTCCGTCCGCGGTCGGCTGCAGCAACGTGTCATAGACGTTCAGGCTGAACCAGATGTCTTCCGTCTGCTGTTGATAGACCGGATCGAAGAAGATGACGTCGCGGGAGGCGCCGAAGATGAACTTGCCACCGCGCGTCAAGGCGGCCGCGTTGGCGGCCGAGAGCGGCGGGAGCACGGCCGCCGTAGCAATGCCGCCGAGAATGTCGCGTCTTGTCGGGAACGCCATCCCGGTGCTCCTACTGAAGGATCGCCGCCTCACCTGCGCACAATCCTAGAGCGCCGGCGCACCGACGTCAATTATGGCGATGGCGAGAATTGGGCACGACGTGCACGAGAGCGATCCCGTGAAGCGGCCCGCATCATAGCGATGCTCCAGTTGAGCGTCAGGTCTCCGGTCCGTTGCACGCACCGGCAACACGAAAGCCATGGTCGTGCGTGATACGCGCGATGAGGCGACGCATGCCGGCGTCATCCTCGACTGCCAGCACGTGAGCTGTTAGCGGAAGCGTGCCACGGCGGGGGGCCGGCGCGCAGCATCGATGCGCCAAGGCCGTCCGCTCAGCACGTGCGATTATGGGAAGGCTCAGCCGCCGGCGTGCCGGTCCTGCCAGTCGCCGAGCAGCAGCAGCGCCTGCGGCAGCAGCCGGGCCAGCCGCGGCAGCGGGAGTGGCTGCGGCGGGGCAAGGGGCAACGGCAACGCCGCCGCGTCGCCGCTGCGCAGGTAGCCGGCCAGCACCGGGCCGAGCACGCTCGCCATGACGATGCCACGCCCGTTGCAGGCGCTCGCCGCAAGCCAACCGGGCGCGGGCTGCATCAGGCGCGGCAGGAAGTCGCCGGTCAGCGCCGCGCGGCCGCGCCAGACATGTTCGAATTGCACGCGGCCGAGTGCCGGGAACACGGCTGCCAGCCGCCGCGCCAGCTGCTCCGGCAGTCGCGCCATTGCCCCCGCGTGCAGCGCCGCCATTCCCCCCGTCACCAGCCGCCCACACTTGGTCCAGCGGCAGGCCAGCAGGTTGTTGCGGGTGTCGGAGAACGCCTCGCCACCCGCCAACACCGCGCACCGCACCGCCGCCGGCAGCACCTGGGTCGCGAGCTGATAGACCAGCAGCGGCACCGTGCTGTCGCGCACCGCCGCGCCGGCGGCGCCGGGCAGGCCCGGCGGCATGGCGTTGGTGGCCTGCAGCACCCGCGCCGCCCGCACCCGGCCACCCGGCGTCTCCAGCACCCAGCCCCCGGCACTGGCGCGCAGCCCCGTCACCGGCGTGTGCTCATGCACCGCGGCCCCTGCCGCGAGCGCCGCGCGCGCCAGCCCGCGCGTGTAGCCGAGCGGGTCGAGATGGCCGCCGCTCGGGTCGAACAGCGCGCCGTGGAAGCATTCGCTGCCCATCCGCCGCCGCGTCTCGGCAGCGTCCAACCAGACGCAGGCCGCACCGGCCGCCTGCCAGGACGCCACTCGCGCCCGCACTGACGGCACGAGCGACGCGGCGTGCGCCGGATGGAGCCATCCGGCCTGCACCGCGTCACAGGCGATGGCGTGGCGGCGGATGAGCGCGAACACGGACCCAGCACCGCCGGCGACCAGGCCCAGCAGCCGCGCCGCCGACGCCGCGCCGAGTTTCGCGCGCACCTGCTCCGGCCCGATGCGCGGCAGGCTCGGCACCACCAGCCCGCCGTTGCGCCCGGAGGCGCCGAAACCGATCGCTTCCGCCTCCAGCACCGCCACCGCCGTCCCTGCCTCGGCCAGCGCGAGCGCGGTGGCAAGGCCCAGGATGCCGGCGCCGATGACGGCCACGTCGCACGCAGCGTCGCGGTCAAGCGGCGGGGCAGGGGGCGGCGGGGCGGCGGTCAGGCTCCAGAGGGTTCGCGAGCGCGCGTCGGTCCTCACTTGCCGCCGATCTGGGCGCGGATCTTGTCCACGTCGGCGGTGCTCAGCGTGCCGCGGGTCGTCACCTTGCCGTCCTTGATCTGCCACAGCCGGAACGGGCCGGTGATGTCGCCGTACTGATCGAAGCGGATCGGTCCGATCACGCCGACATAGCGAATCTTCCGGCCCTGCTTCAGCAGCGCCAGCGCTTTGCGGAACCCGTCCGGTCCCGCGTACACCGCCTCCCCCGCGGGGTCCGTCACCTGGTAGATGCCGCGGCGGATCGCGGCGCTATCGGCCTTGCTGGCAGAGGCAATGGCGAGCCCGACCAGCGCCGCCGCGTCATACGCCTGCGGTGCCGCCGGCGAGCCCGGATCGAGGCCGGAGAACGCCTTGTAGTTGGCGTCGAAATAAGCGGTGGAAGGGCTGTTCTCGGTGCCCGAGGAGGTGCCGTAGGCCTGGTTCAGATAGCGCGCGCCGACGGCGGTGATGTAATCGCCGCTGTCCATGCCGTCGTTGAGCAGGAACTTGCGCGGCCCACCCTTGGAGATCCAGGCGCGCGTGATGGTGGCGCCATCCACCGGGTAGGAGATGAGATAGAGACCCTCAGGGTTGCCTTGCATCGCCGCCGTCACCTCGGCGTCGTACGACGCGGCGCGCTCGTTGTACGGCGTGACCGAGGTGATGGTGCCGCCGAGCGCCTTGTAGGCGGCGCTGAACTCCTTCGCCATGTTGGCGCCGAAGTCATTGTTGACCTGGATGATGGCGAGCTTCTTCAGGCCCACGTCGAGCGCGTAGCGCGCCGCTGCGACACCTTGCAGCGCATCGGAGGTGATGGTGCGGAAAAAGATGCCGTTGGTCTTGCCCTCCCGCCCGAGCTGCGTCAGCGTCGGCGAGGAGGAGGCGGGCGAGATCTGCACCACCCTGGCCGGCGCCGTCACCGCGGTCAGGATCGGCAGCGTCACGGAGGAGATGATGCCGCCGATGATCGCCGGCACGTGGTCGATGTCCACAAGCTGCTTTGCAGCATCCACCGCGGTGGTGCCCTGGCTCTCGGCGTCACGGGTGACGGTCGCGAGCTGGCAGCCGAGCACGCCGCCGGCTTGGTTGAGGTCGCGGAACGCCATCCCCACGGATTTCGCCCCGGCCTGGCCATACGGGCCGGCCGGGCCGGTCAACGACATGACAACGCCCACCGTCACCTTGCAGTCGGCTGCTGCCGTCGCCGGCAGCGCCGCCAGCACCAGCAGCGCCGCCGCGACGCCCGCCAGAATGCCACGCATCGCCTGCTCCCCCCTCATGTGCTGCTGAGATCGTATTTCATCACACGACCGTGCCGGCCAGTGCGGTCGCGCTCCAGCGCGTACACGTCGCCCGCGAGCGGCCTGCGCTGCTCCAGCACCGCGCCGATCGCCGCCCGGTCGGCCTCGTCCAGCGTCAGGCCGGACAGCGCCGCGTGCTCGGTCAGATGGGCGCGGCTGCGCACGCCAATGATCACTGCCGCGACCTGCGGCAGGTCGAGCACCCAGCGGCTGGCGACGCGGCCGATACCGCTTCCGTACCGTGCCGCGACGGCGGCGAGCGCACGCAGCAGCGCCTGCAACCAATCCCAGCCGCCGGCATCGGCGATGATCAGCTTGTACTTGGTCAACGAGCGGTTCAGCAGTTCTCCCCGCGGCTCCGCCTGCCCGAGCCAGCGTTCGGAGAGGAATCCGCCGGCCAACGTGCCGTAGCACAGCAGCCATATCCCGTGCCGCGCCGCGAGCGCCGCCAAGCCGCGCGAAGGCCGGTCGTCCAGCAGCGAATACTGCACCTGCATTGTCGCCAGCGGTACGCCGGCGTTGAGCAGCGCGGCGGCGTGTGTGGTATCGAAATTGGTGCCGCCAATCAGGTCGATCTTCCCTGCCGCCTGCAACTCCGCAAGCCACAGCGCCGCCTGCACGACATCGCCGAGCCCGTAGTCCCACCAGTGCAACTGCACCAGGTCGAGCGGCTCGCGCCCGAGCCGCGCGCACGAGCGGTCGATGCTGCGCGCTACCTGCGCGCGGTCGAGCGTCGCCAGATCGGCAAGGTCGGGCACGAACTTGGTGTGCACCTTCACCTGCGCGCCGGTCGCGGCATGGGCGACGTGCAGGAAGGCGCCGATCAGCTCCTCGACGCCGGTGTAGATGTCCGCGCAGTCGAAGGTGGTGATGCCGGCGGCGGCATACGCCGCCATGTCGGCGATCGCCGCCTCCCGCCTGACGGCGCCATGCCCGCCGGCCAATTGCCAGCCGCCCTTGATGAGGCGCGAAATGGCGTAGCCCGGCCGCAACTCAATGCGTTCGACGGTCATGGCGTTGCCGTGGTCTCGGCGCGGCGGAAGCGGCGCAGGCCGAGGCGGATGATGCGTAGCCGCGTCGGGCAGTTGGGGTCGGGGCAGGCGATCTCGGCGTCGGTGGTCATCCAGTCGTTCGGGTGCGTCGGCCGCTGCTTGGCGGCGAGCAGCGGCAGCACCGCGGCCAGCGAGTAGATCGAAAACCCCTGGCCCGGCGGCAAATGCAGCATCTCCCCATGCAGCTCGAAATGATCGCCGGGTTTCGCCCCGCACAGCACCCGCGCGCCTTCGGGCACGATCACTTCCACGCGCAGGTCGTACAGTTCGAAGAAGTCGTCGTTCACGATTGCTCTGCGCGGCCGAACCGCAACGTGCAGGCGCCGCCGGCGCGGATGCACGCGCAGGCGGCAGCCAGCGCCGGCACTTCCGCCGGCGCGACCCGCGCGACGACGCTGCCCGGCTGCCAGCCGATCGGAAAGAAGAGTCGCGCGCCGGGGCCATAGAACAGCCCGATATCGAACACCGGCATCGGGCCGCCGCCCCATAGCCGGGGTGGCAGGAAAGTAAGCACCAGCTCGCCCGGCTGCGGCATCACCGTGGCGTTCTCGAGCGGCAGGCCGGCGGCGCGCGGCTCCGGCTCCAGCAGCGCGTCGGGGATCGGGGCGGAGATTTCGGGGCCGGTCCACATGGCATGGATCGCCGGGATGCTGCGCGGCGCCGCCAGGAAGTTCCACAGGAACGCGGCGTTGGCGGGCGCGGCTTCGCCGGCGAGCGCCGCCGTGGCCGCGAGGCCGGACCGTTCCTCGGTGATGCGGATCGCGCGCACCCTCGACCTCTCCCCCTTTGGCCCCCGCGCCGGATCGTGCATACCGTGGCCGCCGACGCAACCGCCGAACTGACCCATCTGTCCCATGCTCGAAGTTTGCGGCGTCTCGCGCCGCTTTGGGGGCGCCCGCGCTGTGGACGCCGTGTCGCTCTCCGTCGCCGCCGGCAGCATCACCGGCCTGATCGGCCCGAACGGCGCCGGCAAGACCACGCTGTTCAACCTGCTTGCCGGCAGCCTGCGGCTGAGCGCCGGACGCATCCTGCTGGAGGGGCGCGACATCTCGCGCAGTCCGCCGCACCGCCGCCTCGCCGCCGGTCTCGGCCGCACCTTCCAGATCCCGCGCCCATTCGCCGCCATGACGGTACTGGAAAACGTGGTGCTCGCCGCCCAGCAGCAGCACGGGGAGCGGCCGTTCGCCAACTGGTTCGCGTCGCGGGCGGTGGCGCGGCAGGAGAGGTGCCACGCCGAGCGTGCGCACGCGATCATCGACTTCCTCGCCCTCGCCCGGCTCGCCGAAACCCCGGCGGCCTCGCTCTCGGGCGGCCAGCGCAAGCTTTTGGAGCTGGCGCGGGTCTTGATGGCGGAGCCGCGCCTCGTGCTGCTTGACGAGCCGGCGGCCGGGGTGAACCCGACGCTGCTGGAGACCATCACCGACCGCATCCGCAGCCTGCACGCGCGCGGCATCACCTTCCTGATCGTCGAGCACAACCTCGACCTGATCGCCCGGTTGTGCGGAGAGGTGCATGTGATGGCCAACGGCCGCCTGCTCGCCTCCGGCCCGCCGGACGCGGTGATGCGCGAGCCGCGCGTGGTCGAGGCGTATCTGGGCGGTGCGGCATGACGGTGCTTGAGGTCCGCGATCTGGTCGCCGGCTACGAGCCCGGGCTGCCGATCGTGCGCGGCGCCAGCCTTGTCCTTGCGGCCGGCGAAATCCTGGTGCTGCTGGGTCCGAACGGCGCCGGCAAATCGACGCTGGCGAAGGCGGTGGCCGGGCTGGTGCGCATCGAGTCCGGCGAGGTGCTGTTGCGCGGGGCCTCGCTGGCTTCGGTGCCGGCGCACGTGCGCATCCGCCGCGGCCTCGCTTTCGTGCCGCAGACCGGCAACATCTTTGCGGCGTTGACGGTGGCGGAGAACCTCGCCATCGCCGCCGCGGTGCTGCCGCGGGCGGCGCGAGCCGGACGGATCGCGGCGATGCTCGCACTGTTTCCCGACCTGGCGGCAGGCGCGCCGGGCGGCGGCCGGGCGGCTTTCCGGCGGGCAGAGGCAGATGCTGGCGATCGCGCGCGCGCTGGTGACGGGGCCGGAGGTGCTGGCGCTCGACGAGCCGTCCGCCGGGCTTTCGCCGAAGCTGGTTTCGGTGGTGATGGACAAGCTGCGCGAAATCCGCGGCGGCGGTGTCGGCGGTGCTGCTGGTCGAGCAGAACGTGCGCGCGGCGCTCGCCGTCGCCGACCGCGCGGCGATCCTGGTGGAAGGGCGGATGGCGCACGAGGGGACCGGGGCGAGCCTGCTCGACGACCCCACGGTGGCGGCGCTTTATCTCGGCAGGCGGGCGGCGGCGTGACCGGGCAGATCCTCGTCGATGGCTTCACGTCCGGCGCCATGATCGGGCTCGGCGCGATCGGGCTGACGCTGACCTACGGACTGCTTCGCTTCGCCAATTTCGCCCACGGCGAGTTCGCCACCTGGGGCGCCTATTTTGCCCTGGTGATCGCCGCGGCGCTGGGGCAGGGCGCGGCGCCGATCGGGCCGCTCACCTTCGGCTGGCCGCTGATCATGGCACTGGCGCTGAGCATGGTCTTGACCGCGCTGCTGGCACTGGCGCTCGACGCGGTGCTGTTCCGGCGACTGCGCCGGCATGGCAACGCCATCGTGCTGGTGATCGCGAGTTTCGGCGCCTCGCTGGCGCTGCGCAGCATCATCGCGTTCGGGTTCGGTCCTGAGCCGTTCTACTACACCCATGAGATCGCCATGACGGTGCGGCTCGCGCCGGGGATGCGCGCCACCTGGGACCAGATCGTGGTGTTTGGCGTGGCGGTGGTGCTGATGGCGGCGATGCACCTGGTGATGACCCGCTCGCCGCTCGGGCGCGCCATGCGAGCGGTCAGCGAGAACGCGGACCTTGCGCGGCTGGCCGGCATCGACGCCGCGCGCGTGGTGCGTGCCACCTGGGCGCTCGGCGGCGGGCTGGCGGCGGCGGCCGGGGTGCTGCTCGGCGTCACCGTGCAAGTGCGGCCGGGCATGGGGTTCGAACTGCTGCTGCCGCTGTTCGCCGCTGCCATCCTGGGTGGCATCGGCAGCGTGCCGGGGGCGATGCTGGGCGGCCTGATCATCGGCATTGCCGAGGCCGCCGCGGTGCCGCTGGCCGGCGCACAGTACCGCGCGGCGGTGGCGTTCGTGGTGCTGCTGGTGATGCTGCTGGTGCGCCCGACTGGCCTGTTCGGGGCGCGTACGGAATGATCGCGGGACTTCTGGGCTATATCTGCTTTTTCGCCACCGTGGCGTTGATCTACGGCGTTGCGACGTTGGGGCTGAACCTGCAATGGGGATCGGCCGGGTTGTTCAACGTCGGCGTCGCCGGGTTCGCGGCGGTGGGCGCCTATGCCTCGGCGTTGCTGACCGCCGCGCCGGCAGCGACCCACTGGGGCGGCTTTGGCCTGCCGATCGCGCTTGGCTGGCTCGCGGCGATGGCGGCCTCGGCGCTGGTCGCCGCCGTGGTCGGGGCGGCGACGCTGCGGCTGCGCGCCGACTATCTCGCCATCACCACCTTCGGCGCCGCGGTCACGCTGCAACTGCTGGCGTTGAACGCGCAGGGGCTGACCGGCGGCCCGTTCGGCATCGCCTTCATCCCCAAGCCGTTCGAGGCGCTGTCCGGCCGTTCGCTGGCGTTCGGCGCGGCGAACCTGGCGCTGGCCGCGGCGGTAACGGCGCTCGCATTCTGGGCGCTGGAGCGGTTGACGCGCAGCCCGTGGGGCCGGGTGCTGCGGGCGCTGCGCGAGGACGAGGCGGCGGCGGCTTCGCTCGGCAAGGCCCCGGGCAAATTCCGGTTGCAGGCGTTCGTGATCGGCGCGGCGCTGATGGGGCTGTCGGGGGCGATGGCAGCGCAGTTCTTCGGCTTCATCGCGCCGGACAACTATCTGCCGGTGCTGACCTTCCAGGTCTGGGTGATGCTGGTGCTCGGCGGCTCGGGCAACAACCGCGGCGCGCTGCTCGGCGCGGTCGTGGTGTGGGCGCTTTGGACGCTGAGCGGCACCGCGCTGACCGCGGTGCTGCCGAGCGCGTGGCAGGCGCGCGGAGCCGCATTGCGTGTGGTGGCGATCGGCGTGGTCTTGGCGGTGGTATTGCTGCTGCGCCCGCGCGGCCTGATCGGCGAGCGGGCGACGGTGTCGCGCCACATCGGCGGCTGAGACAACGTCTCGGCATCGGGCGCGCGTCGCGCGGTGGCATCGGCGTTAGCAGCCGCCCGTGAGCAGGATTCTCGGCTTCACGCGGCGAGCAAATTTCCTAGGGCCGACCGAAATCGTTCCGCGATAGCCTCGCGGCGCTCATGACGGCCGCCGGCCACCACCTTGCGGCCCCGGCTCCAGACGCAGTCGATCAGGTTCCGGCTCGCCGCGAAGATCCAGGCGTCGAGAACGGCGTCGCCGGTGCGCCCGACCAGCGCCGCATGGCGAGGGTCGAGGCTGACGATGTCGGCCGCGGCGCCCTGCGCCAGCCCCGCTTCGATACCGACCGCGCGGCCACCGCCCACAAACGTCGCCTCGACCAGCGCGCGCCCGGTCGAGCGGCCTTGCGAGACCGCAATGACATTGCGCGCCCGAAGCGCCAGGCGCTGCGCGTATTCGAGCTGGCGCAACTCACCGGCGAGACTGATCAGGACATTGGAATCCGTGCCGATGCCATACACCCCGCCCGCCGCCACGAAACCGGGCGCGTTGAACACCCCGTCTCCGAGATTGGCCTCGGTGATCGGGCACAGCCCCGCGACCGCTCCCGTCGCCGCCATGCGCCGGGTCTCCTCCGGCGTCATGTGAGTCGCGTGGATCAGGCACCAGCGGCGATCGACGGAAGCATGATCGAGAAGCCAATCGACCGGGCGCGCCCCACTCCACGCCAGGCAGTCCTCGACTTCCTTGGTCTGCTCGGCGACATGGATATGGATGGGGCCTCCGTCCGCCAGCGGCATGATTGCGGCAAGCTCGTCGGGCGCCACCGCCCGAAGCGAATGCGGCGCGACACCCATTACGGCGCCATCGATCCTTGCGCCGGCCGCGCGGCTTGCCTGCATCAGGCGTGCGAAGCCGTCGATAGTGGTGACGAAGCGGCGCTGCCCGGCATGGCAGGCAGCGCCGCCAAAACCGGAATGGGCGTAGAAGACGGGAAGCAGCGTCAGCCCGATGCCGCACTCCTGAGCTGCCGCCACGATCCGGACCGCCATCTCGGCCGGATTATCATAGGCCGCGCCATCGTGGTCGTGATGCAGGTAGTGGAACTCGGCAACGCGCGTGAAGCCGGCCTCCAGCATCTCGACATAGGCTTGCGCCGCGACGGCCTCGACGTCTTCGGGACCCATGGCGCCGAGGAAGCGGTACATGACCTCCCGCCAGGTCCAGAAACTGTCCGAAGCGGGCCCGCGCACTTCCGCCAGTCCCGCCATGCCGCGCTGGAAGGCATGACTGTGGAGATTGGAGATTCCGGGGAGCCCGATGGCGTGGCGCTCGTCGTCCGGTCTCGCCGCAGTCCCGGCCTGGAGCGAGACGATCCGCCCTGCCGCGATCTCCAGCCGCACGTTCTGCGCCCAGCCCTGCGACAGCAGGGCCTCGGTGAAGAACAATCCCATCCGCGGCACTGCCTCCCACGCCGACGCGCCGGCTCTGGACGCGATTCACCCGGCGGTGCTATGTATAGACAAATCCAAAGTGATAGGCCAAGTGGAGCGAGGCACTCGATGACCCTGCGCGTCGACCGGCTCTGGCGCAATGCCCGTCTGGCCACGCTGGCGCTCGCGCATCCGGGACTTGGCGTCGTCGAGAACGGCATCGTGGCGGCACGCGGCGGCCGCATCGCTTACGCCGGGCCGGCGTCGGATGCGCCGACGGGCCTCGACGCGCCCGAGCGGATGGATTGTGATGGCCGCTGGATTACGCCGGGCCTGATCGATTGTCACACCCACCTCGTGTTCGGCGACGATCGCGCGCAGGAGTTCGAGCGGCGGCTCGCCGGCGCGACCTACGAGGAGATCGCCCGTGCCGGCGGCGGCATCGTCTCGACGGTCACGGCGACGCGGCAGGCAAGCGAGGATGGTCTTGTCCGCTCCGCGCTGCCGCGGCTCGACACCCTCATGGCCGAGGGTGTGACCACGATCGAGATCAAATCCGGCTACGGCCTCGAGCTCGACGCCGAGCGCAAGCAGCTCCGCGCGGCACGCCGCCTGTCAGCCGAGCGACGTATTGCCGTCACCACGACCTTCCTCGGGGCGCACGCCCTACCACCCGAGGCTGATGGCGATGCCGACGCCTATATCGATGCGATCTGCCGTGACATGGTGCCCGCGATCGCCGGCGAGGGTCTCGCGGACGCCGTTGACGGTTTCTGCGAAGGCATCGCCTTCTCGCCCGACCAGATCGCACGGGTGTTCGCCGCCGCGAAGGCCGCGGGCCTGCCCGTGAAGCTGCATGCGGACCAGCTCTCGAACCGGCATGGCGCCAGGCTCGCCGCCGAGTCCGGCGCACTCTCGGCCGATCATCTGGAGCACACCGACGAGGACGGCGTGGCGGCCATGTCCTGGGCGGGTACCGCGGCCGTGCTGCTGCCAGGCGCCTTCTACTTCATTCGCGAGACGCAGCGACCGCCGGTCGGTCTCTTCCGCCGCCACGGCGTGCCGATCGCATTGGCGACGGACTGCAATCCAGGCAGTTCCCCGCTGACCTCGCTGCTGCTCGCGATGAACATGGGTGCCACGTTGTTTCGGCTCACGGTCGACGAATGCATCGCCGGCGTGACCCGCGAAGCGGCGCGCGCGCTCGGGTGCTTGGGCGAGACGGGCAGCCTCCAGGCGGGCAAATGGTGCGACCTCGCCATCTGGGACATCGAACGCCCGGCCGAGCTCGTCTATCGGATCGGCTTCAACCCGCTCCATGCCCGTATCTGGAGGGGAGAATGAGGATGGGCCGCCGAGGTCAGACCGGGGCTTCGACGCGTGTTACGGTCTACTCGGCTGCAACCGGCGGCTGGTCCGGTGCGGAAGTCTCGGGTTCCTTCCAGCGCCTGACGAAATGCGAGTCGATGCCGAACAGGTCGAGCGCGCGCCCCACGGTCTGCATCACGATGTCATCGATCGTGTGTGGAGCAGAGTAGAAGGCGGGCACCGGCGGCATCACGATCGCACCGTTTTGCGTCGCCTGCGCCATCAGCGCGATGTGCCCTGCGTGCAGAGGCGTCTCCCGGAACAGCAGGACGACGCGCCGCCGCTCCTTCAGGCACACATCGGCGGCCCGTACCACAAGGTGGTCATCGAAGCAATGCGCAATGCCGCTCAGCGTCTTCACGGAGCAGGGGGCGATCAGCATGCCTTCGGTACGGAAGGAACCGCTCGAGAGTGCAGCGCCGATGTCACGATAGTTGTACGTGTGATCCGCCAGCGCCCGGACCTGTTCCGCCGACAGCGCGGTTTCTTCGGTGATGGTCCGGCTGCCGGATGGTGAGAAAATCAGATGCGTCTCAACGTCCGGCATCTCGCGCAGCGCCTCAAGGGCGCGCACGCCGTAGATTGCCCCCGACGCGCCGGTGATTGCGATGATCAGGCGCTTCATGCCGCACCTTGCGGAGTTCCGTCTCGGCACGGAAGCATTCAGCGCGTTCGAGTGTCAATGGACGAGCGGAAGGGTATGACCGATCCGACCGTCGGGGTACCGCCTTGCCGCGGTGATCGCCCCGCGGCAGCCGCGCCGCAAACTCGCTCTTGACCCTGGCCATCCGGCTTTGTATAGGCAAAAGGCGGGCCTGAGCCGCCGTTTGTCGCGTCGGAACTGTCGCGGACGCATTGCGAGGCCGCATGGGGACCTGCTTTCCATCCATCGCCTCCGTTTGCCGCGGTCCGGTTTTCCTTCCGCCTTCGAACCACTGACCAGCCAGAGGGTCGTGATGCGCGAATACATGGAGAAGTTGCGGGCGGCGGGACAGTTGCTGGAAGTGCATCGCGAGGTCTCACCGAAGCACGAGTTGGCGGCGGTCACGCAGGCGGCGCAGCGTCACTCGGGCAAGGCGATTCTTTTTCATCGCGTAACCGGAAGCACGCTACCCGTGGTGAGCAACATCTACGGTTCGCGCCAGCGGCTGGCCGAGATTCTCGGCATCGGCCCGTACGACTTTTGCCGCCAATGGAACAATCTGGTGAGCCTGGCGCCGGCAATTGCGAACCCGGTGCGCCCCGTGACCCGATCGAGCCACGAGCTCGTGGAGTGCCGGGTCAGCGATCTGCCGCTGATTACCTATGCGGAGCACGATGCCGCGCCCTACTTCACTTCCGCCATGTTCCTGGCGAATGAGCCGGAGACCGGCGTCTCCAACCTCTCCTTCCACCGCTCGATGTATGTCAGCGACCGCGAGCTGCGCTGCCGGCTGGCGCCGCGCCACCACCTGACGCTGTACCATGAAAAAGCGGAGAGGATGGGCAGGCCTCTGGAAGCCGCGATGCTGATCGGCCCGCCGCCGACCACCTTCCTGAGCGCCGCCGCACCAATCCCTTACGATGCCGACGAGATGGAGGTAGCGGCGAAGTTGGCCCGCCGGCCGCTGGCGATGCGCCCTTGCCGGCATATCGATCTGATGGTGCCGGACGGGACCGAGATCGTCATCGAAGGCCGGTTCCTGCCCAATGAGCGCCGCCCGGAAGGCCCATTCGGCGAGTTCATGGGCTACTACACGCCCGTCGGCCCGAACGCGGTATTCGAGGTGCTGGGAGTCACCCGCCGCGCCGATGCCGTGTTCCACAGCATCAATTGCGGCTCCGCGGAGGAGGTGCTGACGCTGGAGCTGTCCGTTGCCGCCAATATCTATCAGCGCGTGAGCGCCGTGCTGCCCGGCATCCTGGACGTGACCTGTCAGCCCTTTGTGCTGCACACGGTACTGAAGATCCACCAGGAGTACGAAGGCCACGCGCGTCAGGTCCTGCTCGCGGCAATGGGATCCGAGCTGACCTGGGCCAAAGTCGTCACCGTCGTCGACGAGGATGTGGACATCTACGACATGAACGACGTGATGTGGGCGATCCTCACTCGCTCGCGCGTCGACCGTGACGCCATGATCATCGCGGACACACCCTCATTCTACCGCGACCCGCACAAGGACCACTGGGGGCGGCTCGCGATTGATGCCACGGCGCCGTTCGCCCGGCGCGACGAGTTCGTGCGCAAGCGCATACCGGGCGCCGATACCGTCGATCTCGGCCGCTATCTCGACGAGGCGTGAACAGAAGCAAGGGAGGGGAGACTGCCATGTTCGGAATTATGGCCCGCGTGGGCGTACTGCTGGCCGCGCTCGCCGGCTTCACCATCCCGGCGCTGGCACAGTCTGCACCCAAGAAGATCACGTTTCTTACCAATTACACGTTCCACGGCCGCGATACGCCGTTCTTTGCCGGCCTGGACAAGGGCTATTTCCGCGACGCCGGGTTTGACGTGACGATCCTGCCGGCCACCGGCAGCGGCTTCGTGGTGACGGCCGTCGATAGCGGCAAAGCGGATTTCGGCATGGCCGACCCGGGATCGGTGATCAAGGGCGTGGCCAACGGGGCAAAGATCAAGGGCTTCGCCGTGTTCATGGACGTAACCACCAGCGGCCTGGCATCGCTGAAGCCCTACCCGACCCCGCAATCGCTGATCGGCGCCAGGGTCGCCGCGGCGGAGACGGATGATGCCCGCATCATCGTACCGATCATTTTCCACCAGAAGGGGCTCGACGCCAGCAAAATCCACTGGATTGCGGCCGACCCATCGGTGTACATCTCGCTGCTGCTGAGCGGGCAGACCGATCTGTATACCGCCTCCATCGACGGTGACGTGCCGGCGCTGGAAAAAGTTCTCGCGCCGCAGAAGAAGCAGGCCTACTTCGCCTCCTTCGCCGAGTGGGGCTACGATCCGTTCGGCTACCTGCTGGTCACACGGTCCGATCGGATTGCCGCCGATCCGGCGGCGGTGCGGCGCTTCGCTGCCGCAGTGGCGAAGGCGGTCGCCTATTCCGTGCAGCACCCCGAGGAAGCGGCCAGGATCATGGTGAAATACAACCCGACGCTCAATCTCGCCACGGTGGAGGCGCAGTGGAGCCAGTCGATCAAGGCGATCGAGACGCCCTACGTGAAGCAGAACGGCTACGGGATTGCGACACCTGCGCGTGTGCAGCGGACCATCGACCTGATCAGCCAGTCGGTGAAGCTGCCGATGAAGCCAACCGTGGAGCAGGTGTTTGCCGAGGGGCTGGTCGGCAAGTAGCCGGCGGCCAAGAATGAGCCAGGCCGTCGTCGATGTCAGGGAGCGGAGCGGGGGGCGGGTCGGGTCGGTGCCCCTGGTGGCGCTTTCCGGCATCCGCAAAAGGTTTGGCGATGTCTCGGCCGTAGAGGACGTCTCGTTCGAGGTTCACGACAATGAGTTCGTCTCCATTGTCGGACCGAGCGGGTGCGGCAAATCCACGCTGCTGCGGATGGTGGCCGGTCTGATCGCGCCAAGCGCCGGGTCGATCCAGGTCCGGGGCAAGACGCTGCGGGGCCCGGCGCACGATGTCGGCATGGTGTTTCAGTCGCCGGTGCTGCTGCCCTGGCGCACGGCGCTGGACAACGTGCTGTTCGTCGCCGAGATGCGCGGCGCACGGCGCCGCGCCTATCGCGCGCGGGCGCTGGAGCTGCTGGCCCTGGCCGGGCTCGACAGCTTTCAGGGGCGCCTGCCGCACGAGCTTTCGGGCGGGATGCAGCAGCGGGTGTCGATCTGTCGTGCGCTGCTGCTGAACCCCTCGATCATCCTGATGGACGAGCCGTTCGGCGCCCTCGACATCATCACCCGCGAGCGGATGGGTTTCGAGCTGCAGAAGATCTGGAGCGCCAGCCGAAACACGGTCCTGCTGGTCACGCACAGCATTACCGAGGCGGCGCTGCTGTCGGACCGCATCATCGTGATGCGCTCGCGACCCGGGCGCATCACCGAGATTGTGCCGGTGAACCTCCCGCGCCCACGCGACCGCCGCACGCTGACCAGCCTGGGCTTTATCGAGATCACGGCGCACGTCAGCGAGACCGTCGCCGCCGGTTGGGTGGAGTAGTCGGATGGACCAGCCTGCGATGAGCTGGCCTGCGATGAGCCACGTCGTGAAGCCGCTCGTCAGCGTGGTGGCGCTCGGTCTATTGTGGCAGTTTGGCCTGCCGTACACCAGCATCCCAAGCTATGTTCTGCCGCTCCCGTCGGCCATCGCCGTGCGGCTCGATCAGACCTTCGCCGTGCAGGTCTACAACCTTGGCGCGACGGCGAGCACAACAATGCTCGGTCTCGCCATGGCCCTCGTCAGCGGTGTGCTCCTCGCCTTGCTGGTGATCTTCCTGCCGACGGTGAAATCGGTGCTGCTGCCCTTCTTGGCGGCGTTCAACAGCATTCCGAAGATTGCCATCGCACCGCTGTTCATCATCTGGTTTGGTCTTGGAATGGAATCCAAGATCCTGCTCGCGTTCCTGTTGGCCCTGTTCCCGATCTTCGTCAATGCGCTCACGGGGCTCGGCGAGATAGAGGCCGATGTGTTCGACCTGGCAAGGCTCGCGGGCGGCACGCCGATGCGCATCTTCGTCAAGGTACGGCTGATGAATGCGCTGCCCTATATCGTTGACGGGCTGAAAGTGGCGTTTCCGCTCGCCCTGGTCGGTTCCATCGTCGGCGAGTTCATCGGTGGAAACCGGGGAATCGGGCATTTGATCTTGTCCGGCCAGTTCGACCTGGACACGCCGCTGGTGTTCTCGGCGCTGCTGCTGATCACGTTGTTCACCACCGTCGGGATCGGCGTGATCGGGTTGATCGAGCACCGCTTCCTGGGTTGGCGCCCCTCGCGGCAACGGCGATAGGTTCCAACGGCAAGCCCAGCGAGCGATGCGGGCGGAAGGCGGGTTGAGCTTGACCGTGGCTGCCGATTTGTATAAACAAAAGGCACACGCTCGCGCCCACGCCGCGGCATTCGCCCGGAGGCTCAACCTTGCCGTGACAGAACCGCCGTAAAGTCGCGCCAAAGCTGCGAGGTCAGAAAGGAACAAGATGCCGCATCAAGGATTCCCGGCGCGTTTGGCACTGCCATTCGGCTGGAGCATTTTGGCCGGCCTGGTGCTGATGCTCGGCCTGGCCGGAACGGCCGCCGCTGCGGGTGGCTACGGCAATTGTAAAGTCACCGGGCAAAAGGGGGCCTACCACATCCACCCGGTTGTGCCTGGGCAACTTACCGTCGAGGTGACGCTGCCGGCACCCGGCTGGTATGACGGCGACACGCCGGCGACGATCAAGGCCGGCTTTGAATACTGCATGGGCGCCGACATCGCCTATCGTGCCGGGCTGGACAAGCTGGTCCTCGTCAACGTCGCGTGGCCGCAGTTGATCGGCGGGCACACCAAGAACTTCGACCTCGCCCTCGCTGAGGCCTCGATCACCCCCGCGCGCAAGAAGGTGGTCGATTTCTCGGTGCCATATTTCGACTCCGATATCGGCCTTCTGGTCAAGAAGGAGACCAAGATTGACAGCGCCAGCGCGAAGACTCTGCGTATCGGCGCGCATCAGGGGACAACCGGCGCGGATTTCGTCATGGATGTGCTGAAACCGACGAAGCCGGTCAAGGTCTATCCCACGGTACCCGGGATGATGGCGGCGCTCGCCGCCGGCCAGATCGACGCCGCCGCAGACGACACCGCGTACGTGCTGGCCTACGCTGCCAAGTCGCATGGCAGCTTGGTGGTGGTTGGCCAGTACCGCACCGGCGAGACTTATGGGGCGGTCTACCCCAAGGGTTCGGCCGATGAGGCCGCCTTCAACAAGATTATCCAGTCGCTCAAGGATGACGGCACGCTGCAGGCACTGGCCACGACCTATCTCGCCAAAGCCTGGGGCGCCGATCCGACCAAGGTTCCCTACTTCACGCCGTGACGGGTAGCGCCTGAATTCCCGCAAGCGGGATGGCGCGGCAATGATTTCCGACGGCGGTGGTCGAGCCCAGAATGCCGGACAAGTCGCCCGCCTGGGCCACTTGAGCGGCGAGCGACGCTTTCGTGCCGGTGTCCCGCCCCAGGATGCGACCCGAGCGGCGCTCGCCGCCGCGGCGGTAAGCGGCCTGGTCGTCGTCGGCACGTGGGGCACGCTCCGGGGCGTGCGCGCCGCTCTCGCAAGCCTCGGACAGGGCGGATCGCTCGTCGAAGCCCTGCTCGTGACCCTGGGCGTGGCGGCGCTCGGCCTCATGGTGCCGTCGATCCGCGGAGTGCGGCTCGCCCGTCAAGCCAAACAGGCGCTCGCCGCCGGTGATCTCATTCGCGCCCGGGTGGCCGCAGCCGCCGCCCGCGATCTGACCTGGATCGCGTTCGGGTTCGTGGGCGCGCAGGGGCTGTTGCTGCTGACGATCCAGTTCTTTATCGCCAACGACCTTTCGGTCAGCCGCGTTTTTTTCTTTCTGCCACTCATCGGAAGTTCGTTTGGCCTGATCCTGAAGGCCTTCTGGATCAACATCTACATCTTCCTGGTGGCCGAGGTGCTGGTGCTGATCTGGGGCCTCGTCGTCGCCGTCGCCCGTCTCGCCCCGGGAGCGGCCGGCCGGCCGATCCGCCTGATCGCCACCTTCTATGTGGACATCTTCCGTGCCCTGCCCGCGATCATCAACATCTACCTGATCGGCTTCGGCCTGCCGCTCACGGGCTTGCCCGTCGTCAAGAACTTCTCGCCGGTGTCCTTCGCTATCCTGGCGCTGATCCTGACGAACGGAGCCTATGTCGCCGAGATTTATCGTGCCGGCATCGAGAGCATCCACTGGAGCCAGACCGCCGCCGCTCGTTCGCTCGGCCTCTCCTACATGCAGACGCTGCGCTTCGTGATCGTGCCCCAGGGCGTGCGGAACATGATTCCGCCGCTGCTCAACAGCTTCATCGGCCTGCAGAAGGACACCGCCCTGGTCAACGTGATCGGCACGCTCGATGCCTTCAACCAGTCCATCATCATCGCCAGCAACCACTTCAATCTCTCGCCGGTAACGACGGTGGCGATCCTCTTCGTCATCATCACCATTCCCCAGGCGCGCCTCGTCGATCGGCTGATCGAGCGCGACCGCCGGCGCATGCGTGTCGGCGCCAATTGAGTGATGGGCGGCTGACGGTGGCACTGATCGAGATGCGCGATATCCATAAGAGCTTCGGGCCGCACCCCGTATTCCGCGGCCTGAGCCTTGACGTGGACGAGCACCAGGTCGTCTGCCTGATTGGCCCCTCCGGCTGCGGCAAGTCAACGCTGCTGCGCTGCATTAACGGCCTCGAGACGATCGACTCGGGAGAGATCCGCATCCACGGCGATCGGACAACCGGGTCCGGGATCGACGTGAACGCGCTGCGGCGCGACGTCGGCATTGTCTTTCAGAGCTTCAACTTGTTCCCGCACATGACGGTGTTGGAGAATGTCATGCTGGCGCCGGTCCGCGTGCTGCGCCAGAACCGGGCCGAGGCAAAGGCGAACGCGATGGCGCTGTTGCGGCGCATCGGCCTCGAGCATAAGGCGAAGGAATATCCCGACCGGCTGTCCGGCGGACAGCAGCAGCGGGCGGCCATCGTGAGGGCATTGGCCATGGGGCCGATGGTGATGCTGCTCGACGAGATAACCTCCTCGCTCGACCCCGAACTCGTGGCCGAAGTGCTGAACATCGTTCGCGACCTTGCGGCCGAGGGCATGACCATGCTGCTGGCGACCCATGAGATGGGTTTCGCCCGCGAGGTGGCCGCCAAGATCTGCTTTCTCTGCGACGGCGTCGTGCATGAGGAAGGGCCGCCGGCCGAGATCTTCGAGACGCCGCGGAAAGAAAGAACGCGGACCTTTCTGAAGCGCATCATCGAAGCGCGACGGCTGTAGCGGCCGGAGAGTTACGTGGTCTGCCGATGGCCGAAGCGTTCCCCGCGGTCGGAGCCGGCGGAGAACCGCAAGTGGCGCATCAACTCCCGCACACTGGGGACGTGCTCGATGTCGGCCAGCGCGTCTTGCAATGCAGAATACGCCGCGGGCGGCACCAGGCCGTCCGCGCACTCGTGGAATTTCTGCCCCAGGTCCGTCCGACTGAACGGCCGGAACATCGTCCCGCGTGCGTGCTGGACCGTCGTATGCAGCCTCCGCCCATCCCTGAGCCGCACGGTGATCTCGGCCGGCCTTCGCTCGGCCGGCGCTTCGGCATCGTCGCGCGGGTGCGTCTCCATGCGGATCAGGGGGAACAGCCTGCGCACCTCGGGCCGCTGGATGGCGCCAAGCGTAAAGTCGGACAATTGCAGCCGGCCGTTCAGGAGGGCGGCTGCAATACAGTACTGCATGCTGAAGCGCGCTTCCAACTCCTGGACGGGATCGGCGTATAGCAAGCTGCTGGCGTTCCCCCAACCCACCAGGGTGACGACCTCCGCGACGTCGGCGGCGCTGAACCGGTGCTTTGCCTGCAGCTCCAACAGGCCGTCCAGGGCGCGGTGTGCGCCAGCGCAGCACGGGTAGCATTTGGGCTCCAGCCCGTATTTTTCTGCGGCCAGGGGATTGCCGAGACTTTCGAGCACGCCCTCCCAGCCGCGCGACTGCGGGCCGCAATAGAGGCTCCGAAAGCCGTAATGGCCCTCCAGCGACTCCGGTGCGGCGGTGATGCCGCCCTCGGCGAGCCGCGCGGCCATCACCGCGTTCTTCGCAGCCATGCCGGCATGGAACGGCTTGGCCATGGTACCGAACTGCGCCTTCACGCCGGATGCCATGCTGACCCCAAGGCTGATGGCATTCGCCATCATCGCTTCGTCGAGGCCGAGCAACCGCGCACAGGCGGCGGCGGTTCCGATCGTGCCGATCGTCGATGTGGCGTGCCAGCCGTTGTCATAATGCAATCGGTTGACGCCGAGCCCGACAGCGACCTGCACCTCGATCCCGACCAGCCAGGCCGTGATAACGTCGCGCCCCGTTGCGTCCTCTTCTTCGGCCAATGCCAGCAATGCGGGAAGAATAACCGCAGAGGGGTGCGTCATCGCGTAATGGATGTTGTCATCGTAATCCAGGACATGCGCAGCCGTGCCGTTGGCGAGCGCAGCCCAGGGGGCCGCCGCCCGGGCCGTCGATCCCACCACGGTCGCCGGCCCGCTGCCCCAGGCGGAAATGACCGCGCGTACCCGACCGGCAGCCTCGTCGCCCGCGCCCGCGATCATGCAGGCCACGGTATCGTACAGGGCGTCCCGCGCCCATCGACGCGCCGCCTCGGAGGCGTTGCCGTCCCACCCCGCCGCCCACTCTGCCAGCTTACCGGTTACGTTCATGATTGCCTCCTTCCCGATTCCCGATTCCTGATCCATGCGTCTCTGCAGGCGCACCGAGTTGCATGGATCACCTTTATTGGGGTGTAATCCTTGTCGCGCCGACAAGGGAGATCCCAGATGGACCCGTTGACGACAACCGCGTGGCAGCCGGAGCGTGGCTTCCTGTTCTCCGAGCCCGCGGCGGACCTTCCACAGGCCGCCGACATTGCCTTCCTCGGCATCCCATACGGGAGCGCCTACAGCTTTCACGAGATCGTCAACGATCAGGCGAATGCCCCGCGGGCGTTGCGCGAAACCACCGACCGGATCATCCGCTCGATCGAGCGCTACGACTTCGACCTCGGCGGCCCGCTCTACGACGGCCGTCATCTCAGGGTCTTTGACTGCGGCGACGTGGTCGGGCGCGTGGATGACCCCTCGGGACATCTTCGGCGCGCCGAACAGGCGGTCCGGCATCTGCTGCGAGCGGGCGCGCTGCCGATCATTCTGGGTGGCGACCACGCAATCCCGATCCCGGTGCTGCGCGCCTATGCCGACCAGGGGCCGATCACGCTGGTGCAGATCGACCAGCATATCGACTGGCGCGACGAGGTGAACGGCGTACGCGAGGGGCTGTCCAGCCCGATCCGCCGCGCGTCGGAGATGCCGCACGTCGAGCGCATCTTCCAGATCGGCCTGCGCGGGACCGGCAGCGCACGCGACGAAGAGGTGGCGGCCGCGCGCGCCTACGGCGCCGAGCTGGTCACGGCCTACGAGCTGCATGAGAAGGGGATCGAGGCGATCGTGGCCCGCATTCCCGATGGCGGCCGCACCTATCTGACCGTTGACATGGACGGGATGGACCCGTCCGTGGCACCAGCGGTGGCCGCGCCCTGCCCTGGCGGCGTGACCTTCCTGCAAGCGCGGCACCTGATCCGCGAGCTGGTGCGCAAGAGCCGGGTGGTCGGGATGGACGTGGTGGAGATCACTCCCGCCGCGGATGTGAATTGCCTCACCTGCATCACCGCAGGCCGCCTGATCGTGAACCTGATCGGTGCCGCGGTGCGAGCAGGATATTTCGATCGGTGATACTCGACACAGCGTGAGGAGAACGAAGATGAACCGGCTCTACGACCGCCCCGACACCCCGCCCCGAACGGCCCCTGCGTCCATGCGCCTTCTGCCAGCTCTCGGCGCGCTCGCGCTGTTGCTTGGCACGGCCGCTGTCCCGGCAGCGTCCCACGCCGCCGGTACGATCAGCATCGGTGTGCCGGTCGGGCTGAGTGGTGCCAACAGCGTGGTCGCTCCGTCGGTGGTGCAGGCGGCCCGGTTGGCGGTCGCGGAGATCAACGCGGCAGGCGGCATACTGGGCAACAAGGTGGAATTGGATGTCGCCGACGACGGCAGCGGAGCGGACGGGGCGGTCAAGGCATTCGGGTCGCTGATTTTCCGCCAGCACGTGAATGCGCTGATCTCGATGGAAACCAGCGCCGCTCGCAATGCCGGGCTGCCGGTCGTCGCGCGCGGACACACGCCCTTCATCTACACCTCGTACTACGAGGGGCGTTCCTGCAGCCCTTACCTGTTCGTCGATGCCTGGGTCCCTGAGCAGCAGGTCCCACCGATTATCGATTACTTCATGAAAGACAAAGGTGCCAAGACGTTCTTTCTGGTCGGCAGCGATTATGCGTTCGGACGCGGGATGCTCGGGTTTACGCGCCACTACATCGAGTCCCACGGGGGCAAAGTGACGGGCGAAGAATATCTGCCGATGAACGCCTCCGACTGGACCCCCGTGCTCAGCAAGTTGCGTGCCGCGCATCCCGACGCCCTGATCAGCTCCACGGCGGGCGGTGCCCCCAATGTCACGCTCACCAAGCAACTGCGCGGAGCCGGCATCAACGTGCTGTACGGCAACCTCGCGGAAGACGAGGGTACTGCCAAGGCGATCGGTCCCGAGGCCGCCGGAACTTACCTGTCGCAGTCGTATTTCACCGGCCTCGACAACCCAAAGAACAAGGCTTTCATCGCCAGTCTGCAAAAGATGTTCGGCGCGAACATGAAGACGCCGAACGACCTCTCCGAGCCGGAGTATGACGGCATCTATCTTTACAAGGCCGCGGCGGAGAAGGCCGGATCGACCGATGCTCGGAAGGTGGTCCAGCAACTCCCGCGCGTCAGCTTCGACGGACCGCGGGGAGTGGTGCAGATGTCGGACCAGCATCATGCGCCGCTGACCATGTATCTCGGCCAGGTGCAGCCGGACCTCTCGGTGAAAGTGATTCAGAGCTTTCCGCACGTGTCGCCGGGTCAGCAATGCCCGAACCTGAAATAGGCGAATAGCCGAAGATCGCGGCGGACGGCGGATGACGAGCCTCTTTCTCGACATAGTCACGACCGCGGGCGTTCTGTTCGTCGTCTCCGTGGGCCTGCTGATCATTTTCGGCGTTCAGAAGATCATCAACTTTGCGCATGGCGCCTTCCTGACCATTGGCGGCTATGCGTCGCTGATCGTCACCGAGCTCCACTGGAATCCCTGGACCGCCGAACTGCTGGCGCTGGCTGCCGGCACCGTGCTTGGCGCGGTGGTGGAGCGGATCATCGTGCGTCCGCTCTATCAGCGCCCGCTCGACGCCATCCTGGCAACCTGGGGTCTCGCCATCGTCATTGTGCAGCTGATCACCATCGCCTTCGGGCGCGGCGTGCAGTTCGTGCAGAGCCCCATCTCCGGGGCGACGCACGTCATTGGCACCGAGTACTCGCTGTATCGCCTGATATTTCTCGGGATCGCGGTGGCGCTCGGATTGGCGATCGCCGCTGCCCTGCAGGGCACGCGCCTGGGACTGACTGCCCGCGCCGTGATCATGAATGAGAACCTCGCACGCAGCTTGGGGATCAACAGCGGCCTGGTGCGCTTGGTGACGTTCAGCATCGGCTCCGGCCTGGCCAGCCTCGCGGGCGCTCTGCTCACGCCGCTGCTGAGCGTCGATCCGATCATGGGCGTGCCCTGGCTGCTCAACGCCTTCATGCTGGTGATGGTCTCGGGCACGTCGCTGCTCAGCCTGATGGCGGCGTGCCTCGTCCTGGGCGGGGCACAGGTGGCAGTCAGCACCTATGGCAACCCGGTCCTGGGCGGGCTGACCATCGTGGTTCTGGCGGCGATCCTGCTCCGCATGCGTCCGGCCGGCTTCGCCCGTGGCTAGCACGACCCGCATCGCCGATCGGCTGCCGTCGCAGCAATCGCGGCGGGAGAGGGGAGCGGTCGGCGCCTTGGCATCGGCGGGACTGCTCGTCGTGGGGCTCGGACCCTACGTGCTCGGCGAGTACTCGGTCGATATCCTCATCCGCTCATTTCTTTTCGGATGTCTTGCGGTCACTCTCGATATCCTGTGGGGCTATGCCGGGATCCTGTCGTTCGGACAGTCGGCCTTCTTCGCCATCGGAGCCTATGCCTGCGGGCTGACCTTTGTGCATCTCGGGCTGACGCCGCTCACGGCGGCCGGGGCATTGATCGCCGGCTTGGTTGCCGCCGGCCTGGTTGGCGCATTGGTCGGCTGGCTCGCCTTCGGCTACGGCGTGTCGGCCTTTTACGTGTCTGTCGTCACGCTGGTGCTGTGCGCTGTGGTCGTTCAGATGCTGTATTCGGGTGGCACCTTCACCGGCTCGAGCAGCGGCCTGTCCGGTTTCGCCACGTTCGATCTGTCGATGAATTCCTGGTTCTGGATTACCGGCGCCGGGCTCGTGCTCGTGACGGCGCTCGGCTGGGTCCTGGTGCGCAGCGACGCCGGTCGGCTGTTCGTGTCGATCAGGGAGAACGAGCAGCGTTGCAAATACTTCGGCTTGGCCACAAGCCGCATCAAGATGTTGCTCGTCGCCGGTTCGGCGGTGGTCGCGGCCCTCGCAGGCTACGCCTATGCGGCCTACACCGATGTCGTCGCACCTGATCTGGCGGGTTTCGAATTCGGCACCGAAGTCGTGGTTTGGGTGGCCCTCGGTGGCCGCGGCACGCTGATCGGCCCGGCGATCGCAGCGGTGCTGATCGATTTCATCAGCGCCTATTTGAGCGGCAGCTTGCCCTTTGTGTGGCAACTCCTCGTCGGCGTCGTCTTCATCGGGGTGATTGTCCTGATGCCGCAGGGGCTGGGCCCGGCGGTGCTGCGAGGGCTGTTGATGCTGCTGCCCGGGCGCGGGGTGGCGCGGCCGGCCGCTGCCCGGCTTGGCCTGGCGCCCGAGCGCGAAACGGCCGCGACCACAACTTCGGCAATCGAGATCGCTGGGTTGTCGCGCCACTATGGCAGCCTGAAGGTGCTCGAGGACATCTCGTTCGCCGCGCGTGCCGGCGAGCTGGTGAGCCTGGTCGGCCCCAACGGCGCCGGCAAGACGACGCTGATCCGCTGCATCACCGACGGCCAGGAACGAACGGCGGGGCGGGTCACGATCCGGAGCCAGGCAATCGTCCGACTGGCACCCGAGCGATGCATGCGTCTCGGGCTTGGACGGAAGTTCCAGACCCCCAACGTCTTCGACACGTTGACCGTCGCCGAGTCACTGAGGATCGCACGCGCGCGGATCGAGCCGCTCTCCATGTGGCGGCGTGACGATACGGTCCGGCTCCCCGAGGCGGCGATGCAGGTGATGCGCGCCACCGGACTTGCGGACCAGATGGCGTCGATCGTCCGCCATCTCTCGCACGGCGGGAAACAGGCGCTGGAGCTGGCGATGGTCCTCGCCACCGAACCTCGCGTCCTGCTGCTGGACGAACCGACGGCCGGCCTCACCCGACCGGAGCGCGCGCTGATCGGCCAAATCCTGATCGATCTGGTGCAGCGGCACGGCCTCTGCGTCCTGCTCATCGAGCACGATCTCGAGTTCGTGCGCGAGATCAGTTCGCGTATCATCGTGTTGCATCAGGGACGGATTGTGCTCGACGGAGGGGTCGAGGAGGTTGTCTCCTCAAGGCTCGTCCGCACGATCTATGTGGGCGAACCACAGGCGATCGGGGAGGCGCCGGCATGAACGGCATTGCCCCGGCGCTGGAAGTGGAACGGCTGACCTGTGGCTACGGCGAGGCTATGGTGCTGCGGGACGTCAGCTTCACGCTGCCGGCCGGGCAGGGGCTGGCGATCCTGGGCAAGAACGGGATGGGGAAAAGCACGCTGCTCAAGACGGTGATGGGCTTTCTGCCCGTGGCCGCAGGGCGGATCCGCATATTCGGGGAAGAAACGACCGGTCTCGCGCCCCACCGCATGGCGCGCCGGAAGCTTGCATACAGCCCTCAGGATCAGGCGATCTTCCAGGACCTGACGGTGGACGACAATCTGCGCCTCGGGTTGCGCAAGGACCGTGACTATGGGCGCGAACTGGAGCGGATCGCTGACTTCTTTCCGTTTCTGGCGAGTCGGCGTCGCCAGCGCGCGGGCACACTGAGCGGCGGAGAGCAGAAAATGCTGTTGGTCGCCCGCGCCCTGCTCGTGCGCCCGCGACTTATGCTGGTGGACGAGATCACGGAGGGGCTGCAGCCTTCGGTGATCCAGCGGCTGGCAGACGTGCTTCGCGCCGAACTGCGCTCGCTGGGCTTGACCATCCTATTGATCGAGCAGAACGTGAACTTCGCTCTGTCGATCGCCGATCGCTACGCCGTATTGACGCGGGGAGAGATCATCGACAGCGGGGCCACCGGCCAGCAGGACGTGGCAACCTCCATCCAAGAGCATTTGTCGGTTTGACGAGGCGCCCCGCGCGCTACCGCTTCGGCGTCGGAATCTGGAACCAATCCGTCATTCGGAGATACCAGCCGTTGCCATGCATGCGCGCGATCAGGCCGAGACTTTGCGTGTCAATCCGGCATTCCTCGCGCTGGAGCACGGCCTCGTCCCGCACGTGCATGCACAGGATCTGGCCAAGCACGAGCAGCCGGTCAGTGGGAAGATCGATGATCCGGTAGAGTCGACACTCGAGCGCTACGGGACTCTCCCCGACGCGGGGCGGGCGCACAAGAGAAGATCGGAGAGCGGTCAGGCCCGCCTCCGCCATCTCGTTCACCGCCGGGCCGAACTCGGCCGCGGTCATGGCCATGGCGGGAGCGGTCTGCTCGGTGACGAGATTGACGACGAATTCGCCAGTGCGGCGGATGTTTGCCGCGGTGTCCTTCTCACCGGCATCGCCGCGTTCGCTGCTGCCGAAGCCCAGGCAGACAAGCGGCGGATCGTCGCTGAAGATATTGAAGAACGAGAATGGCGCCAGATTGATGCCGCTGTCCGGGTCTTGCGTCACCACCCAGGCGATCGGGCGCGGCACGATCGTCGAGATCATGAGCCGGTGGCGATGTTGGGGTGAAAGCGCGCGAAAGTCGAATTGCATCGTGAACCCTATGCGGGCGGTGAGCCGTTCGCTGTCATGCGCGATAATCCGGCCGATCGCGCTCGATCAGTCGCAGGCAGGCGGCCCAGGCCAGTTCCTGGTGAAGCGAAAATCCTTCGGGATTCGCCTGGTGCTCCGTCCGCAGCCGGACGTCCTCCGGCGGATAGACCAGCTTCACGCCCCCCGCCAGCGCCGCGACCTGCGCCTGGCAGGCTCGTTCGAGAAAATAGATCCAGTTGAACGTCTGTGAGGCCGTCGGCCCGGCCACGAGCAGGCCGTGATTGCGCAGGATCATCGCGTTGTGCGAGCCAAGATCGCGAATCAGCCGATCGCGTTCCTCAAGATCGAGTGCGATGCCCTCGAATTCATGGTACGCAATCCGTCCGTAGAATTTCAGCGCGATCTGCGTGATCGGCAGCAGGCCATCCGCTTGCGCGGAGACCGCCATGCCGGCCGGCGTATGGGTGTGCAGAACGAATTTCAGGTCCGGGCGCGCCATGTGGATCGCGGAGTGGATCGTGAAGCCGGCCGGGCTCACGACCCGAGACTCCTTGTTGGGCTGATCGACTACCTTGCCCGCGACGTCGATCTTCACCAGATCGGACGCGCGCATCTCGTCAAACAACAGCCCATATTGGTTGATCAGAAAATGGTGGTCCGGCCCGGGGAGGCGGGCGCTGATATGGGTATAGATCAGGTCCGTCCACCCGAAATGCGCGACCAGGCGATAGAGCGCGGCCAGGTCGCAGCGGATGGTCCATTCCTCATCGGAGATGCCTTGCCGCCCGGCGGCGGCGGTGTCGGTGATGTTCACTCCTCTTCTCCTCTCATGTCTCGCCTGCGACGCCTCAGCGTTTCGTGTACCAGTCGAGCCAGCGTCGGTTCATTGCATCCAGGTTGTCGGTCCACCATTTGGCGTCGACCCGCAGTTCCTTGGGCACGTTCTGGGGCGCGGTCGGCAGAGTGGCGGCAACGTCCGGCTTCATCAGTGCATAGGCCTTGCTGTTCGGCACGCCGATCGAGAATGCGTCCGCGAACGCCGCCTGCGGCGCCGGTTGGCCCATCCAGGCCAGCAGCTTCATCGCATTGCCGGCATTGGGCGCTCCCTTGGGGACGATCCAGTAACTCTGCTCCCACGCCCCGTCGTTGAAGGTGAAATCGAACGGCACCCCGTGCTGTTTTGCCAGCACCGTCCGTCCAAGCGTCCCCAGCATCAGATCGACCTCGCCGTTCTGCATCAGCACGTCGTATTGCGCCGTATCGGACACCCAGACATCGATATGCGGCTTGATCTTGTCGAGCTTGGCATAGGCCCGATTGACATCGATCGGGTAGATCCGGTCCTTGGGCACGCCGTCGGCCATCAATGCGATCTCAAGCAACGGCTTGGGCTCGGCATACATCGCGCGCCGTCCCTTGAACTTGCCGGTATCCCAGAAATCCGCCCAGTTCCGAGGCGGATTGCTCGAAAAGGCTTTGGTGCTCCAGGCAAGCACCCAGCCAAACGCCACCGAGGCGAAGCCGTCCGGCTGCGCGCTTCCGGAAACAAAATCCTCCCGTGGCGTGATCTTGTACAGCAGGTCGTAGTCGATCGGTTCAAGCATCTTGTCGTGCGCCGCCTTGAACATCATCTGCCCCTCGGCGTCGATCAGGTCCCACTGGACGTTGCCGGTGTCCTCCATCACCTTCAGCTTGGCGGCGTTCGGCGTTCCGGTGGTGATCACCTTGATCCCCGTCGCCTTTCCGAACGGGTCGAAGAGCTGTACGGCGCTGGGCTTCCGTATAGGACCCTCCCCACGTGCAGACGACGACCTGGCCGGACCCCTTCAGAAGCGTGGTCGCATCGGCCGCGAAGCTTCGCGGTGCAAACACGCTTGCGGCGCCGCCAGCCAGTGCTGCGCGCAGTGCAGTGCGGCGTGTCAGCTCATGGGCCATCGGCCTCTCCTCCCTCTCACGTAACCAGTCAGCGATTGCTGTACCAGTCGAGCCAGCGCCGGTTCATTGCGTCAAGGTTGTCGGCCCACCACTTTGCATTCACCGAGAACTCCTTGGGGAGGTTCTGCGGCGCGGTCGGCAGGGTTTCCGCGACGCTGGGCGGCATCAGCGCATAGGCCTTCATGTTGGGCACGCCCACCGGAAACGCTTCGGAGAATGCCGCCTCGACATCCGGCTGCGTCATCCAGGCCATCAGCTTTTGCGCGTTGGCGCGGTTCGGGGCGCCTTTTGGGATGACCCAGTAGCTCTGTTCCCAGACACCCCCGTTGAAGGTGTAGGCGTACGGCGCCCCATGCTGCTTGGCGAGGACGGTCCGGCCGAGCGTTCCCTGCAGCAGATCGACCTCGGCATTCTGCATCAGCATGTCGAACTGTCCGGTATCCGACACCCACACGTTGATGTGCGGTTTGATCTTGTCGAGCTTGGCGTACGCCCGGTTCACGTCCAGCGGATAGAGCTTGTCCTTGGGAACGCCGTCCGCGACCAGGGCAATCTCAAGCAGCGGCTTCGGTTGCGCATAAACCGCGCGTCGCCCCTTGAACCCGTCCAGATTCCAGAAATCCGCCCAGCCCTGCGGCGGATTGGCGGCATAGGATTTCGTGTTCCAGGTCAGCACCCAGCCGAAGGAATTGGAGGCGATCCCGTACGGCTGGGCGGCGCCGGCCAGCAGATCGCGCCGCGGCGTGATCCTGTCGATCAGGCCGTAATCGACCGGCTCAAGAAGATTCTGCGCCATGGCTTTGTACATCATCTGGGCCTCGGCCGCCACAAGGTCCCACTCCACGTTGCCGGTCTCTTCCATCACCTTCAACTTGGCGGCGTCCGGCACGCCCGTCGTCACGACCTTGATACCGGTCGCGGCGGTGAAGGGGTCGAAAAAGGCCTTTCGCTGGGCGGTCGTGAAGACGCCCCCCCACGTGCAAACGATGACCTGACCGGAACCCTTGAGCGGTGCCGCGGCCGGTGTGCCCTGCGCTCGCCGCTGTGCCACCCCGCTTGCGACCGTTCCGAGCGTCGTGCCTAGAATGACGCGCCGCGTCACGTGTGAAGTCATGCTTGTGCTCCTCCCGATGCATCCGGCTGGCCCGCCGCTCCGAGCAGGAAAGCGGCCCGCTCCGCCAGGGCGATCGTGGCCGCGTGTGGCATCGCGTTCGGGATCAGCGGCATCACCGAAGCATCGACGACCGAGAGTCCATCCAGGCCACGCACCTGCAGTTGAGGATCGACCACTGCATCGGCGTCCGTTCCCATCCGGCAGGTGCCGACGGGGTGGTGGAACGAGGTCGTTGCGTTACGCACAAAACTCGCGAGTTCGTCGCGCGTCCGCCGCTCCGGTCCCGGCAGCACCTCCTCGTACCGCCACTCCGCCAGGGCCGGCGAGGCGCCGAGCGCACGCGCCAACTCGACGCCCCGAACGAAACGAGATAAATCCGCCGGCTCGCGCAGGTATCCGGGATCGATCCGCGCCGGAGCGCGCAGGTCGGCCGAGGTGAGCGTCACGCTCCCGCGGCTCTGCGGCGCCATCATCGCAGGCACGATCGAGTATCCGTCCTCCGGTACGGGGCCGGTCTTCGGCGTCGAGAATTGCTTCGTGGTCACGCACATCACCAGCAGGTCGGTCGCGTCGCGTCCCGCATCGCTCGCGCAAAACAGCACGGCCTCGCCGTGATTGTACCGCGACAGCGGGATTTCCCGTTTCGGCCGATAGACCAACCCGGCAAGCGCATGATCGTGAAGATTGCACCCGACGCCCGGCAGGTCGACAAGCGGCATGATGCGGTGCCGGCGCAGCGCGTCCGCGGCACCCGATTCCGGACAGCATAAGAAGCCGCGGGGAGTTGATCGCCCCGGCGGAGAGCACCACCCGCTCCGCACGAATGAGCCGCGGGCCGGCGCCGTCATGCGTGTGGACACCCACGCACCTTCCGTCGGCAATCGCCAGGCGAAGTGCCACAGTGCCGGTGATGACGCGGAGGTTGGGTCGGTGCCGTACCGGCGCGAGATAGCAATGCGCCGTGCTCTGGCGGACGCCATCGCGGATGGCGAACTGGTTCCAGGCGCCACCCGTCATGCACGCGCCGTTGAGGTCCTCGGTGAAGCCGAATCCGTGATCGGACACGGCGCGCAGATAGCAGGCGGCCACCGGATTGCGCTGGCCGCGTTCCGCCCGCACCACGCCGATCGGACCGCCAACGCCGCGATAGGCGTCGGCACCTCCGGCGAAATCCTCGCTTCGCTTGAACCAGGGGAGCATGGAGGCGAAGCTCCAGCCGGAACTGCCTGCCGCCTCCCAGGCATCGAAGACCGAGCTGTGCCCGCGCTGGTGGCCCATCGCATTGATGGCCGACGAGCCACCGAGCACCTTGCCGCGCGGACAAGGCAGGCAGCGGCCTTCCAACCCCGCTTGGGGCGTGGTGGAATAGCCCCAGTCGAACTCGCTGCCGAGCAGGGCGGGCCAGCGCTGTGGCTCGTGGATGCGCGGATCGGCATCCTCGCCGCCGGCTTCCAGCAGCACGACGCTGCGTGCCCGATCCGCGGACAGCCGATTGGCGAGCACGCATCCCGCCGTGCCGGCGCCGATGATCAGCACGTCGATTACGCCCGGCAAGGCGTGATGCGGTATCAAGTCTCGTCCTTCATCACATGCGTCAGTTCGGGCCGCCAGGAGACGCACACTTCTGCCCCGAGCTCGGGGGTTGCTCCGGGCGAAGTGGTCTGCCGCGTCGCCGTAATCTCGCCCGCGGAGGTGCCGATCCGCATCCGCACCAGGCTCGCCTGGAAGCGCGTTTCGAGCACCCGTCCGCGCAGCGGGGGGAAATGCGCGGCCGGCGTGTCGATCTGGATCAGCTCCGGCCGCACGCAGAGCACGGCGCGATCGAAGCACGGGCAGGGCAGCGGCACCGCCGTCCCGTTCGCGAGTGTGAGGGTCTCGCCGCGGGCGAGCCCCGCGAACAGGTTGGCCTCGCCGAAGAACCCCGCGACAAACGGATTGCGCGGGCGCAAGTAGAGGTCTCGCGGCGTATCGACCTGCTGTAGTCGGCCACCGTCCATCACCGCGACCCGATCCGAGAGGTTCAGCGCCTCTTCCTGGTCGTGCGTCACGTAAACGACGGTCTGGCCAAGCGCGCGTTGCAGGTTGCGGATTTCGATCTGCATGGCCAGGCGCAGCGTGCGGTCCAGGGCCGCAAGCGGCTCGTCCATGAGCAGGGCGCGTGGACCGAAGACAATGGCGCGCGCCAGGGCCACGCGCTGCTGCTGTCCACCGGATAGTTCGAAGACCCGCCGATCAGCGAATCGCTCCATATGCACGAGCGAGAGGGCCGAGCGCACACGCCGGTCGATCTCCGCGGCCGGAAGGCGCCGCACCTGCAAGGGAAAGGCGAGATTGCGCCGCACGTCGAGATGCGGGAATAGCGCATAATTCTGGAACACGACGCCGATATCGCGCCGATAGGGCGGGACGGCCGAGATGTCCCGGCCGCCGAGCAGCAGCCGACCGGCGTCTGGTGCAAGGAACCCGGCAACCAGCATCAGCAGCGTGGTTTTGCCCGATCCGCTCGGCCCCAGGATGGTGAGCAGCTCGCCCGGCCGGACGTGCAGGCTAACCTCCTCCACCGCGACGGCATCGGCGTAGCGCTTCGTCAGCCGATCGAAGGTGATGTCCACGCCCCGTCCCGTCCCCTCGTGGGCGGATGAGCTGGGAAGCTCCGGCGTGCGCATCGCGGCGGGCGCCAGGTCCGGCGAGACCGTTCCCGCTGCGTCCGGCCCCGCAATGACCGCACTGGTCCGGCGCGGACGGGTGCGCCAGATCTGCAGCGCCGCAATGCCGAGCAGCGCGATTGCGATCTGTGCCGATGTCACGGCGGTGATCGTCTTGTCCAATCCGCCCACAGAAATTCCTTCCCACATGAGGCGCGGCAGCGTCTCGAGCGTCGGCCCCGAGAGGAACTGTGCCACCACGACCTCGTCGAAGGAAAAGATGAACGCGAAAACAAAGCCCGCCGCCACCGCCGGCAGCAGCAGCGGGACGACGATCCGTGACAGCGTGCGGAACGGTCCGGCACCGAGGGAGGCGGCGGCACGCTCCAGAATCGTATCGAGGCTCAGCAGGCGCGCGGAGACGGGCAGCAGCACGAACGGCAGCACCAGAACGGTATGGGCGAGCCCGAGCGAGAGAAACGTGCCGAGAAGGTGCAGCTTCGCAAAGGCGAGGTAAAATCCGACGCCGATCACCATCAGCGGCACGATCATCGGTGCGATGAACAGCAGCTTCATGGCCTGCGCCGCCGCCGCTCCCATCCGGGCGATGGCGAGCGCTGCCTGCACGCCCAGCGCCGTTGCGAGCACCGAGGCGAACGCGGCCACTTCCAGGCTCAGCAGAGCCGCATCGCGCCAGCGCGGGTCGTGCACCAGCCGGTCGTACCAGGTGAGCGAGAAGTCCGAGGGCGGGAACACCAGGCCCGATTGCCCGCTGAACGACACCGGGATCAGGATCACCGCCGGGGTAAGAATGACAACCGTCAGGACCCAGCCATAACCCTGCAGGAACCGCCGTCCCGCCACGCCCAGGAGCATCTCCTGCATCATCGTCCGACCCCGAAGATGCGATCGACCCCCGCGATCTTCTCATAGAGCACCAGGATCAGCACACTGATGGCGAGCAGTGCCACCGAGGTCGCGGAAGCGAGCGGCAGGTCCACCAGCACCTGCACCTGATCCATGATCGCCATGACGATGGTCGAGGTACGGCCGCCGCCGAGAATGGCCGGAGTGATGAAGAACCCGAGCGCCATGGTAAAGACCAGAATGCTGCCGGCCACGACGCCAGGCAGGCTCAGCCGGAAATAGACCCGCCGGAAAGCGACGCGCGGGCGCGCCCCGAGGCTCAGGGCAGAGCGCACCACATTGGGGTCGATCGCCCGCAGCGCCGGCACCAGCGTCATGATCATGAACGGCAGCAGGATGTGGACCATGCCGATCGTGACGCCGGTCTCGTTGTACACGAGGGAAAGCGGGTGATCGACAAGTCCCGCGCCGATCAGCAGCCGATTCACGATGCCATTGCGCTGCAGGATGATGATCCAGCTATAGGTGCGCGCCAGCACGCTCAGCCAGAGCGTGATCAACAGCGCGAGCCGCATCCATTGCGCTTGCCGGCCGCCCAGGTTCGCGAGCAGGTAGGCGACCGGATAGCCGATGACCAGGCAGAGTATGGTGACGGAGACGCGCGAGCTCCAGCGTGAACAGCATCAGCCTGCCGTAAACCGGCCGCAGCAATTCGCCGTACGCCGCCAGGGAGAACCCGCCATTGCCGGCGACGCTGAGCCAGCAGAGCTCGGCCAGCGGCAGCACGAACAGCAGCATCATCGCCGCGAGCGGCGCGGCCATCAGGATCATCGTGACCCGCCGCCGCTGCCGGTCCCAACTGCCGGCCGGCGCGGCAGGTCGCGCAACGGGGCGGTCGCGTGCGGCGATCTCGCTTGCCATGCTCAACGCTCTTCCAACCTCCCCGGGGCGGGTCAGGCCGAAATGCCAAGCACCCGCGACTCCAATTCGGCCGCGTCCATCTCGGTGCGGATGGTAGCAACGGCGCTGGAGAGATCCGGGGTCTCGTCCTCGGCGTAGAGGCCGAGCGCGTTCTTGCGCACCAGCGGGTCACAGGCCGGCGCATGCACCTCGATCAACGTGCAATCCCGATCGGATCGGTTCCAGGCCCAATGCACGGCGTTGCGCGGAATACGGCAGAAATCGCCTTTCTTCATCAGGAACCCGTCATCGCCGATGAAGACCCACACCTCCCCTTCCAGCATGTAGTTGAGCTGCTCGCAATCATGCTGGTGGGGGTTGGAGTGATACCCCGGTGCGCGCACCGCCAGCATCATGTTGCAATCGTTGCCATAGACCATCTTGGTCAGCATCGCGCCGCCGCGGACCTGCAGGACGTTGGCGCCATCCTTGACTTCGTCATGGGACACTTTCAGGGGCACGGGCAGGTTCCTCCTCTGCATCGGATGGGCGTTACGGACCGTGACGGGCTTTGCGCGCGCGCACCACGGCATGCGCGGCGGCGACGATCGGCTGATATCCTGTGCAGCGGCAGAGATTGCCGGAGATCGCCTCCCGGATTTCCGCCTCTCCGGCGTCCGGATTGGTCTCGAGAAGGTGGTGCAGTGCCAGCACCATTCCCGGCGTGCAGAAGCCGCATTGCAGCGCATGATGGGCGCGAAAGCTTTGCTGCAGCTCGGAGAGTCCGCTCGGCGGCGAAATCCCCTCGATCGTCGTCACCTCGGCGCCCTCCGCCTGCACCGCCAGCAGCAGGCAGCCCCGGACCGGCGCGCCATCGAAGATGACCGTGCAGGCGCCGCACACGCCGTGCTCGCACCCGAGATGCGTGCCGGTCAATCCAAGCTCGCAGCGCAGCGCCTCGGCAAGGCTCGTCCGCGGCTCGACGCTGATCTGCGCCGGCTGCCCGTTGACGGTGAGGCTGACCGCAATCGTGCTCATGCCGCGCCTGCCGCCGCCTGCGCCAGGGCACGGCGCGCCAGCACCATGGCGACCTGCTGGCGCCACGCGCGGCCGGCACCATGGGTGTCGAACTCGACCGCCTCCAGCGGCAACAGGCCGGCTGCCTCCGCAATGGCACGTGCATCCGGCCTGCGTCCGAGCAGCGCCGATTCCGCCGCCGCGCAGCGCACGGGGATCGACGCCACGGCGCCGAGCACCAGGCGCGCCACGATGCACCGGCCCGCGGCGTCGCACACGATGCGTGCCGCGGCCGCGACCAGCGCGAAATCGCCGTAGCGGCGGGCGATTTCCGCAAAACCCGCACCACCCGGCTGGTTTGCGGGAACTCGTATCGCAGTCAGCAGCTCCCCGGTTCCGGCATCGGTCGCGAACATGCCGCGGAAGAACGAGTCCGCACCGACCTCGCGCCGCCCGCCGGGGCCGGACAGCACCATCCGCGCCTCGAGCGCCACCATCACCGCCGGAAGCTCGGCGGCGGGATCGGCATGGGCGAGGCTGCCGCCGATGGTACCGCGCGCACGGGTCGGCGGGTGGCCGACGAAACGCAGCGCCGCCGCGATCAGCGGCAGACGTCGGCGGATCGCCGGCGCCGCCAGCACATGCGCCTGGCGCGTCATGGCCCCGATCCTGAACTCGTCGTGGCACTCCTCGACGCCGGCCAGTGCCGGGATGCGATTGAGATCGACCAGAAGCGCGGGACGCGCGAGGCGCAGGGCCAGCATCGGCACCAGGCTCTGCCCGCCGGCCAACGGGCGCGCGTCCGGCCCGTGCCGCGCCAGCTCGGCCAGCGCCGATTCGAGGGTCTGCGGGCGCACGTAGTCGAACGGCGCCGGCTTCACTTCTCGTCCCCGGCGATCGCCGCCAGCACCCGCTCGGGCGTGAGCGGCAGCGCGTTGATGCCGCGCATCGTGCCGAGCGCCCGCGCCACCGCATTGCCGATCGCGGCCGCGACGCCGGACGGGCCGACCTCGCCCACCCCCTTGACGCCGAGTGCATTGCCTGGGGCGCGCGTCTCCTCCAGCACCAGCGCGGTGATCGGCGGCGCCTCGTGCACCGAGGGCAGCAGGTAGTCCGCGAAGCTGCCGGTCTGAAGCTGGCCGTGGCGGTCATAGGCGAGCTCCTCGAGCAGGGTGCCGCCGATTCCTTGCACGACCCCGCCCACGAGCTGCCCCTCGACGATCATCGGATTGATCGCGCGGCCGACATCGCAGGCGACGAAGTAGCGCTCCACCGTGATCTGCCCGGTCTCGGTATCAACCGCGACATCGGCGACATGCACGGCGAAGACGCTGGTGCCGCTCGGCACCCCGCGAATATAGGCAGTGGCGGCGAGCCCGTCCTGGTCGAGCGCGAGCGCCTCGGCTGGCGGCGGCATCAGCTCGGGGTTGCCGGGCGCCAGCATGCGCGCGATGGCGCCGAGCGGAAGGCCGTGGCCGGGCGCGCCGTCGAGTGCCACGCGGCCGCCGGCGAGAACGAGGTCGGCTTCCGCCACCTCCAGCTTCCGCGCGGCGGCCCGGATTGCCTTCTCCCGCACCATGTTCGCGCAAGCGTACACGGCGTTGCCGCCCAGCACCGCCGTGCGACTGGCATAGCTGCCGCCGCCGTACGGGATCAGCCCGGTATCGCCGTGCCGCACGCGGATGCGCTCGATCGGCACGGTCAGGATCTCGGCGGCGACCTGCGCGAGGCTGGTCTCCTGCCCCTGTCCCTGGTTGCTGGAACCGCTGATGAGATGCACGAAGCCTTGCGGGTCGATCTCGATGCGCACCCCCTCGAACGGCCCGAGGCCGGAGGGTTCCACCAGCGCGGCGATGCCGCGCCCGCGTCGAACCGGGCCGTCGCTCGCCGGCACGTCGCGGCTCCAGCCGGATCGATCGAGGGCGGTTGCGAACACGGACGGAAAATTGCCGCTGTCGAAGATGGTCGCCCGGCGCACGCTTTCCGTGCCCACGGACCAAGGCATCTCCTCCGCCCGGATCAGGTTGCGGGCACGAAACTCGGCCGGATCGAGCTCGAGCCGTGCCGCCAGCCGGTCGATGATCCGCTCGCGGGCGAAATTCGCCTCGAACATGCCGGGCGCCCGCATCGTGCCCGTCGGCGTCTTGTTGCTCATCACCGCCGCCGCTTCGACGCGATAGTTGCGGACGCGATAGGGGCCGGGGAAGGACGCCGCGGCGTGCGAGGGCACCACGTCGCCGTGGGTGCGGATATACGCTCCCATATCGGCGACCAGCGTGACCGAGAAAGCGGTGAGGCGCCCTGCCGCATCCGCCGCCGCGGTCACCTCGAAGCGCGATTCGCGGGAATGGTTGATCGACGCGAAATGCTCGAACCGGTCCTCGATCCAGCGCACCGGCCGGCGCATCCGAATCGCGAGATACGGGATCAGGAAATCCTCGGGATAGAACTCGCCGCGCGCGCCGAAGCTGCCGCCGACATCGGGCTCGGCGAAACGGATCTGCGCCTCGCCCATGCCCAGCATGGCCGCGAGCAGGTTGCGGTTGGTGTGCGGCACCTTGGTGGGGCCGATCACGTCGAGCAGATGCCGGCCGCTATCCCAGCTCGCGAGCAGCCCGCGTGTCTCCAGCGGCATGGCGGTGTGCCGCTGGATGCTGAAGGTCTCGCTTGCGGTTGCCGCGGCGGAGCGCAGGGCGGAATCCACGTCCCCGAGATCGAAACCCCATCGTGTCGCGACGTGTCCTGCCGGGTGGATCGGTGCCGCGTCGCCGCGCAGCGCGGTCCAGGCGTCGGCCACCACCGGCAGCGGCTCCCAAGCGATCCGGATCCGCTCGGCGGCATCCTCCGCGAGCGCCCGTGAATCTGCCACGACAACCGCGACCGGCTCGCCGACATAGCGTACGCGATCGCGCGCCAGGACCGGCTGCAGATAGGGCGTCGGGTCGCCATGCGTCGGGATGCGGCAGGGAATGCGTGGCACCGCATCGGGAAGGTCGGCGGCCGTCAGTACCGCCTTGACGCCCGCCATCTCCAGCGCCGGCCCGGCATCGAGCGAGCGCAGCCGCGCATGCGCGTGCGGGCTGCGCAGCACCATCGCCTCGAGCATGGCCGGCAGGCGCAGATCGGCGACGAAGCTGCCCTCGCCGCGCAGAAAGCGCTCGTCTTCGACCCGGAGAACCCGCGCGCCGATCATGCCGGAGCCGATCATACCGGGGTCAGGCAAGCGCTTCGTCCAGAATCCGGCCGTTCTCCAGCACGGGCACGCCGTCCAGCTCGAGCCGCGACCGACGCAGGGCGATGTCAACATGCAGCGGCGCGGCGTTGGCGCCGCCCAGATCGCGGTTCTCGCCCAACGCAAGCAGGACGCTCCCGAGGATCGACCGCGCTTCGGCCCCGCCCCCGCCATCGGCGCCGCGCGTCGCCAGCACGTCCCAGCGGGCGCGATGGTCGGTGCCCCAGCCGACATGCGCCAGGCGCCGGCTGTTGGTGTCGTTGCGCGTAGCGAGCAGCTCGCTCAGCATCACCGCCTCGCGCTTGCCCTCGATCGCAACTGCGACCCCGTTCTCGAAGCGGATCGTGACCGGATCGCTGACATAGCGATCGAGCGGAAACAACAGGCTGGCAACGCCCACCACCAGCCGGCCCTGAACTGTCTCCTCGACCGCGGTCGTTGTCACCATGCCGGTCGGCCAATGGTCCCAGCGCCCGGGTTCATCGGCCATGCCGTACTGGGTGGAGACCGGGCGCTCGCGCTTCTCCATGAAAAGGTCGGTGCCGCTCTCGCACCTCACGCGCAGCCGGCGTGCGGCACGCAGGCGCTCCGCGCAGCGCCGGGTCCGCCGCTTCACGCTCTCGTCCGGCAGCAGGCGCAACAGGCAGTCATCCGGCTCGCGAACGCGCAGGATGCGTGTTCCGGCGGCCAGAATTGCGTTTTGCTCGTTCGAATAGAGCATCCCGCCGGTGGTGATATCGACGACGAAATCGGCGCGCTGCATCGCCTCGCTGATCGCGGCACTGGGCTTGGCGCGGCCGACAGGGCGGGTCAGGTCGGATGGGATGGCGGGCTGCACGATCTGGAACGCATCGGCCCCGAGATCCTTGGCCGCCGCCAGGAAAGCGGCGAGGTATTGTGGATGCGTGAGCGTGTCGGCGTAGATGATCGCCGTCTCTCCGGCCCGCACCCGCGACAACCGCAGCCCTTCGCGGAACAGCCCTACGAGGTCGGCCGCGGCATTGGGCGAGATGGGAAAGCGGATCATTGCGTCTCACTCTGCGGTATCGGTGCTGTGGAGCACGCCCGATCGTCCCGGACTCCCCCTCGTTTGGTTATAGCCTTGCACGTCGGATAGGGTCATGCCAAATCTTGGTTGCGGCTATAGCGGATGGTTATGGCGGGCCCATGGACCACAAGCAGCTCGAACGCTTCGTCGATGTGGTCGAAAGCGGCAGCCTCAGCCGCACCGCTCGTCGCCTCAAGACCACCCAGCCGGCGCTCAGCAAGAGCCTTCGCATGCTCGAAGAACAGCTCGGCGTGCGGCTCCTCGACCGCGGACCGCGCGGCGTCCGGCTGACCCGGTATGGCGATGCGTTCTATCGCCGGGCGCGCAGCATCACCGCAGAGATGCGTCGTGCTCGCGAGGAGCTGGAAGAGCTGAAAGGGTCCGGCATGGGGGCGGTATCGCTCGGTGTGACACCGGGGCCAGGCATTCTCGACCGCATCATTCCCCAGGCCATCGAACGCCTCGTCCGCCAGCGATCGGCAATGCGAGTGCGCGTTCGGAGCGGGACGCTTTCGGAATTGCTGATCGAGCTGCACCGCGGCGATCTCGACCTGCTCTTCACCGTGCTCGACGAACGGACCTCGGGCGCCGATCTGAAAATCCTGCCGGTGTTCGAGGACCATTTCGTGTTGGTGGTCGGGCGCCGCCATCCGCTGCTCGCGCGCGACATGATCGCGTTGCCGGACCTCGTCGCGTACCGGTGGGCGCTGCTTGAGGACGCGTTGCTATTGTGGAACGCGATCCATGATCTTGCCGAGCACGATCAGATCGCGATTGCCGGGGCGCCGATCGAGAGCAATTCGGTCGTGTTCGTCCGAACCGTTGTCGCGGAGACCGATTTCCTGGGCGTGCTGCCCAGCTACGCCGCGGAACTTGGGGCGGAGGCGGGCGAGATCGTGGCGCTCCCGGCCGAGCGGATGGCGGAGCACCGGTTGCTGCCCAGGCTGGTGCGGCCGATGGGCCTCGTCCACTCTGCCGACGTCGAACTCACCCGGGCCACCGAGATGCTGCTCAGCAGCCTCACAGCAAGCTGCCAGGAGATGAACCGGACCCGCCGGCGTGCGCGGGCGCCGCTGCAAGCAGGCGGCCGGAGCGCTCATCCAAACCCCCGCTGTGCGAGCGCACCGCCCACTCTATAGTGGTCATGGGAGCAGACGGCGAACACCGAAGAAGGAACAGGAACAAATGACGCACGCAAGCCTGACCCGGCGGGCATTGACCCAGGCGGTTGCGAGCGCAGCGCTGGCGGCGCCGTTTGTCGCGACGCATCAGGCGCGGGCGGCCGAGCAGCTTGTCGTCCGCACGCCCGGTGGCGCATTCGACGACGTGAAACGAAAGCTCGTCTATGAGCCGTTTCAGAAGGCGACGGGGATTGCGATCGTGCCGTACGCGGCCACCGCCGCCAAGCTGCTTGCCATGTTCCGAGCAGGACAGGCAGCCATCGACATCATTGATACCGGTGACGACGTCTTGCTGCAATTGGAACAGGCGGGGGTGCTTGTTCCCATACCCTACGACCAGTTCAAGCTCACGGACCCAAACGACATCGATCCGGCGGTCAAGCGCAAGTACCAGGTCGGCTCTTTTGTCTACGCCATGCTGCTCGGCTTCAACACGAGCGTCTATCCGGTCGGCAAGGAGCCGAAATCGTGGGCGGAATTCTGGGACCTCAAGGCGTTTCCCGGCCCGCGGACTCTCGCGGGCATGGCTTCGGGTTCACCGAACCTCGAGTTCGCACTCCTCGCCGATGGCGTGCCGATGGACAAGCTCTATCCGATCGACATCGCCCGCGCCTTCAAGTCGCTGTCTCGCGTACGGCCTGCGATCCCGAAGTTCTGGGACACCGGCGCGCTCTCCTCCGAAATGCTGTCTGACAAAGAAGTGGTCATGGGGGCGATTTGGAGCACCCGTCTGCAAGTTGCCGCGGACCAGGGCGCGCCGCTCGCCGCGCAGTGGAATCAGAACGAGGTGCTGGCCCAGGCTTATGGCATCCCCAAGGGTACCAAGACCGTGGGAGCCGCGGTGAAATTCATCGACTACAGCCTCAGCCCCGAGGTTCAGGCACGCTGGCTGCGTGCCTACAAGGCCATCCCCGTGAACAAGAAGGCGTACGCCGGCTTGTCTCCGCAACTCCTCGACCCCGCGACGAAACTGCCATGGACGAAATCCAAGGGCTTCCGGCAGGACATCGAGTGGTGGGCCAAAAACCGGACCAAAGTGGATCAAGCCTGGTCGCAATGGGTTCTGTAGGAGCGGTCGGGCGTATTCATTGTCATCGCGAGGCGCGAAGCGCCGTGGCGATCCAGGCGGCTCGCTCCATGCCGCAAGCCTGGATTGCTTCGCCGCGCTCGCAATGACGGTTGCGCCGCCAAGCGGCGGCTCGCGATGACGGCCGATCAGGGGCGGTTTCTGTCTAGTCTGCCCGCGACCCCGACCAGGGGAGCGGTCGAGCTGCGCGGCGTCACCAAGCGCTACGGCGAAGAAAATGTCGTGGATGCGATCGATGCGGCGATCCGGCCGGGGGAGTTCTTCTCTCTGCTCGGCCCCTCGGGCTCCGGCAAGACAACGACCCTGATGATGATCGCCGGCTTTGCTGCCGTGGATGCGGGACGGATCCTGGTGGACGGTGCGGACATCGCCGATGTCCCGCCGCAACGCCGCGGCTTCGGAATGGTATTTCAGAACTACGCCATCTTCCCCCACCTCAACGTGTTCGAGAACGTCGCCTTTCCGCTACGCGCCCGGCATCTTCCGGCCGACGAAATCCGCCGGCGCGTTGTCGCCGCGTTGGAGCTAGTGCAGCTCGAGCGTTTCGCCGACCGGTTCTCCCGGCAACTCTCCGGCGGGCAGCAGCAGCGGGTTGCTATCGCCCGGGCGATCGTCTTCCACCCAAGCGTCGTGCTGATGGACGAACCGCTGGGCGCGCTCGACAAGAACCTGCGGTACCAGATGCAGGTCGAGATCAAGGACATCCAGCGCCGCCTCGGGATGACGGTCATCCATGTCACCCACGATCAGGAAGAGGCGATGAACATGTCGGACCGCATCGCCATCATGAGCCGTGGTCGGATCGAACAGATCGGAGAACCGACTGTCGTTTATGCGCGGCCGGCAAACGCCTTCGTCGGGCGGTTTCTGGGCGAGGCGAATCTCATTGCGGGGAGTGTCGAGGCCGGATCCAACGGCTGCGTGACCCTGCGAACCCCCGATGGGCTGCGCCTGCGGGCGCAGGCGGGCGCGGCAATCGCGTGCGGGACATCGGCGACACTGTTCGTCCGCCCCGAGCAGGTTGCGCTGTCCACCGGCAATTCGCCAGACTGCTCCGGCGCGACGGTGAACCAACTACAGGGTCGTGTGAGCCGGCGCTCCTTTCTCGGCAACATCATCCGCTACGACGTCTCGGTTGGCGCGGCGACCAAGGTGACGGTGGACGTCCCGAATTTGGGCGGCGAGAACGTGGCTATTCTCGGCGGGCCCGTCATGGTCCGCTGGTCCGAGGCGGACAGCCTCATTCTTGCGAGCTAGCAATGCACAGGGCGCGATCAGGCACGCCTCCGATCCTGCTTATGCTGCCGGCATTCGCCATGCTGGCGCTGGTATTTTTGGCGCCGCTCATCTGGTTTCTTGGCCAAACTCTGTTCGGCAGCGGCAATCTCGCCGCGCTGCCGCACCGCATCATGCTGGTCGTGACCTCGCGGGCGATGCTGGTGGCAACCGTGACGACGATCTGGATTTCTCTTCTTGTAACCGCCTTCGTGCTGCTGGCAGGCTACCCGATGGCCTACTATCTCGCGAACCGGCAGGGTTTTCGCTTCTCGCTCGTGATCCTGTGCATCATCGTCCCCTATTTCACCAGTGTCATCGTACGTACCTATTCCTGGATGGTGCTGTTGGGCCGTAACGGGGTCGTCAACCAGGTCTTGCAATATCTCCACATCACCAGTGCGCCAGTGCCGCTGCTCTACAACAAGCTGAGCATCGTTATCGGCATGGCCTACGTGCTGTTGCCCTATATGGTGTTGACCCTGTTCGCGGCCATGAAGACGATTGATAGCGGCCTGCTGCGCGCGGCACGAGGACTTGGCGCGAGTGGCTTCTATGCCTTCCAGCGCGTCTATCTGCCGCTGAGCCTGCACGGCGTGATCTCCGGCTCGCTCATCGTGTTCATCCTCTCCATCGGCTTCTTTATCACGCCGGCCCTGATGGGCGGCCCATCGGACGTGATGGTGGCAATGCTGATCGAGCGCTCCGTCGAAATCACGCTGGACTGGACCAGCGCCGCGGTCATGTCCCTGTTCCTGCTGGCGGTGACGCTCGTACTCTACAGCATCTACTGCCGCGTCACGGACCTCCGCCGCCTCATGGGGGCTTGAATGACGGCAGGCAGCGCGCAACGGGTGCTCTCCATCTATGTTGGGCTGATGTGCCTGATCCTGGTCCTGCCAATCCTGATCATTATCATCCTGGCCTTCAGCGGGCAGGGGTATCTCAAGTTTCCACCGGATTCCCTATCGCTCCATTGGTTCGCAATTTTCTTTCGCAGTGCGGGGTGGCGAGCAGCACTCTGGTCGAGCATGGAGATCGCGGTCGTCGCCTGCGCGATCTCGACAGTGGCAGGTTTTCTCGTGGCCTACGTCATGGTCCGCCGTGAGATGATCGCCAAGAAGTTCTGGCTTTCGCTGCTGCTGCTGCCGATCATCGTGCCGACGGTCATCACCGCGATCGCCATGTACTTTCTTTCGGCGCGACTGGGATTGGTCGGCAATATCGTCTGGATCGGCTGTTGCCATGCGGTCATCGCGATGCCCATCGTGGTGTTGATCCTGCTTTCCACACTGCAAGGTATCGACGTCAGCCTGGAGCGGGCGGCCCTGAGCCTCGGCAGCAGCCGATTGCGGATGTTCCTGCGGCTGGTGGTGCCGCTGGCCGCACCCGGTATCATCTCGGCGGCTCTGTTCGCTTTCCTCGCCTCGTTTGATGAGCTCATCATCTCCCTGTTTCTGGTTGGGGTCCGCACTCAGACGCTGCCCGTGCGTATCTGGAACAGTCTGTTGCTTCAGGTGGAGCCGACCATCGCCGCGGTGAGCGCCTTCTTGATCGGCGTGACGGCTCTTGTTCTACTGTTGGATGCCGCGTTGCGGCGACGGCGCGGCTTGGAGGCAGGACGATGACATCCGATGCAGCAGCCGCGGTGCAGCCGCCTTTTTCTGCGAACGAGTTTGCCGGGCGCGTGGCGCGCTTGCGGGCGCGCCTGTGCGACGCTGGGGTCGACGTCGCCCTCTTCGATGAGATCGAGGCGATGACATGGCTCTCCGGCTACGGCAATTCCGAGAACCGCTGGCGCTGTGTCGGCATCCCGGCCAACGGCGAACCGTTCATCGTCATCCGTGCCCTGGATGCCGGGCCATGCCGACGGCGCACGTGGATCGCCGACGTACGGAGCTTCCGGGACTGGGAAGACCCGATGCGGAGTCTCGCCGACGCCGTCGCGTCGCGTGGCGCGGGCGATGGGGGCATCGGCGTTGATCTCGGTTCGTATTGCATGCCGCCCCGCCGGTTGGCGCAACTTCAGGCAGCGCTCCCGAATGCCCGTCTCGTCGATCTTGGTCCCCTTGTCGCGGAGCTGCGCCTTCTGAAATCGCCCGCCGAGATCGCGCTGCTGCGGCAGGCAGCGGCGATTGCGGACGAAGCGATGCGGCGTACCTTGGCGGCCAGCGTGCGCGGCTCCACGCAGCGCGCGGCGGCAAAGACTGCGATGGACGCGTTCATGGAGCTGGGCGCCGACCCGGGACCACCAGGACCAATTTCTTCTGCGCGCGGGTGGGATTTTCTCCACGGCGCTCTTGACGGTGCCCCTCTATCGGACGGGGACGTGGTCCATGTCGAGCTGACGCCGCGGGTGGCCGGCTACAGCGCGCGGCTCATGCGCTGTGCCGTCGTCGGATCATTGCCGCCGATGCTGTTGCGGAATGCGGAGCAACTGGCGCAGCTCCAGGATCGGCAGATCGCCGCGATCAGGCCAGGCGCCCTTGCCAGCGAGGTTGACGCCGTCTTGCGAGACGGCGTTCTGAAGTCGGGGTTGCGCGACACCTTCGACAACATCACCGGATACACGCTTGGCCTCTATTCGCCTGCGGGACCACGGACCAGCGACTTTACGCGGAGTTTCCACCCCGAGGCGCACTGGCGGATCGAGCCGAACATGGTGTTTCATATCTATGTCTCGGCCGCCGGCATTTCGTTCAGCGAGACCGTGCTTGTCACCGAGAACGGCTCGGAGCGGCTGACGCGACTGCCCCGCGTGCTCGTCGCCAATCCATGAACTCAACGATGAACGCGACGCACCCTAGGGTAATCGTGCTTGGCGCCGGCGTGGTGGGACTCTCGACGGCGCTCTATTTGCAACGATCGAACGTCCCGGTGGCCGTGATCGATCCGCTGCCGCCGGCGGGCGGGGCCTCGTTCGGCAATGCCGGCCTCATCAGTCCGGGCACCGTGGTGCCCATCGCACTCCCCGGCATGGTGAAGAAGGTTCCCGGATGGCTCTCGGATCCGATGGGGCCGCTGGTCGTGCGGCCTGGCTACCTCCCGCATGCACTGCCGTGGCTCGCGCGCTGGGTCAGCGCGAGCCGCATGCGCCGCGTGCTGGCAATTTCGGATGCCTTGCGGGCGCTGCATCGCGGCACCTTCGAGTGCTGGCAGGAACTTCTCGGCTCCGAACGCTTCCACGCGCTGGTGCGGCAGGCCGGACAGGTGCAGGTCTGGGAGGGAAACACGGAAAGCAAGGTCGCCATCATCGAGCGCAAGTTGCGCGAGCGGCATCAGATCGAGGCGGAGATGCTGACCGCGGACGATCTACGCCAGATGTTCCCCGGGCTGGCGCGCGACGTGAGCCGGGGTCTGTTCGTGCCGGGAAACGGCTTTACCATCAGTCCGCAGCGGCTGGTCCGCACGCTCGGCGAATTGTTCCTCGGCGGCGGAGGGGAGATCATTGCCGAGCGTGCCATGAAGCTGATCCCGCGCGAAGGCGGCACCGGCTACGTGGTGATGACCAACCTCTCGAACCGGATTGCGGAGCAGGTGGTCGTGGCGGCGGGGGCCTGGTCGAAGCGGCTCCTGGATCCCCTCGGCGTGCGCGTCCCGCTCGAGACCGAGCGCGGCTATCACGCGATGTTGCCCGCGCCAAACCTGATGCCGCACCTGCCGATCATGAACAAGAGCCGCGGTTTCGGCCTGACCCCGATGGAGGATGGCCTTCGCATTGCCGGCACGGTGGAGATCGCCGGCCTGGATGCGCCTCCCGACGAGCGCCGGGCCAAGGTGCTGGTGGACCATGCGCGGCGCCTGTTCCCGCAACTGGAGCCGGGGGAGACCCGCTACTGGATGGGCTTTCGACCGTCGATGCCGGACAGCCTTCCGGTCCTCGGCCCGGCCCCGGGACGGCCCGGCCTCTACTTGGCCTTCGGCCACGGTCATTTCGGCATGACGGGCGGCCCGCCGAGCGGAAAACTCGTCGCACAACTCATCACACGGCAGGCCGGCGGGATTGATCCGTCGCCCTACGGACCGGGGCGGTTCGCATAGGCAGCGCGTCAACCTATGGTGGAGGGGGTTGGATTCGAACCAACGTAGGCGTGCGCCAACGGATTTACAGTCCGTCCCCTTTAGCCACTCGGGCACCCCTCCGCACGGCACTGCACCATTTCCCCGTGCTGCCCCGCTGTCAACGCGGCGCCCGCCGTCTCCGGGCCGCAAATTGACGCTCCTACCCCCCGCGCCTAGCGTGGCAATCCCTGGAGCGCGGAGGAACGGCAGGTGGCGACCAACAAACTCAAGCAGCGCTGGCAGGCGGGCAAGGCGGCGGTCAACGGCTGGCTCGCGATCCCGTCCGGCTTCACCGCCGAGGTGATGGCGCAGGCCGGCTGGGACAGCATCACGGTCGATATGCAGCACGGCGTGCAGGACTACCCCACCATGGTCGCGTGCTTTCAGGCGTCGCAATCCTACCCCGTGACGCAGATGGTGCGGGTGCCGTGGAACGAGCCCGGCATCATCGGCAAGTCGCTCGACGGCGGCGCGTACGGCATCATCTGCCCGATGGTGAACACCCGCCACGAGGCCGAGCAGCTCGTCAGCTACTGCCGCTATCCGCCCGCCGGCAAGCGCAGCAACGGCCCGATCCGTGCCGCCATGTACGGGGTCGCCAGCAACTATCAGAAGACCGCCAACGACGAAATCCTGGTGATCCCGATGATCGAGACGCAGGAGGCGGTGGACAATATCGACGCCATCCTCGACGTGCCCGGCATCGATGCGATCTATGTCGGCCCGAGCGATCTCAGCTTCTCGTTGGGCGAGGTGCCGCGGCTCGACCGCGACGAGCCGAAATTCATCGCGATCTACGAAAAGCTGATCGCCGCGACCAGGAAGCGCGGCCAGTACGCCGGCATCCATTGCGCCTCGACCGCGTACGCCGCGAAGGCGATCAAGCTCGGCTTCCGCCTGGTCACGATCATGAACGACAGCGGCCTGATGCTGGTCGCGGCCCGCGACGCCGTGCGCCAGGTGCGCGAAGGCGCGGGCGAAGTCGCCGCCGCGTGATGGCCCCGCCGCTCACGATCCGACTGGCCGAGGACGACGGCGTGGTGATCGCGCGCACGACGCTGCTGCCGGGGGCGGAGGTGGCCCCCGGCATCGCGGCCGCCACCCGCATCCCGGCCGGGCACAAGGTTGCGGTGCGGCCGCACGCGGCGGGCGAGCCGGTGCGCCGCTACGGCCAGATCATCGGCTTCGCGACCGCGCCGATCGCACCCGGCGAGCACGTCCACGTCCACAATCTCGGCATGGGGGCGTTCGCGCGCGACTACGCGTTCGGCAGCAATGTCCGCCCGACGGCGATGACCAACGAGCCCGCGAGCTTTGAGGGCATCCGCCGCGCCGATGGGCGGGCGGCGACGCGCAACTACATCGGCATCCTGACCAGCGTGAATTGCAGCGCCCATGTCGCGGGGCTGGTCGCCGACGCGTTCAAGAAGAACCCGTTCACCGGCGCCGACCCGCTCGCCGATTTTCCCGAACGTCGATGGCGTGGTCGCACTCACCCACAAGAGCGGCTGCGGCATGACCGAGGGCGAGCCGCTGCGGGTGCTGCGCCGCACGCTTGCCGGCTACGCGCGGCACGTCAATTTCAGCCATGTCGTCGTGCTGGGCTTGGGCTGCGAGGTCAACCAGATCGGCGGGCTGATCGAGGAGCAGCGGCTCGCCGGCCGCATCCGCAACATGGACATCCAGGCGATGGGCGGCACCCGCCGCACCGTCGAGGCCGCGATCGGTTTCGTGCGCGAAGTGCTGGCCGAGTCGAACCGGGTGGTGCGCGAGCCGGTGCCGGCCTCGGAGCTGACGGTCGCATTGCAATGCGGCGGCTCCGACGGGTATTCGGGCATCACCGCCAACCCGGCGCTCGGTGCCGCCAGCGATCGCGTGGTCGCCAACGGCGGCGCGGTGATCCTGTCGGAGACGCCGGAGACCTACGGCGCCGAGCACCTGCTCACCCGCCGCGCGGTCTCGCGCGAGGTCGGCGAGAAGCTGGTCGCGCTGATGCGCTGGTGGGAGGAATACACCGCCCGCGAGGGGGCGGAGATGAACGCCAACCCCTCGCCCGGCAACAAGGCGGGCGGCCTGACAACGATTCTCGAAAAATCGCTTGGTGCGATGGCGAAGGCGGGCAGCACCAATCTGGTGGACGTGGTGCGCTACGCCGAGCCGGTGACGGCGCGCGGCTTCGTCTTCATGGACACGCCCGGCTTCGATCCGGTCGCGGCGACCGGGCAGGTGGCGGGCGGCGCCAATCTCGTCTGCTTCACCACCGGCCGCGGCAGCGTGTTCGGCTGCAAGCCGGCGCCGTCGATCAAGCTCGCGACCAACACGCCGATGTACCGGCGCATGGCGGACGACATGGACATCAACTGCGGCACCATCCTCGACGGCGAGGAGAGCGTGCAGGAATGCGGCACCCGCATCTTCGAGATGATGCTGCGGGTCGCCTCGGGCGAGCGGACGAAAAGCGAGAGCTTCGATTTCGGTGCCGCCGAGTTCGCGCCCTGGCAGCTCGGCGCGACCATGTAGGCGTTCCCGGAGACCGTCATGCTGTTCGCCATCGTCTGCACCGACAAGCCGGCCAGCCAGGAGCTGCGACTGGCGACGCGGCCGACCCATCTCGCCTACCTCACCACCTACAAGGACAAGCTGGTGCAGGCCGGCCCGCTGCTCGATATCGACGGGCGGTTCTGCGGCAGCCTGCTGCTGGTCGACGTCGCCGATCGCGCCGCCGCCGAAGGCTTCGCCGCCGGCGACCCCTATGCCAAGGCCGGGCTGTTCGAGAGCACCATGATCCGCCCCTTCCGCACCGTGTTCAAGGATGGCGAGCTGGCGGAGTGAATGACGGGCCATGAGGGAGGGGCGATGAATTATTGGCTGGTGAAAACCGAACCCGGCGCCTTCTCCTGGGATCAGCAGGTGGCGCGCGGCGTCGAGCCCTGGACCGGCGTGCGCAGCCATGCCGCCAAAAACTACCTCAAGGCGATGGCGGTCGGCGACCGGGCGTTCTTCTACCACTCGCAGGTGGGCAAGGAGATCGTGGGCATCGTCGAGGTGGCGCGCGCGGCCTATCCCGATCCGACGGCCGAGGGCGGCGACTGGGTGTGCGTCGATATGCGCGCCGTGGCGCCGATGCCGCGCCCGGTGACGCTCGCCGCGATCAAGGCCGACCCGGCGCTCGACGGATTGCTGCTGATCCGCCAGGGGCGGCTCTCGGTGCTGCCGGTCTCGGCGGCGCACTGGCGGCATATCTGCCGGCTCGGCGGGCTGCCGCGCGGATGAGGGCGCTGTGCCACGTGGAAGAAATCCCCGACGGCGGGGCGCGCGGGTTCGGCCCGGCGCCGGGCGGGTTCACCGGCCTGTTCGCGGTGCGCCGCGGCGGGCGCATCGTCGTCTATGTCAATTCCTGCCCGCATCTTGGCGTGCCGCTCGACTGGGTGCCGGACCGGTTCCTCACGCCGCGGCGATCGCATCGTCTGCTCGACGCACGGCGCCGAGTTCCGCATCGAGGACGGGTTCTGCCTGCGCGGCCCCTGCGCCGGCCGCTCGCTGGAGGCGGTGCCGGCGGCGCTGCGGGACGGGGTGATCCTGGTGCCGGAGGCGGCCGGGCTGTAGGGCGGGCGGCGCGTCAGAGAAGCGGGCCAGCCCGCAAAGGGCTGGCCCTGACCTCTACCGGCGACGTATGATCACCTTGATCCTCATGGATAAGGTGACCAATATCACCGGCAGAAGCCGGCGATGGTCGTTCATCGCTTGCTTCTCCGACTGCCGCCGGATAGCCCCCGGCGGTGAGGGGCGGCGCCGGAGACCACCTCCGGCGCCGCAACCATTTGAGGGTTGATGCGGGTCAGGCACAACCGCCACGCGCGACGCCGTCCTCGCTTCACCGATCCGCCGGCGCCTGGCAGCGTTCCTGGTGCCGGAGGCGCCCGGGCTTGTAGGCTCCGGCACGTCCAGCCCAGCAGAAGATGAGGGAGCGAGATGTCCGACGACCTGATCGAAGTGAAGCCCGCAATCGCCGCGCGTGCCCATGTCGATGCCGCCGGCTATCGCGCCATGACCGAGCGCGCCGCCGCCGACCCGGACGGGTTCTGGGCCGAGCAGGCGCGCGCCATCGCCTGGATGCGCGCACCCACCCGGATCAAGAACACCAGCTTCACGGGCGACGTTTCGATCCGCTGGTTCGAGGACGGGGTGCTGAACGCCTCGGCGGTGTGCCTCGACGCCAATCTCGCGGCGCGCGGCGATCAGACGGCGATCCTGTGGGAGGGCGACGACCCCGCGCAGTCGAAGGCGATCACCTACCGCCAGCTTCACGAGCAGGTCTGCCGGCTGGCGAACGCGATGAAGCGCCTCGGCGCGAAGCGCGGCGATGTGGTCACGATCTATATGCCGATGGTGCCGGAGGCGGCGGTCGCGATGCTCGCCTGCGCGCGGATCGGTGCCATCCATTCCGTCGTGTTCGGCGGCTTCTCGCCCGACAGCCTCGCCAACCGCATCCAGGATTGCACCAGCACGCTGCTGATCACCGCCGACGAGGGACGGCGCGGCGGGCGGCGGGTGGCGCTCAAGGCCAATGCCGACGCGGCTCTCGCGCAGTGCCCGACGATCGCCAACGTGATCGTCGTGCGCGTGACCGGGGCCGCCGTGCCGATGCAGCCGGGGCGCGACCACGATTATGCAAAGCTGCTCGCCGAAGCCTCGGCCGAGTGCGCGCCCGAGCCGATGGGGGCGGAGGATCCGCTGTTCATCCTCTACACCTCGGGCAGCACCGGAAAGCCCAAGGGCGCGCTGCACACCACCGGCGGCTATCTGGTGTGGTCGGCGTTCACGCACCGGCTGGTGTTCGACTACCAGCCGGGCGAGGTCTATTGGTGCACCGCCGACGTCGGCTGGGTGACGGGGCACACCTACATCGTCTATGGCCCGCTCGCGAACGGCGCCATCACGGTGATGTTCGAAGGCATCCCCAACTACCCGGACAGCTCGCGCTTCTGGCAGGTGGTGGACAAGCACAAGGTCAACATCTTCTATACCGCGCCGACCGCGATCCGCGCGCTGATGCGCGACGGCGAGGCGCCGGTGCGCCGCACCAGCCGCAAATCGCTGCGCATCCTCGGCACCGTCGGCGAGCCGATCAATCCCGAGGCGTGGCTGTGGTACTACCGCGTGGTGGGCGAGGAGCGCTGCCCGGTCGTCGATACCTGGTGGCAGACCGAGACCGGCGGCATCCTGATCTCGCCGCTGCCGGGGGCGACCGCGCTCAAGCCGGGATCGGCGACGCTGCCGCTGCCGGGTGTGGCACCCGTGCTGGTCGATGCCGAGGGGAAACGGCTGGAAGGGGCCAAGGAGGGCAACCTCTGCATCGCCGATAGCTGGCCCGGGCAGATGCGCACCGTGTTCGGCGACCATGCGCGCTTCGTGCAGACCTATTTCAGCACCTATCCCGGCCTCTATTTCACCGGCGACGGCGCCCGGCGCGATGCGGACGGCTACTGGTGGATCACCGGGCGGGTCGATGACGTGATCAACGTCTCCGGCCATCGGCTGGGGACCGCCGAGGTGGAGAGCGCGCTGGTCGCCCACCCCAAGGTCGCCGAGGCGGCCGTCGTGGGCTTCCCGCACGAGCTGAAGGGCCAGGGCATCTATGCGTATGTGACCCTGATCGCGGACGAGCAGCCCTCGGATGGGCTGCGGCTCGAGCTGGTGGCGTGGGTGCGGCGCGAGATCGGTCCGATCGCCTCGCCCGATGCGATCCAGTGGGCGCCGGCACTGCCCAAGACGCGCAGCGGCAAGATCATGCGCCGCATCCTGCGCAAGATCGCCGCCGACGAGACCGAGCAGCCTGGGCGACACCTCCACGCTGGCCGATGCGACGGTGGTGAGCGAGCTGGTGGTGAACCGGGTGCGATAGTGTCCGGCCTCGGTAGAGAGCGAAACATCACCTTCGTCATCGCGAGCCGCCGCTTGGCGGCGTGGCGATCCAGGCGGGAGGCACCGTGCGGCGCGCCTGGATCGCGTCGTCGCCCCGCTCCTCGCGATGACGGGGCATGTTGCGTAATGACTCACCTTCCAGCGATAGCGGGGCCTAGGTCCGCCCGCCGGGGCGACACGGCATACGAGGCGCGATGGCGGGCGCGGTCGTCACGATCACGGAGCGCAGGGCGGCGGAGGTGGCGCGCCGGCGGTCGGTGCTGCCGGGCCTGCGCGCGCGGCTCGCCGAGTATGCCCGCGCGCATGGCGGGCGTTATCTGCTGTTCGGCTCGGCGGCGCGCGACGCGCTGCGGCACGACAGCGACATCGACCTGCTGCTCGATTTCCCGATCGAGGCGCAGTCGGATGCGTGGCGCTTCGCCGAGGCGGCGTGCTGGGCGCTCGATCTCGATCCCGACATCCAGCCGATGCCGCGCGAAGAGAGCGCGTTCCTGGCGCACATCCGGCCGCAGATCGTGGTGCTCGGATGAGCAGCGAGCCGTGGCTCGCCCCGACGATCGCGACATTTCGCCACATCATCGACGCCACCTCCTGACCGCGCCGCTATACCGATCCGTATAGCGCCGGCGAGCGTGCCCGAAGGTTGCCCTCCCCATCTTGGCCTTCTCGGGCGGCTTCGCAGGCCCGGTGCAAAGGAGACCAAAATGTCGCTACCCACTCTCACCCCGCGCCGGCTCGCGCTCGGCGCCGTGCTCGCGATGGGGCTCGCCGCCCCCGCGTTCGTCGTCCCTGCGCTCGCGGCGCCCGCCGCCAACGCCGCACCCACCACCAACGAGCAGGCCGAGACCGCCGCCGTGCAGGCGGCGCACGTGGCACCAGAGGCCGCGATCCGTGCCGCCGAAGCCAAGGCCGGCGGTCGCGCCATCTCGTTCGGGCTGGAGCACACCGCGACCCTCAACGCCTACGAAGTGCTGGTCGCCAGCTCGGCCGGCGCGCTGAGCAAGGTGGACGTCAACCCGACCACGGGTGCGGCGACAATGGCCGGCCCCGCCGGCCCGAACGCGGTCGCGGCCGACGGGCTGCCGGCCTCCGCGATCGGGCAGGCGGCCGGGGCGCAGACCCCGCTCGCGGATGCGGTGCAGTCGGCCGAGGCCGCCGGGCAGGGCCGCGCGTTGGAGGGCGGCTACACGCTCGATCAGGGCCGGCTGGCGGTGAGCGTCGATGTGGTGGGAGCGAACGGCGGCAGCCGCACGTTCGGCATCGATGCGCAGAGCGGCAAGCCGATCCAACTCGCGCAGCTACAAACGCAGGAATCCGACCAGGAAGCGAACGACAGCGGACACGGCGGCCAGCACGAGGGCAACGGCCCGGATCACGAGCACGGCGGCCAGGACCAGGGTGCCGAGAGCGACTGACCCATCCGACCCCGGTGCCGGCCTCCCGGCCGGCACCGGATCGCACCCCGAATCGCGCCCTGGGGGCCACATGAAAATCCTGGTGATCGAGGATGACGCCGAGACCGCCGACTACATCGCCGACGGGCTGCGCGAGGCCGGCCACGCGGTCGATGTCGCGCGCGACGGCCGCGACGGGCTGTTCCACGCCGCCGGCGGCGGCTACGCGGTCGCGGTGGTGGACCGGATGCTGCCGGGGATCGACGGCGTCGGCCTGGTGCGCACGATCCGCGCCGCGGGCGTGACCATGCCGGTGCTGTTCCTCTCCGCCCGCGGCTCGGTCCCCGACCGCGTGAGCGGGCTGGAGGCGGGCGGCGACGACTACCTGGTCAAGCCGTTCGCGTTCGCCGAGCTGCTGGCGCGCGTCACCGCACTCGCCCGCCGCCCGCACGGCACCGCGCCCGAGACGGTGCTGCGGGTGGGCGATCTGGAGATGGATTTGCTGGCGCGGCGCGTGCAGCGCGCGGGGCGTCCGATCGACTTGCAGCCGCGCGAGTTCCAGCTTCTGGAGTTCCTGCTGCGCCACGCCGGCCAGGTGGTGACGCGCACGATGCTGCTGGAAGGCGTCTGGGAGTTCCATTTCGACCCGCAGACGAACGTGGTCGATACCCACATCAGCCGGCTGCGCGCCAAGATCGAGCGCGGCTTCGGCGCGCCCTTGATCCACACCGTGCGCGGCGCCGGCTACGTGATCCGTGCGCCGGATTAGGATCGCGGTCCCGGGATTCGTCGGCACCACCGCGTTTCGGTTGGCGCTCGCCAATGCCGTCGTGTTCGGGCTGGCGACGGCGGTGGTGTTCGTGTTGCTGTTCGTGGGCGCGCGTGCGCGGGTGCTCGCACAGCTCGACGGCGGGATCGCACTCGATGCGCGCACGCTGGTCAGCTCGTTCGAGGACCAGGGACCGACCGGGCTGGCCGCTGCCATCGAGCGGCGGGTCGAGACGGCGAACGAGGGGCAGGATTTCTATCTCCTGCGCGACGCGGCGGGGCATCGGGTCGCCGGCAACCTGCCGTCCGCCATCTCCGCCGAGACCGGGCTTTCCTGGCAGCGCGCCGCTGCCGGCGACGCGGTCGAGGACGGCGTGCTGCGGATCGAGGCGCGGACCCTGCCCAACGGCTGGCGGCTGCTGGTCGGGCGCAGCCCGGTGCGGCTCGCCGATCTCGAGGAGATTTTCCTCTCCGGCCTGGTCTGGACCGAAATCGGCATCTTCGTGCTCGGCCTCGGCCTCGGCACGCTGGCCGGCAGGCGGGTGCTGCGCGGGGTGGCGCTGATCTCCGACGAGGCCGGGCGGATCGGCGCCGGAGAGCTTGGCCGGCGCATCCCCGCGATCCCGGGCGGCGGCGAAATCGCGCGCATCGGGCAGGCGGTGAACCTGATGCTGGACCGGATCGGCACGCTCGCGGACCGGCTGCGGCAGGTGACGGACGATGTGGCGCACGATTTGCGCACGCCGCTCGGACGGCTGCGTCAGGGTCTGGAGCGAAGTGCGAGGCAGGCGGATGATGCGGCGGCCCTGCGCGCCGGGATCGAACGCGCGTTGGTCGAGACCGATGCGATCATCGCCACCTTCAACGCATTGCTGCGGATCGCCCAGATCGAGGCGCAGGAGCGGCGAGCCGGATTCGCGTCGGTCGATCCCGCGGCCCTGCTGCTGCGGCTCGCGGACGCCTACGGGCCGAGTGCCGAGGACACCGGGCACGCATTGACGGTGGAGGCCCCTCCCGGCCTCTGCATCGCGGGCGATGCCGACCTGCTCGGGCAGATGATCGCGAACCTGATCGAGAATGCGCTACGCCACACGCCGCCGGGCAGCCGCATCCGGCTCTCGGCCGGGCGTGATGGGGACGGGGTCGTGCTGACGGTCGCCGATGACGGACCCGGCATCCCGCCCGAGGCGCGCGCACGCGTGCTGCGCCGGTTTGTGCGGCTGGACGCCAGCCGGGGTACGCCGGGCAGCGGCCTCGGCTTGGCGCTGGTCAAGGCGGTCGCCGACCTGCACGGTGCGACGCTGCAACTGCACGACAATCGGCCGGGGTTGCGCGTCACGCTGCGGTTCCCGCCGTTGTTATAATCATTGACCTCCTTCCGAGCTAATGTTATATTGGACACCAGAAGCAGGGACATTCGACATCCCGCGCCGTTGCCGTGGCGGCGGTTGCGGGCCAGGGGGGTTCACTCATGAGAGATGCATACGGACGGTTTGTGGCCGGGGTGAGCGGCAACCCGGGTGGCCGGCCGCGCGGCGCCTACGCGCTACGCCAGCAGGTGCGCGAGATGGCGCCGCAGTTGGTCAAGGCGCTGTTCGCGATTGCGCGCGATGACACGAAGCCGACGGGGGCGCGGGTGATGGCGACGTCGCTGCTGCTCGATCGCGCCTACGGGCGGCCCGGGCGGGCGGAGCCGATCCGGCCGGCGGAGGACCTGCAGCAGCTCTCGGACGCGGAGCTGGACGAACTGATCGCCGAGGAGGACGAGGAGGAGATGATGGAGGCCGAGGCCGAGGAGGAGGCTGCCAAGCGATGAAGTGAGCCTGATAAAACCCTGTTCTCAGGAGCCGGCAACCTGATCCAGCACTGTTTTCAAGCCGGTAGCGGACCTGCTCCAGCCCTGTTTTCAGCCGGCGGCGACCCTGATCCGGCCCTGTTTTTCTACCGGCCGCCGAACGCATCGACGCGTCCCCGCGGTCATGGTCGGTGAAGGCCGACCATCCACGACTTCGTCACACCCGGACCGAAAGAAATGGATGTTCCGCCGCCTGTCTAGTCTAAGTGCGATCGCCCCGCTCCGGCCCAGCGAATGCCGCCAGGTAGTTCACCGACAGGTCGCGCCCGACCCGCCAGGTGCCCCGCACCGGATCGAAGGTGAGCCCGGCGGTGTCGGTGACGCGCAGCCCCGCTCCAGCACCGAGCCTGCCGAGTTCGACCGGCGTGACAAACCGCCGCCAGTCGTGGGTCCCGGCCGGCAGCAGCCGCAGCACGTATTCGGCCCCGATCTTGGCCAGCAGCAGCGAACGCAGCGTCCGGTTCAGCGTCGAGAGCAGCAGCAACCCGCCCGGTTCCAGCAATCCGGCCAGCACACGCAGGAACCGGCCGGGATCGGGCACGTGCTCGATCACCTCGAGCGCCGTGATCGCCGTGAAGCGGGCACCCTCGGCCAGCAGCACCTCGGGTGATCCCACCCGATAGGCAAGCCGTAGGTCCTGGCCGGCGGCGTGGCACTCGGCCGCCGCCACGGCGGCGGCCGCGGCATCCAGCCCGAGCACGTCATGCCCGCGCCGCGCCAGCGCCTCGGCCGCGATCCCGCCGCCGCAGCCCACATCCAGCAGCCGCACCCGACGGTCGCCGAAGTGCTGCGCCAGGCGGGCCTCGATCCAGCCGATCCGGGCCGGGTTCATCGCGTGCAGCGGCCGCATCGGGCCGCGCGGGTCCCACCAGCGCGCGGCCAGCGCGTCGAAGCGGGCGATCTCGGCCGCCGTGACCGTCCCTGCCGTCGCTGCCGTTGGCATGCTTGCACCGGGTCTGCTTGCGCCGGTATGTGATCCGCACCCGCCGCGCCTGCAACCGCGGCAGGACCTCCCGGATCAAGGAGCGATGGCGCGCATCGTGATGAAGTTCGGCGGCACCTCGGTCGCCGATCTCGACCGCATCCGCACCGTCGCCGGCCGCGTGCAGCGTGCGGTGGCGGCGGGCGACGAGGTCGCCGTCGTGGTCTCGGCGATGGCCGGCGTCACCAACCAGCTGGTCGCCTGGTGCCAGCAATTGGCGCCAATGCACGACGCCCGCGAATACGACACCGTGCTCGCGACCGGCGAGCAGGTCACGGCCGGGCTGCTCGCGATCGCGGCCCAGGAGGCCGGGGTCGAGGCGCGATCCTGGGCCGGCTGGCAAATCCCGATCCGCACCGATGACGGCCACGGCAAGGCGCGGATCGACACCATCGCGGGCGAGGAGCTGATCCGTCGGATGCAGCGCGGCCAGGTGCCGATCGTCACCGGCTTTCAGGGCGTCAGCCCCGCCGGTCGCGTCACCACTCTCGGCCGCGGCGGGTCCGACACCTCCGCGGTCGCGCTGGCCGCGGCGTTGGGCGCCGACCGCTGCGACATCTACACCGACGTCGATGGCATCTACACGACCGACCCGCGCATCGTGCCGCGCGCCCGCAAGCTGGAACGCATCGCCTATGAGGAGATGCTGGAGCTGGCCTCGGTCGGGGCCAAGGTGTTGCAGACCCGCAGCGTCGAGCTGGCGATGAAGCAGCGGGTGCGGGTGCAGGTGCTCTCCAGCTTCACCGATGCGCCCGGCTCGCTGGTGGTGGACGAGGAGGAGATCATGGAAAAGCCGATCGTCTCGGGGATCGCCTATTCGCGCGACGAGGCGAAGCTGACGCTGCGCCACGTGCCCGACCGGCCCGGCATCGCCGCTGCCCTGTTCGGCCCACTCGCCGCGGCCAACGTGAACGTCGATATGATCGTGCAGAACGTCTCGGCCGAAGGCAGCACCGACATGACCTTCACGGTCGGCCGCGCCGACCTCGCCCGCGCGCAGGCGATCCTGGCCGAGCTGCGCGACAGCCTGCGCTACCGCGAAGTCGTCGCCGACCCCGACGTGGCGAAGATCAGCGTGGTCGGCGTAGGAATGCGCAGCCATGCGGGCGTCGCGAGCACGATGTTCCGGGCGCTGGCGGAGAAGTCGATCAACATCCAGGTGATCTCGACGAGTGAAATAAAAGTCAGTGTCCTGGTCGGCGCCGAATACACCGAGCTTGCGGTGCGGGCGCTGCATACCGCCTATGGCCTCGATGCCGCGTGATGTGATCCCGCCCGATCCGAGTCTTCGTGTGGCGGCGGCGACGCTCGATCGGCTGTGGGCGCGCGGCGCTGCGTTCCTCGGCTGCCGGGTCGCGATCATGGGCGGGGCGATGACCTGGGTGAGCGAGCGGCACCTGGTCGCCGCGATCTCGAATGCCGGCGGCTTCGGCGTGATCGCGTGCGGGGCGATGGAGCCGCCGCAGCTCGCGGCCGAGATCGCCGGTACCCAGGCGCTGACCGACAAGCCGTTCGGCGTCAACCTCATCACCATGCACCCGTCGCTCGACGATCTGATCGGGGTCTGCCTCGCGGCCCGGGTCGGGCACATCGTGCTGGCCGGCGGCCTGCCATCGGGGGCGGCGGTGCGCGCGGTGAAGGACGGCGGCGCCAAGCTGGTCTGCTTCGCCCCGGCGCTCACGCTTGCCAAGCGGGTGGTGCGGCTCGGCGCGGACGCGCTGGTGATCGAGGGGTCGGAAGCGGGCGGCCATATCGGCCCGGTATCGCTGACGGTGCTGGCGCAGGAAATCCTGCCGGTGATGCGGGAGGTGCCGGTATTCGTCGCCGGCGGTCTGGGCCGGGGCGAGGCGATCCTTGCCTACCTGGAAATGGGCGCGGCGGGGGCGCAGCTCGGCACCCGCTTCGCCGCCGCCACCGAGTCGATCGCGCACCCGCGCTTCAAGCAGGCATTCATCCGCGCCTCCGCTCGCGACGCGCTGCCCTCGGTGCAGCTCGACGAGCGGCTGCCGGTGATCCCGGTGCGCGGCCTCGCCAATGCGGGCACGCGTCACTTCCGCGCCCACCAGGCCGAGACCCTGCGCCGGCTGGAGGCGGGCGAGCTCTCCCGCGAGGCGGCGCAGCTCTCGGTCGAACGGTTCTGGGCCGGCGCGCTGCGCCGCGCCGTGATCGAGGGCGACGTCGAGGAGGGCTCGGTGATGGCCGGCCAGTCGGTCGGCATGGTCACGCGCGAGCAGACCACGGCCGAGATCATCGCCGAGCTGGTGGCCCAGGCCGAGACGGCGCTTGCCGCGCGGGCGGCCGGCATTTGACCGTGGCCCGGCCCGACCGGCCGGCATGAGTTCCACCCGCCGCCTGCTCGCGGCGCTGCGCGAGACGATGGCGCGCGGGACCGCCCCGCTCGGCGAGCTGGTGCGTCTGGTCGCGGCCGAACTGGTCGCCGAGGTGTGCTCGGTCTATGCGATGCGGCCGGGCGAGATCCTGGAACTGGTCGCGACCGTGGGCTTGCGGCCCGATGCGGTGGGGCGAACGCGGCTGCGGGTGGGCGAAGGGATCATCGGTCTGGTCGCCGCGACCGGCGAGCCGCTCAACCTGCCGGACGCGCAGAACCATCCCGCCTTTGCCTATCGCCCCGAAACCGGCGAGGAACCGTACGCCTCGCTGCTCGCGGTGCCGGTGCGCCGCGCCGGGCGGAATGTGGGCGTGCTCGCGGTGCAGAACCGCTCGCCCCGGCTCTACGCCGAGGACGAGGTCGAGCTGCTGCAGACGGTGGCGATGCTGCTCGCCGAGCTGCTGGTCGCGTCCGGCGCCACCGACGGCGCCGAGGAGGGCGTGGGTGCCACCGTGCCGCGCCAGTTCGAGGGCGCCCGGCTCGCCCCCGGCATTGCGATCGGGCCGGTGGTGCTGCGCGGTGCCGCCCCGCGGGCGCGCCCGCTGGTGGCCGAGGATACCGCGGCCGAGCTCGCGCGCCTGCGGACTGCTGCCGCCACCATGCGCCAGGGAACTCGATGCGCTGATCGCCGAGCGCGCGCCGGCGGGCGAGGCGTCGCGCGACGTGCTCGAGGCCTATCGCCTGATCGCGGCCGATGCCGGCTGGATGCGCCGCGTCTCCGAGGCGATCGCGGGCGGGCTGACCGCCGAGGCGGCGGTGCAGCGCGTCGCCGGCGAGCTGCGCGAGCGGATGCGCCACATCGCCGATCCCTATCTGCGCGAGCGGCTCGCCGACCTGGAGGATCTGGCCAGCCGGCTGCTGGCGGCGCTGGACGGCGACGTGGCGGTGCCGGAGGTGCCGCGCGGGGCGATCCTGTTCGCCCGCCGGCTCGGCCCGGCGCAACTGCTCGACTGGCACGGCCGCGGCATCGCCGGGGTGGTGGTGGAGGAGGGCAGTCCCAACGGCCATGCCGCCATCCTCGCCCGTGCGCTCGGTCTGCCGGCGCTGGGGGCCGCGGGGGGCGCCGTCGATGCCGCCGAGGCGGGCGACGAGGCGGTGCTGGACGCTGACGAGGGCCTGCTGATCCTGCGCCCCGAGGCCGAGCTGCTGTCGACCTATGGCCGCGCGCTTGAAGCCCGTCACGCCCGCGCGGTCGGCTGGGCGGCGCTGCGCGACCGCCCGGCACGCACCGCCGACGCCGTGCCCTTGCGGCTGATGCTGAACGTCGGGCTGCGGCTGGAACTCGACCAGCTCGACGCCACCGGGGCGGACGGCATCGGCCTGTTCCGCACCGAGATCGCCATGCTGGCGCGCGGCTCGGTCGCCGGCCTCGCCGAGCAGGCGGCATTCTACGCGAGCGTGCTCGACGTGGCGGGCGAGCGGCCGGTGCTGTTTCGCACCCTCGATCTCGGCGGCGACAAGCTGCTGCCGGGCGCGCCGCGGCCCCCCGAAGAGAACCCGGCGATGGGCTGGCGGTCGCTGCGCATCGGCCTCGACCGTCCGGCGCTGCTGCGGCGGCAGCTTCGCGCGCTGCTGCTCGGCGCCCGCGGGCGCCCGCTCTCGATCATGTTTCCGATGGTGGCGACGATCGACGAGTTTCGCGCCGCGCGGGCGCTGCTCGCCGCCGAGGCGGCGCGGGCCGACCCGGCGCCCTCCCGTCTCGAAATCGGCACCATGCTGGAGGTCCCGGCGCTGTTGTGGCAGCTCGAGGAGCTGTTGTCCGAAATCGATTTCGTCTCGATCGGCTCGAACGACCTGCTGCAATTCCTGTTCGCGGCCGACCGTGGCAGCGCGGCGCTGGCCGGGCGCTACGACTTCCTCTCCGCCCCGGTGCTCGACGTGCTGGACCACGTGCGGATCGCGGCGGCGGCAGCGCGGGTGCCGCTCTCGCTGTGCGGCGGGGCGGCGGGCAACGAGCTCGATGCGCTGGTGCTGGCGGCTCTCGGCATCACCACGCTATCGATGCCGGCAGCAGCCCTGCTGGCCGTGAAGGCGGCGCTGGCGGCGACCGACCTTGGTGCGTTCCGCGCCGTGCTGCGCTCGGTCCGCCAGACCGGCAGCGCCGAGCGCAGTCTGCGCGAGCCGCTGCTCGCGTGGTGCCGGGAGCGGGAGGTGCCGGTGTGACGCGGGTGCGGGCGGTGCAACCGTTGGCAAGGGTTGCCGTCTGGGGTTAGATGCGCCCGCACGCTGGGCGGGTGCGCCCGCACGGGAACGATTTGGCTGGTGTCCGCATGAGCAGAGGGCCGGCGCCTGAACCGAGCGAGACCATTGCGGCGAACGGCTGGCGCGTCGGCATGGAGCTGCGCACCGCACGCGAGCGGCTGGGCTGGGACCTGCCGGCGGTCGCGGCGGGGCTGCGGATCAAACAAGCCTATCTCGCAGCGATCGAGGAGGGGCGTCTCGCCGACTTGCCGGGCAACACCTATGCCGTCGGCTTTCTGCGGACGTATGCGGGTGCGCTCGGCCTCGACCCCGACGAGGTCTCCCGCCGGTTCCGCGCCGAGACCGCCGAGGTCAGCCGCAAGACCGAGCTGAGCTTCCCGGCGCCGGTGCCTGAACGCGGCGTGCCGGCCGGGGCGGTGGCGCTGGTGGGCGTCGTGCTGGCGATCGGGGCCTATGTGGGCTGGTATCATTTCTCGGCCTCGGACCGGCAGGCAGCGCGGACAGTGCCGGAGGTGCCGGCCCGGCTGGCCGCGACTGCCGGCGGCGGAACCGCCGCAACCACGCCCTCGCCGCAGGTTGCCTCGATGCTGCCCGCGCCGAGACCGCCGGCCGCCACCCACCCGGCCGCTGCCCACTCGGCCACGATCCACCCGGTCACTGCCAAGCCGGTGGTCGCCCCTGAGCCGGCGGCGCCGCCGCTGCCCGACGTGCCGCCGACGCAGGCGGCCGCTGCCATGCCGCCGCCCGCATCCGCCACCGCCGCCAACGTGCTTGCGAACCCGCAACCCACCGCGACCAACCCCCCGCCCGTCAGCGGCGCGGCACCGGCCGGCCCCCATATGCTGCTGCGCGCGACCGCCGATGCCTGGGTGCAGGTGCGCGAGAAGCAGGGCCGCGTGCTGCTCAACCGCGTGCTGCGTCCCGGCGAGACCTGGCCGGTGCCGACCGACCAGCCGCAACTGCTGCTCACCACCGGCAATGCGGGCGGGGTCGAACTGGTGGTGGACGGGGTGGCGGGCGCCCCGCTCGGCAGTTCCGGTGCGGTGCGGCGCGATCTGCCGCTCGATCCGGCGCTCCTCAACCAGGGCGGCCCGGCGCCGCCCGGCTCGACCGCCCCGCCGGCCGCGCGGTAGAAGCGGGCGACCGACGCCCCCATCTGCGGTCCAGAGATCGCCGGAGCAGCCTGATGAGCCTTCGTCCGTACCAGGATATCCAGCGGCGCGCGTCGCGGCAGATCCATGTCGGCCGGGTGCCGGTGGGCGGCGGCGCGCCGATCAGCGTGCAGACCATGACCAACACGCTGACCACCGACGTCGCCGGAACCGTGGCGCAAATCCGGCGGGCGCAGGCGGCCGGGGCCGACATCGTGCGCGTCTCGTGCCCGGATCGCGAGAGTGCGCTCGCGCTGCGCCAGATCGTGCCACAGGTTGAGGTGCCGATCGTCGCCGACATCCACTTCCACTACCGCCGGGCGATCGAGGCGGCGGAGAGCGGGGCGGCGTGCCTGCGCATCAATCCCGGCAATATCGGCAGCGACGAGCGGGTGCGCGAGGTGGTGAAGGCGGCGCGCGATCACGGCTGCTCGATGCGGATCGGCGTCAATGCCGGCAGCCTGGAGAAGCACCTGCTGGAGAAATACGGCGAGCCGAACCCCGAGGCGCTGGTGGAAAGTGCCCTGTATCACGCCCGGATTTTGCAGGACCACGACTTCCACGAGTTCAAGATCAGCGTGAAGGCGTCGGACGTGTTCCTCGCCGTCGCCGCCTACCAGCAGCTTGCCGAGGTCTGCGACCATCCGCTGCACATCGGCATCACCGAGGCGGGCGGCCGGCGCATGGGCACGGTCAAGAGTGCGGTGGGCCTGGGCACCCTGCTCTGGGCCGGCATCGGCGACACGCTGCGCGTCTCGCTCTCCGACGAGCCGGAGGAGGAGGTGCGCGTCGGCTGGGATTTGCTCAAGGCACTCGGCATCCGCCACCGCGGGGTGAAGGTGATCTCCTGCCCGTCCTGCGCGCGGCAGGGCTTTAACGTGATCGAGACGGTGCGCACGCTGGAAGACCGACTGGCGCATATCGAAACCCCGCTCACGCTCAGTATCATCGGCTGTGTGGTGAACGGGCCGGGCGAGGCGCTGATGACCGATATCGGGCTGACCGGCGGCGGCGCCGGGCGGCACATGGTCTATCGCGCCGGCAAGCAGGACCACCCGATCGCGGCCGCGGAGATGATCGAGCACGTGGTGGCGCTGGTCGAGGCGAAGGCGGCCGAGTTGCAGGACGCCCCCAAGCAGGCGGCGGAGTAGTATTGGACCGCGCGCGATGCGCGACCTGGCTCTGCCCGACCGCATTCGTGTCCGGCCCAACCCGGACGACCCCCGCCTGACCGTGAGCCTCGCCGGTACCAACGAGGCCGGTTGCGTGGTCGAGACGAGGGTGCCGGTGGAGCGGTCGCTCACTCTGTTCCTGAACGGGCAGGAGATCGTCACCGCGATGACGATCGGCGACTACCCCGAGGATCTCGCGGTCGGCTACTTCCTCAATCAGGGGATGCTGCGGCCCGACGATGTGATCACCGGCATCGATTACGACGAAGAAATCGCCGTCGTGGTGGTGCGGACCGAGCGCAAGACCAACTACGAGGAGAAGCTGAGGAAGAAGACCCAGACCTCCGGCTGCGCCCAGGGCACCGCGTTCGGCGATCTGATGGAGGTGATCGAGGGTGTTCGCCTTCCTGCCTCCGAGCTGCGCACGTCATGGCTCTACCGGCTTGCGCACGCGATCAACACCATGCCCTCGCTCTACCTGGAGGCGGGCGCGATCCATGGTGCCGTGCTGTGCTGGCGGGACGAGCCGCTGGTCTACATGGAGGATGTCGGCCGCCACAATGCGGTGGATAAGATCGCGGGCTACATGCACCGCCACGGCATCACCGGCGGCGACAAGATTTTCTACACCACGGGACGGCTGACCTCGGAGATGGTCATCAAGACCGTGCGCATGGGAATCCCGATCCTGGTGTCACGCTCCGGCTTTACCGGCTGGGGCGTGGAGCTGGCGCGCCAGGCGGGGCTGACCCTGATCGGTCGCACGCGCGGCAAGCGGTTCCTGGCGCTGTCCGGCACCGAGCGCATCGTGTTCGACCAGAGCCTCGAGTTCGTGGCCGAGGAGAGTGCGAGGCACCGCCGCAAAGCGGCCGAGGACGATGCCTGAGGGCGTCGGGCCGCCGACGCTCGGCGCGATCCTCGCCGGCGGCCTAGCGCGCCGGCTCGGCGGCGGCGACAAGGCGCTGCGGCGTGTAGGGGGCCGCACTGTGCTGGTCCGGCTGGTCGAGCGCATCGGGCCGCAGGTCACGCGGCTGATCCTGAATGCGAACGACGACCCGCTGCGGTTCGAGAGTCTGCACCTGTCGATCGTCGCCGACAGCCTGCCAGGACACCCTGGGCCACTTGCCGGTGTCCTGGCGGCGCTGGAATGGGCGGCGATGTCCGAGCCGGCAACGGAGTGGGTGGTGACGGTGCCCGGCGACGCCCCGTTCCTGCCGCGCGATTTGGTAGCACGGCTGCACGCCGAACGCGAACGCGCGACCTTTGCCTGGGCGGCGTCCGCGGGGCGGACCCATCCGGTCGTGGCGCTGTGGCCCGTCTCCATCCGCGACGAGCTGCGCCACGCCGTGGCGGTGGACGGCATCCGCAAGATCGACGCTTTCACCCGGCGTCATCCGGGTGTCGCGGTCGAGTGGCCCGTGCAACCCGTGGACCCATTCTTTAACGTGAACACGCCGGAGGATCTGGTCGAGGCCGATTGCCTCGCCATCGTGCATCCAGGGCTGTGATGAGTTAGAGCACTATTGCGGGCGGTTTTACACTTCGCCGTCCAGCTGCCGCGCGAAATAGGCATCGAGGTCCGGCCCCGCCGGATTCGCCAGCACGTCTTCCATCCAGGCGCGTCGCTCGAAATCGACGATGCCGAGTTCCCACACACAGCCGGCGGCGGCATGCACGATCGGGGACAGCGATCCCGGATCGCCATCCGGCGCAACGAACTGGCGCTGGTGTAGCTCGTTGCTCGATTGCCACCAGTAGATCAGCGCGAAGCACGCGCCATGGGCGTCATGGGCAATGGCGAAGCCGGTGCCATAGCGGTCTTCGGCCTGCGCCGGACGCGGCAGCACGGCCGCCGCAGCGGCGGACGTGGCTTCCACCAGTTCGGCGCGTGGCGCGCTGCCGGGCAGCGCGAGGCCGTACAGCTTGATCCGCCAACCATCGGGGAACTCCCGCCGCATCAGCCGCGCCGGGCGCGGGTGGTAGGGCGCGATCAGCATCACGCCGCCAGCACGGGCGGAGAGAGTTCGGCATCCGCCGCGGCGATCTCCGCCGCGGCGCGGGCAAAGGCGGGGCGGCCGCCGGCACGGCCGTACCAGTTCGCCAGCGCCTCATGTCCCGCAAGCTGCGGCCCGCTCAGCCGCAAGGCGAACACCAGCATCATGAAGACGGCGATGTCGGCCACGCTGACGGTGCCACAGAAATACTCCCGTCCCGCAAGCTGCTGTTCCAGCCAATCATATTGCCCACGCAGTTCGGCATCGGCACGCTGTCCTTCGGCCTCACGGGCAAGCTGGCGCCGTTCATCGGCGTCACGTGGTTCGGTGCGATACAACAGCCGGCGCACGTTCCGCATCATGATTTCGTCAGCGTACAGCTCGATCAGCCGACAGCGTGCGCGCGGCTGTGCGCCAACGGGATACAGCGCCGGCACCGGGTGTGCGTCTTCCAGATATTCCAGGATCAGCGTGGAATCGAACAGCGTCAGGTCGCCATCGATCAGCACCGGCACCTCGCCCTTCGGGTTCGCCGCCAGCACCACCGGATGCTTCGGCTCGTAGCCGGCCTCCTGGCTGAACCCGACCATGATCCGCTCGCAGGCCAGGCCCTTCTCGGCCAAGGCGATTTCCACCTTGCGGGAGAACAGGCTGAGCGGTGCGGAATAGAGTTTCATGCACCAATTCTACAGATCAGGCGGCGCAGGTCGCGATCCACTTGCGGCCGGCGCGGACGGACCACTCTGCCGCCCCCGGCCTCCAATAGCCATGATGAACTCGCAAAGATCAGAGCAACGACTCGTACGGCAGGTATCCCACGCGATCGCCGGGTGCCACATTTGTCACCGGCTCGGCCAGTTCGGCGAGGCCACTGGTCTCGGTGAGCGAGGTGAGAATGCCCGCCCCTTCGACGCCGTGCTTGTGCGCCTGCGGCATTCCGTCCGGGCCGGGGATGACCCGCACGCGCACGTATTCACGCCGCCCTGCCTTCTTGCGGTAGCTGAACGCCGCATGGGCCGGGAAGGTTGGCGGCGCCTCGACCGCGGCCCCGCTCAGCGCCGCGATCAGGGGACGGGCGATGCTGGCGAAAGTCACGAAGGCCGCGACCGGGTTGCCGGGCAACCCGGCGAACGGAACGCCCGCGACGCTGCCCATCGCGACCGGGCGGCCCGGCTTGATCGCGAGCCGCCAGAACACGAGCCGGCCGGCGGCCTCGACTGCCGCCCTGACATGGTCCTCCTCGCCGGTCGAGACGCCGCCCGAGGTGAGGATCAGATCGTGGTCCCGGGACGCGGCCGCGAGTGCCGCATCCACGGCCTCGCGCCGATCGGGCAGGATGCCGAGGTCGCTCACCTGCGCCCCGGCGCGCCGCACCAGGGCGGCAAGCAGGACGCGGTTGGAATCGTAGCGCTGCGCCGGTCCCAGTCGGGCTTCCCGGCTCGGCGAGTTCGTCCCCGGTCGAGAACAGGGCGACGCGGACCGGGCGGCGCACCGGGAGCTGCCGCAGCCCGAGTGCGGCGGCGAGCGCCAGGTCCTGTGGGCGCAGCAATCGCCCTCGCGGCAGCGCGCGTGCTCCGCTCGCGATGTCCTCCCCACGCGGGCGCGTGTTCGCCCCCTGGCGCAGTCCGGCGGGAAAATGCACGCGGCCCTGCCCATCGAGGCGCACGTCCTCCTGCATGAAGACGGTGTCCGCGCCGGCGGGGATGGCGGCGCCGGTGAAAATGCGCCGGGCGGTCCCCCACGCGAGCGGCTCGGTTGCCGGCGCCCCGGCCGCGAGGCGCCCCGCCACCGGCAGGCCCGCAGCCCGGTCCAAATCCGTGAGGCGCACCGCGTACCCGTCCACGGCCGCGTTGTCGAACGGCGGCAGGTCGAGGGGGGCGATCACGTCTGCGGCGAGCACGCGGCCATCGGCGGCTTGCAGCCCGACCTGCTCGATCTCGGCAATGCAGCGTGTGTCGGCCGCGATAAGGGCGAGTGCCGCGTCGATCGTCAGGAGCTTGCCGCCGAAGGCGAAGCAGTCGTCGGAGAGTTGCGCCACCGTCCCCTCCTATGCGCCGGTTCGCACTGACCAGCCGATGCCATCGACCGGCATGGCGCGCGCCCAGGCGAGTTCGGCGAGCCCTTCCACATCGTCCAGCGAATAGAGCGGGATCGCGATCCCAGGCAGGGCGACGTCGGAGGCCACGGCGATGATCGACGGGTCGCCGGGGTGCAGCGGCGGCTTGCCGTTGGCGGCGCGGTGGATTTCGATCTTGGGATGGCGCTCGCGCTTGAAGCCCTCGACGAGGACGAGGTCCACCGGGCGCATTCGCACGAGTAGGGCGGCCAGTCCCGGCTCGGCTTCGTCGCGAAGCTCGTGCATCAGCGCCCAGCGCGCGGCGGAGGCGACCAGCACCTCGTCCGCCCCTGCCTGGCGGTGTTCCCAGGAATCCTTGCCCGGTCGGTCGATGTCGAAGCTGTGATGCGCGTGCTTCACGGTCGAGACGCGCAACCCTCGGGCAAGCAATGCCGGGATGAGACGGCGCAGCAGGGTCGTCTTGCCGGCACCGCTCCAGCCCGCCAGTCCGATCACCCGCATGGATGTCGCCGAGTGCCATCGCTCCGGGGTCGGCATGGATGACCTTCTCGCTGAATGCTGCCGCCCGCGATGTTCTAGCCCATGACCGGCGCGTCAGGAAGCAGCCATTGTTGCCATATCGCAGCAAACGGTGTTCGGCCGAGGCTTTGCATCATGCCATAGCGGAGCGATATAGGGTGTGGCATTCGGCCGCCGGGACAGTGTCCGGCGACCCTGGAGAGACGTCTATGAACGAGGGACGTGCCGGCGACATACTCCGGTTCGACCATCCCGGCGCCGGCCGCCGGCGAGCCCGCGCGACGCCGAAGGGCCGCGAAGTGCAACCGCAGGCCAAGCACGAGGTTGCCACACTGCTTGGCGACCGCCCGCGCGCCCGCGAGTTCCTGATCGAGCACCTGCATCTGATCCAGGATACCTACCACCAGATTTCGGCGGCGCACCTCGCCGCGCTGGCAGACGAGATGAAGCTCGCCTACGCCGAGGTGTACGAGACGGCAACGTTCTACGCGCATTTCGACGTCGTGAAAGAGGGCGACCCGCCGCTCGCGCCGCTCGTGGTCCGGGTCTGCGACAGCATCACCTGCGCGATGCTCGGCGCCGAGAAGCTGTTGGCCGAACTGCGGGCGGTGCCGGACGCGAACGGCCTCGCGGCCAATGTGCGCGTCGTGCGCGCGCCGTGCGTCGGCCTGTGCGACCAGGCGCCGGTCGTGGAGGTCGGGCACCATTTCCTGCACAAGGCGGACGCGCCATCGGTGCTGGACGCGATCGCGCGCAACGACATCCATCCCCATGTTCCGGCCGACTACATCGACTATGACGCTTACGTGGCCGGCGGCGGATACCGTCTGCTCGGCCAACTCCGGTCGGGCGAGATGAGCGTGGACGCGGTGCTCGCCGCCCTCGACGCCGGCGATTTGCGTGGCCTTGGTGGCGCCGGGTTCCCGACGGCGCGCAAGTGGCGCTCGGTGCGCGGCGAGCCCGGTCCGCGCCTGATGGCGGTCAACGCCGACGAGGGCGAGCCCGGCACCTTCAAGGATCGGCATTACCTGAACTCCGACCCGCACCGCTTCCTTGAGGGAATGCTGATCGGCGCCCACGTAGTCGAGGCGGACGAGATCTACATCTATCTGCGCGACGAGTATCCGGTCTCGCGCGAGATCGTGTCGCGCGAGATCGCGAAACTTCCGGCGGGCGGCCCCAGCATCCACATGCGGCGCGGCGCCGGCGCCTACATCTGCGGCGAGGAATCCTCGATGCTGGAGAGCATCGAGGGCAAGCGCGGCCTGCCGCGCCACAGGCCGCCGCTTCCCTTCCAGGTCGGCCTGTTCGGACGCCCGACCCTGATCAACAACGTCGAGACGCTGTATTGGGTGCGCGACCTCATCGAGAAGGGTGCCGCCTGGTGGACGAGCTTCGGCCGCAACGGCCGCAAGGGGCTGCGCAGCTTCTCCGTCTCCGGCCGCGTGAAGCAACCGGGCGTGAAGCTCGCACCCGCCGGCATCACCGTGCGCGAGCTGATCGACGAGTATTGCGGCGGCATGATGGACGGCCACCGCTTCACCGCCTACCTGCCCGGCGGCGCGTCGGGCGGCATCCTGCCCGCTTCCATGTCCGACATCCCGCTCGATTTCGGCACGCTTGAGAAGCACGGATGCTTCATCGGCTCCGCGGCGGTGGTGGTGTTCTCCGACCAGGACGACATCCGGGGCGCGGCCCTCAACCTGATGCGCTTCTTCGAGGACGAGAGCTGCGGCCAATGCACGCCCTGCCGGTCCGGCACGCAGAAGGCCCGGATGCTGATGGAACAGCGCGACTGGGATGCGGATTTGCTCGCCGAGCTGTCGCAGGTGATGGCTGACGCCTCGATCTGCGGCCTGGGCCAGGCTGCCGCCAATCCGCTGCTTTGCATCATGCGTTATTTTCCGGAGGCGCTGGCGCCCAAGGAGGCCGCGGAATGAGCAGCTCGACCACGCGGGAGGGGCCGCAGAACCTCGAAGGTGCGACCACCGAGACGCAGAGCGTGGCGTTCGAGCTCGACGGCGCCCGCGTCGAGGCAAGGCCGGCGAGTCGCTCTGGGACGTGGCGCGCCGCGTCGGCACCGACATCCCGCATCTCTGCCACAAGCCGGCGCCGGGCTATCGGCCCGACGGCAACTGCCGGGTGTGCATGGTGGAGATCGAGGGCGAGCGGGTGCTGGCGCCGTCCTGCAAGCGGATGCCCGCAATCGGCATGAAGGTCCGCACCAAATCCGCGCGCGCGGCGAAGTCGCGTGCGATGGTGATGGAGCTGCTGGTCGCCGACCAGCCGGCGCGCGAGACGTCGCACGACCCGACCTCGTCGTTCTGGAGCTGGGCCGAGCGCATCGGCATCACCGACGAGCCGCTTCCCGGCAGTGCCGCGCTGGACGCACGATCCCAGCCACCCGGCGATGCGCGTCAACCTCGATGCGTGCATCCAGTGCAATCTGTGCGTCCGCGCCTGCCGCGAGGTGCAGGTCAACGACGTGATCGGCATGGCGCATCGCAATGCCGCATCGAAGGTGGTGTTCGATTTCGACGACCCGATGGGCGCCTCGACCTGCGTGGCGTGCGGGGAGTGCGTGCAGGCCTGCCCGACCGGCGCGCTGATGCCCGCGGCCTATCTCGACGCGGCGGAGACGCGGGTCGTCTGGCCCGACCGCAAGGTGGACAGCCTCTGCCCCTATTGCGGGGTGGGCTGCCAGGTCACCTACGAGGTCAAGGACGAGAAGCTGGTGTACGCCACCGGCCGCGACGGCCCGGCGAACCACAACCGGCTATGCGTGAAGGGCCGCTTCGGGTTCGACTACATCCACCACCCGCACCGGCTGATGCGCCCGCTGATCCGGCTGCCCAACGTGCCCAAGCACGCGCAGGACCAGGTTGATCCGGCCAACCCGTGGACGCATTTTCGCGAGGCGAGCTGGGAGGAGGCGCTTGATCGCGCGGGCGGCGGGCTGGCCCGCATCCGCGACGCAAACGGCGCCGGCGCGCTGGCCGGGTTCGGCTCCGCCAAGGGATCGAACGAGGAGGCATATCTGTTCCAGAAGCTGGTGCGCACCGGCTTCGGCTCGAACAACGTGGACCACTGCACGCGCCTCTGCCACGCCTCGTCGGTGGCGGCCTTGATGGAGGGGCTCAACTCCGGCGCCGTCACCGCACCGTTCGCGGCGGCGCTGGACGCTGAGGTGATCATCGTCATCGGCGCCAACCCGACCATCAATCATCCCGTCGCCGCCACCTTCATCAAGAACGCGGTCAAGGATCGCGGCGCCAAACTGATCGTCATCGACCCGCGGCATCAGGCGTTGTCGCGCCACGCCCTGCATCATCTGGCGTTCAAGCCGGGCACCGATGTCGCACTGCTGAATGCGTTCCTCCACACGATCATCGAGGAAGGCCTGACCGACGAGCAATACATCGCCGGCTACACCGAGGGTTTCGAGGAACTGAAGGCGAGGATCAAGGATTTCTCGCCCGAACGGATGGCGGAGGTGTGCGGCATCCCGGCGCCGCGGCTGCGCGAGATCGCGCGGCTCTATGCCCGCTCGCGAGCGTCGATCATCTTCTGGGGCATGGGGATCAGCCAGCACGTGCATGGCACCGACAACGCAAGGTGTCTGATCGCGCTGGCGCTCGTCACCGGCCAGATCGGCCGGCCCGGCACCGGCCTGCATCCGCTGCGCGGCCAGAACAACGTCCAGGGCGCGTCCGATTCCGGCCTGATCCCGATGGTGTACCCGGACTATCAGGCGGTCACGGACCGGAGCATCCGCGAGAAGTTCGAGGCGTTCTGGAACGCCAAGCTCGACCCGCAAACGGGGCTCACCGTGGTCGAGATCATGAATGCGATTCACTCCGGTCAGATCAAGGGCATGTATATCGAGGGCGAAAACCCCGCGATGTCAGACCCGGACCTCAATCACGCGCGCGTGGCGCTGGCCAAGCTTGAGCACCTCGTGATCCAGGATCTGTTCCTGACCGAGACCGCGTTCCATGCCGACGTGGTGCTGCCGGCCTCCTCGTTTGCGGAAAAGAGCGGGACCTTCACCAACACCGACCGGCGCGTGCAGATGGCCCGGCCGGTGATCGACCCGCCCGGCGATGCGCGCCAGGACTGGTGGATCATCCAGCAGATCGCCCAGCGCATCGGCCTCGCGTGGAACTATGCCGGGCCCGCCGACATCTTTGCCGAGATGGCGCAGACGATGCCGTCCTTCGCCAACATCACCTGGGAGCGGCTGCAGCGCGAGGGTGCCGTGACCTATCCGGTGGACGCCCCCGACAAGCCGGGCAACGAGATCATCTTCCAGGCCGGCTTCCCGACCAAGACCGGGCGTGGCCGGATCGTGCCGGCCAACGTGCTGCCGCCGGACGAGTTGCCGGATGACGAATACCCGATGGTGCTCTCCACCGGCCGCGTGCTGGAGCACTGGCACACCGGCGCCATGACCCGGCGCTCGGGCATCCTCGATGCGATCGAGCCCGAGGCGATCGCCTTCATGTCGCCCAAGGACCTCTGGCGCCGAAGGCTTGCCCCCGGCGAGCTGATCCGGATCGAGACCCGGCGCGGCGCCGTCGAGGTGAAACTGCGCTCCGATCGTGACGTGCCGGAGGGCATGGTGTTCATGCCCTTCTGCTATGCCGAGGCCGCGGCCAACCTGCTGACCAACCCGGCCCTCGATCCGGTCGGCCTGATCCCCGAGTTCAAGTTCTGTGCCGCCCGGGTCACGGCATCCGCGAGCGTTGCGACGGCGGCGGAGTAGGTCCAGTCAACTCCCTCTCCGTCTTCGGGGCGGAGAGGGCTTGAGTCAGTCACGCCGCTTTGAGAAGCGCCTTCCACACCCGCTCCGGTGTTGCCGGCATGTCCAGATCAGAAACGCCCCGTGCGGCCAGCGCGTCGATGACGGCGTTCATTACCGCCGGCGAACTGCCGACCGATCCGGCTTCGCCCGCGCCCTTCACGCCGAGCGCGTTGGATGCGGTCGGGATTTCCACGAATTCCACGTCGAAATCGGGAAAGTCCTCCGCGCGCGGCATCGTATAGTCCATGAAGCTGCCGGTCAGAAGCTGGCCGGATGCGTCGTCGTACACCGTGCGTTCGAAGATGGCCTGGCCGATCCCCTGGGCCACCCCGCCCTGCACCTGGCCGCGCACGATCATCGGATGCAGGATGCGTCCGAAATCGTCCGCGACGACATAGCGCAGGATCGCCACGTGACCGGTCTCCGGATCGACCTCGACTTCGGCAGCGTGGCAGCCGTTCGGAAACGTGTGTCGATCGACATTCACCGTCTCGGCCGCGTCGAGCGCGCTGCGGCCATCGTCGGCTCGCCGTGCCGCCGCCAGTTCGAGAATGCCGACGCGGCGATCGGTGCCGACCACCTGGAATGATCCGTCGGCGAAGGTGATGTCCTCCACTGACGTCTCCAGCATGGCGGACGCCTCCTTCCGGCCCTTCTCCACCACCGTTTTTGCGGTCGCCAGCATCGCCTGGCCCTCGGAATAGAGGCTGCGCGACCCGCCGGTGCCGCCGCCCATGGGAATTGCGTCACTGTCGCCCTGCCGGATCCGGATCCGGTCGGCCGGGATGTCCAGCCGCTCCGACATCAGCGCGATATAGGCGGTCTCGTGGCCCTGCCCGGTGGACTGCGTGCCCACGTACACGTCCACGTTCCCGTCCTGGGCAAACCGGATTTCTGCTCGTTCTTCCGGCGATCCCATGGTCGCTTCGAGATAGCAGGCGAAACCGAGGCCGCGACAGCGGCCGCGCTTTGCCGCCTCGGCGCGGCGTGCGGCGAAGCCGGCGCGGTCGATGCGCGCGAGCGCCGCGTCCATCACGCGCGCGAACTCGCCGCTGTCGTAGGTCTCGCCGACCGGGGTGCGGTACGGCATCTCCGCCGCACTGACCATGTTCCGCCGGCGCAGCTCGACCGGGTCGATCCCGAGTTCGCGTGCGGCGGCATCGACCAGCCGCTCGACGAGGTAGTTGCTCTCCGGCCGGCCGGCACCGCGGTAGGCATCGACCGGCACCGTGTTGGTGAACACGCCGAGGACGTTCAGATAGACCGTCTCGAAGCGATAGACGCTGGGGAGCACCTTCGACCCGGCCAGCGTGGGGATGTAGGGGCCATACGTGGACAGGTACGCGCCCATGTTGGCGATGTTGCGCGAGCGCAGCGCCAGAAAGCGGCCGTTCGCGTCGACCGCAAGCTCGCCGAAGGTGATGTTGTCGCGGCCCTGCGAGTCGGAGAGGAACGCCTCGCTGCGGCCGGACGTCCATTTCACCGGCTGGCCGAGCTTGCGCGCCGCGTAGCAGGTAAGGGCGTGCTCGGCGTAGAGAAACGCCTTCATCCCGAAGCCGCCGCCGACATCTTCAGTGACCACCCGGAACCGGCCCGGATCCACATTGAACACGCTTTTCGCCAGCAGGTCGCGCACCAGCCAGACGCCCTGTGTGTTGGTGGTCAGCGTCCAGCGCTCGGTGCCGGCGTCGTACTCGGCGGCGGCGGCCCGCGGCTCCATGCTGGCGACCACGACGCGGTTGTTGACGATGCGGCGCTTAATCACGTGGGCTGCGCTCGCAAACAGCGCGTCGCATCGGGCGCGATCGCCGATCTCCCAGTCGAAGCAGATGTTGCGCGGCGCATCGGGCCAGACCAGTTGCTGCTGCCCGTCCTCGATCGCCGCGAGCAGGTCGATCACCGGTTCGGTGACGTCGTATTCGACGCCGATCGCCTCGGCGCCGTCCGCGGCCGCCTGCGGTGTGCGTGCGACCACGAAGGCAACCGGGTCGCCGACGTGGCGCACAATGCCGTCAGCCAGCACCGGATGCGGCGGACTCTGCTGCGGCGTGCCGTCGCGGTTGGTCAGCACCACCGGGCAGGGCATCGCACCGATGCCGTCGGCCGCGAGGTCGCGTGCGGTGTAGGCCGCCACCACACCCGGGAGCGCCAGCGCCGGACCCACGTCGACCGATACGATCCGGGCCGCGGCATGCGGGCTGCGCAACACGACACCGTGAAGTCCGCCGGGCCGCGCCGTGTCGTCGGTGTAGCGCCCATCGCCGCGGAGCAGGCGCGAATCCTCGACCCGTCCAGACCATGCGTTTCCGAACTTTTCCATCTGCGGACCCCGTTTCCTGATGCAGCGGCCCCGCGGCTCCCTCCGGGTCGGTCGCCCCGGCGGCACGGCCCGGCACGACCGCCGTAGCCTCGGCACAAGCCGCGGTGCGCCTGTCGGTCGAGCGTAACCGTGCAATCGAAGGACGACAACCGCTGCGGCCGAGCTACCGCAGTGCCGCCCCTACCAAAGGGAGTGAGTGAGGCGGGACAGCCGGCTGCCCCGCCCGTTACTCAGCGCCGGCCGGTGCCGGAGGTGGGGGCACCAGTGCCCTGTCCGGTGCCCTTGCCCTTGTCAGTTGCAGTGCGGGTGCCGGCCGCGGCGGGCACGCTGGCCCGGTCGTCATCCACCTTGACCTCGGTGCGGCGCGTGGTGTCGCGCACGGTCTCGGTGCGCTCCTCCACATCCTTGCGCAGGCCCACCTCCTCCACCACGCGTGCTTCCTTGCCGACCACCGCCTCCTCGCCCATCGCCTGCACCTCGATGGTGCGTTCGCGGAAGGCGTCGGCCGGCAACTCGGAGGCGGGACGATCGACCGGCTGGCGCTCCACCCGGACGCTCTCCTGGCGGAGCTGCACCTGCTCCTCGACCGGCGTCTCGACGACGTAGCTGCGCACCCGCACCGCGCCCTGCGCGACCTCGCGCTTGCCGACGCGCAGCCGCTCCTGGATCACCGGGATCACGTCCTCGCGGCCGGCTCCCGCTTCCAGATTGCGATCCGTCCCGGTTGCCGTTCCGGACGTGCTGCGCAGGCTGTCGGCGCCGGCCACCAGCGCGTCGGCCTCGCTGCCGGTTCGCGTCGGCGGCCGCACTCCGGTCGCCGGGTCGGCAATGCCCGACCCGGCGGTAGCGGCCATCCCGGCGGCCGGCGCGCCGAACATCGAGGCCCCGGCATTCACGCCGCTCCAGCCTTCGCCGCGCCACTGCTCTTGGCGGTCGTCGAAATCGATCGGATCAAAGCTCTCCAGGATGCGGACCACCTCCTCGCGCTGCCCGGCGCGCGGGCGCACCACCAGCATCGCGTGGCCGCGCTCGAGGCCCTCGGCGTAGCCGTGCGCATCCTCCTCGGGGACGAACAGGCGCTTGATCGCACCCCAGAACCCCGTGCTGGTGCGCTCGTAAGGCACCGTCGCGTCGGCCGGCTCCGCGTTGCGGTCCAGCAGCTCGATTTCGTCGCTGGCGACACCGGAGCCCACGAGCTTGTCGCGCGCGGCGCGCGCCTGTTCGTAGGTGTCGAACATCGCGACGATCTGGCGCGTGGCGTCGCCCTCGGACGAGAGCGGATTGGCGGATTGGGTTGTGGACATGTCGTTCTCCTCTGCTTGCGTTGTTGCCGATGGTGCAAGGCCGAGATGTTCCACCGCGACCTCTTCGCGGCGCAGCCGGGCCGTGCGGTGCTCGGTGCGGGTCGCGTGGATGCGGCGGATGCGCAGCTCCTCCTTGAGGACCAGCCGCGTCTCCACCACCATGATCTCCTCGAGCACGGGGACGATCAGCTCGTCCCCCTCCTCGCGGACCGCCGGCGGGGAGGCGACCACGCGGTTGACCGGAACCCGCTCGACCGAGAGCGTCTCGGATCGCAACGAGAGGTCGACCGGTTCCTCGTGCTCGGTCACGGTTTTGCGCAGCACGACCCGGTCGGTCTGAACCGCCCGCCGGGTGATGCGCAGGCGCTCCTCATGCATGGGGATCGTCTGCACTGGGTCCGCCCGCGTGTTGGCCACTTCCGTCTCCGGCTGTGACGGATTGACGCCCTGGCGAGCGGGCGGTTTTGGCCGCGTTTCGCCGACCTTGTTCACGTGTCGGAGTAAGTTCCCGACCGGACAAAGCGGCGCGCCGCCGGTTTGGAGCGGCGCGCCGTTTCGGCTAGTGCTGCGCGCATGGCCCGCACCGCTGCCGTCGCCCGCGCCACCGGCGAGACTGAGATCCGCGTCGAACTCGACCTCGACGGCACCGGCCGGGTGCAGATCGCGACCGGGATCGGCTTCCTCGATCACATGCTGACGGCACTCGCCCGGCACGCGCTGCTCGACCTGACAATCGCCGCCAAGGGCGACCTGCACATCGACTGCCACCACACCACCGAGGATGTCGGCATCGTGCTCGGCCAGGCGCTGGCGCAGGCGCTCGGGAGCAAGCGCGGCGTGCGCCGCTTCGGCCACGCCGTGGTGCCGATGGACGAGGCGCTGGCCGAGGTTGCGATCGACCTCTCCGGCCGCCCCTTCCTCGCCTGGTCCGTCGCCTTCCCGCGCGAGCGGGTGGGCACGATGGACACCGAGCTGTTCGAGGAGTTCTTTCGCGCGTTCGCCATGAACGGCCTGCTGACATTGCACGTCCGCGTGTCCGCGGGCCGCAACGCGCACCACATCGCCGAGGCCTGCTTCAAGGCAACCGCGCGGGCGCTGCGCGTGGCGATCGAGCCGGACCCGCGCGCCCCCGACGCCGTGCCCTCGACCAAGGGCACGCTGTGAGCGTCTGGACCGTGCATCTGCGCGCCGAGCGGCCGCCGGTGCTGGTCCGCGAAGGGTTCAGCCCGGGCGCGTTGCTGTTCGGCCCACTCTGGCTGGCGGCGCATCGCGCCTGGGTGGCGGCGGCGCTCGATCTCGCCATCGGCGTGCTCGTGGTGGTGCTCGCGCAGGGTGGGGTGCTCGCGGTGTTGCTCGCCGCGCTGGCGGTGCTGCAAGGCCTGTTCGGCCGCGACCTGGTGCGCCTAGCGCTGTCCTGGCGCGGCTACGCGCTCGACGCCGTGGTGGCGGCGCGCGGCATGGACGGCGCCTGGGCACGGCTGCTGGCCGGACGGCCGGAGCTCGCGGCACGGCTGCGCCCATGAAGGTCGCCGTGATCGACTACGGCAGCGGCAATCTCGCCTCCGCCTCCCGTGCGCTGGCGGCAGCCGCCGCCCGAGACGGGATCACGGCGGAGGTCGCGATCACCGCCGATCCGGACGCGGTTGCCGGCGCCGACCGCATCGTGCTGCCCGGCCAGGGCGCGTTCGCCGACTGCGCTTCGGGCCTCGCCGCCGTTACCGGCATGACCGAGGCGATCGCGCACGCGACCGCGCGCGGCGCCCCGTTCCTCGGCATCTGTGTCGGGATGCAGTTGATGGCCAAGCGCGGGCTCGAGCACCGCACGACACCGGGGTTCGGCTGGATCGCGGGCGAGATCGCGGAGATCGAGGCACCCGGGCTTCGGCTGCCGCAGATGGGCTGGAACGCGCTCGACTTCGCACCTGGCGCGCACCGGCTGCTCGATCGCCTGTCGCCGGGCGATCACGTCTATTTCGTCCACAGCTATGCGCTGCGCGGCGCCGATCCTGCCGAGACGCTGGCCACGACCGAATATGGCGGCCCGGTCGTGGCGATGGTCGCAGGTGGCAACCGCGCCGGCACCCAGTTCCATGTCGAGAAGAGCCAGGGCGTAGGCCTCAGGATCCTCGGCAACTTCCTGCGCTGGGAACCCTGACATGGCGGATCACCGGCACCCGACCGCGGCACCCGTGCTCTCGGTCGAGCGCGTCACCGGCTTCGACGACGACGACCTGCAGGCGCTGTGCGAGGCGACCGACGCCGCGATCATCGAGGGCGGCGGCTTCGGCTGGGTCAATCCGCCGGGCCGCGCGGTGCTGGAGCAGTATTTCCGCGGCTTGCTGCTGGTGCCGGAACGCGAGCTGTTCGTAGGCCGGCTCGACGGCGTGATCGTCGGCTCCGCCCAGCTCGTCCGCCCGCCGCGCAACAACGAGGCGCAGGCGTTCGCTGCGGCGATGATGCACGCCTACGTGGCACCCTATGCGCGCGGCCTCGGTCTCGCCCGGATGATGACCGCCCGTGTCGAGGATGGCGCGCGCGCGCTCGGCTATCAGGTACTCAACCTCGATGTGCGCGAGACGCAGGAGGCGGCGATCCGCCTGTACGAGAGCATGGGCTACGAGCGCTGGGGCGAGCATCCCGTCTATGCGCGGGTGCGCGGCCGCACGGTGCGCGGGTTCTTCTATTGCAAGCGGCTGAAGCCGGAGGGGAAGGTGTGATGCCCCCTCCCCCCAACCCCCTCCCGCAAGGGGAGGGGAAGTTCGAGCACGAAAACCCCCTCCCCTTGCGGGAGGGGGTTGGGGGAGGGGTGTCACGGCTCCGAAAAAGGCGATGGGCAGAGCCCTAGCCGTCCGCTGACCCTCTATCCCGCGATCGACCTCAAGGGCGGCGCCTGCGTGCGGCTGCGCCAGGGGGCCATGGACCAGGCCACGGTCTATTCCACGGACCCCGCAGCACAGGCGCGCGCGTGGATCGACGCCGGCTGCCGATGGCTGCACGTGGTCGATCTCGACGGCGCGATCGTGGGAAGCAGTGTCAACGCACCCGCGATCGCGGCGATCCTGGCAGCGGCGACCGTGCCGGTGCAGCTCGGGGGCGGCCTTCGTGACCTCGCCACGATCGCGCATTGGCTGGAGGCCGGCGCCACCCGCGCTATCCTCGGCAGTGCGGCGGTGAAACGCCCGGCGCTGGTCGCCGAGGCGTGTCGAACCTTTCCCGGCCGGATCGTGATCGGCATCGACGCGCGCGCGGAGATGGTCGCGACCGAGGGTTGGGTCGAGACCTCCGCGATCACCGCACTCGACCTCGCGCGCCGCTGCGAGCAGTGGGGGGTGGCGGCGATCATTCACACCGACATCGCGCGCGACGGAATGCTGACCGGTGCCAACGTCGCGGCGACCGCCGCACTCGCGGCGGCACTTGCGACGCCGGTAATCGCGAGCGGCGGGATCGGCTGCCTCGATGATCTGCGTACGGTGGCGAACGCCGCGGCAGCGCTGCCGCGAGGGCAGATCGAGGGCGTGATCGTCGGCCGCGCGCTCTATGACGGGCGCATCGACATTGCGGCGGCGATGGAGGCGTTGTCCCGTTGTTGAAGCTGCGCGTCATTCCCTGCCTGGACGTGAAGGATGGGCGCGTCGTCAAGGGCGTCAACTTCGTCAGCCTGCGCGATGCCGGCGATCCCGTGGAGCAGGCCGCCGTCTATGACGCGGCGGGCGCCGACGAACTCACCTTCCTCGACATCACCGCGAGCCACGAGAATCGCGACACCATTCTCGACGTCGTGGCGCGGACGGGCGCGCGCATCTTCCTGCCGCTGACCGTGGGCGGCGGCATCCGTACCACCGAGGACATGCGCCGCCTGCTGCTTGCGGGGGCGGACAAGTGCAGCATCAATTCGGCCGCCGTCGCCCGCCCCGATCTGGTGCGCGAGGCGGCGGCGAAGTTCGGCAGCCAGTGCGTCGTGGTCGCGGTCGATGCACGCCGGGCCGGTGAAAATCGCTGGGAGGTGTTCACCCACGGCGGCCGGCGTGGCACCGGGATCGACGCAGTTGCTTGGTGCCGGCAGGTCGCGGCGTACGGTGCGGGCGAGATTCTGCTGACCAGCATGGATCGCGATGGCACGGGCGCGGGCTTCGACCTCGACCTGCTGCGCGCGGTGTGTGGCGCGGTGCGCCTGCCGGTGGTGGCCTCCGGCGGCGTCGGCACGCTCGCGCATTTCGTCGAAGGCGCGCACGCGGGGGCGACGGGACTGCTGGCCGCGAGCGTGTTCCATTTCGGCAGGTTCTCGATCGCGGACGCGAAGGCAGCGCTCGCCGCCGCCGGGTTGCCGGTGCGGCCGCCTCCCCGTGTGGCGGCCTGAGCGTACAAGATGGCAAAGGCCACGAAAAAGAAACCGGCAAAGCCGCGGAACAAGCGGGCCAAGCCGCGCAAGCGACGCGTCGCCGCGCCGGAGAACGCGGCTCCGCCACCGCCGCCGATGGCGCTCGGCGTCAGCGCCGCCGTGCTCGACCGGCTGTGGGCGGTGGTGACGGAGCGCCGGTCGGCGGATCCCTCGGTCAGCCACTCGGCGCGGCTGCTCTCGCGCGGCACGCCGAAGGTCGCGCAGAAATTCGGCGAGGAAGCGGTCGAGTGCCTGATCGAGGCGATCGCCGGCAACCGCGACGCGCTGATCGGCGAGAGTGCGGACGTGCTCTATCACCTGATCGTGCTGTGGGTGGACGCGGGCGTGCGCGCCGACGAGGTCTGGGCCGAGTTGCAGCGTCGCGAAGGCATCAGCGGCATCGCCGAGAAGGCCTCCCGCGCCCGCGCCTTGCCGCTTGCCTTCGGATTGCAGACGACGAAGATTCCCTGACGATCGGGGAGGGATGCGATGCCGGTGAGCGGGCTGGGTCCGTACGACGACCAGAACATCTTTGCGAAGATTTCTGCGCGGCGAGATCCCGTCGCGGCGGGTGTTCGAGGATGAGTGGGCAATCGCCTTTCACGACATCAACCCGCAGGCGCCGGTGCATGTGCTGGTGATCCCGCGGGGGAAGTTCGTCTCGCTCGCCGATTTCGCGACGGATGCGAGCGAGGCGGAGATCGTCGGCTTCTGGCGGGCGGTCGCCGCAGTCGCGAAGCAGCTCGGGCTGGAGGCGCCGGGCTATCGGGTGCTGGCCAATATGGGGCCGGACAGCCACCAGGACGTGCCGCACTTCCACGTGCATATCTTCGGCGGGCGGGCGCTAGGGCCGATGCTGGTGAGTAAGTAACTACCGCCCCCGCCCCGCCGCCCGGCGCAAGCGCGGCTTCGGCTGCGGCGAGGTCTGGTCCAACAGCGCGTGCATCGCGGCAACGGTCTCGGGCGGCAGTCGACGGATCGCCTGCGATAGCCGGTTCGCCAACGCCGTCTGCTCTGGCGTCAGGCCGCTGGTGTTGACCCGCACGCGCGGGCGGGACAGGCGGGCAAGGCGTGCGAGCTCGTCCGCCTCGTCCCAGATCAGGCCGAAAATCTCGCACACCTGGTGCACCAGCCCGCTGGCCGGGGCGCCGCGCCGGCCGTGCTCCAGCGCCGAGAGATACGCGGCCGAGATTCCGAGCTCGGCGGCAAGCGCCTTCTGCGTGGTGCGGCGCTCGGCGCGGAGCGCGCGCAGCCGGGCGCCGAACGGCGTCATCGCGGACGCCGCAGCAGCAGCCGCACCGCGCCCGAATTCGCCGGATGCGGATGGGCGGCCCCGAGCACCAGCGGCCGCAGCGCATCAAGGTTGAGCCAGATCGGCAGCTCGCGGCGGATCACGCCACCGGCAGTACCCTCGCCGCGCCCGGTGATGATCTCGACGCAGCGCACCCGGTCGGCCTGCGCGCGGTGCAGGAAGGCGGCGAGTGCGCGGTAGGCCGCATCCGCGGTGCGGCCGTGCAGGTCGAGCGTGCGCTCCGGCGCGAGCCGGCCGGTGCGCAGCCGGTTCCACGAGGCAGCATCGACGCCGGCGGGCGCATCGCCGACCGCCAGCGGCGCGACCGGCGCGGCGCGGCGAAGACGCGCAGCTCCTTTCTCCGCCTCCCCTCGTGGGAGGGGGTCGGGGGGAGGGGGCCGTGCGATTGGCTCGGGGGGTTGTTCCCGGCCCGGCAGGGGCCGGACGCTGCGGACGTAGTCGGCCCACGCGGCGCTGTCCGGGCCGTCGGCATCAGGCCGCCCCCGCATCGTCCTCGACCAGCACGATATGCAGCCGGCGCGGGCCGTGCGCGCCCAGCTCCAGCGTGCTCTCGATATCGGCCGAGCGGGACGGCCCCGTCACCAGCATCACGTTGCGCGGCATTCCGGAGAACTCAGCGCGCAGCAGGTCCCACGCATCCTCCATGCCGGCCACGACGCGGCCCGCGCGCAGCACCACGATCGCGGTTTCGGCGAGCAGGTTGAGCGTGGTTGGCCGCTCCGGCGCCGAGGGCAGCATCAGCGTGCCGGTCTCGGCGATGCCGGCAAAACCGTGCTGCACCGAAACCGCGTCGGACGGCTCCGCCCGTCCCTCGCGCAGCCGCAGCAGCGGCCGGTCGGACCACGGGATCGCGCGCAACTCGGGATGCGGGGCGATCACCAGCTCGGGCGGCAGGTTCTGGCCGGCGAGGTAGGTCGCGACCGCTGTCCGGCACCGCATCGGGCGAGGCCACGCGATCGACGGTGCCGAATTCCTTCTCCACGTTCCGCACGAACAGCGCGATCCGCTCCGCGCCCGTGTCGCTGCGCCCGTGCGGGGATCAGGTGACGGGGATGCGCGGCCAGCCGGGCGCGCAGCATCGCCGCCTGGTCCTCGGGCAGCGGACCGCGGCGCAGGCCGCGGCGGATCGCGCCCAGCACGGCCTCGCGCGACATCAGGCGCGGCCCTTTCGCTGCTGGCGGGCGTAGCGGGCGAAGAACGTGTCGCCCTCGGGCGCCGGCAAGTCGCGCCCCGCCGTCCAGCCGCCGGCGAAGGGCAGCCGCGCGAACCGCCCGCGCCGCCGTCCCATCAGCCCGAGTGTGGCGGCTGCCAGCCGTGTTGCGGCGCGATACGCGGAGGGACGGCGCGCAAACCAGCCCCACAAGGCGAGATTGCTGCGCACCGCCTGCGGCGAGAGGTGGCGCTCGAACTCGCGCTCGCGCCAGTGGCGCATCATGCCGGGCAGCGGGATCATCACCGGGCAGACGCTCTCGCAGCGGCCGCAGAAGGTGGAGGCGTTCGGGCAGCAGCCCGGCGCGATCGACGCCGATCAGGCTCGGCGTCAGCACCGCCCCCATCGGTCCGGGATACACCCAGCCATAGGCGTGGCCGCCGACCGCGCCATAGACCGGGCAGTGGTTCATGCAGGCGGCACAGCGGATGCAGCGCAGCATGTCCTGGAACTCGGTGCCAAGCATCGCCGAGCGGCCGTTATCCAGCAGCACGACGTGATACTCGCCTGGCCCGTCGAGATCGGCAGTGCGGCGCGGCCCGGTCGAGAACGTCGTATAGACCGTCATGTCCTGCCCGGTCGCCGAGCGGGCGAGCAGGCGCAGCAGGGTGCATACATCCTCCAGCGTCGGCACCGTCTTCTCGATGCTGGCCAGCGCGATATGCACGCGCGGCAGCGTCTGCGTCAGATCGCCGTTGCCCTCATTGGTGACGATGACGCTGCTGCCGGTCTCGGCAATCAGAAAATTGGCCCCGGTGATGCCGACATCGGCCGCGAGGAAGCGCTGGCGCAGCCGGCCCCGCGCCTCGTTCATGATGTCGCGCCGCTCGTGGAACACGCGGTCGGCGGGAAGGTCGGTGTGGGATTTGCGAAAGGTCTCCTCCCAGTCCTCGCGGTTGAGGTGGAAGGCGGGGCCGATCAGGTGGCTTGGCGTCTCGTGGCGGAGCTGGATGACGTATTCGCCAAGATCGGTCTCGACCGGCACGATGCCGTTCTTCTCCAAGTGCTCGTTCAGCGCGAGCTCCTCGGAGATCATGCTTTTGCCCTTCGTCACCGTGCGGGCCCCGGCTTGCTGGCAGATCGCCAGCACCGCGGCGCGCGCCGCGTCGGCGTCGGGGCACCAATGCACGTGGCCACCGGCGCGCTCGACGTTGGCGGCGAAGGTCTCAAGGTAGAAGTCGAGGTTGGCGAGGGTGTGGTTCTTGATGTCGCGGCCGATCTCGCGCAGGCGCTCGAATTCGGGCAGCGCGGCGACCGCGGCGGCGCGGCGCGCCTGCAGTTGCGGGTTGCTGCGGGCCAGCGCCTTCTGCAAGCCGGCATCGGCGAGGGCGGCGCGGGCGTTCTGCTTGAAGGCGGGCGAGGTGGCGAGCATCAGTGGTCCTTCGCACTCAACGTAGGGGCGCCGAGAAAGCGGAGCTTCTCATCAGAACAGGTCCTAACAGACGTAAAGTCAAAGGCAGGGCGGGTCGGGGCTGGACGCCACGCCAGCAGGACGACGAGCTTCGAGAAGCGGCGTCGACCCTTGGCATCACCGTCCTTGGCGCGGAGGCGTGACGGAGCCGCATGCGGGAAGGCTGGGTGCGGCACGCGGAACCGGTCTCGGTCAGCGCCGAGCAGGCAGCGGCGCTGCTGCGCCCGGCGCTGGGCGAGGTCTGCATCCGCGAAATCCGGCCGGTCGCCGGCGGGCTGGTCAACACCAACCTGCGGCTCGCGCTGGATCGGCCGCCGGGGGCGGTGCTGCTGCGGCTCATCACCCGCGAGCCGCCGCAGGCGCGCAAGGAGGCGGCGCTCGACCGGCTTCTGAGGGGTCGAGTGCCGACCGCGCGGTTCCTCCATCTCGCCGAGACGAACCCGGTCACGCGCGGCCCCTACGCGGTGCTGGAATGGATCGAGGGCGAACGGCTCGACCGTGTCGCGGCCAGGGCCGACGCGGCGGCGCTCGACGGGCTGGGGGAGGCCATCGGGGCCGTGCTGGCGCGGGTCCATGCGTTCCGCTTCGCGCGCCACGGCTTCCTGACGCCCGATTTGCGCGTAACCGCCGTGATCGGCTTCGACCGCGCGGCCCTGCTCGATTTCCTGCGCGAGTGCCTGGTGCGGGGCCCCGGCGGCGCCCGGCTCGGCGTCGCGCTGACGAACCGGGTGCTCGACTTCGCCGCGCGCGAGGGTTGGCGGTTGGATGCGTGGCTCGACGACCCGCGGCTGGTGCATGGGGACTTCAATCCCTCAAACATCCTGGTGCGCGATGGCAGGCGTAGCGGCGGTGCTGGACTGGGAGTTCGCGCTGAGTGCCACCCCTGCCTTCGATTTCGCCAATTTGCTGCGCCCGCCGCTCGGGATGCGCGCGGGGTTCGCGGCCGCGCTCGCGCGCGGCTACCGCCGGGCCGGCGGGGTGCTGCCGGCCGATTGGCAGCGGATCGCGCAGGTCGCAGATCTGTTCGCGTGGGCCGACCTGCTCGGCCGAAGGCCGTTCGATGCGGCGCTGGCGGCCGATGCAAGGCGGGTGATCGGGGCGTTGGTCGGGTAAGTCACGGGTTCCGATGTGACCGCCCTTGGCGAGGTCCAGGGGCAAGGCCCCCGGCCTTGCCCCCTCCACCCCCGCCGACGGTCAGCTCCAGCTCCCAATGACATTGCAGGTCGCCGGCCGAAAGCCGCACCGGATCGTGAATCAGCCGTGCGGCCAGGCAGCGCGCGACCGCCTCGGCGAACGCCGCCGAGTCCAGTTCGCGGCCCAGCAACGCCTCGATGTGCTGCCGGCCCTCGTCGGCGTTGGCCGCGCGCACCCGGTGGCGGAAGGCGATGGCCAGCAGCGCGGCGTCGAGGTCCACGACCGGCGCTCCGGCCGCGCGGTTCGTCATCGCCCAGCTCCTTGCCCACGAAGCTAGGCATGGCGACGGCCGGAGGCAAACGCCGGCTCAGCGCACCATGCAGGGCCGGACGATGCCCCGCTCGCCGGGCCGCAGCCGCAGCAGCGCGCCGGCCAGCGGCTCTCGCCGACGCTGCTCGCGGTCGAGCTTGTCGGTGGCGCTGGTCACGTAGAGCACGTCGAGCGCCTCGCCCGCGAAGGCGCACATGGTCGGCTGGCTCACCGGCAATGCGATGTCGCGGTCCATGACACCCGCCGCGGTGTAGCGCCGCAACCGGCCGCCGCCGTGCAGCGCGCACCAATAGCCGCCTTCGCTATCGATGGCGGCGCCATCGGGCAGGCCGAGCGCCTCCGGCGTGCGAGCGAAGAGGCGGCGCGCACCGAGCCGGCCGGCCGTCACGTCGAAGGCAAAGGCGAACACCTCGTGCCGCTGGCTGTGCGACAGATAGAAGAAGCGCCCGTCGGGGCTCCACGCCATGCCGTTATGCAGTTCGGCGGCGTCCGGTTCGGGGCGCAGGCCGCCGCCCAGCGTGAAGCTGTGCAGCGATGATTGCTGCGGCGGCGCCGCGCGGTCCAGCGGGTCGAACATGACGCCCACCCAGAACCGGCCGGCGGCATCGCAGGCCCCCTCGTTGAAGCGGAACAGCGCCGGGTCGAAGGGCGGCGGGGCGAGGCTTGTCAGCGACCCGGATGCGAAGTCGAGCCGGAACATCCCCGTCCGCAGCGCGACCACCGCCCCCGGCGGGTCCGCGGCGAGGGCGAAGGCACCGATATCGCTCGGCATCGGCCAGGAACGCTGGCCGCCGTTCGCCGGGTCGTAGCGATAGAGCGCCGGCTTCTTGACGTCGATCCAATAGAGCGCGCGTTCGGCGGGCGCCCAGGTCGGCGACTCGCCGATCGTCGCACCGGCGTCGACCGCCACTTCGATTTCCAACGGCCTCTCCCGACAAGTGGGCGCACGCAGGGCAGCGCCGTCGCTGCCTCGATTTCACCGCAAACGCGGGAACGCCGGGAAGGGTGGCGCGTAACCGCTCCGGCATCCCGAACGGGCGTCCCTGGCGGGACCTCGATTCGGGCGCAGGATCGGAGCGCCGTCCCATGAGCATGAACGTCAGCGAATTCGTGTGGCACCGCTTGCAGGAATGGGGGTTCAAGCGCGTCTATGGCTACCCCGGGGATGGCGTCGGCGGCCTCGACGTGGCGTTGCAGAAGGTCCAAGGACAGCCTGCAATACGTCCAGGTCCGGCACGAGGAGATGGCGGCCTTCATGGCGTCCGCCCACGCCAAGTTCACCGGCGAGGTCGGGCTCTGCTACGCCACCTCCGGGCCGGGTGCGATCCACCTGCTGAACGGCCTCTATGACGCCAAGATGGACCACGTGCCCGTGGTCGCCATCGTGGGCCAGCAGGCGCGCACCGCCATCGGCGCCAGTTATCAGCAGGAAGTCGATCTGCAATCGCTGTTCAAGGACGTGGCCGCGGACTTCGTCGCGATGGCGATCGTGCCGGGGCAGGTGCGCCAGCTTGATCGACCGGGCGGTGCGGATCGCCTCCAACCGGCGCAGCGTCACCTGCGTGATCATTCCCAACGACCTTCAGGAGCTGAACTACGAAGACCCGCCGGTGGTCCACGGCACCACCCACACCGGCGTCGGCTACGCCGGCCCCGCGCAACTGCCGGACGAGGCGCTGCTGCGGCAGGCCGCCGACGTGCTCAATGCCGGCAAGAAGGTCGCGATCCTGGTCGGCGCCGGCGCCCTGGCGGCGACCGACGAGGTGATCGCGGTCGCCGACCGGCTGCAGGCGGGGGCCGCGAAGGCGCTGCTGGGCAAGGCCGCCCTGCCCGACGACCTGCCGTGGGTCACGGGTTCGATCGGCCTGCTGGGGACCAAGCCGAGCTGGGACCTGATGAAGGGCTGCGACACCTTCTTCATGATCGGCTCCTGCTTCCCGTACAGCGAGTTCCTGCCCAAGCCGGGCGACGCGCGCGGCGTGCAGATCGACATCGACGGCACCAGGCTGAGCCTGCGCTATCCGATGGAGGTGAACATCGTGGGCGACAGCGCCGTCACGCTGCGCGCCCTGCTGCCGCTGCTGGAGAAGAAGCCGGCGGATCATTGGCGGCGGGGGATCGAGACCGGCGTTGCCGAATGGTGGAAGACGCTCGATGAGCGGGCGATGGCGTCGGCCGATCCGATCAACCCGCAGCGCGTGTTCTGGGAGTTGTCGAAGCGGCTGCCGGAGAACTGCATCATGACCGGCGATTCCGGATCGGTCGCCAATTGGTACGCGCGCGACATCCGGATGCGCCGGGGCATGATGGGATCGCTGTCGGGGGGGCTCGCGTCGCTGGGTGCTGCCACGCCCTACGCGATGGCGGCGAAGATGGCGTTTCCGGAGCGCGTCGTCATCGCCTTCATCGGCGACGGCGCGATGCAGATGAACGGGCTGAACGTGATGATCACGATCTCCAAATACTGGAAGCAGTGGTCCAATCCGCGGCTGATCGTGATGGTGCTGAACAACCGCGATCTCAACCAGGTGACGTGGGAGGAGCGCATTCAGCTCGGCGACGGCAAGACGCAGGCGACGCAGACCATTCCCGACTTCCCGTACCACAAATACGCGGACCTGCTCGGCCTGAAGGGCATCTTCGTCGATGACCCGGAGAAGCTGGGTGCCGCGTGGGATGAGGCGCTGGCGGCCGACCGCCCGGTGATTCTGGAGTGCTATACCGACCCCAACGTGCCCCCCTTGCCGCCGCACATCACCCTGAAGGATGCGACGAACTTCATGACCATGATGGGCAGCGAGCCGGAGCTGGGCAGCGTGCTGAAGGAGAGTGCGAAGCAAGTCCTGGCCGGCGTGCTGCCAGGCGGCAAGGACTGAGCGTGGCGACCGGCGACCACTATGACGTGATCGTCATCGGCAGCGGCCCCGGCGGCGCCTCGCTCGCGCACCGCCTCGCGCCCACGGGCAAGCGCATCCTGATGCTGGAGCGCGGCGACTACCTGCCGCGCTCGCTGAGCAACATGGATTCCAAGACCGTGTTCGTCGATGGCGTCTACCAGGCGAAGGATACCTGGTACACCAGCGACGGCCGTGCGTTCCATCCCGGCCTGCACTACTTCGTCGGCGGCAACTCCAAGGTGTACGGCGCCGCCCTGTTCCGCTTCCGGGAGCGCGACTTCGGCGAGCTCCAGCACAAGGACGGCATCTCTCCCGCTTGGCCGCTGGGCTACGACGTGTTCGAGCCGTACTATACGCAGGCCGAGGCGCTGTATCACGTGCACGGGCAGCGCGGGGAGGACCCGACCGAACCGTGGTCCAGCGCCCCCTACGCCTATCCGCCGGTCCAGCACGAGCCGCGCATCCAGGAATTGAACGGCATCCTGCAACGCGAGGGGCTGCATCCGTTCCATCTGCCCTTGGGGATCAAGCTCGACCAGAACCCGGACGGCAGCGCCACCACCTATAGCCCGTGCATCCGTTGTGACACGTTCGATGGCTTTCCCTGCCCATTCAACGGCAAGGCCGACGCCCAGGTAATCTGCGTGGACCCCACCCGCGCGGCGTACCCCAATTTCACGCTGCTGAGGAACGCCTACGCGACGCGGCTGGAAACCGACGCCGCCGGCCGCAGCGTCAGCCGCGTGCACGTGATCCGCGACAATCAGTTCGAGCAGTATTCGGCCGACATCGTGGTGGCCGCCTGCGGCGCCTTGAGCTCCGCCCTGCTGCTGCTGCGCTCCGCCAGCGATGCGCACCCGAACGGGCTCGCCAATGGCTCCGATCAGGTCGGGCGCAACTACATGCGGCATAACATGTCGGTGGTGATGGCGTTGCTGAAGCGGCCGAACCACACCGTGTTCCAGAAGACGCTGGCATTCAGCGATTTCTATTTCGGCGCCGATGACTGGGAGTACCCGCTGGGCCTGGTCCAGATGTGCGCGGTCTCGCACGGCGAGCAGATCCGCGGCGAGGCGGTGCCCGGCTATCTGTCCTGGCTGCCGGAGATGCCGTTCGAGAAGATGGCCGAGCATTCCATCGATTTCTGGTTGCAGAGCGAGGACCTTCCGCGGCCGGAGAACCGCATTCGCTACGACGGCGACCGCGTGGTTCTGGAGGTCCGCGACGAAAATGAGGAGGCCGCAAGACGGCTGCGGGCCAAGCTGGAAGGGCTGCTGATCCCGTTGGGGGCGTGGCCGCATCTGATCGACCGCCGCCTCTATCTGAGCAAGGACATCGCGATCGCCGGCACGGCGCACCAGGCCGGCACCTGCCGCTTCGGGACCGACCCGGCCAGCTCGGTGCTCGATCTCGACTGCAAGGCGCACGAGCTGGACAATCTCTATGCCACGGATGCGAGCTTCTTCCCCTCGATTGCCGCCGTGAACCCGACGCTGACGATCATCGCCAACGCCCTTCGGGTGGCCGACCGCATCAAGCAGCGGCTGGGTGCGTGAAGCTTACGCGTGCGGCTCTTCCGCTGGCGGCCGTGGCGGTGCTGCTGGCTGCTTGCGACTGGCGCCGCCGCCGGTCCCATTCACGGCGCATCCTGCGGATCAGCCGCGTGGTGTCCGACCTCGACCGGGCGGAGGCGTTTTATCGGGATGCGCTGGGGTTCTCCGCCGTTGCGCGGGGACGTGCGACGCTGGCGGCGCTCGGCCTGGATGATGACGGCGCCCGCGAGGTCGTGATGCGGCTGGGGGCGGAGACCATCGCCCTGGTACGACCGGCGACGCTGGGCCGGCCCTACCCGCCCGACAGCCGCAGCAACGATCTGTGGTTCCAGCACCTGGCGATCGTGGTGAGCGACATGGACGCGGCCTACGCCCATCTGGCTGCGTGCCCCGACTGGCGAGCCATCAGCGAGGGCGGCCCGCAATTACTGCCGCCATCGGATGGCGCGGTGCGGGCGTTCAAGTTCCGTGATCCGGATGGCCATCCGCTGGAGCTGATCTGGTTCCCGCCCGGCCAGGGCCGCGCGGTCTGGCAGCAGGACGCGTCCGGCGCGCTGTTCCTCGGTATCGACCACAGCGCGCTCTCGATCGCATCGACGCGGCGCAGCCTGGGCTTCTATCGCGCGCTCGGCTGGCGGGTGAGCGACCAGACGCTGAACCGCGGCCCCGCCCAGGATCGGTTGGATGGGCTGGCGGGCGTGCGGGTGCGGGTGACTGGCCTGCGACCGGCCTCGGCCAGCGGACCGGGGCTGGAGCTGCTCGCCTATCGCCCGCCGGGCCGGCCGGCCGGCATCACCTGCCCGAACGACGTGGCAACGGATTGGGTGACGGTGGCGGTCAGCCAGCCCCGCGGCGACGCACCGCGCGTTGTGCGCGACCCGGACGGGCATCTGCTGCTCTTGGGGGATCAGCGCGCCGGCGAGACCGGGCAGCCCGCGTGAGGACCGGCTCCTCCTTGGTGTAGGGGTGAGACGAGGACAAGGGATGGTCAAAAAAGCCGCGCATCGTGCCGGCTCGCGTGCCGAAGGTAATCAGCAGGAATCCGCCCGCCAGCCCAAAATTTTTCAGGAAGTCCCAAAACAAGTCGCGTCCTTGACTCTTCCCCGGGCGCAACAGGTCATCGTGCTCCCAGAATCGTTTCCAGAGCAGCGCAGTCACGCCGCAATATCCGGCCATGACGAAGGCGGCGGACCTGTCCAGGACGCCCGTTAGAATCCCTAAAGGCCCCAGGATTTCGACGCCAAGCCCCGCCAGGATCAGCGCCTTGGCGGGCTTTTCCGCAGGAATCAGCTCCTTCGCCTGATCCACCGCTCCCCCGAAATTCAGGATCTTGTCGAGGGCGCTGAATGGGAAAAACAGGCACACCAGGAGATAGCGGATCGCGGCCTCGATCATGGTGCTCGGTCCCATCCTGCTCGTCCCTCCATCTCGCGGGGTTTCCGAAACAACAGACATCGTGCGGCGTTCATCATCCGACGCGCGAGTGACGCAACGGCGCACGCGAGGGAAAGTTCAGGCAGACACCCGGCCACTATCGAGGAAGCAGCGGATGACCGAGAACACGGGCGAGCGGCCGGAGATTCCCTATTGGCATCTGTGGATCGACGCGGAGGGCTCCAGTCATCAGACCAAGTGCGCGCTGACCGAGTTCGAACTGAAGGGCGTGGGCGACGCCGCCCCGCAGTGGAACAACAGGCAGGACCGCTGCGACTCGACCGTTGTCGTCACCGTGCAGCCGGTCGGCTGGGTTGGAGAGTGGCACGAGAATCCGGCGCCGCAATGGATCGTCGTGCTGTCCGGCCGGTGGTGGATCGAGTCCATGGACGGCACGCGCATCGAGCAGGGGCCGGGCGAGTTCTCGTTCGGCGAGGACCAGGGCTGCACGCCCCGCGACGGGCGCAAAGGCCACCGCTCCGGGACGGTCGGTGATGTGCCGGCGGTGCTGATGACGGTCCAGTTGCATGTTTCGCCGATGCGCAAGCCCTGCCACCTGAAGTAGTGGATGGTCGCACTCTACCATCACGCGTGGCCTCGGGCGTCGTCGAACACTTTCCGCCCGCATTCCCCGGACGAAGTGGCGATTTCGATCGCGCCCGCAACCATTTTGCGGTAGAATTCGGGATCGCCTGGGGGATCGGTCAGCCCCCGCGGCGCGCGGCGCCGGGACCTGCGGCGGCGGTTAGGGAATAGTAAGATGCGTGTCCAGTATGGTCTTGCCGCATCTTGGCAGAGAGCGAGTCAGCGGCAGGCATTGGGAAGCAGACGGTGTGCGGGGAGCGCGCGCCTGACCGTCCTTTGCCTCTTCGCCGGTCAACTCGCCGCGGCGGCACAAGCTTGGTGCTTGTGCCGCGGCATCGCTGTGACTGGGCTCGGCCTGGCGTTCCTGGTCGCGGGATTGGGAGCGGGAATCATCGAGCTGCCCGACTTGGGTGCCCAGGTGGAACAGGCGATCCAGGCGCAGATCGACTACGAGGACGATACCCTGTGCCAGAAATTCGGGTTCGCGCCAGGAACTCAGGAGCACACTGGCTGCAAGCTCGACCTGGCGGACCTGCGACACCGCCACGAACAGTTGCGGGCGGCCTCCGAGTTCCCCTGAGAGGGGCACGCCGGCGGCCAAGCGGCGGCTCGCGACGATGCTTCCGGTCGGGTTATCGGTGTTCAGATGTTGAGCCGCCTGGCCAGCAGATGTAGGCCGACCAGCCCTAGCAGCACCGCCGCCCAGGCGGCAGTGCGGTGGCGGCTGGTGAACACCTCCCAGCCTCCGCTCCGCGCTTGCCCGTCGAAGCGGCCGTGGGCGCCGTACGCGCCGGGCACCGGATCGAACAGATTGCCGGGAGCATCCGGGTCGGACCGCTCGTCGGTGAGCTGGCCGGTATAGCCGGTCTTGGCGAGGTAGCGGTCGATCAGCCCCGGCGCGATCCGGTTCGCGAGGATCGCCTTCACCGTGGGGAAGCCCACCCAGATATTGCGCCGCGGGTGGAACGCGCCGAAATAGATCGCCCGCGCCGGCACTTCGGGCTGGAAGATCGGCGACACGGGCTTCGCCTTGCGGCCCATCTTGTCGCGCGCCCAGTCGAATTGCGGCGTGTTGACCGCCGGCAAGTCCACTGCGGTCACGGTGATGTCGATCTTGTCGTGGTACAGCTCGGACCGCAACGCACCGAGGAAGCCTCGGATGGCGAACTTGGCGCCGCAATAGACCGATTGCAGGGGCACCGCCCGATAGGCGAGGGCGGAGCCGACGCAGACGATCGAGCCGCGATTGCGCGGGCGCATATGCTTCAGCGCCGCCATGGTGCCATGCACCTGGCCGAGATACGTGACCGCGGTTCCGCGCCGGAATTCTTCGGCGGTCAGTTTGTGGACAGGCGCGAACACCGTCGCCATCGCCACGTTCACCCAGACATCGATCGGGCCAAGCTCGCGCTCCACTTGCTCGGCCGCGGCTTCCACGGCAGCGGAATCCGCCACGTCGGTCGGTATCGGCAGGGCACGCACGCCGAAGCGCCGCAATTCGGCCGCCGCGTGTTCGAGCCGGTCGGGATCACGCGACAGCAGTGCGAGGTCGCAGCCGTTGCGTGCGAACTCCGTCGCAGTGGCACGGCCGACGCCTGCTCCAGCGCCGGTAATCACAACGATCTTCCGCATGGCCAATCCCTTTATGTGCCGAGTGCCAACGCGCAGGCTCACGGGAGAGCGGCGAGGTGTTGCACACTCGGCACTCAACTTTGATGGAGACCCCGGATGCTCGACCCCAAGGACCGCGTCGCGATGATCTCCGGCGCCGCGCGCGGCATCGGCCGGGCCGTCGCGGAGCGGCTGCTGGCCTCCGGCTTCCTGGTCTCGGCCGGGGTGCGCGAGCCGCGCGGCCTGCGCGAGAGCGAGCGTCTGATGCTGCACCGCTACGACGCGGAAAGCGTGGCCTCCGCGCAGGACTGGGTCGCGGCCACCGTCGCGCGCTTCGGCCGCATCCAGGCGCTGGTGAATGCGGCCGGGATCAACCCGGTGGCGCGGCTCGAGGATGCCGACGAAGCGCCGCTCGACCGGATGTGGGAGGTCAACGTGAAAGGCCCGCTCCGCCTCACGCGGCTGGCCATGCCGCATCTGCGGGCGTGCGGCGAGGGCCGCGTCGCGACCTTCGCCTCGCTCTCGGGCAAGCGCGTGAAGAACGAAAACCTCGGCTATGCGATCAGCAAGTTCGCCGTGCTGGCACTCAATCAGGCGATCCGGCGGGAGGGCTGGGATGCCGGTCTGCGCGCGACCGCGATCTGTCCCGGCTTCGTCGCGACCGACATGACCGGATGGGTCAAGACGATCGCACCGCGCGAGATGATCCAGCCCGCCGACCTCGCACAGCTCACCGAGACCATGCTGCTGCTGCCGGCCAACGCGACGATCGGCGAGCTCCTGGTCAACTGCCGCTTCGAGGAGCTGCTGTGACCGCCCCGGCTGCCAGCGCCGCGCGCACCGAAGCGGCGTGCGGGATCGGGGCAACCGCGCCGTAGCCCTCGGTTGCCAGCGCCGCGGCACAGGCGGCGTAGCGCGCGGCATCTTCGGGCGCGTCGCCGGCCGCGAGGCGGGCGAGCAGGCTGCCGCCGAACGTGTCGCCGGCGCCGGTGGCATCGACCGGTCGGCACGGATGGGCGGCGATCGCGACCCGCCGCTCGGGGGTCGCGAGCCACGCGCCGGCCTCGCCCATCTTGAGCGCGACCAGCTTGGCACCCAGGCGGAGATAGAAGTCGAGCACCGCCTCGGGCGCCGATGAGGCCGGTGAGCGTGCGCGCGTCCTCCATCGTCGGCAGCACGATCTCGCTCGCCGCCGCCGCCGCGTGGATCACCGCTGCGGCCCGCGCCGCCGGCCACAGCCGCGCGCGGTAGTTGGTGTCGAGTGCCACTGCGACACCGGCAGCGCAGGCCACCGCGATCGCGCGGAACACCGCGTCGGCGGCCGATGCGCGAGATGCCGAGGCTGATCCCCGAAGCATAGAGGAAGCGCGCACCGGCGATCGCGTCCGCGGGCACGTCCTCCGGCGCCGTAGGCGCTGGCGGCCGAGCCGGTGCGATAGAAGGTGAAGGCGTGCCCGCCGTTCCCGTGGGTGACGAAATAGACCGCCGTGGGCCGCGCCGGATCGCGCCGGACCAGCGAAGTGTCCACGCCCCTCGCGCTGCCAGAGGGCGATGAAACTGTCGCCGGGCGCGTCCGCGCCGATCGCGGTCGCGTACGCCGCCCGCGCGCCCTGCCGTGCCGCCGCGATCGCGGCGTTGGAGGTGTCGCCGCCGTGGCCTTCGAGATAGAGGCGCCGCCCGTCCGGCCCGGCCGGAAGCTGGTTGAACTCCAGCATCGGCTCGCCCATCGCGATGATGTCGAAGCCCATCCTGCTCACCGCACCGCGCGCGCGGCGGCCTCGATCGCGGCGCGGTCGCCGGCGGCGATCCGGCGCTCGTCCACGAGCGCGCCGCCGATGCCCACGAACGCGGCCCCCGCCGCGAGATAGTCCGGCACCTGCGCCGGCGCGATCCCGCCCGTGGGGCAGAACGCGACGCCGGGAAACACGCTCGCCAGGGCGGCGACATGCGCCGGTCCGCCCGCGGAGGCGGCGGGGAACAGCTTCACCACATCCGCCCCGGCGGCGAGTGCCGCGCGCACCTCGGAGGGCGTCAGCGCGCCCAGCATCAGCACCGCGCCCGCCTCCCGGCACGGCGCGGCGAGCGCCGGATCGACCCAGGGGGCGACGATGAACCGCGCGCCCGCATCGAGGCACGCGCGCGCTGCGCGCTGCGTCCGGCACCGTCCCGGCGCCGACCAGCAGGGCGGGGTCGGCGGCGAGGGCTGCAATCAGCGCCGGTGCGTCGGGCACGGTCAGCGTGATCTCGAACACGCGCAGGCCGGCGTCGCGCAGCCAGCCCACGACGGTCCGGGCATTGGCGGCCGATCGGGTGCGGATCACCGGCACGACCCGGGCCGCGCGCAGGGTTGCGATCAGCGCGTGCTCGGCCATTCGCGCGTCCTCCAAACCTCAGAGCACGATATGCGCGCCGATCAGGCGCAGGACCAGCACCGTGGCCAGCAGCGCGACGACCGCGATCGTCAGGCCCCAGCGGAGTGCCAGATAGCCGGGCGGAACGAAGCCCTGCCGGCGCAGCGAGGTGTCGAGCACGGCGGCGGCGATAAAGCCCACGATCAGCACCGCGATGCCCGACCTCGACCGGGGCCACCAGCGCCACCAGCACGGCCACCCAGCCGATCAGCGCCGGCACCACGCCGAGTACCAGCCGCGGCCGCTCGCCGCGACCGGCCTCGTCGCCGAGCGCGAAGCCCCAGTGCACCCCGCCGAGAAAGCCCAGGATCACCGCGCCGAAGCTGGTCAGCGCCGCCAGAAGCTGCGGTGCGCTCGCCTGCCAGCGCACGGTGACGGCGCCGAGGCCGCAGACGATGAAAACGATCAGGCCCAGGATGCCGAGCAGGATCGCGAGCGCGGGCAGGCGGCGGTTCATGCAGGCCTCTCCGGTGGGCGGTGCGCATGTTCTACGCGCGCGCCGCCCGCGCCGCGTCGCGCCCTGGCACGGCATTGCCGGCTATGCTGCACCGATGATGCTCGCGATCGAGATCGTGATCGTGCTGCTGCTGATCGTGCTGAACGGCGTGTTCGCGATGAGCGAGCTGGCGCTGGTCTCGGCGCGGCGGGCGCGGCTGCTGGTGCTGGAGCGCAAGGGCGTGGCCGGGGCCCAGGCGGCGCGCCAGCTGACCGAGGAGCCGCAGCGCTTCCTGCCGACGGTGCAGGTGGGCATCACGCTGGTGGGAATGCTGGCCGGCGTGTTCGGCGGCGCGCGGCTGGCGGGGACGCTGAGCGCGGCACTGTCCCGCATCGCCTGGCTGCGGCCGTTCGCCGGCGGCCTCTCGCTGGTGCTGGTGGTGCTGCTGATCACGTATCTCACGCTGGTGGTCGGCGAACTGGTGCCCAAGCAGTTGGCACTCCGCCGGCCGGAGGCGATCGCGGCCCGCATCGCCCGCCCGCTCGCGATGCTCTCGCGGATCACCGGCCCGGTCGTGTGGCTGCTGAGCGCCTCCTCGGCGCTGGTGCTGCGCCTGTTCGGCCCGGCGCGCGCGAAGCGGCCGGGGGTCACCGAGGAGGAGTTGCGGGCGCTGCTCGCCGAGGGCGCGCAGGAGGGCGTGCTGGAGGCCGAGGAGCGCGACATCATCGAGCGCGTGCTGCGGCTGGCCGACAAGCCGGTGCGCGCGATCATGACGCCGCGCACCGAGCTCGCCTGGATCGACCGCGGCGACCCGAAGCGCGACATCATCGCCGCCCTGAAAGGGGCGCCGCACAGCCGCTTCGTCGTGTGCGACGGCTCGGTCGATAACGTGGTGGGCGTGGTCCAGGCCAAGGACATGCTCGACCGGCTGCTCGACGGCGGCGATCTGTCGGTCGCGGCGGCGCTGCGCACGCCGATCGTGGTGCCCGATACCGTCACCGCCCTCGACGCGCTGGAGCGGCTGAAATCGGACCCGGTGGGGCTGGCGCTGGTGATGGACGAGTACGGCAGCTTCGAGGGCGTGGTGACGGCGACCGACGTGCTGGAGGCGATCGTCGGCGATCCCGAGGATGGCGGCGGGCCGCCGGCGACGCGGCGAGGGGGCGCCGGAGGGCATGCTGGTCATGGACGGGATGATGCCGGTCGATGAGGTCAAGGCGCGGCTGCTGCTGCCCGACCTGCCGGCCGAGGGCAGCTATCATACGCTCGCCGGCCTGCTGCTGGCGCTGCTGCGGCGGGTGCCGCGCGCGGGCGACCGGATCGTGTTCGCCGGCTGGCGGTTCGAGGTGCTGGAGATGGACGAGCGGCGAGTCGCCCGGGTGCAGGTGGGGCGGGAGGCGGCGGCGACCTGATCCGCCGCCACCTATCATCGTATGTACTGTCGCCGGCGTTGGTCCGCGCCTCGTTCTTGTCAATAAACCTAACACATTTGTTGCGTACGGTCAAGGAGTGTCGCGAATGAGGGTGCCGCGAATGAGTCCGATAGGCGGCTAGCCCGCCGGGCCGGCGTTGACGGGCGCCATGTCGGTCTCGCCACGGCCAAGCAGGCCGGCGACGGCGCCGAGCGCCGCCTCGACCCCGAAGCCGATGAAAACCAAGCCGCAAAGTCGTGTGATCGTCCGCTCGTGACGCCGGAACAGCCGTCTCGACCAGGCGGCGCCGACCAGCCCGACGACCAGCACATCGGCCGCCAGGAAGCCCGCGCACGCGGCGCCCTCCAGCCCGGGCAGCATCCCCCAGGTGATCGCGCCGTGACCCGCCAGGAAGGCGGTGAACACCGCGATCGCCACAGGGTATCCCTTGGGATTGGTCAGCCCGAAGGCGATGCCGCGCAGCAGCGGCCGGCGCACCGCCAGCGCGGACCGGCCGCCCGCGACCGCGCGGGCCGTGATCGCCCGCATTCCGAGCCACATCAGATACGCGCCGCAGACCAGGCCGAGCACCTCGAAGGCCAGCGGCCCGAGCGTGCGGGAGCCGATGATGGCGGTGATCGCGAGCGTGGACCACAGCACGTCGCCGGCAAGGTGGCCGATGATGAACCATGCCGCCGGCCGGCGCCCCTGCGCGGCGCCGATTCCGAGCAGCGAGAGAAACGCCGGTCCCGGCGCCAGCGTGCTGGAGGCCGCGGCGGCGGCAGCCCCGGCGAGCAGCGGCAGGCTCGCCATGCGCTCAGTCCGGCGGGCCGGTGAAGGCGTTGAAGGTGATCAGCGTGTAGGTGTCCTTCACGCCCGGCAGCGTCTGCACCTTCTCGGTGACGAACAGCCCGGTATCCTGCTCGGGTTCGAGATAGAACTTCCCGAGCAGGTCGTACTGGCCCGAGGTCGAGTAGATCTCCGAGAGTTCCTCGATCGTGTCGCGCGCGAGTGTCGCCACGCGATACGCGTGGCCCATCTCGCATTTGATCTGAATGAAAATCGCTCTCATATCGGGCTCGGCCGCCTTCCCCTGCTGCGGATCAGATCATCCAGCCGGAACCGCGCCCAGTCGAAATCCGCCTCCGACTTCTCGATCAGCACCAGACCTTGCCGCACCTCGACCCGCCGCACCAGATCGGTCGAGGGCAGCAGCATCACCAGCTCGAAGATCAGGTTGGTCAGCGCCAGCTCGCGGTCCCAGCCGCTGTCGGGGCTCTGCGTGTGCTCCCAGTGCGCCCAGGCCCAGTCCTCGATGATGTAGAGGCCGCCCTTGCGCAGGAACGGAAACGCGATCTCGAAGCTGCGGCGGGACGGGCCGTAGAGATGCGAGGCGTCATCGATCACCACGTCCGGCAACCCGTCGGCGAACTCGCGCAGGACGATCAGGCGCAGCCGCTCGGCATCGTCCTGCGACGTGCTCCAGTACGGCCGGATGCGCGCCCGCAGGTGGCGTCGCGCCAGCAGCTCCTCGAAGCCGGGAGATGGGTCGGATATGTCCACGCCCACGAACCGATCGAGGCCATAAAGCTCGGTGTGGAACAGCGCGCTGCCGCCCTCGCCGATGCCGAACTCCAGCATCCGGCGTGGTGCGTGCGGCACCAGCAGCTCCTGATAGGCCTCGATGAAGGCGCGGTCCTTGACCAGCACCGGCGCATCCGGCGTGCCGCCGGCGCCGGATGGCGTGTAGCGGAGCGTGATGTCGCCGACCGCGACCCGGTCCTCGCCGAGGAAGTTCAGCTCCATCCGCCATCCCGCATGCCCGACGCCGAGAGGGAAGCCCAGCCGCCCTGCGCACGCAAGCGGCAATCGGACGCGGGATACAGCCTCCTGGTCACTTCACCGGGGAGACAGCGTTCAGGATCAGAGCGAATATCAGGGCGTCCGGCCGGTTCTATCAAGCGGTCACACGGCGATCGAGGGGAGATTCGTCATGATTCTGGTCACCGGAGCGAGCGGGACCGTGGGCGGCGCGGTGCTGGCGGAAGTGGCGCGCAGCGGTGTGCCGCATCGCGCCATGTACCGCTCCACCGCAGAAGCGGCGAAGGCACCGAGCGGGACGGACACGGTCATCGCGGATTTCGCCGACCCGGCGAGCCTCGCGGCGGCGCTGCGCGGCGTCACGAGCGTCTATCTGGTGTGCTCGCCGATCCCCGAGCTCGTCGAGCTGGAGAGCAACGTGATCGCGGCGAGCGAAGCGGCCGGCGTGCAGCGGATCGTGCTCAACTCGGCGCTCGGTGCGGGAGATTACGGCAAGTCGTTCCCGAGCTGGCACCGGCAGGTGGAGGACCGGCTGAACGCCGCGTCGTCGCTGGCGCACTGCATCCTGCGGCCCAACAGCTTCATGCAGAATGTCCTTGCCTATTATGCCCCCACCATCCGCGCGCAGGGTGCGTTCTACGCCGCGATGGGGAATGCGCGGATCAGCTATCTGGACGTGCGCGACATCGCCAAGGTGGCGGCCGACGCCCTGCGCGGCGGCGCGCATGACGGCAAGACCTACGAACTGAACGGGCCGGAGGCACTGACCTGCGCAGAGATCGCCGAGAAGATCACCCGGCAGACCGGGGTCGCGGCCCGCTACGTGGATATTCCCGAGGAAGCGCAGCGCCAGGCGATGCGCGATCAGAAAATGCCGGAGTGGCTGGTCACGGCGCTGCTGGAACTGCAGGAATACTACACGCGCGGCAAAGGCGGCGAGGTTGACGATCTGCTCGAGCGACTGCTCGGCCGGAAGCCGATCACGATGGACCGGTTCCTTGCCGAGATGGCGGGCGCATTCCGCGCCGCACCGGCACCGGCCTGAAGCCACCCGCCCTTTCGGCCTCGCCCATCGGTGCGTAAGCTGCGCGCCGGATCGGGGAGGCAGGCATGGAACTCGCGCAGGCCCGCAAGCTGCGCACGCAGCCACGCACCGGCGGACGCGTTTTGGCCGATGCGCTGGTGGCACAGGGGATCGACCACGTATTCGCGGTGCCGGGCGAAAGCTATCTCGACGTGCTCGACGGACTCTACGCGGTGCGCGACCGGCTGAAGCTGGTGACGTGCCGGTTCGAGGCGGGTGCCGTGAACATGGCCGAAGCGTTCGGCAAGCTCTCGGGCCGGCCCGCGGCCGCGATGGTCACGCGCGGACCGGGCGCCTGCCACGGCGCGATCGGGGTGCATATCGCCGCCCAGGATTCGACGCCGCTGCTGCTGTTCGTGGGCCAGATCCCGTTCGAGGAGACCGACCGCGACAGCTTCCAGGAGATCGACTACCGCCGCATGTTCGGCCCGATCGCGAAGTGGGCAACGCAGATCGACGACGCGCGCCGCATCCCCGAGATCGTGGCCCACGCGGTCGATGTCGCGACCACCGGCCGGCCCGGCCCGGTGGTGATCGCGCTGTCGGAGGAGATGCAGCGCGACGTGGTCGAGGTGCCGGATTTGCGTCCCTGCGACGTCGCGCGCCCGCATCCCGATCCGGCGGCGCTCGCACGTCTGCGCGCGATGCTGGGCCGCGCGCAACGCCCGCTCGCGGTGCTCGGCGGATCGGTGTGGAGTGCGGCGGCGCGCGCCGGCGTGGCGGCATTCCTGCGCGCGTACCGGCTGCCGGTCACGGTCGGCTTCCGCCGCCAGGCGCTCTATGACGGCACCGCCGACAATTTCGTGGGCGATCTCGGCGTCGGCTGCGACCCGGCCCTGGTCGAGCGGGTCCGCGAAGCCGATCTGGTGCTCGCGATCGGCTCGCGTCTGCCGGAGGCGGTGACGCAGGGCTACACGCTGTTCGATCTCGCGGGCGAAACTCCGATCATCCACGTCTATCCCGATGCCGCCGAGATCGGGCGCGTGTTCCGCGTCGCCCTGGGCATTCCGACCGATCTCGACGCGTTCGCGGCCGCCGTGCGCGACTGGTCGCCCGAGGCGTCGCCGGCGTGGGCGGAGTGGACCGCCGATCTGCGCGCGCTGCGCGAGGCGGAACACGCGGTGCCCGATTACGAGGGCAAGCTGAACCTGGCACGGTGCCTGCGCACGCTGGAGGGGATGGCGGCGCCGGATGCGATCTTCACCACCGATGCGGGCAATTTCGCCACCTGGGCGACGCGGTTCATGCACTTCTCCGAGCATCAGCGCTACATCGGGCCGTGCAACGGGGCGATGGGCTACGGCGTGCCGGCAGCGGTGGGTGCCAAGATCGCCTATCCGCACCGGCAGGTGATCGGCTTCGTCGGCGACGGCGGCTTCCTGATGACCGGGCAGGAGATCGCGACCGCCTTCCATCACGGCGTGGCGCCGATCGTGCTGGTGTTCAACAACCAGATGTACGGCACGATCCGGATGCACCAGGAGCGCGACTATCCCGGCCGCGTCTCCGGCACCTCGCTCACCAACCCCGATTTTTGCCGCCTGATCGAGGCGTTCGGGGGCCACGGCGAGAGTGTCACGACGACGGAGGAGTTCGCCCCCGCCTTCGCCCGCGCGGTCGCGAGCGGCCGGCCGGCGGTGATCGAGCTGGCGATGGATCCCGAGCAGATCACGTCGCGGATCACGATCGCGCAGTTGCGCGCGGGCAAGGCGCCGGCGCGGCCCGCGCCCAAGCCCAAGCGGATGCCGCCGCCCGGGCATCCGCTGCCGGGGCGGATCGCGGCGGAGAAGCCGAAGCGTTAGCCCGCCACCGCGTCATCACGAATGGCGGGGAGATGGGTCGAGCAGTTCAGGCAAGGCTGTCTGCACAGTGTTCCAGACCACATCAAGGTCGATATCGAAGTAGCCGTGGGCAATGCGGTTGCGCATCCCGCGCATGTTGCGCCAGGGGACTTCGGTGTGTCTCGCGACGAATTCGGGATCGTGATCCATGATCTTCGTTGCCGCTTCGCCGATGATGACAAGGCTCATGATCACAGCCTTTTGCGTGCGCTTGTCAGCGAAGAAGTCGTCCTTGCGAAGCCCCTTGATGAAGCTGCACGCGTCCGAGGCTGCTTGTTGAATGTGATCGAGGTAGTCGGGTAGCGGGTTCTCGCTCATACCGGGCTTGCCTCGGCAAGGATTTGCTCGCGGAATTTGACGGGCAAATCTCCCGGCGTCAGCAGATCGACGGGAACCCCGAGCAATTCCTCGAGCTCGACTTGCAGGCCCCCGAGGTCGAATAGGGTCGCCCCGGGCAGCGCATCCACCAACAGGTCGAGGTCACTGCCATCCTTGTCGGTTCCATGCAGTGCCGAGCCGAAGACGCGCGGATTCGCGGCACGACACCGGCTCGCCGCTTCGCGCACGGCGACTTGCTTGCGGTCAAGGGCAGCGGAGGGTTTCACGTCAACGGCCCACCGCATAACCCTGCATCCCGCGCGGATTGGCGCCGGCGAACATCTGCCCGTCCGGCTCGAGGCGCGCGGCCGACAGCCGCCCTTCCGACCACTCCTCGCCCAGCTCGGCGCGGTGCCCGCGCGCCCGCAACTCCTCGAACACGGCGCGCGGATAGCGCCCTTCCAGCACCAGCTTGCCGGGCTGCGCGGCACGTGGCCAGAAACTGCTCGGCCAGTGCTCGGAATGGAAGCTCGGCGCGTCGATCGCCTGCTGGATCGAGAAATTGTGGTGGACCATGCGGAGGAAAAAAATCAGCGACCACTGATCCTGCTGGTCGCCGCCCGGCGTGCCGAACGCCATCCACGGCACGCCATCGCGGAGCGCCATGCTGGGCGTGAGCGTGGTGCGCGGCCGCTTGCGCGGCGCCAGGCTGTTCGGCAGGCCCTCGCGCAGCCAGAACATCTGCCCGCGCGTGGTGATGCAGAAACCAAGCCCCGGCACCACCGGCGAGGAATGCAGCCACCCGCCCGAAGGGGTCGCACTCACCATGTTGCCGTGCCGGTCGATCACGTCGATGTGGCAGGTATCGGCGCCGACCACGCCCAGGCGCGCCACGGTCGGCTCGCCCGCCCCGGCTGCGCGCGTTGCATAGTCGGCGCGCGATGCCGCCTCGTGATCGACCCACGGATCGAAGCCGGGAAGTTTTCCGGGGCGCAATTCCAGCGATGCCTTCGCGCCGACCAGCGCGCGGCGAGTGTCGTTGTAGTCCGCCGACAGCAGCGCCTCCATCGGCACGCGCACGAAATCGGGGTCGCCGTAATAGGCTTCGCGGTCCGCGTAGGCGAGCTTGGCGCATTCGACGATTGTGTGAACGAACTCGGCGCCGAGCGGGTCCATGCCGCCCAGATCGCAGCCGCGCAGCAGCGCCAGTTGCTGCAAGAACACCGGCCCCTGGTTCCACGGCCCGCATTTCAGCACTGTGTGCGTGCCGTACTCGTAGGCCAGCGGCGCCTCCACCGTCGCGTGCCAGCGCGCGAGGTCGTCGGCCGCGAGCAGCCCGCGATGGCGGCGGCCCGAGGTGTCGAGCACGTCCGTGTTCTGGTAGAAGCGCCCGATCGCCTCGGCGACGAAGCCGCGATACCAGGCATCGCGCGCCGCATCGATCCGCGCCTCGCGCGAGCCGCCCGCCGCCTCGCGGCAGAGCCGCTCCCAGGTATCGGCCAGCGCCGGGCGTGCGAACAAGGTCCCGGGTGCAGGCACGGCGCCGCGGGGGAGAAAAACGTCGCGGCTCGACGGCCACTCCGCCTCGAACAGCGGCCGCACGCCCTCGATCGTTGCGGAAATCCGCGCCACGATGTGGATGCCGCGCCGCGCGTAGCCGATCGCGTATGCCAGCACGTCGGCGAGTTCCCAACTGCCCCAGTCGCGCAGCAGCAGGCACCAGGCGTCGAACGCGCCGGGCACCACGGCCGGCAGCAGGCCGGTGCCGGGCACGAGGTCGAGGCCGAGGTTTTCGAAGTGCGCGATGGTCGCCGCCGCCGGGGCGACGCCCTGGCCGCAGATCGCCCGCTGCGCGCCCGCGCGCGCGTCGTGGATGATGATCGGCGCATCGCCACCCGGCCCGTTCAGGTGCGGCTCGGCGACCTGCAGCACGAACGCCGTCGCGGCGGCGGCGTCGAACGCGTTGCCGCCGCGCTCCAGCACCGCCATGCCGGTCTGGCTCGCGATCCAGTGCGTGCTGGCGACGACGCCGAAGGTGCCCGCGATCTCCGGGCGGGTGGTGAACATCGCGTGTCTCCCGTTGCGCGAGCGAGAGGCTACGCGCAAGGTCCGCGGCGTCAATGAGGCTGGATGCTGGGACAGGAGGCGGGATGCTGGTGGCGGTGGTCGGGCCTTCCGGCTCGGGCAAGGACACGCTGATCAACGCCGCCCGGATGGCGCTTGGCGCGCAGGAGCGGTTCACCTTCGTCCGCCGCGTCGTCACCCGCCCGCCGCTGGAGGGCGAGGACCACGAGACGGTTGACGAAAAGACGTTCGCGACGCGGCAGAACGCCGGCGCCTTCGCCTTCGCCTGGCGCGCGCACGGGCTGCAATACGGCATTCCCGCCGAGATCGGGCTGCCGCTGGCGGAGGGGAAGATCGTTGTCGCCAGCGTCTCGCGAACCGTGCTGGCCGATGCCGCCGCGCGTTACAGACTGCACGTGGTGGAGATCACGGCGCCCCCGGACGTGCTGGCGCGCCGCCTGGCTGCGCGCGGGCGCGACGATGCGGTCGGCGTCGCCGCGCGTCTGGCGCGCACGGTCAAGCTGCCCGAGGGCATGCCGCGCGACACGATCATGAACGACGGCACGATCGAGCAGGGCGGGCGCAGGCTGGTTGCGATCCTGAACCGGTTAGCGGCAACCGCTCTGCCAGCATGAACGGCGCTCCCGGCGCCGTCTCGGTGAACAGGCAGAGTTCGGCAACCCGGCGATCGGCGGCGAGGGCGGCGGCGAAATGCGCCTCAGCGGCGGGACGCACCCACGCCTGCTCGGCGGCAGAGAGCCGGCACGTGAGCGTCGCGTGGAAGCGGAACGTGTCGAACACGTAGGGATAGCCCCAGCACTGCAAATTTGTCTCCTCCGCCGCCGACAGGCCGGCCGCACGCCGGCCTGCCTGCTCCCCCACGTCGGGCGAGGCGCGGTGCGCATCGAGGGCCGCGACGCAGGCATCGGCGAAGGCGTGCAGCGCCGGGCAGGGTGTTTTTTCTCGCAGCGCCAGGAAGCCGGAGAGGTCGGCGACCGCGAGCGGCGGCATCCGGAAGGCGGCGGTGCGGGCGGCGAGCATCGCCGCATCATCGCGAAACGCTTGCCACGATCCGGCGAGGCGCATCGGCGGCTTCAGCGTCGCGTGGAAGCCATAGCGGCGCGGCGCCTCGGTCAGGGCCGCGATGCCGGGCAGGTCGGGGGGCGCCACGCGGGTGCCGGTCTCGGGGTCGCGGCCGAGCCAGGCATTGCCGGCGTGCCACAGCGGATCGTCCGCCGCCGGCGCCCAGTAGAGGCGCGACCCTCACGCGACCCTCACGCGACCCTGGCACCCGCCCGCCACGTCTCCCGTGCCACCGGCATCCCGTCATGGATGCGGAGCCGCACCAGATCGGCGGCGAGGCCCGCCGCGATCGCCCCGCGGTCGCCGAGGCCGGCGAGCTGCGCGGGGTGCAGGCTGATCAGCGCCACCGCCTGCGGCAGCGGCAGCAGGCCGAGGGCGGCGGCGCGGAAGGCGGCCGAGATCAGGCTGCCCGGCACGTAGTCCGAGGCAAGCGCATCGACCAGCCCCGCGCGCAGCAGATCGACGGCCGCGACGTTGCCGTAATGCGAGCCGCCGCACACCAGGTTGGGCCCGCCCGCGATCACCGCCATCCCGCGCGCCCGCGCCGCGCGCGCAGCCGCGATCGTCACCGGGAACTCGCTGATGGCGATGCCGTCGCGATAATTCTCCGCCACCTCCGCCTCGGTGCGGTCGTCGTGGCTGGCGAGTGTGATGGCCACGCGCCGCAACTGGTCCAGCAGCGCGCGGCGATTGGGGTCGCGCAGGGCCGCGCGGCGGTCCAGCATCTCGGCGATGCGGCGCTCGATTGCGGCGTCGTCGTCGCCGTCGCGCCGGCGCATCTCGCGATAGCGGTCGAGGTCCGCGTATTGCCCGATGCCTGGGCTGTGATCCATCAGGCTGGCCATCCGCACGCGCGCATGGCCGGCAGCGGGGCGCAGCAGGTCGAGCGTGTCGGGGGCAGGGATCTCGCAGCGCAGGTGCAAAAAGTGCTCGATGCGCAGCAGGCCGGTGCCTTCGAGCGCGTCGAGATCGGCGACACCTTCCAGGAAGGTGCGGTTGCGGTCCTTCTGGTAGCCGAGGTCGCCGACGCAGAGCGCGTCCAGCACCGTGGTCACGCCGGCGGCGGCGCATTGCTCGTCGTGCGCGATCATCGCCTCGCGCGACGGCCAGCGCGCGGTGCTGCGCGGATGCACCTGGCGTTCGAGGTTGTCGGAATGCAGATCGACCGCGCCGGGGATCAGCATGTCGCCGTCGAGGTCGATGGCGGAGGGGAGGGCACTGCGGCCGGCGTCGACGGCAGCGATGCGGCCGCCGTGCAGCATCAGCGTGCCAGGCATCATCTCCTGCGGCAGCACCAGGATGGCGTTGGTCAGCACGGTCTCGGCGGTCATGCGGCATCCTGCGAGGGGGGCGGCGTCAGCCGACGATCGGCGATCGCGCCGCGCACCGCAATGTCGTGCGCGATCGGCACGGTCGCCGAGCCGGTCGCCCTGGTCCCTTTACCTTGACCCGATCTGCCCCTAGATATACATTTCTTCTTACGTATATCTACGTCGAGGAGGTCGCGATGCAGGTCGCCAAATGGGGCAACAGCCTCGCCATCCGCCTTCCTGCGGCGGTGGTCGCGGCGCTCGAACTCAGGGAAGGCGATGAGATCGAAATCCACGTCGCTGACGCACGGGAATTGGCCGTCGCGCGCAAACCTGGCCGAATGGAATTGCTGAAGCGGCTACGCACTTTCCGGGGCCGCGTTCCCCCTGACTTCAAGTTCGACCGGGATGAAGCGAATGCCCGGTAGCTTCTTCGATACCAATGTTCTCGTCTATATTGCGTCCGGCGATCCGGTGAGGGCGGACAGGGCAGAAGAGATCATCGGCCGCGGCGGCGCGATTAGCGTTCAGGTGCTGAATGAGCTTACTAATGTCGCCCGCCGCAAGATGCGGATGTCGTGGCAGGATACCCATTCGTTTCTGTCCACGCTGCGCGGCCTGCTGACTGTCCATCCCGTTACTGTCGAGATGCACGAAACCGGCTTGGCGCTGGCGGAGCGCTACAATCTCTCAACCTACGACGCCATGATCGTGGCCTCCGCTCTGCATGCTGATTGCGGCACGCTGTGGTCGGAGGACATGCAGCACGGGATGACGCTCGACGGACGGCTGCGGATCGTCAATCCGTTTCGGCCGACGAGCTAATGATGGAGAGGGACAAAAGGGCGCGTGGCTCCTTTCGTTGCGCAGCCATTGCTCGTGCGCCCAATGCCGGCCGACGGAGCAGCGCTGGTGGAGTGCGCCGACGCGGCGTTGGCGGCGGGCGGGGACTTCGGCGTGCCCGTGCCCGTGCACGATGGGCGATGAAGGCCGCGTCATCGATATGTCCGTCGTGTGCGGGCGAGGCCTGCGCCGGGTCGCGCCGAGCGACACCCTCCGGGCGCGCGTGATGGTGGTGCGGACGTTCCTGCCCGACGACTGAGGCGGCGGCCCCGCCCCCAAGATCGGGATCACTACCGCTCCCATCATCGATGTGCGACGAAGTGAGCGAGGTGCCAAATGTCCAACGATCCCGAAAAGCAGCCCTCGGGCGCTCCAGCAACATCGGGGGCCATCCCTGGACTCTCTGCGGTGACCGAGACCAGCAAGTTCAGACCAACCGACGTGCGGGTGGACGCGGCCCCACTGCATTTCGAGCAATCTCCGGCGGCTTCTTCACAAAAAAATCACTGACAGTCGTTTTCGATAAACTGCTCAAGCACCACCTTGCCTCTAGGACTATCGTATTGAGCATCGAAGGTCATCATGTCTTCCCACGCTTGGCGAACATCAACCTCTGGCGGAACCTGTCCGTTTCCCATATCTTCAAGCGCGGCGGTCATATGTACAAGGACTTCGGCAATGTTGCCGGTCGTATAGCTTTTCTCGGCAACGCGGGCCGACCGACAAGCCCGGTCGAATGCTGATGCTTGTGCATTTCCTGCCAATCCCATCAGGATGGGGGTCAAGACCAGTGAGCGCGCATTGTTCTTATCCTGCAAGGAATCAAATCGCGATCCGGGGTTGTGCTCCGTGCTATACGGCGGCAGCGGTTGCATCCTGATGTCATCGTGCGACCGCGTTCCTTGCCCTGCTGGTGCCAGCCGGTCGCCGTCACTCTGCATCGCGACACAAGAACCGTGCGCCACCTGCGTGCTGATCCCCTCATGGTGCGGGTTCATCATCTCGGTCTTTGCAGCTGTGTAATCCTCGCGGCGCCACGCCCGGCTCGGGTAATCGCTCCGAGATGTAGGCGGACACGCCGAGTCGCCGCACCGTCGAGGTCGCGCGCCGACCGGGGCCCGATATAGGCGTGGGTTCCCTTTGGCCGACTCTGCCTCGTCCTGGAACCCGATTTCTATGGCGTGCCTGAGGTGGTGCCGAAAGCTCCGCCCACCAGGCTGGGAATTCTTTCAAAGGCGCCTCGGCCTCGGCCTCCTCATGCAGAGGCACGTGCGGGTGGATGCAGCCGGTCAGCCAACTGCGCAGCCATTTGCCGATCGTGCAGTCATGGCTCGACCGATAAGCGTCGCCGCCCTGCTTCAGGACACCCTTCGGGAACTCCGACCTTCAAACACCAGACGTGCTGGCCCCCACTACGGGAGCAAGCCTTCGCAGCTCCTCCGCGGGTATTCCATCCTTTTTCGCTATGACTTCGACCTGCTCGCGACAGTTTCTCTCGATCCGAGTGGACAAGTCATCCCGGAAAGCCAGCGCTGCGTCGCGGACCTTGCTCATATTGAGTGTCATCCCGAATGCCTGGAGGCAGAAGTGATCGCAGGGCAAGGCGATTTGGTGACGTGCTGCGCCGGGCCTGCCTCCGCGCGGAAGGGCCCCTGGACGGCCGACGTCAACACTGTAACCACACGGAATGAATGGAACTTCATCGCGCCGGGAGAGGACGCAGCCTGGTCCACGTCGCTGTCGAAGAAGGTGTAGAAGCTGATCGCGCCAAACACCGGTGGCACCGGCGTTTTGTTACAGGCGTGATTTTTGATGGTGCCCGCATTAAGATGGTCGTGCTTGTCGCGAAGGCGGCTTGCGACCGCGGCCAGTTCGGCAAAGTTCCGCGCCGAGGCTAGGTCGATGTGCTTGCCTGCCGCCCTTATCAGCGATCGGGTGTTGTGCGCTTGATCGACGATCGACCAAGCCGCTGCCATCATCCGCAGCCGTTCGTGGTGCTCGAACTCGACGTGGTCACCCGCCCTCCGCTCCAAAACCTGCACGCCGAGCGCGTGCATGACGTCGAAGGCTATCTCGATCAGATCGACCGCAACTCCGATAGCCTCGAACAAAATCCGCTGCTCGGCAGTTATCACCCGCGGGAGGCGATGAAGATAGTTTGCGGCCACCATAATGTCCTCCGGCTGGCCCGTGGTGCGCGCGGCCGGGCAGCGTGCCTTCCCGGAGCGCCGACACTCGCACCCTTCGCGCGAAAGGCCCGATCCGTTGCCCCAGGCGTTGCCCCGGCAACGCTTGGTCGCAGTTTCCGGGTTAGGAACGGGATCTAATCGGTTGATTTACCTGGCTCCCGGAGCAGGACTCGAACCTGCGACCCAGCGGTTAACAGCCGCTTGCTCTACCAACTGAGCTATCCGGGATCGGGGCGGCGGTATAGCGCCGGGGCGAGGGGGGACGCAATCGGCATCTGGCGCCCGGCCGCGGATGCGCTAGGTTCCGCGCGCCAGGGTGAGCCGGCCGCGCGGGCGTGGCGGAATTGGTAGACGCGCCGGACTCAAAATCCGGTTCTGGCGACAGAGTGTCGGTTCGACCCCGACCGCCCGCACCAGCCGGTCAGACGATCCGCCCCGTCGCGCACCACCACGCGCCCGCCGCGAATCACGGTCCGCCGCGGCGGCCGGGCGACGATCGCCTCGGCCGGGGTGCGGGCATCCACCAGCACGAGATCGGCGATGCCGCCCGGCCGCGAGGCCGTACTCCGCCACCCCGAGCAGCCGCGCGCCGCCTTCCGTGCAGCAGCCCAGCACCTGGGCCAGCTCGTCGTCGCGGCGCATGTCCTGGCGCAGCCCCAGCAGCATCGCGCGCTCCAGCATGTCGGCGTTGCCGTACGGTCCCCAGGTGTCGCGCACGCCGTCCGATCCCGCCGCGACCAGCACGCCCGCCGCCAGCAGCCGGCGCAGCGGCGGTGCCGGCCGCGACGGCGGTGCGGTCGTGACGATCGCGATGCCTGCCTCGGCGAGTGACGCGATCAGCGCGTCGGCCGCACCCGGCGCCACCATGCCGAGGCAGAAGGCGTGGCTGATCGCGACCCGCCCCGCCATGCCGAGGGCGCGGGTCCGCTCGACGATCAGCTCGATCGAGAACGCGCCCATCTCGCCCGGCTCGTGCAGGTGGATGTCGAGCGGGCGGCCGAAGCGGTCCGCGAGGCCGAAGATCGCGTCGAGATGCCCCTTCGGGTCGCGGTCGATCGCGCATGGATCGAGGCCGCCCACCAAGTCCGCGCCGAGGCGGAGCGCCGCCTCCATCAACGCGAGCGTGCCCGGCCGGATCAGCAGGCCGCTCTGCGGGAACGCGACCGTCTGGATGCCGACCCGGTCGCGCAGCGCGTCGCGCGTCGCCAGCACGCCCTCGACATGGCGCACGCCGATCTCGGTATCGACATCGACATGGCTGCGGATCTGCGTGCTGCCGTGCGACAGGGCGAGGCGTGCCAGGCGTTCGGACTGGCGCCGCGGATCGAGGCCGAGCACGCAGCGCGCAGCGCGCTCGTTGTCGATCCTGTCGGTGAGCGACGGGCCGACCGTATTCTCGTACCATTCCATGCCGACCAGCGACTTGTCGAGATGCGTGTGCGCCTCGACCAGGCCGGGCAGCGCCAGGGCGCCGCCGGCGTCGAGAGTATCGGCGCCCAGCCGCGCCCCGTCGCCGAACGCGGCGATCCGGCCGCCCCGGATGATGATGGTCGTGGCGGCGGCCCCGAGCGGGCGGACGTTGGCGATCACCAGATCAGTCATTGCCCGATCTCCTTCGCCTCGCCGCCATCGCCGCGCAGCGCCGACCATTCATCCGGGTCGAGACCCGCCGGGGATGCCCGCTCGTACCGCTCGAACCCGTCCACGCCCACCGCGTCGATCGGGGCCGGCGGCTCGTAGCGCTCGACGACATAGAGCGGACGGTTCTTGGTCTCGTTGAACACGCGGCCGAGATACTCGCCGATCACGCCGAGCGTCATCAGTTGCGCGCCGCCCAGGAACAGCACCACCGCCATCAGGCTCGGATAGCCCGGCACCGGATTGCCGATCAGCAGCGTGCGCAGTACGATCACGCCGCCATAGATCGCCGCAAACACCGCCACCGCCAGGCCGAGATAGGTTGCGACCTTGAGCGGCATGACGGTGAAGCTGGTGATGCCTTCGAGGGCGAGATTCCACAGCTTCCAGTAATTCCACTTGGTCTGCCCGGCATGGCGCGGCGCGCGGTCATAGGGCACGGCGCGGGTCGGAAAGCCGATCCAGGCGAACAGGCCCTTCATGAAGCGGTGCTGCTCGCGCATCGTCAGCAGGGCATCGACCGCACGGCGGCTCATCAGCCGGAAGTCGCCCGCGTTGGCCGGCAGCGGCACTCGGCCCATGCGCTGCATCAGGCGGTAGAACAGGCCGGCGGTCGCCTTCTTCAGCGCGCTGTCGCCGTGCCGCTTGCGGCGCTGCGCATAAACCATGTCGAACCCCTCGCGCCACGCGGCGACCAGCTCGGGGATCAGCTCGGGCGGGTCCTGCAGATCGGCGTCGATCACCAGCACGGCCTGGCCGCGCGCATGGTCGAGCCCGGCGGTGGTCGCGATCTCCTTGCCGAAATTGCGCGAGAGATTGAGGATCGCGATGCGCGGATCGTCGCGGCGAAGTGCCCGCAGCACCGCGAGGGTGTCGTCGCCGCTGCCATCGTTGACATAGACCGCCTCCCAGCTCTCGCCGAGGCCGCCGAGCGCGGCGACGAGGCGGCGATGGAACTCCGGCAGGCCGGGCGCCTCGTTGTAGGCGGGAATGACCACCGACAGCGTAGGCGAAATCGCGGGCGAGAGCGCGGGCGAAAGCGGGGCGGAGAGCGTCGGCGGCGCGGCCTCGGGGCTGGACAGGGCGCTCTCCTGGCGCGGGATCGATCAGGCGGGCTTTAGCTTCGATCCGTGCCCGATGCCAGATGCCAAGCCCACCCGGATGACAGGCGACGGCGGCCGCGGCATGGTCGGGGCAGGGGCGCGGCCCGGGGGTGCGCATGTTCTTCGATGGCTTCGAGCTGACCCAGCTGGACCTGCCGCAGGGCCGCATCCGGCTCCGCCGAGGCGGCAGCGGACCGCCGCTGTTGCTGCTGCACGGCAACCCGCAGACGCACGCGATGTGGCACCGCGTCGCCCCCACCTTCGCGCGGCGCTTCGAGGTGATCTGCCCCGATCTGCGCGGCTATGGCGGCAGCTTCAAGCCGGGGCCGACGCCGGATCACGCGCCCTATGCCAAGCGGGCGATGGCGGCCGACATGGTGGCGCTGATGGAGCAGCTCGGCCACCGCCGCTTCCGGCTCGGCAGCCACGATCGCGGTGCCCGCGTCGGCCACCGGCTGGCGCTCGACTTTCCCGAGCGGGTCGAACGGCTGGCGGTGCTCGACATCGTGCCGACGATCGAGCATTTCGAGCGCGCCGACATGTCCTTCGCCCTCGGCTACTACCACTGGTTCTGGTTTGCCCAGCCGCATCCGTTCCCCGAGGAGCTGATCAATGCGGCGCCGGAGACCTGGTTCAACGCCCATACCGGGCGCGAGCCGAAGGCGCACGACTTCTTCGCCCCCGAAGCGCTGGCGGACTATCTGGCGGCGGCGCGCCAGCCGGAGACGATCACCGGCATGTGCGAGGACTACCGCGCCGCAGCGACGATCGACCTGGTGCATGACCGGATCAGCCGCGCCGAAGGACGCCGCATCGCCTGTCCGACGCTGGTGCTATGGGGCGCGAAGGGCCGCGTCGGCGGCTGGTACGATCCGCTGGCGCTGTGGGGCGAGTATGTTGCAGCCGAGGTGACAGGCGGCGCGGTCGATGCCGGACACTACCTCGCCGAGGAGGCGCCGGGGGCGGTGCTGGAGTGGTTCGAGCGATGGTAGTGCCCCAACGCAGTATAACCAGCGTTTCGGATCAGCAGGTTCGCGCTTATACTTGCGGCGATTCCCGATCCGCGAGGTCCGATGCCCGCCGCCACCCAGACCCGCCCGCTCGCCGCCTCGACGCTGCGCACGATCACGGCACGGCGGCTGTCGGAGGCGGCAGCGATCGCGGTCGCCCTGCTCGGCGCCGCCCTGCTGGTGGCACTCGCGTCCTACCACGCGCAGGACCCCTCGTTCGACACTGCGACCACGCACGCCGTGACCAATCTCGCCGGGCCGCTGGGGGCGGTTGCGGCCGACCTGTTGCTGCAGGGCTTTGGGCTCGCCGGCGCGCTTCCCGGCCTCGCCCTGCTGGCCTGGGCGTGGCGGATCGCGTCGCGGCGGCCGCTACGCGCGGGCGTGCGGATCGCCGCGTTGCTCGGCGCGCTGCCGGCGGCCGCGGCCATGCTCGCCGCGGTCCCCCGGTCCGCGGCGTGGCCGACACCGGCGGGGCCGGGCGGTGCGGTAGGCGCGACCCTGGGTCAGGGCGTCGCCGCCGCCGCACGCGACCTGCTCGGGCCGGTCGGGACGGCGATTGCGGCGGCGCTGGGACTGGCCCTGGCGATCGGGCTGGTGCTGCTGGCGTTCGGCCTCTCGTTCGGCGAGTGGCGCGTCGCGGCGGTGCGGACAGTGGCGGCGGCGCGGTTCTCCGTTCGGCAGGGGCAGCGCGTCGTGAGTCTGTTCGGCTGGATCGCGAGCGGGATCGCGCGGGCGGGCGCGCCGCTGCACCGCCTCGCCGGCGCCGCGGCCGACGAGGCGCCGCCCGCGGCCCATCGGCTGGTGCCGCCAATGCCGCCGGACGAAGCCGTCCGGCCCCGCCCCGCCGCCGGTCCCACGCCGCCCGCCGCCGGCCTCGGCATCCCCGCGCGCGTCGCGGCGTTCCCGAAGCGCCCGGCGCCGCGGCAGGAAAGCCTGCCTCTGCCCGAGGGCGGCTGGCAGTTCCCGCCGCTCTCGCTGCTCAAATCACCGCCCGTCCGTGCCGCCGCCGGCCCCACCGAGGAGGCGCTGCAGAGCAACGCCCGCCTGCTGGAGACCGTGCTGTCCGATTATGGCGTGCAGGGTGCCATCCGCGAGATCCGCCCCGGCCCGGTGGTGACGCTCTATGAACTCGAGCCAGCGCCCGGCATCCGCAGCGCACGCGTGATCGGGCTGGCCGATGACGTGGCGCGCAGCCTCTCGGTGACGGCGGTGCGGATCGCAACCGTGCCCGGGCGCAACGTCATCGGCATCGAGGTGCCGAACGCGCGGCGCGAGACCGTCTTTCTCGCCGAGCTGCTGGGGGCGGAGGAATGGGCGCGCCACCCCGGCCGGCTGGCGCTGGCCCTCGGCAAGGACATCAGCGGCGCCCCGATCGTCGCCGATCTCGCCCGGATGCCGCATCTGCTGATCGCCGGCACCACCGGCTCGGGCAAGTCGGTCGGCGTGAACGCGATGATCCTGAGCCTGCTCTATCGGCTCTCGCCCGAGCAGTGCCGGATGATCCTGATCGACCCGAAGATGCTGGAACTCTCGGTCTATGAGGGGATCCCGCATCTGATGGCGCCGGTGGTGACGGAGCCGAAGAAGGCGGTCGTCGCGCTGAAATGGACGGTGCGCGAGATGGAGCGGCGCTACCGGGCGATGAGCCAGCTCGGCGTGCGCAACATCGGCGGCTATAACGAGCGCGTCACCGAGGCCTTGGCGAAGGCCGAGGTGGTGACGCGCCGGGTGCAGACCGGGTTCGACGCCGAGACCGGCCGGCCGGTGTTCGACGAGCAGCCGCTCACGCTCGAAGTGCTGCCGCTGCTGGTGGTGGTGATCGACGAGATGGCCGATCTGATGATGGTCGCCGGCAAGGAGATCGAGGCGGCGGTGCAGCGGCTGGCGCAGATGGCGCGCGCCGCCGGCATCCACGTGGTGATGGCGACCCAGCGGCCCTCGGTCGATGTCATCACCGGCACCATCAAGGCCAATTTCCCGACCCGCATCAGCTTCCAGGTGATCAGCAAGTTCGACAGCCGCACCATCCTGGGCGAACAGGGCGCCGAGCAGCTTCTCGGCCAGGGCGACATGCTGCACATGGCGGGCGGCGGGCGGATCACGCGCATCCACGGCCCGTTCGTGACCGACCGCGAGGTGGAGGAGGTGGTCGCCTTCCTGCGCCGACAGGCCGAGCCCGCCTATCTGGAGGCGGTGACGGAATCCGATGACGACGACGAGGGCAGCGGCGGGCTGGCGCTGTCCGGGATCGCGGCGGCCGGCGACGGCGAGAGGGGACTGCTCGAGCAGGCGGTGGCGCTCGTGTCGCGCGAGGGCAAGGCCTCGACCTCGTTCATCCAGCGGCACTTGCAGATCGGCTACAACCGCGCCGCCAAGCTGATCGAGCAGATGGAGAAGGAGGGCGTGGTCGGCCCGGCCAACCACGTCGGCAAGCGCGAGGTGCTGGTGCGGCGGGCCGACGAGGAGTGAGATCGGCGGTGGCGTCACACCCCTCCCCCAACCCCCTCCCGCAAGGGGAGGGGGCTAGACTAGGCGCGCTGCTCCCCCTCCCCTTGCGGGCTTGGGCCGCGAAGCGGACCAAGGCCGGGGGGAGGGGTCGAGAGGCACTCCGGCCCTACCGCCAGCCGCGCAGCCGCTCCACCGCCTCCGCCATGTCCGCCTCCGGCCCGCAATAGCTGAAGCGCAGCGTCGTGCGGCCCCGGTCGCGGTCGAAATCCAGCCCGGCCGCCGCCGCGATCCCGACCTCCGCCAGCATCCGCGCGCAGAACGCGGCACTGTCATCGGTGCGGTCGGTGACGTCGGCATAGAGGTAGAACGCCCCCTCCGCCGGCGAGAGGCGCGAAAACCCCGCCTGCGGCAGCCCGGCCGTCAGCAGCGCCCGCGAGCGCGCATAGCGGGCCACGTTCGCCGCCAGCTCGTCATGGCAATCGAACGCCGCCTCGGCCGCCACCTGCGAGACGTGCGGCGCCGAGATCGCCAGATTCTGCGCCAGGCACTCCACCGGGCGCCGCAGATCCTCGGGCAGCACCGCCCAGCCGATCCGCCAGCCGGTCATGCTGAAATACTTGCTGAAGCTGTTGACCACGATCGCCGAGCCGCTGAGCGCGGCCGCGGTCGCGATCGGCCGCGCATAGTGCAGGCCGTGATAGATCTCGTCCGACACCAGCCGCACTCCCGCCGCTTCGCACCAGCGCGCGATCGCCGCCAGCTCGGCGGGGTCGAGCATGGTGCCGGCGGGATTGCTGGGGCTGGCCACGATCAGCCCCGCGGGCGGCGGATCGAGCCGCTCCAGCATCGCGACCGTCGGCTGATAGCGCGTCTGCGGCCCCGCCGGCAGCACCATCGGGCGCATCCCGAGCGCGGTCAGGATGTTGACGTAGGGCGGATAGAACGGCGCCGTCAGCGCCACCCGGTCGCCCGGGTCGAAGGCGGCGAGGAAGGCGAGCGGGAACGCGCCCGAGGCCCCGGTCGTCACCGCCACCCGCTCGGGCGGCAGCGTCAGCCCGTACCAGTGCGAATAGTGCGCCGCGATCCGCGCCCGCAGCGAGGGCCGGCCCAGCGCCTCGGTGTAGCCGAGCGGCTCGCCGCGCCCGAGCGCGGCCTGCACCGCCGCGACCGCGCCCGCCGGCGCGCCGGTGCCGGGCTGGCCCACCTCCATGCGGATCACCCGTCCCGCCCCCGGCGGCAGCGCCGCCTGCCGCGCGTTGGCGGCGGCGATCACGTCCATCACCATGAACGGCGGCGCCGCGGCGCCCCGACCGACCTTGAGCGCCATCACTGAAGCGCCATTACTGGGACCCGAGCGCCAGCCCCGCCCCGCGCGGGTCGGTCGCCCAGCCGCACAGGGCGCGGTCGCCCGGCAGGTAGCGCGGGCAGGAGATCACGTTGGCGCGCCCCGGATCGGGCACCGGGAACGGCATCGGCACCCGGCTCGCCAGCGCGTTCTGCAAGCCGACCGCGACCGCCAGGGGCGCGCCCTCCTGCCCCGAGCCGGACACGGCGGCGCGGAATGTGTGCAGGTTGGGGTTGTAGGCGATCGCGGCCGACAGCAGCGGGCGCTGGTCAACCGGCGGCGACGCCGCGAGCACGATTCCGGTTCCCGGCGCCACCCGCCCGGTGCCGAACAGGTTGTTCATGCTGATCGCGCAAGCGACCGCATCGCCGCTGCGATCGAGCACGACGAAGCTGGTCGAGGCCGGCAGCGCCGGCAGCGGCGGCGCCGCAGCGGTGGAGTTCGCGACCGCGAGCGGATCGCCGCCGCCGGCACGCCAAAGGGCGGCCACCTGCAACGCCCGCGCGGCGGCGGCCGCCGGGTCGCGGGGGTCGCGCCGCAGGGCCGCGAATGCCGCCAGCGCCGCCAGCCCGCCATCGGCCGGCGGCGGCAGAAAGGCCGCGTGGTCATTGCCCGCCGCCATGTCGAGCGCGCCCGCCACCCGGGGCAGTGCGCGGCGCAGATCGCTCGCGTCGAGCGGTCCGCCCGCCAGCCGCGAGGCGTCCACCAGCCGGCTGCGAGCTGGCCCTGATAGAGATCGCCCACCCCTGCCACCCGCATCTGCGCGAGCGTCGCCCCCAGATCGGGCTGCACCAGCCGCTGCCCCTCGGCGAGCGGCGTGCCGTTGGGGCCGAAGATCGCGCGCGCGTTCGGATCGGCGAGCAGCGGGCCGCCGACCAGCGCCAGATCCTGCGCGAAGGCGCGGCTGACCGGGATGCCGAAGCGCGCCATCTGCTCGGCCGGGATCACCAGCTCGCCGAACGGGCGGCTGCCGTAGCGGGCGTAGAGCGCGTAGAGCCCGCGCGCCAGCATCGGCAGCGAGGCCGGCCGGTCGCCGCCGGCCGCCTGCGAGGGCAGCGAGGTGAACAGGATCGCCTCCGGGCGGCCCTGCCCCGGTCCCTTGGCGGGCGGGGCGTAGGCGAGGCAGGCGCCGCCGGCGCCGAGCGAGGCCCGCGAGGGCAGCGTGACCGAGAGCGCGAAGCCCAGCGCCACGGCGGCGTCGGCCGCGGTGCCGCCGTGCGCCAGCACGTCGCGCGCGATGGTCGCCGCGCGCGGCTCGTCGGCCGCCACGCCGCCGATGAAGCCGGTCAGCACCTGCGGCGCCTGGCTCGCGGCCGGTCCGCCGAAGAAGGTCCGGCCGAGCGAGTTGAGACTCGAACACCCGCCCACCGAAATCGCCGTTCCGAGCAGGACGCCGCGCCCGAGACAAGCTAGGATGCGACGCATGATCCCGTTGCCGCTCGCCGAGTCTCCGCTTCGCACCGACGCATTTCCCCCCGACCCGGAGCGACCCGCCATAGCGGCATCGCCCCGCAGCGGCAACCGCAGGGCGGCGCGGCCCCAGCCGACAGCGACGCTCAACTCCCTCTCCGCCCCGGGGGGCGGAGAGGGTTGGGGTGAGCGACTGTCTGGCCTGTCAAGCGCAAACCGTGAGTTCGTTTCGGACTTGGCGGGCTTTGGCATTGAGGCGGACGAGGAGTTTGTGGGCGAGTGCGATGCGCACCAGCTTGGGGGGTTTACCGGCATCCGACAACCTGCGGTGGAAGGCTTTGAAATCGGGATCGTATCGACGAACGATCTCGGCGACCACGAACAGGATCGAGCGGACGCCGACCCGTCCGGCGCGCACCGGGCGCTTGCCGGCGCGTTGTCCGCTGTCGCGCGCGATCGGCGCCAGGCCGGCCAGCTTGGCCACGGCTTTGTTGGAGAGAGTGCCGATTTCCGGCAACTCCGCCATCAGCCGGGCGACGGTGCGGCCGGCGACGCCCTTGATGGTGCGGAACTGCGCGTCGAGGGCGCGCCACAGCGGGTCGGCGGCGATCAGGTCGGCGATGCTGGTTTCGAAGCCGCGGATTTGCTGGTTCAGCACGGCGAGCAGGGCCGCGAAGGAGGCGAGCACGGCGGGCTCCTCGACCAGGCGCCGCTGGTTGAGCTGGCTGACGCGCAGCTCGGTGATCTGGCGCAATCGCGTGACCAGGGCCGCGAGCCGCTGCTGGGTGGCGCTGGCCGGTGTCTGGCCGGTGAGGCGCTTGACTTCGCCATACCAGGCGATGACGCCGGCATCGATGCGATCGGTCTTCTCCAGTAGGCCCATGGCCTCGGCGAAGCGGCGCACCGCCCGCGGATTGACGATTGCCGCCGGCATCTCGGCCGCCCACAGCAGGCCGAAGGCCAGCTTCTCGTATCCGCCGGTGGCCTCCATGACCACCAGTTCGACCGCGTGGGCGCGGCAGAAGGCAATCAGCGCGGCGATCCCCTCGCTGCTGCGCTCAAAGCACTGCGAAGGACCGTCATCGTGCCCGATCCGGGCATCGAGATGGGTCGAGGAGACGTCAACTCCACAAATGGTTCTTGCCACGGTAACCTGCCTTGTCCATGCGACTGGCAATCGAGCGACTGTCCGGTCGTGCGTGACACCGCGGCGGCCGGTCCCAAAGCTCACCCACGGTTGTTGCCTGAGGTGGGACGGGCGCCGGTCGCCGTGCGCGGGGGCCGCCGGCCGGCGGCCCCCGCGCAGCACGATCGTTGTCGATCCGATGTGCCGTGGTCCAGATACAAGGTGGGGGATCCCATGCCAGAGGCACCGCTCCGTGCTGCCATGCGGCAGCCTGCGTGCGAGCGAGGTTCGCGCTCGGAACGCCATCGCGCGGCCGCCGGCCCCCACCTCACCCAACCCTCTCCGCCCCGAGGGGCGGAGAGGGCTTTGAGCCGCTCGCGGTCACTGCGCGAGCGCGGGCGGAGAGGGAGAATGGCCGCATGGTTCTGCGTGCTTGCCCTGCTGGCCGCCTGGCCCGCGGCGGCGTGCGCCGACGCCTTCACTCCCCAGCAGCGGGCCGAGATCGTCGCGATCGTGCGCCAGGCGCTGCACGACGACCCCTCGATCCTGCGTGACGCCGTGGCCGCGTTGCAGCAGGACGAAGGCAAGCGCCAGCAGAGTGCCGCGCAAGCCGCACTCGCCGCCCACGCCCGCCAAATGCGCGACGATCCCGCCGATCCGGTTGCCGGCAACCCGCACGGGGATGTCACCGTGGTCGAGTTCTACGACCCGCGCTGCCCCTATTGCCGCGCCATGCGCCCGGTGGTCGCGCGCCTGCTTGCCGCCGATCCGGGCGTGCGGCTGGTGTACAAGGACATCCCGGTGCTTGGCCCGGACAGCCGGCTGGATGCGCAGGCCCTGCTCGCCGCCCAACGCCAGGGCGGCTATCTGCCGATGCAGGCGGCCGAGATGGCGGCGGACGGGCACCCGACCGACGACGGGCTGCGACAGCAGGCGGCGCATCTCGGCCTCGATGGCGCGCGGCTGGTGCGCGACATGGCCGACCCCGCGATCAAGGACCGCCTTGGCGCCAATGTCGCCCTCGCCCAGACGCTCGGCATCGAGGGCACGCCGACCTTCGTGATCGGCACGCAGCTTATTCCCGGCGCGGTGCCGCTCGCCACACTCCGCGACGCCGTGGCGGCGGCGCGGCGGCGCTGATCAGCCGCGCAGCAGCACGACGCCCGCCGCGGCCAGCATCAGCACCATGCCGAGCGCGCTGCTCGGATCGACCTGCTCGCCCTGGACGGCGACGCCCAGGAACACGGCGAACACCGGGCTGACGAAGGCATAGGTGCCGGTGCGGGAGGCACCCCAGTCGCGCACCAGGATCAGGTAGATGATGGTCGCACCGAGCGAGCCGGGCAGCAGCAGGAACAGCCAGGCGGCCCAGGCGGCCGCGCCCCAGTTGCCGCCCGCCGCGTGCCAGGCCCCCGGCTCGAAGGCGAGGGAGAGCGGCAGCAGCACGCCGCCGCCGATCAGGTTGGCCAGCGCCGCGACGTCGGCGGGTGCGACCGAGCGCATCAGCGGCCGCGCCACCACCGAGCCGAGCGTGTAGCAGAGGGTCCCGGCGATCACGCCTGCGGCCCCCAGCGCCTCGCCCAGGCCGAGCTGCCCCTCTGCCGCCGCCGGTCCGAACAGAACGCCGATGCCGAGCACGCCCAGGCCGATCGCGGCGAGCTGGCGGGGCCGGAACGACTCGTGGCCGAAGGCCACGCTGAATCCCAGCAGTGCGATCGGCGTCAGCGCCGAGCTGATCACCGCGGCGAGGCCGCTGCTCACGTAGCGCAGGCCGTAGAGCATCAGCACCGCGTTCAGCGCCACCATCAGCACGCCGACCAGCGCCGCCCGCCCCAGCGCGCGATGCGGCAGCCGCAGCCGCTGGCCCCGCCAGCGCCGCCACGCGAGCAGGGCGAGCCCTGCCACGGTCCAGCGGGTGCCGGAGAAGAACGCCGGCGGCACGGCGGTCACGCCCACCTTCAGCGCCAGCCAGGTCGTGCCCCACACGAGGCACAGCACCACGAACAGCAGCCGCTGCCGCGCCACGGTGCGCTCGGCGAAAGCGAAAGGGTTCCAAGGGCGACTGCCCTTGGCGGGGTTCGGGGGAGCGCCCCGACCTTGCCGGCTAAACGACCCCAACCGCAATCAGCACACCCGCGACGACGCCGATCCCGCCAAGCAGCGCGCCGCCGACCGCGAGTGCCATCACCCGCGTCACCACCGAGACCGAAGCCAGCACGATCGCGATCTGCAACGCGCCGACCACCCATTCGAACTGGTGGTAGCGATGGAAGGCGTGGTCGCGCCCCTCCGTCTGCACCTGCGCCTTCGCGAGCAGTTGCTTCGCACCCTCGCCGCCTTTCGGGTCGTTCTCATCCTTGGCGGCGGCGGCGCGCAGGGATGCGATGCGCTGGTCGGTTGCCGCAGAGGATGGCAGGCTCGCCAGCACATCGGCGGTGGCGCCGATCATTACCGCGCGGGTGTGCTTGGCCTGATAGAAGTTCCACTCGTCGCTGAGCGCGATGTGGCGCGTGAGATAGTCGTTCTGGGCGCTTTTCTCGCCCATCTCGCTGAGCGCCAGCGCCGCGGCGAGGGCCGCGATCAAGACCGCGATACGACGCGCCCGGTGGTCGTTGTGCGGGGCCGCGTGCTCGACCTCGTGGTGGGCGTGCTCGATCCCCTCATTGGCCAGTTCGACGGTGTGGCTCATGCTCCCTCCATGCCGCTCCCCTAGCGCATGGCGCGGGCGCTGGATAGCATGGCGCGAGGCGCGTCGCGCCCGCCCGTTCGCGCCCCGTTGCGCGGTACCACCGAGAAAGAGAGGGCATGGCACTCGACCCGCTGATCCTGTCACGGCTGCAATTCTTCTGGGTGATCGGGTGGCACATCCTGCTGCCCGCCTTCACCATCGGGACGGCCTCCTACATCGCGCTGATGGAGGGGCTGCACATGGCGACCGGGCGGGAGATCTATTTCAGCATCTCCTCGTTCTGGATCAAGATTTTCTCGGTCGCGTTCGGCATGGGCGTGGTGTCGGGGATCGTGATGCCGTTCCAGTTCGGCACCAACTGGAGCCGCTTCGCCGCCGACACCGCCAACATTCTCTCACCGCTGTTCGCCTATGAGGGGATCATCGCCTTCTTCCTCGAATCGGCGTTCCTCGGCGTGCTGCTGTTCGGCCGTACCCTGGTGCCGCGCTGGGCGCATTTCATCGCCGCCCTGATGGTCGCACTCGGCACGCTGTTCTCGGCGTTCTGGATCCTCTCCGCCAATAGCTGGATGCAGACGCCGGCCGGCTACCGGATCATCGCCGGCAAGTTCTATCCGGCGGACTGGCTGGCGATCGTGTTCAATCCCTCCTTTCCCTTCCGCTTCGCGCACATGGTCTGCGCCGCCTACATCACCACCGGGTTCGTGGTGCTCAGCGTCGGTGCCTGGCTGATCCGCCGCGGCCGCTTCACGCTGGAAGGGCGGCAGATGTTCTCCACCACGCTCTGGCTGCTGCTGGTGCTGGTGCCGTTGCAGATTTTCCTCGGCGACGCGCAGGGGCTGAATACGCTGCAATACCAGCCGGCCAAGCTCGCCGCCATGGAGGGCGATTTCACCACCACATCGCCGACCCCGTTCCACCTGTTCGCGATCCCCGACCAGAAGCGCGCGACCGATCGCTACGACCTCGCGATCCCCTATCTCGGCAGCATCATCGTCAACCGCAGCCTGACCAAGCCGGTGCAGGGCCTGGATACGTTCCCCCGCCAGGACTGGCCGCCGGTGATCTTCCCGTTCTTCTCGTTCCGCATCATGGTGGGAGTGGGATTGCTGATGCTGGCGCTGGTGATCATCGGCAACGCCATGCGGGCCGGCGGACGGCTGTTCCGCAGCCGGCGGCTGCTGCGCCTGTTCGAGTTCGCAGCCCCGCTCGGCTTCATCGCGGTCATCGCGGGCTGGATTACCACGGAAACCGGCCGGCAACCCTGGACCGTCTATGGCCTGCTGCGCACCGCGGATTCGGTTTCTCCCTCGCTCACCGGCTGGAACGTGCTGCTCTCGCTGCTCGGCTACGTCGTCGCCTATGCCGTGATCTTCCCCTCCGGCTGGCTGGTGATGTCGCGCATCGTGCGCCGCGGACCGGAGGCGATGGTGGCCGAAGACGAGGCGGTGGAGAGCGGCCGGCCGGCGCATCCGGTCTCGAACCTGCCCACGATGGGTGCCGGAGGTGCGCGATGAGCGGTGGAACTCGTAATCGACTTCGTCCCGGTCTGGACGGTGATCCTCGGCTTCGGCGTTTTTCTTTACGTGCTGCTCGACGGCTTCGATCTGGGGGTGGGCATCCTCTACGGCTTTGCCCCCGACGTGGCCTCGCGCAACCTGGTGATGAACTCGATCGCACCGATCTGGGACGGCAACGAAACCTGGCTCGTGCTGGGCGGCATGGGGCTGCTGGCGGCGTTCCCGCTCGCCTTCGCGATCATCATCCCGGCGGTCTATTTCCCAATCCTGGTGATGCTGCTCTCCATGCTGTTCCGCGGCGTCGCCTTCGAGTTCCGCTACCGCGACCGCGCCCACCGCAGCTTCTGGGATCACGGCTTCTGCTACGGCTCGATGCTGGCGACGTTCGCGCAGGGGATCGTGCTCGGCGCCTTCATCCAGGGTTTCCAGACCGACGGGCAGGTGTTCACCGGCAGCAGCCTCGACTGCTTCACCCCATTCTCGATCGTGACCGGCATTTGCCTGGTGTTCGGCTATTCGCTGCTCGGCGCCGGCTGGCTGGTGCTCAAGACCGAAGGCGGGCTGCAGGACTGGGCGCGCGCGCACGGCCGGATCGCGTTCGTGGGCGTCTGCGCCGCGGTGCTGGTGGTCAGCATCTGGACGCCGATCGCGCATCCCGACATCCGCGCGCGATGGTTCGACTGGCCCAATATCGCGCTGCTGGCGCCGGTGCCGATCATCACCGTGCTGATCGCGTGGGCGGAGTGGGCGGCACTCGCCCGCCGCCGCTCGGAGTGGGGGCCGTTCGTGGGCGGGGTGGCGCTGTTCGCGATGTCCTACCTCGGCATTGCGATCAGCCTGTGGCCGAACATCGTGCCGCACCGGCTGACGTTGTGGCAGGCCGCGTCGGATGTGAGCACGCAGGCGTTCCTGCTGGTCGGCACGCTGTTCCTGCTGCCGGTTATCCTGATGTACACGGGATGGTCGTACTGGGTGTTCCGTGGCAAGGTGCGGGCGGATATCGGGTATCACTGAGGACCGCTTGCCGGCCAGAGGTGGGCCGCCCGTCGTCATGGTCGGCGAAGGCCGACCATCCACGACTTACGGGCGGTGCGCGAAGACGTGGATACCCGGCCTTCGCCGGGCATGACGATGAGGGGGCGTCAGCCGCCGGCGAATGCCTCCTCCCAGGTGCCGGTGGTGGAGGCCTTGCTGTATTCGGTCGCCCGGTTCTCGAAGAAGTTGGTGTGCTCGACCGCATTCAGCATCTCGTCGAGCCAGGTCAGCGGGTTGCGCTCGACGTGGAACAGCGGGCTGAGCCCAAGCTGCATCAGCCGGCGGTCGGCGACGAAGCGGATGTACTGCTTGACGTCTTTCGCATCCAGCCCCTGCACCGAGCCGAGCTCGAAGGCAAGGTCGATGAACGCGTCTTCGTGGTCCACGATAGTGGCGCAGATGATATAGAGTTCGCGCCGCAGCTCCTCGGTCCAGATCTCGGGGTTTTCGGCGACGAAGGTGCGGAACAGCCGGATCACCGAGATGCAGTGCAGGCTCTCGTCGCGCACCGACCACGAGATGATCTGGCCCATCCCCTTCATCTTCCCGAAGCGCGGGAAGTTCAGCAGGATCGCGAAGCTGGCGAATAGCTGCAGCCCCTCGGTGAACGCCCCGAACGCCGCCAGCGTCTTGGCGATCTCATATCGGCTGTCCACCCGGAAGCCGTGCATGTAGTCGTATTTGTCTTTCATCTCCTTGTAGCGGAGGAACGCCTGGTACTCGATCTCGGGCATTCCGACAGTATCGAGAAGATGGCTGTAGGCGGCGATATGCACGGTCTCGATATTGGAAAATGCCGACAGCATCATCAGCACTTCGGTCGGCTTGAAGACCTGGCTGTAGTGCTTCATGTAGCAGTTGTTCACTTCCACGTCCGCCTGGGTGAAGAAGCGGAAGATCTGCGTCAGCAGGTTGCGCTCGGCGGCCGAGAGGTTGCGGTGCCAGTCCTTCACGTCGTCGGCGAGCGGCACCTCCTCGGGCAGCCAGTGCACGCGCTGCTGCGTCAGCCACGCGTCGTACGCCCAGGGGTAGCGGAACGGCTTGTACACCGGGTTCTCGGTCAGCAGGTCGAAGCGGACCGGCGGCTCGTCCGGCGCGTGGCGGGAGGCGTTCATGGGCGCGGCGGTTCCTTCAGGTCGGCGTCCTGTATGTAAGCGCAGGGCCGAGTCGGGCAACGGCCGCGCCGCGATCACCGGCCGAGCAGGCGCGCGGCAATCGCCGGCAGCGCGTCGAAGTGCTGCGCCACCGCTGCGGCCCCGGCCGCCATCGCGGGCCGGCCGTAGCCCCAGGCGGCGAAGATGCAGGGCAGTCCGGCGCCGCGTGCGGCCGCGACGTCGTTGGCGTGATCGCCCACCATGACCGCGCGGGCCGGCCGACCGCCACCGGCCGCGACCGTCGCCAGCAAATGCGCCGGGTCGGGTTTTCGGACCGGAAAGCTGTCGCCACCCCCGATCGCGGCGAAACGGCCCGGCAGGCCCAGCCCATCGAGCACCACCCGGGCGGCTGCCTCCGGCTTGTTGGTGCAGACCGCGAGCCGCCAGCCATCCGCGGCCAGATCGCGCAGCGTCTCGGCGACCCCCGGATAGAGCCGGCTCGCCTCGATCGCGTGGGCGGTATAATCGGCCACGAAGGCATCGACCGCCGCCGGGTCCGGCGCCGCGCCGCGAGCGGCCAGTGCGCGGGCAACCAGGGTGGGCACGCCGTCGCCCACCATGGCCGCCGTCTCCGCCGCGTCGAAGGGGCGCAGGCCGCGCGCTTTCATCAGCCGGTTGAGGGCTGCCATCAGGTCGGGGACCGAATCGACCAGCGTGCCGTCGAGATCGAGCACCAGCATCGGTGCCATGATCGTGCCCTCCGGGAGCGTTCCTGACCCGCGGGCTTTGACACGCACGGCGCGATCCCGCTACCCGGAGGCGGTAATGATCCAGGGCAATCGCCTGAAGCGACATGATCCGCGCGTGACGGCCATTCTCCCTCTCCGCCCGCGCTTGCGAGGGGAGAGGGTCGGGGAGGGGTCTGAACCGGATAGATCGTTGACGAAGTAGACCGGAGACATCGTTGACAGGTTTCCTAGTCGGCAAGGGGGGCTTTGCCGATGCCATTCGAGGAGACCTGTGTTTTGGACGAGACGGTTCGGTTTGTGTCGGCCTGCCTTGAAGGTGAGGAGACGATGACGTCGCTGTGCGAGGCGTTCGGGATCAGCCGGCAGTGGGGTTATGAGCTGCTGCGGCGGTATCGGGCGGAGGGTTTGGCGGGGTTGGAGCCGCGCTCGCGGGCGCCGCAGCGGCCAGGGCGAGCGATGGCTGCGGCGATTGCCGATGCGATTGTCGGGCTGCGCGGCGACCACCCGAGCTGGGGGCCGAAGAAGCTGCGCGCAGTGCTGGCGCGACGGGCGCCGGGGACGACGTGGCCGGCAGCGTCGTCGATGGGCGATCTGTTGCGTCGGGAGGGGCTGGTTCGCTCGCGGCGACGGCGGCGCGGGCTGCTGCCGCTGAGCCGGCCGTTTGGGCCGGTTGGGGCACCGAACGATCTGTCGTGCATCGACTTCAAGGGCTGGTTTCGCACGGGCGACGGAGAGCGCTGCGATCCGCTGACGCTGAGCGATGCCGACAGCCGCTACCTGCTCGCCTGCCGTGCGGTGGTGCCGCGGGCGGCGGAAGTGGAGGCGGTCACGGATGCGGCGTTTCGCACCTATGGTCTGCCGTGGGCGCTGCGTTCGGATAACGGGCCGCCGTTTGCCGGCGGCGGCGCGGGTGGGCTGACGCGGCTGGCGGTGAAGTGGGTCAAGCTGGGCATCCGGCTGGAGCGGATCGAGCCGGGATCGCCGCAGCAGAACGGGCGGCATGAGCGGATGCACGCGACGCTGAAGGCGGAGACGGCGGCGCCGCCGGCGGGATCGCTGGCGGCGCAGCAGCAGCGCTTTGATTGCTTCCGGGCGATCTACAACGAGGAGCGGCCGCACGAGGCGCTCGGGCAGGAGACGCCGGCCAGCCGTTACCGGCCGAGCGCACGGCCGTATCCGCGGCGGCTGGAAGAGCCGCAGTATGATGCGGCGCAGGCGGTGCGGCGCGTGCGCTCGAACGGCGAGATCCGCTGGGGTGGGGAGCTGATTTTTCTCAGCGAGACGCTGGTTGGCGAACCGGTCGGGGTTGCCGAGACCGAGAGCGGTGATTGGCTGGTGTCGTTTGCGGAGGTGCCACTTGGGTTGATTGAGCGGCGGAGCAGAAAACTGCGCCCCTTTGGCCCGGCTCGGCCCGCCCGGCCGGGCGGGCCGAGCCGGGCCAAAGGGGCGTGCGAACAAACCTGGGAACTTGTCAACGATGTGTCCGGTCCAAAGTGTCAATGAACTATCCGGTTGCTCAGAGAGGTGGGCCTGTCGGCTGGCTCGGTGCATCGATTTTGGCCGCACCACCCACCTCACCCAACCTCTCCCCCCGCAAGCGCGGGCGGAGAGGAGCAGTTGGCCTCGCTCCAATTATTCAAGCGATTGCCCGGGGCAATGACCACGACCGCCATCATTCTGGCCGCCGGCCATGGGACGCGCATGCGCTCGGCGCTGCCCAAGGTGCTGCACCCGCTCGCCGGCCGCCCGCTGCTGCGCCACCTGATCGCCAGCGTGGAGTCGGCGTTCGACCGGATCGTCGTGGTGGTCGGCCCGGGGATGGACGCCGTCGCGGCGGCCGCAGCGCCGCATCCGATCGTCGTGCAGGCCGAGCGGCTCGGCACCGCGCACGCGGCCCTGGCGGCGGCCGGCCGGTTCGGCGAGGGCGACGTCGCGGTGCTCTACGCCGACAACGCGCTGATCGAGCCCGCGACCCTGCGGCACCTGCTGCAACGGCGCGCCGCCGGCGATGCGGGCCTAGCGCTGCTGGCGATGCGCCCAGCGGATCCCGCGCGCTACGGCCGCGTGCTGACCCTGGATGGCCGCGTTACCCGGATCGTCGAATGGGCCGAGGCATCGGCGGCGGAGCGCGCCGTCGATCTCTGCAATGCCGGCGTGATCTGCGCCGCTGGCGCTGATCTGGCGCGGTGGCTGCGCGCGGTCGGCTGCGAGAACGCCAAAGGCGAGTACTACCTCACCGACGCGGTGGCCATCGCCGCCGCCGAGGGTGCGCGCGTGGTCGCGGTGGAGGCGCCGGAGGCGGAGCTGCGCGGCATCAATTCCCGCGCCGAACTCGCCGCCGCCGAGGCCGAGGTGCAAGGCCGGCTGCGAGCGGTGGCGCTGGATCGCGGCGTGACCATGCAAGCGCCCGAGACGGTGTTTTTGAGTTTCGATACCGTGCTCGAGCCGGATGTCACAATCGGCCCCTATGTCGTGTTCGGGCCGGGTGTTGCCGTGGAGGGCGGCGCCGAGATCCGCGCCTTCTGCCATCTTGAAGGATGCCAGGTGGGTCAGGCCGCCATCATCGGCCCGTTCGCGCGCCTGCGGCCGGGCACCGAGGTGCGCGCCCGCGCCCATGTCGGCAATTTCGTCGAGTTGAAGGCGGCGGTGCTGGGCGAGGGCGCCAAGGCCAACCACCTCGCCTACCTTGGCGATGCGGCGATCGGCGCCAATGCGAACATCGGCGCCGGCACCATCACCTGCAACTACGACGGCGTGCACAAACATCGCACCAGCGTCGGCGAGGGGGCCTTCATCGGCTCGAACAGTACCTGGTAGCCCCGGTGGCGGTCGGCGAGGGCGGCTACGTCGCCGCCGGCAGCACCATCACCCGCGACGTGGCGCCCGATGCGCTGGCACTCGGCCGTGCCCGCCAGGAGGAGAAGCCGGGCCGCGCCGCCCTGCTGCGACGGCGCCGCTGATCGCTCGACGCTGATCGCCTGCGCCTAACCCCGCGGCAGCCGCACCACGACACGCGCCCCCCGCACCCGCCCCTTGTCGTCCCGCAGGTTCTCGGCCGCGATCCGGCCCTTCAGCGCCTCGACGATCTGCCGGCTGATCGACAGGCCCAGACCCGAGTGCTGCCCGAAGCGCTCGCCTTGCGGCCGTTCGGAATAGAATCGCTCGAAGATGTGCTCCAGATTGGCCTCGGGGATGCCCGGCCCCTCGTCCTCGACGCTGATCTCGATAATCGCACCGCTGGCGCGGGCGCGCAGCGTGACCCGCCCGTCGCGCGGGCTGAACCCCCTCGCGTTGGCGATCAGGTTGCGCAGCACCTGCACCAGCCGGTCCGCGATCGCCTGCACCACCAGCCCCGACTCCGGGGCATCCACCACCACATGGGGATCACCCTCGCGCCGCGTCGCGTCGTCGATCTCGGCCAGCGTCGCCAGGATCGGCGCCACGTCCACCGGCTCGGTCGCCATGCGCGAGAGTTCGGCATCGACCCGGCTCGCATCGCTGATGTCGCTGATCAGCCGATCCAGCCGCATCACGTCCTCGGCGATGATGGCGAGCAGACGGCGCTGCTGGCCGGCATCCTCGATCCGGCGCAGCGTCTCGATGGCACTGCGGATCGAGGACAGCGGATTCTTGATCTCGTGCGCGACATCGGCGGCGAAGCGCTCGATCGCGTCCATCCGCGCCCACAGCGCGCGCGCCGAGGCGGCGAGCGCGTGTGCCAGTTCGCCGATCTCGTCCCGCCTTCGCAGCAGCACGGCGGGCACCGTCCCGGTGCGGCCCTTGCCCTCCCGCATCGCGACCGCGGCCCCCGCGAGCCACAGGATCGGCCGCGCGATGGTGAGCGAGAGATACCAGGAGAGCATCACCGTCAGCCCGAGGGCCAGGATGAACAGGGCAAGGATCGAGAACCGCACCTCGAACAGGCTGAGATCGACCTCGCGCGCGTCGCGGGTCAGCAGCACGATGCCGACGGTCTGGCGGTCGCGCTGCACCGGCTCGGCGACGGTGATCAGCAGCCGGTTATCGTTGGTGCGGCGGATGTAGGGCGGCATCTCGCTGCTCTGCTCGGCGCTGCTGGTGCGAAGCTGCGACTTCACGTCGGGCTGCCAGTCGATGCCCGGTCCGGACGGCACGGCCATCACCGGCGGCGAGACGTTGCGCGGGAACAGCGACAGCAGGGCGTCGTACACGGCGCCGACCCAGCCGGCCAGCGGACTGCGCGGCCGCGGCGGCGGCAGCGGCCGAAACGACGGGGCGCCCCCCTGGGTCGCACGCACCACGCGGCTGTCGGCGACGATGGTGCCGTCCGGACCGTAGATCTTGGCGTCGGCGTTCGGCGTCGGCTCGGTCAGGCGCCGCAGCAGCGGGCGTGCCAGTGCCGGCACCAGGCGCATCTCGTTCGGCTTGTCGCCGCGCACGGCGCTTTCGCCGAGCGCGCCGGCATAGATGCGCGCCTGCTCGCGCAAGCTGACCACCTCGGCCTCCAGCAGCCCGTTCTGGTACTGGTCGAGATACAGCAGGGCGGCGACCAGCAGCGCGAGCGGCAGCGCGTTGACCAGCAGGATGCGCCGCATCAGCGGCGAGACCCAGCGCCGCCGCGCCGGCCGCTCGACCGGGGCGCTCAGCGAGGCGGGAAGGACGCCGCTGTCAGGCATGGGGGGTGGCCAAGAAAGCTCCCTCTCCCCCTGCGGGGCGGAGAGGGTTGGGGTGAGGTGGGGGACGCTCCAGCCTGGCGCGAATACGCCGCAATCCTTCACCGGTGCTCGCGAGGCCATCCCGGCCCACCCCCACCTTGTATCTGGACCACGGCACATCGGATCGACAACGATCGTGCTGCGCGGGGGCCGCCGGCCGGCGGCCCCCGCGCACGGCGACCGGCGCCCGTCCCACCTCAGGCAACAACCGTGGGGAGCTTTGGGACCGGCCGCCGCGTGTCACGCACGACCGGACAGTCGCTCGATTGCCAGTCGCATGGACAAGGCAGGTTACCGTGGCAAGCACCATCTGTGGAGTTGACGTCTCCTCGACCCATCTCGATGCCCGCATCGGGCACGATGACGGTCCTTCGCAGTGCTTTGAGCGCAGCAGCGAGGGGATCGCCGCGCTGATCGCCTTCTGCCGCGCCCACGCGGTCGACTGGTGGTCATGGAGGCCACCGGCGGATACGAGAAGCTGGCCTTCGGCCTGCTGTGGGCGCCGACATGCCGGCCGCCATCGTCAATCCCCGCGCGGTGCGCCGCTTCGCCGAGGCGATGGGCCTGCTGGAGAAGACCGATCGCATCGATGCCGGCGTCATCGCCTGGTATGGCGAAGTCAAGCGCATCACCGGCCAGACGCCGGCCAGCGCCACCCAGCAGCGGCTCGCCGCCCTGGTCACGCGGCTGCGCCAGCTCACCGATCTGCGCACCCTCCGCTCAACCAGCGGCGCCTAGTCGAGGAGCCCGCCGTGCTCGCATCCTTCGACCGGCTGCTCGCCCTGCTGACCGCAATCGGGCTTCGCGACCAGATCGCCGAGCCTCATCACGCCGATCCGTTGTGGCGAGCCCTCACGCGCAATTCCGCACCATCAAGGCGTCGCCACGCACCGTCGCCGCTGATGGCCACCTGCCCGAATCGGCACCCTCTCCAACAAGCCGTCGGCCAAGCTGGTCGGCCTGGCGCCCATCGCCGCGACAGCGACAAGGTCGGCAAGCGCCCTGCGCGCCGGACGGGTCGCGTCCGCTCCATCCTCTACGTGGCGCCGTCGTCGTCGCTACGATCCCGATATCCAGCCTCCACCCATCACCAACCCCCCCCCACCACTCCCACACCCCCTCAACGGTTTGCTTGGCGCGCCAGCCGCCCCCCACCCCGGCCCTCCCCCCGCAAGGGCGGAGAGGGAGAGGGAGAGGAGAAAAAGCGATCTCGCTCATGCTTCCGGTACAGGCTCATGCTTCCTTGTAGCGGTAGCCGATGCCGTACAGCGTCTCGATGTGGTTGAAGCTGTCGTCGACGGCGCGGAACTTCTTGCGGATGCGCTTGACGTGGCTGTCGATCGTGCGGTCGTCCACGTAGATGTTCTCGCCATAGGCGGCGTCGATGAGCTGGTCGCGCGACTTCACCATCCCCGGCCGCGCCCCCAGCGCCTTGACCAGCAGGAACTCGGTGACGGTGAGCTGGATGTCGGCGCCCTTCCAGGTGCATTGGTGCTTGGTCTCGTCGAGCACGAGGTCGCCGCGCACCAGCACGCCGCCGGGGGGCGCGCCGGCCGCCTCGGCGCGGCTCGCCTCGTTGCGGCGCAGCAGGGCGCGGATGCGCTCGAGCAGCAGGCGCTGGCTGAACGGCTTGGTGATGTAGTCGTCGGCGCCCAGGCGCAGGCCCATCAGCTCGTCCACCTCCTCGTCCTTGCTGGTGAGGAAGATGACCGGCAGCGCGCTGCGGGCGCGCAGCCGCTGCAGCAGCTCCATCCCGTCCATGCGCGGCATCTTGATGTCGAGCACGGCGAGGTCCACCGGGCGCGCGACCAGCCCTTGCAGCGCGCTCTCGCCGTCGGTGTAGGTGCGGACCTGGAAGCCCTCCTGCTCCAGCGTCATCGAGACCGAGGTCAGGATGTTGCGGTCGTCATCGACGAGGGCGATGGTGTGCTTCATGGCGGCCTCGAACGTCGAACGGAAGGTGGTGACGGCGGCAGCCTGCCACCAGATTGTGGCGGCGCGGGGGTGAAGGCATGAGCGAGTTCGAGGGGCCGGCCGAGAACGCGCCACCCGAGGACGCGCCCCCTTGGGCCGCGCGCAAGCTGCTGCGGGCGGCGCGCTCGGGCACGCTCGCGACCCAGACCGGGGGGCAGCCCTTCGCCTCGCTGGTGACGCCCGCGACCGCGCCCGACCTTTCGGTGCTGCTGCTGCTCTCGGCGCTCTCCGAGCACACCCGCCACCTGCGCGCCGAGCCGCGCTGCGCGCTGCTGGTGGCGGGGGCTGCGGACGGGCCGAACCCGCAGACCGCGCCGCGGCTGACCGTGACCGGCCTCGCCGAGCCGGTGCCCGCGGCGGACGGCCGAGGCGCTGAAGGCGCGCTGGGTGGCGCTGCACCCCTATGCCGCGTTCTATGCCGATTTCGACGATTTCGCGCTGTGGCGGGTGCGGCCGGTGGCGGCGCTCTATGTCGGCGGCTTTGCCCGCGCCCATCGGCTGGCGCGCGCGGCGCTGCTGCCCGATGCGGACGCCGTCGCCGCAGTCGCCGCCGCCGAGGCCGGCATCCTCGCGCATTGCAACGAGGACCACGCCGACGCGCTGCGCCGGATCGCGCACCACGCGGGCGGGCACGGCCACGGCTGGGTGATGGCGGCGGTCGATGTGGACGGCTGCGACCTGATGCAGGACGAGACGGTGCTGCGCGTCCCCTGGTCGGCGCCGGTCGCCGACGCGGGCGGGGTGCGGGCCGAGCTGGTGCGGCTGGCGGGCTGAGCGGGGGCCGCCGGCGCAGTGCTACTCCGCGGGGCCACGATGCGTTATCCTATGACCATGACCCGTTCAGTGCCCCTCGCCGAGCATGACGAGACCGAGGCCGACCGGCAGCGCCGGATCGCCTGGGAGGCGGAGCGGATCGCCGAAGCCGACGCCTCGATTGCCGCCGGCTACTACGCGACGTCGGCGGAGGTGAAGGCCTGGATCGACAGCATCGGTACCGACCTCGAGTTGCCGGTGCCCTACCCGAGTCGCCCTCGACCTCTCTGAGCGCGGGATACAGCGATCGGGTGTCGCGCGCGCTGATCTACGCGCCCGAGGCGCTTGCCGACCTCGGCGCGATCGGTCGCTGGCCGACCCAGCCGGGCGCGGGACCAGCCGCCCGGCGCAGGCTGACGGCCGTATGGGCTGCCATCGGACGCCTGACCCAGCACCCCTGCCTCTACCCTGTAGGCCAGGCACCGGCCGTAACGATACCGCCGGGGACGTGCGGGTGCTGCGCGTGTTCGGACCCGGCCAGGACCGCGAGCGTCTCTGAATCGTCGTCCGGCCAGCTCAGGGCTTGCGGGATCGCCCGGCGGACGGCATGTCGCTGGCAGGGCCACGCAAACCGACGGGGGCGACCATGCCGACCATCCAGATCGCGGCGACCGACGGCGCCGGCAGCTTCGATGCGCTGCTGGTCGAGCCGAAGCAGAAGCCGGCCGGGGCCGTGGTGCTGATCCAGGAGATTTTCGGCGTCAACGACGCCATGCGCGCGACCGCGGCCCAAATCGCCGATCTCGGCTTCCTCGCCCTCTGCCCCGACCTGTTCTGGCGGCAGGAGCGCAACGTCGATATCACCGACAAGTCCGAGGCCGAGTGGAAGCGCGCGTTTGCGCTGATGAACGGCTTCGACCAGGCGAAGGGAGTCGCCGACCTCAAGGCAACGGTCGCCGCCGCGCGCAAGCTGCCCGGCTGCAACGGCCGCGTCGGCACGATGGGCTACTGCCTCGGCGGACGGCTCGCCGTCATGATGGCCGAGCAGTCCGACGCCGACATCAACATCTCCTATTACGGCGTCAGCCTCGACAACCTGCTCGACAAGCTCGGCCAGGTCGCGCACCCGCTGGTGATCCACATCGCGGACGAGGATGAGTTCTTCCCCAAGGCGGGGCGCGAGAAGGTGGTCGCCGCCACCAAGGGCCAGAAGCACATCACGACCTACACCTATCCGAACGCGAACCATGCCTTCGCGCGCGTGGGCGGCGTGCACTGGAACGGCCGTGCGGCGACGATCGCCAACGGCCGCAGCGCCGAGGCGCTGGTCGCAGCCCTCGGGTAAGCGCGGTCAGACGCGGCCAAGCCGCAACGTCGCGACGCACAGGAGCGAGAAGGCAAGCAGAGCAAGTGTTCCTGGTTCAGGGATACTCGTTCTGCCAGCCGGATAGGCCGGCAGAACGGTGCCGGGCGTGCCGGGGTCTTTGCTGTCGCCGAGCGGGGTGGCGCCCTCTATCGGAGCGAAACCATACGTTCGGCCGCTCCCGCCGGCGGTGTAGGTCCAGGTCGCGCCGCCGGAAGTAGCGGTCTGCAAGATCGGCGTCGTGCCGGCAGTCGCCGGCTGATGAAGCGCCAGGACTACGCCGAAGGCGAGGACTTCCGTCAGCACCGTGATCGCCTTGCGGGTCACGCGAACTCTCCTGTGCGACAACGACACCATATCAAATGGAAGTGTATGCCACACTACCGTACTATTCTCAAGCTATTAACGATGGCTCTCAAGCGAACCGGCGCGCTTCCTCAAGCCCGTGCCGCCGCCAATCCAGCCCGGGCAGCCGTCAGCGCGGCAGGGCGGTCTGCCCCAGCACCCAGCCCTCCCAGCGCAGCAGCGCCGGGTCGTCGGGCGGCCGGTCCGGGCGGCGGCCGGCCAGCACCAGCAGCACGGCGAGCAGGCCGAGCACGCAGTCGAACCGGTCCTCGCCGGCCGGATCGGCGCCGAAGCCGTCGGCGATCGCCGCCGCCAGCGCCGCGTCCGGCGCCGCGTCCAGCGCCGCCATCGCCGCGCGCAGTCCCCCGGCCAGCGCCGCGCGATCTGCCTGCCGCCGCTTGCTGCCGGAGAGGCGCAGGCCGAGCTGGCGCAGCGCCTCGGCCGGATAGGTTTCGGCGATCACGACCGCGCCCGGCGCCAGAAGCGCGCGGAACGGCCCCTCGAACGGCCACAGGCGCGGCGGGTCCGGGCCGGCGAGGGCGGGCAGCAGCATCTCCCGCCAGGCGGCGATCGCCGCCTTGCCGGTCTGGTTGGCGCCCAGGGTCCAGAACAGCGGCGCGCCGGCCGGGCGCTCGAGCAGTCGCGCGGTCGCAGAGCCGCGAAATCGAGGCCGCTGTCGCGAAGCCCAGCGCCGCCGCGTGCGCCGCCCGCCGCATCCCCGCCAGGCCGCGCGCCGGGTAGAACGGCCGCGCCGGGCAGACCTCGTCCAGCGCCGCGCAAACCTCGAAGAAGGCCGGGCGGCCGGCGAGCGCGCGCAGGAATGCCGGAAAATCCGGCTCGGTCACGTGGCGGGCGGCAAAGTCGCGCGGCAGGCCGAGCGGGAAATCGACGCCGAGTGCCACCGCCCCGCCCGCCGCCGCCGCGCGCAGCCGGGCGAGGAAGGTCGCCGGCGGCCCGACCGGACGGGGCGCTTCGAGTGCCAGCCGTCGCCCGCCGGGCGCGCGAGCGCGAACCAGCGCTTGCCGGGGTCGGCGCTCCAGTCGGCATGGGCCGCGATCGCGCTCAGGCGGAATCGCCAAGGATGCGGGCGGGATGGGTGAACACCTCGAACCCGTCGTCGCGGGCGATACCGACGAGGGTGATGCCGGCGGCATCGGCGGTGCTGAGCGCGAGCGCGGTCGGCGCCGAGATCGCGACCACGATCCCCGCCCCGAGCATCGCCGCCTTCTGCACCAGCTCGACGGAAAGCCGGCTGGTGAGCAGCACGATCCCTTCGGCCCGCCGCCTGCCCCGCGCGCGCCAGCGCACCGGCGAGCTTGTCGAGCGCGTTGTGGCGGCCGACATCCTCGCGCAGCACCGGCGCCGCGTCCTCGGGGCGCCAGAACGCCGCGGCATGGACGGCCCCGGTTGCCCGGTTGAGCGGCTGCGCCGCGGGCAGTGCCGCAACGGCGGCCGCGATCATCGCCGGCGTCCACGCGCAGCGGCGCGGAGACCGTCGGGATGTCGCGCATTGCCTGGCGCAGGCTCTCGATCCCGCACAGCCCGCAGCCGACCGGGCCGGCGAGACGGCGGCGGCGCTCGTCCAGCACCGTGCGGCGCTCCTCGCGCAACGACAGGCGAAGGTCGATGCCGTTCTCGCCCGGCACGATGTCGATCGTCTTCGATCTCGCCCGGCGACGCGACGATGCCTTCGGTCAGGCTGAACCCGAGCGCGAAATCCTGCAAGATCGCACGGCGTCGCCATCATCACGGCGTACGTGGTGCCGTCGTAGGTGAGTGCCACCGCCACTTCTTCGGCCACCGTGCGCGTGGCACGCTGCCGAGTGCCGTCACGCCAGGCGGCATGCGTGACCGCGCGCCGCAGCGCAGCCCCGGGGTTCGCAGAGCGGCCAGCCCTTGCGTCGGCGGTTCGGGGCGGCGCCCCGACTTGCTTCACCTGCGGTTCGCCCGCGCCAGCACCGCCTCGAACAGCACCTGGCACCCGGCCTCGGCCTCGTGCGGCGCGATGCTCTCCGCCTCGTTATGCGAAAGCCCGTCCTTGCAGGGGGTGAAGATCATCGCCGCCGGCACGCGCCGCGCCACATAAACCGCATCGTGCCCGGCGCCGGAGACGATTTCTCGCGACGAATAGCCAAGCCGTGCCGCCGCCTGCCGCACCAGGGCGATGCACTCCGCATCGAACGGCTGCGCCGGGATGCGGAACAATTCGCTTGAGGTCGAGCGACACGCCGCAATCACGCGCGATGAAACCGGCGTCTCGCGCGGGAACTGGGCGGCGATGCGGGCTGACCTCCGCCTCGTCGGGATGGCGGAACTCGACCGAGAAGCGCACCTCGCCCGGGATCACGTTGCGGCTGTTGGGCGAGACGTGGAGTTCTCCCACGGTGCCGCGGCCGGCCTCGCCGCGGGCGCGCATCATCCGGTCCACCAGCTCGATCACCCGTGCCGCGCACAGCAGCGCGTCGCGCCGCGCTTCGGGGGGCGTGGTGCCGGCGTGGCTCTCCTGCCCGGTCGCGACCGCATCGTACCAGATTTGCGCCTGGCCGCCGGTGACGATGCCGATCGCGCAACCCTCGCGCTCCAGGATCGGTCCCTGCTCGATGTGCAGCTCGAAATAGGCATCGGCCGGGAACGCCGCCGCCGGCTCCGGGCCGCGGGCGTCGATCGCGTCGAGCGCAGCGCCGACCGTGATACCTTCGGCATCGGCGAGCGCCTCGGTCGCGGCCGGCGCATAGACGCCCGCCCAGACGCCCGAGCCCATCAGGCTGTGGCCGAAGCGGCTGCCTTCCTCGTCGGTCCAGTTGACCAGTTCGAGCGGCGCCTCCGTCACAAGGCCCATCTCGTTCAGCGTGCGGATCACCTCCAGCCCGGCCAGCACGCCGAGCGCGCCGTCGAACTTGCCGCCCGAGGGCTGGCTGTCGAGATGGCTGCCGAACAGCACCGGCAGGCGCGCGGGGTCGCGGCCGTCGCGGCGGGCGAACATGTTGCCCATCGCATCGACGCGCACCGCGAGCCCCGCCGCCTCGCACCATTCGCGAAAGCGCGCGCGGCCGCGCCGGTCCACGTCGGAGAGGGCGAGGCGGCGCACGCCGCCCTTGGGCGTCGCCCCGATCTCGGCCATCGCCATCAGGCTGTCCCACAGCCGCCGCCCGTCGATCCGCCGATTATCCGATGCGCGCATGGCGGCATCTTGCCGGGGGCGGCGGTTCCTGCAAGCCTGCCCGCCTGCTTCGGAGTGCCGCCGATGCCGTCAAGCGCCGCCGTGCCACGCTCTGCCGGTCTCGATCAGGGCGCGGTGTGGCAGGCGCGCGTCGATCTCGCGGCCTGCTTTCGCATGGCGGCGCGGCTCGGCCTGCACGAAAGCGTCTGCAATCACCTCTCGGCGATGCTGCCGGGACGCGACGATCTGTTCCTGGTCAACCCCGACGGCTTCTCGTTCGCCGAGATCACACCGTCGCGACTGCTGGTCTGCGATTTCGCGGGGAGCGTGATCGAAGGCGAGGGACGGCCGGAGCCGACCGCGTTCTTCATCCACGCCCGCCTGCACCAGCGGCTGCCGCGGGCGCGGGCGGCGTTCCACACCCACATGCCGAACGCGACCGCGCTGGCGATGCTCGAAGGCCCGCCGCTCGCCTGGTGCGGGCAGACGGCGCTCAAATTCTACGGCCGTACGGCGATCGACGACGAATACAACGGCCTCGCCCTCGATGAGGCGGAGGGCGACCGCATCGCCGCCAGCATGGGTGGGGCCGACATCGTGTTCCTGCGCAGCCACGGCGTTCTCGTGATCGGACCGAGCATCGCCGCCGCATGGGACGATCTCTACTTCCTCGAACGCGCCTGCGAGACGCAGCGCATGGCGGAGGCAACCGGCCGGCGGCTGATCCCGGTCCCGACGGAGGTCGCCGAGCGCACCGCGCGGCAGATTCGCCAGAGCGACCGCGACACCGCACGGCTGCACCTGGAGAGCGTCAAGCGCATCCTCGATCGCGAGTTGCCTGACTGGCGGCAGTGAGACATCCGAAGCGAAGGCCAGGGGCTTTGTCCCTGGACCCCACCAAAGGCAGAGCCTTTGGAATCCGTTCGTGGGGTCTGGGGCGATCGCTTTTCCGTAACCACGCATCGTCATGGTCGGCGAAAGCCGACCATCCACGTCTTTCGTGCCGCCGCGAAGTCGTGGATGCCCGGCCTCCGCCGAGCATGACGAGTGTCCTGGTTCAGAAATTCGTAGGCATTGCGCCTCGTCATTGCGAGCGAAGCGAAGCAATCCAGCAGCCTCGCGCGCGCCGCCGCCCTGGATTGCTTCGTCGCTTCGCTCCTCGCAATGACGAAGAACTTCGGGATCGGGACACGGGGTCAACCCTATCTTGTCGGCACCTGCTTTTGCTGCTGCTGGCCGCCGCCCTCGCCGGCTGCAAGCTGATCGATCAGAACACTTTCTGGCCGCCGCCCAAGCCGCCGCCGCCACCGCCTGTGCGCCCCGCCCCGCCCGCGCCACCGCCGCTGGTGGTGATCCGGTTCGACCATCCGGGCGTGGTCTATGCCGACGCACTGCGCCAGGTGGTGGCCGCGGCACGTGCGCGAAAACCGGACGTGCAGTTCGCCGTGGTCGCGGTCGCCCCGGCCGCGCCGACGCTCGCACAACAGGCGGCGGGGCTGGCGCGGGCGAGTGCCGAGGCGCGGCAGGTCGCCGAGGCGATCGCGGCGCAGGGCGTGCCCGCCGCGCAGATCGCGCTCTCGGCCCGCGCCGAGCCGGGCGTGCGCTCCGACGAGGTGCGCGTCTTCGTCCACTGACCGCTGTTGCCTACCTCGTCCGCAATGAAGTAGGCCGGTTCGCCGAAACGAAAGGAATTCGCCATGCCCCGCAAGCTCGCCGCCGAGTTCATCGGCACATTCTGGCTGGTCTTCGGCGGCTGCGGCGCCGCCGTGCTGGCCGCTGCCTTCCCGGCCCTCGGGATCGGCTTCGTCGGCGTGGCATTCGCCTTCGGGCTGACCGTGCTGACGATGGTCTATGCGGTCGGCCACATCTCCGGCGGGCACTTCAATCCGGCGGTGACGATCGGATTGTGGGCGAGCGGGCGACTCCCGGCCGCTGACATCATCCCGTACTGGGTGGCGCAGGTGGTGGGCGCGATCGTGGCCTCGGCGGTGCTCTATGCGATCGCGACCGGCAAGCCCGGCTTCACCCTCGATGGCTTCGCGTCCAACGGCTACGGCGCACTCAGTCCGGGCAAGTACAGCCTCGGCGCCTGCCTGTTGTGCGAGGTGGTGATGACGTTCTTCTTCCTCACCGTGATTCTCGGCGCGACCTCGCCGCGCGCGCCGGCGGGGTTTGCCGGTCTCGCGATCGGGCTGTCGCTGACGCTGATCCACCTGGTGTCGATTCCGGTCACGAACACGTCGGTCAACCCGGCGCGCAGCACCGGGCCGGCGCTGTTCGCGGGCGGCGGCCATGTCGGCCAGCTCTGGCTGTTCTGGCTGGCGCCGCTCGTAGGCGCGTTGATCGCGGGCTACGTCGCCCGGGTACTCCACGTGCAGCCCGAGCTGCCGGTGGAGGATACCGCGGCGGTGACCCTGGTCGGCGCGCCCGAGGCGCGCTGATCCTCATGCGCGTGTCGCGTGTCCTGCTGGGCTTGCTGCTTTCCTGCCTCATCGCGACCAGCGCCCGCGCGGCCGCGCCGAGCTGGACCGGGCTGTGGGACACGCATTGGCGCGACGGGGGCGCCCGGCTGCGGCTCGCCCAGCATGGTGACGCAGTCACCGGCGCCTACCCGCTCTATGGCGGCACCATCGCCGGCACGGCGAAGGGCCGCACGCTGCAAGGCCGCTGGACCGAGGGCGCGCAGTCCGGCGACTTCCTGTTCGTGATGGCCGATGACGGGCGCTCGTTCTCTGGGCGCTTTCGCACCGGCGAGTGGTGGACCGGCGGTCGCATCGCCGCCGGCTCGGAGGCGTCGGAGACCGACCGCTCCTCGCCTCGTGCAGTGCTGGGCAGCTTCGTGGCCGCCGGCAATGCCGCTCGCCAGGGCTCGCAAGAGGCGCTTGGCGAGGCCGCGTCGCTGCTCGATTTCGGCGACACGGCACTGGTGCCCGGCGACCGGCTGCGCCGGGCCGCCAAGCTGTTCGACCTCATCGACCTGACGACCTTCCGCATCTGGTCGATCCCCACCAGTGCCCCGGCAGAGACGCTCGCCGTTCCGCTCGCGCAGTCGGGCAGCTCCGCGCAACTCGTGCTGACGATGCGGCGCGGCGCGGACGGACAATGGGCGATTGTCGCCCCCGACGCGGCCGAGATGGCCCGCGACCGCGCCGCCCTGCTGGCCCGCGACGGCGGGCGGCCGCCCAGGGCCGATGACTGGCACGCGCTGCGCAGTGCGCGCGACACCATGCGCGCCTTCATCACCGGCATCCGGCAATGGGATGTCGGCGGGCGCGAGCTCGCCATGAGCACGCTCAACCTGTCGCAGACCGATCCGGCGACACGCGACTCGGCGGGTGAGCTCGACGCGCAGTACCTGATCCGGGTGATGGACCGGATCGGCCTGGTGCCGCTGCAGGAGATCCCCGACGACCCGGCCGGCCGTAGCGTGTTCGTCGTGTTCGAGCACCCGGCGGGACGGATCGCGATCGCGCCGGTGAACGTGGGCGGGCAGGTGCGCTGGCAGTTCACGCCCGACACCGTGGATCGCATCGACGATCTCTACGCGGCCGTCCAATCGATGCCGCCCGCCCCGCACGCGACGATCGCACCGCCGCATTCGCTGTTCTTTGCGCTGCGCCAGTCCGTGTACGCGCTTTCGCCATGGTTGGTGCAGCGTATCGGGGAGATGGAGCGTTGGCAGGTCGCCGGCATCTTGGTGCTGATGGCGCTCTGTCTGCTTGTCGGCGCCGTCCTCGCCGCGATCCTGCGCCGTCTCGTCGCGATATTCGCGCGCGGCGATGATGGCTCGGCGTGGCCGCTGGAGTGGCCGCTGCTGATCTGCATCGGGGTGGTGATCTGGAAACCGGCGTCGAGCGTGCTCGGTCTGGCCCACGAAGTCCGCGCGAACATCCAGCCGATCCTCTCCTCGCTGCTGGCGATCTGCGGGCTGATCGTGGCGTGGCACCTGGTGAGCGTGATCGGCGATCGGGCGATCCGCCGCGCCGAGCAGCGCCACGGCACGCTCGATGAGATCGTGCTCTCGCTCACGATGGGCGTGGTGCGCTTCGGGCTGATCGCGGTCGTGGCATGGCATCTCGCGGCGGCATTCGGGCTGCCGGCGAGCGACGTGCTCGCAGGTCTCGGCATCAGCGGTCTCGCGGTCGCAATCGCCTCGAAGGAGACGCTGTCGAACGTGTTCGGCGCCGGCATCCTGGTTGCCGACCGGCCGTTCCGCCGCGGCGACTGGATCACCATGGGCGACGTGCAGGGCACCGTCGAACATGTCGGCGTGCGCTCGACCCGGCTGCGCACGGTCGAGGACACGACGATCCTGGTGCCGAACGGCAAGCTCGCCGACTCCACGATCAACAACTGGGGCAGCCGCCGTCACCGGCTGATCCGCGCCAGGCTGCGCGTCCCCTTCGGGCCGAGCGCCGAGCGCGTGCAGGGCTTCGTCGATGGCATCCGCCAGCTCGCGGCCGACAACCCCGACGTGGTGCCGGGACGCACGCAGGTGGGCGTGAGCACGCTCGCCGAGAGCGGGATCGACATCGACCTCTCCGCCTACGTCGTGGTCGGCAGCGCCGCCGAGGAGGCGCAGGCGCGGCAGGAGCTGATGCTGAGCATCCTGCGCCTGGCCGGCCAGAGCGGAATCAATCTGGGCGCCGCGGCCGCTGCCGCCGAGGCCCATGCATGAAAGCGCAGTCCGTGCTAATCCGGTGTCAATCGAACGCGAAAGGAGACCGACCGTGATCCGTCTCGCCGCCGCCTCCCTGATCGCCGCCCTGCTCGTGGGGACCACCCTGGCGCCCGTCCACGCGCAGACCACCACGCCCGCCGCGCCGGGTGCCTCGTCCGCGACCGGCACGGCCACGACCGGCAGCACGTCCACGCCGTCGCACCGGCGCCACAAGACCTCCACCTCCGCCAGCGCCACGGCGGCGGCGACCGGCACGCCGACCGGGCAGGGCCAGTTCGCGACCGAGACGGCGGCGCGGCGGTCGTGCCCGTCGGATACCGTGGTCTGGGCCAACAGCAGCTCGAAGACGCTGCACCTGAGCGGCGACCGTTATTACGGCAAGACCAAGCGCGGCGCCTACATGTGCGAGCGCCAGGCGACGCAGGCGGGCTACCACGTCGCCGGCCACGGTGCCGCCCACGCGAAGAAGGCCACCACCAGCAGCAGCAGCAGCAACTAGTACGTCGTCGTTGCGAGTAGTACGTCGTCATTGCGAGCGTAGCGAAGCAATCCAGCGGTCTTGCCCGCGGCACCGGCCTGGATTGCTTCGTCGCTTCGCTCCTCGCAATGACGAGGAACTTCGGAATCGGAACACTAGCAAACCGGGGAGGACGAAATGGGACTGCTCGATCAGATCGTGAGCTCGCTGGGCCAGACGGGCCAGGCCAATCCGGCCGCGGCCGATCCGAACGCGGACCCGAACGCCGATCCGTCCGCGGCCGGCGCCGGTGCGGCGGGCGCAGGCGGGGTGCCGGCGCTGCTGGTCTCGATGCTCGGCCACCAGGAGGGTGGCCTCGGCGCGCTGGTGCAGAAATTCAACGACGCCGGTGCCGGCAACCTGATCTCGTCCTGGATCGGCAACGGGCAGAACGCGCCGGTGGCGCCGGACCAGCTTAAAGGCATCCTCGGCTCCGATGTGGTGCAGCAGCTCGCCGCCAAGACCGGGCTGCCGGTCGAGCAATTGCTGGGCCAGCTCTCGCAGCACATGCCGGCGGTGGTGAACGCGATGACGCCGAACGGGCAGGTGCCGCCCACCGATCAACTGCTCGCGACCGGGATGTCGTTCCTGAAGAGCCGGCTGGGCTGAGGCGCCGTCAGGACAGGGCGGGCGGTTTCGGCGGGAACGGCCCGGGGCCGTGCGGCGTGCCGACCCAGCGCGCCGGGGCGAGCGGCGTGTAGCGCGAGGGTGAGGGCAGGGGTTGCGGGACCCTCGGTCGCGACGACAGCGCCTGCGGCCGGCCGTCGCAGCGCGGGCAGACGTGCGTGGCGGTGGCTTCCGACAGCGGCACGAACAGCGCCGCCGCGCGCGCGGGGCTTGGGCACGGCGGCGACGCCGAGCAGCAGCACGGGCAGCAGAGGAACGATACGGCCGCGCATACCGCCACCGTAGCGATTCCGGCGCGCCGGCTCAAGCGCGGCGGCACCGGCGGCGGATTGTTCGTGCTAAACATCGCGCGATGCCGGACGACCGACCGCTCGGGCCCGCCGACCGCGCCGCGCTGCGGGCGTTGCACCGCGCCCCCGACGCGGCCGCACTGGCGCCGCTGCTCGCCCTCGCGACCCTGCCGGCGCCGCTCGCCGCGCGGGTGCGGGCACGCGCGATCGGCCTCGTGCGCGCCGCTCGCGCCGCGCACCGGCCGGGCACCGACGTCACCGATTTCCTGCGCGAATTCGGGCTGGGCGACCCGGAGGGCATCGCCCTGCTCTGTCTCGCGGAAGCCTTGCTGCGCATCCCCGACCCGGCGACCGCCGACGCGCTGATCGAGGACCGCATCGCCGCCGCCGACTGGGAGCGGCATCTGGGCCGCGCCGACAGCCTCGCCGTCAACGCCTCGGCCTGGGCGTTCCTGCTCACCGGCCGCGTGCTCGGGCTGGACGACGTGCGCGGCCTGCCCAACGTGATCGGCCGCACCGTGCGACGCATGGGCGAGCCGGTGATCCGCGGCGCGCTGCGGCGCGGGATGCGGCTGCTGGCGCGCCAGTTCGTGCTCGGCCGCACCATGCCCGAGGCGCTCGCGCGGGCCGGCTCGGCCGAGGGGCGGCGCTGGCGCTACAGCTTCGACATGCTCGGCGAGGCGGCGCGCACCGCGGCCGATGCCGCGCGCTACCTCGCCGCCTACCGCGACGCGATCGGCGCCGCCGGGCGCGTCGGCGGCGGCCCGGTCGCCGGGCCGGGCATCTCGGTCAAGCTCTCGGCGCTGCATCCGCGCTACGAGCCGTTGCAGGCGCCGCGTTGCGTCCCCGCGCTGATCGAAGCACTGGGCGCGCTCGCGCGGGCGGCGCGCGCGGCCGATATCGGCCTGACGGTCGATGCCGAAGAAGCCGAGCGACTGGAAATAAGCCTCGACATTTTCGAGGCCGTGCTGGGCGATCCGGCGCTGGCCGGCTGGGACGGGCTTGGTCTCGCGGTCCAGGGCTACCAGAAGCGCACGCTGCCGCTGCTCGACTGGGTGGCAGGGCTGGCCCGGCGCACCGGCCATGTCGTGCCGGTGCGGCTGGTCAAGGGCGCCTATTGGGACACCGAGATCAAGCTGGCACAGGTGCATGGCCATCCCGACTATCCGGTGTTCACCCGCAAGGCCGCCACCGACGTCTCCTGGATCGCCTGCGCGCGGCGGATGCTGGCGCATCGCGGCGCGATCCTGCCGGCGTTCGCCACCCACAACGCGCAGAGTCTCGCCACCATCCTCGAACTCGCCGAGGGCGCGCCGTTCGAGATGCAGCGCCTGCACGGGATGGGCGAGGCGCTGTATGCCGGCGTGGTCGGCCCCGCCTGTCCGGTGCGCGTCTATGCGCCGGTCGGCAGCCACGAGGACCTGCTGGCCTATCTGGTGCGGCGGCTGCTGGAGAACGGGGCCAACACCAGCTTCGTCCACCGCCTGGTCGATCCGGCGGTGCCGGAGGAGGCGATCGCGACCGATCCCGCCGCCCGCCTGCGCGAGCAGGGGAGCGGGCGCAACCCGCGCATTCCGCTGCCGGCCGACCTTTATCCCGACCGCGCCAATTCCGCCGGTCTCGATCTCGCCGACCGGGCGGTGGCACCCGCGGCGCTGGCCGCGATCGGGCGCCCGCGCAGCCTCGACCTGCCGGGCGGCGGGGCGCGGCGGGAGTTGCGCGACCCGGCCGACAACCGTCGCGTCACGGGCACCGCCCCGGATGCGACGCAAGCGGAAATCGACGCGGCGCTGGGGCGGCTCGCGCGCGGCTGGCGGGCGTGGGACGAGGCGGGCGGCGCGCACCGCGCGGACGTGCTGGACCGTGCCGCGGCGCTGATCGAGGCGAACCGCGACGAATTGCTGCACTGGCTTGCGCGCGAAGGCGGCAAGACGCTGCCCGACGGCATCGCCGAGGTGCGCGAGGCCGCCGATTACTGCCGCTTCTACGCCACCCGCGCCCGCGAGCATTTTTCCGCATCTCGGGAATTGCCCGGCCCGACCGGCGAGCGCGACACCTGGACCTTGGGCGGGCGCGGCGTGTTCGCCGCCATCTCGCCGTGGAACTTTCCGCTCGCGATCTTCACCGGCCAGGTCGCGGCGGCGTTGGCGGCGGGCAACGCGGTCGCGGCCAAGCCCGCCGAGCAGACCCCGCTCGTTGCCTCGCGTGCCGTCGATCTGCTGCACCAGGCGGGCGTGCCGCGCGACGCGCTGGCGCTGCTGTGCGGCGCGGGCGAGGCCGGCGCGGCCCTGATCGCCGATCCGCGGATCGCGGGTGTGGCGTTCACCGGCGGCACCGAGACCGCGCAGGGGATCGCGCGCGCGCTCGCGGCGCGGCCCGGCCCGATCGTGCCGTTCATCGCCGAAACGGGCGGCGTGAACGCGATGATCGTGGACAGCTCGGCCCTGCCCGAGCAGGTGGTGGCCGACGTGCTGGCATCCGCGTTCGGCTCGGCCGGACAGCGCTGTTCGGCACTGCGGCTGCTCTGCGTGCAGGAGGACGCGGCGGATCGCGTGCTGGCGATGCTCGAAGGCGCCGCAGCGACGCTTTCGATCGGCGATCCGCTCGATCCCGCAACCGATATCGGCCCGGTGATCGACGCCGAGGCGCGCGACGGGCTGGCCGCGTATTGCGCCGGCATGGGCAAGGCGCTGTTCCAGTTGCCGCTGCCGCCGGAGGCCGCGCACGGCACGTTCTTCGCCCCGCGCGCCTATCTGCTGCCCGATGCGGCCGACCTGCGGCGCGAGGTGTTCGGCCCGGTGCTGCACGTCGTGCGCTACCCGGCGGCGCGGCTCGATGCGGTGCTGGACGCGATCGAGGGCACCGGGTTCGGGCTGACGCTGGGCGTGCATTCGCGCATCGAAAGCGTGCAGGCGCGCATCCTGCGCCGGCTGCGGGTCGGCAATTCCTATGTCAACCGCAACCAGGTCGGCGCTGTCGTCGGCGTGCAGCCGTTCGGCGGGCGCGGCCTGTCGGGCACCGGACCGAAGGCGGGCGGGCCGGTTACGCTGTTCCGCTTCGCCGAGGAGCGGGTCGTTTCGATCAACACCGCCGCCGCCGGCGGCAATGCGGCCCTGCTCGCAACCGACGAAGGGTGAGAGAAAGGTTGGGGCTCCGCCCAAGCCCCGCCAAAGGGCAGTCGTCCTTTGGAAACCCTGGACTTGTGCCAGGGATCGAAAGTAACCGCGTACTCTGCCCTGTGCGCATCCCACGTCATGCTTGGCGAAGGCCGAGCATCCACGTCTTTCTGTCGGCACATAGCGAAGTCGTGGATGGTCGGCCTTCGCCGACCATGACGGGGGAAGTGTCGATATTTCCGGCGCTTGGTATTAAACGAATTGGGGTCTGGGGCCGTCGGCCCCAGCGGGGTGTGGGGCGGAGCCCCACTCTGCAACCCCCGCCTGTTCGGGCGGCCGTCACGGGTCTAGGATGACAGTCATGCAAAAGACCCTGGGTCGGTCCGAGGCCGGTGGCGGCTCGGTAACAGAAGGCTATTTCCGCCCCCGCGAACGGCTGGAGCTTTCGCCGCCGGTCGCCGACGAGGTGAAGACCACCACCTGCTACATGTGCGCCTGCCGCTGCGGCATCCTCGTCCACCTCAAGGGCGGCGTGATCCGCTACATTGAGGGCAATCCCGACCATCCGGTGAACCGCGGCGTGCTCTGCGGCAAGGGGTCGGCCGGGATCATGCAGCAATACTCGCCGGCCAAGCTGCGCAAGCCGCTGCTCCGCACCGGGGAGCGCGGCAGCGGCGAGTTCCGCGAGATCGAGTGGGACGAGGCGCTGCGCATCGCGACCGAATGGCTGGGGGCGGTGCGCGCGAGCGACCCGAAGCGGCTCGCCTTCTTCACCGGGCGCGACCAGAGCCAGTCGCTGACCGGCTGGTGGGCGAAGCAGTTCGGCACCCCCAATTTCGCCGCCCATGGCGGGTTCTGCTCGGTGAACATGGCGGCGGCCGGCCTCTATACGCTGGGCGGCAGTTTTTGGGAATTCGGCGATCCCGACTGGGACCGCACCAAATACCTGCTGCTGTTCGGCGTCGCCGAGGACCACGACAGCAACCCGATCAAGCTCGGCATCGCCAATCTGCGGCGGCGCGGCGCCAAGTTCGTCAGCGTCAACCCGGTGCGCACCGGCTATTCCGCGGTCGCCGATGAGTGGGTCGGCATCCGGCCGGGCACCGACGGGCTGTTCGTGCTGGCGCTGGTCCACGAACTGCTGCGCACCGATCGCGTCGATCTCGATTTCCTGGTCCACTACACCAACGCGCACTGGCTGGTGCGCCGCGATCCGGGCGGCGCGCAGCACGGCCTGTTTGTGCGCGACGCCGAGGGACGGCCGCTCGCGTGGGAGCGCACGCGCGGCGAGACGGTGGACGCGGCGACGCCCGACACGCAGCCCGCGATCGTGGGCGAGTTTTCGCTCCCCGACGGCGGCCGGGCGGTGCCGGTGTTCCAGCTCATGGCCGAGCGCTATCTCGGGGCGAATACGCGCCCGCGCAGGTGGCCGAGCGCTGCGGCATCCCGGCCGAGACGATCAGCCGCATCGCCGCCGAGATCGCAAATGTCGCGTTCGATCAGGAACTGGTGCTCGACCAGCCCTGGACCGATACCGCCGGACGCCGGCACGAGAAGATGGTCGGACGCCCGGTCGCGATGCACGCGATGCGCGGCATCTCGGCGCACTCCAACGGCTTTCAGACCTGCCGCGCGATCCACCTGCTGCAGATGCTGCTGGGCGCCGTCGATACCCCCGGATCGTGGCGCTACAAATCACCCTACCCGAAGCCGATCCTGCCCGGGCCGCCGCCGGTCGGGCGCGGCAGCACGCCCAATCGCGAGATGCCCGGCATGGCGCTCGGCTTCCCGCGCGGGCCGGAGGATTTGCTGCTCGACGATCAGGGCCAGCCCTTGCGCATCGACAAGGCATTCTCCTGGGACGCGCCGATCGCGGCCCACGGGATGATGCACATGGTGCTGGGCAATGCGGCGGCTGGCGATCCCTATCCGATCGACACGCTGTTCATGTACATGGCCAACATGGGCTGGAACTCCTCGATGAACCCCGGGGAGGCGGCGCGCCACCTGACGGCCAAGGACCCGGCGAGCGGCGAATACCGCATCCCGCACGTGATCTATTCCGACGCCTATGCGTCCGAAACGGTCGCCTTTGCCGACCTCGTGCTGCCCGACACGACGTATCTGGAGCGGTGGGATTGCATCTCGCTGCTCGATCGCCCGATCGGCAGCGCCGAGGGTCCGGCGGACGCGATCCGCCAGCCGGTGGTGCCGCTCGATCGCGACGTGCGCCCGTTCCAGGACGTGCTGATCGAGCTCGGCGCGCGGCTCGGCCTGCCCGGCTTCGTCAACGACGACGGCGCACCGCGCTACGCGAGCTATCCCGACTACATGGCGCGGCACGAGCGCACGCCGGGGATCGGACCGCTCGCCGGCTGGCGCGGCGCGAACGGGGCAGAGCAGGGCAAGGCGCCGCCGAACCCCGACCAGCTCGCGCGCTACGTCGCGAACGGCTGCTTCTGGCAGCACCACCACCCGCCCGAGGCGCTCTATTTCAAGCACGCCAACCGCGCTTACCTGGAAGAAGCGCACCGGATGGGAATGCTGCCGAACACGGCGCAGATCGTGCTGCAGCTCTATGTCGAGCCGTTGCAGCGCTTCCGCCTCGCAGCCGATGGGCACGGCGAGATCCAGCCGCCGGAGGACCGGCGCGCCGGTATCCGGCAGGCGTTCGATCCGCTTCCGTTCTGGTATCCGGCGCGCGAGCAGGCCATGGCCGAGACCGCCGCCGCCTATCCGCTGCACGCGATCACGCAGCGGCCGATGCCGATGTATCATGCGTGGCACTCACAGAATGCCTGGCTGCGGCAGATCCACGCGAGCAACCGGCTGTATGTGAACCGGCGCACCGCCTTCGCACTCGGCCTTGCCGATGACGACTGGGTGTGGGCGGTCAGCCGCCAGGGCGGCGTGAAGTGCCAGATCCGGCTGATGGAGGGCGTCAATCCCGACACCGTCTGGACCTGGAACGCGATCGGCAAGCGCGCCGGGGCCTGGGGCTTGGGCAAGAACGCGCCCGAGGCGCGGCGGGGGTTTCTGCTCAATCACCTGATCTCGGCGCACCTGCCCGACGGCGAGACCTCCAACAGCGACCCGATCACCGGGCAGGCGGCATGGTACGATCTGCGCGTGCGGCTGGAGAAGGTGGCGCCGGGAGAGGCGGGCGAGACGGCGCCGCAGCCGCCCGCGCTCGCGCCGCTCCCCGACATGCCGCGGCCGCCGCGCATCCTGCGCTTTAACGCCTCGCCCTGGGCCGCGAAATAGAGGGGCTGCAAAATGACCGAAATCCCGACGCCCGTGCCGGGCGGCAAGAAGCTTGGCCTGGTGATCGATCTCGACACCTGCGTCGGCTGCCACGCCTGCGCCACCAACTGCAAAGAATGGAACACGAGCGGCCATTCCGCGCCGCTGCCGGACTACGAGCCGTACCAGGCGAAACCCGACGGCGTGTGGTTCAACCGCATCCACAGCTACGAGGCGGGCGAGGGGGCGGCGGGGCGCACCGTGCATTTCCCGCGCTCCTGCCTGCATTGCGAGCAGCCGGCCTGCGTCGAGGTCTGCCCCACCGGTGCCAGCTACAAGCGCGCCGAGGACGGCATCGTGTTGGTCAACGCCGAGATCTGCATCGGCTGCCAGCTCTGTGCCTGGGCCTGCCCCTATGGTGCCCGCGAGTTCGACGAGGACGCGGGGGTGATGAAGAAATGCACGCTCTGCATCGACCGCATCTACAACGAGAACATCCCCGAGGCGCAGCGCATCCCCGCCTGTGTCGCCACCTGTCCCACCCAGGCGCGGCATTTCGGCGATCTCGGCGACCCCGACAGCAAAGTCTCCCGCCTCGTTGCCGAGCGCGGCGGCTACGCGCTGATGCCGGAGATGGGTTACGCGCCGGTGAACCGTTACCTGCCGGTGCGCCGGCGGGAGAGCGTGCCGGCGCCGGCTGCGGCCGAGCCGGAGGAGGGTGCGGGCGGAATGCTGCGCCGCTGGCTCGACCGCGCGCTGTCGCGCTGATGCCGGCGATGTTTCGCGATGCGCCACTTCGGGGGCGTGACACCCCTCCCCCAACCCCCTCCCGCAAGGGGAGGGGGCTTTCCCAGCGCGCTGCTCCCCCTCCCCCTGCGGGAGGGGGCCGGGGGGAGGGGTCGAAAGCGCCTGTTCGAGTGCATGTTGCAATGAGCCGGCGCGCATGAAGCCGTCGCTGTCGATCATCGCTTTCAGCACGCTCTCGGGTGCCGGCTTCGGGATGCTGGCCTGGACCGGCCTGCTGGCCGCCGCGAAGCTGCTGCCGGCGGGAACCTGGTTCGGCGTGCTGGCCGTGGGCGTGGGACTGGCCTTGGCGAGCGCCGGCCTGTTGGCCTCCACGCTGCATCTCGGCCATCCCGAACGGGCGTGGCGCGCGTTCTCGCAGTGGCGGACGTCGTGGCTGTCGCGCGAGGGTGTCGCCTCGCTCGCAACCTACCCGCCGTCGCTCGGACTTGCCCTCGCATGGGGTCTGGCGGGCGGCCGGTGGAGCATCGCCGTCGCGGTGCTCGGCGTGCTCACAATCATCGTCGTGCTGGCCACGGTTGCCTGCACCGGGATGATCTATGCGTCGATCAAGCCGGTGCGGCAGTGGCACAACCGGCTGGTGCTGCCGCTCTATCTGCTGAACGCGCTGGCGAGTGGCGCCGCGTGCCTCGCGGCGGTGTCGGCCGGCTGGTCGGGCAGTCCCGACGGCGCCTGGCCGGCGATCGCGGCCGGATTCTGTGCGCTGCTGGTCAAGCTCGGCTACTGGCGGCACATCGACACCACCCGCGGGGTGAGCACGCCGGAGAGTGCCACCGGGCTGGGCGTGATCGGCCGCGTGCGGATGCTCGATCCGCCGCACACGGAGGAGAACTATCTGCTCCGGGAAATGGGGTTTCGCGTCGGACGGCGGCACGCGGCGGCGTTGCGGGTGCTGGCGCTCGGGATCGGCTACGCGGCGCCGATCGTGCTGCTGGGCGCGGCACTCGTGCTCGGCGGCGCGGCGGCGGCGGCCTGCGCCGCGATCGCGGCGGTGCTGGCGCTCGGGGGGATGTTCGTGGAGCGCTGGCTGTTTTTCGCCGAGGCGACGCACACGGTGGTGCTGTACTACGGTCGGGCGGCGTGACGGCACCTTCGATCTGACACACTCCCGTCCGAGAGGGCCGTGCGAGAGGGCTTGGCGGCGGGGTCCGGGTCGCGGATATAGCCGCATGATTTTCGCCCAATTCCGGGTCCTGGCCCGATTCCGGCCCGCCGGCGGCGGCGCGGGATGAACTGGGTCGATCTCGCCGTCCTCGCCCTGCTCGTCCTCTCGGCGCTGCTCGGCCTGATGCGCGGGCTGGTGCGCGAGGTGCTGGGGCTGGCCGCCTGGGCCGGCGCGATCTTGGCCGCGGTCTATGGCTTCTCGACCGTTCGCCCCTGGGCCCGCTCGGTGATCCCGGAGACCGACATCGCCGATCCGGTGGCGTTCGCCGCCCTGTTCCTGGTGGCGCTGGTGGTGCTCTCGATCGTTGCCCGTGCCGTGGGCGGGCTGGTGCGCGGCTCGGTGCTGGGCGGGCTTGACCGCACGTTGGGGCTGGTATTCGGCCTGGCACGGGGTTCGCTGCTGGTCATCATCGCCTATATCGGGATGGGATTGGTGCTGCCGGCCGATCGCTGGCCGCCGCCGATCCAGCAGGCCCGGGCGCTGCCGGTTGCCTATCAGGGGGCGCAATGGGCGGCCGCCCAGATGCCGCCCGCCTATCGGCCCAAGGTGGCGGTACCCCCGGCGGAGACGCCGCCCAGCGAGGCCGCCTTGCTGCGGGCCAATCCGGCGGGCCGGGCAACCGGGCCGGCGGCGCGTTGACCCGGCGGGCGTTGACGAGGAGAGGCGAGGCATGGACGCGCAGCCCACGACGACGCTGCCCAACACGTCCCCGGAAGACGACGACAAGCCGCATGAGGAGTGCGGGGTGTTCGGCGTCTGGAACGCGATCGACGCCGCCGCCTTGACCGCCCTCGGCCTGCACGCGTTGCAGCATCGCGGCCAGGCGGCGACCGGCATCGTCAGCTTCGACGGCAGCCGCTTCCACTCCCACAAGGGCCTAGGCCTGGTCGGCGACAATTTCGGCGATGCGCGCGTGATCGCCTCGCTCCCCGGATCGAGCGCGCTCGGCCACAACCGCTATGCCACCACGGGCGAAACCATCCTGCGCAACGTGCAGCCGCTCTACGCCGATTTCGAGTTCGGCGGCTTCGCGGTGGCGCACAACGGCAACCTCACCAACGCGCACGCGCTGCGCCGGGCGCTGGTGCGCCGCGGCTGCCTATTCCAGTCCACCACCGACAGCGAGGTGTTCATCCACCTGATCGCGATCAGCCTCTATTCCACCGTGGCCGACCGGCTGATCGACGCGCTCAAGCAGGTGGTGGGCGCCTATTCGCTGGTCGCCCTCTCGAACGAGGCGCTGATGGGCGTGCGCGATCCATTGGGGGTGCGGCCGCTGATCCTCGGCCGGATCGACGGCGCCGGCGGCTCGCCCGCCTGGGTGCTGGCGTCCGAGACCTGCGCGCTCGAGATCGTCGGCGCCGAATTCGTCCGCGACGTCGAGCCGGGCGAGATCGTGGTCATCAATGACAAGGGCGTCCACAGCATCCGGCCGTTCGGCGCCACCCGCGGCCGGTTCTGCGTGTTCGAATACATCTACTTCGCGCGGCCCGATTCCGTGGTCGAGGGCACCCCCGTCTATGAGGCGCGCAAGAAGATCGGCGCCGAGCTCGCCCGCGAGAGCCACGTGCCGGCCGATGTTGTGGTGCCGGTGCCGGACTCGGGTGTGCCCGCCGCGATGGGCTACGCCGCCGAGAGCGGGGTGCCGTTCGAGCTCGGCATCATCCGCAACCACTATGTCGGCCGCACCTTCATCGAGCCGACCGATCAGATCCGCCACCTCGGCGTGAAGCTGAAGCACTCCGCCAATGGTGCGGCGCTGAAGGGGCGGCGCGTGGTGCTGGTGGACGACAGCATCGTGCGCGGCACGACCAGCCAGAAAATCGTCGAGATGGTGCGCCACGCCGGGGCGGCGGAGGTGCATATGCGCATCTCCTCGCCGCCCACCACCCATTCCTGCTTCTACGGCATCGACACGCCCGAGCGCGGCAAGCTGCTCGCGGCACGCCACACGGTCGAGGAGATGGCGCAGCAGATCGGCGCCGACAGCCTTGCCTTCATCTCGCTCGACGGCCTCTATCGCGCGCTCGGGCACGCCGGGCGCGAGCCGGGGCGAGCACGGTTCTGCGACGCCTGCTTCACCGGCGACTACCCGATCCCGCTGCCCGACATGCAGGACAACGCCGAGCGCCAACTCTCCCTGCTGATGGAGAGCCGGTGAGTGAGGCGCGGCCGCTCGCCGGCTGCGTCGCCCTTGTCACCGGTGCCAGCCGCGGCATCGGCGCCGCGGTCGCGGTCGAACTCGGCCGGCTCGGCGCGCACGTGGTCGCGACCGCGCGCACGCAGGGTGGACTGGAGGAGACCGACGATGCCATCCGCGCTGCCGGCGGCGAGGCGGCGACGCTGCTGCCGCTCGACCTCACCGCGGGCGAGGAAGTGGATGCGATCGGCCCGAGTCTGTGGCAGCGCTTCGGCCGGCTCGACGCGCTGGTGCATTGCGCGGGCGTGCTCGGCCTGCTGACGCCGCTCGCGCATCTGCGGCCAAAAGTATGGGACGAAGCGCTGGCGCTCGATCTCACCGCCGCCTGGCGGCTGATCCGCACTTGCGAGCCGCCGCTGCGTGCCGCTGACGCGGGGCGGGCGGTGTTCCTGACCAGCGCACGGGCGCCGCTCGCCTATTGGGGCGTGTATGGCACGATGCAGGCGGCACTGGCCCATCTCGTGCTGACCTGGGCCGACGAGGTGGCCCGCACGCGGCTTTGCGTGAATCTTTGCGATCCGGGTGTGGTGACGACAAGGCTGCGCGCGCAGGCGATGCCGGCGGCGGATTTCGCCGCGATGGCGAAGCCTGAAGACGTCGCGCCGGCGATCGCCGCGCTCTGCCTGCCGGGCCAGACGCGGCGGGGCGAGCTGGTGCGCTTGGCAGGACGGCCCGCGCCGGCCTAGAGGAAGGCCATGAGCGGCACCGTCACGATCCAGGATTTCGAGCACATCGACATCCGCGTTGGTACCATCGTCGAGGCGCGGCCCTTCCCCGAGGCGCGCAAGCCGGCGCTCAAGCTGGTGATCGATTTCGGACCGCCGATCGGGTTGAAGCGTTCGGCGGCGCAGATCACGGTTCACTACAAGCCCGACCAGCTTCTCGGCCGTCAGGTCTGCGCGGTGGTGAACTTCCCGCCCCGCCGTATCGGCCCGTTCGAGAGCGAGGTGCTGACGCTCGGGATGCCCGACGAGGATGGCGCGGTGGTGCTGATCCGGCCGGATTTCCGCGTCCCCGACGGCGGCCGGCTGTTCTGATGCGCCGGGGCTGATGCCGGATCGCTACTATACCGTCACCTGGGACCAGTTGCAGCGCGATGGCCGCGCGCTCGCCTGGCGGCTGATCGAGCGCGGCCCGTTCGCGGGCATCGTCGCGATCGCCCGCGGCGGGCTGATCCCGGCCGCGATCGTGGCGCGTGAGCTGGAGTGCCGAGTGGTGGAGAGCGTCTCGATCGCGACCTATGCCGAGGAGAGTGCGGAGAGCCGCAGCGCCCCGGTCGTGACCAAGCCGCCGGTGGCGGCAGGGGACGGCGCGGGCTGGCTGATCGTCGATGATCTGGTCGATACCGGGACCACGGCGCGGGTGGTGCGCGGCCTGCTGCCGCGGGCGCATTTCGCCTGCATCTATGCCAAGCCGTTAGCGCGGGCGGAGGTCGATACCTTCGTCACCGAGGTCTCGCAGGACACCTGGATCCTGTTCCCCTGGGACACCCATTTGGAGCCGCAATTCGTGCCGCCGCTGGCGCGGGCGGGGCGGTAGCTCAGCCCGCGGGCCGCCGCGGCGGCGACACTCACTCCAGCGCATACTCCACCTCCGGCGTATAGACCGCCTGCTCCTTGCCGAGGTGGGAGCTGAACAGCGTGAAATGCGCGACCGGCACCGGGCCGACGCGAAACAGATTGTGCGCCTGCAAATAGAACGCCAGCTTCGCCGGCGGCACCCCGTCGAGCCGCGCCAGCGACGCGTGCGGCGAGAAGCGGCGGCGCTCCGGTTCGAGGCCGATGCGTTGCAGCGCCGTCTCGATCTTGGCCTGAAGATGGTCGAGCGCGGGATTGCGCTCGGCCCGTACCCACAGCGCGGTGACGCGGCCGGCCTTCTCGAACGTGCCGAGGCCCGCGAGCGTGAGCGCGAAGCCGCGGCCGTGCAGCGCCGCGAGCGCGTGGTCGATCTCCTCTGCGCGGTGCGGCGGCACCTCGCCGATGAACCGCAGGGTCAGATGAAAATTCTCCGCCGGCACCCAGCGCGCGCCGGGCAGGCCGCCGGTGAGCAGCGACAGCGCCCGCCGCACCTCGAACGGCAGGTCGAGGGCAACGAACAGCCTCATTCCCCCCGCTTGACCTCCGCGAGCAGCTTTTGCACCAGCGGCAGCAGCCGGGCGACGATCAGCTTCACCCCACGCGCGTTCGGATGCAGCCCGTCGGGCTGATTGAGCGACGGCACCTGCACGACCCCTTGCAGGAAAAAGGAGTCGTAGAGCAGCCCCGGCCGCTTCCCCAGGCGGTCGAACACCGCGCGGAACGCGCGCTCGTATTGCGGGCCGAAATTGGGCGGCGCGTACATCCCGCTGAGCAGCACCGGGATGTGGCGGCGGGCGAGCTCGTCGAGAATCGCCGTGAGGTTCGCCGCCATCTCGGCGGGGCTGTCGCCGCGCAGCCCGTCATTGGCGCCGAGTTCCACGATCGCCGCCTGCGGGTTCTCCCCCAGCACCCAGTCGAGCCGCGCGCGCCCACCGGCGCTGGTGTCGCCCGACACCGCGCCGTCGATGATCGTGACGTCGATGCCCTTCGCGCTCAGCGCCGCATGAAGCTGCGCCTCGAACCCCTGCGCGTGCGGCAGACCGTAGCCGGCGGAGAGGCTGTCGCCGAGCACCAGCAGCCGGATCGGCGCCGCGCGCGCCGCCGAAATCCCGACGATCAGCAGAAACAGAGCCTTCGCCAGCAGCCTCGCGGCGCCATATGAGCGGGCCATGGACAACGCGACGCCTCCGGCCGACGGACCCGCCCCTCTGGTGCGGGTGCGGAACCTGACCTTGACCCTGCCCGCCGCCGCCGGGCCGGTCAACATCCTGACCGGCCTCGACCTCGACGTGGCCGCCGGCGAGGCGGTGGGCGTGGTCGGCCCGTCCGGCTCGGGCAAAACGAGCCTGCTGATGATCCTGGCCGGGCTGGAGCAGCCGACCGGCGGCTCGGTGCGCGTCGCCGGCCAGGAACTCGCCGGCCGCGACGAGGATGCGCTCGCCCGCTTCCGGCGCGAGACGATCGGCATCGTGTTCCAGGCCTTCCACCTGATCCCGAGCATGACCGCACTCGAGAACGTCGCGGTGCCGCTGGAACTTGCCGGTGTGCGCGATGCCGCCGGGCGCGCGGAGGCGGCGCTGGCGGCAGCGGGGCTCCGGCACCGTATGACGCACCTGCCCGGCCAGCTCTCGGGCGGCGAGCAGCAGCGGGTGGCGCTGGCTCGCGCCTTCGCCCCGCGCCCGCGCCTGCTGCTGGCGGACGAGCCGACCGGCAATCTCGACCACGCGACCGGGACGGCGGTGATGGACCTGCTGTTCGGGCTGCGCGAGCACCACGGCACGACGCTGCTGCTGGTGACGCACGACACGGCGCTGGCGGCGCGCTGCGGGCGGCGCGTAGCGATGCAGGACGGGCGCATCATCGCCGACGCCGGCCGCGCGCGGGCCGCGGCGTGAAACCCCTCCCCTCGGCCCCCTCCCACAAGCGGAGGGGGAGAAGCCGCCCTGTAGCCCCCTCCCCTTGTGGGAGGGGGTTGGGGGAGGGGTTCGCGCACCGGACTGCCGCATGATCCTCGCCCTTCGCCTCGCGCGGCGGGAGTTGCGGGGCGGCGCCCGGGGCTTGCGGATCGTGCTGGTCTGCCTCGCCCTCGGCGTCGCTGCGATCGCGGGCGTCGGCAGCCTGCGCGCCGCGATCGACCAGGGCCTCTCCGATCAGGGACGCGCGCTGCTCGGCGGCGACCTCGAAATCAGCGGCGGCGCCCAGAAGCTGCCCGACACGCTGCGGCGCTGGCTGCTGGCGCGCGGCGCGCGGCTCTCCGACATCGTGCAACTCCGCTCGCTGCTGGTGGCACCCGATGGCGAGCGGCAACTGGTCGAGCTGAAGGCGGTCGATCCGGCCTACCCGCTGGTCGGCACGGTCGATCTCGCCCCCGCGCAGCCGATCGCCCGCGCGCTCGCCGATCGCGGCATCGTCGCCGAGCGGCTGGTCGCCGACCGGCTCGGCGCCAAGCCGGGGGACAAACTGCGGCTGGGCGACGCAACGGTGACGCTGCGCGCGATCCTGACGGACGCGCCGGATCAGGTGGGCGGGCGCCTCCTGCTCGGCCCGCAGGCGACGATCGCGCTGGCGAGCCTGCCGGCGACGCACCTGATCGTGCCCGGCTCGATGGTCGCCTACGCGCTGCGGGTCGCGCTGCCGAAGGGGACGGACGTGACCGCGACCAAGGACGCGCTGCTGGCCGCCTTTCCCGATACCGGCTGGCGCATCCGCGACGCGCGACAGGCGGCACCGGGCGTGCAGCGCTTCATCGACCGCACCGCCCTGTTCCTGACGCTGGTCGGGCTGACCGCGCTGCTGGTGGGCGGCATTGGCGTCGCGACCGGGGTGCGGAGCTGGCTGGAGGCGCGGGCGCGCAGCATCGCGACCCTGCGCTGCCTCGGCGCGCCGTCACGCCTGGTGTTCTCGGTCTATCTGATCCAGGTGGCGGCGCTGGCGGCGCTCGGCGTGCTCGCCGGGGTGGTGGTGGGGGCGGCGCTGCCCTGGGCGGCGGTGGCGGCGCTGGGGACCGCGCTGCCGGTGCCGGCGCAGCTTGGCCTTTATGCGGGACCGCTCGCGCTCGCCGTCGCCTACGGGCTACTGACCGCCCTCTGCTTCGCGCTCTGGCCGCTCGGGCGCGCGGCGCGCATCCCGGGTGCCGCGCTGTTCCGCGATCCGACGCTGCCGCAGCGCGCGGCGGGGCGGGGCTGGCTGCTGGCTGCGAATGCGGTCGTTGCGGCGGGGCTGGGGGGGCTGGTGATCGGCGCCTCGACGGACCGGGCCTTCGCGCTCTGGTTCGTGCTCGCCGCCGCGGCCACGCTGGCGGCGTTCCGGCTCGGCGCCCTGGCACTGGCCGCCGCCGCTGCCCGCGCGCCCCGGTTGCCTCGCCCCTGGGCGCGGCTCGGCCTCGCCAACCTGCACCGGCCCGGCTCGCCGGCGCCGCTGATGCTGGTCGCGGTCGGGATCGGGCTTTCGACGCTGGCGGCGGTGGCGCTGATCGAGGCCAATATCCGCCACGAGCTGCTGGCGCAGATGCCGGCCAATGCCCCGAGCTTCTATTTCATCGACATCCAGGACCCGCAGATGCCAGCGTTTTTGCGCCTCGCCCGAGCGCAGCCTGGGGTCTCGGACATCCACCACGTGCCCAACCTGCGCACGCGCGTCGTCTCGGTCGCCGGCGTGCCGGCGGCGCAGGTCCACGCGACTCCGGACACGCGCTGGGCACTGCGCGGCGACCTTGGCCTCACCTACGCCGCCGCGCCGCAGCCGGGCACGGAGATCGTCGCCGGGCGCTGGTGGCCGCCCGACTACGCGGGGCCGCCGCTGGTGTCGATGGACGCCCACATCGGACGGGGCTGGGGGGTGAAGCTCGGCGACATCGTCCGCGTCAACCTGCTCGGCCGCGACGTCGATCTGCGGGTCGCCTCGCTGCGAGACGTCGCCTGGCGGCGGCTGGCGCTCAATTTCGTCCTGGTCGCCTCGCCCGGCCTGCTGTCGGGCGCGCCGCACACCAACGTCGCGACCCTGCGGGTGCCCGATGCGGGCGCGGGGCGCCTGCTGCGGGCGATCACTGATGCCCTTCCCAACGTGACCGGCATCCAGGTCTCCGCGGTGCTGGCCCAGGTCGCAGAACTGCTGTCCCAGATCGGCGCGGCGCTGGGCGGCACCGGGGCGATCACGCTTGCCTCCGGCGCGCTGGTGCTGGCGGGCGCGGTCGCCGCCGGGCAGCGGCGGCGCATCCAGGAGGCGGTGGTGCTGAAGAGCCTCGGCGCCACCCGCGCACAGATCCGCGCCGCCTGGCTGGTGGAGTTCGGCGCGGTCGGCGTGGTCGCCGGAGTGCTGGCGGCGGCGGTCGGCACCGCGGCGAGCTACGCCGTGGTCCGCTTGCTGATGCACGGGACCTGGCGCTTCCTGCCCGGGGTGCTGGCGTCGACGGTGCTCGGGTGCGTGGCGCTGATGCTGGCGTTCGGCTATGCTGGCACCGCGGCGGCGCTGCGGGCGCCGGCCGCCCAAAGGCTGAGGAACGAGTAGCGGGGGCTGAGGAACGAGTAGCGGGCCTATGCCTGTGCTGGTATTAACTTGAACGATAGGTGCGATTTCCCAAGATAGGGCGCAACGGGCGCACACGAGCCCGAGAGGGGTAACCAACCATGGCCTTGAATCCCAACTTGCGGACCTTCTCGCGGGCCCCCAGCGCCGCCCAGACGGCGGTGCTGGATGCCGGCCTGCGAGCCTACATGCTCCGGGTCTACAACTGGATGGCCTCGGGGCTGCTGCTGACCGGCGTGGTCGCCTACGCCATCGCCAACACCAGCGCCATCAACGCCTTCTATCCGCTGGTGCAGACGCCGAACGGACTGATGCGCCACCCAACCGGTCTTGCCTTCATCGCGATGCTGGCGCCGCTGGCGTTCGTCATGGCGCTGAGCTTCGGCATCAACCGCATGTCGCGCACGACGGTGCAGACGCTGTTCTGGGTGTTCGCCGCGACGATGGGCGCCAGCCTGACCAGCATCTTCATCATCTACAGCGGCCAAAGTATCATGCAGGTGTTCTTCATCTCCGCCGCGACCTTCGGCGCGATGAGCCTGTATGGCTACACCACCCGCACTGACTTGAGCCGCTTTGGCAGCTTCCTGTTCATGGGGCTGATCGGCGTGATCATCGCGAGCGTGGTAAACATCTTCCTGCACTCGAGCGGGTTGCAGTTCGCGATCAGTGTGATCGGCGTGCTGGTGTTCACGGGCCTCACCGCCTACGACACCCAGCGGATCAAGGCGGACTACGTGCAGTTCGCCTACGCCGAGGGCGGCGAACTCGCGGCCAAGCGCAGCGTCTATGACGCGCTGACCCTCTACCTCACCTTCATCAACCTGTTCCTGTTTCTGCTGCAAATCATGGGCAACCGCAACAGCAACTGAGGATGACGCCTGTTTCCCCCTCCCCTTGCGGGAGGGGGGTAGGGCCCCGCCACCGGAAGCTATGCCGTTGGACACACCCCTACTCCTGAGGGACGATCTCGATCCAGTTTGGCCCGCCACCAAGTTCCACCGCGCTGACCCGGCTGAGTGCGCCGCTGGTCTGATCAATCGCGTAGGCCGCGATCCTGCCTGAGGTCAGGCCGGCACAAAGCAGGAACTTGCCTTCCGGGTCGATTGCAAAGCCGCGCGGCGTCGGTTCGCTCGGCGCGTGACCGATCAGTGTGAGGATGCCGGTTTCGGCATCGACGCGGAAAGCAGCGAGGATATGGGTCGTGCGCTCGCTGGCATAGAGGAAGCGCTCGTCCGGCGTGAGGTGGATATCCGCCGCGGCCACATTGCCGGCGGCTGGTCCCGCCAGGGCGGTGATGGACTGCTTCTCTCGCAAGGCTCCGGTTTCCAGGTCCCGGTCATAGAGATTGATGGTGCCGTCGAGCTCGTTCAGCAGATAGAGGCGGCGGCCGCGGTCGGCAAAGACGAAGTGACGGGGCCCCGCACCGGCGCGGGTCCTGGCGGCCGGGCGGGGTGTGGGGTCAAGGTTCGCACCGTCGAACGGTTGGGCCAGGACCACGTCGCCGCCGAGGCAGGCGGCATAAACGAAGCGGTTCTCCGGATCGGGCCGAATGCTGTGCGCCTTCGGCGGTGTGGCGAGCACCTGGATGGTCTCGCCGGCGATTCCATCAATGATCGGCGCAAGACCGAGCTTGGCGCCGCCATAGGACGCACTGAACAGACGGGTCCCGGTCCCGTCTGTCGACAGATAACATACGCTGTCGGCCAGCTTGGCGGTCCCGCGCAGCTCGAGCGCGCCGGTGGTCGGGTCGATTGCGAAGCTGCATATGGGGAACGGTTCGGTGCGCAGCGCCGCGTAGAGCCATCGCCGATTGGGGCTGAGGGCGAGCGGCAGGCTGCTGGGGGAGGGCTCCGCCGTGCCGGGCACGTCGGTGCGCGACACCTCGCGCAAGGCGCCGGTGGCTCGGTCCATGTCGAGCACGACGATCTGCTTATCGTCGGCGCATGACACGTAAACGGTGGTTCGCATGGCGGCTCCCTTGCCCTTGTCCAGGATAGCGGAAGGATATCGGAGCTGAAGCGAGGCAGGGAGAGCACGGCATGATCGATCCCCACACAGACCGGGTGCTGATCACCGGGGCCGCCGGTTTGGTTGGGTCGGCGCTGCGCGAGCAACTGCGGCCGGCCTACCACCATCTGCTGCTGACCGATCTGCGGGGAATTCCCGATCTCGCACGCAATGAGGAAGCCGTGCTGGCCGACATCACGGACCGCGCGGCGATGGAGCAGATGGTCGCGGGCTGCAAGGCGCTCGTGCATCTGGCCGGGCTGAGCGGGTCTGGCGACCTCGAGGCGTTCTTCCGGGCGAACGTGCGCGGCCTGTTCGATGTCTTGGAAGCGGCGCGCCTGGGCGGCATCAAGCGGATCGTATTCGCCAGCAGCAACCACGTCTTTGGCTGCTATCCGATCGAGGTGCCTGTCAGTCCCGCCATGCCGCCGCGGCCGGACAGCCTGTATGGAGCGTTCAAGGTACCTTGGCGAAACCATGTTGCGCACGTATTACGAGCGGCACGGGATCACGTCGGTATCGCTGCGGATCGGCACCTTCCGCAAGCTGCCGATCGACCAGCGGTCGCTCGCAACCTGGCTGAGCCCGCGCGACGTCGCGCAACTGGTCGACCTGTCGCTCCGCCACCCCGATCCGGGCTGCCTCGTCATCAATGGCTACTCCGGCAACACGCGTATCAAGACCAGGGATCCGAACTGGGCCTTCCTGGGCTACGTGCCGCTGGACAATGCCGAGCACCATGTCGGCATGCTTCGCGAGATGGGCGTGGACGTGGACGGCCCGTGGGAGTGGCAGGAGCATGGCGGTTCGTTTGCGCACGCAGAGGAGCGGCCGGCTCGGCTGCCCTCGCCCGCCCCTTGACCCCGGACCATCATCGAGGCAGCGCGGTGGCTACTCTGCGGCCGCGCGCCTGCACCCTCGCGCACCGAGAAGCGCGAGAATGCCCGGTTCAGCCCCGGCAGCATCGCGACTTCCATCACGCCCGCCGCCGGCTGCATGACGATCATCGCGACGGTTGCGGTGCGCGTGCCGGACAGGCTCTCGCGTGGGGGCCGGCATACGGACCAGGGCTGCTCGAAATCGTCGAATAGCGCCTGCTTGACAGAATTGGTGGTGATGCGGCCGATCTCAGGCGTGAGCAGCCCGCGCACGCGAAGATCGCGGTAGATGGAGCAGGGCGTGTTCGCGAGGCCGGTGTCACGGAGCTTCGCGAGCGCGACCGGACTCTGGAAATGGTTCGCGTGGACAAGCAGGCCGCGCTCCGGGTAGACCTGGAAGCTCTCGTCCGGTGCGCACTCGAAATCGATCGCAATGCCGCCGGCATGGCTCACGATCATGTTGTTGGCAGCCGATTTCGCCGTCGCATGCACCGCGCGCATAGCGAGCGCGAGGTGCTCCTGTTCGAGCACTCGGCGGCGGATCAGCGCGAGCGGCACGCCCAGTTGGCGGTAGTCGCGGTCTGATTCGAGGTAGTTCGCGGTGAGCGCGATGCCGGCGGCGTTGAGGCCGGAGCGGGCGAGGCCGCCGGCCTCGGTGAAGGTAAGGATGTCGGGCCCGACTTTGCGCCTGATATGCAGCACGATCGCGGTCTCGGCGCACTCCGCCTTCCAGTCCCAGTTCTGGGCATGGATCAGGGCGCCATCCGCGCTTGCCTCGGGCAGCACGACGAGGCCGGTGCAGCCGTCCGGTGCCTCGGTCTGCCCTTGCTCGGCGAGTTTCAGGATCTCGGTGCGCGCGTTCAGCAGCACGATCGACTCGAACGCGAGATCCGCACCGTCGGCGATGCCTCGCATTTCCTCGACATAGGCGGGATCAAACCGCTCGATCACGGGCAGATAGCGCTGCACCAGGCGCGCAACGTCGCGGGCATCGAGGCCGAGCCGGTCGAGCTGCGCGCCATAGTGTGCGACACCCTTGTGGATGCGCGAAGCCGCCGCGCGGCCATGTTGCATGCCGCGCTCCCGCGGCGGGCCGGAGACCTCGATCAGCGGACACGGTTCGACCATGGCGACCCTCCATACGGTCAGTGGTGAGCAAATCCTGACGGGCGGAATACTGCGCCCTCCGAAGTCCCGACACGCCTCAGCTCAGGCCGGTGTACGCCGCCGCGCGACCGCGAGCACGCCGATGATGACCGCGCCGGTCACGACGTAACGCCAGCCCGCAGCCATGCGCATCACATTCAGCATGGTGACAACCAGATCGAGCAGCACCGCCGCACCCCAAATGCCGGCCACCGCCGCCTGGCCGCCGGCGATGCTGGTGCCACCGAGCACGACGACGGCGATCGACATCAGAAGATAGTCCTCGCCCATGTTCAGCGACGCGCCGCCGGAATAGCCCGCGAGCAGCAGCCCGGCGATCCCCGCCAGCAGCGCAGACAGAAGATAGACGCCAGCCAGCGTGCGGTTGACGGCAAGGCCGGCCAAATAGGCGGCGCGCGGATTCTGGCCTACTGCCAGCACCGAGCGGCCGAACACTGAACGCCGAAGTCCCGTGGAAACCAGAATGGCGATCACGACGAACACCAGCGCAATCACCGGCAGGCCGAACACACGCGCTGCCGTGAACTGTACCAATGCCGGCGCCGGCTTTGCCGTGGAGCCGCTGGAATAGGCGATCGCCACCGACTGGATCACAAACCCGGCCGCCAAGGTGCCGATCATCGGCGGAATCAGCAGACCCTGGATCAGCACGATATTGGCAATTCCGGCGACCAGCCCGATGCCGATCGCAGCGGCGACGCCGGCCAGCAGTCCGCCATCCGAGCCGCCCATCAGGCCCATGCCCAGATAGCCGGCCAGTGTCATCACCGCGGGGATCGACAGATCGATGTTCCCGGGCCCGGCGCTGATCACCAACGTCTGGCCCAGCCCGACAATGACGAAGAAGGTGGCGAACTGGAGGGCCACCGACAGTGTCGCCAGCGCGCCGCGTCCCTCAACAGTGACCGACGTGAGCAGCCAAACCACGGCAGCGCCGACGAATGACCAGATCCACGGGTTGCGATCCAGCCAGGCGCGGCCATCCCGCGCTTTCAACGGCGGCTCCCCCGCGTCAGCACGCGCAGGCCAAGCACGAGGATCAGCAGTCCGCCCTGCACGCTGAGCTGCCAATCGGTGGAGACATTCAGGAAGGAGAGGAGCGAGCCGGTCAGCAACATGATTGCCGCTCCGATCATCGCTCCCGCCGGCGAGACGATACCACCGAAGAACTCTCCCCCGCCGACGATCACCGCCGCGATCGAGATCAGCGTGTATTGCGTGCCGACATTGGCGTCGCCGCTGGTGTTCATGCCGGTCAGCGCCAGCCCGGCCAGGATGCCCAGGATGCCTGCCGCGCCGTACAGCACGACGCGGCCCCACAGCAGCGACCAGCCCGCGCGCTGCACCGCGCGCGGGTTGCCGCCCATGGCACGGAGTACTGCGCCGTACGCGCCGCGCATCAGCCATGCCTCGCCGGCCGTGCCGAGCAGCACCAGCACCAGCACCGGCAGCGGCACCAGTGGCGGCTGCCAGCCGGTCGCGGCGGACAGCCATGCCGGCGCCGTCCCGCCGGGCGAGGGCAGCAGCAGCAGTGCCAGGCCGAGCCAGATGAACGACGCGCCGAGGGTGACGACGATCGACGGCAGTTGCCGCAGATGCACCAGCGCTCCCATCCCGGCATAGGCCAGCACGCACAGCGCCAGCGCGCCGGCGCCCAGCAGCGGCGAGTCGCTCAGCAATGTCGCCGCGATGCAGTTCACCAGCGAGATGAACGGGCCGATCCCGAGGTCGACGTCGCCGAGCACGATGACGCAGAGTTGCGCCAGCGACGCGAAGGACAGCGGCAGTGCGAAGCCCAGCAGCAGCGACAGGCCGAAATAGCTCAGCGTCCGCGGCTGGCGCAGGAAGATCAGGATCAGCATCGCCGCGAGCGCGATCGCCGGCAGCACCACACCCATCTGTCCGGCGGCGGCGACGCGGATGCGCCGGCCGGTCAGGCCAGCCGCCGCCTCATTCGCCAACCGGCGCACCCTCGCGGAACGAGGATCGGACAAGCCGTTCCTCGGTCAGATCGACACGCGCGATCACGTCGGTGATGCCGCCCTGGTAGAACACGTAGACACGGTCGCAATTGGCCAGCTCGGCATTCTCGGTGGTGTACCACAGGAAGGCCCGGCCGGCCTCCGCCTGGCGTCGCACATGCGCATAGAACTCGCCCTTGGTGCCGACATCGACACCGCGCAACGGATCGTCGAACAAGACGATATCGGCACCGGTGGCAAACGCACGGGCAACCAGCGCCTTCTGCTGATTGCCGCCGGACAGCTCGGTGATCGGGCTGCCCATGTCCGGCGTGCGAATGGCAAGCCGTTCTCGCCAGTCCTCGGCAAGCCGTGCCTCGGCATTCAGCCCGATCAGCCCGAAGCGCCCGAGCTGCGACAGCGAGCCTGCGACCACGTTCTCCGCGACCGACCAGAGCGGGAACACGCCCTCTGACTGGCGATCGCCGCTGACATAGGCGACCGTACCGCGCACCGATATCCCGGACACGCGATGCCGTGACGAGGCGAAAACCCTCAGCAGCAGCTCGCGTTGGCCATGCCCGGCCAGCCCAGCCAGCCCGACCACCTCTCCGGCGCGCAGGGTGAGAGGTGTCGTGCGGGTGGTGTCGCGCACGCGATCCGGCGCGTCTCCGCCGGCATGGCCAGCGATCGCGGCCGTGCCCGGCGCCTCTGCACGCACCATTCCCATCATCTCGACCAGGTTCGCCTCCGACAGGCCCGTGGCAGTGCCGCCACCCACAACCTTGCCGTCGCGCATGACCGCCACCTCGTCGGTGTACGTCAGAACTTCGGCCAGGCGGTGGGAAATGAAGAGGCAGGCGATGCCGCGCGCGCAGGCCCTGCGCGTGTAGTGCAGTAATTGCTCCGCCGCGCGCGCATCGAGCGAGGAGGTTGGCTCGTCCAGGATCACGAGGCGCGGTGCCACGTCCGTCGTGGTAAAGGCACGTGCGGTCTCCACCATCTGCCGCTCGCCGATCGGCAGTTCGTTGACCGGACGATCCGGGTCGATGGCGTGGCCCGGAAAAATCTCGTCCAGCATGTCGCGGATCAGCCGCCGGGCACGATGCCGCCAGCCGAAGCCGCGCAGCGCGTGGTGCATGATGCGCACGTTCTCGAACACGCGCAGGTTGGGGCACAGCGACAGTTCCTGGAACACGCAGCGAATGCCGAGCGCGTGGGCCCGGCCGACGTCGTACCGGTTGGTGACGTCCTGGCCCGCCACCGTGATGGTGCCGGAATCGGCGCGCAACGTGCCAGCGAGCACCTGCATCAGGGTGGACTTGCCGGCGCCGTTATGGCCGACGACGCTGACCATCCAGCCGGCGCGGATCGTCAGATCCACGCCGGCCAGTGCCTGCACCGCTCCGAAGCTGCGCGACAGATCCCCGAGTTCGACGAACGCGGGACCCGTCTGCGGCAAGCTCAGGCTCCGCTGCCCGGCTCCGGCGATGCCGGCAGGGCAGTGTGGCGCGCATTGGCCTCGATCAGCTTCGCGGTCCACGCCTGCGAATAGACGGGTGTTGCTACGCCGCCCTGCGGCACCGCCTTCAGCCAGGCGTCGAGCTGATCGGGCTGGATCACCAGCAGCGGCACCTGCACCGTCTTGGGCACCGGCTTGCCGGCCAGCACCTGCTGCGCCACCCAGAAGGCGATCGACGCACAGCCGGGTGCGGAAGATAGGGAGAAGGTGTGGTAGCCGCCCGACTGTCCCTCGAGCTCTTTCCAGAGCGCCAGCTCGTCCTGCCGGTTGCCCATGATGATCAGGGGCGTCTTGCGCCCGGCTTGCTTGAACGCCTCATAGACGCCGTAGCCGTCACCGCCTTGCGTCACCACGGCATTGATGGTCGGCAGGGTTGGCAGGATCCCCGCGACCTCCTTCTGCGCGATGCTCTGCGTCCAATTGCCATGAACCGATCCGACGATTTTCAGTCCGGGATACTTCTTCAGCTCCTCGTGGATGCCCTTGTCGATATCGGTATCCACTGAGGTGCCGGCGATGCCGCGGACCTCGAGGACGTTGCCCTTCCCCCCAAGCTGCTTCGCGACGTAATCAACCTCCTGCCGACCCATCGCCGTGTAGTCGTAGGCCACCTTGGTGGCGCAGGGCGCGGTCGCCAGGCTGTCGAACACCACCACGGTGATGTGCGCCCGACACGCTTGCTGGATGACGCCGTTCAAGGCGGTCGGCGATGCGGCGTCGATCACGATCGCGTTCCAGCCCTCCAGAATCAGGTCCTGGATCTGGCTTGCCTGCTGCGGCGCCGAGTTGTTCGAATTGACGACCTTCGCCTTGGCAATGATGTGGGTGTCGATGGCCTGCTTGCTCGCCGCATCCCAGGTCTTCAGCATCTGCTGACGCCAGGTGTTGCCTGCATAGGAATTGCTGAGCGCAATGCCATCGGACGCGGTGCTGCCGGTGGCAGCTCCGGCCGCGAACGCGATCGGCGCGCCGCCAAGCATCGCGAGACCGACCGCCGCTCCGGCGGCGCCGCGCAGCGTTGTACTGATCCGGATCATCGACGTTCTCCCCTTGCTTGTCGGAGCCACGCAACCCGGCGCTGAATCGATGCGGATAGACGCCGCAAGAGCGATTTCAGGACGCCAATCGTCAATGATGGCGAAAATAGCCGAATGCCGGACCCGCGCAAGCGACGGGAACCGCTGCCCCGTCCGGGATTGGCTGCGCCGACTCCACGCTCTAATCTGGACTTCGCCCATCGCGGGGAGGCGCGCCATGAAGATCACCGGGCTGCACACCCACATCGTCCCGCCGCGCTGGCTGTTCCTCAAGATCGAGACCGATTCCGGCCTCTGCGGCTGGGGCGAGCCGATCGTCGAGGGCCGCGCCGAGACTGTCGCCGCCGCCGTCCACGAACTCGCCGACTATCTGATCGGCAAGGATCCCGGTCGCATCGAGGACCACTGGACCGTGCTCTACCGCGGCGGCTTCTATCGCGGCGGCCCGGTGCACATGAGCGCGCTGGCCGGCATCGATCAGGCACTGTGGGACATCAAGGGCCGGGCACTCGGCGTGCCGGTTCACGCCCTGCTTGGCGGCCAGTTGCGCGACCGCATCCGCGTCTATTCCTGGATCGGCGGCGACCGTCCTGCGCAGGTCGCCGAGGCTGCCAGGTCGGTGGTCGCCCGCGGCTTCAGTGCGGTGAAGATGAACGGCACAGAGGAGATGCAGTTCGTCGATAGCCACGCCAAGATCGACGCGGTCATCGCCAACGTCGCCGCGGTGCGCGAGGCGGTCGGCGCGCAGATCGGCATCGGCGTGGATTTTCACGGCCGCGTGCATCGCCCGATGGCGCGCGTGCTCGCCCACGAGCTCGCCCCTTACAAGCTGATGTTCATCGAGGAGCCGGTGCTCTCCGAACATGCCGAAGCGCTGCGCGAGATCGCCCAGGTTGGCAGCACGCCGTTGGCACTCGGCGAGCGGCTGTTCTCGCGCTGGGACTTCAAGCGCATCTTCGAGCAGGGCTGCGTCGACATCATCCAGCCCGATCCCTCTCACGCCGGCGGCATCACCGAGACGCGCAAGATCGCGGCGATGGCCGAGTGCTACGACGTGGCGCTGGCACTGCACTGCCCGCTGGGGCCGATCGCGCTCGCCGCCAACTTGCAGCTCGACGCGGTGTGCTACAACGCCTTCATCCAGGAGCAGAGCCTGGGCATCCACTACAACCAGGGCAACGACCTGCTCGATTACGTGAAAGATCCGGACGTGTTCGCCTACAGCGACGGCTTCGTGGCGATCCCGCAAGGCCCCGGCCTCGGCATCGAGGTGGACGAGGCGGCGGTCCTGCGGCAGGAGGCCATCGGCCACCGCTGGCGCAACCCGATCTGGCGACACGCCGACGGCAGCTTCGCCGAGTGGTAGCGCGATGATTGGCGTCGATTGGGGCACCAGCAGTTTTCGCGCGTATCGGCTCGACCGTGAGGGCCGCGTTCTCGGTCGCAGCGCGGCGCCGCTCGGTATCATGACAGTGCCACAGGGGGCAGTGCCAGAGGGGGCAAGCCAGAGGGGCGGTTCGACGCGGCGCTGCGGCAGGCCGTCGGCCCCTGGCTCGCCGAGGGCGAGCGGCGGGTATTGCTCTGCGGCATGATCGGCAGCCGCCAGGGCTGGGTGGAGGCACCCTATCTCGAGTGCCCCGCCGGCCCCGCCGAGCTCGCGCAAGCACTGGTCGCGGTGCCGTTCGCGGGTGCCGAAGTGCGGTTGGTGCCCGGCCTCTCGGCGCGCGACGCCGCCGGGACTCCCGAGGTGATGCGCGGCGAGGAAACCCAGATCGCCGGCGCGCTCGACCGCATCGCCGGCCGCGGCCTCGTCTGCCTGCCCGGCACGCACGCGAAATGGGTGCGGCTTGCCGGCGGCCGCATCGCCGGCTTCGCGACCTACCTCACCGGCGAGGCGTTTGCGGCGCTGCGCGACCACACCATTCTCGGCCGCATGATGCGCGCGGGTGCCACCGACCCCGCCGCGTTCGACCGCGGCCTGGCGCGTTCAGCCGACCCTGGCGGGCTGCTGCACCACCTGTTCGGCGTCCGCACGCTCGGGCTTGCCGGCGCGCTCGCCGAGACCGAGGCCCCATCCTACCTCTCCGGCCTGCTGATCGGGCACGAGGTGCGCGCGGCACTCGCCGAAGCGCCCGCGGCCGGCGTCATCCCGGTGATCGGCACACCCGACCTCGTCACGCAGTACGGCCGCGCGATCGCCGCTTGCGGCGCCGACGCCGAGCCGATCGAGGGCGATCCCGCGGCGAGCGGTCTCGCTCTGATCGGGCGGCTTGCGTCATGGAGCTGACCACGGCCGACCTCGCGGCCTGGCTCGCCCGCTCGCCGCTGCTGGCGATCCTGCGCGGCGTGCAGCCCGAGGAGGTCGAGGCGATCGCGGCCGCCCTTGCCGGGGAGGGGATCGCGATCGTCGAGGTGCCGCTCAATTCGCCGCGGCCGATGGAAAGCATCGCCCGCCTCGCGGCCGCCTTCGGCGAGCGGCTGCTGATCGGCGCTGGCACGGTGATGACCGCCGCCCAGGTGGGCGAGATCGCCGGCGCCGGTGGCCGGCTGGTGGTCACGCCGCACGCCGACGCCGCCGTGGTACGGGCGGCCCGTGCCCACGGGATGCTGGCGATCCCGGGCTTCTTCTCGCCGACCGAGGCGTTCGCGATGCTCGCCGCCGGGGCGAATGCAATCAAGCTGTTTCCCGCCGAGGCGGCGGGCCCGGCGGTGCTGCGGGCGCTGCGGGCGGTGCTGCCGCCCGGCACCCTGGTGCTGCCGGTCGGCGGCATCGACGCGGCGAGCTTGGCACCCTGGCGCGCCGCCGGGGCGGCCGGGTTCGGCATCGGCTCGGCGATCTACCGCCCGGGCGACACTGCCGCGACGATTGCGGCGAAGGCGAGCACGCTAATGGCGGCCCTCGGCACAGGCTGACCCGTCTGACCGGCACAAGGCCGACCCGGAACCGCGCGACAGGAATGCAGCGTGGAACCCGTCGCGTCAGGGACCCGGCTCGGGCCGGCTCAGAACCCCTCGCGCTCCAGCCGCTTGCGCTCGAGCTTGCGGGCGCGGCGGACGGCCTCGGCCGCCTCGCGGGCGCGGCGCTCCGAGGGTTTTTCGTAATGGCGGCGCAGCTTCATCTCGCGGAACACACCCTCCCGCTGCATCTTCTTCTTGAGCGCCTTGAGGGCCTGATCGACATTGTTGTCGCGAACGAGAACCTGCACTGGGCCGCCTTCTCCTCTTGCCTGTCGCGTGAGCTGCTCCCGCGCAGCCCCCACTGTCGGGAGGCGGCGCTATAGCACGCGGGCTCCACCTCGCCAAAGCGTTTCGCCACCCCATCTTGGAGACCGCATGGCCATTCTCAAGATCGCCCGCATGGGCCACCCGGTGCTGCTCCAACGCGCCCAGCCGGTCGCCGATCCGGGCGCGCCCGAAATCCGGCGCCTGGTCGCCGACATGATCGAGACGATGGAGGATGCGCCCGGCGCCGGCCTCGCAGCGCCGCAGGTGCATGTGCCGTTACGGCTGTTCGTCTTCCGCGTCCGCCAGGAGCGCAGCACCGGAGCGCCCGACGACCGGGTGATCGGCAATACCGTCGTCATCAATCCCACGGTCGAGCCGGTAGGCGAAGCCCGCGCACTGCGCTGGGAGGGATGCCTGTCGATCCCCGGCCTGCGCGGCGCCGTGCCGCGCTTCCGCCGCATCCGCTACCGTGGCGTCGATTGCGACGGCGCCCCGGTCGCGGCGGAAGTCGAAGGCTTTCATGCCGGCGTCGTGCAGCACGAATACGACCACCTCGACGGCGTGCTCTATCCGATGCGGATGACCGATTTCTCCCACTTCGGGTTCAACGAGGAGCTGACGCGCTACCCGCCGGAGGAGTGGCCGTGAGGCCGCCCGAGCGCAGCGTCGAGCGCGACGCCGCGATCGACGCGCTGCTGCCGAACGTGGCGTTCGACGGCTGGACCGTCGCGGCGCTCCGCCGCGCCGCCGGCCCGGACGCCGACCTGCTGTTCCCCGGCGGTGCTCCTGCCATGATCGAAGCCGCCTGCGACCTCGCGGACCGGCGGATGGAGGCGGCCTCGGTCGGTATCGCGGGGCGGCTGCCGGAGAGGGTGCGCGGGGTGATCGCGCTGCGGCTGGCGCAGGACCGGCCGCACAAGGAGGCGGTGCGGCGGGCGGTCGCGATCCTTGCCCTGCCGCGCCACGCCCGGCTCGCCGCCTGCTGCACTGCGCGCACCGTCGATGCGATCTGGCACGCGGCGGGCGACCGGTCGGCCGATTTCTCCTGGTACACGAAACGGGCGGTCCTGGCCGGGGTCTATACGTCGACCCGGCTCTACTGGCTGCGGGATGCGAGCGAGGCGGACGAGGCGACACTGGCCTTTCTCGACCGGCGGCTCGCGGGGGTGGCGCGGATCGGGCGGCTCCGCCGCCGCGCGGGCGAGACGCTGTGCCGGTTCAGGCGCCCGCGCGCCGCCTGAGCATTCCGAGCGCGTGTGCCACGGTCGCGCGGCGGATTTCGGCGCGGTCGCCCGGAAAGATACGGTGGTCGGTCACGGTGCGGCCACTGCGCATGGCGAGGCCGAACCACACCAGGCCAACCGGCTTGGTGGGCGTCCCGCCCGCCGGTCCGGCGACCCCGGTGACGGCGATCGCGAGGGACGCCGCCGAACGCGCCAGGGCGCCTTCCGCCATCACCTCGGCGACCGCGTGGCTGACCGCGCCGTGGGTCGCGATCATTGCCTCCGGCACGCCGAGCATCTCCTGCTTGGCGGCGTTAGAATAGGTGACGAAGCCGCGATCGAGTACGTCGGACGAGCCCGGGATGGCGGTCAGCGCCGCCGCGATCAGCCCGCCGGTGCAGCTTTCGGCCGTCGCCAGCAGCCAGCGGCGGCGGCGCATCGCGTCGAGCAGGGCGGCGCCGAGGTCGAAGGTCGCGTCGTCGATCATGGCTTCTCCAATACCCGCGCCTCATCCTACGGCGAAACAATTAGTCCAGCACCCCTGGAAAGCGCCGCCGCACCGCCCAGAGCGTGCAAGCGGTCAGCCCACCCGCCATCAGGTCGTCGCCCATCACCGCGGCCGGTCCGGCCTGCCGGTCGGCCCAGCCGATTGGGCCCGGCTTGGCCACATCGAGGACGCGGAACAGCGCGAACGCCGCCGCCAGCCCTGCGAGCCGCGGCCGCGCGAGGCCCATCAGCGCGAGCCACTGCCCCGCCACCTCGTCGATCACCACCCAACTCGCGTCTGTTCCCCCGCTTGCCCGGCGCACCGCCCACAGCCCGGCGAGGCTCGCCGTCGCGACCGCCGCCGGCAGCACCCGCGCCGGCAGCCGCATCAGCCCGGCACCGGCGAGCAATGCGAGCAGCGACCCGGCGGTGCCGGGTGCGCGCGGCACGTAGCCCGCGCCAAAACCGCTCGCGAGCAGCCTGGCGCCGCTCAGTCGTGCCAAGGTTCCACCGGATACGGCCGCACCACGCCCTCACGCGCCCGATAGACGGCGACGTTCTCGACCACGCGCTGGACGTAGTTGCGCGTCTCGACGAACGGGATCAGCTCGATCCAGTCGATCATGCCGATGGCACCCCCGCCGCGCGGATCGCCGTTGGCGGTGAGCCATTGCTCCACCCGCGCCGCCCCCGCGTTGTAGGCCGACAGGGCGAGCGGCAGGAAGCCACTGAAGCGGTCGAGCAGGTTTTGCAGGTAGCTGTCCCCGAGCCGGACGTTCTCGCGCGGATCGCCGGTCAGTGACACGAGCTGGAGGTCATCGCCGAGCTGCAGCGCGACCTCTCGCGCGGTATCCGGCATGAGCTGCATCAGCCCGCGCGCGCCGACCGGGCTGGCGGCCGCGGTATCGAAGCTGCTCTCCTGGCGGATCAGGCCGAGGATCACGGCGGGCTCCACCGGGCCGGGCGGCGGCACCACACTCGTCGGCCAGCCGGCATCGGCCAGCACCAGCCCGCCCACGCCGGCGCGCCGCGCGATCGCCACCGCCTGGTCGGGCAGCCCGAAACCGAGGGCCAGCCGTGCCGCCATCGCCTGCCCGGCAGGGCCGGCCGCATTCGCTGCGAGCTGCTGCAGGAACGGCCGCGCGCGCCACTTCTCGCCCCAGGCGACCAGCAGGGCGGCGGCGCGCGCGTCCTCCTGGCCGAGAAAGGCGAGCGCCTGCGCCGTGGTCCAGGGCGGGTCGCTGAGCGCGGTGATGCGCGCGTTGAGGGCGGCCGGGTCGTTGTCGAGGGCGAGGGCCGCGAGCTGGCCGTAATAGGTGGTGGGCCAGCGTGCGGCGACGGTGAACTCGGACCGCGCCGCCGCCGCATCACCGCGAGCGGCGGCGCAGCGGGCGAGCCAGTAATGCGCCCGCGCCTCGGTGATCGCGGCCTTCGATGCCGCGGCCAGGGCGGTGAAATGCGGCGCCGCCCGCGCCGGGTCGTGCAGCCAGCGCAGCGCGATCCAGCCGGCGAGGAAGTCGGCATCCAATGCCTGCCGCGGCGCGATCCGGCCCGGCGTTGCCGCCAGCGTGTAGGCGGTCGCCGCATCGCCGGTCGCCAGCAAGTCGCGCGCCAGCCGATCGCGCTCGTCCCAGAAACCGGGCAGCCGTGCCGGATCGGCGGCGCGCTCGGCGTCGGCGCCCGCACTTGTCCAAAGCTGCGTGGCATCGCCGAACCGGCCGGCGCGCTCCAGCCGCGCCGCCTCGGCCAGCATCAGCGCGGGGTCGGCGCGCATCGCCGCGGGCAGTGCGGCGAGCATAGCGGGCGCGCGCGGGTCGTCGTGACGGAGCGCCAGCAGCACCTGCGCCGCCTGCCGGTGCGCCGCGTCCAGCCGCGCCAGTTGCCGCTGTGCGGCGGGCGGATCGGAGGCCACGCGGTCGAAGCGGCGCCATTGGTCGGCCGGCGTGACGGCGTGGCCCCAGTGCTGCATGAACCGCCGCTCGGCGTCGGCGCCGGCCAGGCCGCGCAGCCACGCCTGCCGCGCCGCCGCGTCGGCCGCCTCGCCCTGCCCGGCATGGGCGAAAGCCCCGGCACAGCGCAGCAGCGCCGTCGGCAACGTGAGCTTCAGCCGGGCGCAGAAGGGGAGTGCGGTTGCGTCATCCGGCTCGGCGGCGAGCGCCTGCTCGCGGCGCAGTGTCAGCGCCGCGTTGCCCGGCCAGTCGAGATTGGCATGCAGGAACGAATCGATCTCCGCGACGCTGGCGGCGCCCGGCGCGGTCAGCCGGTCGTACTGGACGTATTTGCGGGCCACTGGATCGAGCCAGCGCGACGCCGCCTCCTCGGCCGCCGGCCAGGCATCGACGCGGACATAGGCGAGCACGGCGGGGGCGGACGCAGGGGCGGCGAGCGCGAAGTCGCCTCGGTTTGCCTGCGCCGCCGGCGTGAGCGAGGCCGCGGCCAGGATAGCCGCACAGGCCGTCCGGGCGATCATCGGCGTCTTGTAGCGCGGCGGCGCGAGCGAGGGCGAGGCTGGTGCCATCCGCGTCTCATCGATCCGCCACCTGCGCGCCGCGCGCCGGGCCGACGAAGCCATAGGTCGGATAGGCGGTAATCCCCATCGCGGCGGCCGGCGCCCACCACACGCGCACGGCGGTCCAGTCGTTCGCCCGCGACACGTCGATTACCGGGTCCGCGTGGCCGATACGGTGCCGCACCCAGTTCGCCTGATCGACCAGGATCTCCCGCCGCGAGACCACGCGCCGCACCACCGAGACGTGCCCGTTCGGCATCCGGCCGATGCGGCGGAACACCAGCACGCTGCCGGGCACGGGCTGATGCCGGCGCGGATAGCGCCCGGCCGCCTCGCCCCACCACGAGGCGGCGTCGCCGCCGAGGGCCAGCCCGGTGACGGCGCTGGCATAGGGAGCACATTCGAGCGAGGTGCGTGGCCCGACCGGCGCGCTGCCACCGCCGCCGCAGGCCGCGAGCGCCAGCGCCGCAAGCAGCGCCGCGGCTCTGGCCAAACCCTCAACCATCGCGCCCCCACGCGCTGTCGTATGCCTTATGCGCCAGGCCGCAACGTTATGCAACAATGACTTGGTGGCGGGTCTTCATCTCGGCTCGCAAGCCGGCGGCGGGCGCAGCCCGCGGACGTCACGCAGGGTTGGTGCAACCTTCCTTTGCCTGCCTGCGTCATTCCGCGCGTGGGGTCGCTGATATCAGCAGCCTCGCGTTTCCTCCCCGGTGGCACCGCTTGGCGGTGCTTCCTGCGGGCGGCGCCCCGCTCGGCGCCGCCCGCCTTTTTCCGGCGCTTTCCCTGCTGCGGCCCCGCTGGCATTCTCGGCACCATGCGCGAAGAGCCTCCCGAGCTGCTGTCGCCGCGGGAATCGGACCGTGCCGACGCGCTCGCGGTTGCCGCCGGTGTCGCGGTCCCGACTCTGATGGAGAATGCCGGCCGCGCCGTCGCCCACGCCGCCCGCCACCGTTTCACTCCCTGCCCGACCCTGGTGCTCTGCGGCCCCGGCAATAACGGCGGCGATGGGTATGTCGCCGCCCGGCTGCTCGCCGCCGAGGGTTGGCCGGTCGCGGTCGCGCAGGCGGCGCCGCCCCGCCCCGGCACCGACGCGGCAGACGCGGCCGCACGCTTCCGCGGCCCGATCGTGCCGTTCGGCGCGGAATCGGTCGCGCGGGCCCCGCTCGTGATCGACGCGCTGTTCGGCGCCGGGCTCACGCGTGACCTCGACGGGGCGGTGATCGATGTTCTGCGCGCCGCCCGCCGCATCCTCGCGATCGACGTCCCGAGCGGGCTGGACGGTGCCACCGGCGCGGTGCGCGGCTATGCCCCGCAGGCGGCACTGACGGTGACGTTCTTCCGCCGCAAACCGGGCCATCTGCTGCTGCCCGGGCGCGACCGGTGCGGCGAGACGCTGCTCGCCGACATCGGCCTGCCCGCGTCGGTGCTGGCCGAGGTGCAGCCCCACACGTTTGCGAACGGTCCGGCGCTGTGGCGCTTGCGGCAGCCGGAAGCGGGCGACCACAAATACGCGCGCGGCCATGTCACCGTGCTGGGCGGGGCGATGACCGGAGCAGGGCGGCTTGCGGCCGAAGGCGCGCGGCGCGGCGGGGCCGGGATGGTGACGATCGCGGCCCGCGCCCATGCCGACGCCTTCCGCGCCGGCAGCCCCGGCGTGATCGTGAGCGAGGCGGCGCTGCCGGAGCTGCTGGCCGATCCGCGCCGCGCGGTCTGGGTCTGCGGCCCCGGCCTTGGCCCGGACGAAGCCGCGAGCATCCTGCCCGCGCTGCTCGCCGCCGGGCGGCAGGTGGTCGCGGACGCCGACTGCTTCACCGCCTTCGCCGGCCGTCCGGAGGCGTTGCGCGGCTGCGCGGTACTGACCCCGCACGCCGGCGAGTTCGCGCGCGTCTTCGGGCCACCCGGGGCGGACCGGCTGGCCGCCGTCCGCGCCGCCGCCGCCCGTACCCACGCGGTGGTGCTGCTCAAGGGCAGCGATACCATTGTCGCCGCACCGGATGGACACGCTGCGATCAACGCCTCGGCGCCGCCCTGGCTCGCCACCGCCGGCGCCGGAGACGTGCTCTCGGGGATCATCGCCGGGCTGCTCGCGCAGGGCCTGCCGGCGTGGCAGGCGGCCTGCGCCGGCGCCTGGCTGCATGGCGAGGCGGCGCAGATCGCCGGCCCCGGTCTCATCGCGGAAGACCTGCCCCCCGCATTGCCGCAGGCGGTGATGCGCGCGACGCACCCTCACAGCGCCGCCGCTGCGCTATAATAGCGCTTCGTCACGGGAGCCTTCGATGAGCGAGACCGTCGCGCCCAGCGGCCTGTTCGACCGCGCGATCCGGCGCATCACCAATGTCTGGCGCGACATGGCGGCCTCGGTTTCGGGCGAGGAGGGCGAAAGCATCGCCGAGCAGATGCGGGCCTGCCTCGTCGCACGCGGCGGTGAGGTCAGCGCCCGCAACCGCGCCGCCAAGCTCGCCCGCACCTATCTGGCCCTCGATGCCGCCGGCCGGATCGAGTTCCTGCGCACCCTCGTCGGCTTCGACAGCGATCCCGAAGCCGTGGCCGCCGCCTATGCCGATCTGCAAGCCGCGACCGATCCCTCCGAGCGCGTGCTCGCCAAGGCGCGGCTGCGGGCAGCGCTGGAGCCGCCGCGGGTGCGGCTGCTGACGCAGTTCACCACCATCCCTGATGGAATGAAGTTCCTGGTCGATCTGCGCGGCACCGTGGTCGAGGCGGTGCGCGCCGAGCCGCTGCTGGAACCGCTGGAGGCGGATCTGCGGCGCCTGCTCGGCAACTGGTTCGACGTCGGCTTCCTCGAATTGAAGCGGATAGACTGGAACAGCCCGGCCTCGCTGCTGGAGCGGCTGGTCGGCTATGAGGCGGTGCATTACATCCGCTCCTGGCGCGATCTGAAGAACCGGCTCGATTCCGACCGCCGCTGCTACGCCTTCTTCCATCCGCGGATGCCGAGCGAGCCGCTGATCTTCGTCGAGGTGGCGCTGGTACAGGGCCTTTCGGGCAGCGTGCAGGCGCTGCTCGACGAGAAGGCCCCGGTGCAGGACCCGCGCACCGCGGACACCGCGATCTTCTACTCGATCAGCAACTGCCAGCCGGGGCTGGCGCGGATCAGCTTCGGCAATTTCCTGATCAAGCAGGTGGTCGAGCTGCTCTCGGCGGAGTTCCGCAACCTGACCCGCTTCGCCACCCTCTCGCCGGTACCGGGCTTCTGCCGCTGGCTGGATGCCGCACTCGCCGAGCCGCGCGCCGTCGCTGCTTTCGGAGGAGGAAAGCTCGGCGCTGCGCACCGCCTCGCCGCCCGAAGGGCCGGCGCCGGAGACCGGGGCGCAGGCACTGGCGGCGATCCTGGCCCGGCGCGGATGGTTCCGCGATCCGGCGATGCTGCGCGCGGCCGAGCCGGTGCTGGTGCGGCTGTGCGCGCGCTATCTGCTGCTCGAAAAGCGCGGCAAGCGTGCGCGCGACGGGGTCGCGCATTTCCACCTCAGCAACGGCGCCCGGCTGGAGCGGATCAACATTCTCGCCGACACCTCCGAGCGCGGGGTCAAGGAGAGTGCCACCATCATGGTGAACTATCTCTACGACCCCGCGCGGATCGAGGAGAACCACGAGGACTACGTGGGCGAGGGCAAGCGGCACGCCTCCACCGCAGTGCGGCGGCTGGCGCGGGGGTGGGCGTGATCGTGACCGTGCCGCAGGAGCGCGGTTGTGCCCACTGTTCTGCGTCTCGGAGGTATGCGCGTGGTCATCTATCCGAAGGATCACAGGCCGCCGCATGTCCACGTGATCGGCCCTGGCTGCGAAGCGATCTTCGCGCTGAACTGCCCCGGCGGGCCCGCGGCGCTGCGCGCCTCGTCGGCTTCACCACGCGCGAATTGAATCGGATCGCGGTGGGCCTGGACGGGGCGCTCGGCGTTCTGTGCTCATCCTGGAGTCTAATCCATGGCACTGACTGACGAACAGCGCTATGCGGCGGAAGCGGAGATGGCGCGGTTGCGCGCCGCTTCGGCCACTGCCGTCGCGGCACGCTACGATCGCCGCATTGGGTGCATTGTGGTTCTGCTGAGCACCGGGCTTGAAGTCGCTTTCTCCCCTCGGGACGCACAGGGATTGGAAACGGCCAGGCCAGGCGATCTCGAGGCAATCGAGATCAGCCCGAGCGGGCTGGGCATCCATTTCCCGAAGCTGAATGCTGATCTTTACGTGCCGGCGTTGCTTCAGGGCCTAATGGGATCGGATGCGTGGAGAGCCGCCGTGAAGCCGACGCACGAGGCGGCGCCCTGATGCGCACCCTCGTGCTCGGCGCCGGCGCGCTCGGCGGGTATTTCGGCGGCCGGCTGGTGCAGGCGGGTGCCGACGTCACCTTCCTGGTGCGCCCGGCGCGGCAGGCGCAGCTCGCGCGCGAGGGCCTGCGCGTCGAAAGCCGCCACGGCGACGCGCGGCTCGAAGTGCGCACCGTCCGTGCGGAGACCGTGCGGCCCGAGCACGATCTCGTGCTGCTCACCTGCAAGGCGTACGACCTCGATACGGCGATGGCCGCGATCGAGCCGGGACTCGGCGCCAACGCCGCGGTGCTGCCGGTGCTCAACGGCATCTCGCACATGGAGACGCTGAACGAGCGCTTCGGCCGCGGCGCGGTGCTCGGGGGCGTGGCGAAGATCGGTGCTGCGCTGACGGCGGACGGCGTGGTGCGCCACCTCGACGACAACCGCGAGCTCATCTTCGGCGAACAGGATGGGCCGGTGAGCCGCCGCTGCGAAGCGCTGCGGGACGCCTTCGCCGCCGCGCCCGGCGTGCAGGCGGCGGCGGTGCCCGACATCATGCGCCAGATGTGGGAGAAGCTGATCATGCTGGGCACGATGGCATCCGCCACCTGCCTGATGCGCGCCAACGTGGGCGAGATTCTCCGCGGCTCGCCGGAGGGCGGAGCGATGCTGCGGCGGATGCTTCAGGACACGATCGAGATTGCGCGCGCCGCCGGATATCCACCCACCGAAGGCTTTCTGACCCAGCTTCGGGCGATGCTGGGCAACGAGGCGAGCACCGCGAACGCCTCGATGCTGCGCGACCTGGAAGCCGGCGGCCGCGTCGAGGCCGAGCATATCACCGGCTACCTGCTCCGCCGTGCCCGCGAACATGGCATCGGCGACACGCTGCTCGCGATCGCCTACGCCCATCTCAAGAGCTATGAGCAGCGCCGCGCGGCGGCCCGGCTGCCGGGAGCGAGCGGATGAACGTCATCGCAGCGACGCGTGCCGAGGGCCTGCCGGAGCGCCGGCTCGCGTTGCTGCGGGAACTGGAAAAAAAACTGTTGTGGCTCTCGGCGTGGACCATCCACCACGCCAACCACATCCGCCCGAACCGCGACGGGCTGAAGGTGGGCGGACACCAGGCATCGTGCGCGTCGGTCATCTCGGTGATGGCGGCACTCTATTTCGAGGTGCTGCGCCCGCAGGACCGGGTCGCCGTCAAGCCGCACGCGGGCCCCGTGTTCCACGCCATCAACACCCTGTTCGGCCGGCAGAGCCGCGACAAGCTGGCAGCGTTTCGCCAGCTCGGCGGCGCGCAATCCTATCCGAGCCGGGTGAAGGACGGCGGAGAGGTCGATTTCTCCACCGGCTCGGTCGGCCTCGGCGTGGCGATGACCACGTTCAGCGCGCTGATGCAGGACTATGTCCGCCTGCACCGGCTGGCGCGCGAGGGGCTGCCGGCGGGCCGCCACATCGCGATCGCGGGCGACGCCGAACTCGACGAGGGCAATATCTACGAGGCGCTGCTGGAGGGCTGGAAGCACGACGTCCGCGACGTCTGGTGGATCATCGACTACAATCGCCAGAGCCTCGACAGCGTGCTGCCCGACCGGCTGTTCGGCCGCATCGAGGGCCTGTTCCGCGACATGGGCTGGAACGTGGTCACGATGAAATACGGGCGGAAACTGCAAGCCGCCTTCGCGCGCGAGGGCGGCGAGGCCCTGCGCCGCTGGATCGACGACTGCCCCAACAGCCTCTATTCGGCGCTCACCTTCCAGGGGGGTGCCGCGTGGCGGCAGGCGGTGCTGGCCGATCTCGGCCGCTCGCGAGCCTTGCGCGCGATCGTCGATCCGCTGTCGGACGACGAACTCGCGACCCTGATGACCAATCTCGGCGGCCACGACATCGAGGCGATCATCGAGACCCTGCGTGCCGCCGAGGCCGAAGGCGACCAGCCGACCTGCTTCATCGCCTACACGATCAAGGGCATGGGCCTGCCCTTCGCCGGCCACAAGGACAACCACGCCGGCCTGATGACCAAGGAGCAGATGACCGGGTTCCGCGACGCGATGGGCATCCGGCCCGGCCATGAATGGGACGCCTTCGAGGGCCTGTCCGCCTCGCCCGAGGAGCTGCACGACTTCCTCGCCTCCTGCCCGTTCGGCGCTCCGCTCACGCCGGAGGGGAGGGCGCTGTCGGCGCCGGCAATTGCCGTGCCGGCGGCGCTGCCGGTCCCGAAGATCGCGGGCCGGCGGATGTCCACGCAGGCGGGGTTCGGCGACATCCTGGCCGAGATCGGCCGCGGTCAGGGGGGCTGCGCTGATCTCGCACCGCGTATCGTGACGATGAGTCCCGACGTGACGGTTTCGACCAATCTCGGGCCGTGGGTGAACCGCCGCGGCATCTTCGACCGCCACACCCGCAACGACGTGTTTCGCGATGCCAAGCTCGCCTCGGCACAGCGCTGGGGGATGAGCCCGAACGGGCAGCACATCGAACTCGGGATCGCCGAGCAGAATCTGTTTCTGCTGCTGGGGGCGGCTGGACTGACCAGCGGATTGTTCGGCGCGCGATTGCTGCCGGTGGGCACCGTCTATGATCCGTTCGTCAATCGCGGCCTCGATGCCCTGATCTACTCCTGTTATCAGGACGCGCGTTTCCTGCTGGTCTCGACGCCCTCGGGCCTGTCGCTGGCGCCGGAGGGCGGGCAGCACCAATCGATCAACACGCCGCTGATCGGCATGAGCGTCGATCGGCTGGCGGCCTTCGAGCCGGCGCATGTGGACGAACTCGCGATCCTGTTGCGCCACGCCTTCGACTGGATGCAGCGCCCCGATGGCTCCGCGGTGTGGCTGCGCCTGTCCACGCGGGCGCTGGAGCAGACGGCGCGCACGCTGGATGCCGCAGCGGTGATCGCGGGCGCACACTGGGTGGTGGCGCCGCGCGAGGGCGCGCGGATCGCGCTTGCCTATCAGGGGCCAGTCGCACCCGAGGCCGCGGCAGCGTTTTCCGAACTCGCCGCCGAGGAGCCGGGCGCCGGCCTGCTGGCGATCACCAGCCCCGACCGGCTGCACGCGGGGTGGCTGGCGGCGCAGGCGTCGCGGCGCGCGGGCGCGCCGGACGCTGTGGCCCATATCGAGCGGCTGCTGGCGCCGCTGGCGCCCGGGGCGGCGCTGGTGACGCTGCTGGACGGGCATCCGGCGACGCACACCTGGCTCGGCGCGGTGCGCGGGCAGCGCGTGGTGGCGCTGGGGCCGGACCATTTCGGCCAGAGCGGCGACATCCCGGATCTGTATCGGGAATACCGGATGGACACCGACGCGGTGCTGGACGCCTGCGCGCAGGCGCTGCTGGGAACGTACAACCACGATCTGGAGATGATCCGATGAACAAGAACGCCCGCGACGGCCGCGACCTGGCATTGATCGAGACCGCTCGCCGTGTGCTGCCCGGCGGCAGCTTCGGCAACATGCCCTCGGAGATTGTCGTGGCCGAGGGCCGGGCCGGGCGCGTGTGGGACGTGAGCGGCCACGAGTATGTCGATCTGCTGCTCGGCTCGGGGCCGATGTTCGTCGGCCACGCGCATCCCGAGGTGGTCGAGGCGGTGCGCGAGCAGGTCGGGCGCGGCACCACGTTCTTCGCCAACAGCGAGCCCGGCATCCGCCTCGCCGCCGAGATCGTCGAGGCGATGGCGTGCGCCGACATGGTGCGCTTCGTCAGCTCCGGCACCGAGGCCGACGCCTACGCGATGCGCCTGGCGCGCGCCTTCCGCGGACGCGAAAAGATTCTGAAGTTCGAGGGCGGCTATCATGGCATGAGCGACTACAGCCTGATGTCGCTTGCCCCGAAGCGGCCCGGCAATTTCCCGCGCGCGATCCCGGACAGCCCCGGCATCCCGCGCAGCGTCGCCGACGAGATGCTGATTGCACCGTTCAACGACACCGAGGCCGCGGTGGCACTGATCGAGGCGCACAAGGACGAGCTGGCTGGCGTCATCGTCGAGCCGTTCCAGCGCCTGATCGGCCCCAAGCCCGGCTTCTTGCAGGCGCTGCGGCAGGCAACCGAGGCGCACGGGATTCCGCTGATCTTCGACGAGGTGGTCACGGGCTTTCGCTTCGCGTACGGCGGCGCGCAGGAATATTTCGGGGTCACGCCCGATGTCTGCACGCTGGGCAAGGTGATCGGCGGCGGCTTTCCGCTCGCGGCCATCGCGGGACGCGCCGACATCATGCGGCTGTTCGACGCGGGCGCGGTCGGCGAGGATCGGTTCCTGACCCAGATCGGCACCCTGTCGGGCAATCCGGTTGCGGCGACCGCCGGGCTGAAATGCCTGGAAATCCTCCGCCGTCCCGGCGCCTACGAAGGCGTGTTCGCGACCGGTCGCGCCATGATGGACGGGCTTGCGGCGCTGCTGCGCGAGACCGGTGTTGCCGGCCAGGTGATCGGATGCCCGGTCATGTTCGACGTGATCTTCGCCGCCGGCGAGATCGCCGACTATCGCGCGACGCTGCGCGGCGACACCAAAAAGATGCGCGGGTTCAACGAAGTGGCGCGCGCCAACGGTGTGTTGAAGGGCAACAGCAAGTGCTACGTCGGATTGTGCCACACCGAGGCGGACGTACGGGATGTGCTGGCGGCGTTCCGCGCCGGTGTGACGGCGGTTCGGCAGATGGACGATTGACGGCCGCGGTCGGGCCTGCCGCCTTGTGACGGGGTGCGGGCTGCGCTACACGCGCCGCCGCACGCCGGCCGCTACTCCGCGGGCGTGGTGGAATTGGCAGACACGCCAGATTTAGGTTCTGGTGGCGCAAGCCGTGGGGGTTCAAGTCCCTCCGCCCGCACCACCGTCCAAGGAAGGCACCCGAGTGCAAGGCACCCGAGGCAATGGGGTTTTCGCGACGATGCAGGTGACCGAGACGCTCTCCGACGGGCTGAAGCGCGGCTTCACCATCGTCGTCCCCGGCAGCGAGATCGAGGGCAAGCGCACGGCGCGCCTCTCCGAGCTCGGCCGCACCGTCAACCTGCCCGGCTTCCGCCCCGGCAAGGTGCCCCCCACCGTCATCCGCCAGCGCTACGGCAGCGCCGTGCAGGCCGAGGTGCTGGAGGAGAGTGTCACCGAGGCGACGCGCCAGGCGCTCGCCGATCGGGGCCTGCGTCCGGCGCTGCAGCCCAAGGTGGACGTCATCGACGCCGCCGCCGGCACCGCCGACCTCGCGTTCAAGGTCGAGTTCGAGCTGATGCCCGAGATCGCGGTGCCCGACCTCGCGTCTCTCTCGATCACCCGGCTGAAGGCCAAGCCCGCCGAGGCCGCGATCGACAAGACGGTGGCCGAGCTGTTCCGCCGTCGCCGGGAGACCACCCTCGTTGACGAGGAACGCGGCGCCGAGACCGGCGAGCTTCTGACGGTGGATTACGTCGGGCGCGTGGACGGCGAGGCATTTCAGGGCGGCACTGCGACCGGCCAGACCGTCGAAGTTGGCGGCGAGGGCTTCATCCCCGGCTTCAGCGCCGGGCTGGTCGGCCTGAAGGCGGGCGAGACCCGCACCCTCGAGGCGACCTTCCCCGAGACCTTCCCCGACAAGGCGCTGGCCGGCAAGCCGGCTGCCTTCGAGGTGACGGCGCGGGCGCTGCGGCGGCCCACCGAGGCGGCGATCGACGACGCCTTCGCCGAGAAGATCGGCTTCGACAGCGTGGCCGATCTGCGCCAGGCGATCGGCGGCCAGATGCAACGCGAATACGACCAGCTCAGCCGTCTGCGCATCAAGCGCGAGCTGCTCGACGCGCTCGCCGCGGGCGCCGATTTCGCGGTCCCCGAGGGCATGGTGCAGGCGGAGTTCGACCAGATCTGGGCACGGGTGCAGCAGGAGCGCCAGGCCGGGCAGGCGGACACCGAGGACCGCGACAAGGACGAGGCGACCTTGCGGGCCGAGTACCGCGCCATCGCCGAGCGGCGGGTGCGGCTCGGGCTGCTGCTCGCCGAGATCGGGCGGACCAACGGGATCACGGTCGCACCCGACGAGATGACCCGGGCGATGCGCGCCGAGGCCGGCCGCTATGCCGGCCGCGAGACCCAGGTGATGGAGTTCTTCCGCAAGAACCCGCAGGCCGCCGAGGGGCTGCGCGGGCCGATCTTCGAGGAGAAGGTGGTCGACTTCATCCTCGAACTGGCCCAGGTGACCGATCGCGAAGTCACGCCGGAGGAGTTGAGCGCCGAGCCGGAACCGGCACCCGCGCCCACGCCCGCACCCGCGCCGGCCCCGCCATCCGGCCAGGAGTCGGGCGAGACGGCTGGAACTCCGCCCGCGTGAGACTATGTTGAGCCGGGTCGGGCATGCGGCCCGACCCAGGGGACCGACCAATGGCCGACCGCGACCCGGTTGAGATCTATTCCAACAACCTCGTGCCGATGGTGGTCGAGCAGACCGCCCGCGGCGAACGCGCCTTCGACATCTACTCGCGGCTGCTGAAGGAGCGGATCATCTTCCTCACTGGCGCGGTCTATGACCAGGTGGGCGCGCTGATCGTCGCCCAGCTGCTGTTCCTGGAGAGCGAGAACCCGACCAAGGACATCGCCTTCTATATCAACAGTCCAGGCGGCGTGGTCTCGTCCGGCCTGGCGATCTATGATGCGATGCAATACATCCGCAGCCCTGTGAGCACGGTCTGCGTCGGCCAGGCGGCTTCGATGGGCAGCCTGCTGCTGGCGGCCGGCGCCAAAGGCAAGCGATTCGCCCTGCCCAACGCGCGGATCATGGTCCACCAGCCCTCGGGCGGCGCCCAGGGACAGGCGACCGACATCGAGATCCAGGCGCGCGAGATCCTGACCCTGCGCAAACGGCTGAATGAGATCTACGTCCGCCACACCGGCCAGCCGATCGAGGCGATCGAGCGCAAGCTGGAGCGCGACAGCTATCTCTCCGCCGAGGAGGCCCGGGATTTCGGCATCGTCGATGAGGTGGTGGAGAGCCGGCCGGTGTCGTCGGAGGCCCCGCCCGCGCGAGGCTGACCGCCGGGCCGCGAGGCCCATTATATTGCAATTTGTTGCACAGGCTGTCGCCGGGGTCCGGTTTCGGAGGGCAATCCCTTGTCCGCTTGCCCCGGCGGGGGGATAATCGCCTCGATGTGGTCCCGGCCGAGCCGGGGCGGGAGTGTCCATGAGCAAGTCCGGCGACTCCAAGAACACCCTCTACTGCTCGTTCTGCGGCAAGTCCCAGCACGAGGTCCGCAAGCTGATCGCCGGCCCGACGGTGTTCATCTGCGACGAATGCGTCGAGCTCTGCATGGACATCATCCGCGAGGAGCACAAGACCCACCTCGTCAAGTCGCGCGACGGCGTGCCGACCCCGCGCGAAATCTGCAAGGTTCTCGACGACTACGTGATCGGCCAGGATCACGCCAAGAAGGTGCTCTCGGTCGCGGTCCACAACCACTACAAGCGGCTCGCGCACGGCCAGAAGAACAACGACATCGAGATCGCGAAGTCGAACATCCTGCTGGTGGGGCCGACCGGGTCGGGCAAGACGCTGCTGGCGCAGACGCTGGCGCGCATCCTGGACGTGCCGTTCACGATGGCCGACGCGACGACGCTGACCGAGGCCGGGTATGTCGGCGAGGATGTCGAGAACATCATCCTCAAGCTGCTGCAATCGGCCGACTACAACGTCGAGCGGGCGCAGCGTGGCATCGTCTACATCGACGAGGTGGACAAGATCAGCCGCAAATCCGACAACCCCTCGATCACGAGGGATGTGAGCGGCGAGGGCGTGCAGCAGGCGCTGCTGAAGATCATGGAGGGCACCGTCGCCTCGGTGCCGCCGCAAGGCGGCCGCAAGCACCCGCAGCAGGAGTTCCTGCAAGTCGATACCACCAACATCCTGTTCATCTGCGGCGGTGCCTTCTCCGGGCTGGAGAAGATCATCACCGCCCGCGGCAAGGGGTCGGGGATGGGTTTTGGCGGCGAGGTGCGCGGCCCGGACGAGCGGCGGATGGGCGCGATCCTGCGCGAAGTGGAACCCGAGGATTTGCTGCGCTTCGGCCTGATCCCGGAGTTCATCGGCCGGTTGCCGGTGGTGGCGACCCTCGAGGATCTGGACGAGGGCGCGCTGATCGAAATCCTGACCCGGCCCAAGAACGCGCTGGTCAAGCAGTATGGGCGGCTGTTCGACATGGAGGGGGTGAAGCTCACCTTCACCGAGGACGCGCTCAAGTCGGTCGCGACCCGGGCCATCGCCCGCAAGACCGGCGCGCGCGGCCTGCGCTCGATCATGGAGGCGATCCTGCTCACGACCATGTTCGACCTGCCCGGGCTGGACGGGGTGGAGGAGGTCATCATCAACCGCGAGGTGGCCGAGAGCCGCGCCAATCCGCTGTTCAGCTACGGCAAGGAGCGCGCCGAGAGCGGCGGCTGACGCTCCCCGTTTCAAGTCTTGTGCGTCCGGCAACCCCTGCCGATATCACGCTTTGCAGTCCGGACGACCTGTCCGGCCGTGCGCGGGCCGTGCCTCATTTGGGCGATCCGCGCCCGACTGTCCTAAAAGGAGGTCAAGCCGATGTCCGAATCCGACCGCCCCGCCCCGGGCCGTCCAGAGGGGGGCCGTCCAGAAGGGGGCCGTCCAGAGGCGAGCCGTCCGGAAGCAGGCCGCCCCGAGGAGGCCAAGCCCGCGGTGAGCCGAGCCGACGTGATGGCGGTGTTGCCGTTGCGCGACATCGTCGTTTTCCCGCACATGATCGTGCCCCTGTTCGTCGGCCGCGAGAAGTCGGTCCGCGCGCTGGAAGCGGTGATGAAGGAGGACAAGCAGATCCTGCTGGTCGCGCAGAAGAACGCCGCCCAGGACGATCCTGCCGCTGACGACATCTTCCGCGTCGGCACCGTCTCCACGATCCTGCAACTGCTCAAGCTGCCGGACGGCACCGTGAAGGTGCTGGTCGAGGGCAGCCGCCGCGCCAAGATCACCGGCTTCAAGGAGACCGAGAGCCATTTCGAGGCCTTCGTCGAGCCGCTGCCCGACCGCGACGGCGACGCCAAGGAGCTGGAGGCGCTGAGCCGCACGGTGGTCAGCCAGTTCGAGCAGTACGTGAAGCTCAACAAGAAGATCGCGCCCGAAGTGCTGGTGACCCTCAACCAGATCGAGGACCCGAGCAAGCTCGGCGATACCGTCGCCGCCCACCTCAACCTCAAGATCGCCGAGAAGCAGGAGCTCTTGGAGACCACGCGCGTCGGCGAGCGGCTGGAGCGCGTGTTCGGGCACATGGAGTCCGAGATCGGCGTGCTGCAGGTGGAGAAGCGCATCCGCAACCGCGTCAAGCGGCAGATGGAGAAGACGCAGCGCGAATACTACCTCAACGAGCAGCTCAAGGCGATCCAGAAGGAGCTGGGCGAGGGCGAGGACGGCAAGGACGAAACCGCCGAGCTCGAGGAGAAAATCAAGAAGACCAAGCTGTCGAAGGAGGCGCGCGAGAAAGCGGTCGGCGAGCTGAAGAAACTGCGCACGATGTCGCCGATGAGTGCCGAGGCGACGGTGGTGCGCAACTATCTCGACTGGATCCTCTCGATCCCGTGGAAGAAGCGCAGCAAGATTCGCAACGACGTGATCGCCGCCGAGAAGGTGCTCAACGCCGACCATTACGGGCTGGAGAAGATCAAGGAGCGCATCGTCGAATATCTGGCGGTGCAGTCGCGCAGCCCGAAGATCCGCGGGCCGATCCTGTGCCTCGTTGGGGCGCCCGGCGTCGGCAAGACCTCGCTCGGCAAGTCGATCGCGCGCGCCACGGGCCGCAATTTCGTGCGCATGTCGCTGGGCGGGGTGCGCGACGAGGCGGAAATCCGCGGCCACCGCCGGACCTATATCGGCTCGATGCCCGGCAAGGTGATCCAGGGCATGAAGAAGGCCAAGACCTCGAACCCGCTATTTTTGCTCGATGAGGTGGACAAGCTGGGTGCCGACTGGCGGGGCGACCCGTCCTCGGCGCTGCTCGAGGTGCTCGACCCCGAGCAGAACAGCACCTTCAACGACCATTATCTGGAGGTGGACTACGACCTTTCGGACGTGATGTTCGTTACCACCGCCAACAGCCTGCGGATGCCGCAGCCGCTGATGGACCGCATGGAGATCATCCGTATCCCCGGCTACACCGAGGACGAGAAGGTCGAGATCGCCAAGCGGCATCTGATTGCCAAGCAGTCGGAGGCGAACGGGATCAAGCCCGAGGAGTGGTCGCTCTCCGACGAGGCGCTGCGTGATCTGATCCGCTACTACACCCGCGAAGCCGGGGTGCGCAGCATGGAGCGCGAGATCGCCAATCTTGCGCGCAAGGCGGTGAAGGAGATCGTCACCAAGAAGGCCAAGAAGGTGGCAGTCACCCGCAAGAACCTCGAGAAATACGCGGGCGTGCGCCGCTTCCGCTACGGCGAGACCGAGGCCGAGGACATGGTGGGCGTCGTCACCGGCCTCGCCTGGACCGAGGTGGGCGGCGAGATCCTGACCATCGAGAGCGTGACGGTGCCGGGCAAGGGCCAGGTCAAGCAAACCGGCAAGCTCGGCGATGAGATGCAGGAGAGTGTGTCGGCGGCGCTGTCGTATGTGCGCAGCCGGGCACAGAGCTTCGGCATCAAGCCGACGCTGTTCGAGAAGCGCGACATCCATGTCCACGTCCCGGATGGCGCCACCCCCAAGGACGGGCCTTCGGCGGGAATTGCGATGGCGACCAGCATCGTCAGCGTGCTGACCGGCATCCCGATCCGTCGCGACATCGCGATGACCGGCGAGATCACGCTGCGCGGGCGGGTGCTGCCGATCGGTGGCCTGAAGGAGAAGCTGCTGGCGGCGCTGCGCGCCGGGATCACCACGGTGCTCATCCCCAAGGAGAACGAGAAGGACATCGCCGAAATCCCGGACAACGTGAAGAAGCACCTGAAGCTGGTGCCGGTGGCCCACGTCGATGACGTGATCGCGCAGGCCCTGGTGCGCAGGCCAGTGGCGATCGAGTGGGAGGAGCCGGCCGAGCCGGTGCCGCCGCCCCCGCCGGCCGAGACCGGCGCCTCGCTGCCGCACTGAGCGGCGGCATCGATGCAATGGCCCCGGCCGTCGCGCGGCGGCCGGGGCGCGCGATCGGCGACCAGGGCCGTCGCTCCGGGGCGGTTAGCTCAGCGGTAGAGCGTCTCGTTTACACCGAGAGGGCCGGCGGTTCGAACCCGTCACCGCCCACCACCGCCCGAGGAGAGCGGAGCGAGGAGAGGGATGGCCGGCCGCCGGCTTGACGGCCCAGCCGGCCACGCCTAATTCGCCGCATCTGCCGCGCGGGTGTAGCTCAGTTGGTTAGAGCGCCGGCCTGTCACGCCGGAGGTCGCGGGTTCGAGCCCCGTCACTCGCGCCAGATTGCGTGCCCCGCCCTATGGCGGCAGGTCCAGGTTCGGCGTAGTGTCCGGTCACGCTGCACCGCGGCATTGACTGGCCCGAGGACGCGACCGATGTCCGGCTACCTCGCCTATCTCGGCGACTATTTCCCGATCCTGGTGTTCTTCGCGATCGCAGCGGTGATCGCGATCGCGATGGTCGGCGGCTCGATGCTGGCGGCGCGGCAGAAGCCCTATCCCGACAAGCTCGCCGCCTACGAGTGCGGGTTCGACGCCTTCGACGACGCCCGCCGGCAGTTCGACGTCCGCTACTATCTGGTGGCGCTCCTGTTCATCATCTTTGACCTGGAAGTGGCGTTCCTGTTCCCCTGGGCGGTGTCGCTGTCGCATATCGGCGTCTTTGGCTTCCTCTCGATGGTCGGCTTCCTTGCAGTCCTGACCGTGGGATTTATCTACGAGTGGTGCAAGGGCGCACTGGAATGGGAGTAGGGCCTTGAGTGCGACGACAGAACCGGCCGCACCGCTCGGCTGGCCGCGCGAGGATGCCGGGCAGGACGCGGTGGTGCGCGGCATCACCGGCGAGGTGATCGAGCGCGGCTTCCTCGTGACCCAGGTGGACCGGCTGGTGAACTGGGCGCGCACCGGCAGTCTGTGGCCGATGACGTTCGGGCTCGCCTGCTGCGCGGTCGAGATGATCCACGCCTATATGCCGCGCTATGATCTCGATCGTTTCGGCGTGATCCCGCGGGCGAGCCCGCGGCAGAGCGACGTGATGATCGTGGCCGGCACCCTGTGCAACAAGATGGCACCGGCGCTGCGCAAGGTCTATGACCAGATGCCGGAGCCGCGCTGGGTGATCAGCATGGGAAGCTGTGCCAACGGCGGCGGCTATTATCACTACTCCTATTCGGTGGTGCGCGGCTGCGACCGCATCGTGCCGGTCGATATCTATGTGCCCGGCTGCCCGCCGACCGCCGAGGGGCTGGTCTACGGCATCCTGCAACTGCAGAAGAAGATCCGCCGCACCGGGACCATCCTGCGTGGCTGAGGCCGTCGCCGATCCGGTCGATGCGCAACAAGCGGCGGTCGGGGCGCTGCCCGGCGTCGCACGCGTCGAGGTGGCGTTCGGGGAGATGGTGGCACACGCCGCCCGCGATGCCCTGCCCGGCCTGCTGCGCACGCTGCGCGACGATCCGCGCTTCGCCTTCGAGCAACTGATGGAGTTGTGCGGGGTGGACTGGCCGGACCGCGCCGAGCGGTTCGACGTGGTCTATTGCCTGCTTTCGGTCTCGCGCAACCGGCGCCTGCGGGTGATCGTCACGACCGATGCAGAGACCCCGGTGCCCTCGGTCCACGAAGTCTTTCCGTGCGCCACGTGGTGGGAACGCGAGGCATGGGATCTGTTCGGGATCCTGTTCTCCGGGCAGCCGGATCTGCGCCGCATCCTTACCGATTACGGCTTCGAGGGACACCCGCTGCGCAAGGACTTCCCGCTCACCGGCCATGTCGAAGTGCGCTGGGACGAGGAGCGCAAGCAGGTCGTCTATGAGCCGGTCAGCCTGACCCAGGACTGGCGCAGCTTCAATTTCGAATCGCCGTGGGAGGCGATGACCACGCTGCCCGGCGACGAGAAGGCGCACGAGGAGCGCAAGGCCCAAAGATGAGCACGGCCCAGAGATGAGCGGTAACCGCGAGATCGTCGCGCGCGATGCCGGCCCGGAGGCCGAGCGCTCCGGCAGCACCAAGACCATCGAGATCGATAGCCACGCACTCAATTTCGGCCCGCAGCATCCGGCAGCGCACGGTGTGCTGCGGCTGATCCTGGAGATGGACGGGGAGGTGGTGGACCGCGCCGATCCGCATATCGGCTTCCTGCATCGCGGCACCGAGAAGCTGATCGAGTACCGCACCTACCTGCAGAACGTCGCGTATTTCGACCGGCTCGATTACGTCTCGCCGATGTGCCAGGAGCAGTCATTTGCTCTTGCCGTCGAGAAGCTGCTCGGCATCGAGGCACCGGAACGCGCCAAGTGGATCCGCGTGCTGTTCGCCGAGATCACCCGCGTCCTGAACCACCTGCTCAACCTGACGACCTATGCGCTCGATGTGGGCGCGATCACGCCGAGCCTGTGGGGTTTCGAGGAACGCGAGAAGCTGATGGAGTTCTACGAGGAAGCTTCGGGCGCGCGGCTCCATTCCAACTACATCCGCCCCGGCGGCGTCATGCGCGATCTGCCGACGGGCCTGACCGATCGGATCGCGGCCTGGGCCGAGACATTCCCGAAATTCGTGGACGAATTGCAGGAGCTGCTGACCACGAACCGGATCTGGAAGCAGCGCACGGTCGATATCGGCATCATGTCGGCCGAGGACGCGCTCGCCTGGGGCTTCGCCGGCCCGTGCCTGCGCGCCTCCGGCGTGCCGTGGGATCTGCGGCGGTCGCAGCCGTACGACCGTTACGACCAGGTGGAGTTCGATGTCCCGGTGGGGCGCAACGGCGACTGCTACGACCGCTATCTGGTGCGCATGGAGGAAATGCGCCAAAGCGTGCGCATCATCAAGCAGGCACTGGCGAAGATGCCGGCGGGACCGGTCAAAGTGGCGGACCTGAAATTCAATCCGCCGCCGCGTGCCGAGATGAAGCACTCGATGGAGGCGCTGATCCACCACTTTAAGCTGTTCACCGAGGGCTATCACGTGCCGCCCGGTGCCACCTACACCGTCACCGAGACGCCGAAGGGCGAGTTCGGCGTCTATCTGGTGGCGGACGGCAGCAACCGGCCGTACCGCTGCAAGATCCGGCCGACCGGCTTCGCCTTCCTGCAAGCCATCCAGGTGATGGCGCGGCGGCACATGCTGGCCGACACGGTCGCGATCATCGGTTCGCTCGACATCGTGTTCGGCGAGATCGACCGGTAGCGCCATGACGCAGGATTTCGGCAACGGTGCGTCAGGCGAGGAGTTTGACCAGCCCGCCAGCTTCGCATTCGATGCCGAGAGCGAGGCGGCGATCGCGATCTGGATCGCCAAATATCCGCCGGGGCGGCAGGCGAGTGCGGTATTGCCGCTGCTCGACATCGCGCAGCGGCAGATGGCGCGCACCACGGGCAGCGCCTGGGTGCCGCGCGCGGCGATGGAGGCAGTCGCGGCTCGGCTGGAGATGCCGCCGATCCGCGTCTTTGAGGTCGCGACCTTTTACTTGATGTTCAACACCCACCCGATCGGCCGCTTCCACCTCCAGATCTGCACCACCACGCCGTGCTGGCTGCGCGGCTCGGACGAGGTCGTGGCCGCCTGCCGCCGCTCGACCGACATCGCCGGCTGGGGGCAGACCAGTGCCGATCGGATGTTCACGATGTCCGAGGTCGAGTGCCTGGGCGCCTGCGTGAATGCGCCGATGATGCAGGTGAATGACGATTACTACGAGGACCTCGACGGGCCGCGCACCGAGGCGCTGCTGGCGGCGCTGCGTCGCGGCGAACGCCCGATGCCGGGGCCGACGATCCCGCGGCAGGCCTCGGCACCCGAGGGCGGACCCAACACCCTGACGACGGTGGGCGAGTGATGCTGGCCGATCGCGATCGCATCTTCACCAATCTCTACGGCATCCACGACTGGGGCCTCGAGGCGGCGCGCCGCCGCGGCGACTGGGACAACACCGCGGCGATCCTGGCGCGCGGCCGCGATGCCATCGTCGAGGAGGTGAAGGCGTCGGGCCTGCGCGGGCGCGGCGGTGCCGGGTTCCCCACCGGCACGAAATGGTCGTTCATGCCGAAGCAGTTCGACGGCCGGCCTGCCTATCTGGTGGTCAACGCCGACGAGAGCGAGCCCGGCACCTGCAAGGATCGCGACATCATGCGCCACGATCCGCACAAGCTGATCGAGGGCGCGCTGATCGCCTGCTTCGCGATGGGGGCGCACACCTGCTACATCTACATAAGGGGCGAGTTCTACAACGAGGCGCGGGTGCTGCAGGCGGCGATCGACCAGGCCTACGAGGCCGGGCTGATCGGCCGCAACGCCAGCGGTTCGGGCTGGGATTGCGATTTCTATCTGCATCGCGGCGCCGGCGCCTATATCTGCGGCGAGGAGACCGGGTTGCTGGAGAGCCTGGAAGGCAAAAAAGGGTTGCCGCGGCTGAAGCCGCCCTTCCCGGCGGCGGTCGGCCTCTATGGCTGCCCGACCACGGTGAACAACGTCGAGAGCATCGCCGCGGTGCCGGCCATCATGCGCCGGGGTGCGGCCTGGTTCTCGGCGCTGGGGCGGCCGAAGAACACGGGGACAAAAATCTTCTGCATCTCCGGGCACGTGAACAAGCCGTGCAACGTCGAGGACGAACTCGGCATCCCGATGCGCGAGCTGATCGACCGCTACGCCGGCGGCGTGCGCGGCGGCTGGGACAATCTGCTCGCGGTGATCCCCGGCGGCGCATCGGTGCCGCTGATCCCGAAGGATGTGTGCGACACGGTGCTGATGGATTTCGACAGCCTGCGCGACGCCCAGAGCGCGCTCGGCACCGCGGCGTTGATCGTGATGGACAAATCGACCGACGTGATCCGCGCGATCGCGCGGCTGGCGAAATTCTACAAGCACGAGAGCTGCGGCCAGTGTACGCCATGTCGCGAGGGCACCGGCTGGATGATGCGGGTGCTGTACCGCATGGTCGAGGGGCGCGCCGAGGTATCCGAGATCGACATGCTGGAGCAGGTGACGCGGCAGGTGGAGGGGCACACGATCTGCGCGCTCGGCGATGCCGCCGCGTGGCCGATCCAGGGGCTGATCCGCCACTTCCGCCCGGTGATCGAGGAACGGATCGCCGCCTACAAGCGCTCCGGGCGGAGGCTCGATCTGCCGATGGCGGCAGAGTAGGCCGATGGCGAAGCTGACGATCGACGGCGCCGAGATCGAGGTGCCGAACGGCATCTCGGTGCTGCAGGCCTGCGAGGCGGCGGGCAAGGAGATTCCGCGCTTCTGCTACCACGACCGGCTCTCGGTCGCCGGCAATTGCCGGATGTGCCTCGTGGAACTCGAAAAGGCGCCGAAGCCGATCGCCTCCTGCGCCTATCCGGTGGCCGACGGCATGAAGGTGCTGACCGACAGCCCGATGACGCGCGCGGCACGGCGCGGGGTGATGGAGTTCCTGCTTATCAACCATCCGCTCGACTGCCCGATCTGCGATCAGGGCGGCGAGTGCGACTTGCAGGATCAGTCCTACGGCTACGGCCTGGGCCATTCACGCTACGTCGAGAACAAGCGCGCGGTGAAGGACAAGTATCTCGGCCCGATCGTCAAGACGGTGATGACGCGCTGCATCCAGTGCACGCGCTGCGTCCGCTTCTCGGCCGAGATCGCCGGCACCTCGGAACTCGGTGCCACCGCGCGCGGCGAGGACATGGAGATCGGCACCTATATCGAGCGCGCGCTCACCTCGGAACTGTCGGGCAATCTGGTGGACATCTGCCCGGTCGGCGCGCTGACTGCGAAGCCATACGCTTTCGTCGCCAGGCCTTGGGAGCTGCGCAAGACCGACGGCGTCGATGCGCTCGATGCGCTTGGCTCGGCGATCCGCGTCGACAGCCGCTCGTCGGAGGTGCTGCGGGTGCTGCCGCGTGTGAACGACGAGATCAACGAGGAGTGGATCGGCGACAAGTCGCGCCACTCCGTCGATGGGCTGAAGCGGCGGCGGCTGGATCGGCCCTGGGTGCGCCACGACGGACGATTGCAGCCGGCGACCTGGCCTGATGCTTTTTCCGCCATCGCGGCGCGGCTGCACGACCTGCCCGGCGATCGCATCGGCGCGATTGCGGGCGATCTGTGCGATGCCGAGAGCATGGCGGCGCTGAAGGACCTGATGGCGGCGCTGGGGTCGGCCAATCTCGATTGCCGGCAGGATGGCGCGCGGCTGGATGCGACGCGGCGCGAGTTCTACCTGTTCAACGCCGGGATCGCCGCGATCGAGGAGGCGGACGCGCTGCTGCTGATCGGCAGCAATCCCCGCCATGAGGCGCCGGTGCTGAACGCGCGCATCCGCAAGCGCTTCCTGCACGGCAATTTCCCGATCGGCGCGATCGGGGCGCCTGCCGACCTCACCTATCCCGTGGATTTTCTCGGCGATTTGCCGGCGCTGCTGAATGTCCTGCACGATGGCGGCCACGCCTTCGCGCAGACGCTGCGGGAGGCGAAGCGGCCGATGGTGATCGTGGGCCAAGGCGCGCTGGCGCGGCCCGACGGGTCGGCGGTGCTGGCGGCGGCGTGGCGGCTGGCGGTGGCGGTGGGGGCGCTCGGCCTCGAGTGGCACGGCTTCAACGTGCTGCACACCGCGGCGGCGCGCGTGGGCGCGCTTGATCTCGGCTTCCTGCCCGGCTCGCGCGGCCGCGGGATCGACGCGATGCTGGACGGCGGCGTCGATCTGCTGTGGCTGCTGGGAGCGGACGAGTTCGACACCGCGCGCATCGGGGATGCGACCTTCGTCGTCTATCAGGGCCATCACGGCGACCGCGGCGCCGGCCGCGCCGACGTTATTCTTCCCGGTGCCGCCTACACCGAAAAGAACGGCACCTACGTCAACACCGAGGGCCGGGTGCAGCGCAGCTTCCGCGCCGTGTTCGCGCCGGGCGAGGCGCGCGAGGACTGGAAGATTCTGCGGGCGTTCAGTGCGGTGATCGGCCGGCCGCTGCCCTATGATGATCTCGACGCGCTGCGGCGGCGGCTGGTTGAGATAAATCCGCTCTTCGCCCGCGTCGGCGAGCACGTGCGGCTCGGGGCGACCGACCAGGGCGGGCCGGCCGGCGACCCGGCCGCGCTGTCGGACGCGCCGGTCGGGTATGCGATCGCCGACTACTACCAGACCAACCCGATCAGCCGCGCCAGTCCGACGATGGCGGAGTGCTCGCGCCTGTTCGTGCGGCCGGCCTTGCAGGCGGCCGAATAGGCGATGGCGCAGTTCTTCCTGCACACGCTGCTCGGGCAGCTCATCCTGACGATTGCCGAGACGCTGGCGCTGCTGGTGCCGCTGCTGATCGCGGTCGCCTATCTCACGCTCGCCGAGCGCAAGGTGCTGGCCGCGATCCAGATCCGCCGCGGACCCAATGTGGTCGGACCGTTCGGGCTGTATCAGCCCTTCGCCGACGCGATCAAGATGCTGATGAAGGAGACGGTGATCCCGACCGGATCGAACCGGCTGCTGTTCCTGATGGCGCCGATGCTCACCTTCTCGCTGGCGATGCTCGCCTGGGCGGTGATCCCGGTGAACAATGGCTGGGCGGTGGCCGACATCAACGTGGGCGTGCTCTATCTGTTCGCGATCAGCTCGCTCGGCGTCTATGGGATCATCGTGGCGGGCTGGGCGAGCAACTCGAAATACGCCTTCCTCGGCGCGCTGCGTTCGGCCGCACAGATGGTCAGCTACGAAGTCTCGATGGGCTTCATAATCGTCTCGGTGGTGCTGTGCGCGGGCAGCCTGCGGTTGAATGACATCGTGCTGGCGCAGCGGCATGTCTGGTACTTCATCCCGCTGTTCCCGGTCTTCATCATGTTCTTCGTCTCGATCCTGGCGGAGACCAACCGCAACCCGTTCGATCTGCCGGAGGGGGAGAGCGAGATCGTCGCCGGCTTCTTCGTCGAATACAGCGCGATGGCGTTCGCGCTGTTTTTCCTTGGCGAATACGCGAACATGATCCTGATGTCGGCGATGACGACGATCCTGTTCCTGGGCGGCTGGCTGTCGCCGATCCCGTTTGTGCCCTTCACCTGGATACCCGGGCCGATCTGGTTCATCATCAAGATCTGCATCTGCCTGTTCGTGTTCATCTGGGTGCGCGGGACGATGCCGCGCTACCGCTACGACCAGTTGATGCGGCTTGGCTGGAAGGTGTTCTTGCCGCTGTCGCTCGGCTGGCTCGTGATCACCGCGGGCGTGCTGCTGGCGACCGGATGGCTGCCCCATGCCGCGTGAGAGGAGCGAGGGTTGAGATGGCGTTTCTGGACCGCACCGCGCGCGGCCTGCTGCTGCCGGAGCTGGTCGCCGGCCTCTGGCTCGACGCTGCGCTACTTCTTCCGCCCCAAGGCGACGATCAACTATCCCTACGAGAAGGGTCCGCTCAGCCCGCGGTTTCGCGGCGAGCACGCGCTGCGCCGCTACCCGAACGGCGAGGAGCGCTGCATCGCCTGCAAGCTGTGCGAGGCGATCTGTCCGGCGCAGGCGATCACGATCGAGGCGGAGCCGCGCGAGGACGGCTCGCGGCGCACCACGCGCTACGACATCGACATGACCAAGTGCATCTATTGCGGCCTGTGCGAGGAGAGCTGCCCGGTCGATGCCATCGTCGAGGGGCCGAATTTCGAATTCTCGACCGAAACGCGGTCGGAGCTGATGTACGACAAGCAGAAGCTGCTGGACAACGGCGACCGGTGGGAGAGCGAGATCGCCCGCCGCCTCGAGCTGGACGCGCCTTACCGATGATGATCCTCCCGACCGTCGCCTTCTACGTCTTCTCCGTGGTGCTGCTGCTCGCGGCCGGCATGGTCGTGACCGGGCGCAACCCGGTGCATTCGGTGCTGTTTCTGATCCTGGCGTTCTTCAACGCCGCCGCCCTGTTCGTGCTCGCCGGCGCCGAGTTCCTGGCGATGATCCTGGTCATCGTCTATGTCGGCGCGGTCGCGGTGCTGTTCCTGTTCGTGGTGATGATGCTCGACGTCAACTTCGTCGAGCTGCGGGAGGGGTTCCAGCGCTATGCCCCGGTGGGGGCGACGATCGGGGCGATCCTACTGGCCGAGCTCGCTTTGGTCGTCACCGGCTGGCATATCGCCCCTGCCGCGACCACGTTGCGGCTGCAGCCGATGCCGTCGGGGATGACCAACACCCTCGCACTCGGCAGCGTGCTCTACACCGACAACATCCTGCTGTTCCAGATCGCGGGGCTGGTGCTGCTGGTGGCGATGATCGGCGCGATCGTGCTGACGCTGCGCGACCGCCGCGCCTCGCGCAAGCAAGCGATCGCAGTGCAGAACGCACGCCGGCCGGAAGATACGCTGGAGATCGTGGAGGTCGGGATCGGCATGGGCATCGCGAGCATCGGCATCCGCCGGCCGACAGCGACGGAGCCGCCCGAGCTTGCGGAGGAAGACGCCGAACTCGCCCACCGGTCGGGAGGCTCGACCTAGATGCCGGGGCTGGGACACTTTCTCGCCGTCGCCGCGATCCTGCTGGTGCTCGGGGTGTTCGGCATCTTCCTCAACCGCAAGAACGTCATCATCATCCTGATGTCGATCGAGCTGATCCTGCTGGCGGTCAACATCAACCTGGTCGCGTTCTCGGCGGCCCTCGGCGATCTGGTGGGACAGGTGTTCGCGATGTTCGTCCTCACCGTCGCCGCGGCCGAGGTGGCGATCGGGCTTGCGATCGTGGTCGTCTATTTCCGCAACCGCGGCTCGATCCAGGTCGAGGACGTGAACCTGATGCGGGGCTGAGCCGATGCTGTTCACGATCGCGGTGTTCGCGCCGCTGCTGGGCGCGGCCATCGCCGGGCTGTTCGGCCGGCTGATCGGCGACCGCGCCAGCCAGGGGGTGACGATCGTCTGCATGATCGTCGCCGCCGCCTGCGGCATCACCGAGTTCGTTCCGTTCATCGTGAAGCAGGGTGCGGCCGAGCTGTTCCCGATCGCCACCTGGATCGAGGCCGGCAGCTTTCATGTCCAATGGGCGCTGCGGCACGATACGCTTTCGGTGGTGATGGTCGCGATGGTCACGACCGTCTCGATGCTGATCCATATCTACAGCGTCGGCTACATGGCGCATGAACATACGCCGACCAGCCGCTTCTTCTGCTATCTGAGCCTGTTCACCTTCGCGATGCTGATGCTGGTGACGTCTGACAACGTCGTCCAGCTCTTCTTCGGCTGGGAAGGTGTCGGCCTCATGTCGTATCTGCTGATCGGCTACTGGTACGACCGGCCGAGCGCCTGCGCCGCCGCGATCAAGGCGTTCGTGGTCAACCGCGTGGGCGATCTGTTCTTCGCGGTCGGCATTGCGCTGATTTTCTTTCTGTTTCGCTCGATCTCGTTCGACACCATCTTCGACGCGATCCCGGCGCATCTCGCCGCCCGCTATCATGTGCTCGGCGGCACCTGGCAGGCCTACGAGGTGATCGGCGTGCTGCTGTTCATCGGTGCGATGGGCAAGTCGGCGCAGATTTTCCTGCACACCTGGCTCCCCGACGCAATGGAGGGGCCGACGCCGGTCTCGGCGCTGATCCATGCCGCGACGATGGTGACGGCGGGCGTGTTCCTGGTCGCGCGCATGTCGCCGATCTACGAGCAGACGCATTTCGCGCTCGGCATGGTCACGTTCATCGGCGGCACCACATCGCTGTTCGCGGCGACCATCGGCTGCGTGCAGAACGACATCAAGAAGGTGATCGCCTATTCCACCTGCTCGCAGCTCGGCTACATGTTCCTCGCCGCCGGCGCCGGCGCCTATCAGGCTTCGATCTTTCATTTGTTCTGCCACGCCTTCTTCAAGGCGCTGCTGTTCATGTGCGCGGGTGCGGTGATCCACGCCATGTCGGACGAACAGGACATGCGCCGCATGGGCGGCATCTGGCGGAAGGTTCCGATCACCTACGTCACGATGTGGATCGGCAGCCTGGCATTGGCCGGCATCCCGCCGTTTTCCGGCTATTTCTCGAAGGACGCGATCCTGGAGGCGGCCTTCGCGCGCGGCGATGCGGTGGCCCTCTACGGCTTCGCGTGCGGCACGCTGGCCGCGGCACTGACCGCGTTCTACTCCTGGCGCCTGCTGCTGATGACGTTTCACGGGCGACAGCGGTTTGACGAGCACGTGGCCAGCCACGTCCATGAGAGCCCTGCGGTGATGACCGGGCCGCTGATCGCGCTTGCGATCGGTGCCACCTTCGCCGGGCTCGCATTCCACGGCCTGTTCATCGGCACCGGCTGGCAGCAGTTCTGGATGGGCAGCATCGTCGCCGGACCGCAGAACCACATCCTGGTGGACGCCGAGCACGTCCCGCCCTTGATCTCGCTGCTGCCGCTGATCCTTGGACTGCTCGGCATCGCGGTCGCCTATCTGTTCTATATGGTTCGGCCGGCGTTGCCGGCGCAGCTCGCCAGCGCCTTCCCGGGCGTCTATCGCTTCCTGCTCAACAAATGGTATTTCGACGAGCTCTACGATTTCCTGTTCGTCCGCCCGACGTTCCGGCTGGCGCGCTTCCTGTGGCAGACCGGGGATGCAATGATCATCGACGGCGTGCCCAACGGCCTCGCGGCGCTCACCACCGACGGTTCGACCGAGGTCACGCGCATCCAGACCGGCTCGCTTGCTGTCTATGCCTTTGTCATGCTGATCGGCCTCGTGCTGCTGGTCAGCATCTTCCTCCTGTTCGGTTGAGGGCGCGATGAACGCCGCCGGCTTCCCGATCCTGTCGCTGATCACCTGGCTGCCCCTGGCCGGTGTCGGCGTCATGCTCTGCGTGCGCGGCGACGAGGCGACGGTCGCCGCGAACGCGCGCTGGACCGCGCTCTGGACCAGCCTGATCGTGTTTGCATTCAGCCTGGTGCTCTGGTTCCGCTTCGACCCAGCCGATCCAGGCTTTCAGTTCGTCGAGAACGTGACC
>CAVZPY010000013.1:0-100246 GCA_963777265.1 uncultured Alphaproteobacteria bacterium | reverse complement strand
CTGAAGGTTCAGCAAAAGCCGTTAAGTCGGATAGTCATGGTATGCGGGTGATTACGCAATCACTGGATCCTTTGGCGAGGATGCACACCATGACCAAGGGGCAAGTTAAGTCTGGCACGATCGACGTGAAAGCCCTGCTAGTGGAGGACGATGAGTTTCTGCGAGCGCTGGTGCGGACGGCGCTGCAGGAGGTGCTCGAAGCGGAGATGAGCGAGGCGCTCGGCGCCGAGAAGGGCGAGCGGACGGTGGGCCGGCAGGGCTATCGATCGGGCTATTACGGCCGGACGCTGATCACGCGCATCGGCAAGCTGGAATTGCGGGTGCCGCAGGATCGCGCCGGACGGTTTTCGACCGAACTGTTCGAGCGCTATCAGCGCTCGGAGCGAGCGTTGGTGGCGGCGCTGGCGGAGATGTACGTGCAAGGTGTTTCGACCCGCAAGGTGAAAGCGATCACCGAAGAGCTGTGCGGCCACAGCTTCTCGGCCAGCTCGATCAGTACGATGAACCAGCGGCTGGATGCGACCCTGGCGCAATTTGCCAGTCGACCGTTGGCCGAAGCCTTCCCCGATTTGATCCTCGATGCCCGCTACGAACGGGTGCGCGAGGCCGGTGTGATCCTCAGCCAAGCGGTGCTGATCGCGATCGGCATCGACTGGGACGGCCGCCGCCAAGTGCTGGCGGTTGAGCTCGCCAACCGCGAGAGCCGCTCAGAGCTGGTTGGATTTTCTGCTGGGGCTCAAGGGGCGCGGTCTACACGGCGTTGAGTTTGTCGTGGCCGACGATCATGCCGGGCTCAGGGTGGCACTGCGTGAGGCTCTGGCGGAAGCGGCCTATCAGCGCTGCTATGTGCATTTCCTCAGAAACGCGCTCGACTACGTACCGCGCCGGGTTGACGACGACTGCCTGCAAGAGCTGCGCTGGCTTTACGACCGCCGCGACCTCACCGAGGCGCGTCGCGATCTGGCCGCTTGGCTCGCCAAATGGTCAGGCAAATACCCCAAGCTCACCGGCTGGGTCGAAAGAGCAACATCGACGAGACGCTGACCTTCTACCAGCTGCCGCGCCAGCACCATAAGCATCTGAAATCAACAAATATGCTGGAGCGCTTGAACGAGGAGATCAAGCGTCGCACCCATGTCGTACGCATCTTCCCCAATAGACCCGTTGCGAAAGTCGCTCTGACTGCGGGTTCCCGACCGCGCCGAATGTTGGAATGGAGGGCTTGACAGGTCACGGGGCGAATTCCATTCATGGGGAACCTTCGGAACGAAGGTGCCCGGCCCGATGTCCCGTCCGTTTTCCGCCGCTCTGCTCCGTGGCAGTCCGAGCTTCCGCCGACTGACCGGCGTCAGCGTGGCGACGTTCGACCGGATGGTCGCCAGCCTGACCGCGCCCTGGGACAAACAGCAGGCACGGAAGTTGAAATCCGGCCGTCCCTCCGACCTTGGTGGCCTCGACGATCACCTGCTCGTCCTACTGATCTACTATCGCTGCTACGTGACCCAGGAGTTCTTGGGCTTCTTCTACCACGTCAACAAAAGCGCGATCTGCCGCGCCATCCAGCGCGTCGAGCCGCTGGCCAGGCCTCTGATAGGCGTCGGCCGGACGCCGAAGATCCGCCGGGCGGAAGCCGAGGCCCTGATCGTCGATTGCACCGAGCAGCCAATCCAACGCCCAGGCACTGACGCGGTACAACGAGAACACTACTCCGGGAAAAAAAAGCGCCACACGCTGAAAACGGAATACGTGGTGACCGGGAAGGGCCGCATCGTCGCCGCGTCCGCGTCGCATCCGGGCAGCCACCACGACCTGACCATCCGGCGCAAAGGGCCGCCGCTGCCAAAACGGGCGCGCGCCTACGTCGACAGCGGCTATCAGGGCTACGACAAGGACCACGCGAACCTGGAGTTCCCGTACAAGAAGCCGAAGAGGGGAGAACTGAACGACGAGGAGAAGGAATACAATCGGGGGCTCAGCTCGTTCCGGGTCAGGGTGGAGCACCGGATCGGGCGGGTGAAACGTTTCAGGATCGTCTCCGAGCGGTTTCGAAATCCGCTGCGGACACACGACACCAAGGTATCCATCGTCGCGGGCCTCGTGAACCTCGAAGACGGCTTCGGTCCGTTCTGAAAGGGCCGCGAGAGACAAAAGGCATGCCCGGCTCAGGAAAACAGGTCAGGCGACTTTCGCAACAGGTCTAATGGTGAGAGTTGCTTGCGGCTGGTGCGGGCGCTCGCCGTCGAGACCCACGAGAACTGGCTCGAGCAGCATCGCTACCTGAACATGGACGATTTGCGCGAGCACAAAAAAGAGGCGCTGCGCCGTGCAGCCGAACCTCCGACCTGTTCAGCCTAGCACCGGGCTCGCTCTGTCAAGGACGCTGCGCGCCGGCTACGCCGGTGCCGCAGCTTTCGCGCGGCATCCTTGACTGCCGCTGCGCGCGACGCTTTGCCAGGAGGCAGGTCGGGACGAAGGGATGATCATTTTGATCGAACAAAGGGATGTTGCTCTTGACCTGAAATGAACCAGCACCCGGTCACCATGACCAATTTGCTGAACTTGACGCACACAACTCGATTGCGGAGGAAATCGAACACGCCCGGCGGCCGATCGTGTGCATCAAGGGCGGCGATCTTTCCGAGGCGGTCGACCGGGCCAAGGCGCATCTGATCGCCGCCGAGCCCAACATTTTTCAAGGATCAACAGCTCGTTTATGTGGCGCCCGGCGAATTCGAGATTTGCCAACGGACTAAAGCGATCGAGCTGCGAGCCTTTGCGTTTGGTTTGCACAACCTGATGGAGGCGATGGGTCGCGCCAGTGATTTTCACCGTTGCGTCGTGCGAAGCGACGATTGGCGCAGCATCGACTGCCCGAAGAAGGTCGCCCAGGCCTATTTGAGGGAGTTCTACGACCTGTTTTCACCGGCTACGTGGCCCCGGGGCTGTTCCGCAGCCACATCTTAGCCGCGACGACCCAGGGCTTCTTCGGCACGACGGCTTCGCGAGTTTCGTCGCGGCGTTGTTCCTCGGGCTGTTCATCGGCACGATCCTGTTCAGCTTCCTCGCCGACCGCTTCGGGCGCGCCGTCTTCACGTTCTCGCTGCTCTGGTACACGGTCGCAACGTCATCATGGCGTTTCAGTACAGCGCCAGCGGGTTCAACCTGTGGCGCTTCATCGCCGGGATCGGCATCGGCGTCGAACTGGTGACGATCGGCACTTACATCGCCGAACTGGTCCCCAAGGAGATGCGCGGCCGCGCCTTCGCGTTCGACCAGACCGTCCAGTTCAGCGTCGTGCCGGTGGTTGCGGCGCTCGCCTGGTGGCTGGTGCCACTCTCGCCGCTCGGTCTCGACGGCTGGCGCTGGCTGGTGCTGATCGGTGCCATCGGCGCGGTCGTGGTGTGGTGGATCCGGCTCGGCGTTGCCGGAGAGCCCGCGCTGGCTCGCCCAGCACGGCCGGCTCGAGCGAGGCCGATCGGGTGATGACGGCGATCGAGGCGCAGGTTGCGGCCGAACTTGGCCGCGCGCTGCCGCCGCCGGCCGCGCCGGAGCCGGTCGTGCCGCGCGGCAGCTTCGCCGAGATCTGGCGGCCGCCCTACCTGTCGCGGACGATCATGATGATCATCTTCAACATCTTCCAGACGGTCGGCTTCTACGGCTTCGCGAACTGGGTGCCGACGCTGCTGATCAAGCAGGGCATCCACGCCACTACCAGCCTGGATACACGTTCATCATCGCGATCGCAGCACCGTTCGGTCCGTTGCTTGGCTACGCCTTCGCCGACCGCATCGAGCGCAAGTGGCTGGTGGTGTGGGCCGCCTTCGGCGTCGCGGTGTTCGGTTTGATATTCAGCCAGGTATCGGCGGCGGCAGAATGATCGTGCTCGGCGTGCTGCTGACGCTGGCGAACAACATCATGTCGTTCTCGTTTCACGCCTACCAGAGCGAGCTCTACCCGACCCGCATCCGCGCCGTCGCGGTCGGCTTCGTCTATTCCTGGAGCCGGCTCAGCGTCGTGTTCGTGGCGTTCGTGATCGCCTTCTTCCTCGGCCGGTTCGGCGTGCCCGGGGTGTTCTTCCTGATCGCGGCCAGCATGGGCGTGGTGATGCTGGTGATCGGCGGCCTCGGCCCGCTCACCCGCCACCGGGCGCTGGAGGCGATCTCGCGCTAGCCCGCGCCCGGCCGTCAGGCCTCGGGCGGGGCGGCGGCGATCGGGATTTCGCGCTGCTCGGTGCCGGGCTGGTCGCCGGTGCCCGCGGTCGCGTCATCCGGTTCGTCCTCGGTTCCCATCCCCGGACCGCGCCGGCCGTTCGCACCGGCCTGATAGCCGCCCTGCTGGTTGCCGGGTGCCGCGCCCGAATTGCCCCCCTGCCCGTGCTCCCCTGGCCGTAGCCCCCCTGCCCGTAGGCTTGTGCGCCGCCCTGGCCGTTATAGGCCTGCGGCTGGTTCTGCTGCGCCGCCTGGTTGATCGCATTGAGGATGCGGAAATAGTGCTCGGCGTGCTGGAAGTAGCTCTCCGCCGTCACCCGATCACCGCTGCTGGTCGCGTCGCGGCCGAGCTGCAGGTACTTCTCGAACAGTTGCTGGGCGGTGCCGCGCACCCGCACATCCGGCCCGTTGCTGTCGAAGACGTGGTTGCGGTTGAGCGGGATGTTGCCGCTGTGGTGCCGGATCGGGCCGGCACCTCCGCCGCCACCGGTCCCGCGATGGTTGCGTCCGCGCATTCGTTTCATGTTCATGCGTTTGTGCCGTGCTTTCCTGTTCGCGGTCCCCGCCCTTCCGCGCGCACTCCGCGCCCCGCCCACAGGCGATCGGGTCCAGGACCATCGGCGTTGGCTTCCCGCGCGGCGCCCCGACCAGTACCCACGCTGCGGCCGAGACTTTCCGGCCCCCCGAAAGTCGCGGGCGGGCCAGCCGTGCGTCCTGCAAGCTAGACTGGCATGGCCGCGCTGCCAAATGGTTTTTCAGCGGCGGCCAGCACCAGGGCGCGCGGGATGCCGGAAAGATCGGGACGCACCGCCGCCACCGCAAGCCTCGCCGCCCCGGCAAGCGCTGCGACCGGCGCTTCCTGGCCGGCGCCGAGCTCCAGCACCGCCCGGCCGCCGGAGGCAAGCAGGGCGGGCAGCGCCGGCAGGATGCGGCGGTAGGCGTCGAGCCCGTCGCCGCCGCCGTCGAGTGCCGAGGCCGGCTCGAACCGCGCCACCTCCGGCATCAGCGCGGCCAGTTCACCCCGTGGGATGTAGGGAGGGTTGCAGAGCACCAGGTCGAAGCGGCCGGCCAGCGGCGCCGCCCAGTCGGCGGCGACCAAGGCGGCGCGCGCGGCCAGGCCCAGCGCCGCGGCGTTGCTGGCCGCGAGGACCGCCGCGGCCACGCTGCGGTCAACGCCGACGCCGAACGCGGCCGGGAACTCGGTCAGCGCCGCCAGCAGCAGGCAGCCGGTGCCGGTGCCGAGATCGAGCACACGCCGCACGCGGGCGCGGTCCGGCCAGATCGCGAGCGCCGCCTCGATCAGCGTCTCGCTCTCGGGCCGGGGGATCAGCGTCGCCGGCGAGACGACGAAATCGAGGCTCCAGAACTCCCGCCGGCCGAGGATCAGCGCGAGCGGCTCGCGCGCCGCCCGCCGGGCCAGGGCCGCCGCGAAGCCACGGGCATCGACGATCGCAGCAGGATCGCGCAGCAGCGCCGGCTGGGTTGCGCCCAGCGCATGGCCGAGCAGCAGCCGCGACTCCAGCGTCGCGCCCGCGATGCCGGCCGCGCGCAGCCGGGCGGCTGCCGGCACGCAGCAATTCGCCGATCGGAGCCGGGGAACGGACCACGAACTCCGGCGTTTGCGGGCGCATGAGCACGACCTCCAAAACCCCGACCGATCCCGACCTGCCGTCCAACGTCGAGAAAGATCCCGACGATTGGGTGACGGGCGACGAGCGCATGACCGGCGCACAGGCGTCCTACCTGAAAACGCTGTGCGAGGAAGCCCGCGAGCCATTCGACGGCAGCTTGACCAAGGCCGAGGCATCGAAACGGATCGACGCCTTGCAGGCCAGGACCGGCCGCGGCAGGCCCGCCCACACGTCGGCCCACGCATCGGATTGACGCAGCGGGCGGCCGAGCCGAGAACCGGGCGCCATGCGGGCGCTCGCGCTGCTGCTGCCGGTATTGCTCACGACCGCGGCGATGTCGCCGGATGCGGTCTCGTTCCGCGTCATCGACCGGATGGGGCCGACCGAGGTGTCGGAGAGCACGACGCTCTATGTCGGCCTCGGGCTCGCCGGGCACTTCCGGCTGGATGCGGCGCATCCGTTCGCGAGCGTGGCCGTGACGGTGCCGCGTGCTTCAGAATATCGCTATGCGCTGTGTGGGCGGGTGGTGACGCAGGTGCCGGGCGAGCCAGCCGGTGACGCACCGGGTGGACACGACCGGGACGCTCGCGCACGTCGATGGCCGCACGTTCGAGGCGCTGACGCAGAACTTCGTGCGCTTCTTCCTCGCCGACGAGACCCCGGGCCGGGCGCCGGTGCGAGTGCAGATCGAGCAGGGCCGCGGCTGCGCCCCGGAGATTTCGATGCGGTGATTTCGGTGCGCCATACCAGTCGCCGAGAGCTATTGACTTACCCTGGCCTATAAATCTCACGTCATGCGCGGCGAAAGCCGAGCATCCACGTCTTTCGGCCCACGCATCGCGAAGTCGTGGATGGTCGGCCTTCGCCGACCATGACGGTGGGGATGAACCGTCGCGATGAATCGATACTTCCGGCGCCTGAAATCACAGAATCTGGCTTAAGAACGCCCGCGTCCTTGGGTCCTTTGGGTTGCCGAAGAACTCGGCCGGCGGTCCCTGCTCGACGATCACGCCGCGATCCGTGAAATAGATCTGGTTCGCTATCTCGCGCGCGAACCCCATCTCGTGCGTCACCAGGACGCAGGTCATGCCTTCCTCGGCGAGCTGGCGAATCGCGAGCAGCACCTCCTTCACCGTCTCCGGGTCGAGTGCCGCCGTCACCTCGTCGAACAGCATCAGGTCGGGCTGCATGGCCAGCGAGCGGGCGATCGCCACGCGCTGCTGCTGGCCACCCGACATCTCGCCGGGATAGGCATGTTCCTTGCCCTCCAGCCGCACTTTCTTCAGCAGGGCATAGGCCTCCGCCTGCACCTCGGCGCGCGGGCGCTTCAGTACCTGAACGGGCGCCATCATCACGTTCTGCAACGCGGTGCGGTGCGGGAACAGATTGTAGTTCTGGAACACCATGCCGACATGCTTGCGCAGCCGCAGCTTATCCAGCTTCGGGTCGTTCACCTCGATGCCCATTACCTTGATCGAGCCCTTATGGAACGGCACCAGGGCGTTGACGCAGCGGATCAGCGTCGATTTACCGGAGCCGGACGGGCCGATGATGCAGGCTACGCCGCCCTTGCGCACAGAGAGGCTGACGCCCTTCAGCACCTCCGTCTCGCCGAACGTCTTGTGCACGTCGTCGATCGCGACCAGCGGCTGGTCCGCCGTCCAGCCGGTGGGGGGATCGAAGCGACCGGGCATGACCCTTTCCTCCGCCGGTCAGATGCGCACCGCGTAGCGGCGCTCCAGCCGCTGCGTCAGCCGCGCGATGGGATAGGAATAGATGAAGAACAGCAGCAGCACGTAGCCATAAAGCGGCGCCAGCAAGTCGGTGCGGCCGCCCTCGGCGGCCTCCACCTGGCCGGCCAGCGTGACAATCTCGTTGACGCCGACGATCGAGGCGAGCGTCGTCGCCATCGTCAGGATGGCATAAAGGTTCATCCACGGTGGGATCATCCGCTTCACGCACTGCGGCAGGATGATCTGCCAGAGTTGCTGGGTGCGGGTGAAGGCGAGCGATTCGGCCGCCTCCCACTGGCCGGGCGGGATCGATTGCACGGCGCCGCGGACGATCTCCGCGACATTCGCCATCACCGGCAGGGCGAGCCCGATCACCGCCTTCAGCCAATCCGGCAAGCTGATCGAGAATGGCCCGATCCGCGCCTGGAATGGCAGCATGTAGATCATGAAGAACAGCAGCACCAGCCAGGGCGCGTTGCGGAAGAACTGGGTCAGCGCCCAGGCGGTCGCGCGCACCGGCCGGTCGAGCGAAACCAGGCCGAGACCAAGGAACGCGCCCAGGATCGTGCCGATCGCCATCGCCATGAAGCTGATCAGGATATTGAAGCCGAAGCCGCGCAGGAGCAGCGGCGACCAGCGCGCCAACTCGGCCAGCACGCCGGCGCGCGGTGCCGGCGCGGCCGCGGCGCCAGCGGCCAGCGCCGTCAGCACGACGAAGGCGGCAAGGGCGGCGCCGTGCCAGAGCGACAGACGCAGCGGCGGCAACGCGCTCGCGCCGCGGCGTCGCAGCACCTCGGGCAGCGGCAGCATCACCGGCAGCACGCCGCACGCCGGCCCCGTGCTATGCCCAGCGCTCATAGACCAAGTCCGGGCCGCCGCATCGCCCGCTCCCACGCGTGCATCGCAAACACCAGCAGTCCCACCAGCGCGATATAGATGATGAACAGCACCACCATCATCAGCGGCACGTTCACGCTATCCGACCAGATCTGGTTGGAGACGTACAGCAGTTCAGGCACGGCAATGGCGTAGGCCAGCGTGGTGGTCTTGATGAGGTTCACCAGGTTGTTGGTCAGGGCCGGCAGGCAGACCCTGATCGCCAGCGGCAGCACGACGTGGATGTAGGTTTGCAGCCGCGTGTAGCCCAGCGCCTCGGCGGCCTCGGTGGTCGCCGTCGGGATCGCCTCGATGCCGGAGCGGAAGATCTCCACGTTGAAGGCGCCGGCAAAGAAGATCAGAGAGATGCACGCCCAGGCGAAGCCGCCGATCACCGGCGCCTGCATCCCGATGGCGTTCTTCGTCGTCGGCAGCAGCGCGCTGAGGCCAAAATAGAAGAAGAACATCTGCACCAGCGGCGGCGTGTTGCGGAATAGCTGGATGTAGCCCTGCACGAAGCGGCGGGTCCAGGTCAGCCGCGATCCCTGCAGCCACGCGCCGATGATGCCGACCACGACCGAACCCACGATGCTGATCCCGGACAGCTCCAGCGTGACCAGAAATCCGCTCAGGAACCGCGCCCGGTCGAACGGGTCGTAGGCGATCGTCAGATTGATGCCGGTGGTCTCGTGCAGGTGACGAAACCACATGGCAATGGCGTGCATGAAGGTGGTCCGCGCGAAGCGTGGCGGCGCGCCGGGAAGCGCGCCGCCAATTCCTCACTTATATTTGGCGTGCATGTCTTCGGCGAATTTCGAGTGCGGGATGCCGTACTTCGTCTCCAGTTGCAGGATCAGGCCGGTCTTGTCCCAATCGGCAATGGTCTTGGCCATGAAGTCGTAGAAATCCTTGTCACCCTTGCGAACCGCCATTCCCCAGGGCTGCGCGTCCCGCGACGGCAGCGGCATCCCGTAGGTCTTCCACTCGGGGTCCAGCAAATGGCCTTCGATCGCGGTGTCGTCATACAGGAAACCGATGCAGCGCCCCTGCTTCAGCGCGGTCAGCGCCTCGGCGACGCCGGTGAAGGCGATCACCTGGGCGCCGAACGTCTCGGCCACCTGCTTGTTGTAGAAGGAGCCCTGGATGGCGCAGACCGGCTTGCCCTTGATCTGATCCCAGGACGTGATCTTGATCGACTTCGGCAGCATCAGGTTGTAGCCCGAGGCGTAGTAATCAGGCTTGACGATGCCGACGACCCGAGCCCGCTCGGGCGTGTCGCTCATGGTCGCGATCATCAGGTCGATCTTGCCCTGCTGCAGAAACTGCATTCGATTGGAGGCCACCACCGGCACGAGCTGCACCTTCACGCCCAGCCGCTTCGCGACATCGCGGGCCAGATCCGGCTCGATGCCGACGATCTCGCCGTTCGGCGCACGATACCCAAAGGGGGGATAGTCGGCCTTGACGCCGACCACCAGCACGCCCTTGGACTTGATGTCCTGCAACTCGTCGGCACGCGCCGGCCCGGCCCCGGCGGCGATTGCCGTCCCGGCCAGCAGCGCCAGCAACGCCACTCTCCTGCGCATCATGTCCGTCTCCGTCCCTGTGACCGTGTTGATCGCGTAGCAAGCAACGGCGCGCGCTGTAAAGCGCGGCCCTCAAGCCCTCTCCGCCCCTCGGGGCGGAGAGGGTTGGGTAGGGTGGGGGCCGGCGGTGATGGCCTGGCTGGGCCAATCATGCTCGCATGCACGTCGCGGCTTGAGAGCACTGACTTGGAGTTGTGCCGCTGGCGTGTGTCCCCCACCTCGCCCCGGCCCTCTCCGCCCGCAAGGGCGGAGAGGGAGTTGAGCGTTGCCGCTGCATCCTTCTCGAGATGTCCTACTCCTCGGCCGACAGCCGCGCCGCCTCGTCCTCGGCGGTCAACGCATCGACGATCTCGTCGAGCTCTCCCATCAGCACGCGGTCGAGCTTGTGCAAGGTCAGCCCGATCCGGTGATCCGACACCCGCCCTTGCGGGAAGTTGTAGGTGCGGATGCGCTCGGAGCGGTCGCCGGTCCCGACCTGGCTCTTGCGGTCGGCGGCACGGGTCGCGTGCAGGCTCGCGCGCTGCTGCTCATAGAGGCGCGCGCGCAGAATCTTCATCGCCTTGGCGCGGTTCTTGTGCTGGCTCTTCTCCTCCTGCATCGCGACCGCGATCCCGGTGGGAAGATGCGTGATGCGCACGGCACTCTCGGTCTTGTTGACGTGCTGGCCGCCGGCACCCGATGCGCGATAGACGTCGATGCGCAGATCGGCCTCGTTGATCTGCACATCGACCTCCTCAGCCTCGGGCAGCACGGCGACGGTCACGGTCGAGGTGTGGATGCGGCCCTGGCTCTCGGTTGCCGGCACGCGCTGCACGCGATGCACGCCGCTTTCGTATTTCAGCCGCGCGAAAACGCTGCGCCCGGTGATCTCGGCGATACCCTCCTTGATGCCCCCGAGTTCGGAGGCGTCGTATTCCAAAATCTCGACGCGCCAGCGATGGCGTTCGGCGTAGCGCTGGTACATGCCGAACAGCTCAGCCGCGAACAGCGCTGCCTCGTCGCCGCCGGCGGCGGGGCGCACCTCCAAGATCGCGCTGCGGGCATCCGCCTCGTCGCGCGGCAACAGTGCTAACCGCAGCTCCTGGTGCAAGGCCGGCAGCCGCTCGCGCAACGATCCGAGCTCGACCTCGGCAAGCTCGCGCATCTCGGGGTCGGCGAGCATTGCTTCGGCCTCCGCGGCTGCGCGTTCCGCGTCGCGCAGTTCGGTGATGCGGGCGACCAGCGGCTCGAGTTCGGCCAGTTCCTTCGACGCGCGCACGAACGCCTCGCCGGCGACGCCGCCCGCGAGCTCGGTGCGCAATTCCTCGGCGCGCGCAGCGATCCGGTCGAGCTTCTGCGCGAGGCCGGACGCAACCGCGTTCATGGCAGGCTCATGCCAGGGTCATGCCAGGGGGTCATGCCAGGGGGCATGCCAGGGGTCATGCCAATCGGGCCGCGAGGTCGGGGATCATAACCTCCTCCTGCGTGCCGGTGCGCAGGTCCTTGACCTGCACCACGCCGCGCGCCGCCTCGTCCTCGCCCAGGATCACCGCGGCGCGCGCGCCGATCCGGTTGGCGCGCTCCAGCCGCCGCTTGAGGTTGCCGCGATAGGCGATCTCGGCGCGCAGGCCGGCGTGGCGCAGCGTCTGCACCACATCGAGCGCGCGCGCCTCCGCCCCCTCCCCCACCGGCACCACCGCGACCGCGGCCGGCGGATCGGGGGGTGCCGCGAGCAGCATGGCGAGGCGCTCGACGCCGGCTGCCCAGCCGATGCCGGGCACCGCCGGGCCGCCCATCTCGGCGACCAGCCCCTCGTAGCGGCCGCCGCCCATCACGGTGCCCTGCGCACCGAGCCGGTCGGTGACGAACTCGAAGGCGGTGTGGCTGTAGTAGTCGAGGCCGCGCACGATGCGCGGGTTTTCGCGAAATCCGACACCCAGCCGGTCGAGCGCGCGGCGCACCGCGTCGTAGAAATCGCGTGCCGCCGCGCTCAGATGGTCGTGCATCATGGGTGCTGCGGCGACGAGGCGGCGGTCGCGCTCATCCTTGCTGTCGAGGATGCGCAGCGGGTTGCGCTCCAGCCGCTCGCGGCTCTCGGCAGAGAGCGCCTCGGCGTGGCCGGCGAAATAGGCGACCAGGGCGGCCCGATACGCCGCACGGCTCTCGGCGTCGCCGAGCGTGTTGAGCTCCAGCGTGACCTCGGCGCCGATGCCGAGTGCCGCCAGGATGTCGGCACCGCAGGCAATCGCCTCGGCATCCGCGAGCGGCTCGGCGGCCCCGAGCGTCTCGATGTCGATCTGGTGGAACTGCCGGAAGCGGCCCTTCTGCGGCCGCTCGTAGCGGAACATCGGCCCGGCGTAGAACACTTTCTGCGGCAAGGTCTGCGCGAGCCCGTTCGAGACCAGCGCTCGGCACACCCCGGCCGTGGCCTCGGGGCGCAGCGTGATGCTTTCGCCGCCACGGTCGGTGAACGTGTACATCTCCTTCGTCACCACGTCCGAGGTCTCGCCGAGGGTGCGGGCGAAGACGCGCGTGTCCTCGAAGATCGGCGTCGCCCACTCGTCGAAGCCGTAGGCGGCCGCGATCCGGCGCGCGGTCTCGATCACGTGGCGGTGCCGGCGCATCTCCTCGCCGATCAGGTCGTGGGTGCCGCGGGGGGGCTGCAAGGCGCTCATGGAGCGGCCTTGTAGCCGAGCCGGCTCGGCGGCGCGAGGCGGCTCCCTACACCGTGCCGATCAGCGAATCCCCGGCGACGAGGGCCACCAGCGCGTGGCCCTGCGCGGTCGGGTGCAGCCCGTCGAAGAACAGATGCTGGTTCTGCGCCGCCCCGGTCGCGGTGAGCACGCCGCTGGAGGGATCGGTGTAATTGCCGGTCCAGACCCGGTCGGTCGTGTCGGTCAGCCCGAACGGCGCCGGGTTGGCGACGGCGGCATCGAGGAGCTGGAAGGTGTTCACCAGGTCGATGTTGAGGTGGTCGCTGGTCGCGAGGCCGGCGAGCGCGTTGGTGAGATCGACGTCGTACCAGGCCGAGAGATTCGAGGCGGCGATCGCATAGAGCGGGCCGTTGGCGATTTCCTCCGGGGTCTTACCGAGGTCGGGCACCATCAGGACGGAAAAGTCCTTTGCCCCAGTGCCCGCGAGGCCGGAGATGAAATTGACTTCGTTCGCGACCGCCTGCGGGATTGCGGCGAGCCCGGCCGTCGGATTGCTGGCGTAGGTGGTGACCGCATCCAGCACGTCGTTGGCACCGATCGAGAGCGTGTAGAGCGCGTTCGATTGCGGGAATGGCGTCTGCACCTGGTACTGGACGAGCTGGGATGGCAGGTCGAGCGGGGTCGCGCTGTGCGCGGCCGTGGTGCCGGTCTCGGCATCGCCAAAGGCGAAGTCGGTGCCGCCGTGCAGGCTCGGCTTCACCAGCGGCTGGCCGAGCAGGGCCAGGTCCTCGACCCAGGTGTAGCCGTTGCTGAAATGGCCGTCGAAATAGGGTGGCGAGACCGGGACGGTACCGAAGCTGAGCGCGTAGTCGTTGCCGGCGTCCGAGAGGCTGTCGCCGAAGGCGTAGATGGCGGCGAACGGGGACACGGTGCCGGCCGCGTCGGTCGGGTCGCCGATGAAGCGGAAGGCATAGGGCAAGCCGATCGTCGCGGTGTTGATCTCGGTCATGAGCATTCCTCCGCGAGGCGGGCCGCGCGATTAGAGCAGATGCCGACCGTAACGGGTGACGAAGTGTTCGGTTCTCCCTCCCCCCTTGCGGGGGAGGGCCGGGGTGGGGGGTGCGGGCAAGCCCGGTGCCTCGGACGACCCTCCCCCCCGGCCCCCTCCCGCAAGGGGAGGGGGAGAAAGAATCAGTCCAACCCCTTCGCGGCCGCCATCACCTCGGCCGCGTGGCCGTCCACCTTCACCTTCCGCCAGATGCGGGCGATCTTGCCGTGCCGGTCGATCAGGAAGGTGGTCCGCTCCATGCCCATGTACTTTTTGCCGTAGTTGGTCTTCTCGCCCCAGGTGCCGTAGGCCTCGGCGACCCCGGCGCTCTCGTCGGACGCGAGCGGGAAGGTCAGCTTGTATTTGTCGGCGAATTTCTCGATCGGCTGCATGGGATCCTTGGACACGCCGATCACGTCGATGCCGATATGGGCAAGCTGCGGCAACGCCTCCTGGAACGCGCAGGCCTCCTTGGTGCAGCCCGGCGTGTCGGCCTTGGGATAGAAATAGAGCACGAACGGGTGGCCCTGCATCGCCTTGAGGCTGATACTGCGCCCGCCGCTCGCCGGCATCTCGAAATCCGGCGCCTTGTCGCCTTCCTGCACGCTCATGCGCTTGCCTCCGGCTCCCCCACATGACGGATGAACAGCCGGCGCACCTCGCCGGCCAGCAGGTCCAGCGTGACACGAAGGGAGGCGACGTCAACCCGGCCGCCCGTCACCTCTGCCGCCCGCAGCAGCGCCGGCATCGCCGCCTCCGGCGGGGTGTCGGCGGCCGGACGCGCGAGGGTCAGGCGCAGCATCCCCTGCATCGCCCGCCAGATGCGGTCGGCGCGGATCAGCAGCACCGCGTCCTCGGCCGGCAGCAGTCCGGCGTCGCGCAGCGCCGCAAGGGCCGCGCGCGTGTTCGGATGGCAGATGCCCGGATGATCCGCGGCGTAAACGAGTTGCAGCGTTTGAGCGATGAACTCGACCTCCATCAGCCCGCCGGGGCGGTGCTTGACGTCCCACGGCCCGGCTGGCGGCAGATCGCGCGCCAGGCGTGCGCGCATCGCGGCGGCATCGGCGCGGATGCGCGCGGGATCGGCGGGCTGCGCGAGAGCGGCCGCGATCGCGGCGGCGACACGGGCGGCGAGCGGCTTCGGACCGGCCAGCACCCGGGCGCGGGTCAGCGCCATGCGCTCCCAGGTCCAGGCGCTCTCGGCGTGGTAGCGGCGGAAGCCTTCCAGCGGGACCGCCACCGGCCCCTTGTTGCCCGACGGCCGCAGCCGCATGTCCACGGCAAAGAGCGGCCCCTCCAGCCCCGGTGCGGTCACGGCCGCGATGAAGGCGTGGGCGGCGCGAAGGAAATACTGGCTGGCAGCCATCCGGCGCGCGCCGGTGCTCTCCGTCACCGCGGCGGGATGGTCGTAGATCAGCATCAGGTCGAGGTCCGACCCGGCCATCATCTCCTGCCCGCCGGCCTTGCCCAGCGCCACCACGACCATCCCGCCGCCGCGCACCCGTCCGTTGCGGGCGGTGAAGTCAGCGGCGGCACGCGGCAGCAGGGCGGCGATGGTCGCCGCCGCGAGCGCCGTGCGCGCCCGCCCGGCCGCGTCCGGGCCGAGCCGCCCCTCCATCTCGGCGACCGAGACCCGGAACTGGCCGCCGCGGACGAAGCGGCGGGCGATCTCGATCGCGTCCTCCAGCAGCCGCGCATCGCGCAGCTCGGCGCGCAGCGCGTGCAGATCGTCATGCGGTCCGGCGGGCTCGGGCGCGAGCAGGCCCTCCAGTGCGGCCGGCACGTTCGCGAGATGGTCGGCGAGCGACGGCGCGGCGCCCAGCACCATCGCCACCCGTTCGATCAGCGCGGGATTGCGATGGAACAATGAGAGGGGCTGCACGCCGCCGGGCAGCCGCGACAGAAAGGCATCGAAGCGGGCGAACGCCGCCTCCGGCTGCGGCTGGCGGCCGAGGGCGGCGAGGATCGCCGGCAGCAATTCGCCGAGCAGCAGCCGCGCGCGCTCCGAGCGCAGCGCCCGGGGCCGTCCGGCGAGCCAGCCGCGCGCCGCCTCGATGACGTGCGCGGTATCGGGAAAGCCCAGCACCCGGATCGCCTGCACGGTCGCCGGCGGCGGCTCACCGGGGCCGCTGAGGTCGAGCGGCGGCGCCGGAGTTGGCGGCGAGGGTACCTGCTCGAACAGATGCGCGTAGTGCTCCCGCACCCGGCCGAGATGGCCCAAAAGGTCGCGCGCGAAATCCTCGGCGCTCCGATAGCCCATGAAGGCCGCGAACCGGGCGAACTCGGCGGCGGTGGCAGGCAGCGTGTGGGTCTGCCGGTCGGCGACCATCTGCAAGCGGTGCTCGACGCGGCGCAGGAACTCATAGGCGGCCGCCAGCGCCGCCTCGGCCGCCCGCGGCAGCCGCCCGGCGCGCACCAGCAGCCGCAGCGCCCCGAGCGTGGTCGGCTCGCGCAGGCCCGGATCGCGTCCGCCCCAGACCAGTTGCAGCGTCTGCGCCAAAAACTCGATCTCGCGGATGCCGCCTTCGCCGAGCTTGACGTTGTGGCCGAGCACACGCGCGACCGGATCGGCGCCGGAAGCAAGCATCGTCCCCTTGTGCGCGTCGATCCGCCGCTTCATCGCGTCGATGTCGGCGATCGCGGCGAAATCGAGATGGCGGCGCCAGACAAAGGGCCGGATCGCCTCGAGGAAGCGGGCGCCGAGAGGAAGATCACCCGCGATCGGGCGCGCCTTGATCATCGCCGCGCGCTCCCAGTTCTGGCCCATGCCCTCGTAGTAGGTCAGCGCCGCCGGCAGCGCGATCGCGGGCGGCGTCGCGGCGGGGTCGGGGCGCAGGCGAAGGTCGGTGCGGAACACGTAGCCGTTGGCGTCGCGCGCCTCGATCAACGATACGAGGTCGCGCGCGAGCCGGGCGAACAGGGAACGAAGCTGGTCGGCGTGGTAGGAGTGCGTCTCGGGGTCGTAAAGGAGGAACAGGTCCACGTCGGAGGAGAAATTGAGTTCGCGCGCGCCGAGCTTGCCCATCCCGAGCACCACGAAGCCGCTGTCGCGCTCCGGCCGCTCTGGGTCGGGCAGGCGCAGCACGCCCTGCGCGTGAGCGTCGCGCAGCAGGTGGGCGACCGCGGCGCGCAGGGCTGCCTCGGCGAGAGCCGAGAGCGCACCCGTCACCTGATCGAGCCGCCACAGCCCGCCGATGTCGGCGATGGCCGCAGCGAGTGCGACCTGCCGCTTCGCCTCGCGAAGTACCGCGGCAAGGCGCGGGCGGGGAAGCTCGGGCGGCAGGGCGGCGACCTGCCCGAGTGCGGCCTCGGCCAGCGCGTCCGGGCCGGATCGCGCCAGCGATCGCAGGGCGGCGGGTTCGCGCAAGGCGAGTTCGGCGAGATAGGGGCTGTTGCCGCCGAGGCTGGCGAGCATCGCGGCGAAGGCCGGACGCGCCGCCGCCCGCGCCTCGGCGCCGCCCAGTCCGGAAAAACGTTCGGCGAGACGCGACGCGGCCTCGGCGTCGGCTGGCGCCGGCCAGCATCGCGGCAGTTCAAACGGCATCGGCGCGCAGGGTGGGCGGTGGCAGCCGGCGCGGTCAAGCCGTCGTGAAGATTGCCGGCCGCGTCGGCGGCGCCCTGCTCAGTCTGCTGCACGTGCTGGCGCGGCTGCTGCTGGCACTCGTGGTGCTGGTGGCGATCGGCGCCGGCGCGCTGGCGTGGCGGCTGTCGCAGGGGCCGATCGCGCTGCCCTGGCTCGCGCATCGGCTGGAGGCGGCGGCGAACGCAGGCAAGCAGCCGGTACATCTGGCGATCGGTCGCGCGGCGCTGGCCTGGGAGGGATTTTCGCGAGGCGTCGGCGCGCCGCTCGACCTTCGGCTCGCCGCCGTCACCGCAACCGATGCCGCGGGCGCGCCGATCGCGAGCGTGCCGAGCGCCGAGCTGGCGGTGGCGGTCTCGCCGCTGCTGGTCGGGCACATTGCGCCGACCGGACTGGCGGTGGACGGGGCGCGGCTGAAGCTGACCCGCGGCGCGGATGGCGCGATCGGGTTCGGCGGCGGCCCGAGCAAGGCGCGGGCGCTGCGTGAGATGAGCGGGGCGCACAAGACCGCCGCTTCCGGCAGGCTGCATCTCGATCGGTGGCGGCGCGTCCTGATCCGCGATGCCCAGGTGACGGTCCTCGACCGCCGGCTCGGCGCGACCTGGAGCGTCGAGCACATCGCCATCGACCTCCGCCGCCCCACCGCCGGCGGCGTGACAGGTCGGGCCAACGCCACCCTTGTTCTGGGCGAGGCGAGTGCGCGGCTTGCAGCGCAGGCCGCGGTCACGCCGGACGGCAGTACCGGTGACGGCGCGCCTCTCGCCCGTGACGCCGGCGGCGCTGGCGCGAGCGGCGCCTGGCCTGGGGGCGCTGGCGGCGCTGGATGCGCCGGTCTCGGGCAGCACGACGCTCGATCTCGACCGCTCATTCGCCCTTCGGCATTTCCGGCTGGCGGCGCAGGCCGGCGCCGGCCAGGCGCGTATAGCCCAGGGCAGCGTGCCGATCACCGCGGCCGAACTGGTCGCCGAGGGCACGCCGCGCGAAGCGACGCTGCGGCACTTGCAGGCGACCCTCGCCACCCCGTCCGGAGCACGCGGCCCGATCCTGCGCGCCAGCGGCACCCTCACCCGGGCGGCGGGGCAGATGACGGCCAAGCTGGCGCTCGGTTTCGACCGCGTTCCGTTCGCCGATCTCGCGCGCTACTGGCCGGCCGGCGTCGGCGGCGGCGCGCGACCCTGGCTGACGCAGAACGTCACCGCCGGCATCGCAACGGGCGCGCAGGTAGTCGATCACGCTGGCCAGCGCCGCCGATCTCTCTGGCCTCGCTCTGGTGGCAGCGTCGGGAACGATCCAGGGCAGCGGCCTGACGGTCCATTGGCTGCGCCCGCTGCCGCCGATCACGCAGGGGGTCGCGAGCGTGACCATCGTGGGCCCGGACGAGATCGACATCGCCGTGCGCTCCGGTCGCGACGGCGCGCTGGTGATCGGCGACGGCACGGTGCGGGTGACGAAGCTGGAGGCGAAGGACCAGATCGGCAGCATCGCGTTCGATGTCACCGGCCCGCTCGCCAGCGCGATCGCGCTACTCAAGCAGCCGCGCCTGCACCTGCTCTCCCGCGACAAGCTGCCGCTTCATGATCCGGCCGGCCAGCAGGCGACGCACCTGACGGTCCGCCTGCCGCTGCGCGACGACGTGACGATCGACCGGATCGCGATCCATGCCGATGCGAAGCTCGCAGACGTCCACCTCGCCCGGCTGGTCGCGGGGCACGACCTCGACAACGGCACGCTGGCGTTGCAGGCAGGCAATGACGGGCTCTCGGTCAGCGGCCGTGCGATGCTGGCCGGGATCGCGGCGCGGCTGTCGGTCGCGATGGATTTCCGCAACGGGCCGCCAGACCAGGTACTGACGCGCGCCGAGATTTCGGGACAGACCACGCCGGCGCAGCTCCAGGCGGCGGGGATCGACACCGATGGCTTGCTGCGCGGCGGCAGCGCCGCCCTGCGCCTCGCCTATGCCGAGCACCGCAACGGCGCGGCGGATGTCGAGCTGCACGCCGATCTGAAGCAGGCCGAAATCGCCGCCCCGCTGGTTGCGTGGAGCAAGCCGGCGGGCGCGCCGGCCGCCGCGAGCGCCCGCATCCTGCTCGACCACGGCCGCATTACCGGCGTCGATGCGCTGCACGCAACCGGCCCGGGGTTGCTGGTGGACGCCAGCAGCCGCTTTGCCGGGGGGCGACCCTCGGTGCTCCGGCTCGATCGCGCGGTGATCGGCCGCAGTGACGCGGCGGGCGAGATCCGCTTTCCCGCCTCCCCCGGCCGGCCGATCGCAATCGTTCTGCACGGACCGACGCTCGACCTATCGAGCGCGCTGCCGCAGCACGCGAAACCAGCGCCGGCCCGCACGCCCGTCACCAAAGGGCCACCCTGGACGCTCGACGCCCGCTTCGCTCGGGTAGCGCTGACCAGGAATGCGGGCTTCTCGTCGGTGACGCTGAGTGCTGCGAGCGACGGCAATCTGGTTCGCGAGGCCACACTCACCAGCGGCGCGCCGGAGCAGGTGCGCGGTCGCATCGTACCCGCGGGCGCGGGGGCGCGCAGTCTCTCGCTCACCGCCACGGATGCGGGCGCGCTGCTGCGCGACCTCGACGTGACCGACAACATGCGCGGCGGCACGCTGGCACTCACCGCGCAGTTCGACGACCGTGCGCCGCCGCGCCATCCGCTCTCGGGCACGGCGGAGATCGTCGGCAGCCGGATCGCGGATGCGCCGGCCGTCGCCAAGGTGCTGCAGGGAATGACGCTCTACGGCCTGGTCGCGACGCTGCGCGGGCCGGGGATGACGGTGACCCGCGCGATCGCACCGTTCCGGCTCGACGGGCCGGTGCTGACGATCGCGGATGCGCGTGCCTACAACCCCTCGCTCGGGGTGACGATCAAGGGCAGCGTCGATCTGAACCGGCGCGTGGCCGATCTCGAGGGCACGATCGTGCCGGCGTACATGCTGAACTCTTTCCTCGGCCGCATCCCGGTGATCGGGCGGCTGTTCAGCCCGGAGCGCGGCGGCGGCGTGTTCGCCGCGACCTATTCGGTGCGCGGGTCGCTGCGCGATCCCGCCGTCAAGGTGAACCCGCTGGCGGCGCTGACGCCGGGTTTCCTGCGCGGCCTGTTCGGCATTTTCGGCAAATAAGGACGAGGGCGATGGACGATCTGCGCGCATTGCTGTTCGACACGTTCGGCACGGTCGTGGACTGGCGATCGAGCCTGATCGCCGAACTCTCGGCCTTCGGCGCCGCACGCGGGCTGGCGGTCGATTGGGCGGCGCTGGTCGATGATTGGCGCGGCGCCTACGTGCCCTCGATGGACCGGGTGCGGCGCGGCGAGCTGCCCTGGACCGTGCTCGACGATCTGCACCGCGCCAGCCTCGACCGATTGCTCGATGCGCACGGCGCTGGCGGGCTGGACGAGGATGCGCGCGCGCACCTGACGCGGGCGTGGCACCGCCTGCGCCCGTGGCCGGACGCGGTGGCGGGGCTGGCGCGTCTGAGGGCGCGGTTCGTGATCGCGCCACTGTCGAACGGCAACGTCGCATTGCTGGTGAACCTGGCGAAGCACGCGGCCCTGCCGTGGGACATGGTGTTCGGCGCCGATCTCTTCGGCCACTACAAGCCGGACCCGGAGACCTATCTCGGCGCCTGCCGCTTGCTCGGGCTGGCGCCCGCGCAGGTGATGATGTGTGCCGCGCATAACGGCGACCTGCGCGCCGCCCGCGCGCTCGGCCTGCGCACCGGCTTCTTCGCGCGGCCGACCGAATACGGGCCGCGACAGACGCGCGACTACGATGCTGAGGAGGCGTGGGACGTGATCTCCGCCGACATCGGCGATCTCGCCACCCGGCTCGGCGCGTGACGCCGATGGACGTCGCCACAAGGCCTTGTCGCGAAAGACCTTTCGCAGATTTCGAGCCTTAGCGCACTTATCCCCTGTGAGAAATGCAGGCCAATATGCAATATCCGAAAGGGCCGGGTGCGTTCGGCCGCGGCCAATCAGTCGAGCGACCCGCCTTCGTGCAATACTCAACCGATAAGGGAGGAACATCATGCAGAAATCCGCCGCCCGGAGCGCAACGATGCGCCGTCGCGGGGTGCTCACGGGCGCCGCGGCCGTCGGGCTTGCTGGCCTGGCTCGGACAGGGCGCGCGCAGTCTGCCGTCAAGAGCCCGACCCTCGATGCCATCCGCAAACGCGGCCAGCTCATTGCCGGCGTGGATACCGGCATTCCCGGCTACGCTTTCCAGGACTCCTCGGGCAACTGGAAGGGGCTTGACGTCTCCTATTGCCGCGCCATCGCCGCCGCCGTGCTCGGCGACGCGCAGAAAGTAAAATACATCGGCACCACCTCGCAGGTCCGTTTTTCGGTGCTGCAATCGGGTGAGATCGATGTGCTGGTTCGCGATTCCGAGCATACGCTGCTGCGCAACAGCCAACTCGCGCTCGATGAACCTGCCGTCAATTTCTACACCGGCCAGACCTTTATGGTGCGCAAGAACCTGAATGTCGGGCACGTCAAGGAGCTGAACGGCGCCACGATCGGCCTGCTCACCGGCACCACGCTGGAAACCAACATCGCCAACTATAACCGAGCCAACGGGATCAAGATCAACACCCTGCTGTTCGACCGGCCGGAGGAAATCTACGCCGCCGTCCAGGCCGGCCGCTGCGACGGCTATACCGACGACGGCGGCAGCGTTGCTGCTGCGCGCTCGGCGATGAAAACGCCTGCCGACTGGGTCATCTTGCCGGAAGCGATCTCCCGCCAACCGCTTGGCTCATTCACCCGTTTCGGCGACGACCCGTGGACCTCCATAGTCCGCTGGACGCACTACGCCATGCTGGAAGCCGAAATACTCGGCATCACAAAGGCCAATATCGATCAGGTGAAGCAGACCACCACCGACCCGCAGACCAAGCAGTTCCTCGGGCTGGAAGGCGGTCTTGGCAAAGGGCTGGGCCTCGACGATGCCTTCGCTTACCGCATCGTGAAAAGCGAGGGTAACTACGGCGAGGTCTATGAGGAGTACTTCGCCAAGGGGCTTGGTCTGGTGCGCGGGCTCAACAACCTCTACCTGCACGGCGGTCTCCAATACCCGGCGTCCTGGTACTGAACCGGCCGCCGGGACCGACATGGTGAGGCGGCCGTCACGCCTTGGCTACGCCGGCCAGTGGCTGCTGTTGCTGCCGTTGATGGCAGCCGCTTGGCTGCTGGCGGCGAACGCCGCCGACAACCTGGCGCGGCGACACGTGCCGTTCGGCTTCGGCTTTCTCGACGCCCCCACCAACTTCGCCATTCCGTTCCACCTGATTTCGTGGAGCACGTCCGACGTCTATGCCCGAGCGCTGCTGGTCTGCGTGCTCAACACTCTGCTGGTTTCGATGATGAGCATCGTCATCGCCACGGCACTCGGGCTTCTGGTCGGCACGATGCGACTGTCGAGCAACTGGCTGGTGCACAACATCGCACTCGCCTTCGTCGAGCTGGTGCGCAACACGCCGCAACTCATTCAGATCATCTTCTGGTACGTGGCCGTGTTGCAGGCGCTGCCCGGACCGCGCCAGAGCCTGGTCCTGCCGGGCGGCATCCTGCTGAACGTTCGCGGACTCTATCTGCCGGCCCTCGAGATGCGACCGGACGGCGCGCGTTACCTGCTTCTCGCGTCACTCGCCGTGGTGGCCATTCCGCTCCTCTGGCGAGTGCGGATCGGCACGGCGCGCATCGGCGAGAAGGCGTTGGGCCTGGTATTGGTCGCCGCGGCTTTGCTGCTCGCCGGCATCGCCCATGTCGAGCGACCGAGATTGGTCGGGTTCAACATCGCCGGCGGCGTTTCCGTCCCGCCGGAACTGGTGGCTCTGAGCGTCGGCCTCTCGATCTATTCCGCCGCCTTCATCGCCGAGATCGTGCGCGGCTCGATCCAGGCGGTGCCGAAGGGCCAGCGCGAGGCAGCCGCCAGTCTGGGCCTGAAGCCCGGGCCCCTTCTGGCGCTGGTCATCCTGCCGCAGGCGCTGCGTATCATGGTGCCGCAGCTCACCAGCCAGTATCTCAATCTGATCAAGAGCAGCTCGCTCGGCCCCGCCGTCGCCTATCCGGAGCTGTTCCAGATCTTCCTCGGCACCGTGCTGAACCAGACCGGGCGAGAGATCGAGACGATCGTCATCGTCATGGCAATCTTCCTGAGCATCAGCCTGGCGACATCGGGATTCCTGAACTGGTACAACCGGCGTGTGGCACTGGTCGAACGATGACGCTCGCCTTGCCACACACCGGCCTCGCCGCCGCACCCGGCGACCTGGGCGCCATCTTACGCGCCCGCCGCTGGCTGCGGCGCAATCTGTTCAACACGCCGCTGAACACGATCCTGACCGTGGCGGTCGTGGCACTGCTGGCACTCGTGGTTCCGCCGCTCGTCCGGTGGGCGATCACCGACGCTTCCGTCGCCGGCAGCACCCCATCCGCCTGCACGGGCGACGGAGCCTGCTGGACCTTCATCAGACTGCGCCTCGGCCAGTTCTTCTTCGGTCACTACCCGCCCGACCAGCGCTGGCGCCTCGCCGTGGTGGGCCTGCTGCTGGTCGGCTTCGGGGCGCCGGTGCTACGCGAGCGGGTCCGCCACCGCGGCCTGTGGGTGCTGCTGCTGCTCGCGGTGTTTCCGGTGCTCGCGGGCCTGCTGCTGACCGGCGGTGTGCTCGGCCTGCCCTATGTGGACACCAACCTGTGGGGCGGGCTGATGCTCAACGTGGTGATCTCGTTCGTCACCGTGGCGGGATCGCTGCCGATCGGCATCTTGCTCGCACTCGGCCGCCGCTCCCGGCTGCCGGTCGTGCGGCTGCTCAGCGTGGGCTTTATCGAGCTGTGGCGCGGCGTGCCGCTGCTGACGGTCCTGTTCATGTCGGCCGTGATGCTGCCGCTGTTTCTGCCAAACGGCGTCAGCGTCGACCGGCTGATACGCGCGATGGCGGCGCTGGTGCTGTTCAACTCGGCCTACATGGCGGAGGTGGTGCGCGGCGGTCTGCAAGCGGTGCCGCTCGGCCAGTACGAGGCGGCCGGCTCGCTCGGCCTCGGCGGGTGGGAGACGCAGGCATTCATCGTCCTGCCGCAGGCGCTGCGCATGGTCGTCCCGGGCATCATCAATACCATCGTCGATCTGTTCAAGGATACGACGTTGGTGACCATCATCGGCCTGTTCGACCTGCTCGGTGCGGTCAATCAGGCGCTGAAGGACCCGGCCTGGCTGGGCCATGCCAAGGAAGGTTTCGCCTTCGCCTCATTGGTCTTCTTTGTGTGCTGCTGGGCGATGTCCAAATATGGTCGCGACGTCGAGCGCCGCCTCAGCCGCGGCGCGATGTGACGAGCGCATCGCGCGATCCACCGACGACATCGGCGATCAGGGTTTGCGCAGCGCCTGAAGCGAGGCGACGGCGAGCGGCACCTGATCGGCGGCCATGTCAGGGCGGATCAGCGCCGCCGCCTGCTCGGTGCGGCCGTCGAGTGCGTAGGCGGCGGCGAGGTCGTGGCGGACGCGCGCGGGCGCATTGCCGTCGAGTGCCAGCGGCCGCAGCAGGTCGATCGCCTGGCTGGCGTGTCCAGAGAGCGCGAGCGAGAGGCCGAGATTGACCTGAACGGCGCTCATGTCGGGGGCGGCGGCCAGCGCCATGCGATACGCCTTCTGCGCGTCGGCATGGCGGCCGAGCAGGTCGCGCGCGACACCGAGGTCGTTGAGTGCCGCGGCATTGCGTGGGTGCGCGGCAGTCAGTCGCACCAGCACCTCCTCGGCGGCGGCGGGGTCGGTCGCAAGCTCGGTGCGCGCGAGGCCGAGCTGCGCCATTTCCGATCCGGGGTCGATCGCCAGGGCTGCGCGGTAGCTGGCCGCCGCCGCCGCGTGCCGGCCCAACTCGTAGAGCGCGTCGCCCCGCTTGCTCAGCGCCGCCGCATCGTGCGGCTTGCGGCTCAGCACGTCCTCGGTAACGTGCAGCGCCATCTGCGGCGCGCCGCCGGCCAGCGCCGCGTCGGCGATGCCCAGCGTCGCGTGCGGCGGCCCGGAGGCGGCCGGCGCGCCGGTGCCGGCGCAGGCCGCGAGCGAGAGCAGCAGCAGGATGGGGAACAGGATGCGCATTTTGCCCTCCGTCAATGACCCGACATGGCCCGAACCGCCTGCAGCACCGCCGGTCCGCCCACCACCAGGAACACGGTGGGCAGGATGAAGACGATCATCGGCATGGTGAGCAGGACCGGCAGCCGCGCCGCCCGCGCCTCGAAGCGGGTCAGCATCTCCTGACGCATCTCGGCCGAGAGCACGCGCAGCGCCTGGCTGAGCGGCGTGCCGTAGGTGAGCGTCTGCACCAGCGTGGCGCCGAAGCGCCTCAGACCCTCCAACCCGGTGCGGCGGCCGATGTTGACGAGCGCGGTGCGGGTGTCGGAATTGAGGCGCATCTCGGTCGCGAGCTGGCCGAACTCGGCCGCGATCGGGCGGTTGGCGGCGCGAATTTCGGTGGCGACGCGGCGGATCGCAGGCTCGAGCGCCAGCCCCGCCTCGGCGCAGATGATCATCATGTCGAGCGCGTCCGGCAGGCCGTGTTCGAGCTGCTTGAGGTAGCGCCTGCGCGCCTGCCGCAGCACGAAATCGGGGGCGAGCAGGCCGATGATGCCGGCGCCGAGCACCAGCCCGGTGCGCACTCGGCCGCTCGCGCCCGACTCCTGCAAGGCCACGAGCACGACGAGCGGGCAGCCGAACAGCAGCAGGACTTTGGCGCCGACGAACAGCGGCAGCCACTTGGCTGCGCGTACGCCGGCGCCGGTGAGATTGTCGCGCAGCTCCTGCAACGTGCGGGCGGGCAGGATGCCGCTGCGCTCGATCGCGGCACCAAGCCGCCCGATCAGGGTCAGCACCATTTGCCGTCCATCCGCGCCGGCCGGGGCGAAGGCCGCGTATCCGGCCTGCTGTCGAGCGCCGAGCAAGCGGCGGGCGATCCGCTCCTCGCGGCGGATCAGGCGCAGCAGGGCGGCGCCGGTAAGGCTGAGCAGCAGCATTCCGGCCGCCGCCGCCGGCAGCAGGAGTGCGGCGTTCACGCGAGACTCCGGCGGATGATGCTGCGCATCACCATCACGGCCGTGCCGAGCATTCCGATCGCGATGGCGAGGATCTTCTGCCCGCCCGGGTCATCGAGCAGCACGGTGATGTAGCTGGGCTTGAGCGCCCAAAGCCCGAAGAATGACACCACCGGCAGGCAGGCGAGGATGCCGGCGCTCGTCTTCGCCTCGGACGCGAGCGCATGGCCGCGCTGCTTCAGCGCCACGCGCTTGCGGATCACGTCGGCGAGGTTCTCCAGCGTCTCCGTTAGGCCGCCGCCGGTCTGCGCCTGCAACGCGAGCGCAGTCGCGAAGAAGCGGTATTCGCCGAGGCCGCTGCGCTCGGCCATGCCGCGCAACGCCGCCTCCAGCGGCACGCCGACCGCGACCTGATCGGCGAGATGCGCGAACTCGGCCGCCGTCGGCGCCCCGCCCTCCTCGGCGACGATGCGAATCGCGCGCGCGACCGGGATGCCGGCACGGACGGAGCGCACGATCATGCCGAGCGCGTCGGGGAACTGGCGGAACAGCGTGTCGCGCCGCCGGCGGTCGAAGAAACACCAGAAGCCGCGGGCAAACACCACCCACAGCACCGGCACCCCGAGCCACGCAAGGCCGGCCAGCATCGGCACCGCGAGGCCCGCGGCGAAGCGGGCCGCGGCCAGTGCCGCCGGCAGCACCAGCCACCAGGCGATCGGGTAATGGTCGGCGCGCACGGCGTCGTAGCCGAAGGCAAGCTGCGCGCGGCGCAGCGGCGAGATGACGATCCGCGCCGCCTCCACGCCGACCAGCGGTTCGTCCTCGGGCGCGGGCCGGCCGAGATGCGGGGCGAGAGCCGCCTCGAAGCGCGCATCGCGCCGGCGCACGCGGTCCTGTGCGCGCGCCACCAGGGCGGCGGCGAAGCCGAGGCCGGCAAGGCCGAGAAACGCCCCCAGCAGCAGCGCGGGCGCACCGGCGGTCACGGCCCAGCCTCCTCGAGCGCACCCGCCCAGGCACGGTCGAGGCCGAAATAGGCGAGCCGCTGCGCGAAGGCGGGTTGCGAATGGCTCGGACGATAGCGGCCGAGCAGGCGGCCCTCGAAGCTTTCGCCGGTGATCTCGAAGGCGAACACGTCGTTGAAGATCACGACCTCGCCCTCCAGGCCGCACACCTCCGTCACCTGGATCACGCGCCGGCCGCCGTCGCGCTGGCGGGCGACCTGCACGATCAGATCGACGGCACTCACGATCTGCTGGCGGATGGCGCGGGCGGGCAGCCCCATGTTGCCCATCTGCACCATGTTCTCGACTCGGCTGAGCGCATCGCGGGTGTTGTTGGCGTGGATCGTGGACATGCTGCCGTCATGGCCGGTGTTCATCGCCTGCAGCATGTCGAACGCCTCTGGCCCACGGACCTCGCCGATGATGATGCGGTCGGGACGCATCCGCAGCGCGTTGCGCACCAAGTCGCGCTGGGCAACCTCGCCGCGGCCCTCCAGGCTCGGGGGCCGGGTCTCCAGCCGCACGATGTGCGGCTGCTGCAACTGCAATTCCGCCGCGTCCTCGACGGTGACGATGCGCTCGCCGGGGTCGATCAGCCGGCTCATCGCGTTCATCAGCGTGGTCTTGCCCGAACCGGTGCCGCCCGAGATGATGACGTTGAGCCGGCAGCGCGCCGCGATCTCCAGGATGCGCGCCACCGGCTGCGTCATCGCGCCCAACTGGATCAGCTTCGGAAGATCGATCGCGCGCCGGGAGAATTTGCGGATCGAGATGCAGGCGCCGTCGAGCGCCAGCGGCGGGAAGATGATGTTGACGCGCGAGCCGTCGGCGAGCCGGGCATCGACCATCGGACTCGATTCGTCCACGCGCCGTCCGACCGCGCCCGCGATGCGCTGGCACACGTTGGCGACGTGCGCCTGATCGCGGAAGCGCACGGTCGAGAGCTCGAGCTTGCCGCGCCGCTCGACGAAGATGCGGTAGGGACCGTTGACCATGATGTCGGTCACGGTCTCATCGGCCAGCAGCGGCTCGAGCGGGCCGACGCCGAGCATGTCGTTGACCAGCTCGCGCGCGAGCTGGCGCTGCTCGCGGGCGTTGACCTCGAGCCGGCGCTCGTTGGCGATGCGGCTGATCAGCGCCTCGATCTCGGCGGCGAGCCGGTCCGGTGCCAGGCCGGCGGCGGCGGCGGGATCGAGCCGCTCCAGGCACAGCGCGCGCAGCTCGATCACCGGCGCCACCGCCGGCGCGGCGACGGCCGGCGGCGGGGTCGCGGGCGCGATGGCGGGGTCCCTTTCCCGTCGGCGGCCGAAGGTGGGTGCGGCGACGTCGCTCATCGGCGCCAGCCGAACAGGGAGCGGCGGCGCGGCAGACCCGATGCCGCCTTCCCGGACGCGCCAGCCGAGCTGTCGAGCAGCCGCACGAAGCCGACCTCGCGCGCCAGCGCCGCCACGCCGTCGCGGAACGGGCCGCGTCCGGCGCCGAACGGCTCGCCCAACGCGGCGGCCTCGCGCGCGCGGCGCGGCAGGTCGGGGATCACGACGTCGAGCCGCTGCTCCAGCGCCGCCTCCACCTTCGGCCGCGGCAGGCTGCCCGGCAGGCCCGCGCGGTTCAGCACCAGCACCGGCCGCACCGGCTGCAGCTTCCCGTGGGGCAGCGACAGTAGCCGCAGCGCCTCGCGGATGCCGGTGAGCGTGGGATCCAGCACCAGCACGCGCTGATGCGCGAGATCGAGCAGGTCGCGGTGCAGCGGCAGCGGCACGAAGGGCACGTCGGCGACGACGAAGTTGAAGCGCCGGCGCAGCGCGCTGAGCAGTGTCGCGGCCGCCTCGGGCGCCGCCGCCACGTGCTCGCCGGGCTTTTCCTCGCCGGCAAGAACAAAAAGCCGCTCGCGCACCGGCTGCGCGGCCCGCTCGACGAACAGCGGGTCGATCCGCTCCGGCGCCTCGATCGCGATGCGCAGGCCGGGGCCGGCCTTGGCGTCCAGCAGCAGGGCGGCGTTGCCGCGATGGAGGTCGGGGTCGAGCAGCAGCGTGTGGCGGCGGGCGACGACGCCGAAATGCCAGGCGAGGCTGGTCGGCGATCGTGGTCGCGCCGACGCCGCCGCGCACGCCGGTCACGGTCACGAAGCGGCCGGCATGGACCGCCTCGGCGGGGCGGCCGCGCGGCGAGAGCAGCGGCGCGAAATGCCGCGAGACCATGTCGCGGGCGAGCGGCTTGTAGAGATATTCGAGCGCGCCCAGGCCGCGGGTGATGTGGCGGTAGAAGTTCACGTCGTCCTGCTGGCCGATCACCAGCACGCACACGTTGGGCTCGACCACCTCCGAGAGTGTGCCGAGCGCGGTCAGCGGCTGCTCCTCGCCGCTCACATCGACCACCAGCACGCGCGGCGAGGGCGTCCGCTCGAAGGCCGCGATCGCGGTGCGCACGTTGCCGCGCCGCACCTCGAAGCCAGGCGGCGCCGCGTCGGCAAGCCCCTCGCGCAGCGCCGTCTCGGTGGCAGCATCGGCGATGAAGGCGAGCAGGGAAACCTGGTCGGCGCGCGCGACCGTCTCGATCGCCGCCGGCGCCAAGCCTCCCGCGATGGGGGTCGCGTCGTTGGGCATCAGTTCCCCGCTCGTGCTGCCGCCGGACGCGGCGCCCGCACCCATGCCCGCACCCGCGCCCGCGCCCTCATTGGCGCCCGCGCCGCCGCCGCTGCCGACGATGCTGGCCGCGACCGGAGCGACCTGCCCGGTGCGGAAGCGCCGCACCGCGTCGGCCGCTTCGGCGCCGTCCGAGCCGGGGTCGCCGTGGCCGCGCACCAGGTCGAGCGGATTGGCGACCATCGCCGCGAGGTTGGCCGCGTTGGCGCCGTTGGGATGCCACTCGCCGTTTGTGTGGTCGTAGCGGGCAGGATGCTGCTGGCAGCCGGCGAGCAGCGCCGCAGCGGCGAGCATCGCGCGGGCGCGTCTTGTGCCAATTGGCCAACAGGCACGACCTCTGAACCCCTCCCCCCGGCCCCCTCCCGCAATGGCAGGGGGAGCAGCGGACCAACGCCCCCTCCCCTTGCGGGAGGGGGTTGGGGGAGGGGTGTCGCGGCGACGCGTTGGGTCGCCATGAAGGACGTCCCGCCTCATTGCACGATGAACCCGGTATCGGCCGGCAGGTGGCCCGGCAGCGCCGTGCCGGCGCTGCCGACCTGGCGCAGCAGCAGCAGGCGTTGCAGATCGTCCGGCGGCGAGTAGCCGTCGGTCGGCAGCTTGAGCGCGGCGGGGTCGTCCACCGGGCGAGCGATGTAGGGCGTGATGACGATCACCAGCTCGGTCTGGTTGTGCTGGAAGCTGTTGGAGCGGAACAGCGCGCCCAGGATCGGAATCTCGCCGAGGCCGGGCAGGCCGGAGACGTTGTTGTCGGTGCTGTCCTGCAACAGCCCGGCGATCGCGAAGCTCTGGCCGCTGCCCAGCTCCACCGTCGTTTCGGCGCGGCGGACGGTGAGCGCCGGGATGCTGAGGCTCGAACTGCCGGCAGTGACCTGCACCGCGCCCTGGGTGCTGAGCTGGCTCACCTCCGGCTCGACGCGCAGGCTGATCCGGCCGGACGAAAGCACGGTCGGCACGAACGCCAGCGAGACGCCGAATTTCTTGAACTCGACCGTTATCTGGCCGTTCTGCTGGCCGACCGGGATCGGAAACTCGCCGCCGACCAGGAAGCTCGCGGTCTGCCCGCTCATCGCCGTCAGGTTCGGCTCGGCCAGCACATGCACGAGGTCGTCCTGCGCCAGCGCGTCGATCACCGCATTGACATTGACCGCACCGCGATAGCCGAGGCCGAGCACGCTCGCCCCGGTCGCGGCCGCCGAGAGCGCGTTGTTGGTCGCGAGGTTGACGGCGAAGCGGCCGACCGTGCCGAGCGCCTGCCAGTTCACGCCGAGCGCGCGGACCACGGTGCGCGACATCTCGGCGATGCGCACGCGCAGCGTCACCTGCGTCGAGCCGAGCACGGTGAGAGCGTTATCGACGTGCTGGCCGGCGGCGACGAAGCGGCGGGCCATCGACATCGCCTCGTCGGCGTCCGCCGGGGTCGCGACCTGGCCGCGCAGGACGAGGCCGCCGGTCGTGGTGTCGACCCGCACGTCTGCGCCGGGCATGACGCGGTCGATCGCGCCCAGTGCCTCGGACGCGCCATAGGCGGAGGGGCGGACGGTGATCGTGTATTGCGCGACCGGGTGCCCCGCCGCGTCCAGCGCCGCGATCGTGGTGCGGCCGGGGGCGACGCCGAAGATGAACAGGCTGGTGGGGCTGGCCGGCCGCACCTCGGCCACTTTCGGATCGGCGGCGAACACGCTCGCGACCGCGCCGGGCAGCGAGATCACGCGGCCCGACCCCGCCTCCAGCGCCAGCCCTTGCGCGGGCATCGGCACGATCGTGCCCATCGGCATCGCGCTCGCACCGGGCATGGCGAGCGGCATCGCCGCCGAGACGGGGCGGAGCAACGCGCCTTGGGAAAGGTCGTCGGCCAACGCAGGTCCCGGCGGGACCAGCAGCGCGAGGGCGAAGGCGAAGGCGGGGGCCGCCGCGACCGGCGGCCGTGCGCGCGTGAACATCAGAACCGGAACTCCTTTCCGTCGCTGGCACCGGTGAACACGCGGACCGTGCCGCCGCGCGATCTGCCCGTCCTGCGCAAGCGCGGGCGAGACCTGCCCGGCCCAGGTGATGCCGGCGGGCGTCGCCGCGGCCGCCGCCGCTGCCTGCCCGGCCGCCGCCGAGCGCACTGCGAGCGAGAGGTGGCCGAGCCGGGTCGCGACCGCGACCTGCTCGGCCTGCACGGGCGTGACTTCCAGCGTGACGGTGCGCGCCGGCTCGGCCTTCGCCCCGTCGCTGCCGGCGCCCTGCACGAGCTGCTGGTCGATCGCGATCACCCGCACGTCGGTCAGCACCGTCTCGCCGGCGACCTGGCGGGCGGGCGGGACGTTGGCGCCGGACATCGACTGCGTGAGGATCAGGTCCACGTGATCGCCCGGCCAGATCAGCCCGGCGGTGCCGGTGATCGCGTCCACGCCCACGGTGACGGCGAGCCGGCCCGGCGCCAGCACGGCGGCGAGGAAGCCGTGATCGCCGGGACGCATCACGTCGGCCGGCAGCACCGGCTCGCCCGCGACCATGCTGCGGCGGACCATTGCCCCGATCAGGGCGCCGCGCGCCTGCGGCGTGTCGGCGGTGGCGCCGGGCGGCACCTGGTTCGCGGCGACCATCGCGACGCCGAGATCGGTCGGCTTGAGCAGCGCGCCCGGCTGCAACGCGTGCGCGGCGGCAAGCAGCGGCACCGGCTTGGGCGCGGGCGCATGGTGCGCGGCGGGCGAGCGGGTGGTGAGCCAGGCGACGGTGCCGAAGCCGCCGAGCCCGACCGCCATCAGCATGAACAGGGCGAGGCGCAGGATCATGGCAGCGCTCCCGGCTGCAGCACGGCGAACAGCGCGCCGGCGGCGATGGCGCAGCCGTAGGGCAGCGGGCCACGACGGCGGATGCGCCACGCCTCGGCGCGCAGCGCGCGGCGGAGCAGGGTGGCGGGACGGCGCGGGGTGGCGCGGGGCGCGCGGCGACGCAGCAGCGCGCCGAGGCCGAGATAGAGCAGGCCGAGCACGCCGCCGGCCAGCGCCACGGCAAGGACGTAGCCCGGCACCAGGCGCGGCGGCAGCAGCAGGGCGGCGGCAGCGAGCAGCTTCACGTCGCCGCCGCCCATCCAGCCCCGCCGCCAGCAGACAGGCGGCGAGGAGGAACAGGACGGCGGCGGCAACAAGCGAGGCGGGGAGGTCGTGGGCGCGGAGACGCAGCGCGATGCCGAGAGCGGCGAGGGCGAGTGCCAGCGTGTTAGGGATGTTGCGCGCCGCGATGTCACGCAAGGCCGCTGCAAGCAGAAGCAATGCGATGGGGACGAACGCCAACTCTCCGACGAGCAAGGCTGCACCGCTGGGCATCACGCGTCCCCGTTTTGGGTTCAGCAACCGAGGCGCGGACGCCGAGGGGATCGGACCCTCGCGGCCCGCCGCGTAGGGGCCGGGCTAGCCCGGCGGCGCTGCAACCGCCACCTTCCCGCCAAGCGTGTTGAATGTTGCCTCCAGATTGGTCCCGACCAGGGCAACCCCGGTGATGATCACGCCCGCAATCAGCGCGGCGATCAGCCCGTACTCCAGCGCGGTGACGCCACGCGTGTCCTTGCGGAACTGAAGCCAGGTGGTGAAGAGCTCAAGCATCGCGATGTCTCCTTGTCTGCCGCGCGAGCTGATTGCGGCGTTAGTGGCATGACGACACCGGGCATCCTTCCCGAAGCAGTGGCCAACCGTCGCGGCTCTCCGTCGTCCGCATCATCAAAGCAGTAAACAGTTGCAAGAAGGTTAACCGGCGCAGATTTACTCGGCCATGTGCCGAACGCCGGCACGACGCTCACGCGCGCCGCTGATGAAATCCGAGGCGGCCACGCCGGTTCGCTTGTCGGCATGGCAATAGGAGTGGACGCCGGTTGCTCGCAGTTTCACGGCGTGAACACGTGCGGCAATCCGGCCCGTGTCGGCCCCGCGGCGCCGCCGGGCACGAAGACCTGCACGGCTGCGAATGTCGGCACCGCGCCCCTCGGCGGACCGCCCCCGACCGCGCCGCCGCCATGCCACGCCGCCAGCACCGCCGCGCGATACGGCTCGCCCCGCGCCGGGTCGGCGGAGTGGTAGCGCGCGATCGCATCGCCCCAGTCGCCGCTCTCGGCATGCAGGCGCGCGAGGAACGACGCTGCCGCACGGGCGTTCGCCGCCGGGTCGAACGCCTGATCCAGCGTCGCGAACGCATCCGGATGATAGAGCAGACTCATCTGGAAACACCCGACATCGATCGAGCGCACGCCGCGGGCCGCCAGCGCCCGCACCTGCCCGACCGCCTCGGCCGCACTGGCGGGGAACAGGGCCGCGCCATCGGCGTCGATCGCGAACGGCGTTGCCGAGACGCGGCCGGTCAGGGGATCGGCCCGCCCGCTCTCGACGCGCCCGATCGCGCGCAGCACGCCGGCGGGGAGACCGAAATCGCGCTCCGCCGCCCGCGCCGCCCGCTCGCACCCGCCCGAGGCGCGCGCCGGCGCCGCCGCGCAGAGCAAGGCCAGTGCAAGCAGGGTGCCACGGCAGGCCGATCGGGAGCGGAATCCGGGGGCGAGCCATCACATCCCGCAGCCTGCGCGCCGAGTGATTGAAGGCCCGTAAACGCGCCTGCGCGCTGGTCACAGGGCTCGGCCGCCTGTAGGTTCACACTGCCGTTACTTCAGGAGGCAAGGCTGCCCGACAGCATCGAGCCCGGCGCGCCGGGCCCGCTCCGACCATGAGGCGCTCGCGGCCTTCGTCCGCTTCGCCGAGGACGCAATGGTCGGCATCTCGCCCGCGGGCATCGTGCGGCTGTGGAACCCCGGCGCCGAGCAGCTGTTCGGCTACACCGAAGCCGAGGCGCTGGGCCGCCACATCCGCTTCCTCAACCCGCCGTCGCGCCCGGGCGAGTGCGATCGCAACCTCAAGCGCCTGCTGGCGGGCGAGGAGCTCGGCATCGTCGATACCGAGCGGATGCACCGCGATGGGCGGCCGGTCGAGGTCTCGGCCAGCGCCGCGCCGATCCTGGCACCCGACGGCAGCGTGAGCGGGATCGCCGCAATCTACCGAAATATCACCGGGCGGCGCGCGGCGGAACGCGACGAGCAGCACCTGACCGAGAGGCTGCAACTGGCGATCGCCACGGCCGAGCTCGGCACCTGGGATCTCGATCTCCAGACCGGCGTGCTGGTGTGGTCGGAACGCTGCCGGGCGATGTTCGGCATCGGGCCGGACGTGCCGGTCTCGATGGACGATTTCTATGCCGGCCTGCACCCCGACGACCGCGAGCGCATCGCCGCGATCTTCGCCGCCGCGACCGATCCCGCGACCCGCGGCGAGTACCGACGTCGAGTACCGCACGATCGGGAAGGAGGACGGGGTCGAGCGTTGGGTCGCCGCCCGCGGCCGCGGCCTCTTCGACGCCGAGGGGCGTGGCATCCGCGCGATCGGCACCACGCGCGAGATCACCGCGCGCAAGCGCGACGAACAGCGGCTACGCGAACTCGCCGAGACGCTGGAACGCCGCGTCGCCGAGCGCACCGCCGAACTGGTGGAGCAGATCGCCGAGCGCGAGCGCGCCGAGACCGCGCTGGTGCAGGCGCAGAAGCTGGAGGCGGTCGGACAGCTCACCTCGGGCATCGCACACGACTTCAACAACCTGCTCACCGTGATCCTGGGCGGGATCGAGCGGCTGCGCGCCACCCTCGCGGCCGATCAGCGCGAGTTGCGCCGGCTGGACATGATGGCGCAGGCGGCGCAGCGCGGCGCGCAGCTCACCGCGCAACTGCTCGCCTTCGCCCGCCGCCAGCACCTCGCCCCGCAGGTGCTCGACCTCAACCAGACGATCGCCGGGATGAAGCGGCTGCTGGGCAGCACGATCGCCAAGACGGTGCAGATCCGGATGACGCTGCAGCCGGAGCTGTGGCCGGCGCTGGTCGATCCGGCGCAGATCGAGCTGGTGATCCTCAATCTGGCGCTGAACGCACGCGACGCGATGCCGAAGGGGGGCACGCTCACGATCGAGACCGCCAACGCCGACGCCGGCCCGCCACAGCACCCGGAGGAGCCGCCGCCCGGCGAGTATGTCGTCGTCGCCGTGACCGATACCGGCACCGGCATGACGCCCGAGGTCCGCGACCGTGCCTTCGAGCCGTTCTTCACCACCAAGGAGGCGGGACGCGGCTCCGGCCTCGGCCTGAGCCAGGTGTTCGGCCTCGCCAAGCAGTCGGGCGGCGGCGTGCGGCTGGTCACGAGCCCGGGCCAGGGCACCAGCGTGCGCGTCTATCTGCCGCGCGCCGCCTCGGCTGAGGTTTCGAGCCCGAGATAGATGCGCTGCACGTCGGGGTCCTCGGCGAGCACCGCCGCCGGGCCGTCGAGCACCGTCCGCCCGGTTTGCAGCACGAAGGCATGGCTCGCGATCTCCAGCGCCAGTTCCACCGACTGCTCGGCGAGCAGCAGCGTGATGCCCTCGCGGTTGAGGCGCGCCAGCGTCTCGTAGAGGCTCTCGACGATCGCCGGGGCGAGGCCGAGGCTCGGTTCGTCCAGCAGCAGCAGGCGCGGGTCGCTCATCAGCGCGCGGCCGAGGGCCAGCATCTGCCGCTCCCCGCCCGAGAGCGTGCCGGCGCGCTGACGGCGACGCTCGGCGAGGCGCGGGAACAGGGTGAAGGCGCGTTCCAGCAGCGGGCCGGTGCGGGTGCGGTCGGAGAGGACGGTGGCCCCGAGGCGGAGGTTCTGCTCGACCGTCTGGCCGAGGAACAGCCGCCAGCCCTCGGGCGAGAGCGCGATCCCGTGCCGCACCACGCGGTGCGCGGGCAGGCCGGCGATCGGCGCACCCTGCCACGCGATCCGCCCGCCCGCGACCGGCACCAGGCCCGCGATCGCATTCAGCGTCGTCGTCTTGCCGGCGCCGTTGGACCCGATCAGCGCCACCACCGCGCCCGCCGGCACCGCGAGCGAGACGTCGGCGACGCCGATCAGGTCGCCGTAGCGCACGGCCAGGTTTTCCACGAGGAGGGCCGCGGTCATGCTGAGGTCCCGGACAACGGGCCGTTGCCCCCCTCCCCCCAACCCCCTCCCGCAAGAGGAGGGGGAGCAGCACACCGACTCCCCCTCCCCTTGCGGGAGGGGGCCGGGGGGAGGGGTCTGCAGCGACCCCTAACCCGGCGATCGGCAACGACCGCACTCATCGCGCCCGTCGCCGCTGCAGGCTGCGGCCGAGATAGGCGGCGATCACGCCGGCATCCTCCACCACCTCGCGCGGCGGCCCGGCGGCGATCACGCGCCCCTGGTGGAACACCACGACACGGTCAGCCAGGCTGAGGATGACCGCCATGACGTGCTCGACGATCACCAGCGAGATGCCGCGCGCGTGGATGCGCCGCACCAGCGCGATCGCCGCCTGCACCTCGGCCGGATTGAGGCCGGCGAGCGCCTCGTCGAGCAGCAGCAGGCGCGGCCCGGTCGCGAGCGCGCGCGCGATCTCCAGCCGCTTGCGCCCGGCGGTGCCGAGCCGGCGGGCAGGGGCGCCGGCCTGCGCGGCGAGGCCGGTGAAGGCGAGCACCTCGGCGGCGGCGCGCGCCGCCTCGGTGCGGCCCGGATGGCGCAGGAAGGCGCCGACCAGCACGTTCTCGGCGATCGTCATGTCCTCGAACGTGACCGGCACCTGGAAGGTGCGCGCGATGCCGAGCCGGGCGTGCGCCGCCGGGCCGGCGCGCGTCACGTCGTGCCCGTCGAAGACGATGCGGCCGGCGGTGGGCAGGCGGTCGCCGGCCAGCGCGTTGAAGAAGGTGCTCTTGCCGGCGCCGTTGGGGCCGATCAGGCCGACGATCTCGCCATCGGCCACGTCGAGATCGGCGCCATCGACCGCGCGCAGGCGGCCGAACGCCTGCACGACGCCCCTCGCCTGTAGCAGCGTGGGCGCCTCAAGCAGCATGGCGGGCGCGCGCGCGGCGCCACAACTCGACCAGCCCGCCCGGCTGGAAGCGCGCGATCAGCAGGATGATGGCGCCGTAGATCACGTAGGTGATGCCGGTGCCGGAGCCGCCGAACACCGCGTTGGTCCATTCCTCGAGCGGCACCAGGATCACCGCCCCCAGCAGCGGCCCGAACAGCGTGCCGGCGCCGCCGAGCGCTGCCATCAGCACCATCTTCACCGAGACCAGGATGCCGAGCACGCTGTCGGGATCGGCGAATCCGACCATCACCGCATAGAGGGAGCCGGCGATCGCGGTGAAGGCGGCCGAAAGCAGCAGCGCCGCGAGCTTGGTTTGCAGCACGCCCACGCCGAGACTGCGCGCGGCGCGCTCGCCACCGTTGACGGCCCGCAAGTAGTAGCCCAGCCGGCCGCGCTCCAGCGCCCAGGTCAGCGCCAGCAGCACCGCCAGCACGCAAGCGAAGATGTAGTAGTACGGCAGCGGGCTGCGGAACGAGAGGTCGGCGATGCTGCGCGGCGTCGCCGGCCCCATCAGCCCGACCGCGGCGCCGAGCGGCTTGATCGTTGCCACCAGAATGCGGATCAGCTCGGCCGCCGCGATCGTCGCCATCGAGAAATAATGGCCGCGCAGCCGGAACGTCGGCGTGCCGACCACGAGTGCCAGCAGCAGGCTGACCCCGACGCCGACCGGCGCGCCCGCGATCGGCGGCCAGCCAAGATCGGTGAAGCAGACCAGCGAGGCATAGGCGCCGGTGCCGAAAAACATCGCGTGCCCGATCGAGACCTGCCCGGCATAGCCGCCGATCAGGTTCCACGCCGAGGCGGAGATCGCCGCGAGCATGACCAGTGCGCCGATCCGCTGATAGAACTCGTTGTCCACCAGCAGCGGCCAGACGATCGCGACGGCGACGAGCAGCAGCAGGACCGCGCGCTGGGTGCGCGTCATGCGGTGCCCAGCAAGCCTTGCGGCCGCACCCAGAGGACGACCAGAAACAGTCCGTACACCACCACGTCCTGATACACCGGCCCGAGCCAATAGGCGGAGAGCGCTTCGCACACCCCGATCAGCAGCCCGGCCAGCAGCGCGCCCGGCACGCTGCCGAAACCGCCCAAGCACACGACGACGAAGGCGATCAGCGTGAGCGCCTCGCCGACGTTGGGAGATATGTAGTAAAAAAGCGCGATCAGCGCGCCCGCCAGCCCGGTGCTGGCGCCGCCCAGCCCCCACGCCAGCGCCTGCATCCGATCCGGCCTGATGCCGACCAGCATCGCCGCCGCGCGATCCTCGGCGACCGCGAGCATCCGGCTGCCGAGCATGGTGCGCGTCAGCATCAGGTGCATCGCGAGCGTGAGCACGAGGGCCACCCCGCCCGCGAGCAGGCGCGAGGCCTCCAGCCGCAGGCCGCCGATCACCAGCGTGCCGCCGACGAGATTGCCCGGCAGGGTCACGAAGTTCGCCGAGAACGCCCAGAACGCCGCGTAGCGCAGCAGCAGGGCGAGGCCGAAGGTGGCGAGGATCTGTGCCAGCAGCGGCCCGCGCATCACGTGCCGGATGAGGCCGAAATAGACCAGCGCGCCCAGGCCGAACAGGCCGAGTGCCGCGAGCGGCAGCGCCACGCCGGGGCCGGCATGACCGAGCGTCCAGGCGAAGAACGCCACGTACATCGCCAGCATGACGAAATCGCCGTGCGCGAAGTTGATGACGTTCATCATGCCCCAGATCAGCGTGAGGCCCGACGAGAACAGCGCATAGACCGCACCGAGCAGCAGGCCGGAGACGACGACCTGGGCGAGGATCACGGGCGCTACCTCCCTCCCCCCTTGTGGGGGAGGGTCGGGGTGAGGGGTGCAGCAGCACCCATGCCGGAGCGACGCGCCCCCTCCCCCCAACCCCCTCCCGCGAGGGGAGGGGGAGACGTGGTGCGCCACCGCTTGGCTCAGCTCCAGCCCTGGAACGGCAGCTCCAGTTTCGCGGTCGCTTCGCGCTGCGGCCAGACCGCGACGTACTGCTTGCCCCGCAACTGCACCAGCAGCGTCGCCGCCAGCGTGTTCTGCCCGTTGGGGCCGAACTTCACGCCGTCATAGCCGATCATGAGCTGCGAGGCCTTGAGGTCGGTCGCGCGCAGCGCCGCCTGAATCTTCGCCGGCGCCGTCGATGCCGCGCGGTTGATCGCATCGCACAGCGTCAAAAAACCCTGCATCGCGCGCGCCGAGGTGTCGTCCATGTCGCGGCCGGTGTGCTTGCGATACAGCGAATTGACGATGTAGGTGGTACTGCCGGGCTTGCCCACATCCCAACTGCTGCGGTTGATCGCACCCTGGGCGAGATTGCCGACCGCATTGATGAAGCTCGGGTCGGAGAAGCCGGAATCATCGCCGATCAGCACCGCCGGCTTGTAGTTGAGGTTGTGCATCGTCTTCATGTAGAGGATCGAGTTGGAGGTGTAGCTGACGAAGATGATCGCGTCCGGGTGCGCCTGCTTCATCTGCAGCACCTGCGCGCTCACGTCGGCGCTGTTGGCATTGTAGGCGATGCGGCCGGCGAGCTTCAGATCGTGCGCCTTCAGGCCGCCGAGGATCGCATCACCGGTCGAGCTGCCGTATTCGGTGTTCTCGTTGACCACCATCACGTCGGCGATCTTGTGCCCGGACTGCGCGAGCCCGGCCAGGAAGGCACCATAGGCGCGGCCGAAATCGGTGCCGATCGGCGTGGTGCGAAAGAACCATTTGTAGCCGCGCTCGGTCAGGCTCGGGGCGGAGCTCTCGCCGGCAACGAACGGGATGCCGTAGCGCTCGGCGACCGCGGAGGAGGTCAGCGTGCAATTCGATTGGTAGGCACCGACCATCGCGACCACGCGATCCTGCGTGATCAGCCGCAGCGTCTCGCTCTGCGCCACCGCCGGGTTGCCCTGATGGTCGGCGAAGATCGTCCGCACCGGGGCGCCGCCGAGCCCCGGCAGGCCGGCGCCCGCGGCGAGCGGCAGCGCCTCGAGTTCCGGGTGCTTGGTGTTGACGATATCCTCCGCGACCTCGATCGCCGCCTTCATCTCGGCACCCGCCGAGGCGACCGCGCCGCTCAGCGGATAAGTGGCACCGATCTTCACCGCCGCGGGGGCCGCGCGGGCGATGCCGGAGGCAACGGCAGGGGCGAGGAGCGGCAGCGCGAGCGCCGCGCGGCGGGTCAGGATGGACATCGTTCGCCTCCCGGTCGGTGCTGTTTGCGCACGAACGTGCCCGATCGGCGCCCCTTTCACAAGCCTGTCATGATCCTCGCTCGCGCGCCCTCAGCTCCGCCACGATGCGGTCCGCGATTTCGGCCGGCGTGCCGCCCACATCGACCACCAGCGGATGCTCGTCGGGCGCCGGCTCCTCGAGCGTGCTGAACTGGCTGCCGAGCAGGGCGGCGGGCATGTAGCGATGGTGCCGCGCCGCCACGCGACGCGCGATCAGCTCGTGCGTGCCCTTGAGGTAGACGAGCACGACGCCCGCGCGCTCGCCGATCAGAATGTCGCGGTAGCGCCGCTTCAGCGCCGAGCTCGCCACCACGCCGCCGACGCCGCGCGCGCGCCAGCCGTCGATCACAGCGGCAATGCTGTGCAGCCAGGGCATCCGGTCGGCGTCGTCGAGCGGGTGCCCGGCGCGCATCTTGGCGACGTTGGCCGGCGGGTGCAGGTCGTCGCCTTCCTGGAATGCATAACCGAGTGCCGCCGCGAGCAGCACGCCCACCGTCGTCTTGCCCGAGCCGGAGACGCCCATCAGCACGATGACGACGGGGCGGGTAAGCGCGTGATTGAGCGTCGGCGGCTGCGACATTTCTTTTCTTCAGCCGGCGCGCAGAACCTGCGCCGAACCGTCGGACGCGCCGATAATCGCCTGTTCCACACCGTCGAGAAAAAGCCCGGTCTCCACCACGCCCGCGATCGCGCGCAGCCGCCATTGCAGCGTCTGCGGGTCGCGGATCGGCGCAAAACCCGCACAGTCGAGGATCAGATTGCCGCCGTCGCTGACGAACGGCGCACCATCGCGAAGCCGCAGCGTCGGTGCGGCCCCGAGCGCCGCGATCCGCCGCGCGGTCTGTTCGTGGCCGAAGCGCGTCACCTCGACCGGCAGGGGTGCGCGCGCGCCGAGCGTGTCCACGAGTTTCGACGTATCGGCGAGGATCACGAATCGCGCGGCCGCCTGGGCCACGATCTTCTCGCGCAGCAACGCGCCGCCGAGGCCCTTGATCAGCCGCAGCGTGCCGCGCTCGACCTCGTCGGCGCCGTCGATCGCGAGATCGAGCCGGTCGATCGCGACAAAATCGGCAAGCGGGATGCCGAGCGCGCGGGCTTGCTGCTCGGTCTCGATGGAAGTGGGAATGCAGGTGACGTGCAGGCCTTCGGCGGCGATGCGCTGCGCCAGAGCCGCGACCGCATGGCGCATGGTACTGCCGGAGCCCAGGCCCAGCCGCATCCCGTCCTCGACCAGCGCCACCGCCGCCGCGGCGGCGGTGCGCTTGGCCGCGTCGGCGTCGCTCATCCGGCCCAGCGCCCGGCGGCGGCGCGATCGGCGAACCACAGCAGCTCGCCCGCCGGACGCAGCATCCCGGCCGGCACCGAACGGTCGCCGGACAGCATCCGATCGAGAATCTCGCGCTTTTTTTCCCCCTCGACGAGGAAGATCGTCACGTGGCTGCTTTCGAGCGCCGGATAGGTCAGCGTGATCCGCACCTCTGTCCGCCCCGCCGGCACGGCTGCGACCCACTTCGCGTGCTCGTGCAGCACCGGCTGGCCTGGGATCAGCGATGCGGTATGGCCGTCCTCGCCGAGACCGAGCAGGCAGACGTCAAACAGCGGCTTGTCGGCCTCCAGCGCATCGGCGCCATAGAGGTGCCGCAGCGTGCGATCGTAGGCGTCTGCTGCCGCGTCCGCGTCGAGACCCTCGGTCGGCACCGGATGGACGTTGCCCGGCGGCACCGGGGCGTGGGAAAACATCGCCTCGCGCACCATGCGGAAATTGCTGTCCGGGTGATCGGGCGGCACGAAGCGCTCATCGCCGATCACGAATTGCGTGCGCGACCAGGGAAAGCGCTTGACGAACGGCGAGGCGGCGAGGCGCTCATAGAGCCGCTTCGGCGTCGAGCCGCCGGAAAGCGCCAGCATGAAACGATCATGGCTGCGCTCCGCCTGGTCGCAGAGGAACGCCGCCGCACCCTCGGCCAGCGCGTCCGGGTCGGCGAAGGTGTGCAAGCTGCCGCGGGCCGGGGTCATGAGGCGGATGCCTCCAGGATCAGGCGATGCACGGCGTGCGCGAAGCCCTCCTCCTCGTTGCTGTCGGTGACGGCAGTGGCCTGCTTCTTCACTTCGTCGCTCGCGTTGCCCATCGCGATCGAGAAGCCGCTTTCGCGGAACATCAGCACGTCGTTCGGCATGTCGCCCATGGTCGCGATGCGCTCGCGCGGAATGCCGAGCAGACGCGAGAGCGTATGCACGACCGTGCCCTTGTTCGCCTGCGGGTTCGTCACGTCGAGATAGTAGGGCTGTGAGCGCGCCGCACTCGCCTCCTTGCCAAGCGCCTGTTGCGCTGCCTGCTCGGTCTTCGCGACCAGGTCAAGATCATCGGAAATGCCAACGATTTTCACTGCCTTTTGCAGGTGCTCGTCGGTGAACTTGGGCACCACGGTTGCATCGAACTTCACCGTCCAGGCCTCGCGCGCGACGTGCGGGGCCTTGGGATCGCGGATCAGCCAGTCCTCGCCGGTATAGACCCAGGCATCGAGCTTGTGATCGAGGATCAGTGAAAGCGCCTTCTTTGCCGCCTCGGGCGAAAGCGTATGCTGGTCGATCACGGACCAGTCCGGCCGCGTGAACACGCCGCCGTTGAACCCAGCGATCGGGGTCTTGAGCGACAACGGTTCGACCAGCATGTGCATCCCGCGCGGCGGCCGGCCGCTGGTGATGGCGAGCTTGATGCCCGCGTCGTGCAGCGCGCGGACGGCCTCCTTCGCCTGCTCCGTCAGAACCTTGTCCTGCGTTACCAGCGCGCCGTCCACGTCGGCCAGAAACAAGCCAATGTCGCGTGCCATCAGTGGGTGCCCCCGTGTTTGTCGGGCTCGTGCTTGTCGGGCTCGTGGTCGTCGCCGTCGGGATTGGCGACCGAGCGCCATTCGCGGTCGCCGTCCCGCCCGATCAGCTCGTCGGCCGCATCCGGTCCATCGCTGCCGGAGACGTAGTTCGGGAAATCGGCCTTGGCCGCCGCCCACGCATCCAGCACCGGCTGCACCACGGCCCAGGTGCGCTCGACCTCATCGGCACGATGGAACAGCGTCGTGTCGCCGATCATCACGTCATAGAGCAGGGTCTCGTAGCCCACATTCGGCTCCGGCGGGAACCAGTCGGAATAGCGGAAGCTCATGCGCACGGCGGCGAGGTCCATCGAGGGGCCGGCGCGCTTCACTTCAAATTGCAGCGAGATGCCCTCTTCCGGCTGGATCTGGATCACCAGCCAGTTCGGCCGCAGGCTGGCAACCGGGGTTGCGTCGAACGGCGCATAGGGCGCCTGCTTGAACTGGATTGCGATCTCGGTCGAGCGGCGCGCCATGTATTTGCCGGTGCGCAGATAGAACGGCACGCCTGACCAGCGCCAGTTGTCGATCGCGAGCTTCATCGCGACGTAGGTCTCGGTGTTGCTGTCCGAAGCGACGTTCGGCTCCGAGCGGTAGGCCACGACCGATTTGCCGAGCACCGTGCCCGGGCCGTACTGGCCGCGCACCGCATCCTGCGGGCGGCAGGGGGCCATCGCCGCGAACACCTCGGCCTTCTTGGTGCGGATCTCGTTCGCCTCGAACGAGACCGGCGGCTCCATCGCCACCATTGCGAGCAGCGAAAAAACGTGGTTCGGCACCATGTCGCGCAGCGCGCCGGTCGCCTCGTAGAACTTGCCCCGCCCCTCGACGCCGACGGTCTCGGCGACCGTGACCTGAACATGGTCGATCCGCTCGCGGTTCCAGATCGGCTCGAACAGGCCGTTGCCAAAGCGGAACGCCATGATGTTCTGCACCGTCTCCTTGCCGAGGAAATGGTCGATGCGGAACACCTGGTCCTCGTGCAGCACCTTCAGCACGCGCGCGTTGAGCGCCCGTGCGGATTCGAGGTCGTGGCCGAACGGCTTCTCGATCACCACCCGGCGCCAGAAGCGGGGCGTGCCGTCATGCCCGGCCTCGTCGGAGAGCTTGGACTGGCCGAGACGATCGACCACGGTTCCGAAGAAGCGGTCGGCGACGGCGAGATAGAAGATCGCGTTTCCCTTGGTCTGATGTTGTGTCTCGACCTGTTGCAGCGCGTGGCCGAGCTTGTCGTAGAGTCCTGCATCGGTGAGGTCGCCCTGCACGTAGGACATGGTGGCGGCGAGCCGGTCCCACGCGGCCTGGTCGATATGGTCGATGCTGAATTCGGCCGATTTGTTGCCGACGAACTCCTTGAGCGTCGAGAGCAGATGGTCGCGCCACCCATCCGCGGTGTTCTGCGCCAGATCGACGCCGATCAGAGCAAAATTCTCCGGCAGGATGCGGGTGCGCGAAAGGTTGTAGAGTGCCGGCACCACAAGCCGCTTGGTCAGATCGCCGCCGGCGCCGAAGATCACCATGGCACACGGGTCGGCCGGCTTCGGCTTGCCGCGCGGCGCCGCCGCGACGATGCGGGTGCGGTGCGGACGCTGCTCGTCGGCCATCCCGCTCACTCCGCCGCCGGCTTGGCTGCGGCCGGCGCGGGCGCATCGGGGGCGTGGCCTTCGATATGGCCGCCGAAGCCGAAGCGCATCGCGGACAGCATCCGGTCGGCGTAGCTGTGCTGCTGGCGCGAGCGGAACCGTGCATAGAGTGCGGCCGACAGCACCTCGGCGGGCACCGCCTCCTCGATCGCCGCCTCGATCGTCCAGCGGCCCTCGCCGGAATCCTGCACGAAGCCCGAGAAGTCCGACAGCGACTCGTTCTTCACCAGCGCCATCGCCGCGAGGTCGAGCAGCCACGACGAAATGACGCTGCCGCGCCGCCACACCTCGGCAATGTCGGGCATATTGAGCGAAAAACGCTCGTCCTCGGGCAATTCCTCGCCCGATTTGTTGTGCAGGATGTCGAAACCCTCGGCGTAGGCCTGCATGATGCCGTATTCGATGCCGTTATGCACCATCTTGACGAAATGCCCGGCGCCGCAGGGGCCGGCGTGGATGTACCCCTGTTCGGCGCGCGGGTCGCGCTGCTCACGCCCGGGCGTGCGGGAAATATCGCCGCGACCCGGCGCGAGCGCCAAGAAAATCGGATCGAGATGCTTCACCACCTCGGGCCTGCCGCCGATCATCATGCAATAGCCGCGCTCGAGTCCCCACACGCCGCCCGAGGTGCCGACGTCGACATAGTCGATGCCTTTAGAAGCGAGTGCCTTGGCGCGGCGGATATCGTCCTTGTAGAAGGTGTTGCCGCCGTCGATCACGATGTCGCCGCGCGACATCCGCGTGCCGAGATCGGTGATTGTCTCCTCGGTGATGTGGCCCGCGGGCAGCATCACCCAGATGGCACGCGCGCTTGGGCCGAGGGCCTTCAGCATCTCCGCGTGCGAGCCGGCCGGCTTGGCACCCTCCGCGCCGAGCGCCTGTGCGGTCTTCGCGTTCGCGTCGTAGACGACGCAGGAATGCCCCGCGCGCATCAGTCGGCGCACGATGTTGCCGCCCATGCGGCCGAGGCCGATCACGCCGATCTGCATTGGCTCGGAATCCCCCTTACGAAAGCGCTTCGTCGATCGCGCGCGCGAGTGTCGCGAGGCCGGTGTTGACGTCGTGCAGATGCACCCGCACCGCACGCCGGCCCCGCTCCACCAGAACCTCCAAATCGCCCTGCGCCTGCGCCGCCTTCACCACGCCGAAGCTGTAGCGATGACCCGGCACCGGCAGGTCGGCCGGATCGTCGCAGGTGAGCTGGATGAACACCCCGGAGTTGGGTCCGCCCTTGTAGGCCTGCCCGGTCGAGTGCTGGAAGCGCGGCCCGAAACCGAGGCAGGTCGCCGCCCGCTTCGCATCGCGGATGCGGGTGCGCACAGCGGTCAGCGCCTCGGTATGCGCGGCGTTGCGCTCGATATAGGCGAGGAGTGCGACGTAGTCTCCGTCATTCACCCGCTCCAGATGGCGGCGCAGATAGGTGGCAAGCGACGCTTCTTCGCCGAGCTCGCGCGCGTTGCGCGGATCGGCGTAGAGAGCCACGCCGTGAGCGCGAAAGATCGGCGACTGCTCCGGCAGCTTGCCGGTTTTCTCGTAGTCGTCGGTGAGCGCGCGCGTCTTGACCTTGCTTGCCTCCACGTCCGGCTGGTCGAACGGATTGATGCCGATCACGGCCCCGGCGACGGCGGTTGCCATCTCCCAGCGGAAGAACTCCTGCCCGATATGCCATTGATCGGCGAGCGCGATATGCGCGACCGGTTGGCCAGCGCGTTCCAGTGCTGCGATCGCGTCGCGCTGGGCCGCGTCCTCCTGCCCCGAAAGGGCCAGGTAGGCGAAGAACCGATCCCGCCCGTAGCGATCGGGCGGCCCGAGGGGCTCGGCATCCACCGGGATCAGCCCCCGCCCCTGCTTGCCGGTGCTCTCGGCGATGAGCTGTTCGAGCCAGGCGCCGACATCGGCGATGCCCGGCGAGGCGATGATCGTCACCTTGTCGCGCCCGAACCGCTTTGCGGCGATGCCGAGGGCGACGCCGAGCTGCACGCCCGGATTCTCCGCCGGCGGCACGTCGGGACCGCAGGCGCGCACCATGTGCTCCGTCCCTTCCAGGAACTTCCGCACATCGAGGCCGATCGCGGCGGCCGGCACCATGCCGAAATTGGACAGCACGGAGTAGCGGCCGCCGATCGACTTCACGCCGTGGAACACGTGCGCGAAACCGTGCTGCCGCGCTTCCGCCTCCAGCGACGAACCGGCATCCGTCACCGCGACGAAGTGCTCGGCCGCGCGTCCCTCGCCCACGCTCTTTTCGGCGAGGTCGAGGAAATGCGCCATGAAAATGTTGGGCTCCAGCGTGCTGCCGGATTTCGACTGCACGATGAACAGCGCGCGGCCCACATCGATCGCGGCATCGAGCGTGCGGATCTGCGCGGGATCGGTGCTGTCGAGCATGTGAAACCGCGGCCAGCCCGGCTGCGGACCAAAACTCTGCGCGAGCACCTCCGGCCCGAGGCTCGATCCGCCCATGCCGAGCAGCACGACATCGGTGTAGCCCTTGGCGCGAACCTCGGCGGCGAAGCTCTGCAGGCTCGCCACGTCGTCAAGCTGCTGCTCGACGACATGCAACCAGCCGGTCCACTGCGCCTCGTCGTGCCCGGTCCACAGCGACTTGTCCCCGGCCCAGAGTCGGCGGATGCGCCCGTCCTTGCGCCAGGCCTCCATCTCCTCGGCGATCGCACGCGCCAGCGCATCATCGTTCGGACGGATGGAGAGACTTGCGTGATCGCCCTCGAACAGCGTGCGGCGCCGCCGCGCGACTGCACCCAGCAACTCGTCGAAGGCATCGGCGAACTGCCGCACGCCATCCCCGATCAGCTTCGTCGTCACTGCATCGAGCGAGATGCCGAGTTTTTCCAGCGCCACGAGGTCGGCCTCCGCCGCGTCCAGATCGCGCTCGACCGCATCGGGGATGATCTCGCCGTGGTCGCGGAACGCATCCATCGTCGCCGGTGGCATCGTGTTCACCGTGTTGCGGCCGATCAGCTGCTCGACATAGAGCGTGTCGCGATACTTTGGATTCTTGGTGCTGGTCGATGCCCACAGCAGCCGCTGGGTCTTGGCCCCGGCCGCCGCCAGCGCCTGCCATCGCGGGCCGGCGAACAGCGCCTTGTAGCGGGCATAGGCGCGCTTGGCGTTTGCGATCGCGGTCTTGCCGCGCAGCCGCTCGGCCGCGCCCTTGTCGCCGACGCGGTCGAGTTCCTTGTCCACCGCGCTGTCGATGCGGCTGACGAAGAAGCTCGCGACGCTGCCGGTGCGCGAGACGTCGCCGCCCGCACGCGCCAGGTCCTCGAGACCGGTGATGTACGCGTCCACCACCCTCTCATACATGCCGACGCCGAACAGCAACGTCACGTTGATGTTGAGCCCGCGCCCAATCAGTTGCCGGATCGCCGGGATGCCCGCCTCGGTCGCCGGCACCTTGACCATCAGGTTCGGCCGCTCGACCACAGACCACAGCCGCAACGCTTCGTCGATCGTCGCCTCGGTGTCATTGGCGAGATAGGGCGAGCATTCCAGGCTGATATAGCCGTCGCGCCCGCCGCTCGCCTCATACACGGGTCGCAGCACGTCGGCTCCGGCGCGGATGTCGGCGATCGCCAGGTGCTCGTAGATTGCCGAGATGCCGTGATCGGCCTTCTTCTGGAACGCCTTCAGCGCATCGACATACTCGTCGCTCTCGCCGATCGCCTTCTCGAAGATCGAGGGATTGGAGGTGACGCCCTTCAGCCCGTCGCGCTCGATCAGGGTCTTGAGCTCGCCCTTCTCGATCAGGCTGCGCTTGACGTAGTCGAGCCAGGGCGACTGGCCGACCGTCTCCAACTGCTTCAGCGGATTCATCTGCGGCTCCTCTATTCGGCGGCCTGCCGCCGCGCGCGGGTGCGGTCGCGCTGCGCGCGCGCGGCAGCCGCGACCTTCTCGACCGTGAAGCCGAACTTGTCCTGCAAGGCCTTGAGCGGCGCCGAGGCACCGAAGCTGCGCATCCCGATGATCGTGCCGTGCATGCCGACATAGCGCTCCCAGCCCAGCGTGGCCGCCTGCTCGACCGAGACGCGGGCGAGAATGTCAGGCGGCAGCACGCGGTCGCGATACGCCTGGTCCTGCTTCTCGAACAGCTCCCAGCACGGCATCGAGACGACGCGAGTGCGCAGGCCCTCTTTCGCCAGCGCCTCGTGCGCCTGCACGCACAGCAGGACCTCGCTGCCGGTGCCGATCAGGATCACCTCCGGCCGCCCGTCGGCGGGATCGGCGAGTACGTAGGCGCCGCGCGCGAGGCCCGAGGCGGCGGCGTATTTGCTGCGGTCGAGCGTCGGCAGCTTCTGCCGGCTCAGGATCAGGGCGCAGGGTTCGTGCTTCGACTTCAACACGACACGCCACGCCTCGGCCGCCTCGTTCGCGTCGCAGGGGCGGATCGTGTTCAGCCCGGGAATGCCGCGCAGCGCCGCAAGCTGCTCGATCGGCTGGTGCGTCGGCCCGTCCTCGCCCACGCCGATGCTGTCGTGGGTGAAGATCCAGGTCACGGGGAGTTCCATGATCGCCGACAGGCGGATCGGCATCCGCATGTAACTGGAGAAGATCAGGAAGGTGGAGCCGTAGGCGTGCAGCTTGGAGAGCGACATGCCGTTGCAGATCGCGCCCATCGCGTGCTCGCGGATGCCAAAATGAAAGTTGCGGCCGGCATAGTTGGTGGCCTCGAATTCGCCCGCCTCCTTGAACTTGAGGTTGGTCTTGGTGGAGGGCGACAAATCGGCGGCACCCCCGAGCAGCAACGGCACCACTTCCGCGAGCTTGTTCAGCACCGCGCCGGAGGAGTTGCGGCTCGCAAGGCCGGTCTCGTCGGCGGGGAAGCTCGGGATCGCGCGCTCCCAGCCCTCGGGAAGCTCGCGCCGCTCCATGTGCTCGAACTCGGTGGCGAGGTCGGAATGCTCGGCACGATATTTCTCGAACAATTCGCGCCATTCCTTGTTCAGGCCCGCGCCGCGGGCGCCGATGCCGTGCGCGAAATGGTCATAGACGCCGTCGGGCACCAGGAAATGCGCGTCCTCGGGCCAGCCATAGACGCGCTTGGTCGCGCGCACCTCGTCCTCGCCGAGCGGTTCGCCGTGCGCCTCGCGGGTGTCCTGCTTGTGCGGCGAACCGAAGGCGATATGGCTCTGCACGATGATCATGGTGGGCCGGCTCTGCTCGCGGTCGAAGCCGGCGAGGGCGGCGCGGAACGCGGCGCGGTCCTCGGCGTCGCGCACATGCAGCACGTTCCAACCATAGGCGAGGAAGCGCGTCCCAACATCCTCGCTGAAGGCGAGGTTGGTCGATCCTTCGATCGAGATGCGGTTGCTGTCATAGATCCAGCAGAGATTGGAGAGCTTGAGGTGGCCGGCGATCGAGGCGGCCTCGCCCGAGATGCCCTCCATCATGTCGCCGTCGCTGCACAGCGCGAACACGTTATAGTCGATCAGCGCCATTCCGGGACGATTGTAGCGCGTGGCGAGCCAGCGCTCGGCGATCGCCATGCCGACCGACATCCCCGCCCCCTGTCCCAGCGGACCGGTGGTCGCTTCGACGCCGCCGGTGAGATGGTACTCGGGATGGCCCGGCGTCGAGCTGTCGAGCTGGCGGAATTTCTTGATGTCGTCGAGCGAAACGGTCGGCTTGTCGCGCACCTCGTATTTCGCGACCGCACGGGTCTGCGTCAGGTGCAGCAGCGAATAAAGCAGCATCGAGGCGTGACCGCAGGAGAGCACGAAGCGGTCGCGGTTCGGCCAGAGCGGGTCGGCGGGATCGAAATGCAGCCGTTCCTGCCACAGCGTGTAGGCGACCGGCGCCATCGCCATCGGCGTGCCGGGGTGACCGGAATTGGCCTTCTGCACCGCATCCATCGCCAGCGTGCGCATCGTGTCGATGCAGAGACGGTCGAGGTCCTGTTCCACTCTCGTTCCCCTTCGGCCGATCGGCCCAATCGCCATTCCTGAAAACCTATAGCGCATGGCGGGTGGCGCGGTTGAACAGATTGGGGCGAGCCGCCGCCGCCTCAACCCGCCCCCGCCTCAACCCGCCCCGGCACGGTTCAGCGAAGCAGCAGGTCGAGCGGTGCGCGGCTTAGTGTCTCGGCACCCGCGGCGGTGATGATCGAGGTGCGGCCGAGCGTCATCGCGGTGCCGGTTTCGCTATCCATCAGGATCATGTGGAGAAAGAACACCATCCCCGGCTGCAGCACCGTGGTGTTGCCGGCGTAGAACATCGGCCGATCCATCCAGCTTGGCGTGAACCGCGCGCCGAGGCTGTAGCCGCAGGCATTCAGCCGGTGCGCCGCCATGCCGTGCGCGTCCATCACGCGCGCGTGCGCCTCGAACACCTCGCCCGCGCTGCGTCCGGGCCGCAGCAGCGCCTCACAGGCGGCGAGCGCCTCGGCGCAGGCGGCGTGCAGCGCGCGGTGCCGCGGCCGCGGGGTTCCCACGATCACCGTGCGCATCAGCGCCGCGTGATAGTGCCGCCACACGCCGGCGAATTCGAGCGTGAGCTGGTCCTCGGCCGCCAGAGTGCGGCGGCCGGATTTGTATCGGCAGAGCAGCGCGTCCGCCCCCGATCCGATGATGAACTCGTTGCCCGGATAGTCACCGCCGCCGGCGAACACGGCGCCCTGCATGGCAGCAAGAATGTGCCCCTCATCGGCACCGGCGCGGGTCTCGGCGAGGCCCGCCTCCAGTGCCGCGTCGGCCAGCAGCGCGGCGCGGCGCACGCAGGCGAGTTCGGCGTCCGACTTCACCGCGCGCAGCGGATCGATCAGCCGGCTCGCATCGGAAAGCGTGCAGAACCCGTCGAGCGCCGCCTCGACCGCACGGCCGTTGGCGTGGGTCAGGCCGTACGCGTCAGTCTCGATCCCGAGCCGGTACCCGCGCGCGCCGAGATCGTCCAGCATGTCACGCAACTGCGCCGCCGGCGCAGCGCCTTCGGCATCGGTCCAGATCCGGATATCGGCGATGATCGAGGTGTGCTGCGCCTGTCGCAGATCGGGCGCGCGCGTGAGCAGGGCGATGCGCCCGTCGGCGCCGAGATAGAGGCACTGGAAGAAGCAGAACCCGAACGTGTCGTAGCCGGTGAGCCAGTATAGGCTCTCCTGCTGGAACAGCAGCAGCCCGTCGAGGCCCGCCGCCGTCATCGCGCGCGTGGCCGCTGCGATGCGGCGGTCGTATTCCGCGCGCTCGAAATGCAGCGCCATCAGGCGGCGTCCGGCGCCGGCGCGTGGCAGACCGCGCCGATCTTGTTGCCGTCCAGGTCTCGGAGATAGGCGCCGTAATAGTTGGCGTGATAGTGCGGCCGCAGCCCCGGTGCGCCCTCGTCGCGTCCGCCGAGCGCAGTCGCGCGCTGCCAGAACCGATCAACGGCGTCGCGCGAGGGGGCGAGAAAAATGACCGAGGTGCCGTTGCCGGCGCTCATCGGCGTCTGGTTGAATGGGCGGCCGATGAACACCGCCCCCTGCGCCCTCGATGCCGTAGCCGACGAAGTTGGCGCTGCGGCGCGTCCGCGCGATACCGAGTTCGCCCAGAACCGCGTCATAGAACGCGGCCGCCCGATCGAGATCGTCGGTGCCGAGCGTGATATGGCTGAGGATCATGGTTCCTCCCCGAGGATGCCCGCGGAGCACCGAACGCCGGTCGCGTGGCCGCGTACCGCCCGCTCTCGACCAGTCGCCAGAAATCGCCGACCAGGCGGTTGAACAGCGCCGGCTCCTCCAGATTGAGCGCGTGGCCGGTGCCGGGCAGCACCGCGAGCCGCGCGGTCGGGATCGTGCGCTTGAGCATCAGGCCGGGATCGAGGCACGGCTCGTCCTCATCGCCGGTGATGACCAGCGTGGGCACCGCCATCGCCGCGAGCTGCTCACGCAGATCATAGAGCGACGGCCGCAGCCGCTGCACGCCGAGCATGGTCAGCGCCGAGCCCTCCGCCGAGTGCTCGCGCAAGCTGCGCCTGGAACTCGGCGAAGCCGCGCGGGTCCTTGTTGAGAAGCTGCACCCGCGCCGGCCCCATCGAATAGCGCGCGGCGAACGCCGCCATGCCCTCGGCGCGGATGGCGGCCGCATTCTGCTCGGCTTCGGCGCGGAACGGCGCGGCGCGCCTCTGCTCGGCGCCGTAGCCGCAGCCGCCGACCACCAGCGACAGCGCGCGCTCGGGATAGCGCAGGCCGAAATGCAGTGTCGCGAATGCGCCCATCGAGATGCCGCAGACATGCGCGCGCGCGATGCCGAGCGCGTCGAGCACGGCGCGGATGTCGTCGCGCGCGCGATCCTGCGAGTAGTGCTGCGGATCGCCGGGCACGTCGGATGGCGGATAGCCGCGCGCATTGTAGGCGATGCAGCGATGGGTGCGTGCGAACTGGCGCATTGCGTCTCGAAGCTGCGCGCGTCGCCCGCGAACTCGTGGACGAACACGACCGGCGTGCCGCTGCCCGCCTCGTGGTAGGCGAGGCTCACGCCGTCGTCGGTGCGCAGCGTCGGCATGCTCTCCTCCCATCCGCTCCGCGCCACTATACTGCGCGCAAACCGGAGGGCCATCCCGCCATGACGCGCTTTCCCGCGATCCCCGATGCCGAGCTATCGGCCGAACAGCGCCGCGTGGTGGAGGCGATCATCGCCGGCCCGCGCGGCAGCCTGCGCGGCCCGTTCGTGCCGCTGCTGCGCAGCCCCCGCCTCGCCGATCACGTGCAGCGCCTGGGCGAGCATCTGCGCTTCGGCAAGACGCTGCCCGCGGACGTGACCGAGATCGCGATCCTGGTCACCGCCCGCGCCTGCCGGGCGCAGTTCGAATGGCACGTGCACGCCCCGCTCGCCGCCGCGGCCGGTGTTCCGGAGCCGGTGATCGCTGCGATCGGCCGCAGCGAGCGGCCCGAGGCGCCGCCCCCGCCCTGCTGCTCGCCCACGACTTCATCGCGGCCCTGCACCGCCACCGGGCGGTGGACGAGCGGCTGTTCATGCAAGCGCGCGACAGTTGGGGCGAACACGGCGTGGTCGAGCTGACCGCGCTCTGCGGCTACTACACGCTGGTGGCCCTGATCCTGAACGTGGCCGAGACGCCGGTGCCGGAGGGCAGCCGCGTGCCGTTCGAGGCGGCGCAGGCCGAGCCGCCGGACTGGTGTTGATCCGTGGTGCCGGGCGCCGGATCGCGCCTCGGTTGCTAGGGCTTGCCCTCGAACAGGAACCGGCCGGTCAGGCGGTGACGCCGCGGACGTCCGATCCGCAGTGCTGGCACTTGCTCGCGGCGGGTTTCAGGTCGTCGGACAGGCACGCCGGGCAGGTCTTGGTCGCGGGCGGGTCGCCGAACACCGTCTTACCCCGCCGAGCCATGACGAACTTGTAGGGCGCGACGATCAGGAAGTAGACGACCGCCATGAAGATGATGAAGTAGATGATCGCGGAGATGAACCCGCCGAGGTTGAGGAACGTTCCGCTGCCGCCGCCGCTGGTGAGCTGCCAGCCCAGCCCGGGACCCTTTACGCCGCCCTGAGCCGCGGCGATCAGCGGGTTGATGATGTTGTCGGTGAACGCCTTGATGAGGGTGCTGAACGCCAGCGCCACGACCAGTCCGACGGCGACGACGATGACGTCGCCGCGCATCAGGAAGTTTTTGAAGCCCTTCAGCATTTCCGTTCCTCCTCATCCGGGTGATCGAATCCGAGCACGAGGCTGGCAAGGCGTAACGTTAGGTATTCGTCCCTTACTGCGAGGACCCTGAAGCCGCCTAATCCCGCGAGCCGTGCAGCGGTGCCCGGCTTGCGAAGCGCGATGGTCACGGCCGCAGTATAGCCGCGCCCGCGGCCGCTCCAAATCTAACTGGACTCTGTTAGCGAACATGACATAGCTTCGGGCATGGCCCAAGCTCCCGAGTTGTCACCCAGCATTGGCGCCCGCATCCGCACCATCCGCGCGGCGCGCGGCATGACGCAGGAGGCGCTGGCCGCGGCGGTCGGGGTCACGCGCAGCGCGGTCGCGCAGTGGGAGACCGACCGCGCCGGGCAGGTGCGCAGCAATCTGCCGCGGCTGGCGGCGGCGCTGGAAGTGTCGGTGGAGTACCTGCTGTTCGGCGAGGACAACCGCGCCCCGCGGCAGGCCGGAACCGGCGAGGAGTTGGCGCTGCTGCGGCTGTATCGCGAGTGCGACCCGGACGACCGCGCCTTCCTGCTGCGCACGGCACGGCGGCTGGCGCGCCGCTGAGCGCCGGGCACCCGGACGCGGATGCCGCGTTGTCCGTCCGGGAGGCCCGCGGATGAGTGACGTCGTGCCGGTGGCGACCGGACAGGAGGACGACGGGCTGCCGGCGGAGGCACGGGCGGAGCTCGCGGTCGCGATGCAGCGATTGCGGCGTGGGCGCGGGTTGCTGGTGCGGCTGGCCGATATGGCGGCGGGCGCGGTCACGACGGCCGGTGCGCTCGCGGTACGGGCGCTGACGCGGCTGCCGGGCGAGCCGTCGCTGGCACCCCAGGTGCAGGCGGCGGCGCAGGCGGCCCTGGCGCGCGCATTTACGGTCGCGGTGCTCGGCCTGCGGCCCGGCGCGCCGCCGCGCGCGGCGCGGATCATCTCGCGGGCGGCAGTGGGAATGTCGGGGGCGGTGGGCGGGTTTCTGGGGATGGCGGGATTGCTGCCCGATGTCACCTTCACCACGCTTGCGATCATGCGCGGGGTGGCGCGCATCGCGGTTCGCGAGGGCGAGGACTTGACGACGGAGCAATCGCGGGCGGCGTGTCTGGAGGTGTTCTCGCTGATGCCCGCGCCGGGCGAGTGGACCGACGAGCGGATGGACGAGAACGAGCTGTCGTATTTTTCCGCGCGGATGCTGCTGCAGGGCGGCACCGTGATGGCGCTGGTCGAGCAGGTCGGGGCGCGCTACGGGCTGGTGCTGTCGCGCAAGCTCGCGTTGCAGGCGGTGCCGATCGTGGGCGCCGCGACCGGGGCGGCGCTGAACGACGCGTTCCTGCGCCACGCGCTCGATCTGGCGGAGGGCCATTTCGTGATCCGCCGGCTGGAGCGGCACTACGGCAGCGACGCGGTCCGCGCCGCTGCCTTGTCGGCCGCAGCCGCGTAATACGAGACGACACCCGCCCCGCCCGCAGGCCCTCGGGGGCGGAGAGGATCTCCCCCGAATCCGCGGCCGGTGCTACCCAGGGGCCGATGCCGCATTTCCGCCTCGAACGCTCCCACGGTGGCCGCGTCGCCGGCGTCGATGAGGTCGGCCGCGGCCCCCTCGCCGGCCCCGTGCTCGCCGCCGCCGTCGTCTTTCCCCAGGGCGTGCCGCGCCGCCTCGCCCGCCTGATCGACGACAGCAAGCGCCTCTCCCCCGAGCAGCGCGATGCCGCCTACGCCGCCCTGCTGGCCTCGGGCGCCGCCGAGATCGGCGTCGGCGCCGCCTCGGTCGCCGAGATCGCGCGGCTCAACATCCTGCACGCCGCCCTGCTCGCGATGTGCCGCGCCGTGGCGCGGCTGCGGGCGGCCCCCGATCTGGTGCTGATCGACGGCGACCGGCCGCCGCCGATGCCGCACCGGATGGTCTGCGTGGTCGGCGGCGACGGGCTGTCGCTCTCGATCGCCGCCGCCTCGATCGTCGCCAAGGTGCTGCGCGACCGCGCCATGGCCCGCCTCGCCGCCCGCTGCCCCGGCTACGGCTGGGAGACCAACGCCGGCTACGCGACCGAGGCGCACCGCGACGCGCTGGCCCGGCTCGGCCCCACCCGCCATCACCGCGCCGGCTTCGCCCCGGTGCGCGAGCGGCTGCTGGACCTCGCCTTCCCCGCCGGTTGACGCGGCGCGCGGCCGCCCGCCAGTCTCATCGCGTCTGCCACTGCCAGTCTGGTCGCTGCCGCCCGGAGCACGCCCCTGTTTGGACGCCGTCCACGACCTGCCGCTCGACCAGATCCTGCGCGGCGACTGCATCCGCATGATGCGCATGTTGCCCAGCGGGTCGATCGACTGCGTGTTCGCCGACCCGCCGTACAACCTCCAGCTTCGCGGCGAGCTGCGCCGGCCCGACGACAGCCTCGTCGATGGCGTCGATGACGAGTGGGACCGCTTCACCGATTTCCCCGCCTACGACGCCTTCACCCGCGAGTGGCTCGACGAATGCCGCCGGCTGCTGCGCAAGGACGGCACGCTGTGGGTGATCGGCAGCTACCACAACATCTTCCGCATCGGCGCCGCGTTGCAGGATCTCGGCTTCTGGCTGCTCAACGACATCGTCTGGCGCAAGTCGAACCCGATGCCCAATTTCCGCGGCCGGCGCTTCACCAACGCGCACGAGACGCTGATCTGGGCGGCGCGCAGCCGCGACAGCCGGCACCGCTTCAACTACCAGGCGATGAAGGCGCTGAACGACGATCTGCAAATGCGCAGCGACTGGCTGCTGCCGCTCTGCACCGGGCCGGAGCGGCTGCGCAACCAGCATGGCCTCAAGCTGCACCCGACGCAGAAGCCCGAGGCGCTGCTGCACCGCGTGCTGCTGGCCGCGACCGCGCCCGGCGACGTGGTGCTCGACCCGTTCCTCGGCACCGGCACCACGGCGGTGCTCGCCAAGCGGCTCGGGCGGCACTTCATCGGCATCGAGCGCCACCCGGCCTATGTCGAGGCGGCCCTCGGCCGCGTCCGCCGCGAGCGCGCGGCCTCGCGCGCCGGCCTCGCCACCACGCCCGGGCGCCCGCGAGACGCCGCGCATCCCGTTCGGCAGCCTGGTCGAGCGCGGCATCGTCCGCCCCGGCGCGCGGCTCCTGGACCGGCAGCGCCGGATCAGCGCCACCGTCGGCGCCGACGGCAGCATCGCCAGCGGGGCCGCGCGCGGTTCGATCCACCAGGTCGGCGCCGCGGTGCAGAACGCGCCGAGCTGCAACGGCTGGACGTTCTGGCACGTCGAGCGCGACGGCGCGCTGGTGCCGCTCGACGCGCTGCGCCAGGCGCTGATCCGCGAGGCGTCAGCGGGCGAGTGAGGTGTCCACCCGGTTGAATGAGGCATCCACACGCTTGAGCGAGGCGTCCACATGCGCGAGCGCGTCGCGCATCGGCTGGCTGGAGACCTGGATCAGCCCCGAGAACGGGCCGTCGAACTCCAGGATCACGAAGATCGCGACCGCGAGCGCGATCGCGCACAGCGCGGTCACGACATAGGCGAGCGAATTGCGCGGCGCGCTCAGCCCGAGGCAGAGGAACACGATCACCAGCCAGAACACCAGCACCGCCAGGAACGGCACCGAGACCGAGTTGTGCACCTGCTCGATCAGCATCCAGCGCTGCTCGACCAGCCGCTCGACCCGGTTGAGGCAGTAGGCGGCGAGCTTCTGATGCAGTGCGTCGGGCGGGTGCAGCTCGCGGATCGCGAGCTCGATGCGGCCGAGCATGTCGCCGAGCACGGGCGTCTCCGCCGGGTCGGTCGGGCTGTGCTCGAGCCCGACCGGATAGATGCCCGTGGGGCGCGGTTCCGCCGGCCAGGTGTCGGCGATGGTGGCGGCGGTGAAGTCGCGCAGCGTGCGCTCCATCGGCCAGGTGGCGGCGCCGTATTCGCGCAGGCTCTGGTCGGCCTGGATCATCATCGCCGCATAGCCGCGCAGCCGGGAATCGACGTCGTCATACGACTGCTTCACCGAGGTGGTCAGCAGGCCGAGCACCAGGGCGGCGAAGGTCACGATCATGGTGAGCGCCAGCCGCACCGCCTCGATCGTGTCGCGCGAGCGGTGCGTCTCGGGCAGTATCGGCTGCAGCACGACGCCCGCGGCGGTGGCGGCGAGCAGCAGCGCCAGCACGAACAGCGAGGTCGCGGCCTCGGTCACGGCGTCCGGCGACGAGGCAGGCGCGCGGCGCTCAACCGGCAACGCTCACTGGAACGCTGCTGGAACGCTCACTGGGGCGGCGGCGGCCCCGCGCCCAGGATGCTGTCGATCAGCCCGATCGCGCCGCCGAGATCGCCGGCCGCGATCGCGTGGCGCGCCTGCCCAAGCCGCTGGACCACCGGCCCGGTGATCGGGTCGTTCGCCCGCGACGGGGCCACCGAGCGGTCGAGCAGCCGCGTCTCGGCGCGCTCCAGCGCCTCCTGCGCCACGCCGGTCTGCCCGCTCGCCAGCGCCTGCCGCGCGCTGGAGAGGTAGGCGCGGAACGGCGCGTCCTCGCCCACGGGCGGGGTCGGCAGGCGCGGCGCGATCAACGAGCGCGTATCGGCGCTGTCGATGTTGCTGGCCTGGTTGGAGGTCGGCAGCGACTGGCCGGTGCCGATCTCGTTGTACGGCGGGACGACGTAGCCGGGCGTGGTGCCCGGCGGCGGCAGGGCGGCGGGATTGGCGGCTGGATTGGCCTCTGGCCCCGGACGCTGCCGGCCGGCGGCGGCGGGAACGGCAGCGGCGGCGGCGCGTAGGGCGACGGTGCGGCATACCGAGGCGGCGGCGGGTACGGTGCGGCGGCGTACGGGGGCGGCGGCGCATAGGGCGCCGGTCCGTACGGCGCCGGCGCATAGGGCTGCGCCGACGCGGCGGACGCAAAGGCCGCCAGCACGGCGGCGGAGAGGCCGAGGGAACGCATGACGCAGTCTCCTCCAGGGCGAATTCAATCCCGCATTAGAACGCTGCCGAGCCGTCGCCGCGCAAGCCACATCCAGCCGGCGAGCCAGAACAGGGCGGCGAGCTTCAACAGCCCGGTGTAATGCGGGCTGAACGGTGCCGCGATCCGCAGCCGCGGCCGCGAGCAGCAGGCCGAGCAGTGCGATCCCGCGCCCACCCAGCGCCGCGGCGGCGGCGACCGCCAGCGCCACGGCCAGGGCGTGCAGCCCGGTGCTCGGCGTCACCAGCCGCGGCCACAGCGACGCCGCCCCGAGTGCCGCAAGCCCGAACGGCGCCGCCGACAGCCCGAGCCGCCCCGCCAGGCCCGAGCGCGCGATCGGCGGCAGGCCGCAGAACGCCTGCCCAGTCCCTGCCGCGATCAGCAGGATGGCGGCGGCGCGTCCGCCCGGGGCCGCGATCCAGCAGGCGAGTGCGGCCCCGGCGAGCGCGTCGGCCGCGCGCGCCGGCCGTCCGGCGGGAACGGCGCCACCGAGCAGCAGGATCGCGAATGCGACGCCGCCGACAATCGCGACCGGCACGCCGCTCCACACCCCGAGTGCCGCCGCCCGCCGGCCGACCGCCCAGCCGATCGCCGCCAGCCCGGCGAGGCCCCGATGCAGCGAAGGCGCCCCGATCCAGCTCCGGCAGGGCATCGAGCAGCCGCGCGCCAAGCCCGGCCCAGCACGATCAGCACCGCACACGCGACCAGTCCGGCCGCAAGCGCCGCAGCCGACGGCGCCGGCCGCGGCGGCGCGCGGCGCGCGGCCATGCAGAGGACGGCGAGCGCGTCGGCAAGTGCCAGACGAAAGCCGAGGCCGAGCTGCCCGGAGGCCGCTTCGAGATGGAACAGGGCGTCCGCCAGCGAGCAGCGCCGCCAAAGCCGCCAGCAGCGCCCAGTCGCGCGGCGGCCGGCGTGCGGCGAGTGCCAGCAGCAGCGCGGGAAAGGCAAGATCGGCGAGTGCCGCGACGAGCGGCCCGAGCCAGGCCGAGGTCGCGATCGCCGCCCGCCCGATCACGAACAGCGCCACGAGGGGCCCGCGCGCACGCGGCGCGGCGGCCGCGACCGGCAGCGCGAGCACCGCTTCGAGGCCCGCGAACAGCAGCTCGTGCGCGTGCCAGTCGATCAGCGTCCACCCGGTCGGCAGCGGCCATTCGCGGAGGAAGGCGAGCAGGAACAGCGGCACCGCGAACGCCAGCCACACGACCGCGACGCGGCCCGGCGCGGCCGTCGCTGCTTCGTGCGCGCGATCGTCGGGAGCGGCTCGGGCGCGCAAGATCGGGGCTTGCTTCCGTTCACGGGACGGTCTGTTATCGCGGGCAAGATCGGAGGAGCGCAAGCAATGAAACGGCGGATCGGGGCAATTGCGGCGGGCGTGCTGGCGTCGGTGCTGTGGCTGGGGCCGAGCTGGGCGCAGACCACGTTCAAATGGGCCAATGACGGCGACGTCGGCGCGATGGACCCGGTGACGCGCGAGGAGACCGTCCAGCTCTCGTTCCTGGGCAACATCTTCGAGCCGCTGGCGCGGCGCGACGCCAACCTCAAGCTCGAGCCGGCGCTCGCGACCTCCTGGAAGCAGATCAACCCGACCACCTGGCGTTTCCACCTTCGGTCCGGCGTGAAATGGCAGGACGGCTCGCCGTTCACCGCCGATGATGTCGTGTTCTCGTTCCACCGCATCATGTCGAAGACCTCGACGATGCAGGACGTGCTGTCGATGGTGAAGGAGGCGAAGAAGGTCGACCACCTGACCGTCGATTTCGAGATGAACCACGTCGATCCGATCTTCCCGCAGGAGCAATCGGACTTCCTGATCGTCTCCAAGGCATGGATGGAGAAGCACAACTCCGTCACGCCGGTGATCATCGGCGGCACCGCCGACAATTTCGCGGTCCACAACGCGATGGGCACCGGCCCCTACAAGCTGGTCTCGCGCGAGCCGGACCGCCGCACCGTGGTCGAGAAAAACCCCGGCTGGTGGGACAAGAACGCCAGCAACGCCGACCGCGTGGAGTTCGACGTGATCTCCAACGCCGCGACCCGCGTCTCAGCGCTGCTCTCGGGTGCCGAGGACATGATCTACTCGGTGCCGCTGCAGGACATCGGCCGCATCTCGCACTCGCCCAACCTGAAGGTGCTTGAGCATCCCGAGCTGCGCACGATCTTTCTCGGCATGCAACAAGCTTGGCCGGAGCTGAAGGGCTCCGACGTCAAGGGCAAGAACCCGCTCAAGGACGTGCGCGTGCGCCGTGCCTTCGCGCTCGCGATCGACGAACCGCTGATCGCCCGCGTGATCATGCGCGGCCTCGCGCACCCGACCTATGAGATGTGGGGGCCGGGGGTGAACGGCTACAACCCGAAGCTCGACGTGCGCCCGAAGCCCAACCCGGCGGAGGCGAAGAAGCTGCTGGCCGAAGCGGGCTACCCGAACGGGTTCCGGCTGGAGATGGACTGCCCCAACGACCGCTACGTGATGGACGCGCAGATCTGCACCGCGATCGTCTCGATGCTGGCCAAGGTCGGCGTCAAGGTCGATCTCAATGCGCAGACCAAGACCAAGTACTTCCTCAAGACCGGCATCCCGAACTACGATACCGACTTCTACCTGCTGGGCTGGACGCCGGCGACCTACGACGCCGAGAACGCGCTGTTCGCGCTGCTCGGCACGCGCAACGGTTCGCGCGGCATCGTCAACAACGGCGGCTACTCCAACCCGAAACTGGATGCGCTGATCTCCCAGATCGGCTCGCAGATCGACGAGTCCAAGCGCTACCAGGAGATCGACGACGCGATCAAGCTGATCCAGAACGACGTTGCCAGCATCCCGCTGCACCAGCAGGTGATCGTCTGGGCGACCAAGAAGAACGTCTCGGTGGCGCAGCAGGCCGATGACAACTTCCAGTACCGCTTCATCAAGATGACGAAGTAGCTTGGTTCCTGCCGCGCGAGAATTGGTTGGTCGCCAGGGGAGGCAAGCAGATGAAGCGGCGCATCGGGGCAATCGTCGGGGGCCTGCTCGCGGTGCTGTGGCTGGGGCCGAGCTGGGCCCAGACCACGTTCAAATGGGCCAATGACGGCGACGCCGGTGCGATGGACCCGGTGACGCGCGAGGAGACCGTCCAGCTCTCGTTCCTGGGCAACATCTTCGAGCCGCTGGCGCGGCGCGACGCCAACCTCAAGCTCGAGCCGGCGCTCGCGACCTCCTGGAAGCAGATCAGCCCGACCACCTGGCGCTTCCACCTTCGGCCCGGCGTGAAATGGCAGGACGGCTCGCCGTTCACCGCCGATGATGTCGTGTTCTCCTTCCATCGCATTATGGCGAAGACATCGGACATGCGCGACGCGCTATCGATGGTGAAGGAGGCGAAGAAGGTCGATCCCCTGACCGTCGATTTCGAGATGAACCACGTCGATCCGATCTTCCCGCAGGAGCAAACGAACTTCCTGATCGTCTCCAAGGCGTGGATGGAGAAGCACAACTCCGTCGTTCCTGTGGTCATCGGCGGCACTGCGGACAATTACGCGGTGCACCACGCGATGGGCACCGGCCCCTACAAGCTGGTCTCGCGCGAGCCGGACCGGCGCACCGTGGTGGAAAAGAACCCGGGCTGGTGGGACAAAAACGCCAGCAACGCCGATCGCGTGGAGTTCGACGTGATCTCCAACGCCGCGACGCGCGTCTCCGCCCTGCTCTCGGGTGCGGAGGACATGATCTACTCGGTGCCGATCCAGGATATCGGCCGCATCTCGCACTCGCCGGGCCTCAAGGTGCTTGAGCATCCGGAGCTGCGCACGATCTATCTCGGCCTGCAACTGGCCTGGCCGGAGCTGAAGGGTTCCGACGTCAAGGGCCGCAACCCGCTCAAGGACGTCCGCGTGCGCCGCGCCTTCGCGCTCGCGATCGACGAGCCGCTGATCGCCCGCGTGATCATGCGCGGCCTCGCGCATCCGACCTGGGAGATGTGGGGGCCGGGGGTGAACGGGTATAACCCGAAGCTCGACGTGCGCCCGAAGCCGGACCCGGCGGAGGCAAAGAAGCTGCTGGCCGAGGCGGGCTATCCGAACGGGTTCCGCCTGGGGATGGACTGCCCCAATGACCGCTACGTGATGGACGTGCAGATCTGCACCGCGATCGTCTCGATGCTGGCCAAGGTCGGTGTCACGGTCGATCTCAATGCGCAGACCAAGACCAAGTTCTTTCTCAAGACCGACGCACCGGGCTACGATACCGACTTCTACCTGGTGGGCTGGGCACCGGCGACCTACGACGCAGAGAACGTCCTGTTCGCGATGTTCGGCACGCGCAACGGCGTGCGCGGCATCTTCAATAACGGCGGCTACTCCAACCCGAAAATGGATAAGCTGATTACCGACATCGGCTCGCAGACCGACGAGTCCAAGCGCTATCAGGAGATCGACCAAGCGATCAAGCTGATCCAGGACGACATCCCCACCATCCCGCTGCACCAGCAGGTGATCGTCTGGGCGACCAAGAAGGGCGTCTCGGTGGCGCAGCAGGCCGACGACAACTTCCAGTACCGCTACATCAAGATCAATACGAAGTAAGGCTCGTCATCGCGAGCCGGCCGCTTGGCCGGCGCGGCGATCCAGGTACGCGGCACCGTGCGGCGGGTCTGGACTGCTTCGTCGCGTTGCTCCTCGCAGCGACGGCGGCGGGTACTCGACGAACATTCAGCCGAGATACGCCTCGCGCACCCGCGCATCGTCGAGCAGCGCCCGCCCCTGCCCGCTGAGCACGACGCGGCCGCTCTCCAGCACGTAGCCGCGATCGGCGACCGACAGCGCCATCAGCGCGTTCTGCTCGACCAGCAGGATCGTCACCCCCTGCGCGTTGATGGTTCGGATGGTCTCGAACACCTGCTCGACCATCATCGGGCTGAGGCCCATGCTCGGCTCGTCCATCAGCAGCGCGCGCGGCCGCGCCATCAGCGCCCGCGCCGTCGCGACCATCTGCTGCTCGCCGCCCGACAGCGTGCCGGCCACCTGGCGGATGCGCTCCCGCAGCACCGGGAACAGGTTCATCATCCGTTCCTTGTCCTCGGCGATCACGCGGCGGTCGCGCCGGGTGAAGGCGCCCATCATCAGGTTCTCCTCGACGGTCAGGCGGCCGAACACGCGCCGCCCCTCCGGCACCTGCACCAGCCCCATCGCCGCGATGTGGTGCGCGCCGATGCCGCCGAGCGGGCGGCCGTCGAAGCGGATCTCGCCGCGGCGCGGGTGCAGCACGCCGCTGATCGCGCGCAGCGTGGTGGACTTGCCGGCCCCGTTGGCGCCGACCAGGGTGACGATCTGGTGTTCCTCGACCGCGATCGAGATGCCCTTGAGCGCCTCGATCTTGTCGTAGAAGACGTGGATCGCGTCGATCTCCAGCAGCGCCATCAGGCGTTGCCTGGTGCTGCGATCACCGCCGCCGCATGGTCGCGCGCGGCGGCCGACACGACGTTGCCCTTCACGCCGAGATAAGCCTCGATCACCGCCGGATCGCGCTGCACCTCGGCGGGGATGCCTTCGGCGATCTTGGTGCCGTGGTCGAGCACGGTGACGCGGTCCGACATCGACATCACCACCCGCATCTGGTGCTCGATCAGCAGGATGGTGGTGCCGAACTGCGCGCGCACCTGCTGGATGAAGGCCATCATCTCGGAGGTTTCGTGCGGGTTCATCCCCGCTGTCGGCTCGTCCAGCAGCAGCAGGCGCGGGCGGGTGGCGAGCGCGCGGCCGATCTCCAGCCGCCGCTGCTCGCCATAGGCGAGATTGCTCGCCAGCATGTCGCCGCGCCCGCGCAGGCCCACGAACGCGAGCAGCCGCCGTGCCTCGTCATGCGCGCGCTGTTCGTCGGCGCGGGTGTGCGGCGTGCCGAGCACCGCACCCCACCAGTGCGAGCGAAGATGCAGGTGCATCCCCACCAGCAGGTTCTCGATCGCGGTGATGGTCCGAAACAGGCGGATGTTCTGATAGGTGCGGCTGATCCCGGCGGCGGCGACGCGATCGGGTGTCAGGCCGTCGATGCGCTCGCCGCGAAACCACACCTGTCCCGAGCTTGGCCGCAGATTCTGCGTGATGCAGTTGAACACGGTCGTTTTGCCGGCGCCGTTGGGGCCGATGATGCTGTGGATGCTGCCCTCCGCCACCGACAGATCGAGCGCCGACAGCGCCGCGAGGCCGCCGAAGCGGCGGGTCAGCGCGGTGCATTGCAGAAGCGGCGTCAAGACAAGACGAGGGGCGCCGCCCCTCGACCCCGCTGGGGCCTGGAGGCCCCAGACCCCCATTCATGGCGACCGCCAACACATCGACCTCTTGCCCCCTCCCCCCGCCCCCTCCCGCAAGGGGAGGGGGAGCAGCGCTCCTAAGCCCCCTCCCCTTGCGGGAGGGGGTTGGGGGAGGGGTGTCGTCGACGCCGAAAGGGTCGTCACGTATTTCCGCTGGCATCCGCTTTCATCGCGGCTGCACCGGCACCAGATCGGCGCCCTCGTCGAGTGCCGCCGTCGCGTCGTCGGCGTGCAGCTCGCGCTGGCGCACCTCCGACGGCCAAAGCCCTTCGGGCTTGAGCCGCATCATCACGATCAGCGCCGCGCCGTAGAACAGATAGCGGTAGTCGCCGAACTCGCGCAGCAGCTCGGGCAGGCCGATCAGCGCGATCGCGCCGAGCACGACGCCGGGCAGGCTGCCCATGCCGCCGACGATGATCAGCGCCAGCACGTTGATCGAGATCAGCAGCTGGAAGCTCGACGGAAACACCGACGACAGCATCACCGCGAAGATCGAGCCGGCGAGGCCCGCGAAGGCGGCGCCCAGGCCGTAGGCGAGCAGCTTGGAGCGGATCAGGTTGATGCCGAGCGCCTGCGCCACGTCCTCGTCGTCGCGCAGCGCGGTCCACGCGCGGCCGAGTCGGGAGTTCTCCAGCCGCCAGGCGACGAAGGCTGCAACCCCCGCGCAGACCAGCGTGAGATAGAACAGCGGCACGGGTCCGTTGAACGCGATCGGGCCGAGACTGGGTTTCGGAATCTGCAGCAGACCTTGCGCGCCGCCGAGCAGCGGCGAGGCGAAATCCGACATGACGATGATGCGCACGATCTCGCCCAGACCGAGCGTCGCGACCGCCAGATAGTCGCCGCGCACGCCGAGCACGGGCAGCCCGAACAGCACGCCGACCGCGATCGACAGCAGCACCGCAACGGGCATCGCCGCCCAGTAGGAGAGGTGCATCAGCGCGTGCGGATTGGCGGCGGTGAGAAGGGCCGTGGTGTAGGCGCCGACGGCGAAGAAAGCGACGAAGCCGAGATCAAGCAGGCCCGGCAAGCCCGACTTCCAGATTGAGGCCCATCCCCATCAGGATATAGAGCCCGACCAGCATCAGCACCTGGCCGATATACGCGCCGGCCAGCACCGGCATCAGGGCCAGCACCAGCAGTGCCACCCCGGCCCAGATCAGGCGCTCGCGGCGGCGCTCGGCGTTGCTGGGCGGGCGGCCCCGGCGCAGCGTGGGCGCGATCAGGTTTGCCGCGCCGACGACGACGAACACGACGGCGGCGCCGCGCGGCAGCAGACCTTCCCAGGTGTAGAGGAAGTCGCGGATCGCGCCGATGACGCCCTCGTATTGCAGCATGAGCTGGATCAGCTCCTGAAACACGCCGGCGACGATCACGCCCGCAAAGCCCGCGATCGCGACCCGCCGCGCGATCGCGGGTGCCAACCGCAGCAGCGCACCCAGCAATCCGCAACCGGCGCCGGCGAGCAGCAGCACGGGAAGTCCGACGCGCAGCTCCAGGCCGAAGGCGAGCAGCTTCACCAGCGGGGCAGAAAGCTCGATGAAGATGGACTGCAACGGAATGAACGCGGCCGCGGCGGCCAGCGCCCCCACCAGCGCGGCCGCGAGGGCTCCCGCGAGCGCGCCGCGTCCGAGCCGTGCCACGGCAATGCCCGCGGCGCCCGCCGCCATCGCGCCGGCACCGACGCCGAGCAGCAGCAATGTGGCGTGCCCAAGGCTCATGACATGCACGATCACCGCGCGCTCGTTCAGCATCCGCAGCACGCCGACCGCCGCGAGATAGACGCCGCCGGCACCGAACACCAGGCCGATGCTGACCGCTCTCTGCCACGCGCTCCGCATGGTCAGGCGCGCTTCTTTGCCATGCGCTCGCCCAGGATCCCCTGCGGGCGGAAGATCAGCACCATGATGAGCAGCGTGAACGCGATCACGTCGCGAAGCTGATAGGGGGCCGGGATGCCGATGCCGTCGAGGAACAGCGCCGGCCCCACCGACTCGACGAGGCCGAGGAAGAAGCCGCCGAGCATGGCACCCGGAATGCTGCCGATGCCGCCGAGCACGGCCGCGCCGAACGCCTTTATCCCCGGCGTGAAGCCCATGTAGAAATAGACCTGCTTGTAGAGAAAGGCATAGAAAACGCCGCCGATCCCGGCCATCGCACCGCCGAGCGCGAAGGTGAACACCACCACGCGATTGACGTCGATCCCCATCAGCGCCGCGGTCTCCGCGTCCTCCGACACCGCGCGCATCGCGGTGCCCATCTTGGTCCGCTGCACGATGAGATAGAGGATCAGCATGAACACCAGCGCGAGTGCGATCACCAGCACATCGACGCGCGGGATGCCGATGGCCCCGATGTGGAACACGTCGCGCTGCCACGGCGGGTCGGGGTAGGATTTGACGCTCGATCCGAACATGCCGCGAAACGTCTGCTCGAGGAAAAACGAGACGCCGAACGCGCAAATCAGCGGTGCCAGGCCGGTGACGCGGCGGAACGGGCGGTAGGCGATGCGCTCGGTGAGCAGCGAGATGCTGGTCGAGACCGCGACCGCAACCGCCAGGATGGCCGCCATTCCCAGCACCGGATGGCTGGCGAGGAAGCCGGAGGCGGCGAGCGGGCGGGCGACGAAGAAGCCGGCGAAGGCGCCGGTCATCATGATGTCGCCGTGGGCGAAATTGATCAGCCGCAGCACGCCATAGACCATCGTGTAGCCGAGCGCGATCTGGGCATAGACGCTGCCGATGGTCAGGCCGAAGACGACGAAATCGGTCCATTGCGCGGCATCGTAGCGGTTGCGCAGCAGCGTGCCGATGGTGCCGCCCACCACCACCGCCACGACGCCGAGCCGGAGTGCCCAGAGCACGACATCGACGGCGTTGAACCGGCCCAGCGTGTGCAGCCACGGCACGCGTCGCGGGGCGGCGGCGCTCGCGCTCATGCCCCGCCCGCCCCGCCAGGGATCATGCTACGGCCAGATCTTCTTCGGGTTGACGCCGATCTTGAAGGTCTTGGGATCGGCGTTGGTGAACTCGTACACGGCCCCCTTGTATTTCTGGCACTCGCCATGGGCATCGCAGGCGACCCGTCCGGTCATGCCGTCGAACGTGGTGGCATAAACCGCGTCGCGCAACGCCTTCTTGCCGATGTAGAGATTGCCGGCGGCATCGGTCTTGGCGACAGCCTGGATCGCCTTGGCCGCCAGCATCATCGCATCATAGGCGTTGGCGTGATAGCCGGAGATGGGCGCCTCGCCGAACGTTTTCGTGTACTCGGCGAGCAGCTTCGGATAGCTCTTGCCGAGCGCCGCGGGGGAGATGTCCTGGTAGCTGATCGAGAAGCCGACGATCGATGCTCCCGCCGCCTCGATGAAGTCGGGCGCCATCAGCGCGCCGCCGCCAAAGAGCTTGGTGTGGCTCAGACCCGGCACGTCCTTCGACTGCCGCAGGAGCTGCGCCGCGGCGGCGACGAAGATCGGCATATAGACGATGTCCGGCTTCTCGCTCGCGATCCGCGTCAGCACCGGGTGCATATCGACGTCGGTCGGCGCCACCGCCTCGATCGAGAGCACCTGGCCGCCGAGCTTCTTGAAGGCAGTGGCGAACACATGGGCGAGCTGCTGCGCATACGGGCTGCCATCATGGAGGGCAACCGCCGTCTTCAGGTGAAGCACGTTCCAGGTGTAGTTGGCATCCGATACGCCGGTGTCGCTGTCGCTGTACATCGTGCGCACGAAGCCGTCGTATCCCGGCTTGCGATCGGGCGCCGTCAGTGCCGGAGCGCTCGCCGCGGTGCCGATATCGACGATGCCCGCCTGCCACAGGATCGGCGCCCCCGGCGTCGCGGCGCTGGAGCACGCCGAGCCGAGCACGATCACCATGTTCGGCGTGGACGCGAGCTTGGTCGCCGCCGTCTGCCCGCCCTCGGCGTTGCACTGGTCGTCCTCGGCGTCGAGCTTGATCGGATGGCCGAGCAGCGTGCCGCCGAGATCGGCGATCGCGACCTGCGCACCGCGCTTCTCGTCGAGGCCGAGTGCCGTGTCGGGTCCCGACAGCACCCAATAGCCGCCGATCACGATCGGCGCGCCCTTGGGCACGCGGATCACGCCGATCGGGTCAGTGACCGGCCCCAGCTTCGCGGCCTGCGCGAGCGGCGCGGACAGCAGCAGCGCCGCCGCCAGCCCGGCGAGGCCAGGCCGAACGAAGTCCAGTACCTTGCTCACGTCATTCCCTCCCGGTCCTTGCGATGGTCCCGCCGACCATGACGGTGATGCAACGGAGCACGCTTATAGGCCATCATCAAGGGCTGCTGGTTGGATAAACCCGCTTCGGGTTCGTGCCGATCTTGAAGGTCTTGGGGTCGGCGTTGGTGAACTGATAGACCGCCCCCTTGAACTTCGCGCACTCGCCATGCGCATCGCAGGCGATCGGCCCGCTCATGCCATCGAACTTGGTCGCGTAGACCGCATCACGCAGCGCCTTCTTGCCGATGTAGAGATTGCCCTGGGCGTCGGTCTTGGCGACTGCCTGGATCGCCTTCGCGGCCAGTGTCATCGCGTCATAGGCATTCGCATGGAAGCCCGAGATCGGTGCCTCGCCGAACATCTTTTTGTATTCGGCGATCAGCTTCGGATAATCCTTGCCCATCGCCGTGGGCGAGATGTCGGGATACCCGATCTCGAACCCGACCACCGATTGTCCGGCCGCCTCGATCAGGTCGGGCGCCATCAGCGAGGCGCCGCCATAGAGCTTGGTCTGGCCGAGACCCGGGACGTCCTTCGCCTGGCGCAGGATTTGGGCCGTGGCGGCGACGAAGATCGGCATGTAGATGATCTCCGGCTTCTCGGTCGCGATCCGCGTCAGCACCGGGTGCATATCGACGTCGGTGGGCGCCACGGCCTCGATCGACAGCACCTGCCCACCGAGCTTCTTGAAGTCCGCAGCGAACACGTTGGCGAGTTGCTGCGCGTACGGGCTGCCGTCATGGATCGCAACCGCCCGCTTGAACTTGAGCACGTTGAATATGTAGTTGGCGTCCGACGCACCCTGATCGGTGTCGCTGAAGACCGTGCGCACGAGCCCGTCGTACGCGGGCTTGCGGTCGGCGGCCGTCAGCGCCGGCGCGGTCGCCGCGGTGTCGATGTCAACCAGGCCGGACTGCCACAGGATCGGCGCCCCCGGCGTCGCGGCGCTGGAACAGGCGGGGCCGAGCACGATCACCATGTTCGGCGTGGACGCGAGCTTGGTCGCCGCCGTCTGCCCGCCCTCGGCGTTGCACTGGTCGTCCTCGGCGTCGAGCTTGATCGGATGGCCGAGCAGCTTGCCGCCGAGATCGGCGATCGCGACCTTCACGCCGCGCTCCTCGTCGAGGCCGAGCGCCGTGTCGGGGCCGGACAGCACCCAATAGCCGCCGATCACGATCGGCGCGCCCTTGGGCACCCGGACCACGCCGAGCGGGTCGGTCACCGGCCCCCGCGTCTCGGCCTGCGCGAGCGGCGCGGAAAGCAGCAGCGCCGCCCCAAGCCCTGCGAGGCCAGGCCGAACGAAGTCCAGTACCTTGCTCACGTCTTCTCCTCCCGGTCTTTGCGATGGAGCCGATTTCGCCGCAGCGGGTTCACCCGCGCGCGTCCGCCCGCCGCGGCGCCGTGCTGCGCCCGGCTGCCGCGAGCTTGCAACGCCGCCGCAACGCAAGTCAATGATGGTGGACGGCGCCGGGCTGCATCGCGTTGGGCGGCATCGCGTCACGGACGAACATCGCCGGCGGATCGTAGCGCAGCCACACCCTGCGGGTCGCGAAGAACGGCGCGCCCAGCAGCACCGCCGCGTCCTCCTCGATCGGCATGACCGTCAGCGTCGGCTCGGGCAGCGCGATCGGCCCGACCTCCAGGGCCGCGAAACGGTGCCAGTGGTACAGGAGCGGGTGCAGATCGGTGCCGCCCGCGATGCCGCCCGGCTCGCGCGCCAGCACGGCGGCGACGGCGCCCGCGGCCGCCGCTGCCCGCGCACCCACGATGATCGAGCGCGCCCCGGTGTCCAGCAGCGCGCGCAGGGCCACGCCGTCGAGCCGCACCGCGGCGAACAGCCGGTCGCCCGCGCGGGTCAATGCCACCTCCGTCGCGTTCCGCCGCCACCCCGGCCCTTCGCCGCAATCGCCGGCGCGATACAGCGCGAGCCGCCCGCGCGGCACGTCGATCTCGATCTGGAAATGCGACAGCACGTCGGCGCCAAGCAGGCCCGCGACCGGCGGCGTCACGTGCGGCACCTGCGGCAGCGCCGAGATCGGCGCCCGCAGCCCGTCGATGCGCAGCCGGCCGAGTGCGAGCGTCGGCAGGGCGACGATCGGCACTGTCGCACCACTGCCGCCGGTGCCGCGCATCCGCACCGTCGCGTCGGATGCGGCCGGCATCCCCAGGCTGCGTGCCGCGTCGGCCTGCACCAGTCCCGCGGTGGCACCGGTGTCGAGCAGCAGCGTGACCGGAACGCCGCCGATTGCGGCGCGCAGCGTCAGGTAGCCGGCGCGGTCGGCGAGCGGCACCACCGCGACCGGCACGCACGACGCCCCCGCGCGGGTCGCAAGCGTTGCCGCCAGCAACGACGCAAGCAGCGCCGCGCGCACGGTCAGACGATCTGGTTGCGCAACTCCGCCTCGCCCCGCCACATCCGATCGAGATTGTCCAGCAGCAGGTCAATCACGCGATCCTCGTAGCGGCGCGTCTCGCCGCCGGTGTGCGGCGTCAGCAGCAGGTTTGGAACGTTCCACAGGGGCGAATTGGCCGCCAGCGGCTCCTCGCGCGTGACGTCGAGCGCCGCCGCCGCGATCCGCTTCTCGTGCAGCGCCACGAGCAGCGCCGCTTCATCGACGCAGCGACCGCGCGCGACATTGACCAGCACGGCCGAAGGCCGCATCCGGCGCAGCGCCGCCTCGTCGATCAGGTTTTCCGTCTGCGGCGTCAGCGGGCAGGTGAGTGCGACCGCATCGGCCCGTGGCAGCAGTGCCGGCAACGCCTCCATCCCATGCACCTCGTGCGCGGCCCCCGCACCCGCGGACGGATCGCGCCGCGTCGCCAGCACCTGCATGTCGAAGGCGCGCGCGAGGGCAGCGAGCCGGCCGCCGATGGAGCCCAGACCGACGATCAGCAGCGTCTTGGCCCCGAGCTCATCCTCCCGCGCCGAGAGATCGCCGATCATGCCGCGCCAGTGGCGGCGCGCCTGGTTGTCGCGCGCCTCCGGCAACCGGCGAGCGAGGGCCAGGATCAGCGCCATCGCGTGCTCGGCGACCGCGCGTGCGTTCACCCCCTTGGCACTGGCCAGCCGCACGCCATGCGCCGCCAGCGCCGCCCGGTCGTACTGATCGGTGCCGGCGCTCACCGACTGGATCAGCCGCAGTTTTGGCGCGCGATCCAGAAGCGCGTTCTGCCACAGCCCGGAGATCACCAGCACGTCCGCCTCCGGCAGGCGGGCCGCCAGCGCCTCGGCGTCGCGCACCTCGAAGCTGGCGATGCCGCTCTCGCGCAGGGAAAAGCGTTCCTGTAACCGATAGGCGACGTGGGCGAAGCAGACCACCAGTTGCGCGCGTGCGGGCAGCATGTTGGCATCCCCCTGTTGCGCGCTAGATGGGCCGGGATCGCCCCGCCTCGCAAGCCGCCCATGCCGCAAGCGGCCCGTGCCCAAGGAGACCGCGGTTGCCCGCCCTCGACCCCGCCAAGTTCCGCGACCCGGCGCTGACCGCGCGCGGCGAGCGCCGCGCCACCGTGCCGCTCGGCCGGCTGCGCACGCTCTGGTTCAACACCGGCACGCTGTGCAACGTCGCCTGCGCGCACTGCTACATCGAATCCTCGCCGCGCAACGACCGGCTCGCCTATCTGACGCTGGCCGAAATCGAGCGCTTCCTCGACGAGATCGAGCGCGACCGCCTGGGAACCGAGCTGATCGGCTTCACCGGTGGCGAGCCGTTCCTCAACCGGGCGCTGCCGGACATGATCGAGGCCGTGCTGGGGCGGGGTTTTCGCGCCCTGGTGCTGACTAACGCGATGCGGCCGATGCTGCGAATGCAGGCGCGGCTGCGCCCCCTTGCGCGCCACGGGGACCGGCTGACGATCCGCATCTCGCTCGACCACTACACGCGCGAGGTCCACGAACGCGAGCGCGGCCCGCGCACCTGGGAGCCGGGGATCGCCGGGCTGCGCTGGCTGCTGGCGGCGGGGTTTTCCGTCACCATCGCCGGCCGGCGGCTGACCGATGAGCCGGAGACGGCGCTGCGCGCGGGCTACGCCCGGCTGCTCGCGTCACTCGGCGCGGCGCTCGACGCCGGCGACCCGAACGCGCTGGTGCTGTTCCCCGAGATGGATCCAGAAGCCGACGTGCCCGAGATCACCGAAGCCTGCTGGTCCATCCTCGGCCGCAGCCCCGAGCAGGTGATGTGCGCGAACGGCCGGATGGTGGTGCGACGGCGGGGTGATGCCGCAGCCAGCGTGGTCGCTTGCACGCTGCTGCCGTACGACGATCGCTTCGCCCTCGGCGCCACGCTGCGGGAGGCGGCGCGACCGGTCGCACTCAACCACCCGCATTGCGCGCGCTTCTGCGTGCTCGGCGGCGCCGCCTGCAGCGGCGGCTGACCGCCGCGCCGCCTCAAGGCTTGCTGGTGCCGGTGCCCGAGCCGGAGCTGTTTCCGGACGAACTGCCGGACGTGCTGCCCGACGTGCTGCCCGGCGTGCCACCGGACGAACCGGCCGGCGGCGTGCCCGGGGGGCTACCCGGCGGGCTGCTGCCCGGATTGGGCATTCCAACACCGCTGTTGGGGCCGCGGCCCGGCGGGCCCATCGGCGGCCGCGACCGACCCATGCTCGCCACCTTGTCCATCAGCATGGAGGCGGCGGCGGCGCAGGCGCGCATCGGTTCGCTGGCGTCGCAGCGAATGAAGATATTCCCGCGGGGGCCGCGGAACGCAAAGATCGCGCCGCCGCCCTCAGATCCCTCGCGCCGGCGCATCCAGCCGTGGTGCTCCATCCCCTGCCTGCCCATCGCGCCGCCCATCATCGGCATTCCACCCTTGCCCGGCATCCCTGGGCCGCTGGCACCCTGGCCCGCACCCTGACCCACCCCTTGGCCCGGCCCGCCTGCCTGCCCGCTCTGCTGCGCGATCGCGTAGCCGCCATTGGGCAATGGCAGCAGCAGCACCGGCCGCCCGGCCTGCGCGCCGTCGCCGGCACCGGCACCCGCGCCCGGCTTGGGCGGCACCTGTGCCTGCGCGATCCCGATCCCGCCCAGCATGGCGAACCCTATTCCCAATGCCGTGGCACGCATCATCCATCTCCCTCGTGTGCTGATAGCCGCCCAACGTCGCGGCGGGGTTGCCGGCGCCGGCCGCCTCATCTCACATTGACTTGAGCCGATCCGTAGGAGCAACGAAATGCCGACCGATCCCGGTGCCCGCCGCGCCATCCTCGACGCGGTGGACGGACTGCGCGGCGAACAAGCGGCGCTGCTGGCGCGGCTGGTGCGCCATCGCAGCCTGCTCGGGCAGGAGCAATCCTGCCTCGACGAGATGGAAGCGATCTGGCGCGAATGCGGGCTGGCGCCGCGGCGCGTGGCCGTGGATGCCGACGCGCTGGCGAGCCATCCCGGCTTCTCGCCGCCGCTGCTGCCGTACGCGGGACGCGACAACGTCGTCGCCGTGCATCGCCCGGCCGGACCGGCGCAGGGCCGCAGCCTGATGCTGCAAGGGCACGTGGACGTGGTGCCGGAGGGCCCGGCCGAGCTCTGGACCAGCCCGCCCTTCGCGCCCGCGATCCGCGACGGTCGGATGTTCGGCCGTGGCGCGGGCGACATGAAGGCAGGATTGGCCGCGATCGTCGCCGCCTTCCGGGCGCTCCGCGCGGTCGGCCTGCAACCCGCGGCCGAACTGCAATTCGCGGCCGTGATCGAGGAGGAATGCACCGGCAACGGCGCGCTCGCGGTGATGCAGGCGCTGCCCGCACCCGATGCCTGCCTGATCCCCGAACCGGGGCCCGGCTATCCGGCGCTCTACACCGCGCAGGCCGGCGTGGTGTGGGCGTGGGTGACGGTGACGGGGCGGCCGACCCATGTGCGCGAGATGCACGCCGGCGTGAACGCAATGGACGCCGCCTACGTCGTCGCGGAGCGGTTCCGCGGCTACGAGGCGGAGATGAACCGCGCCGAGCGCCGCCACCCCGCCTTCGCCGCCGACAACCATCCGATCAACGTCAATTTCGGCACCATCGAGGGCGGCGAGTGGAACAGCTCGGTGCCCAGCCGCGCGCGCATCGGTCTGCGCGTGGGCGTGATGCCCGGCCACTCCTGCCGCGAGGTGCGCGCCGAGATCGAACGGCTGGTCGCCGACGCCGCCACCGATCCGCGGCTGCGCGGCGCTCAGGTCTCGGTCGCATTCCGCGGCTTCATGGCCGACGGCGCGATCATGCCCGCCGAGCAGCCGATCTCGCAGGTGATCGCGGCACTGCACCGCGAGATCGCCGGCGACGCATTGCGGTCATGGGCGGTGCCGGCGTTGACCGATGCGCGCTTCTACACGCTCTACCAGGGCACCCAGGCGACCTGCTACGGGCCGGACGCGAACGCGATCCACGGCATCGACGAGAGCGTGAGCCTCGACTTGCTGCACGACGTGACGCGGGTGCTGGCACTGCTGATCGCCGACTGGTGCGGGGTCGAGCGGGTCGGCTGAGGGGACGACGTACCTCGTTCATGCCCCGCCGTTTACCCGGACGGCGTGGCCGCTCCGCTGCGCGCAAGCTGGCGCGCCTCGTCGTTGGCCATCGCGTTCATCAGCATCATGAAGCCGACGGCGCTCATCATGCCGGCGGGGAACCACACGACGAAGCCGCCGATCTGCTGGTCCAGCGCCGGCGAGATCGCGAAGATGCGGCCGCAGTAGGTGTAGTACGGATAGAGATCACGTCCGACGAAGCAGATGAAGGCGCCAAGCGCGATCTGCGGCACCTGCACGCCGAGCACGAGCAGCATCCGCACCGGATAGGAAAGCCGCGCCGGCGGCGACGGCCGCAGGTCGAGCGCCAGCATCCAGAACAGGATGCCGTCGATCACCATGCTCGCGTTCATCACCGAATAGAGCGTCGGGTCGAGCATCGCGCGCAGATGCACCGGCGGCAGCAGCCAGAGATACAAGAGCCCGACGAACAGCACGCCCGCCAGCACCGGCCGCTGCACGATGTCGAGCACGCGGGCAAGCACGCGCGCGCCGAACGCCCGCCGCAAAGCCCCCGGCATCCCGCGCGCCAGCGTCTCGCCCGGCCAGGCAAGTGCGAGCAGGAACGGGCCGAGATGATGCATCGCCAGATGCTGCACCCGATTGAACGCGAACAGGTGCAGGGCCGCGTATTCGTAATGCGTCTGCAACACGGCGTAGATCGCGCCAAGCCCGAGCCAGTAGCAGACGCGCCGCGCGCGTGACGGCCGCCACATCGGCGCGGTACGGGCGAGCCCGCGTGCATACCACCACGCGGCAAGCCCGGTCGGGATGAACACGAGCCACGAGAAATCCCACGGCGCCCAGAGCGGCAGCCAGGTCGGATGCACGCGGCTCAGCCAGGCCAGCACTGCCCCGCCGCCGAGCAGGGCGGCGTACGCCCAGGCCTCGGCGCCATCGGGCACGGCCGGGTGCGCAGGCAGGACACGGCGGGCAAGGCGCTGCATCAAGGGGTTCCCGACTACGCCGGAGTTGCGTGGCCGTCAAAGCACATCGACGCAAAACTTTCGGGGCCGCACGCCGTAACCCGCTTGTGAGGTTGCGCCGCGCGGTAACTTGCTTGACCTGCGCGGTGCCCGTGAGCCTGAATGCGCCGCGAGCAGCGGAGGGGGCCGCGCGGCGTGAGCGCATCGTCGCCGAAGACCGCACTGCCGGCGGCCGCGAGTTGCCGCACGCAGGCTCGCGTGGCGGCGCGCTAGGCCGGGCGGTGGCGCAGCTCTTTGCTCCGCGCGCAGATGCGATCTTGCGCTTCGTGCTGCTGGCCGTCGGCGGCACCGTGACCGCGGTTCTGCTGGCACTCGGGGCCGTCGCGTCCTCGCAATATTTCACTGGCGACGGCACGATCGCCCCGCAGCCGGTGCCGTTCAGCCACCAGCACCACGCGGGCGAGCTCGGCATCGACTGCCGCTACTGCCACACCACCGTCCAGGTCGCCGCGAATGCGGGAATGCCGCCCACCTATACCTGCATGACCTGCCATTCGCAGATCTGGACCGGCGCGCCGATGCTCGCTCCGGTGCGGCAAAGCCTCGCCGCCGACCAGCCGCTCGACTGGGTGCGCGTCAACCGGCTGCCGAGCTACGTCTATTTCGACCACAGCATCCACATCGCGAAAGGCATCGGCTGCTCGTCCTGCCACGGCCGCATCGACCGGATGCAGCTCACCTATCCCACGCAAGGTTTCAACATGAGCTTCTGCCTGAACTGCCATAGCGCGCCGCAACATTTCGTGCGGCCGAAAAGCGAGATCTTCAACATGGCGTGGCAGCCGCCGGCGGACCAGGACCGCATCGGCCGTGCCCTGGTGAAGCAATATCACATCGACCAGAGGGCGGGCCGGCTGACCGACTGCTCGATCTGCCACCGATGACGGCGGCACCGCTCGACCTCGCGGCGTTGCGCGCGCGGCTGGCATCGCAGCCCGGCCGTCCGTTCTGGCGCAGCCTCGAGGAAGCGGCCGACACGGCGGAATTCCGCGCCTATCTGACGGCCGAGTTTCCCGCAGCGGTGCTGCCCGCCCCGGCGCCGGACCGGCGGCGGTTCCTGCAACTGATGGCGGCCTCGCTGGCAATGAGCGGTCTCGCCGCCTGCGGGCGCGGCAACAGCGGCCACATCGTGTCCTATGTCCACGAGCCCGAGCGGATGCTGCCCGGAGTGCCGCTTTACTACGCATCGAGCGCGCTGCTGGATGGCTTCGCCAACGGCGTGCAGGTCACGACGGTCAACGGCCGCCCGATCAAGATCGAGGGTAACGAGCAGCATCCCTGGTCGCGCGGGGGCACCGACGTCTTCGCGCAGGCATCGGTCCTGCAGCTCTATGATCCCGACCGCTCGCAGACGGTGCGCAACCTCGGCCGGATCAGCAACTGGGAAAGCTTCGCCGGCGTGATGACCGGCCGGATAGCGGCGCTGCGGGCCGAGCACGGGCGCGGGCTGCGGCTGCTGACCGGGCCGGTGACGTCGCCCTCGCTCGGCGCGCAGATCGAGGCGCTGCGGACGGATTTTCCCGAGATGCACTGGCACGTCCACGAGACGGTGCCGCGCGCGGCGGTCCGAGAAGCCGCGACGGCAGCGTTCGGCCGGCCGCTGGAGGCGCAGGTACGCTTCGACCGCACGCGCGTCGTGGTGGCGCTGGACGGCGACTTCCTCGATCACGGGCCGCAGCAGGTCGGCATGGCGCGGCGCTGGAGCGACGCGCGCCGCGCCGCGTTTGCGTCGGGGCGGCTGCTGGAACTGCACGCCGCGGCGCCGACGCCCACGCTGGTCAGCGCCAAGGCGGATTTCTCCGTCGTCGCACCCGCGCGCGGCATGGCGGCACTCGCCGAGGCGCTGCTCGCCGACGTGACCGCCGCAACACCGCCCGCGCCCGCGGGCGATTCGCTCTCCCAGTGGCGCGCACGCGCCGCCGCCGCACTGCGCAGCGCGCGCGGCGCCGGTGTAGTGCTGGCGGGCGCGTCGCAGCCGGCGCCGGTTCACGCGGCGGTGCATCGCCTCAACGCCGCCCTCGGCAATACCGGCGCCACCGTCTTCTACACCATCCCCGCGGCAGCACCGGCCGAGCCGCTCTCCTCGCTGGTGGCCGCGATGCAGGCGGGCGAGGTCGCGGCGCTGGTGATGCTCGACACCAATCCCGCCTACACCGCACCCGGCGATCTTGGTTTCATCCCGACCCTCGCGCGGGTGAAATTGAAAATCCATGCCGGCCTCTCCATCGACGAGACCGCGAACCACGCCGACTGGCACCTGCCGCTGTCGCACCCGCTGGAGAGCTGGGGCGACGCGCGCGCCTTCGACGGCACGATCAGCATGATCCAGCCGACGATCGCTCCGCTCTACGACACGCGCTCGGCAGCAGAAGTGCTGGCCACGCTCACCGAGGCCGTGCCGCGCGGCGGCCTCGCCATCATGCAGGATTTCTGGCGGCACGGGCGCAGCGAGGCAGCGTTCCTCGCCGGCTGGCAGGCCTCGCTGCGCGACGGGTTCATCCCCGGCAGCGCGTTCCCGCCCGAGACGGTGCGCACGCCGCCTGCATCGCCCACGCCCGCCCCCACGTCCACGCCCGCAACCACCGACCCGGGCGCGATCGACCTGCTGATCCGCCCCGATCCGAGCGTGTGGGACGGCGCGTTCGCCAATGTCGGCTGGATGCAGGAGCTGCCCAAGCCGCTCACCAAGATCACCTGGGACAATCTGGTTGCGGTCAGCCCCCGCCTCGCCGAGCGGCTGCATCTCGCGAACGGCGACATCGTCGAAATCGCGGTCGGCGCGCAGCGCACGCACGGGCCGGTCTGGATCATGCCGGGACAGGCGGACGACGCGATCACGGTGACACTCGGCTACGGCCGCGGCAGCGCCGGCAGTGTGGCCGACGGGGTCGGGTTCGACGCCTACGCGCTGCGCCGGGCGGCCTCGCCCTGGCAGGCGGCGGGCGTGCGCCTGCGCCGCACCGGCGGCCGCACCGCGCTCGCGACGACGCAGGACCACGCCACGATGGAGGGGCACGATTTCGTCCGCGTGCAGCAAGTCGGCGGCCCGCCCGCGGGCGACAAGACCGCCTTCACGCAACCCACGCTCTATCCGCCCAAGGCAACCGACGGCCGCTCCTGGGGCATGGTGATCGACACCGATGCCTGCATCGGTTGCAACGCCTGCGTCACCGCCTGCCAGGCGGAGAACAACATCGCCGTCGTCGGCCGCGAGGAGGTGCTGGACGGGCGCTGGATGCACTGGCTGCGCATCGACCGCTATTACGAAGGCCCGCTCGACGCGCCGCAGACGCATTTCATGCCCGTCCCCTGCATGATGTGCGAGCAGGCGCCGTGCGAGGTGGCCTGCCCGGTGGAGGCGACGCTGCACGACGCCGAGGGCCTGAACCTGATGGTCTATAACCGCTGCGTCGGCACCCGCGCCTGCTCCGGCTACTGCCCGTACAAGGTGCGCCGCTTCAACTTCCACAACTACACCAGCGGCGCCGCGCCCTCGTTGCAGGCGCAGCGCAACCCCGAAGTGACCGTGCGCGCCAGCGGCGTGATGGAAAAATGCACCTACTGCGTGCAGCGCATCGCGGTGGCGCGGATCGCCGCCGACAAGGAGAACCGGCCGATCCGCGACGGTGAGGTGCAGACCGCGTGCCAAGGCGCGTGTCCGACCCGCGCCATCACCTTCGGCGACCTTCTCGATCCTGCCAGCAAGGTCGCGCACGCGCACGCCGATCCGCGCAACTACGCGCTGCTGGGCGAGCTGAACACGCGGCCGCACACCACCTATCTCGCGTCCCTGGCACCGAAATCGAAGGCCGAGGGCTGAGATGCCGAACGACGCCGCACCGCCCGCGCCCCGCTTCCTGCCGCCCGGCAAGGATGACGCGGCGATCGGCGCGCAGGTCGCAGGCGCGACGTTCCGGCATTCGGCACAGCGCCGCTGGCTGCTCGCCTTCCTGGCGAGTGTCGCCCTGCTCGGCGTGCTGATGGGCAGCGTGGGCTGGCTGTTCTACAGCGGCGTCGGCGTATGGGGGAACAACATCCCCGTCACCTGGGCGCTCGACATCGCCGCCTACGATTGGTGGATGGGCATCGCAAGCGGCGCGCTGCTGGTCTCCGCGACGCTGCTGCTGCTCAATCAGGTCTGGCGCAGCGCGCTCAACCGCATCGCCGAGAGCACGGCACTCTACGCGGCGTGCGCCGCCGCGATCTATCCGATCATCCATCTCGGCCGGTGGTGGTTCTTCTACTGGAACATCCCCTATCCGAACTCGCTGCTGCTGTGGCCGCAATTCCGCAGCCCGCTGGCATGGGATGCGATGGCGATCCTGAGCTATCTCGCGATCACCGTGCTGTTCTGGTCGGTCGCCATGCTGCCCGATCTCGGCACGCTGCGCGACCGCGCCGAGGGGTATTGGCGCAAGCGCGTCTATGGCGTGATGGCGCTGGGCTGGCGCGGCTCGGCGGTGCACTGGGCACGCTGGCTGCAAGCATACCGCGTGCTGGCGCTGCTCGCGGTGCTGGTGGTGATCTCGCTGCAAACCGGCGCCGCCGTGATGTACACCGGCAGCCTCGAGCCGGGCTGGCACGACACGCTGCTGCCCGCCTTCTATCTGATTACCGCGACGTTCTCGGGCGTCGCCGCGATCGGCATGGGTGCGGCCCTGGCGCGCGGGCTGCTGCCGCTCTCCAGTCTGATCACCGACGAGCATCTCGACATCATCGGGCGCCTGCTGATCGGCGCCGGCCTGCTCGCCACCTACTGCTACGCGGCGGACTTTTTGTTCACCGCCTATGGCGGCGACGCGTTCGAGCGCGCGACCGCGATGCGGCGCCTGGTCGGGCCGTATGCGTGGAGTTTTTGGGGCATCGTGCTGTGCGCGCTGCTGCCGATCCATCTGCTGTGGTTCCGCCGTCTGCGCCGCAGCGGCCTGGTGCTGTTCGCGGTCGGGCTGCTGGTCCTGGTGGGCATGTGGTGCGACCGCTTCATGTCGCTCGTGGTCACGCTGCAGCACGACTTCCTGCCGTCGTCGTCGCATGGCTACGACACCACGCTCTGGGCGGTCACGACCTTCGCCGGCTCGATGGGGCTGTTCGCGACGATGTGGCTGCTGTTCCTGCGCTACCTGCCGGCGGTCTCGATCACCGAGCTGCGGCTGCTGGCGCGGCAGGAGGCGGAGGTCGCGGCCGATGGCTGATGGGGTCGCGCCGCCCCTGTTCGGCGTCGCCGCCAGCTTCGCCACGGCCGAGGCGCTGGTGGTGGCGGCGGCGGCGGCACGGCGCGCGGCCCTCGGCCGCGTGGATGCCTACTCGCCGGTGCCGGTGCCGGCGCTGGCGGCGGCGCTGGGCCTCACCGCCCCGCCGCTGCCCGGATGGACGGTGCTCGGCGTCCTGGTCGGCGGGTTCGGGTATTTCGGGATGTGCGTGTTCGGAACGATGGCGGGCTACCCGATCAATGTCGGCGGGCGGCCGTCGTTCAGTTGGCCCTCCTTCGTGATTCCGAGCGTGTCGATCGCAGCCCTCGTCGGCGCGATCATGATGGCCTTCACCCTGCTGGTCCTGAACCGGCTGCCGCAGCTCAATCATCCGGTGTTCAACATCGAGGGCTTCGAGCGCGCGACGCAGGACCGCTTCTTTCTGTGCATCGAAGCCTCCGGCGAGCACTTCGACACCGCCGCGGCCCAGCGTCTGCTGGCATCGCTGCCGACGCCGCCGCTCTCGATCCAGCTGGTGCCGCGATGACGGCGCGCGCGGGCCTGCTGCTGGCGCTCGGCGTGCTGGCCCTCGCCGGCTGCAAGCGCGCCGACATGGTCAGCCAGCCGAAGGTGCGCACCTGGGACCGCAGCACGCTGTTCGCGGACGGCAAGTCGATGCTGACGCCGGTCGCGGGCACCGTCGCGCGCAACCCCGCCGCTGTGCCGATCGCGCAGCCGGCGCGCATCACGGCCGCGATGCTCGACCGCGGCCGCACCCAGTACCGGCATCTTCTGCGTGCCCTGCCACGCCGCGTCCGGCGATGGCGACGGCATGGTGGCGCAGCGCGGCTTCCCGCAGCCGCCCTCGTTCCACATTGCCCGCCTGCGCCGCGCCAAGGCACGACTCCTTTACACCGTCATCAGCAACGGCCACGGCACGATGTACGGCTACGCCGCGCGGCTCGCACCCGCCGACCGCTGGGCCGTCGTCGCCTATCTGCGCGCGCTGCAACTCAGCCAGGACGCGCCGGCGACCAGCCTCTCGCCCGACGACCGCGCGCATCTGCAAGGGCTCGCGTCGCGATGAGGCGGGCGCCGATCATCGTGCTGGCCGTGGGTGCGGCGGCGCTGCTGCTGGCGCTGCTGCTCGGGCTGCTGGCCGGGGTCGCGATGATCCCGTCGTATCTGGCGGCGTGGCTGTTCTGGGCGGCATTTCCGATCGGCGCATTGCCGCTGCTGATGGCGCTCGACCTGCTGGGCGGGGCGTGGTCGGCGCCCCTGCTGCCGGCACTGCGGCGGCTCGCGCTGACCGTGCCGGTGGCCGGCCTGCTGATCGTGCCGGTGCTGGTGCGGCTGCACGCGCTCTATCCGTGGGCGCGCGGCGTGCCGCCGCACGGCCCGCTCGGCGCCGCGTGGCTCGGGCCGGCCGGGTTCGTGATCCGGGCGATCGTCTATTTCGTGATCTGGACCGCGCTCGCGGTGATCTTCGCGCGACCCGCCGCGGCCGGGCGGCGCCGACGGCGACGCCTCGCCGCCGGATTTGGCTTGGCGCTGCATCTCGCGATCGCGACACTCGCCGCGGTCGATTGGACGTTGTCGCTCGATCCGGGCTGGTATTCGGCCGAGTTCGGACTGCTGCTGATCGCGGCGCAGTGCTGCATCGCCTTGGCGGCGGCGATCCTGATCGGGGCGAGTGCGGCCGACCCCGAGCCCGGAATGCCGCATCCCGGCGCGCTGCTGCTGGCGCTCGCCGGCGTGTGGCTCTACTTCCAGTTCGTGCAGTTCCTCACGGTGTGGTCGGCCGACAAGCCGGGCGAGATCGTGTGGTATCTGCATCGCGACGGCGACGGCGGGCGCACGATCGAATGGCTCGTCTTCGTCGCCGGTTTCCTGCTGCCGTTCTGCATCCTGATCCCGCGCACCCTGCGGCGGCATCTCTCGGTGCTGGCGCTGGCGGCGGTGCTGGTGCTGTTCGCACACGGGCTGGAAATGCTGTGGTTCGTGACGCCCGCCTTCCGGCAGCATTTTAGCCTGCGCGGCAGCGACATCCTCGCCCTCATCGGGGTCGGCGGCATCGCGATCGGGACGCTGATGCTGGCCGACCCCGAGCGCCCTGCGATGTGGCGTGCATCGCATGGCTGACAGCGACACGCCCTCGCGCGGGTGGCGGCGCGCCGGACGCCTCGCCTCACGCGGGGCGGCGGCGGCGACCGTGCTGGCCGGCACGTGGGCGCTGGTTCGCACCCGCACCGCGGTCGTCGTCGCCCATGCCGTTGGCCGGCCACACGGAGAGCCGGGCCGCACGGCGCGCGGCACGCCGAGCTTCACGCCGAGCGCGCCCTCGCTCGCCGCCCGCTACGAGACCAAGGACCTGAGCGCGCGCGGGCTGGCGATCATTCTCGCCACGCTCGCGACCACCGCAGGCGCACTGATCGGCGTCGCCTTCGGGCTGGTGGCGCTGTTCGGCCATCTCGACCGCGCCGGACTGCCGCCGCTCACCGCCCAGCAGACCGCACGCATCGTGCCGCCGGCGCCGCGGTTGCAGACGCATCCTTTCGCCGACCTCGCCCGCCTGCGCGAGCACGAGGCACGGCTGCTGAACAGCTACGCCTGGGTCGATCCCGCGCACCAGCGCGCCCGCATCCCCATCCGGCGCGCGGTGCAGCTCGCGATCGGCCGATCGCTGGATGCGCCGCCATGACGGAGGCGCTAGCATGAACCCGCAGAACTACGCGCTCCAGCTCTGGCCGGGCGCCGCCTCGGCGATGGCGCACCAGATCGACTGGATGATCATCGCGTTCACCATCGTCACCCTGTTCCTCGTGGTGCCGATCTTCGTCTGCTTCACCTACTGGTCGTGGAAATACCGCCGCGGGCGCGACGTGGACCGCAGCCAGCGCGCTGTGCGCAACGTGAAGATCGAGCTGAGCTGGACGCTGATCCCGTTTGCACTGACGCTGATCTTTTTCGTCTGGGCGGCGCGGGCCTATGACACCGAGATGAATCCGCCGCCGAACGCCATGCACATCGACGCGATCGGCCGGCAGTGGATGTGGAAGTTCCAGCATCCGGGCGGCCAATGGGAGATCAACGACCTGCACGTGCCGGTCGGCGCCCCGGTCGAGATCGACATCGCCTCGCAGGACGTGGTCCACGCGCTCTATATCCCGGCGCTGCGCATCCAGATGGACGCGATCCCGGGGCGGCCCACGAAGCTGTGGTTCACGGCCAACCGCACCGGCCAGTACCTGCTGGAGTGCTCGGAGTTCTGCGGCACCGACCATTCGGTGATGGCCGGCTCGCTCTACGTGATGAGCCAGACCGGCTATCAGGCGTGGCTGACACGCGCCGGCGCGGAGAACTCGCTCGCCGCCGCCGGCAAGCTGCTGTTCTCAAGCTATGGCTGCAGCGGCTGCCATGAGGGCAACTCCACGGTGCGCGCCCCTTCCCTGCTCGGCCTCTGGGGCCATCCGGTGCCGATGCAGGGGGGCGGCACCGTCATCGCCGATCGCGCCTACGTCCATGACAAGATTCTGCAGCCCAAGAAGCAGCCGATCGCCGGCTACAAGAACGTGATGCCGAGTTATGCCGGCAAGATGCCGGAGGCCGACCTGCTGAAGATCATCGCCTACATCCAGTCGCTCGGACGCAGCGGAGGACAGTCCTGATGAGCCCCAGCGACCTCGCCCTTCGCGACCCCGCGACCGCCCGGGCCACGATCGCGCGCCAGCCCGACTACCTGCACGCCGAGCAGACGCTGTGGTCGTGGTTCTCGGCGACCGATCACAAGCGCATCGGCATCCTCTATCTGGCCGCGATCACCTTCTTTTTCGTCCTCGGTTCGCTGGCCGCGGGGATGATCCGGCTGTCGCTGCTGGTCCCGGACGGATCGATCTTCAGCAACGACACCTACAACAAGATGTTCACGCTGCACGGCGTGATCATGGTGTGGTTCTTCCTGATCCCCTCGATCCCCAACACGTTCGGCAACTTCCTGCTGCCGCTGATGATCGGCGCCAAGGACCTCGCCTTCCCGCGGCTCAACCTGTTCAGCTGGTACCTGTTCGTGACCGCATCCCTGTTCACGCTCTCCTGCGTGGTGCTGGGTGGGATCGACACCGGCTGGACGTTCTACACCCCGTTCAGCACGCTCTATTCCAACGGCTGGGTGGTGCTCGCCCTGCTCGGCGTCACCCTGGTCGGGTTCTCGTCGATCGCGACTGCGCTCAATTTCGTCGTCACCACGCACACCATGCGCGCACCGGGGATGACCTGGTTTCGGATGCCGCTGTTCGTCTGGGGCCTCTATGCCACCAGCATCATCCTGCTGCTGGCGACGCCAGTGCTGACGATCACCCTGATCCTGCTGATCGTCTCGCGCGCGTTCGGGATCACGGTATTCGATCCGGTGCAGGGCGGCGATCCGGTGCTGTATCAGCACATGTTCTGGTTCTACTCGCACCCGGCGGTCTATATCATGGTGCTGCCCGGCATGGCGGTGATGAGCGAGCTGGTCGCCGCCTTCGCCTACAAGCGCATCTTCGGCTACCGCTTCGTCGCCTATTCCAGCATGGCCCTCGCGGCGCTCAGCTTCTTCGTCTGGGGCCACCACATGTTCTACAACGGCATCAGCGAGTATTCGAGCCTGACCTTCTCGCTCTTGAGCTTCACGATCGCCGTGCCGTCGGCGGTGAAGGTGTACAACTGGACCGCGACCGTCTATAAGGGCGAGATCCGCCTGGACACGCCGATGCTGTACGCGATGGGCTGGATCGGGCTGTTCGTGCTCGGCGGACTGACCGGGCTGTTCCTCGCGTCACTCGCGATCGACGGCCAGGTGCATGACACCTACTTCGTCGTGGCGCACTTCCACTACATCATGGTGGGGGCGACGGTGGAAGCCTTCCTCGGCGCGCTGCATTACTGGTGGCCCAAGATCACCGGGCGGATGTATTCCGAACCCTGGGGGCGGATGTCGGCGTTCCTGATGTTCATCGGTTTCAACGTTACCTTCTTCCCGCAGTTCATCCTCGGCTATCTCGGGATGCCGCGCCGCTATCACGTCTATCCGCCCGAGTTCCAGGTGCTCAACGTCATCTCCTCGGCCGGCGCGACCATCCTCGCCTTCGCCTATATCTTTCCGATGGTCTATCTGATCTATTCGCTGTGGTACGGCGAGCGCGCCGCCGACAATCCGTGGGACGCGCGCGGGCTGGAATGGACCACCACCTCGCCGCCGCCGCCGCACAATTTCGCGACCCCGCCGATCGTCGATTTCGAACCCTACGACTACCCGAACCGGACGCCCGAAATTGGCTAAGTACGCAAGCAGCGTCGGCGTGGAGGTGCTGGAGCAGTTCCACTCCGCCGAGCAGCAGCGCCATGTCACCACACTTGGCATCTGGGCGTTCCTGGCAACCGAGCTGCTGCTGTTCTCGGGAATGTTCCTGGTGGCGCTGGTGCTGCGCGTGCTGCACCCGGCCAGCGTCACCGCCGCGGCGCTGCACCTCAAATACTGGATCGGCGCCACCAACACCGCGGTGCTGATCGTCTCCAGCTTCACCATGTCGCTCGCGATCGAGGCATCGAAGGCCGGGCTGAAGCAAGTGATGATCCGCTTTCTGATGATCACTGCGGGCCTCGGCACGCTGTTCCTGGTGCTGAAGGGATACGAATACTACCGCGACTGGGCGGAGTACATGATGCCGTTCCTGACCGGGCGCCGCTACGAACTCGCGGGCGATCCGGCCTCGCGCCTGTTCACCGATCTCTATTACTGCATCACCGGCCTGCACGGGCTGCACCTGACAGTGGGCATCTCGCTCGTGCTCGGCATGGCGGCGCTGGCCAGACGAGGGGACTTCCTCGCCCGCCGCCAGAACCGGATCGAAGTGCTCGGCCTCTACTGGCACTTCATCGACATCATCTGGATCATCGTCTTCCCCACCCTCTATCTGCTCAACCGATGACGCTGCTGCCGCCCGCGCTGCGCTCGCGCATCCGCATGCCGCTGGTGGTCCTGGTGGCCAGCCTGCTGCTGCTCGGGGTGAACGTGCTGCTCGGCGCGCTCGCCCCGCACGGCCAGATCTGGATCCTCGAGGTATTCATCGCGATGACGATGGTGGCGATCGTCATCCTGTTCTCAATGGAGTTGCTGGAGCAGCCGGGGATCACCCGCATCTTCGCGGCTCTCGGCTTCTTCTGGGTCGCCATCCTGTTCACGCTCACCATCGTCGATTACGCCACCCGCTGAGCGATGCCGCGCGTCGTCGTTGCGATCCCGGCCAGGGACGAGGCAGCGCGGATCACCGGCTGCCTCGGCGCCCTCGCGCGGCAGCGGCAGGTGGGGCCGGACGCGGTCGTGCTGGTGGCGAACAACTGCCGCGATGCAACCGCCGAACGTGCCCAGGCACTGGCCCCTGTGCTGCCCTTCGCGTTGGAGATCATCGAGCGGGATTTCCCGGCGGCACTCGCCTGCGCGGGCATCGCGCGCCGCATCGGGATGCAGCGCGCCGCGGCACTCGCCGGCGCCGACGGCGTGGTACTCACGACGGATGCCGACGGGCGCGCGGCCCCGGACTGGATTGCGGCGAACCTGCGCGCGCTGCACGCCGGCGTCGATGCGGTTGCCGGCCGTGCAGTGATCGACCCGCGCGAGGCCGCGCTGATCCCGGCGCATCTGCACGAGGCCGATGCGCAGGAATGCGCTTACGCCGCGCTGCTCGACGAGATCGCGAGCCTGCACCAGCCGGACCCCGCCGATCCGTGGCCGCGCCACCAGGAGGAGAGCGGCGCCAGCATCGCCGTCGGTACCGGGTCCTATCGTCGCGCCGGCGGGATGCCGCCCGCGGCACTCGCCGAGGACCGCGCCTTCTTCGCCGCGCAGCGCCGGATCGACGCGCGCATCCGGCACGCGCCGGAGGTCTCGGTCGTGGTCTCAGGCCGCACCCTCGGACGCGCCGCGGGCGGCATGGCGGACACGATCCGGCGCCGCCTAGTCGAGCCTGATCTGTGGCTCGACGAGCGGCTGGAGCCGGCGGCGGACCGGGTTCGCCGCCTGGCGCTGCGGGGCCGCGCGCGCGACGCCTGGCGCCGCGGCACCGCGCCGGCCACGCTCGCGGCCATGCTCGGCCTGCCGGTCCCGGCGCTCGCGGCGGCACTCGCCCACACGCGGTTCGGCGCTGCGTGGGCCGCGATCGAGGCGGCCAGCCCGAAGCTGGTCGCGCGGCGCGTGGCGGTCGCGGACCTGCCGCGCGAAGCGGCGCGCGCGCGGCGGGTTCGCGCGGCACTCAGGCGCGCAGCCGATCGAGCCGAGCGCCCGGCCCGCGTGATCGCCGAGCGGGCGTGAAGCCGGGGGCCACGACGATTCTGCGATGGCACCGGTCTGTGATGACACCGGGTGGCAGGGTTCCACGTTCGATGGTCGGCAACGGCGCGTGCCGTGCCGTGGCCGTGCTACTCTTTGAAGGAGTTCAAGCGATGCCCTTCGATGGAAGCAAGCTCACCATCGCACCGTCAGGCGGAGGGATGGCGTCCGAACACGGCTCCGGACGCGCGCGGGCGAAGCTCCGGCGCGTGCTGGCGCGGTTCTTCCGGGTCCCTGGCGACGAAGCCCCGGAGCCGTCGGCGCTGGAGGCCGCGGACGTACTGTTCGCCGCTCGCGCGCTGATCGAACCGGAGCGAAGCTGGCTGCGCGGTCAGTATCACCGGCCCTACTCCCGGTTCTGCGCGGTCGGCGCGCTGCGCCGCGCCAGCCGCCACGCATCACCGGCCGTGCTGGCGCAGGCGCATGCGCTGCTGCTGGACGTGGCCAGGCAGCGTGGCTTCGAGACGGTGGAGCGGATGAACGACTACTCCACCCACACTGACGTGCTCTCCGCCTTCGACGCCGCCATCACCGCCGCGGTCGGTCAGTTGGAATGGGTCGGCTGACCGCGCGCAGCGGCGCTCAGGCGCGCAGCAGGTCGAGCCGATAGCCCGGGGCGCGTGACTGCCGGACGGGCGTGAAGCCGGAGGCCGCGATGAACGCCGCGGCCGCGGCGTCGCCGCTCGCCGGATAGTCGGTCGAACGGGTGTAGTGGACCAGCAGCACGGCCCCGCCGGGCGTCGCGGTCGAACGCGCCCGCGCCGCGGTGCGAAGGAGATCGGCGCGGTTGAGATAATAGAGCACCTCGGAAAGCAGGATCAGGTCGAAGCGCTGCTCCGGCCACTCCTGCGGCACGCGGCGGCGCTCCAGCCGGACCTGCGCCAGCCCCGCGCAGCGCCGCCGTGCCTGCGCGAGCGCCGCCTCGGCGACGTCGATCGCCAGCAATGCGCCGCAGCGCGCGGCCAGCATCCGGGTCAGCACGCCGACCGAGCAGCCGACCTCGAGTGCCGATTGGAAGCGGCGCGCCGGCAGCGCGAGCAACGTGGCGCGATATTTGGCCCGCTCATAGGGGCTGGTCGAGAAGCGCCAGGGGTCGGGCCCGCGGGCGTAGAGCGCGGCAAAGTAGCGCGGCGGCAGCGAACCGCGGGCGGTCGTCATGCGTCGCACAGGAACACCTCGAACGGCCGCGTGCAGGCCGCGATCAGCGGCGCCGGCAGGCAGAACGCGGTCGCATCGTCGCGAATGATCCGCCCCGCCTGCGACGCATGGGCGCGGACGGCGCGCCGCTTCGCCGGCAGATGGCAACGCATGGCGAGCCGCGCGCCGGCGGGGGCAGCGCCGGCAAGCTGGTCCTCGCCGGAACGCAGCCAGCCCCACACCGGATAGGCGAGCAACCGGGCGCCGGTGCGGGCAGCAGCCGCCGCCGCGATGCGGTGCGCCGCCTCGTGGTCGCAATGCGGATCGTGGCGCCAGCTCGTGCAGATCACGCGCAGCCGGTGCGCGCGCAGCAGCGCCGCCACCCGTGCCGCGAGCCGCGCCATTGCCGGGCCACCGGCCGGCGCCGCGCCGTCGGGGGCGCCCAGGAACACCAGCCGGCGCGGCGGCAGCCCGAGCGCCGCCACCGCCGTCCGCGCCTCCCCGCGGCGCCGCGCCGCGAGCCGCGCCGGCGGGTGGCTGCGCGAGCCGGGATGCGAGCGGCTGCCGTCGGTGAGCACGACCACCAGCGGCGGCCGGCCGTCCGCGCAGCACGCCGCGATCAGGCCGCCGCAGCCGAGGCTCTCATCGTCGGGGTGCGGCGCCAGCACCAGCGGCGCGCCCGGCCCCACGATGCGCGACAGCGGCCGGACCGGCAGCCGTGCCATCCGCCGCCGCGCCTCGGCGGCGCGGATCACCGGCAATCGCTCACAGGCCCGGCATCGGCCGCGCCAGGAACCGCCCGGCCGCGTCGTGCAGCACCAGGTCGGGCACCGGCTGGCGAAGGTAGATGGCAAGGTCGCGGCCGATGCGCTCGACCGGGTTGGGCGGCATCAGGCCCGGCAGCCCGAGCGAGCGCTGGACAAGCTGCATCGCGTCGAGCGCCGCCCGCTCCACCGCCAGCCGGGTCAGCCCGACATAGGCCACCACGTCCTCGACCGTGTCCGGTTCCGGCTCGGCTTCGGCGAGGGCGGAGGCGCGGCCCAGCCACAGCGCCGCGGTTTCCTGCGCGATCAGCACCTGGCCGATGCGGGCGCGCTGCTGCGGGTCGTCGGCCCGGCCCCGCGCCACGAGCTGCGCCCTCGCCGCCGCCGCCATCGCCTCCAGGCCGCCGAGCGTCACGGCGCTGGTCCGCCACGCCCCGCCCTCGAAGTCGGGCTGGCGCAGATAGTCGCCCGGAGCGCCGATGAGGCATCCAGGCGGTACGGCGAAGTCGTCGAAGCGCATCGCGCCGCTGCCGCTGGCGCGCATCCCCGGCGCGGTCCAGCCGGAGAGGTCGGCGTGTTCACCGGCAACCAGCGCCAGCAGCACGAGCTGCGGAGCGTCGCTGGCGGCCACCGTCACCAGCGCGCGATCGACATGCCCGGCGCCGGAACAGAAAAGCTTCGCGCCGCGCAGCGTAAAGTCCGGTCCAAGGTGCAACGGCGCCGCCGGATCGTCGGTGTTCCAGACCCCGAACAGCGCGCCCGCCAGCGCGTCGGCAGCCGCCTGCCGCATCTGCGCGGCGGTGCCGTTGCGCACCACCAGCCGCAGCGCGTTGACGTGGCCCTCGAACAGCCGGCCGACCGAGAGGTTGGCACCCCCCAGCGCCCTGAACGCGGCCAGAAGGTCCGCGGCCCCGTCCGGCTCGGTGCCCATCCCGAGGCCGCCGAGCGCCTCGGGCAGCGGTGCCGCGAGCAGGCCGATGCGTCGCAGCGCGTCGAAATCCTCGGCCGGGAACGCGCCCGCTTCATCCAGCGCCGGCGCCCGCGCCGCGACCGCGGGTAGCACCTGCCGCAGCCGGGCCAGCAGCCCCGCACGACGCTCCGCGGCCGGGCGGGGGCGATGCAGCGCGTTCATCTCACCCGCCGAACGCCGCCGCGCCGCATCGGTTTGCGCTCCGGCACGTTGTCTGCCAGCAACACGGCCGGAGACCGACACGATGGCGGAGGCCCCGCTCCCGACCGACCGCACGCCCGCCCGCGTGGCCGCCGCCGAGACGCCCGGCCTCGTCGGCCTGCTGACGCTCGCGATCGCGGTGGTGGTCGTCGCAGGTCTTTATCTCGGGCGCGAGGTGCTGGTTCCGATCACGCTCGCGGTGCTGCTGAGCTTCCTGCTCGCCCCGCTCGCCAACCTGCTGCAATGGGCGCGGTTGGGGCGGGTGGTCTCGGCGATCCTGGCCGTGGTGCTGGCGATCAGCGTCATCCTGGCCGTCGGCGGCCTGATCGGCACGCAGGTCGCGGGGCTGGCGGGCGATGTGCCGCGCTATCAGGACACCATCCAGCACAAGATCGACTCGCTCCGCGGCATGACCATCGGCCGGCTGCAGACGATGGCCGACACGCTGACCGCGCAGATGAGCACCGCCGCCAAGCCGGCAGCGACACCGCCCAAACCCGCAAGTCCGCCGGCACCCTCGACGACGCCGCCCCCGCCCAAGCCGGTCCCGGTGGAGGTGGAGCAGCCGAGCCTGACGCCGCTTCAGATTGCGCAGCGCGTCCTGGTGCCGGTGGTCAGCCCGCTGTTCACCGCCGCGATCGTGTTCGTGGTCGCGATCTTCATCCTGCTGCAACGCGAGGATTTGCGCGACCGGCTGATCCGCCTGTTCGGCTCGGGCGATCTGCACCGAACCACCGTCGCGATGGACGATGCCGCGCGCCGCCTCAGCCGGTATTTCCTCACCCAGCTTGCGATCAACACCGGCTTCGGCGTGGTGATCGGGTCCGGCCTGTTCCTGATCGGCGTGCCGAGTCCGCTGCTGTGGGGCGTGATGGCAGCCCTGTTGCGCTTCGTGCCCTATATCGGCTCGCCGCTGGCGGCGGTGCTGCCCCTGGTGCTGGCCGCCGCGGTCTCGCCCGGCTGGTCGATGGTGCTGTGGACGGCCGCCCTCTATGCCGTCGTCGAGCTGCTCACCGGCAACGCGATCGAGCCGATGCTCTATGGCCACAGCACCGGCCTCTCGCCGTTCTCCGTGATCGTGGCAGCAACGTTCTGGACCTGGCTGTGGGGGCCGATCGGCCTGATCCTCTCCACGCCGCTCACGCTCTGCCTGGTGGTGCTGGGCCGGCACGTCGAGCGGCTGGAGTTCCTCGACGTGCTGCTCGGCGACCGCCCGGCGCTGACCCCGGTGGAAAGCTTCTATCAGCGAATGCTGACGGGCGACGCCGACGAGGCGCTCGACCAGGCGGAACTGCTGCTGCGCGATCGGGCACTCTCGTCCTATTACGACGAGGTGGCGCTGAAGGGATTGCAGCTCGCCGCCAACGACTCCGTGCGCGGCGTGCTCACCCAGGGGCAGCTCGAACGTATTCGGAGCACCATCGTCGCCCTGGTCCGCGACTTCGACGACCACGATGACGCGGACCCGCAGCCCCCCGGCGACGAGGACGCGCCCACCACGCCGTCACGTGCCGAACTCGCGTTGCCGAAGCAGCCGGCACCGGCGGGCGTCGCGGCGCCGCCCGAGCAGCGGCCGCCGGCGTGGCGGTCCGAGACGCCGATCCTGTGCGTCGCCGGCCGCGGCCCGCTCGACGCGGCGTCGTCGGAGATGCTGGCGCAACTGCTTGACAAGCACGGGCTCGGCGCGCGGGTGGTGGACCATGAGGCGGTTGCCCGCACTGCGATCCGCCACCTGGACGTCTCGGGAGTCGCGATGGTGTGCGTCTCCTACCTCGAACTGACCGGCAGCCCCTCGCATCTGCGCTACCTGGTGCGGCGGCTGCGGATGCGGCTGCCGACGCAGAAGCTGATGATCGGGCTGTGGCCCTCGGAGGAGGCGGTACTGCACGACGACCGCCTGCGTGCGGCGGTGGGCGCCGATTACTACACCAGCTCGCTGCGTGAGGCGGTGGAAGCGTGCCTGGACGCGCTGCACCAGGCGGAAATCGCGGCGGGTGAGGCCGCCGAACCCGGCGAGCCCGCGTCCGCCGTGGCGATCAGCCCAGGCCAGCCCGCAGCAGCGTCGCCATGATCCGCGCACCCGCGCGCAGGCTGCCGCGCAGGGTGCCGGCGACCTTGGACTGCCCGGCGATCCGGCGCCGATAGGGCAGCGGCACCTCCTGCACACGCAATCCGGCGCGCGCGGCGCGCACCTGCATTTCGAGATTCCAGCCATAGGTCATCTCGCGCATGCCGAGTGCCGCCAGCCGATCGAGGCGGATCGCGCGGAAGGCACCCATGTCGGTGTAGCGCGCGCCCCCCATCAGCCCGGCCGCGGCGCCGATCAGCCGTCCGGCCAGGACCTGATGGACACCCATGCTGCCCGGCTCGCGCGGGCCGCGCGTGCGCGTCGCGAGCACGAAATCGGCCGCCCCCGCCAGCACCGGCGCCACCAGCGCGTTCCCGCGCTCGGCCGGATCGGCGCCGTCGCCGTCGAGGAACAGCACGATGTCGGCCCCGAGCGCACGGGCGCGCGCGGCCCCGGTCGCACAGGCGCGGCCGTAGCCTGGACGCGGTTCGATCAGCACCTCGGCGCCGTGGGCGCGCGCCTCCTCCTGCGTTCCGTCGCGGCTGCCGCCGTCGACGACCAGCACATGATCGACGCAATCGCGCGGCAGGGCCGCGATAGTCGGCCCGATCGCGCCGGCCTCATCCAGCACCGGGATGATGGCGACGACGCGCGGTGTCGCCCCTCCCCCCGGCCTCGGTCCGCTTCGCGGCCCAAGCCCGCAAGGGGAGGGGGAGGGGCGCGCATGAAAAGCCCCCTCCCCTTGCGGGAGGGGGTTGGGGGAGGGGTGCGCTCTCGCCGCCTTCAAAGGCTCCAGCGCAGCCCGCAATTCTGGCACGGCTTTGGCGGCGTGTCGGAAAGCAGTCCGGCGCGGAAGGTGCGATAGGCCGGCCCGTCCCAGATTTCCCGCAGCGTCTGCTGCGTCGCATCGCCCAGCGTGTAACTCTCGTAGCCGCGCGCCGAGAATGGCGCGATGCAGCACGGCAGCGCGCGGCCGTGCGCGGTGAAATACATCAGCGACCACGGCCGCCGGCACGCCGACCACGGCCGCGCCTCGCCCGTCCGGCGCAGGCTCAACCCAGGCTCGGTCGCGCCGGAGGCGTCGAGCACGACACCGAGCGCGGCGCCGATCGCCTCGGCGGCCTCGATCGCCGCCTGCTCCTCGCACCGCGTCTGCTCGAACAGCGAGGAGTCCGGCCGCGCCATGCCAAACCCCGCCTCGTCGAACACGAGGCGTTGCAGATGCACCGCGCGCACGCCCATCCGTGCCGCGAGCCGGACGAACTCGGGGAGCTGCTGTACCGTCTCGCGCAGGCCGGTGAGCCACAGCGAGACGCGCGGGTGCTCGGCCCCGGTCTGCCGCTGGTATTCGGTCAGCCGCCCGACGTCGCGGACGATGCGGAAAAAAAAGTCCTTGCCGCGCACCTGCTTGTAGCTCCTGGCGTCGGCGGCATCGAGCGAGACACGCAGCTCGTCGAGGCCGGTCGCGATCAGGCCAGGAAATTTCTTCGCATTGAGCAGCGTGCCGTTGGTGTTGAACAGCACATAGACGCCGCGATCCTTGAGATAGCGGATCATGCGCGGCAGGTCGCGCACCAGCATCGGCTCGCCCACGCCGTGCAGCACCGCGCGCGCGACCCCCGGCACCTGATCGACGATGCGCGTGAACAGCTCCCAGGTCATGTCGGCGGGCGGTTCCAGCGCCTCGAAAGTGCGCGGGCAAGTCTCGCACAGCAGGTTGCAGCGGTTCGTCACCTCCAGATAGAGGCAGACGGGCGGCGATGCGGCACGCTCGTCACGCTGCTCGGGCACCTGCTCGAAATAGCGCCGCGGGTCCTTAAGCGTCGCGGACATCAGCCACTCCTCCCACGGCGACCGCCGCGGCATCGGCGCGCCCCACCCGCGCCGCGCGCGCGTCAAGCAGGGCAAGCCCCATCGCCGGGATGTAGAGCAGCGCCGGCCAGACGAACCGCTCGTGCAGCGGATCGATGGTGAGCAGCAGCGGGGCGACCGACAGCCATACCACCGATCGCAGCGGAGCGAGGCAGCACGGCACCGCGAGCCAGACGAAATACCACGGATAATGCGGGCTGATCGCGGCGAGCGTCGCGCAAGCGAGGATCGCGGCATCGCCTGCCATGCGCACGGCGTCGCGCGCCGGATCGGCCGGGCGGCGCGCGAGGCCGAGCCGGACGGCGAGAGCCAGCAGCGCCAGCGCGATCAGGCCCCCATAGGCCAGCCCGGCGTCCGGCGGCAACGGGCCGAACTCGGCGAGACCTGCGAGCAGCCAGATGCCGCCGCCCTGGACGATGCCCTCCTCGCTGGCGTAGCCCGGCAGGTAGCCGAGGATGTGCCCTCCCGCACCGAACAGGTAGAGCGCATAGAGCGCCCCGATCACGACCGCGCAGGCGGCCGGCAGCCGCCAGTCCCAACGCCGCCACAGCGCCGGCAGGATCGCGGCAGGCATGAACTTCGTCACCACCGCGGCCCCGAGCAGCGCGCCGGCCAGCCCGCTCCTTCGCAGCGCCGACGCCAGCAGCGCCAGCGCCACCGTCCCCACCACGATCGCATCGACGTGACCGTTGCCGGCGATGGTCCAGACCGCGAGCGGGTTCCAGGCGTAGATCAGCAGCCGCGCGCGCGGCAGCCGTGCCAGGTCCAGCAGCGCCACCAGGGCCGCCATCGCTGCCAGCTCGAAGCCGAGCATCGCCGCCTTCATGGCGAGCATGGTGGGACTGACCCGGGCGACCAGCGCGAAGACGGCCTCGGCGAAGGGGGGATAGATGGTGCGCGCCTTCGCGGCACGGCTGACGTGGGGATAGATCGTGGTATCGCGCAGGTGCGCCAGCGCGGGATCGGCGGGAACGTAGCGATACGGGTTGACGCCTGCGTTCTGCACCTCGCCGTCCCAGACGTAGCGATAGACGTCGCTGGAGAGAAAAGGGGGCGCGAACAGCACCGGCAATCGCATCGCCAGCGCCACGCCGAGCACCAGCCAGACCGTGCCGCGGGGCGGCAATCGGCGCACGACCACCGCGACCGCGCCAAGATAGGCGGCGCCTGCCAGCGCGAGCACGGCCACGAAGACATTGGTGCGCGGTATCGAGCCGACGTTCGACGCGCCGGGGATATGGAGCGCCAAGCCTGCCGCCACGCAGGCGAGCAGCACTGCGCCGAGCATCGCGAGCGGCTTCATGCGGCGCGTGCGAGCAGCTCGCGCAAGTGCCACTCCGATATGCAGGCGGACGTGGCGGGCGCGGGGAATGGTGCCAGAGCGCCCACGCGCGGTGCCGGACGCGGTGCCGGGCCGGGCGGGTTCACCAGCCGGCGCAGTGAGGCGCCGTCGTCCACGTCGTGCCAGGGCGCCAATTCGATCAGATCGAGACCGGCCTGCCGCGCCCGGGCACGGGTCTGTTCGGCGACCGCCGCGGTGCTCCAGTCGATGTTTGCGAACAGGGTCGGATGCGCCGATTTCATGCCGATCAGATAATATCCGCCATCCTCCGCCGGGCCGAGGACCACGCGCTCTCCGGCTGCCGCGAGCGCTTCGGCGGCCTGCCGGAGCAGCACCGTCGGCAGCGTCGGGCTGTCGGAATTCAGCAGGCAGACGGAGCCGCCCATTTGTGCCAGCACGGCGCGGGCGGCGTGCAGAAGGCAGCGGCCGAAGCCCTCCACGCCGGCAGCCCCGCCGCCGCTGCCGTCGGCCAGCACCAGAAAGCCGCCCGGCGGCAGCAGCGGGCGCAGCGCCGCGCCGCCGCCGGCGGGCGCGTAGGCGATGCCGCCGCGGATCGGCGCCCCGCTCGCCGCGAGCGTCAGGTTGGCGGCGATGTCGCGCAGGAATGCCAGGCTCAGCGCCGCCGCCGCCTCCGGCGAGAGCGGCGGCACCAGGCGCGTCTTGGCGCGGCCCGGCTGCGGCGCCTTGGCCATCACCGCGATCGCACAGATCGCCTGCCGAGCCGCCCTCGCCATGCTCAGATCCCGCTGAACCAGTTGCAGCCGCGACCGCTCCACAAGCGGCGCGGCCGATGATGAGAGACGTAGAGCGTGGCGAATTTAGGGTTCTCGAAACCCAGCTTGGTCGGGATAAGGAGCTTGAAAGGGTGGATCGCAGCGACGGCGGCTAGGCGGAAGGCGACGACGCGACACGCCAGGTCCATTCATCGCCTCCGTTCTGCGTGGCCATTCGGCCTCTGACTGCACACGGTTACGCGGCGTGATGCAACCGGCTCCGAGACGGAATGCCAGACCGGGTGGTGCCCCGGCAACCGAATGCCACCGGCGCCGCTGGAGCCGACTCGGCGGCAGAGCGTAGCGCAGCAGACATGACGCCGCCGATCCTGTCCCTGCGCGGACTTGGCTGGTTCTGGGCCGGGCTGCTCGCCGCCGGCACCGCCGCC
>CAVZPY010000012.1:0-128687 GCA_963777265.1 uncultured Alphaproteobacteria bacterium | reverse complement strand
TCCCCGCGTGCTCGGCGCAGCCGGCGAGAAAGCCTGCGAGCGTGCGGTGGAAATCCGGCTCGTCGAGCAGGAAGGCGTCGTGGCCCTTGTCGGTCTCGATCTCGACGAAGCTCACGTTGGCGGCGGCGCGGTTGAGCGCATGGACGATGGCGCGCGACTGCGCGGTGGGGAACAGCCAGTCGGAGCTGAACGAGATCAGCAGGAAGCGCGTGCGCGGCCGCCCGAAGGCGCGCGCGAGGTCGCCGTCGTGCTCGGCGGCGAGGTCGAAATAGTCCATCGCACGCGTGATCGTGAGATAGGAGTTGGCGTCGAAGCGATGGACGAAGGTGCTGCCCTGGTGCTGCAGATAGCTCTGGACCTCGAACATGTCGCCGAACAGGCTGAGGCTTTGCGCGCCGCGCAGCCGGCGGCCGAATTTTCGCGTCAGCGCCTGCTCCGACAGATAGGTGATGTGCGCGGCCATGCGCGCGACCGCGAGGCCGCGGGCGGGGATGCGTCCGCTCTCCCAATAGCGGCCGCCCTGCCAGTCCGGATCGGCGAAGATCGCCTGCCGCCCGACCTCATGGAAGGCGATGTTCTGCGCCGAATGGAACGAGGCGCCGGCGATGGGGATGGCCGCGAACACGCTCTCGGGATAGGTCGCGGCCCATTCCAGCGCCTGCATGGCCCCCATCGAGCCGCCGACGACGGCGAACAGCCGCGCGATGCCGAGGTGCTCGATCAGCCGCTTCTGCGCACGCACCATGTCGCGGATCGTGACCGGCGGAAAATCCGTGCCCCAAGGCTGTGCGGCGGGCTGTGCGGGGGCCTGGTCGTCACGATCGCTGCGCGGCCCGGTCGAGCCCATGCAGCCGCCGAGCACGTTGGCGCAGATCACGAAATACCGGCGGGTGTCGATCGGCCGGCCCGGACCGACCACCGCCTCCCACCAGCCCGGCTTGCCGGTGATCGGGTGCGGCTCGGCCACGTACTGGTCGCCGGTCAGCGCGTGGCAGACGAGCACGGCGTTGGCGCGCGCCGGATCCAGCGAGCCATAGGTGCGATACGCCACCACCAGCCGCGCGAGCGAGACGCCGCAATCCAGCAGCAGCCCGTCGTTGAAGGCGACGTGCGTGTGGGCGGCGTCGCTGAACGCTTCGAGCTGGTCCATCGCAGCCGTGGCATAGGCGCGGGCGCGGCCTGCTGCAACCGCGCGACCGTGTTGCGGTTGCCGGGGCCGGGGGGCCATGCCAGTTTCCGCCGCCCATGCAGCCGATCCCGCCCCGCCGGCCGAACGCCTATTCCGCCAGCCCGCTCGACCGTGCCGGACACCGGCGCGAAGACGCGGCATGGATCGCGGCACGGCTGGCCGATCCCGAAAGCCTGTTCGTGCCGGTCTGGCGCAGCCGCTCGCTGCTGCGGGGGCTGGCGGAGGAGCGGCCGGAGGCGGTGTTCCTGACCGGGGAAGCGGCGGCGGCGTGCCGGATGGCGGGCGGCCCATGGGCGTTGCTCGGCGAATGGCGGGGGGCGGCGATCTTTGCGGTCGATGTCAGCTCGGCCGACGACCCGATCCCGCTGCTGCCGGAGGGGATCGGCGCGTTCGAGGACCTGCGCGCGGTCGCCGGGCTGCTGGGGCCGGATGACGGCGCCATCCTCGCGCACGCGCGCGGCCTGATGCACTGGCGCACGCGCACCCGCTTCTGCGGCATCTGCGGCGCCGCCTGCGACCCCGAGAGCGCCGGCCACGTCATGCACTGCACCGGCTGTGGTGCCAGCCATTTCCCGCGCACCGATCCGGCGGTGATCATGCTGGTGGTGCGCGGCGAGCGCTGCCTGCTGGGCCATTCGCAGCGTTTCCCGCGCACGACGATGTATTCGACGCTCGCGGGCTTTGTCGAGCCGGGCGAGACGCTGGAGGAGGCGGTCGCGCGCGAGGTGCGCGAGGAGACCGGCGTGCAAGTCGGCCGCGTCGCCTACCATTCGAGCCAACCGTGGCCGTTCCCGGCTTCGATCATGCTTGGCTTCCATGCCGAGGCGCTGTCCGAGGAGATCACCATCGACCCCGCTGAGCTGCGCGACGCGCGCTGGTTCTCGCGCGCCGAACTGGCGGCACCCGAGGCCGCCGGGTTCGCCCTGCCGCGGCGCGACAGCATCGCGCGGCGCCTGATCGAGGACTGGCTGGCACCCTCGTGATGCGCGGCACCCTCTTTGCCCTGCTCGCCGCCGCGGCCTTGAGCGGCTGCGGCGGTGCTCCGCAAGACCCGGCCGAGGCGCAGTGCCGGGCGCAGGTCTACCAGGACCCGACGGTCAGGCACATGATCGCGGTGCAGGCCGGTAGCCTGTGGCTGCAGGCGAACGGCCAGTCGGCGCTCGCGGAGGCGAAACGGCAGGCGCTCTATGCCTGCCTGCGCGCACGCGGGCTGGCGCCGCCGGGCGGGGTGGAGGCACCGAGGCCCCCTTCGGCCACGTTTCGCAACCCGTTCTGACGTGCCCCTCACCCCGGCCCTCTCCCGCAAGGGGAGAGGGAGAAGCGGCGCCAAAAAGCCCCCCTCCCCTTGCGGGAGGGGGTTGGGGGTGGGTGTTACGGCACACCGCTGATCTGACCTGCCGGCGTGCGGTTGCACACGCCGCGTGCATTCGCCGCCGTCGGCACGAGCGCCACGTGCGCATCTGCGGTCGCCTTCGTCTGGCATGAGCCTTGCTTGGCAACGTCCTGAACCGACCTCCGAGGACGTCACGAATGAGGCATTCCGGCCGATACCGGCGGCTGATCGCGGCCTGCCTGCCGCTGCTGCTGTTCGCGGCGAGCGCGTTCGCGCAAGGCGAGGCACCGCCCGCGCCGCCGCCCGCGATCGATACCGGCGATACCGCCTGGATGCTCGCCAGCACGGCGCTGGTGCTGATGATGACCATCCCCGGTCTGGCGCTGTTCTACGCCGGCATGGTTCGCAAGAAGAACGTGCTCGCCACGATGATGCAGTCCTTCACCATCTGCTGCCTGGTGACGATCACCTGGATGGTGGCGGGCTACAGTCTCGCCTTCATGAACGGCGACGCCTTCATCGGCGACCTGTCGCGCTTCTTCCTCGGCGGCATGGGGCCGTCCTGGAACAAGCCGTTTCTGCTCGGCGCGGGCAGCGCCAACCCGACCCAGACGACCATTCCCGAGACCGTCTATATGATGTTCCAGATGACGTTCGCGATCATCACGCCCGCCCTGATTGCGGGCGCGTTCGCGGACCGCATGCGGTTTTCCGCCATGTGCGTCTTCATGGTGCTGTGGTCGCTGTGCGTCTATGCGCCGATCGCGCACTGGGTCTGGAGTGCGACGGGCTGGCTCGGCGGCGGCGTGTTCGGCCTGCCGGGGGCGGCGGATTTCGCGGGTGGGACGGTCGTACACATCAACGCCGGCATCGCCGGGCTGATGTGCGCGCTGGTGCTGGGCAGGCGCGTCGGCTACGGCCAGGACAACATGGCGCCGTACGACGTCTCCTACGCGGTGATCGGCGCCTCGCTGCTCTGGGTCGGCTGGTTCGGCTTCAATGCGGGGTCGGCGGTCGGCGCCAACGGCCGCGCCGGCATGGCGATGGCGGTCACACAGATCGCGACCGCCGCCGCGGCACTCGGCTGGATGTTCGCCGAGTGGGGATCGAAGGGCAAGCCGAGCGTGCTCGGCGCCGCCTCGGGCGCAGTCGCGGGGCTGGTCGCAATCACGCCCGCGTCGGGGTTCGTGCTGCCCGGCCCGGCGCTGCTCATTGGCGTGGTCGCGGGCGTGGTGTGCTTCTGGGCGGCGACCAGCCTCAAGCACGTGATGGGCTATGACGACAGCCTCGATTGCTTCGGCGTCCACGGCGTCGGCGGCATGATCGGCGCATTGCTGACCGGCGTGTTCGCCTACGGGCCGCTGACCGCGACCGCCGCAGCACCGCAGGGCGTCAATATCGGCGGGCTGCCGCAGTTCGAGAGCCAGTGCATCGCGGTGATCGCGACGCTGGCCTGGAGCGGCGGCATTTCGTTCATCCTGCTCAAGCTGATCGACGCCGTGCTGGGGTTGCGCGTCGATGCCGAGATGGAGCGCGAAGGGCTGGACGTTACCCTGCACGGCGAACAGCTCGGCTGAGCCGCGCCACAACTTGCCGCTCCCGGCCGGGAATGACACAACATCGGGCGATGTCGTCGGATGGCGCGCACGGCGGGAGAAGACCATGCAGATCAGCATCCTGGGCGCCGGCGGGTTCCTCGGCCGGCGGGTCGCGGAGCGGCTGGCGAAGGAGGGCAGCCTGGGCGGGGCGCCGGTCTCCGGCCTGACCCTGTTTGACCTCGCGGCACCTCCCGCGCCGCGTGCGGGTTTCCCGGTGCGCGCGATCGCCGGCGACCTGGCGGCGCTGCCGGCCGAGGCGATCCCGCCCGGCACCGAAATCATCTTTCACCTCGCCGCCGTGGTCAGCGCCGCCGCCGAGGCCGACTACGATCTCGGCTGGCGGGTCAATTTCCACGGCACCGAGGCGGTGGTCGCCGCCTGCCGCCGGCTCACGCACCCGCCGCGGGTGGTGTTCACGAGCTCGGTCGCCAGCTTCTCCGGCGGGCAGAGCGCGGTGCTGCCCGACGACGCGCGGCAGGTGCCGGCGAACAGCTACGGCGCCCAGAAGGCGGCGGCCGAGCTGCTGCTGGCGGATGCCAGCCGTCGCGGGATGCTCGATGTCGTCTCGCTCCGGCTGCCGACGATCGTGGTCCGCCCCGGCCGGCCCAACAAGGCGGCGAGCAGCTTCGTCTCCAGCATCATCCGCGAGCCGCTGCTCGGCCTGCCCGCCGAGCTCCCCGTCGGGGACGATTTCGCCATCTGGATCGCGAGCCCGCGGCACGCTGTCGAATGGCTGCTGCACGCGGCCGCGATGGACACCGCCGCCCTGCACCTCGACCGCGGCGTGAACCCGCCCGGCATCAGCGTCACCGTCGCGCACATGCTGCAGGCGCTCGATGAGGTGCAGCCGGGGGCCGCGGCCCTGGTGCGCCGCGTTCCGGATGAGGCGATCGCGAAGATCGTCGGCGGCTGGCCGGCCGCGTTCGAGGCGATGCACGCCCGCACGCTCGGCTTCTCGGCACACGAGCCGCTGATCGACCTGGTGCGCGCCTTCGTCGAGGACGATCTGGAGGCGACGCGCGCCGAACGCGGGCTGTGATGCGCGCAACCGCCCGGCCGACCGCCCGTTGGACGGGTATCCGCAGGAGGCGCTTATGCCATCGCATCCGCCGCCGGTGCCACCGGCCAACCGCAGCGACAAGGGGCCGGGCGAGCCGGCGAAATCGGACGCCGACCGGCCCGAGCCGAAGGGTCGCGGCGTGCCCGACCCGAAGCAGGGCCAACAGGGCACAATCCGCGAGAACACCACCAACACCGGCTATCAGCAGGACCGTTAGTATGAGCCGCAAGACCGATGCCGCGGACCGCTCGCGCGGCGGCCCCGGCAGCAGCCGACAGGACGCAACCAAGCCGGCCCCGCCACGGAAATCCGGCCCGGAACCGGGCACGCCCACCAACCCCAACCGCAGCCGGGTCTCCGGTGGGGGCGGCGAGCGCGACCGCCATCACACACACAAGCCCGCCACCCGCTCCTGACCCGATCCGCCGGCGCGGCCGCGAGGGACTCGCCAGCTTCCGAATGTCGGCTACAGTCCGACGCAGCGAAGCCGGACGAGGGAGGGCAGGCGATGGCAGAGGCACAACCCAACGGCAGCGTACGCGGGCCGCGGGCGGTCGCCCTGGTCGGTCCCTACGGCAGCGGCAAGTCCACCCTGTTCGAGGCGCTGATGCTCGCCGGCGGCGCCAGCCTGCGCCGCGCCGATCCGCGCAGCCGCAGCATGGGCACCGAAATCCGCCTCGGCCATTGCAGCTTTCTGGGCGAGTCCTGGGCGATCCTCGACTGTCCCGGCTCGGTCGAGTTCGCCCACGAGACCGAAGGTGCGCTCGCCATCGCCGACATCGCGGTTGTGGTGTGCGAGGCATCGCCTGCCCGCGCCCGCGCCGTCGCCCCGGTGCTGAAGGCGATCGAGGAGCACGCCGTCCCCTACCTGCTGTTCGTCAACAAGGTCGATACCATCGGCGATGGTCACGTCCGCGACACGCTTGCCGCACTCCAGGCGTACGCCACCCGGCCGCTGGTGCTGCGTCAGGTGCCGATCCGCGAGGGCGAGCGCGTCACCGGCTACGTCGATGTCGTGAGCGAGCGCGCCTACCGCTATCGGCCCGGCCAGCCGTCGGAGCTGATCCAGCTTCCCTCGGAGATGCAGGATCGCGAGCGCGAGGCGATGGCGGCGCTGATGGAGGTGCTGGCCGATCACGACGACGTGCTGCTGGAAAAGGTGCTGGAGGACGTCAAGCCGACCTCCGAGGAGATTTACCGCCAGCTCCACAAGGACCAGGCGGCGGGCGCGCTGGTGGGCGTGCTGCTCGGCTCGGCCGACCACGATCACGGCATCCGCCGGCTGTGGAAGGCGCTGCGCCACGACGCGCCCGACCCGCGCGAGACCGCCGCCGCGCGCGGCGTCTCCCCTGACGGCGAGGCGCTCGCGCAGGTGTTCAAGACCCAGCACGCCGGCCATACCGGCAAGCTCTCCTACGCCCGCATCTGGCGCGGCCCGATCCATGACGGGGCGACCCTGAACGGCGAGCGGCTGGGCGGCATCTACAAGATGGCGAACGCCGAGCCGGCCAAGGTCGCCGAGGCCGAAACCGGCGATGTGGCGGCACTCGCGCGGCTGGCGCAGGCGGCGACCGGCGACACGCTCAGCCCCTCCGGCCAGGCCGGGCGCCTGCCGTTCCCCGAGCCGCCGGAGCCGGTCTATGCGCTCTCGATCGCGACCGAGGACCGCAAGGACGACGTGAAGCTCTCCGGTGCGCTGGCCAAGCTGGTCGAGGAGGACCCGGCGCTCACGGTGCGCCACGAGGCCGAGACTGGGGAGACGGTGCTGTGCGGCCAGGGCGAGATTCATCTCAAGGCGGCGATCGAGCGGCTGGGGCGCGGCTGGGGCCTCAAGCTCTCGGCGGCGCGGCCGAAAGTGGGGTTCAAGGAGACGATCCGCCGCGCGGTCCACCAGCACGCGCGGCTCAAACGCCAGACCGGCGGCCACGGCCAGTTCGCCGACGTCAAGCTCGACATCGCCCCCCGCGCGCGCGGCGAGGGCTTCCAGTTCACCGACCACATCGTGGGCGGGGCGGTGCCGCGGCAGTACATCCCGGCCGTCGGCGAGGCGGCCGAGGACGCGACCCGCAAGGGCCCGCTCGGCTATCCGGTCGTCGATGTGTCGGTCACGCTGGTGGACGGCACCTTCCACTCGGTGGACAGCTCGGACATGGCGTTCAAGACCGCGACCCGCATGGGGATGCAGGAGGCCTTGGCGAAGGCCGACCCGGTGCTGCTGGAGCCGATCGACCATGTGAGCGTGGCCGTGCCGAGCGACTGCACGCCGGCCGCGCAGCGCCTGCTGACCGGCCGGCGGGGGCAGATCCTCGGCTACGCGGAGAAGCCGGGCTGGCCGGGCTGGGACGAGGTCGAGGCGCTGGTGCCACAGGCGGAGCTGCACGATCTGATCATCGAGCTGCGCTCCCTGACGATGGGCCTGGGCACCTACCGCCGCCGCTTCGACCATCTGGCCGAGGCGCACGGACGGCTCGCCGAGCGGATGGTGGCCGAGGCGGTCGCCGCCCGGTAGTCAGTCCGGCGGACTGAGTTGCCGGCCCTGGCGGGGGATCAGCACCGGCGGCAGGTGCAGGATCGCGACCGCGCCCTCATAGAGCCGGTCTGCGGCCGGCAACACCCGGATCGCGACCCACGGGCGGATCGCCACCGCGATCCCGCCGCTCACGGCGCCAACGCCCGCCGAAGCCAGCATGTCGATCGGGAAATGCACGCCGAGAAACACCCGCGCCCACGCCACGGACACGCCGTAGAGGCAGACCACCACGCCGGTCCGTCGGGCTGCTCCGGTCGCGATCAGCCCGGCGCCGAGCGCCCAGATGAAGGTCGCGTGGTCGCTCGGGAAGGAATTGTCCGGCGAATGGGCGAGCAGCGTGTGCCCAAGTCCGACCATGAACGGCCGCGGCTCGAACCAGAGCACCCCGAGCCCCCAATTGATGCCGAGCCCGATCAGCACTCCGCCCGCGACCGCGAGCAACGGGCCGCGCCGGTCGGGCCGGCCCCACACCCACAACACGACCAGGACCGCCGGCGCGACGATCGCGGGACTGCCGGCAAACAGCAACGCCGCGTCCACGATCCAGGCGATCGGGTGGGGCCCGGCGTTGAGGAGCAGGAATACGTGCTGGTTCCAGCCTGACAGGGCGCGCTCTCCTTTCCCGCCCGAGATCCGCTCCGGCGGGAAGGCGACGCTCTACCGTGTTGTCATCGCCCTGTCATCCAAACTCCGCCTCGATCGGGTAGGACGCGCCGATGATGTCGCACGCGGTCGAGGCGATCGTCGCCGTTGCCGGCGCCCACGCGCCACTGACCTACGCGCTCGCGTTCCTGCTGGCCGGCGCTGAATCGTTCCCCGTCATCGGCGCGCTGGTGCCGGGCACCGCGGCCATCGTGGCGTTCGGGGCGCTGGTGCCCACCGGTGCGATCGGATTCTGGCCGCTGCTGCTGGCAACGACCGCGGGGGCGGTCGCAGGTGACGGACTGCCGTACTGGTTCGGGCATCGCTACAAGGAGCGTGCCGCCGCGACTTGGCCGCTGCGGCGCCATCCCGGGCTGATCGCGGCCGGCGAGGCGTTCTTCGCCCGCCACGGCGGCAAGGCGATCGTGATCGCCCGGTTCACCCCCGGCGTGCGGGCCATAGTGCCGCTGGTCGCCGGCATCGCGCGGATGCCGGCGGCGCGGTTCTATTCGATGAACGTGCTCTCGTCGCTGCTGTGGGCGCCGGCGCACGTGGTGATGGGCGTGCTGATCGGCGAGTCGCTGACCGTGCTCGGCGCGGTCGCCGGCCGGCTCGCCGTCCTGGTGCTCGCCGTGTTCCTGCTGCTGGCGTCCCTCGTGTGGCTGACGCCCCGCGTCGTGCGCTGGATCGGCCGACACGCCGCGCGGCTCGACGCCCCGCTCCGGGCCTGGGCGGACGGGCAGAACACCTGGCCGCGGCGGCAGGTGCGCGCCCTGCTCGATCCGGATCGCACCGGCGGGCGGGCGCTGGCGGTGCTGGGGGCGCTACTGATCGGCAGCCTGTGGCTGCTATTCGGAGCGATCCAGGACCTGCTCGCCGGCGATCCGCTGGTGCTCGCCGACCGGGCGGCGCTGCATATGTTCCAGGCGTTGCGGGTGGAATGGGCCGACCGCCTGGCGGTGGCGGTCCTCGCGGTCGGCAGCGTGGGGGTGACGGTCGCGGTCGCGGCCGTAGCGGTGGTCTGGCTCGCGGCCCGGCGGGCCTGGCCACCGGCGCTCTACGTGACCGCCGCGGTCGCGGGCGCGGTGGCGTTCGCCGCGGCGTTCGGCGTCGCGCTGCGGCTTCCGGCCGGGATTGCGCCCGGGCCGGGCTTCGGGGCGCTGTCCGGAGCGGCGGTGGCGGCGGCGGTTGCCTTCTATGTCTTTCTCGCCGTGCTGGTCGCCCAGGAGCGGGGTGGCCGTGTGGGTCTCGGCACGATCACCGCTGCGGTCGTGCTGACCGGCCTGATCGCCTTCGCGCGCCTCTACCTGGGGGCTGACCGGCTCTCCACGGTGCTGGCAGCGGCGGCCTTCGGCCTCGCCTGGGCGGCGCTGCTGGGCATCGCCAATCTGGCGCGGCCGCGGCGCCGGTTGGGCACTGGCGGTCTGCTCGCCTCCGCGTTGGTGGCGCTGCTGCTCGCCGGCGGCGTCAGCGTGGCGGCGACGGAGCAGGCCGATCTGGACCGCTATGCGGTCGCGCCGGCGATGCGCACGATGGCGCTGGCGGAGTGGTGGCGGGGCGGCTGGGCCGGCCTGCCGGCGCGCCGGCTCGATCTGCTCGGCAGCTATCGCCAGCCGTTCACCGTGGAATGGGCCGGAGGACTTTTCGCACTGTCGGCGGCGCTCGACCCGCATGGCTGGCGGGCGCCGGTGCCGTGGACGTGGCGCTCGGCGCTCGAGTTCCTCGCCCCGCAGGCGGACCCCGCCAGCCTGCCGGTGCTGCCGCGCCTGGAGAGCGGCCGGCCGGAGGCGCTGGTGCTGATCCGCACGGGGTCCGATTTGCCCGCGGGCGAGCGGCTCGTGCTGCGCCTGTGGCGCTCCGACGTCCGGCTCTCGCTTGCCGGCGCGCACGCGCCGCTCTGGCTGGGCGGCGTCACGGCGCAGCGCGTAGGGCGCGCGTATGGGCTGGTCACGACCACGCGCGACGTGGCGGTGCCGGCGCGCACGCTCGCCCGGCTCGCGGCGGCCCTGCCGCTGGCTCGCCTGCAACGGCGTGCAGCCGCGGACGCCGGAGCGGGCGGCGGCGTGCTCCTCGCAGCCGCGCCGGACCTCGCCCCCGGGATCGTGCAGGACGCCGCTCGGCGGTGAGGCGCTATGCCACCGCCACCTCGCGATGCACGTCGCGGCGACCGGCCGCTTGGCCGGCGTGGCGATCCAGGGGTGGCACCGTGCGGCGGCCCTGGACTGCTTCGTCGCGTTGCTCCTCGCAGTGACGAGTGCGGTGCGAATGAGCCACGTATGAAGCGGGCGCTAGGCCGCCTCCTCGTGCCAGGTGCGGCCGTCGCGCTCGATCAGGGCGATCGCGGCCGTTGGCCCCCAGCTTCCCGCGGGGTAGTGGCGCGGCGGGTCGGCGCGGGCCGCCCAGTCCTCGATGATCGGTTCGGCCCAGCTCCACGCCGCCTCCACCTCGTCGCGGCGCATGAACAGCGTCGCGTTGCCGCGCACCGTGTCCATCAGCAGCCGCTCGTAGCTGTCGGGGTAGCGGGTGCCGAACACCTTCTCGAAGCTGATGTCGAGGCCGGTCTGGCGCAGGCGCAGGCCGCCCGGCCCCGGGTCCTTGGTCATCATGTCGAGCCGCATCCCCTCCTCGGGCTGCAGCCGGATGATCAGGCGGTTGGGGTCCAACTCGTCCTCGCTCGGGAAGATCGAGAACGGCACGCGGCGGAACTGCACCACGATCTCCGAGACCTTCTGCGGCAGCCGCTTGCCGGTGCGCAGATAAAACGGCACGCGCGCCCAGCGCCACGCCGCCACCTCCACCTTCAGCGCCACGAAGGTTTCGGTCAGGCTCGGCGCATTGCCGCCGAGATCGGCGAGGTAGCCCGGCACCGGCTTGCCGTCGATGGCGCCTTGCGGCGTACTGGCCGCGCACGGTCTGCGCCTGCACCTCGGCGGCCGAGAACGGGCGCAGCGCGCGCAGCACCTTCAGCTTCTCGTCGCGCACCGCGTCCGCCGCGACCGAGCCGGGCGGCTCCATCGCCAGCAGGCAGAGGAGCTGCAGCATGTGGTTCTGCACCATGTCGCGCAGCGCACCCGCGCGGTCGTAGTAGCCGCCCCGGCCTTCCACGCCCACGGTCTCGGCGACCGTGATCTGCACGTGGTCGATCACGTCGGCGTTCCACAGCCGCTCGAAAATCGAATTGGCAAAGCGCAGCGCCAACAGGTTCTGCACCGTCTCCTTGCCCAGGTAATGGTCGATGCGGAAGGTCTGCTGCTCGGAGAACACTTCTCCGACCGCATCGTTGATGGCGCGGGCCGAGGCGAGATCGTGGCCGATCGGCTTCTCCAGCACCACGCGGCTCAAGGGTGTCACCAGCCGGTGGCGGGCGATGTTGCGGCAGATCGGGCCATAGAGGTCGGGCGAAGTGGCGAGATAGAACACCCGCACCCGCTCGGCGGTCTCGGCGAGGGCGCGGACCAGCACGCCCCAGTCCTCGCCGGAGGCCGCGTCGAGCCGCGCATAGTGCAGCCGCTCGGCAAACCGCTGCACCACCTGGGGGTCGAGATCGCGGGCCGGCACATGGTCGGCGAGCGCCGACTGCGCCAGCTCGCGGAAGCGCGCATCGTTGAGGTCGGAGCGCGCCACCCCGAACATCCGGCTGTCCGGCGGTATCTGCCCGTCGCGGAAGCGGTAGTAGAGTGCGGGGAGCAGCTTGCGGCGCGTCAGGTCGCCGGTTGCGCCGAACACGATGTAGTCGAAGGTGGGCACGGGAATGATGCGGGCGACCATGTCGGCTCTTCCGAGAAGTTGTGCGCGAACGGGCGCGCTGCGGGGCGGCGCGCCTCCCGCCCAGCAGATCGCAACGCGGCGTGCCGGATCAAGCCGCGCGTGCCGGGGGCTGCCGTGCGCCGCCGCGGTCGCGGTGGTGCTGCTGGCCGGGCGGGGTGCCGTGGCGGCGCCGAACTACCCGGTGGCGGACGGGCCGGGGCTGGCGAGCTGCCGGCAGGCCGCGCATCTGGAGCACGAGAACCCGGCGATGGCGGACGGCTTCTTCGCCTGGGCGGAAGGCTTCATGAGCGGGCTGAACGACAAATACATCGCGGCCAATGCAGCCGCCGACCTGCTGCCGCCCAACCGCTCGCAGGACGACCAGAAGGCGTTTCTGGCGAAGTTCTGCGCCGCCCATCCGGACGAGCCGTACATGCAAGGTGTCTGGGCGCTCTATCTGCAGATGCGGCGTGAGCAGAAGCTGCCCTGAGCGATTCCGACACTCTTCTCCCTCCCCTCTTGCGGGGGAGGGCCGGGGTGAGGGGGCCACACGATACCGCGTACGTGCCGCGCGCGCCCCTCCCCCCACCCCCTCCCGCAAGGGGAGGGGGAGATCCTCGGCCGCCAAGTCGTCGCTGGGAACGAACGGGTTTCAAGGGCTGTGCCCTTGACGGGGTTTGGGGCAGCGACCCAACCTTCTTCTCCGGCGACGCAAGGGATGCGGCGGCGGGTTCATGACTTACGTGGCGTTCGCCCCTGGGCCGCGAACGAATTGCTGGGAAATCTCGTCACCCGCTGAGCAGCTCGCGATAGACGGCGATGGTCGCGGCCTGCATCGCCGCCGTCGTGTAGTGCGCGCAGACCGCCGCGCGTGCCCGTTCGCCGATCGCTGTTCGCTCCGCCGCCGGACAGCGCCAGCGCCGCGTCGAGGGCGGCGGCCAGCGCCGCGGGATCGCCCGGGGCCACGCGCCAGCCGGTGATCCCGTCCGCAATCGTTTCGGCGGCCCCGCCGTGGTCGGCCGCGATCACCAGCCGGCGCATCGCCTGCGCCTCGATGATCGTGCGGCCGAACGGCTCCGGCAGCAGCGAGGCGTTCACCACCACATCGGCGAGCGCCAGCGCCGCCGGCATGTCCTCGCAATGCCCGGCGAGGCGCAGCCGCTCCGAAATCCCGAGCGCCCGTGCCCTTGCCGCCAGCGCCGCGACATACCGGCGCCGGCCCTGCGCATCGCCCACCAGCACGGCGACCGCGCGCCGCTCCTGCATCCGCGCGAGCGCCGCGAGCAGCAGCATCTGCCCCTTCCAGCGCGTCAGCCGCGCCGGCAGCAGCACGACCGGCGCGCCCAACGGGCAGACGCCATGCCTTCGCGAGGCGGGCCGTGCGCTCGCCGCCCACCGCGTCGGGGTCGAAGACGGCCGGATCGACGCCGCGCGGGATCACCCGCAGCCGCTCCGGCCCGACCCCGTGCCGCTGCGCGAGCCGTTCGCCGACGTGCCGGCTGTTGGCGATCACCCGCTCGCCCATCGCCATGACCGCATTGTAGCGGTGCTTGCCGGGCGCATCCTCGGCATAGACGCCGTGCGCGGTGGTGACGAAATGTGCGCCGGTCCGCCGCGCCGCCAGCAGCGCCGACCAGGCCGGTGCGCGCGAGCGGGCGTGGATGATCGCGACCCGTTCCGCCTGTGCCAGTTCGGCGAGCGCCGCCGCGTTGCGCCAGATGCGCCACGGGTTCTTGCTGTCGAGCGGCAGGACGATGTGCCGGCCGCCGGCACGCTCGACCGCCTCCACCAGCCGCCCGCCGGCGCTCGCCACCAGCGCGCGCCCGCCGGCGCCGACGATCGCCGCGGTCATCTCCAGCGTGCTCTGCTCCACCCCGCCCGCCTGCAGCGCCGGCAGCACTTGCAGCACGATCATCTCCATCCGGCCGCGCTATATCATCCGCGGCGGCACGGCCAGGGAGACGTCGGCATGGAACAGAGCGGCACGCTCGATCGCGGCGACGGGACCGGCCTCGCCTGGCGGCGGATCGCCGGCCGCGGCCCGACGGCGGTGTTCCTGCCCGGATTCCGCAGCGACATGACCGGCGAGAAGGCGACCACGCTCGCAGCCCTCTGCGAGGCGCACGGGCGCGCCTGTCTGCGCTTCGACTATTCCGGCCACGGCCGGAGCGGCGGGCGGTTCGAGGACGGCACGATCGGGCGCTGGACCGAGGACGCGCTTGCCGCCATCGACCGGCTGAGCGAGGGACCGCTGGTCCTGGTCGGCTCCTCGATGGGCGGCTGGATCGCGCTGCTGGCGGCGCTGGCGCGACCGGCGCGGATCGCGGCCCTCGTCGGCATCGCGGCGGCGCCCGATTTCACCGAGGCGCTGATCTGGCAGTCGATGAGCTTCGAGGATCGCGAGACGCTGATGGAGCGCGGCGTGCTGTTGGCGCCGAGCGCTTACGGCGAGCCGGTGCCGCTGACCCGCGCGCTGATCGAGGACGGCCGCCGCCACCTGCTGCTCGACCGCCCGATCCCGCTCGCCTGCCCGGTGCGGCTGCTGCACGGCCAGCGTGATGCCGACGTGCCGTGGGAGATGGCGCTGCGGATCGCCGAGCGGATCGCGGGCGAGGATGTGCGGATCACGCTGGTGAAGGACGGCGACCATCGCCTGTCGCGGCCGCAGGATTTGGCGCTGCTGCGCGAGACGGTCGGCCCGCTGCTCGGGTGAATGCCGTGCGGGCCGACGCGGCGCCTTATCGCCCTATACCCCGAGTGCGAAGGGTGTCGCGCGTGACGGTCAGCCAATCCCACATCCCCGCCTGGTAGTGGCCGGGCTGATTGCAAATCAGCAGGTACTTGCCGGGTTTCAGGCGCACGGTGAAGGTCGTTGACGTACCGGCCCGAAGGTCGCCCGAATCGCCGATCTTGTCGATCCGGCTTTCGACGACTTTCCTGCTGACCTCGCTATACGGCAGCCGCTCCTGAGCGCCGGGCACCCTGACCACCAGAAGTTCGTGCTGCAACGTCCTTGAGGTGTTGGTGACGGTGAATGTCACCCGTCCGCCGACAACCGGATTGGGTTTCGCGATCAGCGTCATTCGCGGCAGCGGGGGAATTGAGCTTGGATCGCCAAGAATGACGCGCACTGTGGCGGCGGTGCTCGCCGCGCCGATCGGGCCGCCGGCCAGGGCTGGTCCGGCGAACGTTCCCAGAGCCAAAGCAAGCCGGAAGGCGCTGACCCCTCGTGTCAACATCGGTCTCTCCAGAGTTGTGCCGCGTGCAGCGGCAGCAAGCCGCTTTGTCAGGTCAGACCGCTCAGGTGCCGCGTGTGCGCCGGCGAAGCCAGCCGAGGCCGGCGAGCCCGGCCACCAGCACCGCGAACGATCCCGGCTCCGGCACCGCGATCTCCGCCGGCATGAGGCTGCCGAACAGGCCATGCGCTTCGTTCAGCACGCCTGCGGTGAAGAACAACGTGTTCGGATCACCCGCCGCGCCGCCATTGCCGTTGAGAATGCTCCACAGGTCGCCGATCCGGATGACCTGATTGCTGGCGTCGCGCAGATCGCCCTGGAACGCGTCGGTCGCCAGGTTGAACGCCCCGATCGTCCCATCCCCGAAGTTGCCGACCAAGAGGTCGCCGGCGAGATTGCCGAAGCTCGCAGGCGCGATGTCGAGACCCCAGGGCGAATTGAGCACGCCGTGGGAGGCGATGCGCGTCATGCCGCTGCCATCGAGGTTGAACTCGTCAACGAACCCGTGCCCGGCGCCGGCCACGTCGTCGTGCTTGGCAGCGTTCTGCAGCGCAAACGTGACGAACAGCTTGCCGTTCAGCACCTGCACGTTGAATGGCGCATAACCGTTGGGCAGCGTCGGGTCGGTAAAGCTTTTCACCAGATGGAAGTTCTGTTCGTACACCTCGATTTGGCCGCTGCGGAAGTTCGCGGCGTAGAGCAGGCTGTTGCCATTGCCGGTGGCAATGGCAAGCCCCTTGTAGACGGCGCCCTTGCCACCTTGCGAGTTGTTCACCGCAAGGATCGAACGGGAGGGGTCGACGGCGAAGCTGAGGCCGGAGATCGTGCCGTCCTCGGTCGCAAAAACGAAGTTCGCGGGACCGGTGTGGCCGTTCTCCGAGACATCAAATCCGCTGCCCGGCGTATTCACCTGTCCGGTCGGCGCCGCCGTTCCCGGCGTCTGCCCCGGCGGGGTCGCGATCGTGACCGGCGGCAGCTGCGTTATCCCGGACGCGTTATAGATCGTGGCGACGCCGGCATTGTTGTCCGAAACCCAGAACGGGCCTGTCGGCGAGAACGACACGCCCCACGGATTGATCAGATTGGGATCGACCTGCGCCGCGGGCACGAAGCCGTCCGAGACGATGTTGGTCTGTTGAAAGAGCGGGCTTGCCTGCGCCGCGCTGATAACTGCGGTGGCGAGGCCGACCGTGGCCGCGGCCAGCATGCCGGATCGGACTGACTTCATGACCCACCCCCTTGTCTGCACTCCATGCATCGAGACACTCTGAGCGACGCTCACATGACATGGACACCGAAGGCAGACCGATATTCCCGCCATGGGAGATGACATGCCGCGCGGGGCGCCGCTGCCGCGCTATCAGCTCGCTCGGAAGCCGTGAGATATTCCGGGCCGGGAGGCAGGCCGTCAGAGCACTGCGGGACGTGGCCGCAGGTGATCGGCGAGCCGGGTCAACATTTCCGGCCGATCCCAGCCGACCAGCACGTACGTAAAACCGCCCTCGCCCCACTGGGCGAGGGTGACACCGTTGCGGCGGGTCACGCGCAGCGATGCCCGTTCCGGCATTCCGGCGGCGATGCAGAGGCCGAGGGGCCTGCTTGTCTGTCCGGCGCGGCTATACAGAAGCTGGGCTACCGGCCGGTCGTCGGCGACCAGCAGCCGCGCCGCCTGGAACGCGAGCCCGAACCGCGTGAGGTCGGGGATGCGCACCGGCCGGTGCAGCAGCTTGCGAAGATAGGCCTCGATCTCGGCGGTGTGCGTGGCGGGCACCGCGCCGAAATCGCCGCCGTCCCGGGCGTAGACCACGTGATATTCGGCAATGTCGGCGAGCAGCCCGTCATCGGAACGCGGCGGCGGCGCACCAGCCTCATGCAATGCCACGCCGCCGGAGAGACCGACCAGCAGGGCGGCGACGGATGCGGCCGCCGCCACCCCGAGCACCCGGCGCCGGCCCGGATCGCGCCGCGCCCGATCGCCCCACGCCCGATCACCGCGCCCTGGCCGCGACAGCCGCTCGGTCAGCACCGCCGGCACCACCTGATAGCGAGGGTCGGAGAAGGCGGCGCGGACCAGGGTGGCCGAGGCGCGCAGCAGGCGCACCTTCTCCTCGGCCGCGGGATCGCGCGCGACCTGCGCCGCGACCTCGCGCATGGCGGTCGGCTCCAGCTCGCCATCGACGAACGCGACCAGGGTGGCGTCGTCCAGCTCCTTCATCGTGCCTCCATGCGGACGACGTTGGCACCTGCCGCCGTGTCGGGATGCTCGACCTCGCGCATCAGGCCGAGGCGGGCGCGCGCGAGGCGGCTCATCACGGTGCCGATCGGGATCCCGAGCACCTCGGCTGCGTCGCGGTAGGTCAGTCCCTCGACGCAGACGAGGAACAGCACGCCGCGCTGCTCCTCGGGCAAGCCGAGCGCCGCGTCGGCCACCTTCTCCAGCAGCAGGCGCGCGTGCATGCCCCGCTGGCCGGCATCGGTGCCCTCCTCGGCGGTTGCCGCCGCGCCGCGCTGATAGGTGTCGCGCACCCGCCGCGCCCGCAATTCGTTGAACCAGATCGACTGCATGATGCGGAACAGCCAGCCGTCGAAGCGGCCGCTCGACTGCCACTGCGCGTGGCGGCTGAGCGCGCGCTCGCAGGTCGCCTGCGTCAGGTCCGCTGCTTCGGCGCGTGAGCGCGTAAGCGCGAGTGCGAACCGGCCGAGCCGCGGCAGCATGGCGACGAGCTGTTGTCGAAACTCCGGTGCGGCCGGCATCGCCCTCCCTTTCCCATCGACAACACCGGCTCGGTCCGATTTATTCCACTTTCTCCTCGGCGAGAATGCCCCGCAGCCCCTCGCGATAGTTCGGGTAGCGCCAGGCGAGGCCGAGTGCGGCGCGGGTCGCGGCACTGCGCACGAGGCGGCTCTCGGCCCAGAAGCTGCGCGCCATCGGGCTCATCGTGGGCAGCGCGTCGGCCAACGCGATGGCGGGCGGAGGCGGGATGCCGAGCAGGTGGGCGGCTTCCTCCAGCACCGCCGCACTCTCCGCCGGCTCGTCGTCGGCGAGATGGAGGATGCGGACACCCGGCGGCCGCACCTCACGCATCGCGGCGAGCACGGCGACGGCGATGTCGTCGCGGTGGATGCGGCTGAAGGCGTGGCCCGGCTTGACGACGCGGCGCGCGGTGCCGGCGCGCAGGGTGTCGAACGCGGAGCGGCCGGGGCCGTAGATGCCCCCGGTGCGGAAGATGTCGAGCGCGTGGTCGCGGGCGGCGTCGCGCCAGGCGTCCTCGGCGGCGAGGCGCCGGCGGCCGCGCTCCGAGCCGGGGGAGGGGAGGGTGGCTTCGTCCACCCAGCCGCCGCCGCGGTCGCCATACACGGCGGGGCTGGAGAGATAGCCGATCCAGCGCAGTTGCGGGGCGGCCTCGATCGCGGCGCGGTAGCGGGCGAGCACCGGATCGCCGGTCTCGCCGGGAGCGGCGGTGATGAGCAGGTGGGTGGCGGCGGCGATCGCGGGACCGGCGGCGGCGAAGGGCAGGCATTCGATGCCGGGGGGTTCGGAACCGTCCGGCGCGCGGCGGGTGCCGGCAACCCGCCAGCCCGCCGCGGCGGCGGCGCGGGCGATTGCGGTGCCGCTGTAGCCGAGGCCGAGAATGAAAAGCTGCGGAGCTGGCGTCATGCCCGCGCCGGCCTCAAATCGGCATCCGGTAGCCGTAGAACTCATGGTCCTCGTTGTAGCCGCCCTGGCCGGCGCCGAGATCGGCGAAGTCGTGCACGAACTCGATCGCGGCGATCCATTTCACCATCTTGAAGCCCAGCTCGTTCTCGCAGCGCAGCCGCAGCGGCGCTCCATGCAGCACGGTGAGGGGCGCCCCGTTCATCTCATAGGCGAGGATGGTCAGCGCGTGGCGCATGTTTTCCATCCGATGCACGTCGTAGTAGCGGCCGGCGTCGCCGCCATCGGCGAAGGAATAGAACACGGCGTAGCGGGCCTCTTCCGTCGGGCGCACCAGGTCAAGCATGTGGCGCATGGGGACGCCGCCCCATTTGGCGACGCCGGACCAGCCCTGGATGCAGAAATGGGTGGTGATCTGCTCCTGCTTGGGCATCGCCCTCAGCTCGGCCAGCGAGAACTCCCTTGGCTGCTCGACCAGACCGCCGACCCGCAGGCGGTAGCTCGCGAAATTGTCCGCAAGCGGCGCGTCGAACGCGTCCCATTTCGGCATGGTGCCGTTGATCCAGAAGTGGGGCGAGATGTCCTTCTCGGTGAGCTGGGCATTCGGCTCCCACCACTCGGCCAGGCCCTTGAGCCAGCCGATCATGAACGCCCCGACCTTCTGGACAAGCCGGGCGTGCCGGATCGTGAACGGCGAGGCGACCCACCAGGCCAGCCCCACGATCAGCATGGCCACGATGAACCAGGGAATCCCGACCCAGGAGTTGTTCGCGACGCCCGCGAACATATGGTTGGTGTTCTGCCGCAGGCTGGTGACGAACACCATGATCCCGTGCGCCAGGATGAAGAGCACGAACCAGCAGAACGAGATGAAGTGGATGGATCGGGCCGCCTGCCGGTTCAGCACGGTCCCGAGCAAGCCCAGCCGGTTGGAGATCGCCGGGCTCTGCATCAGGCCGGTCGCGATCGAGACCGGTGCGGCGATGAACACCGTGATGAAATAGCTGAGTTGCTGCAGGCCGTTGTAGCGGGTCCAACTATGGTCCACCGGGAAGTCCAGCGACGCATACTGGATGGCGGTCGAGACCGCGTTCGGAAACACGTCCCAGGTGACGGGAACCAAACGAAGCCACTGGTTGGTCGCGAACAGCAGCACGTAGAAGGCGACGCCGTTGAGTACCCACAGCAGGTTGACCGAGAAGTGCCACCAGCGGGCGAGGCCGATGGAGTGACGGATGCCGGGTATGCCCAGCCACCCCGGCAGCGTCACGGAATCGTCCTTCGAGGTCCAGACCCGCCCGGTCGGGACGGTTTTCTGGAAGCGGAACCAGTCGGTGCCGGGCGTGCAGTCGCGCTTCCAGTAGAGCCGGGGGTGATCGGCCAGGATCTGGATCCCGGCGCGGATGATGAACATCATGAACAGCATGTTCAGGAAGTGCTGCAGCCGCAGCCACCACGGAAAGCCGGTATCGACCGAGGGCGCGGCCTGCGGAATACCGCCGTATTCCTTGATGAAGGCCTGGACGCCGGGAAGCTCCCGCAAGCTCTGTGCGAGAGCGATCAGGAACATGAGTGCCACGGCGGCGATCGGCAACGCCCACAGGATGCTGACCCAGCGCCGGCCAATGCGGATGCGCGGGACGATGCCCTCCTGGGGAGGCAGCCAATGGCTCAGGACGATGCGGTCGTCCGCGTGGCTCAGGGTTGACGCGATGGGATCATGTGGCGGCTGCTTGATCTTCACCGAGTCCGGCATGGGCGTGGCCTCTCTCTGAGCCTTGATCGTGCCCCTCTATTGTCCAGCAAGCCCTCCGCCCGGAGGGCGCCGCTGGGCCGACCGACTGACCGACTTACGGCGGCGTCGCGGGCTTCCGTGAAATGCCACAATGCGTCCCGCACCACGTCACGACCGTAGGGACAAACTTCCCCGCCCTCAACTCCTCGATCATATGCTGCACGCCATGCACGAGGTCGGTTCCTGCGGTCTTGAAGAACGCACTGACCTGCCCGGTCTTCAATGCTGGCGCATCGGCCCGATAAACTCCGTGTGCCGGCTCGACGCCGACGCCCGACTCATAGACGAGCTTTCCGCCCAGATAGGCGGTGTAAGCCACCACCCCGATCCCGGCGGCGCCCGCGCCAAGGTATATGGCGTTCGGCCTTCGATGTTCGGCGCGCCAGAGCGCCATGCAACTGGCGACAACGGTGGCGACGAAGTTCAGATTGCGGTGCGTCATCAGCATGTCGCGCGACTCGCCCTCGACATTGACTTCCTCCCCGGCAATCAGCCCGGTCACGGCAGAAGCGATGGCACCGACCGCCGCAATGCCGATTGCTTTCTGTCCGAATGAATGAAGCGACTTGCTGCCGGTCACGCATCCGAGGAGGTCGGCGCCGACCGCCAGTGGCAACAGCGTGATCGGCAGGTGGACGAGTGCAGGGTGCATCTGTTGCAGGTGTATGGCCATGACGTCGACTCCCGAAGAGATCCGAGTATGCTGTTCATGCGCCCTCTCTCCGGCGGACAACGAGGTAATCCTCGACCTGCGTCACGCCGGGGGCTGACCAAGCGACCCGCTCGGCCAGGTCGCGCTCCCGCCAGCTTCGGACATGGCCGGTCAGGACGACCCGGCCGCGTTGGGCCGTGATCCTGATCCCGGCGCCACCGATCTCTATGTCGCGCTCGAACAGCGCCTCGATCCGTCCCGGGATGTCGCCGCTCTCTCCGTCGCGACCGTAGGCGGCAGCCAGCCCGAGGAACACGGGGGCGGTCCACTCTTCCGGCTGCACGGCCAGCCGATTCGTCACGCCCATCACGCCGTGCAGCTTGGCTGCGATCCGCTCGGCGTTCGTCCGCTCCCACTCCGATGCGACAGTACCGCTCAGCGTCACCCGCCCCTTGGCGACCGCCATCCTGATCCGTTCGCGCAGCAGAAGCGTGCCCTGGAACAGCGCCTGTAAAATGCGTTCCTCGATGGCCTGGTCCGAAGCGTCGGCCTCTGTCTGCGCGCGCACCGATGAACGCGAAAGTGCCGCTTCGGGGTCACTGCAAAGATGGCCTTCGAGCGGTTGAGACGGCATCCGGGTTGTCCTGTTCCTGGCAGCGCCTGGGCGACCCGCCGCGACGCGAGGCCCTATTCCCGCGGCACCTCGCCGGCCGCAGTGTGAGGCATGGCGGCGGCGGCGTGGCTCGCCGACCAGTCCGCGGCGTCGCTGCCCGACGCTGTCCCCCGCTGTCCGGTCAGGTTCGACGTCAGCCCGGCGAGCACCGCCGCCAGCAGAGCGAGCATGACCAGCCACTGCCTGATTGTCCGGGGAACACCCGGCGCAGGCGGCGCCGACGGGGCATTGGACGGACCGCCGCCGCGTGCGGGCAGCAGAGCCACCAGGGGTGACGCGATCGCGGTCGCATCGGGGAGCGACCAGCGGCTGGCCGGCATGGCCGCGATGATCCGGGCCAGCCCGTCGGCCGCGGCCGTCCGCGGCAGCGTCGCCAGGCGTCCCGCCTCCTGCCACGGGTCCATGCCGCGGCGCGCGAGAGTCGAGAGGACGCTCAGCGTCATTCCGTTCGCCTCGACGCCGATTTCAGCGAACAAGAACGGGTTCAGCTCCGAACGTGACAACGCGTATGCGTCGGGATTTGCCACAACATCAACCCGCTGAAATTCACATTTTAATTGGGAAATGTTTTCCGCGAATAGTAGCGCGATCCGATGACGATTTCGTGATCGAGCTATCTGGCTTATCGGCGATGGCCGCACCGCGCCCAGCCTCACCAAACCAGACTTCCTCCCGCCACGAGCAGCGTCATCGCCAGGATCGGCCGCAACGCCAGGTCCGGGATCAGTCCGGCCACGGTGCTGCCGATCACCACACCGGGCACCGATCCGGCCAGTAGCGATCCCAGCAGTCCAACGTCGATCGTGCCCAGCAGCCAGTGCCCGGCGCCGGCCACCAGCGTCAGCGGCACCGCGTGCGCGATGTCGGAGGCGACGATGCGCGCCGTCGGCAATCGCGGATACAGCAGCAGCAGCACGGTGACGCCGAGCGCACCCGCGCCCACCGAGGTCAGCGACACCAGCACGCCGAGAACCAGGCCCGTCGCGAGCGTCATGCCCGCTTCCTGCCGCGGCGAGGGTTCGCGCCAGCGCCGGGCGGCATAGGCGGTGATCCAGGGCCGGAACAGCAGCGAGACCGCGGTGAGCAGCAACGCCGCCCCCAACGTCAGTGAGAGCGCGTGCGCGGCCGATGTCGAGTGCACCCCTGCATGGCGCAGCAGCAGCAGCGTCAGCACCGCTCCGGGCACGCTGCCGGCCGCCAGCCGGCGCACGATCCGCCACTCGATCATGCCGCGCAGGCCGTGGACGGCGGCGCCCACGGTCTTGGTCGCCGCGGCATAGAGCAGGTCGGTGCCGACCGCGGTCGCCGGGTGAAAGCCGAACAGCAGGATCAGCAGCGGCGTCATCAGCGACCCGCCGCCAACGCCGGTCATCCCGACCAGCAGGCCGATCGCGAGACCGGACCCCGCATACCATGGGTCGATCAAGGGCGAAGCCTCCTCAGGTGATCCCCCGAACAGACCGGTCGGCAGCACGGACGCTACACCGCATCGCTTAGCAGTCTTCGCGCGGAAGTGGAAGAAAACCGGAGGGTCAGGCGCCGGGGATCGATCGCGCCGCCAGCACCGACGCACCCGTCCTGCGCTTGCCGGCTCCGGCCTGCTTGGCGTAAGTGCCCAACTGGTTACTTTCGGGCGGACGGCGTCGCGCCGTCCCCGGTTGCGAAGGCACGCCGCTGATGAGCGCACCCGCCCCGAGCCTGCCGGATCGCTTCACCGACGAGGACACGCTCGAAGACTTCATGACCGCACCCTCGGCCGCACTCGCGGCGGACCTCGCGGCGGTGCCGGGCGAGCTCATGCTGCTCGGCGTCGGCGGCAAGATGGGGCCCACCCTGGCCCGGCTCGCCCGGCGGGCGGCGCCGGACAAGCGGGTGATCGGCGTCGCCCGCTTCAGCGAGCCGGGATTGCGCCAAAGGCTGGAAGCCTGCGGCATCGAGTGCATCGCCGCCGATCTGCTCGACCGCGCGGCGATCGCCCGATTGCCGAAGCCCGACAACGTGATCTTCATGGCGGGACGGAAATTCGGCTCGACCGGCCGGGAAGATCTCACCTGGGCGATCAACTGCCTCGTCCCCGCACAGGTCGCCGAGGCATTTTCGGCGGCGCGCATCGTCGCCTTTTCCACCGCCAACGTCTATCCTCTGGTCGATGTGCTCGGCGGGGGCGCGACCGAAATCACCGCGCCCGATCCGGTCGGGGCCTATGCGAGTTCCTGTGTCGGGCGCGAGCGGATGTTCGAATATTTCTCGCGCCGGCACGGAACCGCCGGGCGGCTGATTCGGCTCAGTTACGCGATCGATATGCGGTACGGCGTGCTGCACGACGTGGCACAGAAGGTTCTGGTCGGGCAGGAAATCGATCTCGCCATGGGCCACGTCAACGTCATCTGGCAGGGCGACGCCAACGCGATGGTGCTGCGCGCGCTCGCCCACGCAACGCAGCCCACCAGCCCGCTCAATATCAGCGGTCCCGAAACGGTCAGCATCCGTGCGCTCGCCGAGGCGTTCGGCCGTCGCTTCGACAGGCCGCCGTGCTTCATCGGCCGCGAGGCGCCGACGGCGTTGCTGATGGACTGCACAGAAGCGCAGCGTCTGTTCGGCTATCCGATGGTGCCCCTGGCGCGGCTGATCGATTGGGTCGCCGACTGGGTCGGCCGCGCCATGCCGAGCCTCGGCAAGGCCACGCATTATGACCGCCGCGATGGCGCCTTCTGACGCGGCGCCCGTTCGCCTGGCGCCAGGGCTGCGTGCGCAGCCGCTGGACGAGACCGATATCGCCGGTGCGACGCTGTTGTCGCAGGAAGCGGGATGGAATCAGGTCGCAGCCGACTGGCGGGTGGTTCTCGAACTCGGCAGCGGCATCGGATTGCGCGACGCCGCCGGCCGGCTGATCGCGACCGCCATCACGCTTGCCTACGGCGATCGCTTTGCCTGGATCAGCATGGTGCTCGTCACCGCGCAGCACCGCAGGCAGGGGATTGGCACCTGGCTGCTCCGCCAGTGCCTCGCGAGCGTGCTCGCCCGCGGGCTGGTGCCGATCCTTGACGCCACGCCGCAGGGGCGGCTGGTCTATCTTGGCCTCGGCTTCGAGGACGCCTGGAGCATTCGCCGGCTCGTCGCCCGCGACAATGCGCCAGAGGACAATGCGCCGGAGGACAGTGCGCCGGAGAATAGGCGTGTCGCGGCTGCCGAGGTCACGATTCGCCGGCTCCGATCGGATGATTGGCCGGAGCTGGAAAAATACGACCGTGCGGTCTTCGGCGCCGATCGCAGCCCGCTCCTGCGCCATCTGGCGGGCCGCCTGCCGGCGGCGGCCCTGATCGCCGAGCGGGGGCGGCAGACGGCGGGATTTCTGCTCGGCCGGGACGGGCGCGTCGCGACCCAGCTCGGCCCCCTCGCGGCGGAGGACGACGGCGTGGCCCGCGCCCTGCTCGCCGCCGCCATCGCGCGAGTGCGGGCGCCGCTTGCGGTCGATCTGCCCGAGCGTCATGCGGCACTCGGCGCCTGGCTCGCGCGCCGCGGCTTCGTCGCTGAGCGGCCGTGGACGCGAATGGTCTATCGCCGGCGCGCCGCTTTCGATGATGCCGCGCGCCTGTTCGCGACCGCCGGCCCCGAGCTCGGCTGAACGGCGCCGAGCCTCAGCCCTGAAACGGGATCGCCTTCATCTTGATCGCCTTGCTGAGGAAGGCGTTGGTGTAATACTTGGTGATGTCGAAGGGCTTCTCGATGCCGAGATAGGTTTTGACCAGGTCGTAGTCGTTCGCCATCCGCTTCGGATCGAACCAGCCGAGTGCGACGGTCTGCGAGGTGTGATCGCTCATCAGCTCCTCCACCTCGTGCCAGTTCTCGATCTGATCGGCGTATTTGAGGCCGCTGTTGGCTTCAACCAGCGCGTCGATGCACGGCTTGGCATCGGCGACGCAGGCGGCAAACGCCTGCTGCGTCACCTTGACGAAGGCGGCGACCACGGCGCGGTGGGATTTCAGGTATGCACCGTTGACGACGATCGAATTGCTGTAGGGATCGACACCCGCATCCTTCCACGCGAGGTAGCCCATGTTGGCACCGAGCTCGCGCTTATAGACGTGATGCAGGTTGAAGAACTCCGTCACCGCATTGACGCTGCCGGCCTTCAGCGCCGAGAGCTTCGCATTGGGACTGAGATTGACCCAGGTGACGGAATTGGGGTCGATGTGATTGGCGCGGGCGAGTGCCGGCCACAGCGCACGTGCGGCGTCGCCCGGCGGGTTGCCGATCTTCTTGCCGGCCAGATCCTTGATCGTCTTGATGCCCGAACTCTTCAGCCAGTAGAAGCCGCCGGGATAATTGGCATAGACGTTCATCACCGCAACCTCGTCGGCGCCCTTGCCGATGGCGACGAGAACGGTCGTCATGTCGGCGAGGCCGAACTGATCGACGCCGGCGCCGACGCGCTGCGCCGCGACCGAGGAACCGGTGCCCTGGAGCAGATTGACGTCGATGCCGGCCTTGGCATACCAGCCCATCTTGCGGGCGTAGTAGTACGGGGCGTGATCGCCGCCGGCGACCCAGTTGAGGATGAAATTGACGTGCTCGTTGGCATGGGCCGCACCGGCGGCGCCGAGAAGCGCGAGCCCGACCGCGGCCAGCTTCAGCGCATTTCGCATCGTCAACCGCCTCCCTATGAACGCGGCGGCCTGGCCCACGAGCCACTTGCGGCATGGCCGCGATTGGGTAACTGATTGGTTACATGCAGACGCTAGAGAGCGCCCGGCGTGCTGTCAATCCGAGACCGGGGAAGCGGGCGACCGCCGCGCGGGTGCTGCGTCAGCCGCTTGAGACCCGCCGCCGGATTCTGTCCGCCGCGAGCCTCGATTTCGCCGCCCGCGGACTGGCCGGCGCGCGCGTCGATCAGATCGCCCGGCGCGCCGGGGTCAGCAAGCGGATGCTGTATCACTACTTCGGCAACAAGGAAGCCCTTTGGCTCGCCGTGCTCGAGCAGGCGTACGCGCATATCCGCGGCGAGGAGCGCCTGCTCGACGTCGGCGGGCTGCCGCCGGTCGAGGGCATGCGCCGCCTGATTGCGTTCAGCGTCGGCTATTGCCGCGACCATCCGGAATTTCTTGCCCTTCTCAACAGCGAAAACCTCCACCGGGCGAAGTATTTGCGCCGCTCGAAGCAGGTGCGCGAGCTGCACACCTCTCTGCTGGGGGTGATCGCCGACCTGCTGGCGCGCGGCCAGCTTGAGGGCGCGTTCCGCAGCGGCGTCGATGCCGCCGAGCTCTATATCGCCATTGCGGCGCTCGGTTATTTCTACTTTTCCAATCTCCATACCTTGTCGGTGATCTTCGGCCGCGACTTCGGCGTGCCGGAGGCGCGCCGCCGTCATGTCGATTTCGCGGTCGATGTCATCATGGGCTTCTTGCGACCGTGACGCCGTTGACAGGCGGACGCCGGCGCGGAATGGTAACTGTCCGGTTACTTTGGGGCGCGCGGACATGACCATTGCCTGGTCGGATTGGCCGGAGGCGCTGCGGGAGGGCTTCCGCCGCGGTATGGTGATCCCGGCGCACCTGCTCGCTCTCGATGCGGGCCGCATGCTGGACCGCCGCCGCCAACGCGCGCTCGCCCGCTACTATATCGATGCCGGCGCGGGTGGCCTTGCGGTCGGCGTCCATTCGACGCAATTCGCCATCCGCGAGGCCGGACTCTACGAGGCCGTGCTGCACATCGCGGCGGAAGCTGCGGCGAGTTGGGCGACGCGACCGGTGCTGCTCGTCGCCGGCCTGGTCGGCCGGACCGGCCAGGCGCGAGCCGAGGCCGAAACCGCCGCCGGCCTCGGCTATCACGCGGGGCTGTTGAGCCTCGCCGCCATGAAGGGTGCGAGCGAGGACGAGCTGATCGCGCATTGCCGGGCGGTGGCGAAAATCATCCCGCTGGTCGGCTTCTATCTCCAGCCGGCGGTCGGCGGCATTCCCCTGTCGGCCGACTTCTGGCGCCGTTTCGCGGAGATCGAGGAGGTGGTGGCGATCAAGATCGCGCCCTTCAACCGCTATCGCACGCTCGACGTGGTACGCGGCGTGCTCGCCGCCCGGGCCGAGGATCGGGTGACGCTCTATACCGGCAATGACGACAGCATCGTGCTCGACCTCGTGACACCCTTCGTGCTGCGCCGCGACGGAGCAGCGGTGACGGTCAGGATCAAAGGCGGCCTGCTCGGCCATTGGAGCGTGTGGACCAAGAGTGCCGTCGATCTTCTGGCACGGGTGCATCGCGCCGTCGCGGGCGGCGCTCCCATCGACGACCTGCTGGCGCTCGCCGCCGCCGTGACCGATTGCAACAGCGCTTTCTTTGATGCCGCACACGAGTTCCGCGGCTGCATTGCCGGCTGCCACGAGGTGCTGCGTCGCCAGGGTCTGTTCGCGGGCACCTGGTGTCTCGACCCGGCGGAGGGGCTCAGCCCCGGCCAGGCGGCCGAGATCGATCGCGTGACGGCGAGCTATCCCGAGCTCGCCGACGACGCCTTCGTGGCCAGGCATCGGGAACGCTGGCTGGGATGAGCGGCAGCGACAAGGCCCAACGGTACGGCCTGGCGGTCCTCGCTCATGTGCTTCTGATCGTCATCTGGTATGTCGGCGTGAAATTCGGCCATGTGCCGAAATTCGTCATGCCGACGCCTGTGGAAACCGTCAAATCGCTGGCCGGCGAAAATTACCATTGGATCAGCAACACGCTGGTGACGGGGAGCGAGATTTTTGCCGGCTATGTCATTGCCGTCATCTTCGGCGTCGCCGTCGCCATCTCTTGCACCTGGTCGCGCACCGCCGAGGCCGCGGTGATGCCGCTTCTCGTCAGCCTCAACATGATTCCCAAGGTGGCGCTCGGGCCGCTGTTCATCGTCTGGCTGTCCTACGGCATCATCCCCAATGCGGCAATCGCGTTCTCGATCTGCTTCTTCCCGATCCTGTTGACCACGGCGCGCGGTCTGCGCGAGGTCGAACCCGATCTCCTCGATCTCGTGCGCTCGCTCAAGGGTTCGAAGTGGCAGACCTTCACCAAAATCCAGCTTCCCGGTGCGCTTCCGTATATCTTTTCCGGCATGAAGGTGGGCGCCATCCTCGCAGTGGCCGGCGCCATCGTGGGCGAGTTCCTCGGCTCCTCCCGCGGGCTTGGCTATCTCATGCTGCAGGTCCAGGTGACGCTCGATACCGCGGCGATGTTCATGGCCGTGATCCTGATCACCCTCATTGGCGTCGTCCTCTACGGAATCGTCCTCGGGCTTGAGCGGCTGCTGATCGTGCGCGACGCGCGTTTGGGGTAAGCGGGCGCGTGGCCGAGCCTTTCATCCGCCTCGCCAATGTCCGCAAGCTCTACCGCCGGCGCAAGGACGAGTTCCTCGCCATCTCGGACGCGACCTTCGACGTCGAGGCCGGCGAGCTGGTCTCGCTGGTCGGCCCCTCGGGCTGCGGCAAGACCACGCTGCTCAAAATCCTCGCCGGGCTGCAAAGCCATGACGGCGGCGAAGTGCGCATCGGCTCGCTCGCCCATCCGTTCGATCCGGCGCGCGACATCGGCATGGTGTTCCAGCAGGCACTGCTGCTGAAATGGCGCCGTATCCTCGAGAACGTGCTGCTGCCCACTGAAATCCTCGGCCTGCCGAGACGCGAAAGCCGCAGCCGGGCGCGGGAGCTGCTCGCGATGGTCGGCCTCACCGGCTTCGAGGACAAATATCCCTACGAGCTCTCCGGCGGCATGCAGCAGCGGGCGGCGATCGCCCGCGCGCTGGTGCATGACCCCAAGCTGATCCTGATGGACGAGCCGTTCGGCGCGCTGGACGCGCTGACGCGGGAGAAGATGAATATCGAGTTGCGCAGCATCTGGGCGCGGAGCCAAAAGACCATCGTGTTCGTCACCCACGGCATCGCGGAGGCGGTGTTTCTCGGCACCAGGGTCGTGGTCCTGACCGCTGGACCGGCGCGCATGGCGGCCAATATCACGATCGACCTGCCGTCGCCGCGCACTCTCGATCTCAAGACCAGCGAGGTCTTTGGCGACTACACAAGGCGGATCTACAGGCTTCTCGGCATGGAGTGAACACGATGGCGACACACCGCCTCGGCATCATCATGAACGGCGTCACCGGGCGCATGGGCACGAACCAGCATCTGGTTCGCTCGATCCTGCCAATCCGCGCGGCCGGCGGCGTCGCACTCGGCAACGGCGACCGCGCGGTGCCGGAGCCGATTCTGGTCGGCCGCAGTCGCGACAAGCTCGCCGCACTCGCGCAGCAACACGGGCTGGAGCATTGGACGACCGATCTCGGCGCCGCGCTTGCCGATCCGAACTATACCGTCTTCTTCGACGCCGCCACGACGCTGGAGCGCGCGCCGCTTCTGAAGCGCGCGATGGCAGCCGGCAAGCACGTCTATTGCGAGAAGCCCGTCGCGGCTTCGCTGGCCGAGGCGCTCGATCTGGTGGCCGCGGCCCGCCGCGCCGGCGTCAAGCACGGCGTCGTGCAGGACAAGCTGTTCCTGCCCGGCCTGCGCAAGCTGCGGCTGCTGCGTGACGGCGGCTTCTTCGGCCGCATCTTTGCCGTGCGCGGCGAGTTCGGCTACTGGGTGTTCGAGGGCGACTGGCAGCCGGCGCAGCGGCCGAGCTGGAATTATCGCCGCGCCGATGGCGGCGGCATCGTCCTCGACATGCTCTGCCACTGGCGCTACGTCCTCGACGATCTCTTCGGCGCCGTCGAGAGCGTGAGCTGCCTCGGCGCCACCCACATCCCCAGGCGCTGGGACGAGCACGGCGAGCCCTATACGGCCGATTGCGACGATGCCGCCTACGCCACCTTCCGACTCGCCGGCGGCATCGTCGCCCAGATCAACAGCTCCTGGTGCACACGGGTGCGGCGCGACGATCTGCTCACCTTCCAGGTGGATGGCACGCTCGGCTCGGCGGTCGCGGGTCTCACGCGCTGCGTCAGCCAGGCGCGTGTCAACACGCCGAAGCCGATGTGGAACCCCGACCTGCCGCAGGCGATCGACTTCTTGAGCACCTGGCAGGAGGTGCCAAACAACATCGCCTATGACAACGCCTTCAAGGTCGAGTGGGAGCACTTCATCCGCCACGTCGTCGAGGACGCGCCCTTCCCGTGGACGCTGCTCGAAGGTGCCAAAGGCGTCCAGCTCGCCGAAGCCGGTTTGCAAAGCTCCGCCGAGCGCCGCTGGATCGATCTTCCGCCGCTCGGCGTGTGAGAGGCGGGCCGCATCATGCCGATCATCAACCTGCCGGACGGCAACACCCTGACATCCTTCCGCACCAGCCCGCCGCGCGCATTCGCCGGCGCCGCACCGCCGTTCTCCCGCGTCGCCTACGCCGCGGCGCACGTGGTGGCGGACCCGCTCGCGGAACCCGACCCGCGGCACGGGCCGTGCATCGACTGGGACCGCACGATCGCGTTCCGCAAATACCTCTGGTCGCTGGGCCTGGGTGTCGCGGAGGCGATGGACACCGCGCAGCGGGGCATGGGCCTGGACTGGCCGGCGGCGCGGGAACTCGTCCGCCGCAGCCTGGATGCCGCGCGCGACGTGCCCGGCGCGCTAATCGCGAGCGGCGCCGGCACCGACCACCTTGCCGCCGGGCGGGACGTGACGGTGGAGGACGTGATCCGCGCCTATGAGGAGCAGTGCGAAGCCATCGAGGCGATGGGCGGCCGCATCATCCTGATGGCCTCCCGCGCGCTCGCGAAGGCCGCGCGTTCGCCCGCGGATTACGAGCGGGTCTATGGCCGCATTCTCTCGCAGGTGAAGCAGCCGGTGATCATTCACTGGCTGGGCGAGATGTTCGATCCGGCGCTGTCGGGTACTGGGGCCATCACGACCCCGGCGAGGCGATGGTTGCCGCCCTCGGTGTCATTGCGGCGAACGCGGCGAAGGTGGACGGCATCAAGGTCTCGCTGCTGGACGCTCGCCGCGAGATCGCGATGCGCCGTCGTCTGCCGGACGGAGTGCGGATGTACACCGGCGACGACTTCAACTTCGCCGACCTGATCGCGGGCGACGAGCAGGGCCATTCCGATGCGCTGCTCGGCATCTTCGATACGATCGCCCCGGCAGCCGCCGGCGCGCTCGCGGCGCTCGCACGCCGCGAGCTCGCGGCCTTTCACGACATCCTGGCGTCAGCCGTGCCGCTCTCGCGCCACATTTTCCAGGCGCCGACGCGCTGCTATAAAACGGGCGTGGTGTTCATGGCCTGGCTGAACGGCCATCAGGACCATTTCGTCATGCTCGGCGGCCAGCAATCCGCCCGCTCGATCCGGCACTTTGCGGAGCTGTTCCGGCTGGCCGACCGGGCCGGGCTGCTGCGCGACCCCGAGATGGCGGTCGCACGCATGGGTTCGCTGCTGGCCTTGCACGGAATAGTCTGATCCCGCGTCAGTTCCCGCCGGCGCGTCCAGGGCCGATCGCGTCCGCTGTCGCCAGCACCCGGTGCGCGGCGTCCAACGCGCGGCGCGCGCGTTCCTCGGCGGGAACGTGCCTTGCCAGCGCGGCCGTCGGCACTTCCAGGCTGATCGGCAGATCGCGCGGCAGTGCGCGCACGAAGCGGGCGAGATCGATGCCGCCCTCGCCGGGGAAAAGCCGTTCGGCGCGCGCCGTGTGGATCAGCGCTTCGGTGGTTGCGGAATACTCCGCCGGCGCGTCGCAAAGCTGCGCGTAATGCAGCCATTCGCGCGGCAGCAAGGCAAGATCCTCGACGCGGCTATGAGAGCGGTCAACGTGCAGCGCGTCCACGAGTATGCCGCCGTTCGGCCGCGATGCGGCGGCCACCACGCGCCGGGCCGCGGCCAGATCGGGCACGTCCGTCCACGGCATGAACTCGAGATCGGCCGTCAGGCCGAACGGCGCGGCGAGGTCGCAGAACGCGGCGAAGCGCTCGGTCAGCCGCGCCTCGTCGGGATCGTCGCCGGCCACGAGGACGCTGCGCGCGCCCAGCTTCTGCCCCACTTCCAGGAACGGCAGGAAACTCCGGACATCGGTTTCCGCACCCAGCCGCGCCATCTCCAGATCGAACACGCCCGCCCCGGTATCGGCGATCCGCGCCAGCGTCTCACGCAGGAGGGGGGCATCGTCCATCAGTCCGTAGGCGATGCCGCCAGGTGCCGCCGGCAGCAGCCGCACGCCCGCATACTGATAGCCCGTGCGCGCCGCGACGGAGACCATTTCGGGCGGCGGCAGTTCCGGCGCGGTCAGATGGGCAAGCGAAAAGGCGCGAGACATCTATGCATGCTCCCGGCAATCGTTCAGCGCACCTCGTTCGGCAAGTTGGCCAACCTAGGGGTTGCGGCAAGTGTGTCAATCCGACACGACCATGATCGCGGGTGCGACACGGCGAACCGCACGATCAAAAGTCAAGTTTGGATGCGAACTGATACCGTGCTATGATCGTGACATTCGACTCCTGGCGATTGGGAACGCGGCGCCAATCCTGAGCGTGCCGAGCCTCGCTGGGGCGTTTCGGACGGGAGGAAAACATGGGCGTAGGCGTGAGGCCGGACGATATCTACATCTTTACGTTCCTTGATTTGTTCAACTTGCGATTCGGACCTGCGGAGGCGTCCAGGCCGGGTTCCCGGAACTACGGCGGGATCGCCGAGATGGCGGCCCTGCAACGAGAGTTTCAGATCTTCAAGGAGGGGCGGCCATTCGTGACCAGCGCCGCGCTGCTCGGGCTCGGCGGCCTGCTCAACAACCCGGCGAAAAACCGATGGTTTGAAGTGCTGGGTGAACTTCCCAAATTCGCCTCGGACCGGCCGGAGGAAAATGGCGATCAGCGTATCGTGAACGCCTTGATTGCCAATTTCAAGAAGGCGCACCCTCTGCCGTGCGTCATGCGGGCGCATGATGGGCGAGAGAGCGGCGCGAGCCGCGTATTCGTCGCGGAAAGTGACACCCCGCTCTTCTATTTCAATCAGCCGCAGTCTCTGACGATCTCCTTGCCGATGCGGCCTTCGACGCAACCGAAACCGGCGGCGAGCCGCGCCAAGCGATGAGTTGCCGAGAATGGCACGGGAGATAGCAGATTCCGGGCCTGGTGCCGGCAACGAGGCGGATCCCGGTTTGCTCGCCATCCGTGCGGGGATCGCGGCGTATTATACCGCCAAAGTCACCACGTTCGGAGCCACCCCACTCGGCGTGGACTGGACCTGTGTGCCCACGCAGGAATTGCGTTTCGTGCAGTTGCTGAAGCTGTGCGACTTCACCATGCCATTTTCGCTGAATGACCTCGGCTGCGGCTACGGGGCCCTGATCACCTATCTGGACCGGCGGCACCGCGACTGTTCCATCGATTATGTTGGCGTCGATCTGTCGGCAGCCATGGTCCGGCGTGCCCGCCGCCTGTGGCGCGGCCGGAGCGGCGTGCGCTTCGCCAGGGGCCACGCCATCCCCCGGATCGCGGACTACTCCATCGCCAGCGGAATCTTCAATGTCCAGCTCCAACAGCCGCGGGGTGCGTGGGAGGCTTTCATCGCTGAAACGCTCCAGCAACTGCATCGGACCAGCGCCCGTGGCTTTGCCGTCAACTTCGTGGCGTCTCCCCGCCGTGGCAAGCCAATCCGGACCGTCCTCTATGGCACCCAACCCGAACGCTGGGCCGGGTATTGCGCCGCCCGGTTCGGGGCCGCGACCGAGGTGATCGACGGATATGGCCTGCGCGAATTCACCCTGTTGGTCCGCCGCCTGTACGGCCAATCATTTAACGTAGGCGGCGAGCTGCCCGCGCGCTTCTTCCAGGAGCCGCTCGTATATGCAGGCGCCGGTGATCCCGATCAGCATTGCGGCATTGTCAAGGAGTGCTCCCGCCTCGTCTCGCGCGTCGGCCCCCCTTAATGCGAGCGACACGCCGGCAAGTGTAATGCTTGCGCGGCATTCCGGCAGCCGGGAGTTGCGGCTCCGGGCGATCGCGATGGCCTCCTGCGCAGTTTCGATCGCCTGAGAATGCGCACCCTGCCGGGCCAGGCAATCAGCCAGCGTGGCGAGCATCTCGGGCTCGAACTCCATCGCCGCTCGGGCTTCGCGCAGGAACTGAATACCTTCTGTGAGAATCCGGATTGCGCGGTCATAGTCCCGCGCGATGCCGCACGCCATGCCGTCGGCGGCCAGCCAGTACAGCCGCAGATAGGGGCTGCCATGCCGCGTGGCCAGAGCGCCAATCTCCGCGGCGTGCTCGGCGGCCATCGCGGCATCGCCGAGGCACCAGCCGAGATCCACATACCCGACACGCGCCACCAACTGCACCGTCGGGTCGATCGGTCCCTGTATGCCGAGAATGTGATCGAAGCACGCCCGCGCCGCATCGAACTGGCCAAGCCGCAGCAGGATGCGTCCCCGCAGGCCGAGCGTCCAGTGCTCGACGCTGTAGCCGAGGAACTGATGATCGAAGTCGGTGAGATGGGGCACACCGGCCAGCGCGGCATCGCTCGCCGCCAGCGCCTCCCGCAGCAGGCCCGCCCAGCCGTAGGCATGGCTGAGCGAGGCGCTAAGGGTTGCGATCCGGCCGGCGTCGCGTCGCGGCTCGGTCAGCGCCATCGCCTGCCTGACGATCTGCACGTAGCTGTCCGCCTCGCCACCGTTCACTTGGGCGAGGCGGCCTTCGACAAACAGCAGCAGCGGGATTATCGAATCGTCAATCTCGCGCGCCCAACCAAGCGCCTCCTGGATAAAGGGCCGCGCCTGCTCCGAGGTCAGTCCTTCGCGCCAGCCGAGCCACGCGATCTGGCTGCTGGCGTCGATTCGCAGCCTGTCGTTCTCGCGCGAGCGCGGCTCGCCGGCGATCAGCGTCCGCACCTTGTGCCAGTGCTTGATCGCCTGCGCCGGGCTGGTCAGCCCCACCCAGCGCGCCGCGCGCGCCGCATACAGCGCCGCCCGTTGAAGCTCGCCCGCTTGCTCCAGGTGATAGGAAAGCAGGGCCGCGAATTCGTCGAGGCGGTCACGATGGAAGCGCTCGATCGCCTGCGCCACGGCTGCGTGCAGTGCGCCGCGCCTGGCCTTGAGCTGGGTCGAGTAGGCAACCTCCTGGATCAAGGGATGACGGAACGCGTAGCCAGGTCCATCAGGGCTGCTGCGCGGCTGCAGCAGCCCGGCCGCGCAAAGGTGATCAAGCGCCGCCTGCACCTCCTCCGGCGGCTGGTCGGCCACGCTCTGCAGAACCGCAAACTGAAACTCCTTGCCGATGATGGTCCCGATCTGCAGCAGGTCGCGTTCCGCCGGCATGAGCCGGTCGATGCGGGCGCCGATCACCGCCTGCACGGTCGCCGGCAGCACGCCCGCAGTCATGACCTTACCGCCGCGGTAGTCGCCCGACCGTCCGATCAGTACGGCATGATCGACCAGCGAGCGGACCAATTCTTCGGCAAAAAACGGGTTGCCCCCACTGCGTGCGGCGATGCGCTGGCGGATCTCCTCCAGTTCGGGGTGCAATCCAATCAGCTCGCCCACCAGCATGCCGGTGTCGGAGGGATTGAGTTCGGCGAGCTCAACCTGCTGATAGTGGGGCGAGCGCATCCAGGGCGCGAAGTAGGCCGGCCGGCAGTTCACCACCAGCATGGTCCGGGTTGTCGCGACGGCATCGGCGAAGGCGGCGACAAACTCCTCACTCGCTTCGTCGAGCCAGTGCAAGTCCTCGATGATGATAACCGACGTCGTGGTGCCGCGCTGGCGGATCATGTCACGGACGATGTCGAGCAGCCGCGCGTTGCGTGCCCTGGGATTGAGCCAGGAGGGCGGGCTTTCTCCGCACGGAACGCCGAGGAAGTCGCAAACCAGCGACAGATCGGCCGGGGCGGTGGCACCTATCTCCGCCAAGTGCCCGGCAATCTCGCGCACCGCCGACTGCGGCTCGTCATCGGGCGAGATGCGGAAATAGGCAGAGCGCAGGAACTCGAGCACCGGGTGCAGGGGCGTCGCCGCGCCGTAGGGTTGCGCCCGGGCCTCGAACACGGGAATCAGCCGTCCACGGCACCATTCTGCGAATTCGTAACAGAGACGGCTCTTGCCCGTGCCGGGCGCTCCGATGATGCCGGTGACGCGGCCGGTGCCCGCTTCGACGGCAAGCAGGCTGCGCTGCAGGATGCGCATCTCGCGGTCTCGGCCGCGCAACGAAGCCAGGGTGACGCCACGGAATTGCTGGCTCGCGACGGCCGGCTTGAGGGCCTTCAACAGGAACAGCTCAACCGGCTCCGGCACGCCGCGCAGCGTGTGGCGGCCCAGCGGGCCGACATCACAGAAGGAACGGACGAGGCGATAGCATCCCTCGGTGATGCAGATGCCGCCCGGCTCGACCTTGGCGGGCAGACGGCTGCCGACATGAAGGGTCATCCCGTAGGCACCGGGCTCGCTCGCCGTTCCGGTCAACGGCGCGTCGGCGACGACCTCGCCGGAATGCAGGCCCACGCGAATGGAAAGCATGGCTTCATTGGCAAGAAACGCGTCCCGGATCGCGAGCGCCGCCTGACACGCCAGGAGCGCGTGCCCTTCCTGCGCGCGCGGTGCGCCGAACAGGGCCATGATCCCATCGCCCAGCGTGCGGACCAGGGTGCCTTCGAACCGATCCACCGCTTCGCACATCGTATCCAGCGCGGGTTTGAGGCGCTGCATCGCCGTTTCGGCGTCGAGCCGGGCAACCAGCTCGGTCGAGCGAACCAGATCGGCGAATAGTACCGTGACGTGCTTCAACTCGCTTCGGGCGATTGGCGTTCGGCGCAAGGCGATCCGCGGTGGCTCCGGACGATCCGATCGGCGCGCCGGCGCCAGCGTCGCGCCGCAGGCGCCGCAGAAGGCCGCCGTGGGCGGGCTCGTGCGGCCGCAGGCCACGCACGTGATCACAAGTGCAAGGCCGCAACTCTGACAAAAGCGATTGACTGCCGGATTAGACTCGCCGCATGCCTCGCACTGCATCCCGGTCCTCTGCGCAGCGAAGCGTAGCATCCCAAGCCTCTGCGCAGCGAAGCGTATACTTTATCCTCGAAGGCGGCAAGGATGACCGTGCGGCCGAACGGCAGCCGGGGTCGCCGAAGCAGATCGGAAGACGCAAAATGAGCAGGGCGCTTCAGGAGGAGAGGACGACACGATGAAGATCGCCGGCGTGGAAGCATTCCGACTCTATCCCAGGATCGTGAAGGAGGCCTGGATCGAGGACGAGTACGTCTGGCCCAGCAAGATGCCGAGCTTTCTCGTCAAGGCGACGGCCGATAGCGGCGTCTACGGCGTGGGCGAGGTCAGCAGTCAGACCTGGTATCTCGGCGAAACTGCGGAGCAGATCGAAGCCGAGATCGATCTCTATGCACACGCTCTGGAGGGCTTGGATCCCGAAAACGTCTCGCTCGTGCATCGGGCCATGCAGGCCCGCGTGTCCGGCGGCATGCCCGGCAGCCGGGGCGCCCGATCGGGTGTCGACATGGCCATCTACGACCTGATCGGCAAGGCGCGGGGCACGCCGGTGCATGCCCTGCTGGGCGGGGCCTACCGCACCAGCTTCCAGATGCTGACCAATCTCTATCACAAGACGCCCGACGCGATGGCGGCGGCGGCGAAGCAGTTTGTCCAACGCGGGTTCAAGGCGCTGAAGATCAAGGTCGGTGACGTGCTGCTGGCGCAAGGCTGGAGCCGCGATAATCTGCGATGCGAGCTCGAAAAACTTCGCGCGGCTCTGGCCGCCGTGCCGGACGACGTCTACATCGATGCCGACGCCAATCAGGGCTGGTTGAGCCCGAAATGGACGGTGGACGCCCTGAGCGAGTTTGACGGCTACCGCAATCTGTCGATCGAGCAGCCGCTGCCCTACGCCGACCTCGACGGCGCAGCATTCGTGACCGCCCGTGCCAAGACCCCGGTGATCCTCGATGAGTTGGTCTGGTCGCCGGAGGCCGTGATGCAGCTCGCCCGGATGCGCGCCTGCGATCGGATCGTGCTCAAGCTCAACCGGGTCGGCGGCTTTTTCCCGGCGCTGCAGATCATCGCGATCTGCGAGGCGGCCGGCATCGGTGTTTCGGTCGATACCAACCCCTACACGCTCGTGGGCGATACCGCGTGCTGCCACATCGCGGCGGTGATCGGCACCCCCTACCCGGTGGATTGCGAGGGGCATTTGTCGTTTCTGACGATGGGAGAGCACGATCCGTTCGCCGGCGGGATCGCGATCGAGAACGGGATCGCGCGCCTGCCCGAAGCACCGGGTCTCGGCATCGACGTGGACTGGGCCGCCCTCAAGCGCCACCAGGCGGCAGGAAGCGGCGCGGGATGAGGTGGAACCGGACCGTCAGCGTCGTCGGTGCCCATGCGGAGGGCGAAATCGGGCGCGTTATCGTCGGCGGCGTGCTGCCGCCGCCGGGTGCCACGATGTTCGAGCGCATGAAGTACCTGGAGTCCAGGGGCGACGACTTGCGGCAGATGCTGCTGTTCGATCCGCGCGGCGGCGTCACCGTCTCGGTGAACCTGTTGCTGCCGCCCTGCAATCCGGAAGCCGACGCCGGATTGATCGTGATGGAATCCCGCCATTACGTGCCGATGTCGGGGTCGAACACGATATGCGCGGTCACGGTGCTGCTGGAGACCGGGATGCTGCCGATGACCGAGCCGGAGACGCAACTCACGCTCGACACGCCGGGCGGCCTGGTCCGCGTGACCGCCACCTGCCGCGCCGGCAAATGCGAGCGCGTCACGTTCCGCAACGTCCCGTGCTTTGTCCTGCACCTGCAAAAGCCGGTCGAAGTCACGGGCCTCGGCACGGTGATCGCCGACGCCGCGTACGGCGGCATGATGTACGTCATCGTCGAGGCGCAGGCGCTCGGCTTCGCGATCGCACGATCGGAGGCCCGCGATCTGGTCGCGATCGGCGAGCGGATCAAGGCCGCCGCTGCCGAGCAACTGCCCGCCGTGCATCCGGAAAACCCGGAAATCCACACGATCAATCAGACACTGTTCGCCGGTCCCCTGAGCACTGGCGCGGACGGCCGCAAGACGGCGCGCAACGCCGTGATCGTGTCGCCCGGCCGGATCGACCGCTCCCCCTGCGGCACGGGGACTTCAGCCCGGCTTGCCGTGATGCACGCGAAGAACCTGATCCAGCCTGGCGAGGTGTTCGATCACGTCTCCATCATCGACTCGCATTTCCTCGGCCGCATCGTGCAGACCACTACGGTCGGGAATCGGCCGGCGATCATCAACACGATCTCGGGGCGGGCGTGGATCACCGGCATCACGCAATACGGGGTCGATCCGACCGACCCCTACCCGTGCGGCTATACGTTGCCCGATACCTGGTTCGCATAAGTCGCCGGTGTGAACGGCGCCGGATCGCGAAAGCGGCGCAACACGTTGGCGGTCAGGCGCGCGAGCACGCTGCCGAAATCGTCGACCGGCAGGCTGCCCGCATAGGTCATCGACCCCACCGAGAACACCGCGCCGCCGGCCGGGGTTTCGAAAAACGCCATGTCGGCGCAGGACCAGTCTTCCCGTGGCCGCGGATGGCGGATCACCAGCATATCCTCGTTCACCGGCCCATAATCGGGGTGGATCACCACGCCCTTCGCCACCACCAGCGCGTGCGGCGGCGTGCCGAGCCGCACATCGGCGCTGTCGATCTCGAAGCCCGCCGCGCCGCCGCCCATCAGGCCGCGATCGCCGAACACCGCGCCGGGATTTGCCTCGATCCCCTCGGCCATGAAACGCACGCGCGGATCGCGGATTGCCGCGGTGAAGCGATAGGGAAAGCCGAGGTGCCGTCCCTGCGCGGAGAAGCCGTTGCCGACCAGCCGGTGCGCCGGGCGGCCAATGCGGCGCCACAAGCCGCCGTAGCCGCCGCCGAACGCATGATAGCTCTCGCCCGGTTCGGTCGCCCAAACCCGGATGCCGCTTTCGGCACGGCGCACCTCGATCGCGTGCGCCGCCGCCGCCGACGGCTCGGCGCGCCAGTAGAACCCGTTGCCGCCGAGATAGATCAGGCGCCCCCCGCCCGCCAGAAAACCCTCGAGCGCATCGAGCATCGTTTCCGAGTAGTACTCCGGGTGCTGGCCCGTCACCAGCACGCGGTACGGTGCGATCGCGGCGGCACCCTCGGCGTGCAGATCGTGGTCGGTCAGCACGTCGGGCGCCGCACCCTCGCGGGCAAGGAACTGCAGGATGTAGCCGTCGGCGACGATGCGCCCGCTGCCGGAGCCTTCGGGTGCGGGGTCCATCAGGCTCATCTGCCGCGGGCGCGTGTCCAGCATCGGCCGCGCCATGCTCGCGACGCAAACGCCGGAGCCGTCGGCATGATGGTTGTAGGTGGAGAGGCCGAATTGCGGGTTCATGTCAGGCGTCTGCGGCAGCGCGCCCCATGCCGCGGCGCGCGCCGCGATCTCCGCACCGCGACCGGGACGCACGTAGCTTCCATACACTTGATACGTGTAGGTGGGTGCGAGGAACACGACGTCGCTGCGCGGCGACGCGGGGCGGACGAAGAAGGGAATGTAGTCCTCGCCGGCCTCGTTCCTGATATGGGCGCTGTACAGGCCGCTCGGCCAATCCGCTGGAATGTCGAGCGCCGCAGTTTCCTGCCAGCCGAGGTCGCCCTGGTCGTCGTCGTGGAAATGGATGGCGCCGTACTGCTCCGGGGCGCGTGTCCAGTCATGCACGCGGCCGTCCCACGCCGCCCCGGTCATGGCGCGCGTCGGCAGGTTCACCAGCCGCGCATGGGCGGCACGCGGTCCGAGATCGGCGGCGATCTCGGTCGGGATGCCGAGGGAAAAATCCCATGCTGCGAGCAGGCCGGGCGTGTCCGGAAGCGGTTCTGCGCCGCTCTTGCAAGCGAGCAGGGCGTCGGTCGCGGTCGAACCCTCCCACAAGGTCGGCCGTTCCAGCTTGCCGTTCAGGTGCGCAACTGCCGGCGCGCCCGAACCGTCGGGCGGCAGCGCCGCGAGCGTCACATCACACAAGCCGCCGGCCGGCAGTTCGGGAAACACCGCCTCTGCCTCGCCGGCCTCCGCGATGACGCAGAGCGGACGTCGCGGGCGTTGCACCACGCGCATCCGCCCGTCCGGGCCGATCACTGCGGCGAGATCGTACCAGCGCCGTTCCTGCATCGGTGCCGCCACTGCGGCGCGCGCTGCATGGTCGCCGGCCGCCACCTCCAGCACCGCACCGCCCTGCGGATCGATCGCGAGCGTGACGCACCAGCCATCGCCCTGCACCGCCACGATCCCCTGCACGCCTTTGCGTGGCGTGGTCGGCCAGACCGTGGCCGTGATCGCGAGACCGCGCGCCGGGTTCGCGTGCAGTCCCGAGGCGCGGCCGAAGCTGCCGAGCCACGCCGGTTGGAACCGTCCGCTCCGCGCGCCGTCGCACGGCGTCGGCATCGCGACTTCCTGATAGCCGGGGCCGTGGGGATTCGGATCGGCGCAAAGATGGCGCACGAAGCGCAGTACGAACGGCGCATTCCCGGCGCTGCTGACCATGAAGCCGATGCGCTCGCCAGGGCGGACGCTCCAGCGATCGCAGTAGCCGGCGAGCGTGTACAAAAGCCTCTCCACGTGCGGACGCGCGATCTTAGGGCGCGCGCTGAGTGGGGCAAGCACGACGATTGCACCGCACCGCACCGTGCCACGCCGATGAGCGGAATGCTCGCGCTTGACAAGCGCCAGGACGCATGGAAGCGTGCTACGTGATCGTGACAATCGGATCGCAACAACAGCTTAAAAGGCCTTCGGACGCGAGCCGAGCCTTTGTTGGCGGCCCGGCCGCATGATCGGCTACATCCTGCGGCGTGTCGCCGCGATCGTGGCGCTCGCCTTCGGCATCAGCGTCCTGGTCTTTCTCATTATCCGGCTCGTCCCCGGCGATCCCGCGATCGCACTGCTCGGGACGAATGCCGGCGACAGCGCTCTGGTCGCACGTCTGCATCACCAGCTCGGTCTCGATCAGCCGATCGTCACGCAGTACCTGCATTGGATCGGCCATGTCCTGCATGGCGATTTTGGCTACTCCTACGGCAACCAGCAGTCGGTGAGCTCGCTGCTGGCAGCCAATTACCCGGCAACCGCGCAGCTCACGATTGCGAGCCTCGCGCTGTCCCTGGTCTTCGGCACCATCCTCGGGGTCGTGGCGGCGCTGCGCCGCAACCGCAACGCCGACGTGCTGACGATGGGACTGTCGCTGACCTTCATGTCGATCCCGAGCTTCTGGCTCGGCCTGCTGCTCATCCTGCTGTTCGCCGTGCAGCTTCCCTGGTTCAATGTGGTCGGCGGAACCTCGCTCAAGGGGCTCGTGCTTCCCGCCGTCACGCTGGCGCTGGGCAGCATCGGCTTCAATGCCCGGTTCGTCCGCTCCAGCGTGATCGCGGCACAGGTTCAGCGGCATGTCATCACCGCGCGCGCCAAGGGGATCACCCGCGCCCGCGTGTTCCTCAGGCACGTTCTGCGCAACGCCCTGCTTCCGATCCTGACCATCGTGGGGCTGCAGTTCGGACAATTGCTGTCGGGCGCGATCATCGTCGAGACGGTGTTTTCGCGACCGGGAATCGGGCGCCTTTTGGTGCAGGCAATTCTCGCCAAGGACTACCTGACGGTGCAGGCCGTCGTGCTGATCATCGCGGTCCTGTACGCGTTCACCAATTTCGTGGTCGATCTTCTCTACCCGGTCCTCGACCCCCGCGTCGCGAACCGCTAGGCGGAGATGGGGGTAGGCGGAGACGGGGATGCAGCGCGACATCGATCTGAACACCGCCATGACGGCGATCGCCCCGGTCGATGCCGCGGAACTGGCGCTGCCGGCCGAGACGCTGGGAGCCCGGGCGTTTCGCGCGCTCGGTCATCGCAGCCTCGCGGTTGGCCTGGCGATCTGCGTGGTGCTGACGATACTGGTGATCGCAGCCCCGCTGCTCGCGCCGCTGGACCCGGACGCCCAGAACCCGGCCCTGACCTTCGCGTCACCCTCCGCGCAGCACCTGATGGGCGCTGACTCGTTCGGCCGCGATCTGCTCTCCAGGGTGCTCTACGGCGGTCGCACGACGATGCTCGCCAGCGTCTGCGTGGTCGCGCTGGGCGCGCTCGCCGGCACCGTGCTCGGCCTGATCGCCGGCTTCTTCGGCGGCGTCATCGGCTTCGTAATCATGCGCCTGGTCGACCTGCTGCTGGCCTTCCCCGGGATTTTGCTCGCCCTCGCCGTGGCGGCGATCCTCGGGCCGGGGCTTTGGAACGGCGTGATCGCCATCGCCGCCATTCTGACACCCATCTACGCGCGGCTGGTGGAGGGCGCCACCTCCGAGGTGCGGAACATGCCCTACGTCGATGCCGCGATCACGCTCGGGTCCGGCTCCTGGTGGATCATCCTGCGCCACATCCTGCCCAACGTCTCGTCCGGCATCATCGTGCTGACGACGAGCTGGATCGGAATCGCGGCACTCTGGATCGCGGCGCTCGGCTTCATCGGCTTGGGCGTGCAGCCGCCCGCACCCGAATGGGGCGCCATCCTGAACGACGGCCAGAACTACATCACCGTCGCCTGGTGGATCACCGTCTTTCCGGGACTGTTCCTGGCGCTGTTCGTCATCGGCGTTAATCTGGTCGGCGACGGCCTGCGCGACCAGATCGATCCCACGCTGGCCCGCGCCTGAAGCCGGGCGCCTGGCAGGTTCGCGCAAACTGGAGTGTCGCCATGCACAAGCAAGATCGACTTTCTGCCATGAGAACGGTTCTGAAGACCATCCTGGCAATCGCGGGCGTGGCGCTGACGGCGCACGCCGCCCACGCCGCCACCGCCGGCAGGAATGCCAAGCTGGTGGTGGGCTGGGCGGAGCCGGTCGATACGCTCAATCCCGCCACCACCGGCGCCCGTGACGTCGGCCCGATCGACGTCAACATCTTCGACACGCTGGTTTGGCTGACGCCGGACCTCAAGACAACCCCGGACCTCGCCACCAGTTGGTCCATATCGGCGGACGGCAAGACCTACACCTTCGTCCTGCGCCAGGGCGTGACCTTTCACGACGGCACACCGTTCGATGCCAACGCGGTCGTCGCCAACATCAACTACATCAGCGACAAGTCGACGCAGTCGAATATCGGGCTGAGCCTGCTCGGACCATGCACCACGGCGAAGGCCACCGCCAAATACACGGTCCAGCTTTCGTGCCGCACCCCCTATGCGCCGCTGCTCGCGCAACTCGGGGAGCCCTATCTCGGCATCCAGTCGCCGCAGGCGATCCGGACCTATGGCAAGGATCTCGGCCTCCACCCGACCGGGACCGGGCCGTTCGCGTTCGTCAGCTACGCCCTCAACCAGAGCGTCGTGCTCAAGCGTAACGACGCCTACCAGTGGGCGCCCCCCGCCGTCGGCCACAGCGGCCCACCGGATATTGCCCAGGTCACGTTCCAGATCGTGCCGACAGCCCAGGCACGCATGAGCCAGTTCCAGAGCGGGCAGTCGCAGATGATCCAGGAAACGCCGGGCATCTTCTGGAACGTGCTGCGCAAGGCGGGCCGCGTTACCGCGATCCGGGTGCCGATCGCCGGCATGGGCATCTTCGCGCCCATCAACGCCGGCGGGTGGCCCACGAATGACGTCGCGGTACGCAGGGCGATCCTCTATGCGGTGGACAAGAAGGGCGTTATCGCGCTCGCCGATGCCGGGGTGTTCGCGCCGAGCAACACGCCGCTCCAGAAGGGGATGCTCGGCTACGACGCAGCGCTCGAGAACGCCTACCCCTACGACCCGGCGAAGGCCGCGGCGACGCTGCGAGCGGCGGGCTGGACGAAGCCGGGCGAGTTCTGGGAGAAGGACGGCCGCCGCCTCACGCTGACCCTCAGCGCGCTCTCGACCCATGCCGAGTATCCGGTGCTGGCGGAGGCGATCCAGGGCTATCTGCGCAAGGCCGGGATGGACGCGCAGGTGCAGCGGCTCGCCCTGCCGGCATGGCTCGCCTCCAACATCAAGGGCGACGCGTCCCTGACACCGAGCCAGTATATCGGGGTGGACCCGGACGCGCTGCATCTCTGGTTCCTGCCGCATCAGTATTTCAACTGGAGCCATTTCAGCGATCCGAAGCTGACCGCGCTCATCTTGCAGGGCCAGCGCGAGCTGGACACGCAGAAGCGCGTGGCGATCTATCAGCAGGCGCAGAAGATCATCATGGACCAGGCGCTGGAGCTGCCCATCCGCGAGAACGTCGATCTGGTGATGACCTCGAAGAAGCTTACCGGCGTCACCTATTCCGGCGGCGGCTTTGAATACCTCGGTGCCGCGTCGATGTCGCGCTAGCGCCTGCCGGAAAGCGCACGGGGCGCGCTCGCTTGGCCGCCGCCGGGCCGCCTTCCGATCCCGCGTCCCTGCTCGAAGTGCGGGATTTGCGCACCTACTTCCGCGCGCGCAGGGGGATCGTGAAGGCGGTCGATGGCGTCAGTTTCGAGGTCGCCGCAGGAAGGTCACTCGGCATAGTGGGCAAGTCCGGCTCCGGCAAGAGCGTCACCGCGCTTTCGATCATGCGGCTGATCGAGCCGCCGGGATGGGTCGCGGGCGGCCGCATCTGGTTCAAGGGACGTGACCTCGCCAGCCTTTCGGAGCGGGAGTTCCGTTCGGTGCGCGGCGGCACCATCTGCCTGGTGTTCCAGGATCCGATGAGTGCGCTGAACCCGGTCTATACCGTGGGCTCCCAGGTGGTCGAGGCGTTGCGGGCGCATCAGGAGATTGGCCGGCAGGCGGCGATGGACCGCGCGATCGCCCTGTTCAGGATGGTCGGCATCCCGGCCCCCGAGCGCCGTGTCCACGAGTATCCGCACAAGCTCAGTGGCGGCATGCGCCAGCGCGTGACGATCGCGATGGCGCTGGCCAACGAGCCGGAATTGCTGGTCCTCGACGAACCGACGACCGCGCTCGACGTGACGATCCAGGCCCAAATCCTCGACCTGGTGAAGGACCTGCGCCGGCGGGTGAACACCGCCGTGCTGCTGATCACCCACGATATCGGGGTGGTGCGGGAGATGTGCGAGGACGTCGTGGTGATGTATGGCGGCCGCGTGATGGAGGCCGGAACCGTCGCCCAGGTCACGGACAATCCCAGGCACCCCTACACCGTGGGCCTGCTCTCCTCGATGCCGGCGCGGCAGAAGCGCGGGCACCGGCTGGATGCGATCGGCGGGATGGTGCCCAACCCGCTGCGCATGCCGCCGGGCTGCCCGTTCCAGCCGCGGTGCCCGCGCGCGATGGACGTCTGTGCCACGATGCCGCCGCCGCGCGATCCGGGCGACGGTCGCCGTGTCGCCTGCTGGCTGTATTGACGTGGTCGCAAAATCCAGCGTGGCCGGGACATCCAACCTAGCGTCCGCCGCGAACCCATCCGCGACATCGGACGCACGCCTCACGCACGAAATCCTGCTCGAAGTGCAGGACCTCCGGACGCACTTTCCCGTCCGCTCCGGGCTGCTCGGGCAACAGACGGAATGGATCAAGGCGGTGGATGGCGTCTCGTTCGCGATCCGGCGCGGCGAGACGTTTGGGCTGGTGGGCGAGTCCGGATGCGGCAAGACGACGCTCGCTCGCTCCATCATGCGGCTGGAGCGGCCGCAATCGGGGCAGGTGATCTTCGAGGGCGAGGACATCCTCACCGCCTCCGCGCGACGGCTCAAGAAGCTGCGGCGGCAGATGCAGGTCATCTTCCAGGACCCGCACGGTTCGCTGGACCCGCGGATGAACGTCCGCCAGCTCATCGGCGAGGGCCTGGTCGTGCAAGGCGTGGTGAGCCGCGCCGAGCGCCGCGCCCAGGTCGAGGGGCTGGCCGAGGTCGTGGGGCTGCGGAAGGAACATCTCGACCGCTATCCGCACGAGTTCAGCGGCGGCCAGCGCCAGCGCATCGGCATCGCGCGGGCGCTCGCGCTGCGGCCCAAATTCGTGCTTGCGGACGAGCCGGTCTCGGCTCTCGACATGTCGGTGCAGTCGCAGGTGCTGAATCTGCTCTCCGATCTGCAGAAGGAGTTCGGACTGACCTACCTGTTCATCGCGCATGACCTCTCGGTGATCGAATACATCAGCGATCGCGTCGGCGTCATGTATCTCGGCAAGCTCGTCGAGGTCGCGACCGCCGAGGATCTCTATGCCGACTCCCGAATGCCCTATACCAAGGCGCTGCTGTCCGCGATCCCCGGGGCGCGCAACGAGGGGGCGCACAACGAGGCAAAACGGCAGCGCATCATCCTGCAGGGCGAGGTGCCGAGCCCGCTCAACCCGCCCTCCGGCTGCCCGTTCCGGACCCGCTGCTGGATGGCGGAGAGCATCTGCGCCGAAGCCCTGCCGCCGCTGCGAGAAGTGCGGCCCGACCATTGGGCGGCCTGTCACTTCGCCGAGCGGGACTGATCGCGACCTCGCCCCGCATTGCCACAGGACAGAACGGAATGGCCAGTCCTCCCTTCGCCGCGACGCTGAAACTCACGCCCTACTGGTGGGATCACGTGCCGCGCCCGTTGCTGCCGGAGGCGGCGTTCCCGTCGCGGGCCGAAATCGCGGTCATCGGCTCCGGGTTCAGCGGGTTAAGCGCCGCCTTGCAGACTGCACGCGGCGGGCGCGAGACGGTGGTGCTCGACGCGGAAGATGCCGGCTGGGGCTGCAGTACCACGCAACGGCGGCCAGATCTCGACCAGCGTGAAGCCGGACTATGCGGAACTCGCCCGGCGGCACGGGCCGGACGCCGCGTTCCGCATCCTCAGGGAGGGGCACAATTCGCTGGCCTGGGTCGCCGAGTTCGTGGCCAGCGAGGGTATCGACTGCGATTTCCGGATCCCCGGCCGGTTCCATGCGGCCCACAGCCCGACCCAGTACCGAGGCCCTGGCGCGCAAGATCGCGGCCCAGCCCCGCGGGCTGGAGCAGGAAGCGCACATGGTGCCGCGCGCCGAGCAGCGGGCCGAACTCGGCACCGACGCCTATTTCGGCGGCGCTGTCTTTGCGCGTCACGCCTCGATCAACCCCGCCCGGTTCCACCAGGGCATGCTCGACCGTGCGCTCGCCGCCGGCGTGCGCGTCATCCCCCACTGCCCGGCGACCGCCATCCATCGGCAAGCCGCCGGGTTTCGCATCGACACCGTGCGCGGCAGCATCATCGCCCACACGGTCATCGTCGCGACGAACGGCTACACCGGCGCGCTCGCGCCCTGGCTGCGCCGCCGCGTGATCCCGATCGGCAGCTATATGATCGCGACCGAGCCGTTGCCCCGCGAGACGATGGCCCGGCTGATGCCGCGGAACCGGATCGTCAGCGATACCCGCAAGGTGGTCTATTACTACCGGCCCTCACCGGACGGCACCCGGATCCTGTTCGGCGGCCGCGTCTCGCACAACGAGACCGACCCGCGCATCAGCGGCCCGCGCCTGCACGCCGAAATGACCCGGCTGTTCCCCGAGCTTGCGTCCGTCCGCATCAGTCATTCCTGGTGCGGGTTCGTCGCCTATACCTTCGACGAGCTGGCCCATGTCGGCGAATGCGACGGTCTCTATTACGCGATGGGATATTGCGGGTCGGGCGTCGGTATGGCGGGCTACCTCGGCATGCGGATCGGCCAGCAGGTTCTCGGGCGCAAGGAGGGTGCGACGGCATTCGATCGCCTCGCTTTCCAGACCCGCCCCTTCTATCGGGGCAATCCGTGGTTCCTGGCGCCCATGATCATGTACCATCGCTGGCGGGACCGTCGCGGCGCGTAGGCGGGTGCCGGACGCATCGCCCGCACGGCCGGCACGAGGGCCGCATCCGGCGCCATCCTGGGTCGGGAGGTCGATACTTTCGGCACGTGGTGTAAGGAGAGGCCTCGCAGCCCACACCAGGATCATGACCCCGCCGCTGCCTTTCCGGCTGTTCCTCAATCCCGATTTCGGCACGCCGGGGATCGTCGTGCTGCCGGAATCCGGCTTCCGGCGCGCTCAGGCCGAGATCACGGCGTGGCCCGAGTACGCGGCCACACCGTTGCATGATCTGCCGGCCCTCGCCGCCGAGACCGGCGTGGGCGCGGTGCGGCTCAAGGACGAGGCCGGGCGGTTCGGCCTCGGCAGCTTCAAGGCGCTGGGCGGCGCCTATGCCGTCGCGCGTGCGGTCGCGGCCGCGCAGGCAGAGAGCGGCACCGCCGCGGACGCGATCACCGTCACCTGCGCCACCGACGGCAATCACGGGCGCGCCGTCGCATGGGGCGCCCGCCGCGCCGGCTGCCGATGCGTCGTGCTCATCCACGCCACCGTCAGCGCCGCGCGGGCCGAGGCGATCGCGGCCCTGGGGGCCGAGGTGCGCCGCGTTCCCGGCACCTACGACGACACGGTGCGGGCAGGCGCGCGGCTCGCCGCCGAGCACGGCTGGCACCTCGTCTCGGACACGTCGTGGCCGGGCTACACCGAGCCGCCGCGCGCGATCATGCAGGGCTACCGCGTCTTGGCCGACGAGGCGCTGGCCCAATGGCAGGGCGCACCGCCGACCCACGCGGTCGTCCAGGCCGGTGTCGGCGGGGTCGCGGCTGCCGTTTCGGTGCATCTGCGCAGCCGCTTCACACCCGGGCCGGCACTGATCGTGGTGGAGCCGGAGCACGCCGCCTGCCTGCTCGACAGCGCCGAGGCGGGCGAGCGCACCGCGGTCCCGGGGTCGCTGGAGACGATCATGGCGGGGCTGGCGTGCGGCGAGCCGAGCCTGCTCGCCTGGCAGGAGTTGTCGCGAGCCGTGACCGCCTTCATGGCGATTCCGGACGCAGCGGCGGCGGTGGCGATGCGGCGACTGGCGGCGCTCGGGATCGTCGCGGGCGAGTCGGGAGCCGCCGGGCTCGCCGGCCTGATGCTGGCGGCAGCCGATCCGGCGGCACGGCAGGCGCTGGGGGTGGGTGCGGAGGCCCGGGTGCTGCTGGTCTCGACCGAAGGCGCGACCGATCCCGAGGCTTATCGGCGGATCGTGGCCGCTACTTGATCTTCGCTTCCCGGAACGGGACGTGCTTGCGCGCCACCGGGTCGTATTTCTTCAGCTCGAGCTTGCCGGTCTGGGCGCGCGCGTTCTTCTTGGTAACATAAAAATATCCGGTATCCGCGCTGGACACGAGCTTGATCTGGACGACGTTGGACTTGGCCATGGGTCTCTCCGAAGTGCGGCGAACATGGTCGGCAGGGCGCGCACGGTCAAGTCAAGGTCCTGGGGGCGGCAGCAGGGCGGCGGCGTAGGCGGTCGGGTTGCCGATCAGCGCCTCGGTGACACGCAGATCCTCGCGCGTGCCCTCGGCGGCCGGGCAGGCGTCGCGGATGTCGATGATCTGCCCTGCCTGCAACGGCGCCCGCGCCTCACGCGAGCGTGCCAGCGCGTCCGCCAATGCATCGCGCCCCGCGGCGAGATCGGCGAGCTGTCGGTCGGTCGCCGCCTCCCCGAGACTGGTGCAGACCTGCGGCATCACGCCCAAGCCCTGCAACGGCCAGCCGCGCGGCGCCAGCACGCGGCTCCAGGTGACGAACAGCTCGCCGCCGTCCGGCAGTGTCGTGACCGTCTGTACCAGGCCCTTGCCGAGTGTCGCACTTCCCACCACCACGCCGCGGCGGTCGTCGGCCAGCGCCGCCGCCAGGATCTCCGCCGCACTCGCCGAGCGGCCATCGACCAGCACCACCACCGGAAGGCCGGCGGCGAGATCGCGCCCGCCCTCGGCGCCGGCACGAAAGACGTGGACCGATTGCGGGTCGCGTCCGGCGGTCACGGCGATCAGCCCGTGCGCCATGAACTGGTCGGCGGCGCCCACCGCCTGCAGCAGCAGGCCACCGCGATTGCCGCGCAGATCGAGCACGATGCCCCCCAGACGGGCGCCGCGCACGCCGCGGACGAGTTCGTCCTGGAGCCGGGCGGCGGTGTCGGCGGCAAAGGCGGTGATGCGGATGACCAGCAGGTCGCCCGTGCGCTCGGCAAACACCGTCTCGGGCGGCATGGTGGCGCGCGCCATCTGCACCGTGCGCGCGCGCCGCCCGCTCAGCACGCGCGCGACCACCAGCGAATCGTCCGGCCCGGCGAGCCAGCCCGCGACCCGCTGCGGCGTCGCCCCGCGGGTGCTGCGGCCATCGACCGAGAGCAGCAGATCGCCCGCACGCAGCCCCGCCGCATCGGCCGGAGACTGCGCCAGCACGCGCGTGATCATCGGGTACGGGAAGTGCCGCGCCAGGGTGACGCCGATCCCCGCCGTGCCCGTGCGACGCTCCACGTCCGTGACCGCGGCGGTGGGTGCGACGTAGCGCGAATAAGGGTCGAGATGATTGAACAGCTCGTCGAAGAAGCTGGTGATGATGCCCTGCGTGCCGGCCTCGCGCAGCGGCGCCGAGTAGCTCCACGCCGCCTCGCAGATCGCGGCCGCCGCATCGCCCCAGCCGAGCGCGTCGCCGTCGGCGGGCGGCGCGATCGCGAACAGGATGCGGTCGGGCGAGACCAGTTGCAGGCTGCCGGCGCGCAGCTCGGGCGTGAGCGTGGGGTCGATTGCGGTCAGCCCGCGCAGGCCCCAGATCGCGAGCGTGGGGATCGGCACCGGATCGAGCGTGCGCGGCGCCATGAAGGCGAGTGCGGCACCGAACACGTCGCCGGCGAGGCGTGTGCCGAACCCGCTCTCGGCAGCCGTGGCGCCCGGCGCAAGCAGCAGCAGGGCGGCAAGCAAGCAAGCGAACAGCGAGCGGGTGCTGCGGACCCGATATCGGCGACCCAGCGCATCGACCTTTGGGCCCCTCCCCCCGGCCCCTTCCCGCAAGGGGAGGGGGAGCAGCGGGCATAAGCCCCCTCCCCTTGCGGGAGGGGGTTGGGGGAGGGGTGTCGTCCTGGCCTTCAGCGCCGGCGCGATCGCGGCCCCCGTGGCACGCCCTGCATGATGTGGAACACCAGGCCGCCGGTCACCGGGCTGGCCTCGGCGAGCCGCACCTCCACCTCCTGCGCCAGGCGGAACGCGATGCCCGTCCGCCGCCCGGTCAGCGTGTGCGTGGCCTCGTCGTGCATCCAGAAATCGTCTGCCAGGGTCGAGACAGGAACGATTCCGCTCGCGCCACTGTTGCTGAGTGTAACGAAGATTCCGAATCGCGTCACGCCGGAAATGCGCGCCGCGAAATGCGCGCCAACCTTGTCTGCCATGAACGCCGCAAGGTAGCGGTCGATCGCGTCGCGCTCGGCGAGTGCGGCGCGCCGCTCGGTCGCGGTGATCCGCTCGGCGGTCTCGGCGAAACGTCCCGCCTCGCCGGCCGCCAGTGCGCCGGCGCCGAGCCCAAGGCCGCGGATCAGCGCCCGATGCACCAGCAGGTCGGCATAGCGGCGGATCGGGCTGGTGAAATGCGCGTAGGCCGGCAGGGCGAGGCCGAAATGGCCGATATTGTCCGGGCTGTAGGCCGCCTGCGATTGGCTGCGCAGCATCACCTCGTTGACCAGCGGCGCGATCTCGGTGCCGGCGACGCCGTGGAGCACGCGGTCGAGGTCGCGCGGGTGGATGTCGCGGCCGGGCGGCAGCGAAATGCCCAAGCCGTGCAGGAAATCCCGCAGCGCGGCGAGCTTCTCCTCCGACGGCGGGGCGTGGATGCGGAACATGCAGGGCTGGCGCAGGCGGCCGAGTTCCTCGGCGGCGGCGACGTTGGCCAGGACCATGAACTCCTCGATCAGCCGATGGCTGTCGAGGCGCGGCCGCGGGGCCACCGCGAGCACGTGGCCGGACTCGTCGAGCACCACGCGGCGCTCGGGAAGATCGAGGTCGAGCGTGCCGCGCCGCGTGCGTGCCGCCAGCAGCGCGCGGAACGCACCGTAGAGCGGCGCGAGCACACGTTCGGGAATTGCCGGATCGGCGGCGCCGTCGAACGCTGCCTGCACCTGCTCGTAGGTGAGGCGTGCGGCGCTGCGCATCAGGCCGCGTCCGAAGCGATGCCCCTGCTTGCGGCCCTCGGCATCGACGCGCAGCTCCACGAACACGCAGCCGCGGTCCTCGCCGGGGCGCAGGCTGCACCAGCCGTTCGACAGCGCCTCCGGCAGCATCGGCACGACGCGATCGGGGAAATAGACCGAGTTGCCGCGTTCGCCGGCATCGCGATCGAGCGCGCTGCCGGGCGGCACGTAGTGGGCGACGTCGGCGATCGCGACGATCAGGCGCCAGCCGGCGCCGTCGGGTTCGGCGAACACCGCATCGTCGAAGTCGCGGGCGTCCTCGCCGTCGATCGTGACCAGCGGCCTCTCGCGCAGGTCTTCGCGGCCCGCGGCGCGCACGCCGCGTGCGCGGTCGGCTTCGGCGAGCGCCGGCTCGGAGAAGGCGGTCGGAATGCCGTGGGTGGTGATGCAGATCAGCGAGACCGAGCGCGCGTCGCCCATCCGGCCCAGCCGCTCGATCACGCGCGCCGGGCGCAGGCCGAGCCGGGCGTGCGGCAGCGGCTCGGCGAGCACGATCTCGCCCGGCTCGGCGCCGCCCGGCCGCACCGTGCGGCACGATCCATTCTGCCTTGGCGCGGCGGTCGGTGGGCACCAGCCGGTCCGGCGGGCGGAACACCGCGAGGATGCGGCCCGGCGTGTCGGCCAGCCGCTTGACGGTGCGGCCCTCGTAGCGGCCCGGCCCGGCCGCGCGCAGGCGTGCGAGCACACGCTCGCCGGGGGCGAGCGCCGGCCGGCCGCGCGGCTCGGGGGCCATCAGGATGCGGGGCGGCGGCCCCGGCCCGTCCCAGGACGCGGGGCGCGCCAGCGCGTCGCCGTCGGCATCGGTGCCGGTGATCTGGACGAGCGTGACTTCGGCAAGGGTGGCCGATGGTGGGCGGGGCACACGAGATGCGGCCGGCGCGCGGTTCGGCCGGGGGCGCTTCATGTCAGCCGGCGCGTACGGAGTGGCCCGCCCCCTCCCCCCGGCCCCCTCCCGCAAGGGGAGGGGGAGTCGAGCACCAAAGCCCCCTCCCCTTGCGGGAGGGGGTTGGGGGAGGGGGCACGATGTGCATCAGGCGGTCTTGCGTTTGCGGGCCGGCGCGCGCTTGGCCGCCGCCTTCTTCTTGGCCGGCGGCTGCTTCTTCGCCGTCGCTCGCGGGGCAGGGGCCGCCGCCTTGCGCGCCGGCGCCTTGCCCCCGCCCTTGGTCCGCTTCGGCTTCAGCAGCTTGCCGCGCTCGGCGAGCAACGCCAGCGCCGCGTCCGGCGTCAGCGCCTCCATCTCCACCCCACGCGGCAGGTTCGCGACCATCGCGCCGTGCTGCACATAGGGGCCGAACCGGCCGCGCTTGACCATCACCGGCGCGCCGTCCTTGGGATGCGTCCCGAGCGTGCGGACCGAGGCGAGTTTCTTGGCGAGCACATCGACGGCACGGTTCAGGCCCACCGCCAGCACGTCGTCGTCGCGGTCGAGCGAGGCATAGACCCCGCCCATCCGCACGTACGGACCGAAACGGCCGATGCCGGCCTCGATCGGCTCGCCGCGCTCGGGATGCGCGCCAACCAGGCGCGGCAGCGAGAGCAGGCCGATCGCCTGTTCGAGCGTCAGGCTGTCCCCCTCGACCCCGCGCGGCAGCGAGGTGCGGCGCGGTTTTTCTTTCCCCTGCGGTTCCCCTTGCTGGACGTAGATCCCATAGGGACCGCGGCGGACGGTGATCTCCTCGCCGGTCTCGGGATGATGGCCGAGCACGCGCAGACCCTCTTTCAGCGTGTCGGCGGCGGCTTCTTCACCGTTCTCGATCGCGAGCCGGCGGGTGTACTGGCAGGCGGGGTAGTTGGAGCAGCCGATGAAGCTGCCGAAGCGGCCGAGCTTCAGGCCAAGGCGCCCGTTGCCGCAGGCCGGGCAGCCGCGCGGGTCGGAGCCGTCGGCCTTGGGCGGGAAGAAATGCGGTCCAAGATCCTCATCGAGTGCCGCGATCACGTCGGATATTTTCAGATCCTTCGTCTGATCGACGGCGCGGGAGAACTCCTCCCAGAACGCCGCCATCACCGCGCGCCACTCGGCCCGGCCACCCGAGATGTCGTCGAGCTTTTCCTCGAGATCGGCGGTGAAGCCGGTGTCGACGTAGCGCTCGAAGAAGCTGGTCAGGAACGCGGTCACCAGCCGGCCGCGATCCTCGGGGATGAAGCGCCGGTTCTCGAGGCGGACGTAGTTGCGGTCGCGCAGCACGCTCAGGATCGAGGCGTAGGTGGAGGGCCGGCCGATCCCCAGCTCCTCCAGCTTCTTGACCAGGCTCGCCTCGGAATAGCGCGGCGGCGGCTGGGTGAAGTGCTGGTTGGCGGCAACCGCGCCGCGCGCGAGCGGGTCGCGCTCGGCCATCGGCGGCAGCATCCTGCCTTCCGCCTCCTCCTCGGCCTCGTCGGTGTCCTCGCGGTAGAGCTTGAGGAAGCCGTCGAAGGCGAGGATCGAGCCGGTCGCGCGCAGCCGCGTGCCTCGGCCGTTCTCGACCTCGACCGTCACCTGGTCGAGCTCGGCCGAGGCCATCTGCGAGGCGACCGCGCGCTTCCAGATCAGCTCGTAGAGGCGGCGCTGCTCGGCACTGAGATCGCGGGCGACGCGGTCGGGCGTGTGGGCCACGTCGGTCGCGCGGATCGCCTCGTGCGCTTCCTGCGCGTTCTTCGCCTTGGTGCTGTATTCGCGGGGTGCCGCCGGCAGGTAGTCGGGGCCATCGACGGTGCGCACGTGATCGCGGATCGCGAGGATCGCCTCCTGCGCCATCTGCACGCCGTCGGTGCGCATGTAGGTGATCAGCCCGACCGTCTCGCCGTCGAGATCGACGCCCTCGTAGAGCTGCTGGGCGATGCGCATGGTGCCCTGGGCACCCATGCCGAGCTTGCGGCTCGCCTCCTGCTGCAAGGTCGATGTGGTGAAGGGCGGCGGCGGGTTGCGGCGGACGCGCTTCTTTTCGACCGAGGCGACGGAGAACGCCCCGGCCTCCACCGCGGCCTTGGCGCGCATCGCGGCGGCTTCGTCGCCGAGGTCGAACTGGTCGAGCCGCTTGCCGTCCAGATGCGTCAGGCGCGCGGTGAACGGCGCACCGGCGGGGGTGGTGAAGACCGCCTCGACGGTCCAGGTACTCGCGCGGGCGAAACGCCTCGATCTCGGCCTCGCGCTCGCAGACGAGGCGCAGCGCCACCGACTGCACCCGCCCGGCGCTGCGGCTGCCGGGCAGCTTGCGCCACAGCACCGGCGAGAGCGTGAAGCCCACCAGGTAGTCGAGCGCGCGACGGGCGAGGTAGGCGTCGATCAGCGGCTCGTCGAGCGCGCGCGGATGCGCCATCGCGTGGCGAACGGCGCTGCGGGTGATCTCATTGAACGTCACCCGCTGCACATCGACGCCCTTGAGCGCGCGCCTCTCCTCCAGCATGGCGCGGACGTGCCACGAGATCGCCTCGCCCTCGCGGTCGGGGTCGGTCGCGAGGTAGAGGCGATCGGCGCCCTTCAGCGCCTTGGCGATGGCGGCGACCTGGCGGGCGCCGCGCTCGTCCGCCTCCCAGTCCATCGCGAAGCCCTGCTCGGGCCGCACGCTGCCGTCCTTGGGCGGCAGGTCGCGGACATGGCCGAAGCTGGCGAGCACGGTGTAGCCGCCGCCCAGGTACTTGTTGATCGTGCGTGCCTTGGCGGGCGATTCGACGACGACGACGTCTGGCATGGGCAGCGCGGGGTCCGTCAACTGGCTCAGAACCCCGGGTCCATGACCCGGGCGACGCGGTTGCCGGGCAGCATCTCGACGCGGCCGGCGAGTTCCAGGTCCACGAGCGCCGCCATCACGACGGCGGCGGGTAACTGGCAGTGCCGGATCAGAAAATCAACCGGGGTGGGGGACGGCTCGAGAAGTTCGATCACGGCCTCGTGTGCTTCTGCCGCGGGTGCGGCGGTCGGCGGCGGCGCGGTTCCATCCGAAAAACCCGGCACGATCGGCCGCAGGGTGGACTCGGGCGGCAGGTGCTGCAGCACGTCGGCAGCGTCCTCGACCAGGTGGGCACCCTGCCGCAGCAGGTCGTTCGAGCCGCGGCAGCGCGGGTCGAGCGGCGAGCCGGGGGCGGCGAACAGCTCGCGGTTGGCGTCGAGGGCCAGGCGCGCGGTGATCAGGCTGCCCGAGCGGGGTGCCGCCTCGATCACCACGCAGCCGAGTGCCAGGCCGGCGATCAGGCGGTTGCGGCGCGGGAAGTGTCGGCTCTGCGGGGCGGTGCCGAGCGGCGCCTCGGAAACCACCGCCCCGGCCGCGGCGATCCGGCGTTGCAGATCGGCGTGCTCGGGCGGGTACGGCACATCAAGGCCGCCGGCGACGGCGGCGACGGTGCGGCCGGCGCGGAGCGCCCCCTCGTGAGCGGCGGCGTCGATGCCGCGCGCCATGCCCGAGACCACCACCAGCCCGGCGCGGGCCAGCTCGGAAGCAAGCAGCTCGGCGAAGCGCTGGCCGTTCGCCGAGGCGTTGCGACCGCCGACGATCGCGACCGACCGCGCCGATGCCGCCGCCGGATTGCCGAGCACCGCGATCACCGGCGGCGCGTCCTCCAGCGTCGCGAGCAGCGGCGGATAGCCGGGCGCATCGAGGAACAGCAGTGCCCCGCCGAACCGCGCCGTGCGGTCGATCTCACGGGCGGCCTCGCTGCGGCTCGGCACCGGCAGGGCGTCGCGGCCGCCGGCGCGGGCAAGGGCGGGGAGGGCAGCGAGTGCCGCGGCGGCGGAGCCGAAGCGGGCGAGCAGGCGGCGATAGGTGATCGGCCCGACCGTCTCGGTGCGCGCGAGCCGCAGCCGGTCCTGCGCCTCGGCGTCGGTCATGCGCGGCGGCGTCCGATGCGCGGCTCGGTGCCCGCGAGCAGGCGGCGGATATTGGCGCCGTGCCGGGCATAGATCAGCACCGCGATGGCGAGTGCGAGCAGGGCCACCGCGGGGCCGGCGAGGCCCCAGCCGAGGAGCGGGGCGGCAGCGAAGGCGGCGAGGGAGGCGGCCGAAGACGTGCGGATGCTGGCGGCGACCGCGAGCCACACCGCGCCGGCGGCGAGCCCGACCGGCCACGCCGCGGCGATCAGCACACCGAGGCCGGTCGCCACCCCCTTGCCGCCGCGAAAGCCGAGCCAGACGGGAAAGAGATGGCCCAGCACGGCGGCGAACCCCGCTAGCAGTGCGGCGGCCGGCCCGGCGGCGGCGCCGGCGATCAGCACCGCCGCCGCCCCCTTGCCGCCGTCGAGCAGCAGCGTCGCCGCCGCCAGCGCGCGGCGTCCGGTGCGAAGGACGTTGGTGGCGCCGATATTGCCCGAGCCGAGCTGGCGGATATCGCCAAGCCCGGCGGCGCGTGTCAGCAGCAGGCCGAACGGGATCGAGCCGAGCAGGTAGCCGCCGACGAGGGCGGCGATCAGGGCGGCAATCATGCGGAGAGTGCCGCAGCTCGGGTTCGCGGCAGCGCGTGCAAGCCCCCGCCCCTTGCGGGAGGGGGTTGGGGGAGGGGTGTGGAGATCCAACGCCGCTGCCGTTCCGTTGACGCACGACCCCTCCCCCCTGCCCCCTCCCGCAAGGGGAGGGGGAGCAGCGGGCCTAAGCCCCCTCCCCTTGCGGGAGGGGGTTGGGGGAGGGGTGTCACGGCACCGAAATGGGTCAAAACGAATTGCCGTTGGGTCATTGGCCAAACACCCGGCGCCCGGCCTTCCAGGTGCCGAGCACGCGGCCCTCCAGCGCGCGGCCGTCGAAGGGCGTGTTCTGCGCCTTGCCGGGCAGCGCGCCGGCTTCGACCTGCCAAGCGCGGTCGGGGTGGAACAGGCAGAGATCGGCCGCAGCACCGCGCGCCAGCGTGCCGGCCTCGGCGCCGAGCAGCCGTGCCGGGCGCACGGTGAGAAGTTCGATCGCGCGTGCCAGTGGCAGCGCGCCGCCATGCACCTGCGCCAGCGTGATCGCGAGCAGCGTCGCCAGCCCCGCGCCGCCCGGCGCCGCCTGGCCGAACGGCAGGCGCTTGTCATCGACGTCGCGCGGCTGGTGGTCCGACGCGATCGCGTCGATCGTGCCGTCGGCGAGGGCCGCCGCAACCGCCAGCCGGTCGGCCTCCGCGCGCAGCGGAGGCGAGAGCTTGGCGTAGGTGCGCCAATCCCCGATCGCGATCTCGTTGAGGTCGAAATAGGGGGGTGCCGTATCGCAGGTGACGGCGACACCCTCGGCCTTGGCGGCACGGATCAGCGCCAGCGCCTCGGCGGTGGAGACGTGGGCGAAATGCACGGCACCGCCGGTGAGGCGGGCCAAGCGGATGTCGCGCGCGACCAGGATCGCCTCGGCCGCGGCCGGGATCGAGGGCAGGCCGAGGCGGGTGGAAAGCTCGCCCTCGGTGGCGGCGCCATCGGCCGCGAGCGAAGGCTCCTCCGGGTGCTGGACGATCATCGCGCCGAACATGGCGGCGTAGGCGAGCGCGCGGCGCATCAGCGCGGCCGGACCGATGGCGCGGGCGCCGTCGGTGAAGGCGACCGCGCCGGCCTCGCGCAGCAGGCCGAGTTCGGCCAGTTCCTCGCCGCGGCAGCCGCGCGTGACCGCGGCGTACGGCAGGATCGAGAGGCTGCCGGTCTCCTCGCCGCGGGCACGCAGCAGCCGCACCAGCGCCGGATCGTCGATCGCCGGGCGGCTGTCGGGCAGCGCCGCCAGCGTGGTGATGCCGCCGGCTGCGGCCGCGCGGGCGGCGGAGGCGATGGTTTCGCGATACTCGAAACCCGGCTCGCCCAGGGCCGCGCGCATATCCACGAGACCGGGGCAGAGCACGCAGCCCTCGGCCTCGATCAGCTCGGCGCCGTCCGGGCGACCGAGAGCGGCGCCGAGATCGGCGATGCGGCCGTCGCGGATCAGCAGCCCGCCGGGAGCATCAAGGCCGGAGGCGGGATCGAGCAGGCGGACATTGGCGATCAGTATGTCAGGCATTGCGCCGATAAGCCCGCGACAGCACGTCGAGCACCGCCATCCGAACGGCGACCCCCATCTCGACCTGTTCCTTGATGACGCTGCGCACCGGGTCGTCGGCCACGGCACTGTCGATCTCCACGCCGCGGTTCATCGGACCGGGGTGCATCACCAGCGCGTCGGGCTTGGCGTGCGCGAGCTTGGCGGCATCCAGCCCGTAGAAGCGGAAGAACTCGCGGGCGCTCGGCACCAGCCCGCTCGTCATCCGCTCGCGCTGCAGCCGCAGCATCATCACCGCGTCGGCGCCGGCGAGGCCCGCTGCCATGTCGGTAAACGCGGCAACACCAAGCCCGGCGATCTCGGCCGGCAGCAATGTCGCCGGGCCGACCACGCGCACCTGCGCGCCCATTGTGGTCAGCAGATGGATGTTGGAGCGGGCGACGCGGGAGTGCAGCACGTCGCCGCAAATCGCCACCACCAGGCCCTCCAGCCGGCCTTTCCGGCGGCGCAGCGTGAGCGCGTCGAGCAGCGCCTGGGTCGGATGCTCGTGGGTGCCGTCGCCGGCGTTGATGACCGCGGCATCGACTTTCTGCGCCAGCAGCGCCGGGGCGCCGGACTGGGCGTGGCGCACCACCAGCAGATCGCAGTGCATCGCGTTCAGGGTGGCCGCGGTATCCAGCAGCGTCTCGCCCTTGTTCACCGAGGACGTCGCGACGCCCATGTTGATGACGTCGGCGCCGAGGCGCTTGCCGGCCAGCTCGAAGCTGGTGCGGGTGCGGGTGCTGTCCTCGAAAAAGAGGTTGATGAGGGTGCGCCCGCGCAGCAGGTCGCGCTGGGTCTTGCCGGAGCGGTTAAGCAGCACGTAGCTCTCGGCGAGATCGAGGAGCTGGCCGATCTCGGGCGGCGCCATGCCGGCGATGCGGAGCAGGTGGCGACTGGACAAGGCGGCCCGATTCCCCCCGGGAGGTTGCGCAACCTAGGGGTGTTGCGCGGCGGCGGCTAGTACCCGCTTCTATGGGTTGCATGGCTCATCGCGCTGCACCCCCGTCACTGCGAGGAGCAACGCGACGAAGCAGTCCAGGACCGCCGCACGGTGCTGCGGGCCTGGATCGCCACGCCGGCCAAGCGGCCGGCTCGCGATGATGGTCGCTTGGATTGCTTGCGCCATTACGGTAGTGGCAGGATCGGCGCCACTCACGTTTTGGGCCGAAAGGAACGCGCCATGAGCAACGGCTACACGCCCGGAGCCAGCGATCAGCGACCCTGGGGATCGTGGGAGGTGCTGGCGGCCGGCCCCGGCTACGCGGTCAAGCGCATCGTGGTCCGGCCGGGGGCGCGGCTTTCTTTGCAGCGCCATGCCCACCGCGCCGAGAGCTGGGTGGTGGCATCGGGGCGGGCGCGGGTGACGCGGGGTGCCGAGGTGTTCGAGCTGGACGCGGGCACGTCGGCGCGGATTGCGCTCGGCGATGCGCACCGGATCGAGAACCCGGGGACGGACGAGTTGGTGGTGATCGAGGTGCAGCACGGTGCGCATCTGCACGAGGATGACATCGAGCGGCTGGCCGACGATTACGGGCGGCGCTGACCCCACACGCACCGCGTGCTTGCTCGCATGCCGGCCTTGCCCTTATAGCGGTATCAACCTGACCGTTCGTTCATGGACGTGTCCGGGGCGAGGGAGATGCGTCGATGACACGTCCAACCGGTTCCGATTTCGCGCCGTCGCGGCGCACGCTGCTGCGTGCCGGCGGCGGCCTGCTCGGCGCGGGGCTGCTGCCGGCCGCCCCGGCGCTCGCCGCGAGCTATCCGGCGATCGGCACCTATCCTGCCGGCAGCGAGGGCTCCTCGATATTCGTCGGTTTCGCCGTGCCTCGGACCGGCACCTACGCGGTTTCGGGTGAGGACGAACTCAAGGGGTACGAGCTTGCGGTCGAGCACCTCAACACCGGCAACGCGCTGATCCGCGAAATCTCGCCCAAGACGAAACAGGGCGTGCTCGGCAAGACGGTCAAGTTCGGCGTCGCCGACAGCGAGGCGAAGCCGAACACGGCGGTGCAGGCGGTGTCGCGCTTCATCAGCCAGAACAAGGCGGTCATGTTCAGCGGCTCCACCTCGAGCGCGGTCGCGGTGGCGCTCAACAAGCTGGCACAGCGCGAGAAGGTCATCTACGTGACCGGCGTCAGCGGCTCGAACGACACCACCGGCAAGGACTGCGTGCGCTATTCGTTCCGGCAATGCTTCTACGGCCAAACCGCCGCCGCGGCACTCAGCCCGGTCCTGCTCAAGAACATCGGGCCGAACAAGAAGGTCGCCTATCTGACGCCCGACTACACCTACGGCCACACCGTCCAGCACTCGACGGAGGAGTTCGTCAAGAAGGGCGGCTGGACCACCGTCACCAACCAGGTCTGCCCGCTCGGCGCGCCGGACTTCTCGACGTATTTGCTCAACATCGCCAATTCCGGCGCCGACGTGTTCATCAACGTCAACTGGGGCAATGACGCGGTCCTGTCGATCAAGCAGGCCAAGCAGTTCGGCATTCTCGGCAAGCAGAAGCTGGTGGTGGCCTACCAGGTCCCGTTCCTGGCCCAGGAAGTCGGGGCCGACATCATGCAGGGCGTGTACTCCGCGACCGACTACTGGTGGACGATCGAGGACAAGTACCCGCTCGCCAAGATGTTCAACGACGAGTTTCAGAAGAAATACAACTACAAGCCGGAATGGGGCGCCAACAACGCCTACATGCAGGTCGCGATGTGGGCGAACATGGTCGAGACCGCCAAGACCTTCTATCCGCCCGAAATCATCAAGGCCTATGAATCCGGCATCCACATGAAGTCCACCGTCGGCGACGTCTATTTCCGCGCCGCCGACCACCAGCTCGTGCGCCCGGTGATCATCCAGCGCGGCAAGAAGAAAGCCGACATGAAAAGCCCCGACGATTACTGGGACATCGTCGAGATCGTGCCCGGTGCGCCGCTCATGCAGGCGCCCGACGCGTTCGGCTGCAAGCTCGGCCCCGCGACCTGAACCGGGATGACGGGGGCGCCCTAGAGTCCTCGTGCCTGGGTCATGAACAGGTGATGCACTCCGCTGGGCCCGTCATCGCGAGCCGGCCGCTTGGCCGGCGTGGCGATCCAGGCCCGCACCGTGCGGCGGCCCTGGACTGCTTCGTCGCGTTGCTCCTCGCAGTGACGTCTGCGGGTACTGGGCGGCGCCGCCACCGGCGATGATTACCTGGCCCAACTTCCTGGCACAGTTCTTCAATGGCCTCGCACTGGGCACGCTGCTGGCGCTGATCAGTTCGGGGCTCACCATCATCTACGGAACCCTCGGTGTGCTGAACCTGGCACACGGGGCGATGTTCATGCTCGGCGGCTACGCCGGCTATGCCGTCTATTCGGCGACCCATTCTTTCGTGCTCGCTGTCGTCGGCGGCGCGGCGGCGCTGGCCCTGGTCGGCGTCGTGCTCGAGCGCGGCATCATGCGCAGCTTCTACCGGCGTCCGCACGAGGACCAGATCCTGGTCACGTTCGGCATCGGCATCGTGCTGGTCGAGCTGGTGCGGCTCGGTTTCGGCAGCCTCTCGCTGCAAGTGCCGCCGCCCGCCTGGGCCGGCGGCATCACCCGCGTCGGCTTCATGTTCTATCCGACCTATCGCCTCGCGGCGCTGGCGATCACCGGAGCGGCGCTGGCCGGCCTCTATGCGCTGCTCTACCGCACCCGCATCGGCATGATCGTGCGCGCCGGGATCGAGGATTCCGGGATGGTCGATATTCTCGGCATCAACGTCGATCGCGTGTTCATGCTGGTGTTCGGCATCGGCGCCGCGGCGGCGGGGTTCGCCGGCATCATCAACGCCCCGATCGTGGCGCTGACCCCCGACATGGGGGACACGATCCTGGTCGAGACCTTCGTCGTGGTCGTGATCGGCGGCGTCGGGTCGTTCCCCGGCGCGATCCTGGGCGGGCTGATCGCGGGCGAGATCCTGAGCCTCACTTCGATGGTCGATCCCGCCTATTCCGAGGTGGTGCTGTTCGCGGTGATGACGCTGGTGCTGATGCTGCGCCCGCGCGGACTGCTCGGCGTGCAGGGGCGGGCATGATCCGGGCCTTGGCGGGCAGCGCGTGGCCGCTGCCGGCGGTGGCGGCGGCGACGGTGGCGGGGCTGATCGCCGCCCCGTTTGTTTTGCCGCCGATCGGCTTCGCGCCCGGCACGATGAACCAGGTGCTGGTCTGGGGCGTGTTCGGGATCGGCTTCGACATCCTGTTCGGCTTCACCGGCCTGCTGTCGTTCGGGCAGAGCGCGTTCTTCGGCACCGGCGGCTTCGTCGCCGCCTATCTGCTCACCAAGGGCCTGCTGACCAGCGTGCTGGTGGCGCTGCTGTTCGGCACCATCGCCGCCGCCGCGGCCGGCGTGCTGGTCGGCCTGATCGCGCTGCGCCGCACCGGCATCTACTTCGCGATGATCACGGTCGCCATCGCCGAGGTGTTCTTCTTCGTCGAGAACTCGCCGCTCTCGGCGTTCACCGGCGGCGAGAACGGCATCCCCGGCGTGCCCGCGCCGACCTTCGCGATCGGCGACTGGAGCGTTCACATCGGCACCGGCTGGTCGATGTACGGCTTCCTCGCCGCCTGTTTCGTCGTCGCGTTGGTGCTGGCGGTGCGCATCGTGCGCTCGCCGGTGGGGGCGGTGCTGACCGCGATCCGCGACAATCCCGTGCGGGCGCGCGCGGTCGGCCACGCGGTGCATGGCTACAAGCTGCTCGCCTTCGTGGTCGCCGCCGCCTATGGCGGATTCGCGGGCGGCCTGCTCGGCGTGCTGCAAGGCTTCATGCCGCCCGACGCCTTCACCTTCGACACCTCCGGCCAGCTCATCATGCAGACCGTGATCGGCGGCACCGGCACCCTGTTCGGGCCGCTGCTCGGGGCCGCGGTGTGGCTCTATCTGCGCGACTTCTTGCAGCAGGTGGTGGGGCTGGGGGCGGCGTGGAAGCTGGTGCTGGGTCTGATCTTCGTCGTTCTGGTCTGCTTCCTGCGCCACGGGCTGATCGGCGGCGTGCGCGGCCTGCTGGCCCGGGCCAAGGCGGCGCCGCCGCACGCGGCGACAGAGGAGGCGCCGGCGGTCGTGCAGGCCACCCTCGCGAGCGTGGGTCCGGCGCGGCGGCGCGCCGCCGCGCCGGGCGACGGGCCGGTGCTGGAGGCGCGCGGCGTCACCAAGCGCTACGGCGGCATCGTCGCCAACCGCGACATCAACTTCGCCGTCGATGAGGGCGAGCTGCGCGGCGTGATCGGCCCCAACGGCGCCGGCAAGACCACGTTCTTCAAGCTGCTGACCTGCGAGGTCGCCCCCAGCGCGGGACACATTTTCTTCCACGGCGAGGACATCACCGGCCGCGACGTGGCGCGCGTCTGCCAGCTCGGGCTGACCAAGAGCTATCAGGTCAACCAGCTCTTCACGCGGCTCACGGTACGGCAGAACGTCACCATCGCGGCACTGGCCGAGCGGCGCGGGGTGTTCCGCCTCGACTTGCTGCGCCGGCTCGACCGCGTGCCGGGGCTGGCGATGCAGGTGGAGCAGACGCTCGGGCTGGTCGGGCTCGGCGCGCGCGCGGAGGTCGCGGTCTCCGAGCTCGCCTATGGCGAGAAGCGGCGGCTGGAGATCGCGCTGGCGCTCGCGACCTCGCCCTCGCTGCTGCTGCTGGACGAGCCGTTGGCGGGGATGAGCCCGCGCGAGCGCGCCGAGACCGTGCAACTGCTCAAGAACATCCGCCGCGGGCGCACGCTGGTTGTGGTCGAGCACGACATGGACGCGGTGTTCGAGCTCGCCGAGCGGATCACCGTGCTGCACGAGGGCAGCATCCTCGCCGAAGGGCCGCCGGCCGAGATCCAGCGCAACAGCTTCGTGCAGGAAGCCTATCTCGGCGGGGTCGCGGCGGCATGATGCCGATCACCCCTCCCCCCGGCCCCCTCCCGCAAGGGGAGGGGGAGCAAGGCGCCTTAGCCCCCTCCCCTTGCGGGAGGGGGTTGGGGGAGGGGTGGTGCAGCACGCCAGCGGGCCGCCGCGAAGAGCGCACTGGCATGAGCCTGCTCGAGGCCGAGCGGCTGAACAGCTATTACGGCGACAGCCACATCCTGTTCGACGTCGGCCTGCGCGTCGAGCGCAACGAGGTCGTGGCGCTGCTCGGCCGCAACGGCGCCGGCAAGACCACCACGCTCAAGACGCTGATGGGCGTGGTGCGACCGCGCTCCGGCCGGATCGTGCTCGACGGCACGCCGATCGAGGCGAAGAAGCCGCACGCGATCGCAGCACTCGGGATGCAGCTCGTGCCGGAGGAGCGGCGCGTGTTCGGCAGCCTGAACGTGGAGGAAAACCTGGTCCTCGCCGGGCTGACCGCGCCCGGCCGCTGGCCGATCGCGCGCATCTGGGAGATGTTTCCCCGGCTCGCGGAACGCCGCCGCAGCCGCGGCACCGACCTCTCGGGCGGCGAGCAGCAGATGCTGGCGATCGCGCGCGCCCTGGTGCGCGACCCGAAGATCATCCTGCTCGACGAGCCGTTCGAGGGGCTGGCGCCGATCATCGTGCAGACCCTGCTGGTGGTCTGCCGGCGGCTCGCCGAGGCGGGGCAGACGATCGTGGTGGTGGAGCAGAACGTGCAGGCCGCGATCAGCCTCGCCGACCGCGCCTACGTGCTCAACAATGGCCACGTGGTGGAGGAGCTGTCCGCCGCCGCGATGCGCGCCGCGCCGGACGTGCTGCACCGGCATTTGGGCGTGTGTAGCGGCAGGGGAGGGCTCACAGAACCGCCAGCACCGCCTCCGCGCGGCTGGCGTCGAAGCCGCCCGGCGGCTCGATCGCGAGGTGCGTCACGCGCCCGTCCTCGGCGACCAGCGCGAAGCGCTGGCTGCGCACGCCCAAGCCGCGGGCGGTCAGGTCCAGCTCCAGCCCCATCGCGCGGGTGAAGGCGCCCGAGCCGTCGGCCAGCATCACCACCTTGCCCATCGCCCCCTGCTCGCGCGCCCAGGCGGCCATGACGAAGACGTCGTTGACCGCGACGCAGATGACCGTGTCCACGCCGCGGCCGGCGAACGCCTCGGCGTTCTGCACGAAGCCCGGCAGGTGCTTGACGCTGCAAGTCGGCGTGAACGCGCCCGGCACGCCGAACAGCACCACCTTCTTGCCCCGGAACAGCGCGTCGGTGGAGACCTCCTTGGGGCCGTCCTCGGTCGCCGTCATCAGCTTCATCGACGGGATCGCGTCGCCGACCTTGATCGTCATGCGGGGTGCCTCCCAGGGGCGTTCAGTTGGGGTCCGGTTGCCGGAGTGGCCGAGTGGTAATGCGCCGGCCGCGGCATGTCACGCTTGCGCCGGCGCGCCATCGGGCCAAAATCGCGACGATGACACCGCCCGCAGACAAACCGCCTGGCCCGCCGCGCCGGCCCGCCCGCCGCCGCGCGTCGCCTCGGCGGCCTGCCTCCGCGGCCGCTTCCGCGCCGGTCCCGCAGCCCGCGCATCGGCGGCCCGGGCTTCCTCACCGGCCAGATGCTGATCGCGATGCCCGGCCTGACCAGCCCGCCGTTCGCGCAGAGCGTGATCTATCTCTGCGCCCACACCCCCGAGGGGGCGATGGGCATCGTGCTCAACCGCCCGCTCGCCAGCCCCAGTTTCGACGATCTGCTGCGCCAGCTCGACATCGCGCCGACGCCGCCCGCGCGCCGCATCCGGCTCTGCTCCGGCGGTCCGGTGGACAATGCGCGCGGCTTCGTGCTGCACACCGCCGACTGGACCGGCGACGGCAGCCTGCGCGTCGATGACGCGGTGGCGCTGACCGCGAGCCTCGACGTGCTGAAGGCGATCGCCGGCGGCGGCGGGCCGAAGGAGGGGCTGCTGGCGCTCGGCTATGCCGGCTGGGGCGCCGGGCAGCTCGAGGCGGAGATCGGGCAGAACTCCTGGCTCTCGGTGCCGGCCGATCTGGGGCTGGTGTTCGACGCCGGGCACGATTCGAAGTGGCGCCGGGCGCTCGGTTTGCTGAAGATCGACCCGCTGCTGCTCTCCAGCGTCGCCGGCCGCGCCTGACGCCGCGACTCAGCCGCGCATAGGCGCTCCAGCACCAGCCGGCGCCTGATCTTCTGCGTCGGCGTCAGCAGCCCGTTCTCCAGCGTGAAGGGGGCCACGATCCGGTGCCGCCGCACCCGCTCGGTCACGGAGAGCCGCGCATTGGCGCGGCCGACCGCGGCGGCGACCGCGCGCCTCGTCGGCCGCGTCGGCGGGCACGATCAGCGCGGTCAGGCCCGCCGCACCCTCGCCGGTGACGACCGCCTGCGCGATCTCGGGCTCGGCCATCAGCATCCCCTCGACGTGCGCGGGCGAGACGTTCTCGCCGCCCGAGAGCACGATGATGTCGCGCTTGCGGTCGGTGATGCGCAGATAGCCCTCGGGAGTCGAGCGTGCCGATGTCGCCGGTGTGCAGCCAGCCGTCGCGCAGCACCGCGGCGGTGGCTTCGGGCTGGCGCCAGTAGCCGTCCATCACGAGATCGCCCCGCACCAGGATCTCGCCGTCCTCGGCGATGCGCAGATCGACGCCCGCCAGCGGCCGGCCGACGGTCTCGATGCGGATCGCCTCGGGCGGGTTGCCGCTGATGACCGGGCCGGCCTCGGTCTGGCCATAGCCCTGCAGGATTTCGATGCCGAGTGCCCGGAAGAACTGCCCGACCTCCGGCTCCAGCCGCGCGCCGCCGCTCATCGCGGCGCGGAACCGGCCGCCGAAGCGGGCGCGGATTTTGGCGCGCACGAGCCGGTCGAGCAGCGGGTCGAGCGCGCGGTCGAGCGGGTTGGCGCGCCCCTCCAGCCGGCGGCGCCCGGCCGCGAGCGCCTGGCCGAACAGGGCGCGCCGCCAGGCCGGCTGGCGCGCCATCTGGCCCAGGATGCGGGCGCGGATCACCTCCAGCACGCGCGGCACCACCGTCATGATCGTCGGCCGCACCGCCAGCATGTCGGCGGCGAGGTGCTCGACGCCGCGGCGCGCAGACGATCTCGGTGCCGATGCTGGGCAGGAAGAACAGGCCGACGATGTGCTCGTAGCTGTGCGACATCGGCAGGAACGAGAGATAGACCTCGTCGTGCAGCCGCAGCGGCCGCAGCAGCGCGAACGCGCCGCGGCAATTGGCGAGCAGAGAGCGGTGCGGCAGCATCACCCCCTTCGGCGCGCCGCCGGTGCCGGAGGTGTAGAGCAGGCAGGCGAGCGTCGCGGGCGGGATCGCGGCGGCGGCTGCGGCCACGTCGTCGGGCGGCGCCGGGTCGGCGGCCAGCTCGGCGAACGCCACCTGCCCCGCGCGCGGCGCGTCCATCGCCACCAGCAGGTCGAGGCCGCCGGCGCGCGGGCAGGCCGCCGCGACCCGCGCGGCCAGCTCGGGTGTGGAGACGATCGCGGCGCGGGCGCCCGAATCGCGCAGCAGATGGGCATGATCGTCGATCGTGTTGGTGACGTAGGCGGGCACCGGCACGGCGCGGATCGCCATCAGCGCGGTCTCCGCGATCGCCACCTCGGGGCGGTTCTCGGCGGCGATCAGCACCCGATCGCCGGGGGCGATGCCGCGGGCGGCGAGCGCGCGGGCCAGGCTCGCCGTCTGGCGGGCGAAGCGGTCCCAGGTGGTCGCCTGCCAGGCGCCGTCGCGGAACGCCCGGAACAGGGTGCGGTCGGGCCAGGCGCGGGCGCAGGCGAACATCATCGCCGCCAGGTTCGGATGCTCGGGATACGCCTCCACCCCGCTCGCCCTTTGACGTGCCTGCCGGCGACCTTAAATCACGGGGCAGGATTTCGGCATAGGACCAGCCCCGCATGCACCGAGACGGCCCGCGCAGCCCCGACGCCCACGCGCCGGGAGCGGCGCCCGAGACTGGTTCGCCCGCGCCCGGCGCGCTGCCCATCTGGGACCTCTCCGACCTCTATCCCGCCCCCGACGATCCGCGCGTGGCCGCCGACCTCGACGCCGCCGCCGCGGCCGCGCGCGCGTTCGCGGCCGGGTTCGCGGGCCGGCTGGCCTCGCTCTCCGGCGCCGAACTCGCCGCCGCGATCGCCGAATACGAGCGCATCGACGAGACCCTCGGCCGGCTCGTCTCCTATGCCGGGCTGCTGTTCAACGCCGATGCGACCGATGCCGAGACCGGCCGCTTCTACCAGGGCATCACCGAGCGGGTGACGGCGATCAGCTCCGAGCTGATCTTCTTCACCCTCGAGCTCAACCGCCTCGATGACGCGATCCTGGAGCCGAAGCTCGCCGATCCGGCGCTCGCGCGCTGGCGGCCGTGGCTGCGCGACCTGCGCGTGTTCCGGCCGCACCAGCTCTCCGACGAGCTGGAGCGGCTGCTGCACGAGAAGGAGGTGACCGGCCGCGCGGCCTGGTCGCGGCTGTTCGACGAGACCATGGCCGCGATGCGCATTCCCCTCGGCGACGCCTCGCTCACCGTGACCGACGCGCTCAACAAGCTCTCCGACCGCGACCGCGCGGTGCGCGAGGCGGCGGGCCGCGCGATCGGCACCGCGTTCGGCGAGCGCATTCGCCTGTTTTCGCTGATCACCAACACGCTCGCCAAGGACAAGGAGATCGTGGACACCTGGCGGCACTATCCGCGGCCGGGCAGCTATCGCAACCGCTCCAACATGGTCGAGGACGAGGTGGTGGACGCGCTGGTCGCGGCGGTCACGTCCGACTACCCGCGCCTGTCGCACCGATACTATCTGCTGAAGGCGAAGTGGCTCGGCCTGCCCAAGCTGCAGCACTGGGACCGCAACGCGCCGCTGCCCGACGACGATGACCGCGTGATCGGCTGGGAGGAGGCGCGCGCGCGCGTGCTCGCCGCCTATCGCGGCTTCTCGCCGGAGATGGCGGAGGTGGGCGCGCGTTTCTTCGCCGTCCCCCTGGATCGACGCGGCGCTCCGGCCCGGCAAGGCGGGCGGCGCGTTCGCCCATCCCACGGTGCCGTCCGCACATCCCTACATCCTGCTCAACTATCACGGCCGCACGCGCGACGTGATGACGCTCGCGCACGAGCTGGGCCACGGCGTGCATCAGGTGCTGGCCGGCTGGCCAGGGCTATCTGCTCTCCGGCACGCCGCTCACGCTCGCCGAGACCGCGAGCGTGTTCGGCGAGATGCTGACGTTTCGCGCGCTGCTCGATGCCGAGACCGAAGTCCCGCGCGCCGGCGCGTGATGCTCGCCGCCAAGGTCGAGGACATGCTGAACACGGTGGTTCGCCAGATCGCGTTCTACCAGTTCGAGACGCGGCTGCACGATGAGCGGCGCGGCGGCGAGCTGGTGCCCGAGCGCATCGGCGAAATCTGGCTCGACGTGCAGCGCGCGAGCCTCGGCCCCGCCTTCGAGTTCACGCCCGAATACGCGGCGTTCTGGTCGTATGTGCCGCACTTCATCCATTCGCCGTTCTACGTCTATGCCTATGCGTTCGGCGATTGCCTGGTGAACGCGCTCTATGGCGTGTTCCGCGACGGGCATCCGGGGTTCGCGGCGAAGTATCTCGACATGCTGCGCGCCGGCGGCACCAAGCGGCATCGCGAGCTGCTGGCACCGTTCGGGCTCGATGCCTCCGATCCGGCGTTCTGGAAGAAGGGGCTCGACGTCATCGCGGGCTTCATCGACGAGCTGGAGCGCGCCTGATGGCCGAACCGGTCCGCGAGGGTGCCAGCCTGTTCGGCGAGCTGCGCCGCCTCGCGCGCACGTCGGGGGCGGTGGGCGGGATCGCCGCGCGCGTCGCCGGCGAGCGGGTGTTCGGCATCCGCACCAACCGCGCCTCGCACGCCGAGGATCTGCGCGCGATCCTGGGCGGGCTGAAGGGGCCGCTGATGAAGGTGGCGCAGTTCCTCTCCACCGTGCCCGACGCGCTGCCGGCCGAATACGCCGAGGAACTCGCCCAGCTTCAGGCCAACGCGCCGGCGATGGGCTGGGCGTTCGTGCGCCGCCGCATGGCGAGCGAGCTGGGCGTCGATTGGGAGCGCCGGTTCGGGGATTTCGGCCACGCGGCGGCAGCGGCGGCGAGCCTGGGACAGGTGCATCGCGCGACGCTGCACGACGGCACCCGCGTCGCCTGCAAGCTGCAATATCCCGACATGGCGAGCACGGTGGAGGCCGATCTGCGCCAGTTGCGGCTGGCGATGGCGGTGTATCACCGCATGGACAACGCGATCGACCACGAGAACATCTACACCGAGCTCTGCGAACGTCTGCGCGAGGAGCTCGACTACCTGCGCGAGGCGGCGCAGATGCGCCTTTATGGGATCATGCTGGGCGGCGATGCAGCGGACGAGCGTGCCGCGGCCCGATCGCCGATCTCTCGACGCGCCGGCTGCTGACCATGACCTGGCTCGACGGCCGCCCGCTCGCCGAGCGGCTGCGCGAGAAGCCCGAGCCAGGAGGAGCGCAACCGCATCGCCGAGGCGCTGTTCCACGCCTGGTATGTGCCGCTCTATCGTTACGGCATTCTACACGGCGACCCGCATCTGGGCAATTACCAAGTGCGCGCCGATGACGGATTGAACCTGCTCGATTTCGGCGCAATCCGCGTCTTCGAGCCGAAGTTCATCCGCGGCGTGATCGACCTCTACGAGGCGGTGCGCGATGGTGACGACGACAAGGCGCACCAGGCTTACGAAAGCTGGGGCTTCATCAATCTCTCGCGCGAGAAGGCGGCGGTGCTGAACCAGTGGGCGCAGTTCCTCTATGAGCCGCTGCTGCAGGACCGGCCGCGCCGCATCCAGGAGACCAACGATCCGCAATACGGCCGTGTGGTCGCCGAGAAGGTGCATGCCGGCCTCAAGCGCACCGGCGGCGTGCGCCCGCCGCGCGAGTTCGTGCTGATGGACCGCTCCGCGATCGGGCTGGGCGGCGTGTTCGTGCGGCTGGGCGCGGAGCTCAACTGGCACCGGATGTTCATGGCGCTGATCGAGGATTTCGACACGGACGCACTCGCGGCGCGGCAGGCGGCCGCGCTCGCCGCAGGCGGGAGTGCCGAAGGCCGTGTGACGCTGGCGCGGCCTCGCCGCCCTTGCGCTCGGGCGTGGTTGCCGCATAACCAACGATCGGCCGCAGCAGGGGGACGGAGCGGATGCGCTGGCGGTGCTGAAGGAGCGGCGCGCCGCCGAGACGCGCGTGGCCGCGACGCCCGAGACTGTCCGCAAGCTGATCGGCCTCGGCCTGACGGTCGCCGTCGAGGCCGGCGCCGGCGCCCATGCCTCGATCCCCGACGCCGAGTTCGCCGCCGCCGGCGCCGAGGTGGCGGCCGATGCCGCCGCCGCCCTGGCCGGCGCCGGCATCGTCTTCGCCGTGCAGATGCCCGAGCCGGCCGAACGCGCCCTGATCCCGCGCGGCGCGCTGCTGGTCTGCATCGCCGCCGCCCATGCCGACCCCTCGCTCGTGACCTCGCTGGCCGACGCGGGGATCGACACCGCGGCGATGGAGCTGCTGCCGCGGATCACCCGCGCGCAGGCGATGGACGTGCTCTCCAGCCAGGCCAACCTCGCCGGCTACCGCGCCGTGATCGAGGCGGCAGGCGCGTTCGAGCGCGGCTTCGCGATGATGATGACCGCCGCCGGCACCGTGCCGCCGGCGCGGGTGTTCGTGATCGGGGCGGGGGTCGCAGGATTGCAGGCGATCGCGACCGCGCGGCGGCTCGGCGGCATCGTCTCGGCGACCGACGTGCGGCCGGCGGCGAAGGAGGAGATCCGTTCGCTCGGAGCGGCCTTCGTCGGCGTCGAGGACGCGGAGACCGCCGCCCAGACCGGCGCCTACGCCCGCGAGATGAGCGAGGCATTCCGCCAGAAGCAGGCCGAGCTGATGGCGGCGACGGTCGCGAAGAACGACATCGTCATCTGCACCGCCCTGGTGATGGGCCGCCGCGCGCCGGTGATCGTCACCCGCGCGATGGTCGCGAGCATGAAGCCGGGCAGCGTCATCGTCGATCTGGCGGCCGAAGCCGGCGGCAATTGCGAGGCGACGGTGCCGGGCGAGGCGATCACCACCGAGGGCGGCGTGCGCGTCCTCGGCTATGCCAACTGGCCGGCCCGGATCGCGGTCGCGGCGAGCCACCTCTATGCGCGCAATCTGCTCACGTTCCTGACTGCGTTCTGGGACAAGGACGCGAAGGCACTGAAGCTGCCGGAGAACGACGAGATCGTGCGCGGCGTGCTGCTGACGCGCGGCGGCGTGGTCGTGCATCCGAACTTCTTGCCCGCGGCGGCGGCGTGAGCGTCGCGCAGAGAGCAAGGCCAGGGGCGCCGCCCCTGGACCCCGCCAAGGGCGCAGCCCTTGGAACCCATTCGTTCATGCGAGAGGTCCTTCGTGGTGACCCAATTTCGTGCCGCGACACCCCTCCCCCAACCCCCTCCCGCAAGGGGAGGGGGCTTTGGCGCTCGACTCCCGCCTCCGCCTTGCGGGAGGGGGCCGGGGGGAGGGGTCGAGAGAGGGGTCTGGGGCCGCTGGCCCCAGCGGGGTCGAGGGGCGGAGCCCCTCGCCTTTCTCTTCCCACACTACGCACCGGAGCCAGCGATGAACCCGACCTCGCTCGCCGACGAAGCGAGCCGCCTCGCCGAGCGTGCGCAGGCGCTCGCCGTCCATGCCCACGCCATGGCCGCGATCCGCCAGCTTCCCGCCGTCGCGGCCGCCGCCGAGCCGGTCGTGTTCCTGTTCGCCGTGTTCCTGATGGCCGTCTTCGTCGGCTACTACGTGGTCTGGAACGTCACCCCGGCGCTGCACTCGCCGCTGATGGCGGTGACCAACGCGATCTCGTCGGTGATCGTGGTGGGTGCCATGCTCGCGACCGGGCTTGCCCACAGCGGCTGGGCGCGCGCATTCGGCTTCATCGCCGTGATGCTGGTGAGCGTGAACATCTTCGGCGGCTTCCTGGTCACGCACCGGATGCTCTCGATGTTCCGCGCGCGGGAGCGGAAATAGGCGATGTCCGCGAGCGATCACCACGCTCTTCTATCTGCTCGCCGCGGTCCTGTTCATCCTGGCGCTGCGCGGCCTGTCGCACCCGACCACGTCGCGGCAGGGCAACCGCCTCGGCATGATCGGCATGGCGATCGCGATCATCGTCACCTTCGCCCATCCCGACATGGCGGGCCGCGGCTACGGGCTGATCGTGCTCGGCCTCGTGATCGGCGGCGCGGTCGGCATCTTCGTGGCACTCCGCATCCACATGGCGGCACTGCCGCAGCTCGTCGCCGCGTTCCACTCGCTGGTCGGGCTGGCGGCGGTGTTCGTCGCGGCGGCGGCGCTGAACGCGCCCGAGGCGTTCGGCATCGGCGTGGTCGGCAACATCCGCCCCGAGAGCCTGATCGAGATGTCGATCGGGCTTGCGATCGGCGCGATCACCTTCTCGGGCTCGCTGATCGCGTTCGCCAAATTGCAGGCGCTGATGAAGGGGTCGCCGATCACCTTCCGCTACCAGCACCAGATCAATCTCGGGCTGGCCGGGCTGCTGGTGGCGCTGATCGTGGTGTTCATCCTGACCACGAGCCAGGCCGTGTTCTGGGTGATCGCGGTGCTGTCGATCGCCTTCGGCTTCCTGCTGATCATCCCGATCGGCGGCGCCGACATGCCGGTGGTCATCTCGATGCTGAACAGCTATTCCGGCTGGGCGGCGTGCGGCATCGGCTTCACCATCCAGAACCTGGCGCTGATCATCACCGGCGCGCTGGTCGGCGCCTCGGGTGCGATCCTCTCCTACATCATGTGCAAGGGGATGAACCGCAGCATCATCAACGTGCTGCTGGGCGGCTTCGGCACCGAAGGCGGCGCGGTTGCGGTCGCCGCTGCGGGCGCGGCCGACCGGGCGGTGAAGTCGGGTGCCGCGGACGACGCGGCGTTCATCCTCAAGAACGCCGGCAAGGTCATCATCGTGCCCGGCTACGGCATGGCGGTGGCGCAGGCGCAGCACGCGCTGCGCGAGATGGCCGACGAGCTCAAGCGCGAGGGGGTGGACGTGAAATACGCGATCCACCCGGTCGCGGGGCGGATGCCGGGCCACATGAACGTGCTGCTGGCCGAGGCCAACGTGCCGTATGACGACGTCTTCGAGCTCGAGCAGATCAACAACGAGTTCGCCACCACCGATGTCGCCTACGTGATCGGCGCCAACGACGTGACCAACCCGGCGGCCAAGACCGATCGCAGCTCGCCGATCTATGGGATGCCGATCCTGGAAGTCGAAAAGGCCGGCACCGTTCTATTCGTAAAACGCTCGATGGCACCGGGCTATGCGGGCGTGGAGAACGAGCTTTTCTTCCGCCCGAATACGATGATGCTGTTCGGCGACGCCAAGAAGGTGACGGAGGAGATCGTGCAAGCACTCGGGCGTTGAACCATGCGCCGCGTGTGACCGCCATCACAGAGGGTTCCCGACAGACGGTGGACAGTCCGGCCGCCCTGCAACCGGAGCACCGCCATGATCCCCTTCCGCACCGACCCGCGCTGGTACGAGGAGCGCTGGTACGGCGATTCCCCCGACAAGAGCGAGGTCGGCGACAGCGAGACCGGCCCGCCGCTGCGGCTGCGCACCGGCCGGCTCGGGCGCGTCGCGGTCTGCCTGGCGCTGGTCGCGGCACTCCCGACGTTGAGCTATCTCGGCTTCGAGGCGGCGGCCCAGAACCCCGACGCCGCCCTCGCCTGCCAGCACTGACCGGCGAGGGCGGCGCGGCGGTGGCCCAGCGAAGTTGGGCTAGCGCACGACGCGCAGCAGCGAGCCGCGCTCGGCCGGCGAGGCCGCGGTAGATCGCGAGGTAGTCCTCGGCCATGCGCCGCGCGGTGAAGCGCTGCTCGAAGCGGGCGCGCACCTTCTGGCGCGAGATCAGCGGCAGCCGGCCGACGGCACCGATCGCGCCCACCTCGTCCTCGACCACGAACCCGGTCAGCCCGTCCTCGATCACCTCGGGGACGGAGCCGCGGTTGAACGCGATCACCGGCGCGCCGCACGCCATCGCCTCGATCATCACCAGCCCGAACGGCTCCGGCCAGTCGATCGGCATGACCAGACCGAGCGCGCCGGAGAGGAAGGCGGGTTTCTCCGCCTCGCTGATCTCGCCGATCATCTCGACCTCCGGCCCGTTCAGCATCGGGCGGATCACCTCGTCGAAATACTGCTGATCGACGCGGTCTACCTTGGCCGCGATCTTGATCGGGATGCCGCAGCGCCGGGCGATGCGGATCGCGCGGTCCGGCCCCTTCTCGGGCGCGATGCGGCCGAGGAAGGCGAGATAGCTCGGCGTCACGTCTGGCAGCGGCGTCAGGAGGTTCTCGGGCAGCCCGTGCTGCACCGTCGAGACGAAGTTCGCCTGCGGCAGCGGCCGGCGCTGCGCAGTTGGAGATCGAGACCACCGGCACGTTGGGGAACATGTTGAAGACCGGCTGCAGCTCCGGCAGGTCGAGCCGGCCGTGCAGCGTGGTGACGAACGGCACGCGCTGGCGGCTGAACAGCGAGAACGACCAGTAGTCCATGTGGAAGTGCAGCACGTCGAAATCCCCGGCGAGGCGACGCACCTCCTCCATCAGCAGCATGTGCGGCGCGACCGGATCGCGGATCGCCGGATCGAGGCGCAGAGCCCGTGGCCACACCGGGTGCAGTCGCGCCGACGTCACGGAATCGCCGGTGGCAAACAACGTCACGTCGTGGCCGAGCTCGGCCAGTGCTTCGGTCAGATAGGAAACGACCCGCTCGGTGCCTCCGTACAGCTTCGGTGGCACCGCCTCGTGCAGAGGCGGGATTTGCGCAACACGCATTCAGGGGATCTCCTTCGAAGGCGGCCCGGACTGCCCGGTGATCCCTCAACTTGGGATCAATGCTGGCGTTTCTGCGGCAGCGAATGCACAAATCCGTGACAACTGCCGATTGCGCCGATTTGCCCCGATCCGGGTCCCGCCTTGCCTCATTTTCGCTGCAAGCGGTGCGTAGGTGCGTGATGGGCCGGCGGCGCGATCGTCCCGTCGGAGATCACGGAGGTCGCATCTTGTTCGCACTCAGACCGGCGCGCGCCGGAGCGCCGCCTCTCGAGAGCATGGCCCGACGCCCGCTGGTGTTCATGGCGCGCTACGTTCGCCGCCATGCCGGCGCGCACGCGGTCGTCGCGCTCTCCGTGGTGGCCGCCGTCGCCTGCGCCACCCTCTCGCAGTACGCGGTCAAGAACCTGGTGGACGTGCTATCGGCGCGCGATCTGGGCGGGGTTTGGATCGCGTTCTTCCTGCTCGCCGGGCTGATCGCGGCCGACAATCTCTCCTGGCGGCTCGGCGGCTGGGTGGCGACGCACTGTTTCGTGGCCGTCACCGGCGACATGCGGCGCGATTTGTTCCAGCACCTCACCGGCCATTCGCTCGCCTATTTCGCCGACCGCCAGCCCGGCACGCTCGCCGGCCGGATCACGGCCACCGCCAACGCGATCTTCCAGGTTGAGAACACCTTCGCCTGGAGCGTGCTGCCGCCCTGCCTCGCGGTGCTGTTCTCGATCGGCATGCTGGCCAGCATCGATGCCGCGATGGCGGCGGTGCTGGTGATGATCGCGATCGTGCTTGGCCTGATCCTCGCGTGGATGGCGAATGGCGGCCGGCGCCTCCATCAGCACTATGCCAGCACCGCGGCCGCGGTCGATGGCGAGCTGGTGGACGTCATCAACAACATGCCGCTGGTGCGCGCCTTCGGCGCCACGCTGCGCGAGCGCGAGCGCTTTGCCGTCCGCGTCGAGAGCGAGATGCAGGCGCGCGGCCAGAGCCTGCGCTACCTGGAGCGGCTGCGGCTGTTCCACGCCGTGACCACGGCGGTGCTCGCGGGCGGCCTGCTGGGCTGGGCGATCCTGCTGTGGCTGCACCACCAGGCGAGCACCGGCGATGTCGTGCTGGTCAGCACCCTCGGCTTCACCATCCTCCACGGCACCCGGGATCTCGCGGTTGCGCTCGTGAATACCGTGCAGTTCATCGCACGCCTGTCCGAAGCGCTCGCGACGCTGCTGCTGCCGCACGAGATGGGGGAGGCTGCCAACGCCCGCACCCTGCCCGCGCCGCAGGGCGCGGTCGCGTTCCGTCATGTCACCTATGCCTATCCGACGGGTGCGCCGGTGCTGCGCGACTTCGACCTCGAGATCCGGCCCGGCACGCGCGTCGGCCTGGTCGGGCGCTCGGGGTCGGGCAAGACCACGGCACTCGCGCTGCTGCAGCGTCTGCGCGATGTGCAGCAGGGACAGGTGCTGATCGACGGCGAGAACGTGAGCCGGCTGACCGATGCCAGCCTGCGCGACGCGATCTCGGTGGTGCCGCAGGATGTTTCGCTGTTCCACCGCACGGTGATGGAGAACATCCGCTATGGCCGCCCCGAGGCGACCGAGGAGGAGGTGCGCCGCGCCGCCGCCGGCGCCGGCTGCCTCGATTTCATCGAGCTGCTGCCCGAACGGTTCGACACGATCGTGGGCGACCGCGGCGTAAAACTCTCCGGCGGCCAGCGCCAGCGCGTCGCGATCGCGCGCGCGTTCCTGCGCAATGCGCCGATCCTGCTGCTCGACGAGGCGACCTCGGCCCTGGATTCGGAATCCGAGGTGCTGGTGCAGCGGGCGCTGGTGCGGCTGATGGAGGGGCGGACGGTGATCGCGGTGGCGCACCGGCTCTCCACGCTGCGCGACTTCGACCGCATCGTGGTGATGCAGGAGGGCCGCGTCCTGCAAGACGGTACGCCGGCGGAATTGGAGCAGCAGCCCGGCCTCTATGCCGAGCTACTCGGCCGCCAGTCGCTGCGCCTCGTGGAGCGCGCCGCCTAGCCGCCGTGCTGCGTCGGCGGCCAGCGCCGCCGGCGTCGCCGCGAAGCCGCAGACGAGGCCCGAGAGGCGCGGCGCCCCCACGTGGTAGCGACGGAGCGGTGCCACCGCGAGGCCGCGCGCCCGCGCCGCCGCCGCGACCCTCGCCTCGTCCACACCCGGTGGCAGGCGCAGGATCATGTGCAGCCCACCGGGCGCGGCCAGCGGCTCGGCGAGCGGGGCGTAGCGGGCGAGAGCGCCGAGCAGGGCCGCGCGGCGGCGGGCGTATTCGATCCGCATCCGCCGGATGTGCGGTGCCAGCAGATCGCGGCGCATGAACTCCGCCAGCACCGCCTGCGCGAGCGTGGTCGGGCCGCGATCGGTCAGCAGCCGGGCTTGCAGGAACGGCCGCACCAGCGGCGCCGGCAGCACCGCGAAGCCGAGCCGCAGGCCGGGGGCGAGCGTCTTGCTGAAGGTGCCGCAGTAGATCACCCGGCCGCCGCGATCGAGGGTGGCGAGCGGCGGCAGCGGCTTGCCCTGCCAGCGGAACTCGGAATCGCAATCGTCCTCCAGCACCCAGGCCTCGGCCCGCGCCGCCCAGTCGAGCAGTGCCAGCCGCCGCCCCACCGGCAGCGCGCCGCCCATCGGCGTCGCGTGCGACGGGGCCACCAGCGCCAGCCGTGCATCGGATGCGGCGGCGATGCCGGCGGCGACGTCGATGCCGTCGCGGTCGGCCGGCACCGGCACCGGCGCCGCCCCGGCGGCGAGCAGTGCGCCGCGGCCGGACGCATACCCGGGATCCTCCACCCACACCCGATCGCCCGGATCGAGCAGGAGCTGCGCGGTGACGAACAGCGCCTGCTGCGTGCCGGAGGTGACGACGACGCAGGCGGGGTCGGCCACCAGCCCGCGCGTCGCCGCGAGGTGGGCCGCGATGTGGGCGCGCAAATTGGCCAGCCCCTCGGGCGGCGGGTAGCCGGGCGGCCCGCCCGGCCAGTCGCGCAGCACCCGTGCCGCGCACTGCGTCCACGCGGCGGCGGGGAACAGCTCCGGCGCCGGCACCCCCGGCGCCAGCAGGCCGGGGGTCGCAGCGCCGCCGCTGAGGTCGAGTGCAGCCAGCGCCTCGCCGCGCTGCGACAGCCGTCCGGCCTCGGCGCGCGGGGGTGCTGCGGGGGCGGGCGCGGCATCGGGCAGATCGTCGGTGACGAAGGTGCCGCTGCCGACGCGGCCGCGCACATAGCCCTCGGCCGCCAGCCGCTCATAGGCGAGCACCACGGTCTGCCGCGCGACGCCCAGCTCCTCGGCGAGCGCGCGGGTCGGCGGCAGGCGGGCGCCGGGCGGCAGCGCACCGCGCAGGATGCCATGACGGAGCCGCTGGAACACGGCCTGCTGGCGGGATTGGTCTGGTATGAACATCGCAGGCTGTGTCGTTTAATCGGTCCATTGGCACCGTATCACGATGCGCAACCGCGACAAGGGCCGCTGGTGTCTCGGCCCCCCGCGCCGCACGACGACGCGGCGGAAGCGAGTGCGCCGGCGGCGGATTGCGGGGGCGGCGGGCGGTCCTTATAAGGCGCGCGGCCGGCGGGGCCCGATGCGGAGAGGTGCCGGAGCGGTCGATCGGGGCGGTCTCGAAAACCGTTGTACGCGCAAGCGTACCGTGGGTTCGAATCCCACCCTCTCCGCCAATTCTACGCCATGCCTGAGTATTCGAGCGCGTTCAGAAACTCCGCGACCGCGGCTTCCGGGCGCGGGGCTGGTGGATCGCAGGACCTTCACACCAACTCGATCAACGCATGATGGCCGCGCGCCGTGGCGAGACGTTTGTCGCGCGTGAGCAACGGAGCGTCGAGGGCTTCGGCAAGAGCCACGTAGACAGCATCGTACGCGGTGAGATTGTTCCGCAAATCCCAGACCCGCGGCAAAAGGAAATCGTGCGGATATCGGTTGATGGAAAAGTCCGCGAGATCGGCGAGAGCCGCGCGGCCGCGTTCGCTATCGATCTCGCCATTCGCCGCATATCGGCGGATCACCTGCGCGACTTCGATATCGAGCAAATGCGGCACGTGCAGCGTCTCTCGCGGGTCGAATAACCGCCTGTCCACTGCTTTTGCCGCCGGTGTGCGAAGGAGCGATTCGAGCAAGGCCGAAGCGTCGACGACGATCAGTGGCGATCGCGTTCCGCCCGGACCGCCTGGGCTGGAGCGACGGAAGGGGTCATGTCCGAACGGCGTTCCAACCGCGCCCGCAGCTCCGCGAGCGTCGGTCGGTCGGCGATCTGCTGAATCTCGCTCAGCAGGTAATCGGAAAGCGACATGCCCGCCAGCGCCGCACGCGATTTGAGCCGACGATGCAGCGTGTCCGGTACATTACGGATCTGAATCATCGTTGCCATGTGCCCAACATAAATACATGTTTAGTCACATGGCAACGGGATCTACGGTCCCCCGCGTCCACCGACCGCCCCAAACACCTGCCCGGTGGAGTAGCTCAACTCCTCCGACGCGAGCAGGACATAGAGCGGGGCGAGTTCGGCCGGCTGGCCAGGACGACCGATCGGCGTGTTGGCGCCAAATTGCGGGAGTTTCTCCGCCGGTTGACCGCCGGTCACCTGCAACGGCGTCCACACCGGCCCAGGTGCGACGGCATTGACGCGAATCCCCTTGCTCGCGAGCTGCTTGGCCAGACCCTTGGTGAAGATCATGATCGCGCCCTTGGTGGCGGCATAATCGATGATGTTCTCCGAAGGATCGTAGGCGTTGACCGAGGCCGTGTTGATGATGGTCGAGCCGGGCTTGAAATGGGGAATCGCCGCCTTGGCGAGCCAGAACATCGCATAGACGTTGGTCTTGAAAGTCGTGTCGAACTGCTCCGTGGTGATGTCGAGAATGGAATCCTGCGAGATCTGCCTGGCCGCATTGCTGACCAGGATGTCGAGGCCGCCGAGCTGACGGACGGCCTCCGCCACCAGCCGGTTGCAGAACGCCTCGTCACGGATGTCACCGGGGATCGGGACAGCGGTGCGTCCGGCGGCGCCAATCAGTTGCACCACCTCGCGTGCGTCCGGCTCCTCCGCCGGCAGATAATTGATCGCCACGTCCGCGCCTTCGCGCGCGTACGCGATGGCGGCGGCGCGACCCATGCCGGAATCGCCGCCGGTGATCAGCGCTTTGCGGCCCGCGAGCCGACCGGAGCCGCGGTAGCTCGTCTCGCCATGGTCGGGGCGCGGATTCATGCGGCTGGCCAGGCCCGGCCACGGCTGCTGCTGTTTCGGGAAAGGCGGCCGCGGATACTCGGTCACGGGACTCTTCAGGGCGGCGCTGCCCGCGGCCGGGGGCGCAGCCGGTTGCGCGGCGCTTGCCTGGCCCAAGCCGGATGCGCCGAGCACCGCGGCCAAGCTGGTGGCGCCGACCATAACCCGGCGGCGGGAAGGGCCGGTGTCCTCTGGTGTCATGTCGCTGCCTCCGATCGCGAATGCCGTCGCCGGCCCCACGATGGCGGCGGCCATCGCGGCTGAACCGTCGAACGGTCCGGAGGTTCCGCTCTCAAACCCTAACGTGACTCGCCCTAACGTGAACTCGGGGTAAGCCTATCCCTTTCCCCCGCCCGCGGGCCCGCGGTACACCAGCCCGCGCGTCGCCAGCACGGCGGCGACGATCACCACCTGCGCCACCCCCATGATGATCGCGATCGCCGAGGCGAGCGGGTAGTCGTATTGCTCGAAGGCCGCCGTGTAGGCGGCAATGGAGATCACCCGCGTCGGGCCCGCCGGCGCGCCGAGCAGCACGGCGGAGGGAAACACCGAGAACGCCTGCACGAAGGCGAGGCAGAAGGTGATCGCAAGCCCGGGGATCAGCAGCGGCAGGATCACGCTGAAGAACCGCTGCCGCGGCCCGGCACCCAGCATCGCCCCCGCCTGCTCCAGCGCCGGATCGACGCCGGTGACGTAGGAGAGGATCAGCAGGAAGGTGAACGGAAACCCGCTGATCACGAGCGACAGAAACACGCCCCAGTAATTGTGTACCAGCCGGATCGGGGCGTGCAGCAGCCCGGTCCAGAGCAGCACCCGGTTCACCCAGCCCTGCGGCCCGAGATAGATCAGCAGCCCGTCGGCGATCAGCACCGTGCCGAGCGTGATCGGGATCACCAGGATTGTCGTCAGCAGCCGCTGCCGCCGCAGCAGCCGCACGCGCAGGGCTATCGGGATCGCGGCGATCACGTTGACCAGCGTGACCGGGATCGCGATCCAGAGCGTCTTGCCCAGCGTCTGGTACAGGAACGGGTCTGAGAAGAACGCCGCGTAATTGCCGAACAGGCCGCCCTTCTTGGCGTGCAGCGACAGCACGAAGCCATAGGCGAAGGGATAGAAGAACAGCAGCAACACGCCCCCCAGCGCCGGCAGCACCAGCAGTGTCGCCCCGTCCAGCCCGCGCTGCGCGAGCCGGATGCGCAGCGGCACGTGATGGCGAGGCAGGACGCGGGTTGCGGTCATGGCCCAACACCCGCGGAAGTGAGAACCGCGGGGGCGAACACCAGGATGCGCGCGGCCTCGGCGCCGAGCCGCAGCGTCTCGCCGGGAATGACCGGCCGCGGTGCGCGGAAATACAGCTCCAGCCCCTCCGCGGTGCGGGCAAGCCCGTAGAAATCCCGGCCGCGATACTCGGCGGTCTCGGCCCGGGCGACAATCGGCCCGTCGGGCAGCGGCGTCAGATCGTCCGGCCGGATCGCCGCCAGCGCGTCGCCCTCCCGGTCGCCGTCCACCGGCGTCGCCTCCAGCAGCGCGGGTCCGAGCGCGATGCCGAACCGGCCGTCAGGCAGGGGTGCCGCGCGCGTGGGGAGAAGGTTGCGATAGCCCATGAACTCGGCGACGTCGGCGTGCGCGGGGCGGGCGTAGAGATCCTCCGGCGTGCCGATCTGCCGCACCTCGCCGTCGCGCAGCACCACGATGCGGTCGGCGAGCGAAAGCGCCTCGTCCTGGTCGTGGGTGACGTAGATGGTGGCCGAGCCGATGGCGGCGTGGATGCGCCGGATTTCCGAGCGCATCTCCAGCCGCAGCTTGGCGTCGAGGTTGGAGAGCGGCTCGTCCATCAGCACCAGCGGCGGCTCGACCACCACCGCGCGCGCGATCGCCACGCGCTGCTGCTGGCCGCCCGAAAGCTGGCCCGGCAGTTTCTCGGCGTGGCCGCCGAGCCGAACCAGCGCCAGCGCCTCCTCCACCCGGCGCGCGATCTCGGCACGGCGGCGGCGCTGCATCCTGAGACCGAAGCCGATGTTGCGGCGCACGCTCATGTGCGGGAACAGGGCGTAGTTCTGGAACACCATGCCGAAGCCGCGTGCCTCCGGCTTGAGGTGGTCGATGCGCCGGGCGTCGAGCCAGATGCTGCCGTCGGTGAGCGGCAGCAGGCCGGCCAGGCAATTGAGCGCTGTCGATTTGCCGCAGCCCGAGGGGCCGAGCAGGGCCACGAACTCGCCGCGCGCGACCGTGAGCGTCACGTCCCGCAGTGCCGCGAGGCTGCCGAAGCGGCGGCCGACCCCTTCCAGCCGCAGTTCCTTGAAGTCGCGCGACGCGATCGCCATCCGCACCCCCCTTGCGCACAGTCATGCCCGGCTTGGCCGGCGCCGGGAAGTAGGGGCGGCGGAAAGTGGGAGGCCGACGGGCAGGGCCGCGATTGCGCGTGGCAAGCGGCCCGCGTAAGGCCGGGACAGAAGCAGCGAGGGAGACGAGGATGGAGCGCATTGCGGTCGGCGGCCTGGGCGTGGCGCGGACGCTGCTCGACTTCGTCAACGACGAGGCCCTGCCCGGCACCGGCCTCACGCGCGAGGAGTTCTGGCGCCGGCTCGGCGCCATGATCGCGGCGCTCGCGCCGCGCAATCGGGAGTTGATGCAGACCCGCGCGCGCATGGAGGCCGAGATCGACGCCTGGCTCAAGCCGCGGCGCGGACGGCCGGTCGATGCCGCCGAGCAGGAGGCGTTTTTGCGCGAGATCGGCTATTTGCAGCCCGAGCCGCCGCCATTCGCGGTGGCGACGGCCAATGTCGATGCCGAGATCGCGCGCATCGCCGGCCCGCAGCTCGTCGTGCCCGTGAACAACGCGCGCTATGCGCTCAATGCCGCCAATGCGCGCTGGGGCAGCCTGTATGACGCGTTGTACGGCACCGACGCGATCCCGGAGAGCGACGGGGCGGAGCGGCGCGCGGCGTTCAATCCGGTGCGCGGGGCGAAGGTGATCGCGCGGGCGCGGCAGGTGCTCGACGCGGCGGCGCCGCTGGCCGAGGGCAGCCATGCCGATGCGGCCGGATACGCCGTCGCCGACGGCGCGCTGCGCGTCACCTTGCGCGGCGGTGGGCAGAGCGGGCCGCGCGACCCGGCGCAGTTCGTGGGCTTCGCCGGCGAGCCGGCGGCGCCGTCGGAGCTGGTGCTGGGCCACCACGGCCTGCACCTGGTGCTGCGGATTGATCGAAAAAACCCGATCGGCCGCGACGACCCGGCCGGGGTCGCCGATCTGCTGCTGGAAGCCGCCGTCACCACCATCATGGATTGCGAGGACAGCGTCGCCGCCGTCGACGCCGACGACAAGGTCGCGGTCTATCGCAACTGGCTCGGGCTGATGAAGGGCACCCTCTCGGCGCAATTCGAGAAGGGCGGCGGCAGGATCGAGCGCCGGCTGCATCCCGACCGGCGCTACACGGCACCCGACGGTGGCACCGTCACGCTGCCCGGACGCAGCCTGATGCTGGTGCGCAATGTCGGCCACCACATGCTGAGCGATGCGATCACGCTGGGCGACGCGGAGCCGGTGCCGGAGACGTTCCTCGACGCCGCGATCACGTCGCTGATCGCGCTGCACGATTTGCGCGGCGCCGGCGCGGGGATGCGCAACAGCCGCACCGGCTCGATCTACATCGTCAAGCCGAAGATGCACGGGCCGGAGGAGGTGGCGTTCGCCGATACGCTGTTCGCGGCCGTTGAGGACATCCTCGCGCTGCCGCGCCACACCATCAAGATGGGCATCATGGACGAGGAGCGGCGCACCAGCGCCAACCTCGCCGCCTGCATCCGCGCCGCCGCCAGCCGCGTGGTGTTCATCAACACCGGCTTCCTCGACCGCACCGGCGACGAGATCCACACCGCGATGCAGGCCGGGCCGGTGGTGCGCAAGGGCGAGATGAAGTCCTCGGTCTGGATCGGCGCCTACGAGCAGCGCAACGTCGCGATCGGCCTGCGCTCGGGGATGCGCGGGCGGGCGCAGATCGGCAAGGGGATGTGGGCCGCACCCGACCTGATGGCGGCCATGCTGCGCGAGAAGGGGGCGCAGCCGGAGGCCGGAGCCAATACCGCCTGGGTGCCGTCGCCGACCGCGGCGACGCTGCACGCGCTGCACTACCACGAGGTTGATGTGGCGGCGCGGCAGGAAGCGCTCGCATCCACGCCACCGGCGGACCTGCGCGCGTTGCTGACGCTGCCGCTCGCAGACGGAAAAAACTGGTCGGCCGAGGCGGTGCAGCAGGAGCTCGACAACAACGCCCAAAGCATCCTGGGCTATGTCGTGCGCTGGGTCGATCAGGGCGTCGGCTGCTCCAAGGTGCCCGACATTCACGACGTGGCACTGATGGAGGATCGCGCCACGCTGCGCATCTCCAGTCAGCACATCGCCAACTGGCTGCACCACGGCATCGTGACCGAGGCGCAAGTCGCGGAGACGCTGCGGCGGATGGCGGGCGTGGTGGACCGGCAGAACGCGGGCGATCCGCACTATCGCCCGATGGCGCCCGGCTTCGACGGACCGGCCTTCGCGGCGGCCTGCGACCTGGTGTTCACGGGAGCTGCGCAAACCAACGGCTACACCGAACGGGCGCTGCACGCGCGCAGGCGCGAGGCCAAGGCTGCGTGAGGGTGCATCACCGCGGTTGACAGCGGGGCGGTTTCCGCCGAGCCTTGGGCTTTCCCAGGGGTGCCCCGGCAAGGGGCTGAGACACCGATGGCCGGGCGCGGCGCGGGAACCCTGAACCTGATCCGGATCATGCCGGCGGAGGGACGGGAAGCCACGACCAACCCGCAACCCAGTCCTCCCCGCCGGTCGAGGAGAGCACGATGACGCACCAGCAGAAGCCCAGCGCCGTCACCACCGGGCCGATCATCGGCTCGCAACGCGTCTATTCCAGCCCCGAGGGGCGGCCCGACATCGCGGTGCCGTTCCGCGAAGTGGTGCTCGATCGCTCGGCCGCCGAGCCGCCGCTGCGGCTCTATGACACGTCCGGCCCGTACACCGATCCGGCGGCGCGCATCGACCTCGAAGCCGGGCTGCTGCCGGTCCGCGCGGCGTGGCTGGCGGGCCGCGGGTTCGGCGCGGTCGCGGCGCGGGCGGTGCGCGACGAGGACAATGGCGGAGCCACCGGCGAGCGGCTGGTACCGCCGTGCCCGGCGGCGCCGCGGGTGCTCGCCGGCCAGGTCGGGCAGAGGGTGACGCAGTACCAGTTCGCGCGCGCCGGCATCATCACCGAGGAGATGATCTACGTCGCCCACCGCGAAAATCTGGGCCGCGCCGCGATGGCGGAGGGTGCGGCCGAGCGGCGTGCCGACGGCGAGGATTTCGGCGCCGCGATCCCGGAGTTCGTCACCCCCGAGTTCGTGCGCGACGAAATCGCCCGCGGCCGTGCCATCATCCCGGCCAACATCAACCACCCCGAGCTGGAGCCGGTCATCATCGGCCGCAATTTTCTGGTGAAAATAAACGCCAACATCGGCAACTCGGCAGTGACCTCCGGAGCAGCCGAAGAAGTCGAGAAACTGGTATGGGCGATCCGCTGGGGTGCGGACACGGTGATGGACCTCTCGACCGGGCGCAACATCCACAACATCCGCGGCTGGATCCTGCGCAATTCGCCGGTGCCGATCGGCACCGTTCCGATCTATCAGGCGCTGGAGAAGGTGGACGGGGAGCCGGAGAAGCTGACCTGGGAGGTGTTCCGCGACACGCTGATCGAGCAGGCCGAGCAGGGCGTGGATTACTTCACCATCCATGCCGGCGTGCGGCTCGCGCACGTGCCGCTGACGGCGAAGCGCGTCACCGGCATTGTCAGCCGCGGCGGCTCGATCATGGCGCGCTGGTGTCTCTCGCACCATCGCGAGAGCTTCCTCTACGAGCGGTTCGACGAGATCTGCGACATCGCACAGCGCTACGACGTTTCCTTTTCTCTCGGCGACGGCTTGCGGCCCGGCTCGCTGGCCGACGCCAACGACGCGGCCCAGTTCGCCGAGCTGGAGACGCTCGGTGAACTGACCAAGATCGCCTGGGCGAAGGGCTGCCAGGTGATGATCGAAGGCCCCGGCCACGTCCCGATGCACAAGATCAAGGTCAACATGGACAAGCAGCTCGCCGAATGCGGCGAGGCGCCGTTCTACACGCTTGGGCCGCTGACGACCGACATCGCAGCCGGCTACGACCACATCACCTCGGCGATCGGGGCGGCGATGATCGGCTGGTTCGGCACCGCGATGCTCTGCTACGTGACGCCGAAGGAGCACCTTGGCCTGCCCAACCGCGACGACGTGAAGTCGGGCGTGATCACCTATCGCATCGCGGCGCACGCGGCCGATCTGGCGAAGGGCCATCCGGCGGCGCGGCTGCGTGACGACGCGGTGAGCCGCGCACGATTCGAGTTCCGCTGGGAGGACCAGTTCAACCTCTCGCTCGACCCCGACACGGCGCGCAGCTTCCACGACGAGACGCTGCCCAAGGACGCGCACAAGGTGGCGCATTTCTGCTCGATGTGCGGCCCCAAATTCTGCTCGATGAGGATCACGCAGGATCTGCGCGCAGAGGCGGAGCGCATGGCCGGGATGGAGGCCAAGAGTGCCGAGTTCCGCGAGCGCGGCGGCGCGCTCTACGTGCCCGACGCGGCAGCCGCGGATTAGAGGCAAGGTGATCGAGCCGCGCGCGGCGCTGGAGGCGGCGGGCGCGCTGCCCGATGCCGAGATCGACATCGGCCAGACGGCGCTGCTGCTGGCGCGGATCGACGCGCCCGGCGCGGACTGGCGCGCGGCGTCCGCGCACCTTTCGGCGCTGGCGCGCGACGCCGTGGCGGCGGCCGCCGACGCGGGCGAAACGGCGGCGGCGCGGCGGCGGGCACTCGCGGCGATCATGGGCGCGCGGCACGGCTATGCCGGCGACACGGAGACCTACGACGACCTCGCCAACGCCAATCTGATCCGCGTGATCGAGCGGCGGCGCGGAATGCCGGTGGCACTCGGCGTGCTGTGGCTGCATTGCGCACGCGCGGCCGACTGGCCGGCCTACGGGATCGATTTTCCGGGCCATTTCCTGCTCGGCATCGGCGGCCGCGGCGGCCCGCTGGTGGTCGATGTGTTCGCCGGCGGCGAGACGCTGGACGTGCGCGCGCTGCGGGCGCTGCTCAAGCGCGTCGAGGGTGCGGAGGCGGAGCTGCGGCCGGACCTGCTGGCGCGCATGGACACGCGCGCGGTGCTGCTGCGGCTGCAGAACAACATCAAGCTGCGGCGATTGCAGACCGGCCAGCTGGCGGCGGCACTGGCCTGCATCGACGACATGCTGGTGCTCGCCCCGGACGCGGCGGTGTTGTGGCGCGAGGCGGCGCTGCTCCATCAGCGGCTCGATCACGTGAATGCGGCGCTGCGCTGCTTCGGCCGCTATCTCGACCTCGCTCCCGGCGGCGCCGCCGCCGCACGCGCGCGCGCCGCGATCGAGGAACTGCGCGCACGCCTCAATTGATCCGAGGAAAACTATGCCCGGCAAGCTGAAGGTCGCAGTCCAGATGGACCCGATCGAGAGCATCAACATCGACGCCGATTCGAGCTTCGCCCTGATGCTGGAGGCGCAGCAGCGCGGCCATGGGCTGTGGCACTACGACGTGCGCAACATGACGCTGCGCGAAGGCGTGATCGCGGGCGAGCGGCGACGCGAGCGCCTCACCGCCGTCGCGCGCACGGTCTCAGTTCGGCGCGAGCGCGGCCGGCACTACGCCTTCGGCGAGGCGCGACGCATCGATCTCGCGACCATGGACGTGGTGCTGATGCGGCAGGACCCGCCGTTCGACATGGCCTACATCACCGCGACCCACATGCTGGAGCACATCCACCCGGCGACGCTGGTGGTAAACGACCCGCGCGCGGTGCGCGACGCACCCGAGAAGCTGCTGGTCACGCACTTCCCCGAGCTGATGCCGCCGACGATGGTGACGTGGGATGCCGAGGCGATCCGCGCCTTCCGCCGCGAGCACCGCGACATCATCGTCAAGCCGCTGTTCGGCAACGGCGGCGCCGGCGTGTTCCGCATCCGCGAGGACGACGAGAATCTCGGCTCGCTGCTCGAGATGCACTTCGCCCGCTCGCGCGAGCCGCTGATGATCCAGCGCTACGAGCCGGCGGTGCGGCAGGGCGACAAGCGCATCATCCTGGTCGATGGCGAGGCCATGGGGGCGATCAACCGCGTGCCTTTGGCCGGCGACGCGCGCAGCAACATGCACGTCGGCGGCCGCGTCGAGAAGAGCACGATGACGCCGCGCGATCTGGAGATCTGTGCGCGCATCGGCCCCTATCTGCGCCAGCACGGGCTGATCTTCACCGGCATCGACGTGATCGGCGACTGGCTGACCGAGATCAACGTGACCTCGCCCACCGGCATCCAGGAGATCGGGCGCTTCGACGGCACCGATCTGGGTGCCGCGATCTGGGACGCGATCGAACTCAGGCGCGCCCAGCAGCACGGCCAGTAGCGCTCGTGCGGGCGCGGATCGCGGCGTTCTGCGCCAGCACCGCGCGGGCGCGCTCGACCACCGGGGCGTCGATCATCCTGCCCTCGAACGCAACCGCGCCGCGCCGCGCCGCCAGGGCGGCGTCATAGGCCGCCACGAGGCGGGTCGCCTGGTCCACCTCGGCGGCACTCGGTGCGTATTCCTCGTTGAGGATCGCAACCTGGCTCGGATGCACGCAGGCGGCTCCGGCGAACCCGAGCCGGCGCGAGCGGCGGATGATGGCACGAAAGGCGTCGAGATCGGCGAACTCGGCGACCGTGCCGAGAAAGCCGATCGGCAGCACCCCCGCCGCGCGTGCCGCGATGATGGCGAGCTGACTGGGCACCAGCAGCGCCTCCGCCTCCGGCGCCATGCCGAGCGAGAGGGCGAGGTCCTCGGTGCCGATCGTGAGCGCCACGACCCGCGGGTGGCTGCGCGCGATCGCCTCGATGCGGAACAGCGCTCCCGCGGTCTCGATCATCACGAGCAGCTTCGTGTGTCCCGGCGGCAGGCCGCGCTCGGCTTCGATTTCAGCAACGGTCTCGGCCGCGGCCTGGACGTATTCGGCGCTTTCCACCTTCGGCAGCGCGAGTGCTGCAACACCCGGGCCGACCGCCGCCTCGATGTCGCGGACCAGCATCCGCCAGGGCCGGTTGACCCGCACCACCACGTCGGCCCCCTGGCTCGCGACGGTGGCCGCCGCCGGCGCGATCAGGCTGCGGGCGCTTTCCTTCTGTGCCGGCGGGACGGAATCCTCCAGATCGAGGATGATCGCGTCCGCGCCGCGCCCGGCCGCCCCGGCCACGAAGCGCGGCACGATCACCGGCACGTAGAGCATCGAACGCCACACCGGCAGGGAGTCGGCCATTGGCAGGTCTCCGCATCGCTCCATTGAGCCAGGTGGGCTCGCGCGAATTCCGATGAATAGTTCGAACGGTCCACGAGATCGACCGCTCGACCCCTCCCCCGACCCCCTCCCGCAAGGGGAGGGGAGCCGCACGCCAAAGCCCCCTCCCCTTGCGGGAGGGGGTCGGGGGAGGGGTGCAACGATACCGACATGGGTTAACACGGTACCGATGACCCCGCTGCCGACGCCGCAACAGCTCCGCTACCTCCTCACCCTCGCCGAGCACCTGCATTTCGGCCGCGCGGCGGCGGCCTGCGCGGTCACGCAATCCACCCTCTCGGCCGGCGTGCTGGCGCTGGAGCGGAAGCTCGACGCGCGGCAGCTCGACCGCAGCGCCGGCAAGCGCGTGCTGCTGACGCCGCTCGGGCAGGAGATCGCGCAGCGCGCCCGCGAGGCGCTGAGTGCGCTGGAGGCGGTGGCCGAGGCGGCGGCGGCACGAGCGCCGATGAGCGGGCCGCTGCGGCTGGGCGTGATCCCGACCATCGGGCCGTTCCTGCTGCCGCGGCTGATGCCGGCGCTGCGCGAGGCATTTCCGCGCCTGCGGCTCTATCTGCGCGAGGACGTGACCGACCGGCTGCTGGAGCGGCTGGCAACGAGCCGGCTCGACGTGCTGCTGCTGTCGCTGCCCTGCGATTGCCGTGGGGCCGCGACGCTGCCGGTACTGCTCGATCCGTTCCTGGCTGCCCTGCCGCCGGGCCATCCGCTCGCCGCGCGGGCGCGGATGCCGCTGCGGGCGCTCAATTCCGAGCGGATGCTGCTGCTGGAGGAGGGGCACTGCCTGCGCGATCAGGCGCTGGCGGAGTGCGGCGAGCTCGGCCGCAGCGGCGCGGCCGGGGAGGGCTTCGCCGCCACCAGCCTGCACACGCTGGTGCAGATGGTGGCGGGCGGGCTCGGGGTGACGCTGCTGCCGCGGATCGCGGTCGAGCCGGGGGTCGCGCAGGGGATCGGCGTCGTGCTGCGCCCGCTCGCCGGCGGCGGCGCGGGGCGGACGATCGGGCTGGCGTGGCGGTCGGGCGTGCCGCGCGCGGCGGAATGGCGCGGCATCGCCCCGGTGCTGGCGCGCGCGGCGTCGGGGCCAGAGGCTTGATCGCGTTGGATCGCGTGTTGCCGCGGCGCGCCCGCAGGCGCTACAGCCCCTCTCGCAACCAATGGCGTGCCGGCATGGACCTCAAGGACCACATCCGCGCGATTCCGGATTTCCCCAAGCCCGGCATCCTGTTCTACGACATCTCGACGCTGCTGCGCGACGCCGACGCCTGGCAGGTGACGATGGGGCGGATGGCCGCGGCGGTGCGCCGCCACCACCCGGACCTGCTGGCCGGCATCGAGAGCCGCGGCTTCCTGGTCGCGGCCCCGCTGGCGCTCAAGCTCGGCTGCGGCTTCGTGATGCTGCGCAAGCGCGGCAAGCTGCCCGGCGAGACGGTCGGCCTCGATTACGGGCTGGAATACGGCCGCGACCGGATCGAGATGCAGGCCGATGCGGTCTCGCCGGGGCAACGCGTGGTAGTGGTCGATGACCTGCTGGCGACCGGCGGCACGATGGCGGCGGGGATCGCGCTGCTGCGCCAGCGCGGCGCCATCGTCCCGGCGGCGGCGACGCTGATCGAACTCACGGCGTTGGGCGGGCGGGACAAGCTCGACGTTCCGGTGAACGCCCTCGTCAGCTACGACACGTGAAGCGCGTGGCGGCGCCTCTCGCAACGGGGCGGGTTCCAACGCCCGCCGGTTCTGCTAGGTTCGCGCCGGCAACGAGGAGGTTGGGGGCCATGAAGATCAGAACCGTGCTCGCGGCAGCCAGTGCGCTGGTTTGCGCCGGCTGGATGCTTGCCGCACCCGCCCGCGCCGCCGGCACGCTGGTGGTGAGCATCGCGGCCGATCCCACCGGCTTCGACCCGGAAGCGGTCGAGAACAACACCTCCGGCTTCGTGATGGCCTGCGTCTACGACAGTCTGGTGCAGTACAAGCCCGGCACGACCGAGCCCGCGCCGGGGCTGGCCAAGAGCTGGGACATCTCCTCCGACGGCCTGACCTACACCTTTCACCTGCGCACCGGCGTGAAGTTCCAGGACGGCACGCCGTTCAACGCGCATACCTACATCCAGACGCTGGATCGACAGCTCAAGAAGACCGATCCGAACTACATCTACAACACCGGCCCGGTCGAGAGCTACATCGACTTCACCTTCGGCAACGTCGCCTCCTACAGTGCGCCCGACGACAACACCGTGCAGTTCAAGCTGAAGGTGCCTTCGGCGCCGTTCGTGACCAGCCTCGCGATGGTCTGGAACGGGGTCGTCAGCTATCCGGCGGCGGCGAAGTGGGGCAAGGATTTCCGCAACCACCCGGTCGGCACCGGACCGTTCATCTTCAAGGAGTGGCGCTCCCGCGACCAGATCTCGCTCGACGCCAATCCCGACTACTGGAAGGACAAGGTCAAGCTTTCCCACCTCGTGTTCAAGGAATATCCCGACCCGCAGGCGGCCCTGCTCGCGCTCAAGCGCAACGAGACGCAGATCATGGGCGATGTCGCGACCCAGGTGGTGCCGGCGCTGCGGGGCGATCGCAACATCCACGTGCTGACGCAGCCGGGGCTGACGGTCAGCGGCATGGCGATGCCGAACGACACGCCGCCCTTCACCGATGTGCGCGTGCGCCAGGCGCTCAACTACGCGGTGGACAAGAACGCGATCAACAAGGCCCTCTATGCGGGCCTCGCGGTGACGATGAACTCGCCGCTGCCGGAGAGCCAATGGGGCTATGACAAGTCGCTCAAGCCCTATCCGTACGATGCGGCCAAGGCCAAGGCGCTGCTGAAGGCGGCCGGGGTCAAGCTGCCGATGAATATCGAGCTGCTCACCTACAACTCGCCGCGCGGCTACAACCCGGCAGGCGCCGATCTGGCGGTGGCACTGCAAGGCTACTTCAAGAAGGTCGGCATCAACGCCGCGGTGCGCAAGCTCGACATGGGCGCCTATCTGGCCCAGATCCGCTCGGGCAAGTATCACGGCCTGTTCGTCACCGGCTGGAGCGGCGACAACGGCGACCCCGACAATTTCGTGGGCGCGCTGTTCAACTCGAAATACATACCGGTCAACGATACCTCCCACTACAAAAGCCCGGAGGCGGATGCGCTGATGGACAAGGCGGTGGAGGTCTCCGACGTGGCGCAGCGCACTGCAATGTATAAGAAGATACAGGCGATCATCATGCACGACGCGCCGTGGGTGTTCGTGAATTCGACGCTCCAGGTGCGGGCCGAGCGCACCTCGGTGCACGGCTTCCAGCTCAATCCGACGCAGATGTTCTTCGACATGGATCAGGTTTCGCTGACGAAGTAGCGGCGACGGGCGGCCCCGCGGAAGCGGGGCCGCACGGCCGCCGACAACGCGGATTTTTGGTTGCATGTCAAACACGCCGGTTTCCGACTTGACCGATGAGATGATACTGCTGCTCGGGGCGCCACGGTCGGGCACCAGTTGGCTCGGCAAGATCTTCGACAGCCATCCCGATGTGCTCTACCGGCACGAACCCGATACGGTCGAGCGCGAGGGCAACCCGGGAGTGGTGGAAGCGCAGGATTTCGGCGGCCGCGCGGCCGCTGCCCGCGACTACCTGCGCCGGATCGCCCGCATCCGCACCCTCAAATCGGCCGGCCAGTTCCCGGTGTTTCCGAAAGCCTATCTCTCTCGCCCGGCGCATCTGGCGCGACTGGCCGTCATTTCCGCGCTGCGCGGGGCCGAGCGTGTTCGGCCGCTGGCGAAGGCCATGCACGCGCTGCCCGTGCCCGACCTCATCCACCCGGCGGCCACTCCGCCGCGGCTGGTGATGAAGTCGGTCAGCTCGTGCGGATGCGCCGGCCTTTATGCGCAGGCGCTGCCGAATGCCCACATCGTCTTCATCCTGCGCGATCCGTGGGGGCAGGTCGCATCCATGATGCGCGGCGTGACGATCGGCAAGCTCGGTGCGCGGAACGGCCTTGACGGGCTGTGCGACTGGGCGGAGGCAAAGCGCCACGGGCTCACCCATTCGGTGTTCGAGCGGCTGCCGCTGATCGAGCAGTTCGCGTGGTTCTGGGCGGTGCTGAACGAGAAGGCGATAGCCGAACTGGCCGGTTGCCGGAACGCGCACATCTTGACCTACGGCGATCTCTGCGACGACCCGATCCGGATCACGCGGGAGATGTTTGGCCTCCTCGGGCTCGACTGGTCCGCGCAGACCGGGGCATTCCTCGCGCGGAGCACGCGCGCGTCCGGCGATGCCGGCTATTTCCGCGTCGTCCAGAACACGGCGGTGGTGAGCCGGCGCTGGCGCACCGAGATGCCGCAGGAGGACCAGCGCCGCATTCTGGCGGTGCTCGAACGCACCCGGCTTGCTTCCTACCTGCCGGGGTTGGACAACGCGTTGCAGCCGGCCTGATACAAAGGCCGATTGCCTGACCCATTCGCAAACAGCGTCATTGCGAGCGCAGCGAAGCAATCCAGGCATGCGGCACCGGATTGCTTCGCTGCGCTCGCAATGACAGTGCGAAAAACGGTCGTGCGTCAGCCGAGAAAGCGGGTCAATGCCGCATTGAACGCCGCCGCCCGCTCGAAATAGGGTGAGTGCCCGCAAGCCGGGATCAGCGCCGCCGTGCTCCCCATGCGCGCCGCCAGGGCTGCCGCCGCGGCCGGCGGAAACACCACGTCCTCCTCGCCCGCCACCCACAGCACCGGCATTCGCAGGCCGTCCAGCACCTCCGGCCCGCGCACACGCATCGCACCGAGTGCGGCCCGCATCGCCGCCTTGTCGGCAATTCCGGCACTGTCGTCGATGTGGCGATACAGCAGGTGCAGGGCCGGCTGCTCCCGCGCCGCCCGCGCCCCCATCGCCGGATGCACGCCCATCACTGCGTGCTCGGCGACCGCGGCCTCGGAGCGCGCGCGCCAGGCACCGACATCCACCACCCGGCCGTGGTCGATCGTGCCGGAGGTCGCCGACATCACCAGCCCGTGCACCCGGCCGGGGGCGCGCAGCGCCGCCTCCAGGCAGGTCCAGCCGCCCATCGACTGCGCGACCAGCACGGCATCCCCGATGCCGAGATGATCCAGCAGTGCCAGCAGATCGGGGCCGAAAGCGGCCGGCCCGAGCGGTGGCGTCGTATCACGCGAGGGCAGGAAGCCGCGATGGGCGAAGGCGATGCAGGTGAACCGGGACGCGAACGCCGCCACCTGCTGCCACCACGACAGATGGCTGCCGCCAAGCCCGTGCGCGAACACCAGTGCCGGCCCCGCGCCGGTCGCTTCGTAATAGAGCTGCCCGCCGGCGCGCGGCAGGAAGCCGCGCCGGCGCGGCACGCCGGCCAGCGCCGTCGTCTCTGTCAGAACCGGCAGCGTTGCGGAAAAGCTTATCGCCGATCCTCCGTCACCGGCTCGCGCGCCGCGGGTCGAGCTGGTCGCGCAGCGCGTCGCCGACCAGGTTGAAGGCGAGCACGACCACGAAGATCGCGAGCCCCGGAAAAGTTGCGATCCACCAGGCGGTGAGAAAATAGCTTTGCCCGTCCGCCAGCAGCGCACCCCAGTCCGGCGACGGCGGCTGCGCACCGAGGCCCAGGAATGACAGCCCCGCCGTCTCCACCACCACCGAACCGGCTTGCAGGGTCGCCATCACCAGCACAGGCGAGAGGCTGTTGGGCAGCACGTGGCGCAGCATGATCCGGATCGGCCCCGCCCCCACCGACCGCGCCGCCCACACGTAATCCAGTGCCTGCACCGCCAGCACCTGCCCGCGCATCAGCCGCGCGTATTGCGGCGTGTAGATGATGCCGATCGCGATGATCGCGTTGGTGAAGCTCGGCCCGAGGGCCGCGACGATGATCAGCGCCAGCAGCAGATAAGGGAACGCCAGCAGCACGTCGGTGAGCCGCATGATCGCGGCATCGACGCCGCCACCGATAAAACCCGCGACCAGGCCGAATGCGCCGCCCACGAACAGCGCCAGCCCGTCGGCCACCACGATCGCGACCAGCGCGTAGCGCGACCCGAAAATGACCCGGCTCAGGATGTCGCGGCCGTACTGGTCGGCGCCGAGCAGATGATCGAACGAGGGCGGCGAGAGCGCCGCCGACAGATCCTGGTCGGCCGGATCGTAGGGTGCGACCAGCGGCGCGAACACGGTGAGCAGCAGGAACACGGCCGCGATCGCGAGCCCGATCCGCGCCCCCTTGCCGCGCAGCGCGCGCCGCAGTGCCCGCTCCGGCGGCGCCGGGGTCGCGGCGACGGCAATCGCGGTGCCGCTCATGCGCGGCCGATCCGCGGGTCCAGCACCGCGTAGCTGAGGTCGACCATCAGATTGACCAGCACGAACAGCGCGGCCGTGAACAGCGCTCCCGCCTGCACCACCGGATAGTCGCGCTCCAGGATGGCATCGACCATCAGCCGGCCGAGGCCGGGCAGCGAGAAGATCGTCTCGGTCAGCACTGCGCCGGACAGCAGCAGCCCCAGTTGCAGCCCGATCACGGTCACGATCGGGATCGCCGCGTTGCGCAGCACGTGACGCAACACCACCCGCGTCCCCGAGAGGCCCTTGGCGCGCGCGGTGCGCACATGATCGAGCGTGCCCGCCGCCGTCACCTCGGCGCGGGTGATGCGCGTAATCAGCGCCAGCGGGACCAATGCCAGCGTGAACGCGGGCAGCAGCAGATAGTGGATGCTCTCCCAGATCATCGCGGGATTGCCGGAGATCAGGCTGTCCACCACGGTCATCCCGGTGATCCGTGCCGGCTCCATCCCCACCGGCATCTGGCCGCCGATCGGCACCCAGCCGAGCCAGGCGGCGAACACCAGCAGCAGCATCAGCCCGAGCCAGAAGATCGGCATCGAGACGCCGAACAGCGTCAGCGTCATCACCGCGCCGTCGAAGCGGCCGTCCTTGAACACCGCGGTCAGCACGCCGAGCGGCACGCCGATCGCGGTCGCGATGGCGAGCGCGGTGAGCGTAAGCTGCAGCGTCACCGGGAAAGCCGTCAGCACGTCCTGCAAGGCCGGATGGTTGCTCTGCAACGAGATCCCGAAATCGCCGCGCAGCGCGCCGAACAGGAAGCGCACATACTGCACCCAGATCGGCTGGTCGAGGCCGAGCTGGCGGCGCAGCCGCGCCAGTCCCGCCGCGGTCGCGTGATCGCCCAGCAGCATCTGTGCCACGTCCCCCGGCAGCAGGTGCATGGTGACGAACACGACGACGCTGACGCCGAACAGCACCAGCACCAGCTGCGCCAGCCGGCTGGCGACGTATTGCCCCATCTCAGCCGGCACCCGGCAGCGGGCGCGGCCGCCCGGCCGCGTCCACCGCGACCATCACGAACTGCGCCTCCGTCACCTTGATGCGGGCGCCCTCGCCCTGGCGCAGCACCCAGACGCCGACATCGAAGGTGGCCGAGCTGCGTCCGCTGCGGACCAGCTCGGTGTAGCAGCACACCACGTCGCCCACCTTCACCGGTTGTAGGAACGAGAGGTGGGAGACGGCGGCGGTGGCGACCCGCCCGCGCGCCCGGGTGCGCGCGCTCATGCCGGCCGCGAGGTCCATCAGCGACATGATCCAGCCGCCGAAGATGTCGCCCGCCGGATTGGTATCGGCCGGCATGGCGACCGTGCGTAGTGCCAGCTCGCCACGGGGCGCAGCATCCGGGCCGGCGGTATCGGCGGCGGCGGCGGTCATGCGCCGTTCTAGACGAGGGGCCGCGATCGCTCCAAGCTGCCCCGCGCGAACTGCGACGGGCGAACTGCGACGGGCCAACTGCGACGGGCGAACTGCCACGCGCGAACGGGGGAGGCATCATGGCGGAGGCGGCCGGGCAAGTGGAGGCGGCAGCGGCGTTCCTGACGCTGCACGAGTTCGTCAAAGCGGCGCGGGTGCGGCTCGACCGCAACATCTGGGACTATCTGGTGGGCGGTGCCGAGACCGAAACCACGCTGCGGCGCAATCGGCTCGCCCTCGACAGCGTCGCGTTCCGCCCGCGCGTGCTCACCGACGTCTCGCGGGTCGATGCGAGCGCGGATTTCTTCGGCCGCCGCGTGCCGATGCCGGTGGCGCTGGCGCCGGTCGGCTCGCTGGAGAGCTTCGAGCCGGGCGGCGGGGCGACGGTCGCGGAGGCGGCGGCGCGCGCCGGCGTGCCGCTGTTCGTCAGCTCCGTCACCGCCCCCGGCCTGGCGGCGACCGCGCGGGCCGCGGACGGGCCGAAGGTGTTTCAGCTCTATGTGCGCGGCGGCGACGATTTCGTGGACGACCATGTCCGCCGCGCCGTCGATGCGGGCTACATGGCGTTCTGCATCACCGTCGATACCGCGCTCTACAGCCGCCGCGAGCGCGACATCGCCAAGCGCTTCGTCAAGCACTGGCGGGCGCGGCACACCGGGATGGAGTTTCAGGCCGCGTTCGACTGGGCGAAGGTCGCCCGCTTCCGCGACCGCCACGACGTGACGCTGATCCTGAAGGGGATCGCCACCGCCGAGGACGCGGCGCGGGCGTGCGAACTCGGCGTCGCCGGCATCTACGTCTCCAACCACGGCGGCCGTCAGCTCGACCACGGTCGCGGCGCGCTCGACCTGCTGGAGGAGGTGGCGGGCGTGGTCGCGGGGCGCGCGCGCGTGATCGTGGACGGCGGCTTCAGCCGCGGCAGCGACATCGTCAAGGCGATGGCGCTCGGCGCCGACACGGTCGCGATCGGGCGGCTGTATCTCTACGGCCTTGCGGCGGCCGGCGCCGACGGCGTGGCGCGGGTGCTGGAGATCCTGCAAGACGAGATCGAGACTACGCTAGGGCTGCTCGGGGTCGCGGCATGGTCGCAGCTCGACCGCAGCTATCTCCATCCGGCGCCGCCGGCGGCGCCGCCGCGCGGCCACGCGCCTTTCCGCTGCTGGCCGAGGATTATTAGTGTTCCGATTTCGAAGTTCCTCGTCATTGCGAGGAGCGAAGCGACGAAGCAATCCAGGGCGGTGCCGCGGGCGAGACCGCTGGATTGCTTCGCTTCGTTCGCAATGACGACGAAGAGCCGATCTCGCAACTGTTTAGGACAAACGCCCTGGCCTCTACTGCCCCTCGATCATGTGTTCGGCGGCATCGCGCAGCGCCACGCGGCTGGCGTCGCGCGCGTAGATCATGTGCCCGCCGGGCAGCACGATGAACCGGACCCGGTCGCCGCCGGCCGCTCCCGGGATGGTGTCCAACAGCATCTGCGTGCGGAAATACGGCACCACCAGATCGAACAGCCCGGCTGCGACGACCACGTGCAAGCGCGGGTCAAGCGCCAGCGCGGTGCGCAACGCCGTAACCGATTGCGGCCGTCCGCCGCGGCCGAAATCCCACTCGCGATTGGTCTGGCCATTGAACAGTCGGTACTGCGCCGCGGGGTGCCAGTGCAGCCGGTGCGCATACAGTTCCATCATGGCGCCGGAAAACGGCCCCTCCAGCGCGCCCAGTTGCGGATCGGGCAGGCGGGAGAAACTGGCGTTGCCGAACGGGTCGGGCATGGTCACGGTGCCGTCGAATTGGCTGGCCACGCGCCCCTGGACACGGTCGATCTCGCGCAGGAAGGTCGGGTTGTCGATCCGCCCGGCATGTTGGCGCACCAGGGCGGGATCGAGGCCCGTCAGCTCCGCTACGCGCTGGCTGACCCGGGCCACCGCGCCGGGATCGCCCAAGCCGCGCACGAGGTCGATCAGATAAGCCCCGCCGGCATAAGCCTCGGCATCCGCCAGCGCGGCGCGGGTGACCGGCTCGTGCGCGGCCCGGGCGATCGCAACCTCGGTCGGCAGACGCTCGGCCCAGAACAGCGGATCGAAGGCCTGGCTGCCGCCGCCCATGTCGAGCGACGGGGAGACCAGCACCAGCCCGGAGATGCCGACGCCCTCGCTCTGCGCCAGCGCGCGCACCAGAAGCGGCGCGCGGAAGCCGCCATAGCTTTCGCCCACGATGTATTTCGGCGACCGCATCCGGCCGTTGCGATCGAGCCACTTGCCGATCGTCTGCGACAGGCTGGCGATGTCGCCGTCCACCGACCAGAAACGGTGCCGCACATCTTTCCCGGTCGCGTCTTTCCCGGTCGCGTCTTTCCCGGTCGCGCGTCGATCCGGCTGTAGCCGGTCCCGGCCGGGTCGATGAACACGAGGTCGGTAAAGTCGAGCCAGGTCTCGGCGTTGGGCTGGACGGAAGGCGTCGCGGACGGCGCACCGGCTGCCCCCTCCATCGGCAGACGCCAGGGCCCGAGCCCGCCCAATTGCAGCCAGGCCGAGGCAAAGCCCGGGCCGCCATTCACCGCAAACGTGACCGGCCGGGTCTGCGGATCGGCGCCGTCGAGCCGGTAGGCGACTGTCGCGATCTCGGCCTGCACCTGGCCCTGATCGTCGAGCAGCGGCATGCTGCCTGCGGTTGCGGTAAAGTGCAGCGTGCGGCCGGGCAGCTCGATCGTGTGTTCGGTGCTGACGGGTGCGGGAAGCACGGCGCGGGTCGCGGCGGCTTGCGCCGGACTGCGCGCCTGCACGCGCGTCAGATCGTGCGGCTGGGCCAGCGCGTCGCCGCCATGCAGCACCAGCGCGAGCAACACCGCCACAGCCACGCCGAAGCGCCGCATCGGTCTCTCCCGTAGCTCTGGGGCCAGAAGCCCGTTCAATACAGAAACGCACGGCAGCGACTTGCACGCAATGTGATCGGTTGGACGCTCCCGGGGGGCTCAATAGAGGGCGAAACATGATTTTTGTCATCGCGAGCCGCCGTTTGGCGGCGTGGCGATCCAGGCGGGAGGCACCGTGCGGCGGGCCTGGATCGTGTCGCCGCTTCGCTCCTGGCGATGATGGGGCATGTTGCGTAAGGACTCACGCTGCAGCCATCGCAGGTGCTCGCTGGGTAGGGATGACCATGCAGACAGTTAGCGTGCTCGAGGCCAAGAACCGCCTGACCGCGTTGCTCGAAGCGGTCGAGGAGGGCGATGAGGTCCTCATCACCCGCCGTGGCAAGCCGGTGGCTCGGCTTGTCCCCGCCGAACCCGGCTTCGACCGCGTCCGCGTGCGCCGGGCCGCCGAGGGCCTGCGCGCCGCCAGCAAGGGGCTGACGCTCGGCGGCCTGACGCTCAAGGATCTGATCAGCGAAGGACGCTAGCTGATTTGATGACGGCGCCGGATCCTTCGGCCCCAGCCGCCCTCGTCACGAAACCCGCCGCAAGCCGCCGCCGCCGAGGGCGACCAGCCGCTCGATGCCGCGCGCGTCGGCGAGCACCGCCGCCTTCTCGCGCAGCGAGAGCGCCGCGATCGCGTCCGCCAGCGTCTCGGCCTCGTCGAGCCGGGCGAGGCCGGTGAGCAGCGTCGCGTCGATCGGGTCGATCCGCGGCCGGCGCGGCGGCGGCAGCATCGCGCGGTGCGCGGCCAGCAGCGCCGGATCGGCAAGCAGGCGCGCCGCCGCCTCGGCGTCGGTCGCTTCGGATTCCAGCGCGCGGCGCAGCGACCGCGCCTCGGCCAGCACCGGCGGGGGGTGGCGCTCCTCCGGCGTCAGCAGCAGCCCGCCGCGGCGCAGCGTCTGGCCGGCGTCGCGGGCGCCGGTCAGCGTCGCCAGCGGCACCGCGAGCAGCAGGCCGAGCAGCACCGGCGACATCCACAGCACCAGGAACGGCGAGACCGCGTAGGCAATGCCGGCGAGCACCGCCCCGAACGCGGTGTGGCGCACGTAGCCGGCGGCGATTTCGCGCAATCGCAGCGCGCCGTCGTCGCGCCGCTGCGGGTTCCACCCGGAATCGCGCCCGGCCAGGATGGAGGCGACCGCCGCGGTCTGGAACAGCATCGCGATCGGCGCCACCAGCCCCGCCAGGATCGTCTCGACCAGCACGCTGCCGATCAATCCCACGGCGCCGCCGCAGCCGCGCCGCGTCTGCCGTTGCAGCAGCCCTGCCGCCAGCCCGATCAGCTTGGGCAGCAACAGCACCGCCATGGTGCCGATGAACACCCACATGGCGCGCACCGGGTCTTCCTGCGGCCAGCGCGGAAACAGCGAGTGGGCGGCGGGAAAATACTCCGGCCGCACGAAGCGCGCCTGCAACGAGATCAGGATGCCGACCAGCAGGAACATGAGCCAGAGCGGCGCGGTCGCGTACGAGCCGATGCCCATCAGCAGGTGCAGCCGGCTCACCCAATGCAGTCCCCGCGCCGGCAGCACCGCCGCGTGCTGCAGATTGCCCTGGCACCAGCGCCGGTCGCGGATCGCGATGTCGGTGAGGCTGCCCGGGGCCTCCTCGTAGCTGCCGGGCAATCCCGCGAGCATGTGAACCGCCCAGCCGGCGCGTCGCAGCAGGGCGGCTTCGACGAAATCGTGGCTCAGGATGTGGCCGCCGAACGGGCGGCGTCCGCGCAAGTGCGGCAGCCCGGCGGCGGCGGCGAAGGCGGCGGTGCGGATGATCGCGTTGTGGCCCCAGTAGTTGCCGTCGGCGCCGTGCCACCACGCGACCCCGTGCGCGATCACCGGCCCATAGACGCGGCCGGCGAATTGCTGCATCCGGGCGAACAAGGTGCGGCCGTTGACGATGATCGGCAGCGTCTGGATCAGCCCGACATCGGGATGCCGCTCCATCGCCGCGGCGAGCTGCACGATCGCCTCGGCGGTCATCACGCTGTCGGCGTCCAGCACCAGCATCAGCGGATAGGCGCCGCCGAAGCGGCGCACCCAGTCGGCGATGTTGCCGGCCTTGCGCTCGATATTGGCGGCGCGGCGGCGGTAGAAGATGCGAGCCGCGTCGCCGGTGCGCGCGCGCAGCGCCAGGAACGCCGCCTCCTCGGCCACCCAGATGTCGGGATCGGTGGTGTCGCTGAGGATGAAGAAGTCGAACGCATCGAGCCGGCCGGCCCGCGCCAGCGCGTCGTGGATCGCCTGCACGCCGGCCATCACCCGCGCCGGCTGCTCGTTATAGGTCGGCATCAGCAGCGCGGTGCGCTGCGAGAGCGCCGGCAGCGCGCCGCCGGTCGCGATGCCGAGCCGCCGCCCGTCACCCGCCGATCATCGCGATCGCGCCGCCGATGGCGCTGGTGGCCGCGAGCGCGATCCAGGCGAACAGCAGCACGAACAGGCCGAGCAGAATGCCTTCCAGCGGCGTCGGGCCGCCGACGTCGAGCACCTTGTACATCTGCCAGCCGGCCACCGCCGTCATCGCCGCCGCACCGCCGATCACGAACAGCCGCCGCGCCGCCATCCCGCGCGGCGCGCTCGGCGGGCGCGGCGGCCGCGGCGGCGGCGGCGCGAAGCGATTGCACCGGCATCGCGAGCGGCGCCTCCGGCGGCAGCGCGCGAAATCCCGCCGGCCGGCTCGCGGCGGTCAGGGAGTCCATCGATAGAGCCACGTCTCCGACAGCGGCTTTTTGCCGTCCATCAATTGCGCGTGCAGCTCGACCAGCTTGGCGGCGGGCTGCAGCTCGAAGCTGATCCGCCAGCCGCCGCTCTCGGGATTAGGCTGCGCGACCACGTTCTTGATCGTGCCGTGATCGGCATGAACCTGCGCCGTCGGATCGACCCCCTTGGCCAATTCCTTGATCGCCGCACCGGCGGTGAAGTCAATGACGAACAGCCGGCCCTTGCGGTCCCAAGCCAGCCCGCTGCGCGTCGCCGCAACCTTCGCGAGCGGGCTGGTCCAGGGCACGTGCTCGCACCAGTGCAGGCGATAGGTGATGTCGTACTGACCTTTCGCGTTCAGCTTGTCCTTCGGACGCCAGAAAGCGACGATGTTGTCGTTGATCTCGCGCTTGCTCGGGATCTCCACCAGATCGACCGCGCCCTCGCCCCAGTCGCCGATCGGCTCCACCCAGCAGCTCGGCCGCTGTTCGTAATGCGCTTCCAGATCCTGGTAGTCGTGGAACGCGCGCCGCCGCTGCAGCAGGCCGAAGCCGCGCGGATTGATGTCGCCGAAGGCGCTGAACTGCAAATCGTTCGGGTTGTTCAGCGCTCGCAGCAACTGCTCGCCGCGGCCGGTCTCCATCAGCAGGCTGTCGCTGTCGTGGACCGCCGGGCGGTAGTCGTCCACGCCGATGCGGTTGTTGAAATCCCAACTGAACATGCTGGTCAGCGGCGCGATGCCCGCCTCGATGATATCGACGCGCGGGAACAGCGTGCTCTGCACGTCGAACACCGTCTCGGCGCCGGGGCGGATGGTGAAGCGGAACGCGCCGGTGGTGCTCTGGCTGTCGAGCAGCGCATAAACCACGATCGACTTCACGCCGGGCAGCGGCCGCTGGATCCAGAAGCTGCGGAACAGCGGAAACTCCTCGCCCTTGGGGTCGGCGGTCTTGAGCGCCAATCCGCGCGCCGAGAGCCCGTAATTCTGCCCGCGCGCGACCGCGCGGAAATAGCTCGCGCCGAGGAACGCGCACACCTCGTCGTAATAGTCGGGATGGACGAACGGCGCGTGGATGCGGAAGCCCGCGAAGCCGAGGTCGTCCTGCGTCGGGCGCGGCGCTTTGCCGAAGATGAACATGTCGGGTTGATAGACGATCTTGTGCGCCAGCCCGCCGGCGACCTCGTAGATGTCCACGCGATCCTTGAACAGGAAGCCCAGGTGGAAGAACTGCACCTGGAAGTAGAGCTTGAGGCCGCGCCACAGCGCACGGTTGGGATCGAAGCGGATCGAGCGATACTGGTCGTAGGTGAGGTTCGCGATCGCCGGCGGCAGCTTCGCAAGCGGCGGCTGGAACGGCTTCTGCGCGAGTGTCTGCGCCAGCCGCCGCACGGTCGAGCCGTCGAACGGCGTGCCGGTGGCGGCCGGGGTGGTGCCGGCGGGGCTGGCCGCGACGGCAGGAAGGGCGGCGGCGACCGGCAAAACGAACCCTGCCTGTACCAGATCGCGTCGTCGCACTCAGCCTCTCCTGCCCCGAAGTGGACCGCGGCCCGGCGTGTTAATGTTTCGGGGCGGGGGCAGTTCCGTCACGGGAGACGCGCCCCAAGCGGTCGCCCCAGGCCGTCGCGTTGACATCCGTCGCGTTGACATCTGGGGCGCGGCCTCTATAACCCCGCGGCTTGGCGCCCATCCGGGGCGTCCCATCAAAAGAAGCGCCGCCGGATGCCGCGCGGCGAGAGGCAAAAGAATGTTCGCAGTCATCCGCACCGGCGGCAAGCAGTACCGCGTCACCGCCGGCGCCGTGCTCAAGGTCGAGACGCTGGCCGGCGAGCCGGGCGAGACCATCACCTTCTCCGACATCCTCGCGATCGGCGGCGACGAGGGCGCCGTCACCCTCGGCACGCCGACAATACCGGGCGCCGCCGTCACCGCGACCGTGATCGCGCAGGACCGGCTGGAGAAGGTGATCGTGTTCAAGAAGCGCCGCCGGCAGAACAGCCGCCGCCGCGCCGGCCATCGCCAGCACACGACCGTGCTGCGCATCGCCGCGATCACCCAGGCTGAAGAAGCGCGGGCTGAAGAAGCAGCGGCGGCCGAAGCAGCGGGCGACTGAAGGAGAGCAAGCGATGGCACACAAGAAAGCCGGCGGCTCGTCGCGCAACGGCCGCGACACCGAAGGCCGCCGCCTCGGGCTGAAGAAGTCCGGCGGCCAGAGCGTGATCGCCGGCAACATCATCGTCCGCCAGCGCGGCACGAGCTGGAAGCCGGGCCGCAATGTCGGCCTTGGCCGCGACCACACGATCTTCGCGCTGATCGACGGCCGCGTGATCTACGAGCGCCGCGCCAAGGGCCGCGTGCATGTCTCGGTGACGCCCGCCGAGGCCGCCGAGTAGCCCGCTTCTCCCCGCCGGCGAAGGGGAGGATGCGCATGAAGTTTCTCGACCAGGCCAAGATCTACATCCGCTCCGGCGACGGCGGCGACGGCGTGGTTGCGTTCCGGCGCGAGAAATACCTCGAGTTCGGCGGCCCCGACGGTGGTGACGGCGGCCGCGGCGGCGATATCGTGTTCGAGGCGGTGCCCAATCTCAACACCCTGATCGACTTCCGCTACACGCAGCATTTCCGCGCCAAGAAGGGCGGCAACGGCGCCGGCAGCGACCGCACCGGCGCCGCCGCGCCGCCGGTCTTGATCCGCGTCCCCATCGGCACCGAGCTGCTCGCCGACGACCGCGCGACACTGCTTGCGGACCTCGATCGGCCCGGTGCGCGCGTGGTGCTCGCCCGCGGCGGCGACGGCGGGTTCGGCAACGCGCACTACAAATCCAGCACCAATCGCGCGCCCCGCCGTGCCGATCGGGGTTTTCCGGGCGAGGAGCGCTGGGTGTGGCTGCGCCTCAAGCTGATCGCCGATGCCGGGCTGATCGGCCTGCCCAATGCGGGGAAATCAACGCTGCTCGCCACCGTCTCCGCGGCCCGGCCGAAGATCGCCGACTACCCGTTCACCACGCTCCACCCGCAACTCGGCGTGGTGCGGCTGTCGGCGACGGAAGAATTCGTGCTCGCCGACATCCCCGGCCTGATCGAGGGCGCGCACGCGGGCGCCGGCCTCGGCGACCGCTTCCTGGGCCATATCGAGCGCTGCGCGGTGCTGCTGCACCTGATCGACGGTGCCGCCGGCCACGTGGTTCAGGCCTGGCGGACAGTGCGCACCGAACTCGCCGCCTATGGCGCCGGGTTGGAGACCCGCCCCGAGATCGTGGTGCTGAACAAGGCCGACGCGATCGCCCCGCGCGAGCTGGCCGCGCGCCGGGCGGCCCTCGGCCGCGCTTGCGGCCGGCCGCCGCTGGTGGCCTCGGGGGCGACGGGCGAGGGCGTGCCCGCGCTGCTCCGCGCCACCGCCGACGCCATCGCCGCTGCGCGCACGGCGTCTGGCGGCCGCGATCGGTCGCACTCGCCCCCTCCCCCCGGCCTTGGTCCGCTTCGCGGCCCAAGGCCGCAAGGGGACGGGGAGCAGCGAGCCAAAGCCCCCTCCCCTTGCGGGAGGGGGTTGGGGGAGGGGTTGTGCGCCGCCGAATCAAAGGCCCCGCTCGCATGACCCCGCGCCTTGCCGACGCCCGGCTGCTGGTGGTCAAGGTCGGCAGCGCACTGCTGGTCGATCCCGCCGGCGACACGCCCCGCGCGGCATGGCTCGACGGGCTGGCCGCTGACCTCGCCGCCCTTGCCGGCCGCGGCGCGCAGCTGATCGTCGTCTCCTCCGGCGCGATCGCGCTGGGCCGCCCGGCACTCGGCCTCACCCGCGCCCGGCTGCGGCTGGAGGAGCAGCAGGCCGCCGCCGCGGTCGGCCAGATCCGGCTCGCCCAGGCCTGGACCGGAGCCCTCGCCGCCCACGGCCAGACCGCGGCGCAACTGCTGCTGACACTCGCCGATACCGAGGACCGCCGCCGCTACCTCAACGCGCGCGCCACCCTCGCGACCCTGCTCGGGCTCGGCTGCATCCCGGTCATCAACGAGAACGACACCGTGGCCACGTCGGAAATCCGCTTCGGCGACAACGACCGCCTCGCGGCCCGGGTCGCGGAGATGGTGCAGGCCGACCAGCTAGTTCTTCTATCCGACATCGACGGCCTCTACACCGCCGATCCCCGCCGCGACGCGGACGCCGCGCACATCCCTCTGGTGCCCGCGCTGACCCCTGAGATCGAGGCGATGGGCGGCGACCCGCCCCCCGGCTATTCCTCCGGCGGGATGCGCACCAAGCTCGCCGCCGCGCGGATCGCGACCCAGGCGGGCTGCGCCATGGCGATTGCCCTGGGCCACACCGCGCACCCGCTGCACGCGCTGGCGGACGGCGCGCGCTGCACCTGGTTCCTGGCCTCGCCCGACGGGCGCTCGGCACGAAAACGCTGGATCGCCGGCAGCCTGCAGCCCGCGGGCACGGTCACGATCGACGCCGGGGCGGCGCGCGCGCTCGCCGCCGGCGGCTCGCTGCTGCCGGCCGGCGTGCGCGCCGTAGCCGGGAAATTCGAGCGCGGCGACGCGGTGCTGGTGCGCGGCCCCGAGGGCGCGCCGCTCGCGCGCGGCCTCTCGGCCTACGGCGCCGAGGATGCCGGCCGGATCGCCGGCCACCGCTCGGAGGAGATCGAGGCGATCCTCGGCTGGCGCGGCCGCGACGAGCTGATCCACCGCGACGATCTCGTGCTGTTGCCGGCGGGCGCCGCCGAGGTCGCGCCATAGGTCAGTGACCCCGGCATTCTTCGCGCCCGACCCGGCTTCACCCTTTCTGGACGTCTGCCGCGACCTGCATCTTCACGATCCGGTCCGGGCTCTGCACGGTCCCGCTGGCACCGCTGCCGCGCTTGATCCGGTCCACGAATTCCATTCCCTGCACCACCTGGCCCCAGATCGTGTACTGGCCGTCGAGGTTCGGCGCGGGCGCGAACATGATGAAGAACTGGCTGTTGGCGCTGTTCGGGTTGGACGTGCGCGCCATGCCGCAGGTGCCGCGCAGGAAGCGGACCTTGTCGGTGAACTCGGCCGGCAGATCCGGAAGATCACTGCCGCCGGTGCCGGTGCCGGTGGGGTCGCCGCCCTGGGCCATGAAGCCCTCGATCACGCGGTGGAACGGCGTGTTGTCGTAGAAGTGCCGGCGCGTGAGCAATTTGATCCGCTCGACGGCCTTGGGCGCCAGATCGGGGCGCATGGCAATCACCACGCGCCCGTATTTGAGATCCATGTAGAGCGTATTTTCGGGGTCGCTCGCAGGCTGCGCCTGTGCGTCCAGTGTCTCCGCCATCAAAGCTCCGATCGCAAGGGTTGCCAACAAGGTGCGTCGCCGGATCATTTTTCCTCCTGAGCACGGGCGAGACGCACGCGGGCGTGCGTGCGTTCCAGGGTCAGCGCGGGGACGAAGCTGGAGACGTCGCCGCCGAGCCGCGCGATCTCCTTGACGAAGCCGGACGAGATGAACTGGTGGCGTTCGCTCGCCATCAGGAACACGGTCTCGATCGTGGCATCGAGCCGCGCGTTCATCCCCGTCATCTGGAACTCGTAGTCGAAATCGGAGACGGCGCGAAGCCCGCGCAGGATCATCTTCGCGCCAAGCTCGCGGGCGAAGGCGACCAGCAATCCGGTGAAGCTCTGCACCACGATTTCGGTGCCGGTGCGCGCGGCGATCGCCTCCGTTTCCGCCGCCACCAGCGCCACGCGCTCGTCGAGCGGAAACAGCGGCCCCTTGCCGGCATTGACCGCAACACCCACCACCAGACGGTCCACCAGGGTGGCGCCGCGCGCGATGATGTCGAGATGGCCGTTGGTCACGGGATCGAACGTGCCGGGATAGAGACCGACGCGCCGGCGCGGCGCGGTCATTCTCCCTGCTCCGGATCGGGCTCCGGCCCCAGCGGCTCATCGTGTGGTTCATCATCGGGCGGGGTGTCGCCCGGCCCTGCATCGTCGGACGTGGCATCGTCCGCGGTTTCGCCGGCCGTGTCATCGAGCACCGGGAACACGCTGCCGACGCGCTCGCCCTCGCCGAGGCGGACCAGCATCACGCCCTGCGCCTGCCGGCCGGTGATGCGTACCTGCTCGCCGGGCGTGCGGATCAGCCGGCCGCCGTCTGTGACCAGCATCACGTCGTCGCCCATGCGGACCGGGAAGGTCGCGACCACCGCCGAGCCGGTGCGCACACCGAGGGTGATGTTGGCGATGCCCTGGCCGCCGCGTCCGGTCACGCGATAGTCGTAGGCGGACGAACGCTTGCCGAAGCCGCCGTCGGTGACGGTGAGCAAGAACTCCTCCGCCGCTTCCAGCTCGGCGATGCGCGCGGGCAGCAGTACCACTTCGGGCGCCGCACTCTCCGCACCCTCGCCGACGGCGGCTTCCGCCACCGGCTCCTCCTCCTCGCCGCTGCGGCGGCGCTGCGCCGCGGCGTGGCGAAGATAGGCGATGCGCTCCTCGCTGCCGGCATCGACGTGGCGCAGGATCGAGAGGCTGATGACCTCGTCGCCGGCGCCGAGCCGGATGCCGCGCACGCCGGGGCTCTGGCGGCCGGAAAACACGCGCAGCGTCTCGTCGCTGATCTGAAAGCGGATGCAGCGGCCGCGGCGGGTCGCGAGCAGCACGTCGTCGCCGTCGTGGCAGGTGGCGACCCCGATCAACCGGTCGCCCTCGTCGAGCTTCATCGCGATCAGCCCGGCGGCGCGCACGTTGCGGAAATCCGACAGCCGGTTGCGCCGCACGCCGCCCTGCGCGGTTGCGAACACCAGATGCAGGCTCTCCCACAGGGTCTCGTCCTGCGGCAGCGGCAGCACCGCGGTGATGCCGTCGGAGTTGAGCTCGGGCAGCAGATTGACCAGGGCGCGGCCCTTCGCCGCCGGACCCGCTTCCGGCAGGCGCCACACCTTCTCGCGAAACGCGCGGCCGGCGGAGGAGAAGAAAAGCACCCATTGGTGGGTGTGCGCGTTGAAGCTGCGGGTGATGACGTCATCGCCGCGGGTGGTCGCCGCGGTGCGGCCGCGGCCGCCGCGGTGCTGGGCGCGGAACGTCTCCAGCGGCGTGCGCTTGATGAAGCCGTCACGGCTGAGCGTCACGACCATCTGCCCGGGTTCGATCAGGCTCTCGTCGTCCTGATCGGCGACGCCATCGACGATCGCGGTCAGCCGCGGCGAGTCGATCTCGGCGCGCACGGCGGCGAGTTCGTCGCGGATCACCTCCAGGCGGCGGATGTGGCTGCCGAGCAGTTCCAGCAAGCTCGGCGATGCGGGCCGCGACCTCGGTGAGTTCCTGGTGGATCTTCTCGCGCTCAAGCCCGGTGAGGCGGCGCAGCGTGATCTCCAGGATGCCGCGCGCCTGCGCCTCGGTCAGCCGCACGGTCCCGCCGGTGACGGTGTTGCCGGCGTCATCGATCAGCGCCAGCAGCGGCAGCACTTCGGCGGCCGGCCAATCGCGCGCCATCAGCGCCGCCCGCGCCGCCGCCGCGTCGGGGCTGGCGCGGATCAGGCGGATCACCTCGTCGATGTCGGCGACCGCGATCGCGAGCCCGACCAGGAGATGCGCCCGCTCGCGCGCCTTCGCCAGCCGATGGCGGCTGCGGCGCAGGATCACTTCCTCGCGGTGGGCAAGGAACAGGCTGAGCGCGTCGCGCAAGCCCATCAGCCGCGGCTGGCCGGCGTCGAGTGCCAGCATGTTCACGCCGAATGTCGTCTGCATCTGCGTGAAGCGGTAGAGCTGGTTGAGCACCACTTCGGGCGTCGCGTCGCGCTTGAGCTCGATCACGATGCGCATCCCATCGCGGTCGCTCTCGTCGCGCACCTCGGCGACGCCCTCGATCTGCTTGCCGCGCACCAGTTCGGCGATGCGCTCCAGCAGGGTCTTCTTGTTCACCTGATAGGGGATCTCGGAGACGACGATCGCGGTGCGCTCGCGCCGCACCTCCTCCATCTCCGCGCGGGCGCGCACCAGGAGCGAGCCGCGCCCGGTCTCGAAAGCGCTGCGGATGCCGGCGCGGCCGAGGATCATGCCGCCGGTGGGGAAGTCCGGCCCCGGCACGATGCGCATCAGCGCATCGAGCGTAATCGCCGGATCGGCGATCATGGCCAGCGCCGCGTCGATGATCTCGGTCGGGTTGTGGGTGGGGATGTTGGTCGCCATGCCGACCGCGATGCCGCCGGCGCCGTTGATCAGCAGGTTGGGCATCGCGGCAGGAAGCACGCGCGGCTCCTGCTCGCTCTCGTCGTAATTGGGCTGGAAATCGACGGTGTCCTCGTCGATGTCGTTCAGCAGAAACAGCGCCGCACGCGAGAGCCGCGCCTCGGTGTAGCGCATCGCCGCCGGCGGGTCGCCATCGACCGAGCCGTAATTGCCCTGCCCGTCGATCAGCCTGACGCGCATCGAGAACGACTGCGCCATGCGCACCATCGCGTCGTAGATCGCCAGCTCGCCGTGCGGGTGGTATTTGCCGATCACCTCGCCGACGACGCGGGCCGACTTGCGGTACGGCTTGTCGGGCGTGTAGCCGCTCTCCTGCATCGCATAGAGGATGCGGCGATGCACCGGCTTCAGCCCGTCGCGCGCGTCCGGGCAGCGCGCGGCTGACGATCACCGACATCGCGTAGTCGAGATACGAGCGGCGCATCTCGTCTTCGAGCGTCACCGGCTGCATGGCGGGGGGCGGTGCGGGGGGAGTGGGGGAATCGCTCAATTCGGTCTCGGGTTCAGGGCGTTCGCGGGCGCCCTATCGGCGCGCCCGCGATGGCCGGGTCTATAGCAGGGCCGGCCCTCGCCGCCCACCCGCGGCCCCGCTGACCGCAGGGCGGCGTAGCGCGCGATAGCCACAGGGTGGGAGGTCCTGGCTTCCCGATATATTGGTGGGCCCGGTGGGGATCGAACCCACGACCCCAAGATTAAAAGTCTCGTGCTCTACCAACTGAGCTACAGGCCCGTCCGGTGCCGCCCTTAGCCGGGCGGCGCACCCTGGGTCAACTCACCCCCCAAGGAGATCGCATTCAGGGAGATCGCATTCGACCGCCGCGCCACTGGCCGGGGGAAACCATCTGGGGGAAAACCATCTGGCGGATCACTCCTGGTTTCTCTATCTGGAAGGGGCGAACGCACGAATTGGTGCTCCCGACCCGCTTGGCCCTTCGGCTGAGGGGTTGGCAACCCTAGATCAAACGGCAGATGACGACAGCCAGACGAGGCTACCGTGGAGACCAGCCAAAGCGACCGTGAAGGGATACGTGAGGCCGCCAGTGGGCCGCAGCGACACACCAGAAGGCTGTCCGACAAAGTTCTGATCGCCTTTCACCACGCGTGTGACATCGGGGATTTCGAAACCGCAGACGACCTCCTGCGCATCCTCGGTCGGATCCTCAGTGCCCCCCTCACGTCTCCCGAAGGGAACCGTCGCCGCAGCCTGGAGAGCCTCGTCGCCGCCCATGAGCGGCTCTGGCACCTGCGCCACCCGGATGCCGCCTAGGCTTTACATCGCGGGCGTTTACATCCGGGGTTCACATCGCGGGCATGCGACGAGGGACACGCCCGCGATGCCGCCCGCCGCTCAGGCCCGCTGCAAGGTCGCGGCTGCGAATTCGTAGTTGGCGATCTTGTCGAGCCAGTTCTGCACGTAATCGGGGCGCCGGTTGCGGAAATCGAGATAGTAGCTGTGCTCCCACACGTCGCAGCCGAGCAGGGCCCGCCCTTCGCCGGTCGCCAGTGGGTTGGACCCGTTGGCCGTCTTGGTGATCTTCAGCTTGCCGTCGCTGCCCAGCACCAGCCACGCCCAACCCGACCCGAACTGGCCGGCGGCGGCGGCCTTGAACGCCTCCTTGAATTTGTCCACGCCACCGAAATCCCCGCTGAGCTTCTTTTCCAGGGCGCCTGGCATCCCGCCGCCTTGCGGCGACATCGCCTGCCAGAACAGGATGTGATTCCAGTGCTGGCCAGCATTGTTGAACACCGACGCCTTCGATGCGTCGTTGTGCGTCGCCTTGATGATTTCGTCGAGCGACTTGCCCTGAAGCGAGGCATCCTTCTCGACGAAGCCGTTCAGGGCCGTGACATAGGCTTGATGGTGCTTGTCATGATGCAGCTCCATCGTCTCGCGGCACATGCCGCGCGCCGCGAGTGCGTCGTGGGAATAGGGCAGCGGGGGAAGCTCGAAGGCCATGGTGCGTTCTCCGTTCTGGATCGGGGTAGAAATGGGTCGCCGCGCGTGGCAGGTCGCCCCTGAGAGCTATGGCCGACCCCCCCGACCGTCAAGCTTGAGCGGGGCGCCGCGCCGGCGCCGTTCGGCGGAATGCTTTCACCTTCGGGCGAGATCGGGCGGCGGCGGCGTGCGCGGCCAGGGAGCCGCGGACTGGCGCTCCCTCGCCGCGCCGTCATGATGGGGTCGTGCCCCGGAGTTGGGGCGCTGAGTCGAGGCGCTGAATTGGGGCAGGGAGTGAACCATGACGCCACTCGGTATCTTCGTCATCGTTGTTCTGGTGATCATCGCGTTCGGGCTGCTCCGGTCGATACGGATGATCCAGGAGTGGCGGCGCGCCGTCGTGCTGCGGCTCGGCCGCTTCCACGAGGTGAAGGGGCCGGGCCTGTTCCTGCTGGTGCCGTTCGCCGATCAGGTGACGACCGTGATCGACATGCGCATTCAGACCAGCAGCATCACCGCCGAGCAGGCACTGACACGCGACACGATCTCGGTCGGGGTCGATGCGATCGTGTTCTGGCAGGTGCACGACGCGAAGGCGGCGGCGATCCAGATCGTCGATTACGCCCAGGCCGTCGAGCGCGTGGCGCAAACCAGCCTGCGCGAGATGATCGGTGCCACCGAGCTCAGCCGGCTGCTGTCGGACCGACAGGCGGCCGACCAGCAGTTGCGGGAGGTGATCGCGGCGAAGACTGAGACTTGGGGTGTTGCGGTGATCTCCGTGGAGATCCGCGACGTGGCGATCCCAGCGGCACTCCAGGACGCGATGAGCCGGCAGGCGCAGGCGGCACGCGAGAAGCAGGCGCGGGTGACGCTCGCCGAAGCCGAGGAGGCGATCGCCCAGCGCGTGGCGGAGGCAGCCGCCATCTATCAGCAGAACCCGATCGCGCTGCAACTGCGGCAGATGAACCTGCTCTACGAAATGAACAAGGACCGCGGGGCCACAATCCTGGTGCCGACCGAGATGGCGAGCAGCCTCGGCCTGGTCGCCGGGCTCGCCGCCCAAGCCGCGGCACCGGCCGCTCAGCGCCGCGGCTGATCCGGCCGGAACCCCGCATGACCCAGGTCTTGATCAGCCGGGCCATCCTCCACCCCGACGGCCGTCTGAGCCTCGCCGGCCGCACCTTTCGCGCCGCCCTCGGCCGCGGCGGCGTGTGCGCCGGCAAGCAGGAGGGCGACGGCGCCACGCCCGCCGGCCTGTTGCCGCTCCGCCGCGTGCTGTATCGCGCCGACCGGGTGGCGCCGCCGGCCTGCGCGGTGCCGATTGAGCCGCTCGCCCCGGAGGATGGCTGGTGCGACGATCCGGCAGATGCCGCCTACAACCGTCCGGTCCGGCTGCCCTATGCCGCGAGCCACGAGGAGCTGTGGCGGACGGACGCCCTCTACGACCTGATCGGCGTGCTGGGCTGGAACGATTCTCCGCCCGCGCGCGGCCGGGGATCGGCCATTTTCCTGCACATCGCGCGACCGGATTTCGCGCCGACCGAGGGCTGCATTGCCCTGGCACCGGCCGACCTCGCCGCGGTGCTCGCGGCCGGTCTGACCGAAATCCTGGTCAGGGATCGCGGCTGAGGCCGGCCGCGGCGAGTGCATCGAGATAGCGCTGCCAGCGCGCCGGCTGGTCGCGGCCGAGTTCATAGAGGTAGGGCCAGGTGTAGATGCCGGTATCGTGCAAATCGTCGAACAGCAGCCGCACGGCATAGCTGCCGACCGGCTCGACCGCCATGATGCCGACATGACGGCGGCCGGGGATGATCTTGCGCTCGCCGGGGCCGTGGCCCTGCACCTCGGCACTCGGGCTTTCGACCCGCAGGTATTCGGCGGGCAGCAGGAAGGTCGCGCCGTCGTCGAAGGTGATTTCCAGCCGCTTCTCGGCGCGGCCCAGCTTGATGACCAGGGGCTCGGGCGCGCTCATGGGTCCAGCCGGCGCGCTTCCTCGGGCAGCATGATTGGGATGCCGTCGCGCACCGGATAGGCGAGGCCGGCCTGGCGGCTGATCAGCTCCCCGGCGGCGCGGTCGTAGGTGAGCGGCCCCTTGGTCACCGGGCAGACCAGGATTTCCAGCAGCCGCGGATCGACCGCGACCGGGATTTTGGCCGCGGGTTCGGCCGGTTCGGGCGGCTGGCTCATCGGTTTCTCCCGACGTACTTGGCCTGGACGTACTTGGCCTGTGCGTGCTCAGCTCACGCCCCGGCCGGGCGCGCCGTCGCCCGGATCATGCGTGCCGATCTGCAGCAGGGCAAGCAGGGCGGTGAAGCGGTCGGCGGCCCCCGGCGCCTCCAGCAGCGCCTGCTTCTCCAGCGGATCGAACGGGCAGACCATGCAGAGCGTGTTCACCAGCTCGGCATCCGCCATCGCCTCGATCGCCGACCAATTCGCCTCGAAGCCGCGATGGGCGAAATAGGCGCGCAACCGGGCCAGCAATTCCTCGCGGCCGCCGCCGCCCTCGGTTGGCTCGGGGCCGAGGTCGGCGGCGAAGCCCGCAAAGCCGGCGGCGACGCGCCGGTAGCCGCGCCGGGGCGGCAGCTCGCGCGCGACCGCGAAACGGGCGAGCCCGGTCAGCGTGATCAGGAAGCGGCCGTCCTCGGTCTCGCTGAACGAGGTGAGCCGGCCGAGGCAGCCGACCCGATAGAGCGCCGGCCCGTCCGCCACCGGCGGCAGCCGCGCATCGGGCTGGATCATGCCGAACATGCGGCCCGCGGCCAGCGCGTCCTCCACCATCGCGAGGTAGCGCGGCTCGAAGATGTTGAGCGGCAGGCGCGCGCGCGGCAGCAGCAGCGCCCCCGGCAGCGGAAAGACGGCAAACTCGGTGGGGAGCGCCTCCACCCCTGGCGGGTGGAACGGCGCCGTCACCGGAACAGCAGGGAGGAGAGCTTGCGCCGCGCCGCCAGCGTCGCCTGGTCGTCGAAACCCCAGGCCTCGAAGAACTTCAGCAGTTGCAGCCGGGCCGCGTCGTCGTGCCAGGCGCGGTCGCGGCCGATGATCTCGAGCAGTGCGTCGGCCGCCGCCTCGCGCTCGCCGGTGGCGTTGAGCGCTGTCGCGAGGTCATAGCGGGCCTGGCTGTCGGCCGGATCGGCGGCGAGGCGCTGGCGGAAGCTCTCCAGCTTGGCGGCGGCGGCGCGGCCCTCCTCGACCAGCGCGAGCGCGCTGCGGGCGCCGGCGATCTCGGGATGTTCGGCGATCTTCTCGGGCACATCGGCGAGCGCGGCCCGCGCCTCCGGCTCCTGGCCGGCCGCCAGCAGGGCGCGGATCAGGCCGCCCCAGGCCTCGCCGTTCTCCGGCTCCTCCCCGATCACGGCGGAATAGAGCTCGGCCGCGCCGGCGTGGTCGGCCGCTTCCATCGCGGCCTTCGCGTCGGCGAGCAGGTCGGCGGTGGGCATCGCGCCGCCGGCGAGCTTGAGCAGCGCCTCGGCGAAGCGCTTGACCTCGCTCTCGGGCTGGGCGCCCTGGAAGATGTCGGCGATCTGGCCCTGCCAGAAGGCGGCGACGGTGGGCACCGACTGCATCGGCAGGCCAAGCTGGGCGAGCTGCTGGATCAGGCCGCGGTTCTTGTCGATGTCGATCTTGACCAGCTTGAGCCGCCCGCCGGCGGCGCGCACGACGCGCTCCAGCGTCGGCGTGAGCTGCTTGCAGGGGCCGCACCAGGTGGCCCAGAAATCGACCAGGACCGGGACGCTGCGCGACGCCTCGATCACGTCCTGCATGAAGTGGGCCTGATCGCCGTCGCTGATGATGGCGCCGGGCGCGCCCGGGGCTTGCGGGTGCTGGGCTTGCGGATGCTGGGCTTGCGGTTTCTGGCCCGGCTTCTGGCCCTTGGGCTGGCCGATGATGACGTCCATGGCGGAGACCTGCTGCTGGCGTGGTGCGCCTATAGATGTCTCGCCGGCACCATCGCGCAACCCGGGGGCGGCGAGGGCAGCGCCCGGGGCCTCCGGCACCCCGATTAACGGTTTCCCAACCGATTGCGGGTTTGCTGGGCCGGCCACGGAACGGCTTGGCTCTCATGCCCGGAGATGGGTCACGGCGCAGACAGGCGGCGAGGCTGGGGCGGATCGGCGCAGACCGGTCCGGCGCGATCGCGCTCACGACCGTCCTTCTGTCCACGGTGCTGCTCGGTTTCGCGGCGCTGGCGATCGACGTCTCATCCTGGGAGTCGGCGAAAGGCCGGATGCAGGGCGCGGCCGATGAAGCGGCGCTGTCGGCGGGGGTCGCGTTTCAGGCGGGGCAGAACCTGACGCTGGAGGCGGAGGCGATCGCCGCCAGTGCTGGGTTCGTCGCCGGACAGGACCAGGTGGTCGTGGCCGTCAGCCAGCCGCCGCTGGCGGGCAGTCACACCGCCGACAAGACGGCGATTGAGGTCGTGATCAGCCAGCCCCAGACCGCCACGTTCAGCCAGCTTTTTCTGCAATCGCCGCCCACGGTTTCCGCGCGCGCCGTCGTGGCGCAGACCGGCGCTGGCGCCTGCATCATCGTGCTCGCGACCAGCGGCAGCTCCGTTACCATGAGCGGCAGCGGGAAATTCGCGCTCTCGAATTGCGACTACTACAACGACTCCAGCAGCTCAAGCGATACGCTGCTGTCGGGCACGAGCGGGATCAGCGCGCAAGACGTGTATCTGGCCGGCAACTGGCTGGGCTCGGGCGGTTCCAGCGTCACGGCAACCAACACGTTCAAGACCGACGCACCTGCTATTCCCGATCCTTACGCCGGCCGGGTCGAGCCCAGCTATTCGGGGTGCGACAAGTCGAATGTGGTCGTCACGTCATCGCAGACATTCTCGGCGAGCGGCAGCACGCCGTACGTTTTCTGTGGCGGCTTGACGGCAGCCGGCAGCGGGACGCTGACTTTCAACAGCGGCACCTACATCTTCGATCGCGCCAGCATCACCACCTCCGGCACGTGGAACATCGTCGGCAGCGACGTCACCCTCATCTTCACGAACGGCAGCGGCATCAACGCCAGTGGCGCCACCACCTTCAAACTGACCGCCGAGACAACCGGTGCTACCGCCGGCTTGGCAATCTGGATGGACAAGACGGCGGCTTCGTCGGTCAACCTCAGCGGCAGCAACGCCCTGACGCTCACCGGCGCCTTCTATGGGCCCGATACGACTTTGACGATGTCCGGCCTGGGGAGCAGCCCATGCACGCAGCTCGTCGTCAAGGGTATCACCGATTCCGGTGGCGGCAGCTTCCAGCACAACTGTTCCGGCGTCGGCGTGTCCGATCCGGGTGCGATGACCCTCGTCGAATAGAGGCGAGGCATGTCGCGCCGCCGAGACCCTCTCCGCCTAATCCGAGAACCCCGAAGCGGCCGAAGCGGAACGGCCGCGGTCGAGTTCGGCCTGGTGGCGCCCATGCTGGTGCTGCTGCTTGTCGGCATGTGCGATTTCGGCATGGCGATCTGGGAGCAGATGGAGGTCGGCAATGCCGCTCGCGCGGGGGCCGCCTACGCCTCGGTCCACGGCTGGAACAGTGCGGCGATCGAGACCGCCGCCGCCAGTGCCACGGAACTGGCTTCGATCCGCGTCGCCGTCTCGGAAACCTGCGGGTGCCCCAGTTCCTCCCATGGCGTCGTCGCGGCAGCCTGCGGCTCGAATTGCACCGTTGGAGTGCCGGCCGGCGCCTATGTCGTCGTGGACGCGACCGCGCAGTACAACCTGATTGTTCCCTATCCCGGATTTTCCAGCCCGATGACACTGTCCGCACAGGCAATGGCCCGCATCCAGTGACATCCGCCAGCAGACCATGTGACGTGCATCATTCTCCTCCCGTCATGGTCGGCGAAGGCCGACCATCCACGACTCCGCTCCGTGGCACGAAAGAAAGACGAGGATACCCGGCCTTCGCCGGGCATGACGATTGCCCGCCCTTCGCCGAGCAGAACATGGGAGAGCGCCTGCCGCCGCGCTGCCAAAAATTGCCGCGGCGCCACGGCGCTGGAAATGGCGATCGTGCTGCCGGTCTTTCTGATGCTCGTGTTCGGGATCGAGGAGTTCGGACGCCTGTTCTGGCTGCAATCGTCGCTGCAATATGCGGTCGAGCAGGCGGCTCGGTGCGCAGCAATCAGCACGACCCCATGCGGCAGCCCGTACCGCCTACGCCGTCAGCAGCGTCTTTGGCGCCTCGGTCCCGAGTTCGGATTTCACGTCATCGACGCCAGCCTGCGGCCACCAAATATCGGTGTCATACGACGTTCGTCTTTCTTCTTCCGGCCTTCTTTTCCCCCTCGGTGACACTCGGCGCTCAATCCTGCCATCCGTAACCGGATTGCCGCGCGCCTAGCTGCGCCGGACGTTCCAGGGGAAGCTGAGTGCCGCGGGGATCACGCCGGTGAGGTCCTTGCGACACGCCGTCTGCTCCTTGAACTGCCCGAGCGGGACCATCGGCGCCTGCCGGAACGCGACGCGCTGGATCGCATCGAACAATCGGTCCTGCTCGATATTCGACGTGGTCTGCAGCCATGTGTTGCAAAGCCGCTCCATCTCCGCATCGTCGAACCAGCCATACCAGCCGTTCGCACCCTGGCCGCGAATGTAGTAATTGAGGGTCGGGGTGCCGAGTGCGACCGAAGGCGCGTTGGTGATGTCGGGGATGGTCGCGGGATCGTCGTCATTGCGAGCGAAGCGAAGCAATCCAGCGGTCCCGCCCGCGGCACCGCCCTGGATTGCTTCGTCCCGCCACGCGCGCAAGAGGCGCGCTCGCGGTCCTCGTAATGACGGGGAACTTCGGAATTGGAACGCTACCGCACCACCGCCCGAAACACCTCCAGCGCCTCCGCGACCTGCGGCCCGGCCACGTCGAGATGCGTGCAGGCGCGGGCGCGGTACTTGCCGCTCACCGAGACCATCACCCCCTCGGCGCGCAGCCGCTCGGCGATCGTCTCGGCCAGGAGGCCGGTGCCCGCGGTGTCGAAGAAAACCAGATTGGTCTCGGGCGTCTCCACCGTGATCCCGGGAATCTGGGCGAGGCCGCGGGCGAGTGCCTTCGCGTTGGCGTGATCCTCGGCGAGCCGTTCGATATTGTGGTCGAGCGCATAGAGGCACGCCGCGGCGCAGATGCCGCCCTGGCGCATCGAGCCGCCGAGCCGCTGCTTCCACCGCCACGCCGCGTCGATGAAATCGTTCGACCCTGCCAGCACCGCGCCGAGCGGCGCGCCGAGGCCCTTGGTGAAATCGAGCCACACGCTGTCGTAGCCGCGCGCGATCTCGGCGGCCGGGACGCCGAGTGCGATCGCCGCATTCATCAGCCGCGCCCCGTCCATGTGGGTCGCCATGCCGCGCGCGTGCGCCACCTCGGCGACCGCATCGAGGGCGGCGACCGGCCAGCAGGCGCCGCCGCCGAGATTGGCGGTCTGCTCGACCGCGACCAGGCGCTGCGGCGGCGCGTAGCGGGTGCGCGGACGGATCGCACTCTTGAGCGCCTCCACGCTGAACTGTCCGCGCGCTCCTGGCAGGCCGCGCACCAGCAGCCCCGAGATGGCACCCGGCGCGCCACCCTCGCTGGTCAGGATGTGCGCGGTCTCGTGCGCCAGCACCTCCTCGCCGGGCCGGCCGTGGGTGGCGAGTGCGACCTGGTTGCACATCGTCCCCGACGGCAGAAACACCGCCGCCTCCTTGCCGAGCAGGGTCGCCATGCGGTCGCAGAGCGCCCAGACGGTCGGGTCGTCGCCGTGCTGCTCGTCGCCGAGCGGCGCCTCCATCATCGCCTCCTTCATCGCGCGGGAGGGGCGGGTCTGGGTGTCGGAATAGAGGTTGACGCGGACCGGGGCGGCGGTGTCGAGGCGGGCGGGGGTGAACATGGCGGCGCAGGGCTCCTCGGCGGAGAAAGCGGGGGCGGGCGCGCAGCAAAGCAGCCCGCCGCCCGTCGCGCCAGGGCCGCAGGCGTCAGGCGGCGTGCCGGCGTGGTGCCGTCAGTGTGCGGCCGATGCCGCCGGTGGCGCGGGCGCGCTCAGGCCAAGTGCGCCATAGACCCGGGCACTCGGGGGCCAGCCGGCCATTACCGCGCCGCGCCAGGCGACCGCCGCCCCCGCCAGCCCTATCAGCACGATGATAGTCAGTGCCCAACCGATCCAGGCGGCCGTCGCGGCGGTCGCGGCGCCGCCGCGCCCGGGTGGGCGCGCGACCGGGCGGGCGGGCGGGGCAGCGCGGCGGCCGGGCGGCTCGGAGGTCACGCGCAGCGAGCCGTGTGCGGGCACCACCGGCGCTGGCGCCGGCGGCAAATCGGCCGGTGCGTCGGGCCGGCTCTCGGCCGGCGCCGGCTCGGCGAACACGCGGGCGCGCAGCGCCCGCACCGCCACCGACTCGATCGGCCCCGCTGCTGGTGCGCCCGGCACCGGCGCCCACTCGGCGTTGCAGCGGGCGCAGCGGACTGGCTTGCCGGGCTCGATCAGGGCGTCGGGCACGGCGTAGGCGGCCTGGCACTCGGGGCAGACGATGCGCATGGCGCAATTCTCGGCGCGGTGCGGCGGCGACGCAATACGTTCTTCGCGCGGTGTAGGGAGCACGCGGTCTGTCCGGTGCAGGTAGCACGTGATCTGTCCGGTGCATTTGACCTCTGGGGGGTTAGATGCGTCGGACGGAGCAACGGCAGGGCGTGCGGATGCTGAAGCTTCGCGACGTGTTGAGCCGCTGGGAGGCGGACGAGCTGAGTCAGATGGAAGCGGCTGAGCTGCTGGGGATGAGCGAACGGACGTTCCGTCGTTGGACCCGGCGCTATGAGGAGGAGGGAGAGGCCGGTGTGATGGACCGGCGCCTGGGGCGGCGATCGGGGCGGGCGGTGCCGGAAGCCGAGGCGGCCGAGGTGGAGCGGCTGTTCCGCGAGCGCTACGCCGGTTTTACGGTGAAGCACTTCCACGAGCATCTGCGGCGCAGCCACGGCTTCGCCTGGGGCTACACCTGGACCAAGACCTTTCTGCAAAGCCGCGGGCTGGTGGCAAAGGCGCCCCGCCGCGGGGCGCATCGCCGCAAGCGCCCGCGCCGGCCGATGGTGGGGATGATGCTGCATCAGGACGGCTCGCGGCACGCCTGGCTGGCCGGGCTGGCGCCGCTTGACCTGGTGATCACGCTGGATGACGCCACCAGCACGCTCTACTCGGCGTTCCTGGTGACCGAGGAGGGCACGGCCTCGAGTTTTGCCAGCTTGGCGGAGACGATCGCGGCGCACGGCCTGCCGTGCGCGCTCTATACCGACCGCGGCAGCCACTATTTTCACACACCCGAAGCGGGCGGTCCGGTGGGCCGAGGGGTGCACACCCAGGTCGGGCGGGCGTTGGCGCAGCTTGGCATCGAGCACATTGCGGCCTACTCGCCGGAGGCGCGAGGGCGCTGCGAGCGAGCGTTCCGAACTCTGCAGGATCGGCTGCCGAAGGAGCTGGCGCTGGCCGGCATCACCGAGGATGTGGCGACGGCGAACCGCTTCATCCGCGAGGTCTATCTGCCGCTGCACAACGCGCAGTTCGTGATAGCACCGGCAGAGAGCGCCTCGGCGTTCGTGCCGGTGGCCGAGGCGCAATGGCGCGACGTGCTGTGCATCCAGGAGGAGCGGGTGGTAGCGCCGGACAACACGGTGGCTTGGCGCGGTCGGCGGCTACAGATCCCACCCCACCCGGCGCGGGCGCATTTTGTGCGGGCGCGGGTTCGGGTGCATGAGTATGCCGACGGCGCGCTGGCGCTATTTCATGGTCCGCGCTGTCTGGTGCGCTGGCCGGGCGATCCGGCCGCCGCTTCGGACCCCGAGTTGAGGCCCGCCGCGTGAACCGCTTTCGCGACCGGCCGAGCCCTGTGGACAAGATGGACAAGCCAAGTGGCTTGCCCACTTGCCCACAGGGCCAGCATCATCAAAAGCGGTCAATTCATCTGCTACCTGCACCGGACATCTTTAGGTGCTCGCTACAGCTTTGCGCCCCGCTTCGTGCCCCGATTAGCGCCCGCATTCGGGGGGCGGAAAATCGGGATCGGGCAGCAGCGCGCCACCGCCGGTGCGCACGCCTTCGGCGTGGCCGGCGAGTGGCGCGAACGGCGCCGCGTCGGTGCCGGTGAGCAGCGCCTGCGCGGGCAGCCGCAGCAGGGCCGCGAACAGGGCGGCGCGGCGCGCGGCGTCGAGATGCACCACCGGCTCGTCGAGCAGCAGCAGTGGTGCCGCGCCGCGCGCGTCGGCGATCAGCGCCGCATGGCCGAGCACGAGGCCCACCAGCATCGCCTTCTGCTCGCCGGTCCTGGCCTGGGCGGCCGCCCGGCCGGTCGCGGCGTCGGTCAGCGCCATGTCGGCCCGGTGGGCGCCGCGTGCGGTGCTGCCGGCCGCGGCATCGCGGGCGCGATCGGCGGCAAGAGAGGCACGCAGCCAATCCTCGACGGCCAGCGCCGGGCCGGTCGCCAGCCGCTCGGCGATCGGGCAGGCGATTTCGATCCGGGCGGTGGGGAAGGGGGCAGTGACCCCCGCGGCGAGGGCGGCGTTGAGCCGTGCCGCCAGCCCCGAGCGCGCCGCCGTCACGGCGACCGCGTGGCGTGCGATCGCCTCCTCCAACCCGGCGAGCCAGGCCGCATCGGCGCCGCCCCGCGTCAGCAGCCGGTTGCGGGCCGCAACCGCCCCGTCGTGCGCCGCGACCTCGCGTGCGTGGCCGGGCTCCAGCGCCCAGACCAGCCGGTCGAGGAAGCGGCGGCGGCCGGACGCGCCCTCCAGCAGCAGCCGGTCCATCTGCGGCGTGAGCCAGACGGCCGCCACCCGCGCCGCAATCTCGGCGGCGCTGCGCGGCGCGCTGCCGTCCAGGCGGAAGGCGCGGCGCTCGGAGCTGCCCTCCGCCTGGGTGCCGGTGCCGACGTCGACATCGGCCCTCCGCGGTCATGAACCGGCCCGCAACCGCCCAGCCGCCGGCGGCTTCCTGACGCGCGAGCTCGGCCAGCCGCGCGCCGCGCAACCCGCCCCCGGGCACCGGCATCGAGACGGCTTCCAGCAGGTTGGTCTTGCCGCTGCCGTTCGGCCCCGTGACGACCGCCAGCCGCCCCGCCGGTCGCCAGGTGAGGGCCGCGTAGTTGCGGAAATCGGTCAGGACAAGGCGTTCGAGGCGCAGCACGCGACAGGATCGGCGCGGTGCACGCCACCGGGGAAGCCCGACGCTCAGACCCGCATCGGCATCAGCACGTAGAGCGCCGAAGCATCCGCCGCATCGCGTACCACGGTGGAGCGGCCACGTCGGCGAAACGGAACTCCACTTCGGCGCCGACCTGGTCGGTGATGTCGTTGAGGTAGCGCGCCTGAAAGCCGATCTCCAGCGGGCCGAACTCGTACTTCACCCGGTCCGATTCCAGCTCTTCGGTCGCGGTGCCCTGGTCGGGGCTGGTCGCCGAGAGCACCAGCAGGTCGCGGGCGAGCGAGAGCTTCACCGGCCGCGCCCGCTCGCTGCTGATCGCCGAGACGCGCGCGACGGCGTCGGCGAAATCCTTCTTGCCGACGCGCAGCACCTTGTCGTTGTCGCGCGGGATGACGCGGTCGTCTTGGGGAACGTGCCGTCGATCAGCTTGCTGGTGAGCAGGACGGGCCGACGCGGAACTGGATCCGCGTGTCGGACAGCGCCACCTCGACCTCGCCGCTCTCCTCGTCGAGCAGCTTGCGCAGCTCGGCGACCGTTTTGCGCGGCACGATCACGCCGGGCATCGAGCCGGCCCCCTCCGGCAGCGGCTCCTCGAGCGCGCGCAGCCGGTGGCCGTCGGTCGCGACCGCACGCAGCACCCTGGCCCCCTCGCTCTCGGCTGCGTGGAGATAGATGCCGTTGAGATAGTAGCGCGTCTCCTCGGTGCTGAT
>CAVZPY010000011.1:120000-537204 GCA_963777265.1 uncultured Alphaproteobacteria bacterium | reverse complement strand
ACCCTTGGCGGGGCGGTCAGGCGCCGCTATAAGCCGGCGGCTTTCGCCGGCCGGCGCGCCGGGGCGGCGAAGCGAGGGTGGGACGACACGAAGGACCGGTCCGATGATGCTGACGCTGCCCCCGGACTACCGGCCCTCCGAGAACGACGATTTCATGAACCCTTTGCAGGTGGAATATTTCCGCCAGAAGCTGCTGCGCTGGCGCGCCGAACTGCTGCGCGAGGCCGACGGCACGCTCGCCAGCCTCTCCGAAGGCGGCATCCACGAGGCGGACGTGACCGATCGCGCGAGTGTCGAGACCGACCGCGCGCTGGAACTGCGGACCCGTGACCGCGCCCGCAAACTGATCGCCAAGATCGACCAGGCGCTGGCCCGCATCGAGACCGGCACCTACGGCTATTGCGAGGAGACCGGGGAGCCGATCGGCATCAAGCGCCTGGAGGCGCGGCCGATCGCGACCCTCTCGATCGAGGCGCAGGAGCGGCACGAGCGCATGGAGCGCGTCCATCGCGACGATTGAGCGCGGAGATGTCGCGATGCCCTTGACCGGCGGGTGTCAGTGCGGCTCGGTCCGCTACGAGATCAGCGGCGAACCCGCCGGCGTCTATGTCTGCCACTGCCGGGAGTGCCAGAAGCAGTCCGCCTCCGCGTTCGGCATCTCCGTGATCGTTCCTGCTGATGCTTTCCGAGTAACGAGTGGGACTATCCGCAACTGGTCGCGCACGACCGATACCGGGCGGACGCTGCTGTGCATGTTCTGCGCCGATTGCGGCTCCCGGATTTGGCACGCAAACCCGACCCCGGAGGTGGTGAGCGTGAAGGGCGGGTCGTTGGATGCGCCGCTCGACCTGTCCTCGGCGATCCACATCTGGACCGCGCGCAAGCTGCCGGGCGTCGTCATTCCCGACGGGGCGCGTCAATTCCCCGGCGAGCCGGACTGACGAGCATCCGCGCCGTCATGGTCGGCGAATGCCGACCATGCACGACTCCACTCCGTGGAAGCGTAACTGCGTCTCGCAACTCCTGGCAGCGCGGCGGCGGCGGACGGCGAGGAAAGCAAGCACCGGCGCGAGCAGCGGCAGGGTTGACGGCTCGGGGATCGCGGTGATGGCGCCGAACAGGCCATCCGCCTCACCGTTGATGCCGTCGCTGAAGAAAAGCGTATTCGGGTCGCCGCCTGCACCGCCATTGCCGAAGATCAGCGCCCAAAGCCCGCCTGGGCTGTTGGCGCCCACGTCGATCGGGATCGTGCCGAGAAGCGCTCCGGTCATCGGGTCGAAAGCGTTGATCTCACTGGCGGCAAAGCTGAAGTTTCCAACCAGCAAGTCGCCGCCGAATTCCCCGAAACCCATAGGTGCGATGGTGAGGCCCCAGGGCGACGCGAGCTTGCTGCCGTCGACGAGTTGGTTGATGAAATTGCCGTTGGTGTCGAATACCGCGACCACTCCCATCCCCTCGGTGGCCGAGATCTGGGCCGCCCGGCCGGCGGGCGCGTACGTGACATAGATTTTGCCGTCAAGGTTCTGCACGTTGAACGGCACCAGCCCGGCAGGGAGCAGCGGGTCCTTGAACGCGTTGGCGCCGAGGCTCACTGGCGCGAATGAGCCATTGAAGACGTCGATGCGGTTTTGCGAATCATTGGCAGCGAACAGGCGTGCCGACGTGGCGTCGATGGCGAGCCCGGTATAGACGGCGCCGGGCGTGGTTGCCCGGATCTGTGCCGTCGTTCCCAAGCCCGGATTCCAGGCGGCGATGGTACCGTTGAGGTTGGCGAATATGAAGTTGGCCGGCGCCGACCCGACCACGAAGGAACTGGTGGCATTATTCACCTGGCCGGTGGGGCCTTGCGGGCCGTTTGCCGTCGTCGGAATCGAGACCGTCAGCGGCACCTTGGTCACGCCCGCGCCTGTGACGCTGTAGAGTGTGCTGACGCTCGTCCCCTGGTCCGAGACCCAGAACGGGCTGGTCGCGCTGTGTGAAACGCCCCACGAGTTCTTCAGTGCAGAATCCGTGATGTCAGCCAGACCTGGAATATCGGAAACCAGATCCGTCTGACGGAACGCGCCGGCGTCGGCGGATGGGTCGCAGATGCTCAGCCCGCCGATACCGAGCGCCACCATCAGCATGGATTGTCCGAACAGAGTTGCAGGTCGCATGTGCCATCCCCCTGATCCCGCACGCCGGGTCACCGCAGGGCATCGCCCTGCACGACCGACGTGACGCGCGATGGGGACCCGCTATTCCCAGGAAGTGCCGCGCCGAGTTTGCGATCACGCGAATGTCAATCGCGCCTGCTTATTACGCCGCCACCTCGTCCGCCTTCACCGCCCCGCGCGCGCCGCGCGGCAGCGGCGTGCCGGTGGTCGTGTCGCGTGCGGTCTGCGCCTCCAGTTCGGCGTTCAGCGCGGCGCCGAGCAGCACGATCGCGGCCGAAATCCAGATCCAGGTCATGAAGCCCACCGCCGCGCCGAGGGTCCCATAGGTCTTGTTGTAATTGCCGAAGCTGGCGACGTACCACGCGAACAGCAGCGAGACGACGATCCAGGCGATGGCGGCGAACGCGCTGCCCCAGCTCACCCATTGCCACCGCGCATGCTCGCGGCTCGGGCCGTAGCGATAGATCATGGCCAGGAACAGGGCCACCAGCACCAGCATCACCGGCCAGCGCGCGAATCGCAGCACGACTGCGGTGACACCTTGCATGCCGATGAATTGCAGCACGATGGGAATGACGACCACGGCCGTCAGCGCCACGATCAGGAACACGATGATCCCGAGCGTGAAGCCGAGCGTGATGGCGGTGAGCCTGAGGAAGCTCCGCTTCTCGGTCTCGTTGTACACGACATTGAGCGAGTCAAAGAGCGCCTTGATCCCCTGATTGGCGCTCCAGAGCGAGATCGCGAGGCCCACGATCAAACCAAGGCCGAGCGCCTGGTGGCCCTGCGCGGCCAGACTGTGGAGCTGGCCACCGACGATCTGCATGCCCCCGCCCGGGACAACGCCGTTCAGCGCCGCGACCTGCTGCTCGATGCTCGCGGGATCGGCGAACAGGCCGTAGAGCGAGACCAGCGCCGCCAGCGCCGGAAACAGACCGAGCAGCGCGTAGAAGGTGACGCCCGCAGCCTCGGCGAGAATCCGGTGCGAGGAGAAATCGGCGGCGACGCGTTTGAGTACCTGCCACCAGCCGCGCGGCGGAATCGCGGCGGGGGCTTCCGCATTCTCGCCGGCGGACGCGGGCGCCGGTTGCGGGGGTGAGGACGGCCGGGCGGCGTAAACCCCCGGGCGGCGCGCCGGATAGGCGGCGAGCAGCAGCAGGGTCGCAAGCGCCGCGAGCAGGGTGCCGAACCCGCGCCTGTCCCGCATCCGCCGCCTCCCCGCGCTGCCGTGTGCGGGAGTGCAACGGCGCGCGGGGGATCCGGTTCACGCACCGGCAAGGCGGCGCTCAGCGCGACGGCGGCACGCTCACCGGATGCCAGTAGACCGCCTCCTGCAGCCTCGGCTGCGCCGTCGGCGCTGTGCCGCGCACGAGGATCGTCCCCGCCGGCCGCGCGGGCCGCACCGGGCGATAGGACGGGCTCGCCGTCACGGCCGGTGCCGGCGACGCGCCGCAATCGCCCGCCTGCCGCCGCACCACCCGCGGCACGGACCCGTTGCCCAGATACGTGACGCTCATGCTCTGCACGCACACGCCCGACCCGGCGGGCAGCGATGCGCGCGTCAGCCCGCCGCCGGGTGTCACAAAGCCCGGCATCCGCGCCAGCATATCCGCCTGCTGCAGCATCGCCGTGGTCGCCCGCTGCATCGCCGCGTCGAGTGCCGCGAACGGCGAGGTGAATGGCGACGCTGGGCCGAACGCCGTGCGCATCAGGACGAACGGATCGGCCGAGAGCGGCGCGGGCGTGAAGGCGACCAGGTGGGGCGGCGTGTCGCCGACGTAGGCGACCTGCGCTTCACCGCCGCCGGGCAGTGCCAGAGTGATGACATGATCGGCCCGGGAGTGCGCGAACGACTGCGCCTGGGCCACGCCGGCGAGGCCGGCAACCGAGAGTGCCGCGAGGCCGCCGAACAGGGCGGCACGAACGGGATGTTGCATCAACTGTGCTCCTCTCCCTCAATGCAATACACGCCGAGGAGGTAGGTCGCGATCCCGAACGCGCGGGTGTCCGCAGACTGAAAACCACGTCATGTGACGCGTACATCGTCATGCCCGGCGAAGGCCGGGTATCCACGACTTTGCGGCCGCATGAAAGACGTGGATGGTCGGCCTTCGCCGACCATGACGACTGGCAACGGTGTGACTGGATTCACTTCTTCTCCAGCAGCAGCATCACGCGATGCCCGTTCGAGTAGTTCAGTCCGCGCACCGACGCGAACTGCCGCGGATGCACCCCGAGCGCGGCAACGGCGGCGGCGAAGGCGGGCTGCTCGCGGCTGTCGACAAGCACCACCCGATCCGGCCCGGCGGCCAGGAAGCGGGCGGCGGCGGGCGGGCTTGCGAACCAGCGCGTGTCGGTGCCGGCGAGGAACATCAGGCTGGGCTCGGCAAAGCCGAGAGCGGCGAAGCGCGCATCCGGCGGTCGCCCAGCCGGCCAGTGCGCCGCCAGGGCTGCGGCCACGCGCGGCGCGATCCAGAGCGGGCGGACGTTGGGCAGCATGATCCCCAGCACCGCCCAGGTGAGCAGCGGGGCCGCGACCAGAGCGAGCCGCACGTCCCGCCTCCGCAGCACCACGACCAGAATGAACGCTGCCGCCAGCAGCCCCGGCACGCCAAGCCACCACGCCGCCCCGACCACGACCGGCACTGCGGCGCTGCCCACCCCCAGCACCGCCGCCGCGAGGGCGAAGCCCGCGACCGCGATCACGGCGAGCCAGCGCGGCGGCGGCCGGCGCCGCGGGTCGGCGAGCCAGCCCGCCGCCAGCAGGAACAGCGCCGGATAGAGCGGCAGCGTGTAGTGCGGCAGCTTGGTCGGCACCGCCTCCATCACCAGCCAGGACGGCACGACCCACGCGATCAGGAACCGCGTCTCGGCCTGCGCCCGGTCGCGCCAGGCCGCAGGCAGGGCGCGGATCACGAACAGGCTCGACGGGAAGGCCAGCAGCGGCAGCAGCAGAAGGTGCAGCCCGGGCGGCGCGCCATGCGCGTCGCTGCCACCGGCGAGCTTGGCCCCCAGATCGCCGCCCAGCGACTGCGCGAAGAACCGTCCGTCGGTCGCGACCCCGATCGCCGCCAGCCACGGCAGCACCAGTGCGAGCAACAGCAGAACGCCCCAGCCCGGCCGCAGCGCGCGCAGCCAGCCTGCCCGCCGCTCCCAGACCACCAGCACCAGCACGGCGAGGGCCGCCACCATCGGCGCGATCGGCCCCTTGAGCAGGATGCCGGCCGCCATCGCGAGCCAGAACCCGGCGGCGGCACCGGTGCCCATCGCCTCGGGCGCCAGATAGGCACGCGCCAGCAATCCCATTGCGATCGTGGTGGCACCCAGCAGGGCGGCGTCGGTCTTGGCGATATGGACTTCGACGGTCAGGATCACCGAGGCAGCGAGCATCCCGGCCGCGAGCAGCGCCGCCCGCCGGCCGACCAGGCGCCGGCCGAGGCCGAAGGTCGCGAACACCGCGGCGAGCCCGCCCAGCACCGAGGGGATGCGATACGGCCAGATCGGGTTGGCGCTCGCGATGCCGGTGGCGCGGGCCACGGCAGCGAACGGCGCCTGCAGCCAGTAGATGCCGATCGGCTTGAGGTTGCGCGGCTCCGTGCCGTTCATGATCCGCACGAAATCGCCGCTCTCGAGCATCTGCTTGGTCGCCTGCGCGAACCGGCTCTCGTCGCGATCCGAGGGCGGCAGCGTGAAAAAGCCGGGCAGCCACAGCAGCACGCAGAAGAAGAGCAGCGCGAGGTAGGGGCGACGCTGGGCCGCGGCCTCGATGCGGGCGACGGGGGATGGACCGGCGGCGGCGACACGGCGGAGAAGCATCGCGGCGCGGGCTAGCACGGGCGGGTGTCACGCGCCATGAAGCGGCCGATGCCAGCCACCGTGCCCGCGCCCGACCCGACCCGCGACGCCGCCTTCGACCTGCTCGGCGCCGTGCTCGACCGGCGCACGGTCCTGGAGACGGCACTGGATGCCCTGCCGCCGTTGGCGGCGCGCGATCGGGCGGCGGCGCATCGGCTGGCGGCCGCGGTGCTGCGCCGGCTTGGGACGCTCGACGCCACTCTCGAACCGTGGCTCCACCGCGCGCCACCCTTGGGGGTGCGCCACGTGCTGCGGATCGGCGCGGCGCAGGCGCTGCTGCTCGGCACGCCGCCGCACGCGGCGGTCGCGACCGCGGTCGCGCTCGCGCGCCGGCGCGGCCTTGCCCCGTTCGGCCCCCTCGTCAACGCCGTATTGCGGCGTCTCGCCGCGGCCGGTCCGGCGGCGCTGGAGGGCCTGGACGGCCCGCGCCTCGACACCCCGGCATGGCTGTGGGCGAGCTGGGGCGCGAACGCCCGCGCCATCGCCGAGGCGCATCAGCACGAGGCGCCGCTCGATCTCACGCTCGCCCCCGGCGCTGCATCCCCGCCCGGCGGCGAGGGGATGCTGACCGGGTCGGTACGGCTTCCCGCCGGCACCGCGCCCGCTTCCCTGCCCGGCTTCGCCGAGGGCGCGTTCTGGGTGCAGGACGCGGCGGCCGCCCTGCCGGCCCGGCTGCTGGCGGCGCGGCCGGGGGAGCGGATCGCGGATCTCTGCGCCGCCCCCGGCGGCAAGACCGCACAGCTCGCCGCCGCCGGCGCGCAGGTCTGGGCGGTGGAGCGCGATCCCGCCCGCTGCGAGCGGCTGCGCGAGAACCTCACCCGGCTGCGCCTGGAGGCCGCAATCGTGGCCGCCGACGCCGCAACCTGGCGTCCACCGGCGCCGCTCGACGCGGTGCTGCTGGACGCGCCGTGCAGCGCCACCGGCACCATCCGCCGCCACCCCGACGTGCCGCACCTCAAGCGGCCACAGGATTTGGCGGCGCTAGCGGCCCGGCAGGACCGGCTGCTCGCGGCGACGCGGGCGATGCTGCGCCCGGGCGGGCGGCTGATCTATGCTGTCTGCTCGCTGCAACCGGAGGAGGGCGCGGCCCGCATCGCGGCAGCGGCGCACGGATTTCGCGTCGATCCGTTCTCGACCGAGGAGCTTTCGGCGCTGCCGGAGGCGCGCACGCCGGAGGGGTTCTTGCGTACCCATCCCGGGCTCTGGTCCGCGCGCGGCGGGATGGACGGGTTTTTCGCGGCGCGGATGATCGCGGGATAGCGACGCAGCCCGCTACGTCGCCAGCGCCATCTGGCGGACCTCAAGCGGGGTGGTCGGCCGGGCGCCGAGCTCGGTCATGAAGAAGTGCAGCGTGGCCTCGATGGTGTGCAGAAAGTGCTCCAGATCGGCGGCGGTGCCGACATAGGGCGTGCGGCCGGGGGCCAGTGACGGACTGTGGTAGGTGAGGGTGAACACCCTGTGTCCCTGCCGCAGCAGGGCGCGGGTCAACCGTTTATGGGCCGCGGTGTCGGCGCCCTCCGGGGTCAGCGTGGCGCGTTCCAGCAACCGCGCACGCGACAGGATGGCACCGGCCCGCAGCGCTCGCGCGGGGCCGGCGGTGAGGCGTTCATAGATATGCCGCCCGAGCGGCGCCGCGGCGCCGGAGAAGCCGCGCGACAGCGGGATTTCCAGCATCCGACCGTCGGGGCCGAACCAGTACGGGCGATCCGGGCAGCCGTGGAAATTCGGGCCGTGATCGGCGCCGAAATCGGTGTGCGGCACAACGCTGAGATCAATATGGTAGCCGAGATCGTGCAGGATTTGCGTGGTGGCCGGACCGACGCCGTAGCGACCCGCCTTGTAGATGACCGGCCGCGTGCCGAAGGCGCTAGCGATGGCGGCGGTCAGCACCTCGATCTTGCGGCGCTCCAATCCCGCATCGAGGTTGCCGGGATAGGAATTGTGCGCGTTCACCGCCTCGTCATGGGGAGGATTCACCCACGGGTGAAGATGCGTGCCGATCAGGCAGCGTCCGGTGTCGCAAAACGCCCGCAACGCGGCGATCGCGGTCGGAGTGGTCGCCACCGGATAGTCGATGACGTAGGTGGGGATGAGGCCGAACCTGGCGAAAATGTCCTGCGCCTGGTGCTGGGCGGTGATGGCGGAGACGGCGACGCTGCCGCGGTCGAACGGGGCGCCCCAGTCGAATTCCTCCTCTGTATCGACGACGATCTGGAGCAGCGGCGGCCCGTCCGGCAGGACGCAGGGCTTGTTGCCGGGCGAGAACATCGTATTCTTCGTCACGTCTTGGCCCATCCTAGCCGATCTGCGGTGCCGGCCATTGGCAAAACCAGTCACGGACTGATCGGCCCGTCAATGCAGATCGACTTCGCACTCCGAACCGACCTGGGCTGGGACGAGCTCGGCGTGCTGTGGCGCGATCTGGAGGGGCGTGCCGATGCGACGTTCTTCCTGTCCTGGGACTGGATCGGCTGCTGGCTGGCAGAGACCGCGATCAGTCCGCCGGTCCTGGTCGGCCGGCAAGGCGGGGTTGTCGTGTTGCTGGGGGCGCTGGTGCCGTCGAGCCGGCCCGACAGCGGGCCGATCGCGATCCGCGGCGCCCGGCTGCACACGACGGGCGATGACGAACAGGACGTCATCACCATCGAGTACAACGGCTTCCTGGTCGATCGGGCGCTGGGAGACGCCGCGGAAGACAGCGCGGTCGCCTTCCTGATGCAGAGCCGCCGGATCGACGAATTGCTGCTGCGCAACGTGGCGCGCGACTATGCGGCGGCCGGGTCCGGGACCGGCCTGCTCCACACGCTGATCTGGCGCAAGCCGTCGTTCCGGATCGATCTCGATGCCGTCCGCGCCACCGGACGCACCTATCTCGACGGTCTCAGCGCCAATAGTCGGCAGCAGATCCGCCGCTCGATGCGGCTCTATGAAAAATCCGGGCCGCTCCGCCTCACGCGGGCGCGCGATGTGGCGGAGGCGATGGCGTTCCTCGACGGGCTGAAGGAGCTGCACCAGCCCTACTGGATCAGCCGCGGCGAGCGCGGCGCTTTCGCCTATCCGTTCTTCGTGCGCTTCCAGCATCGGCTGATCACGACCTGCTTCGATCACGACACGCTCGAGCTGGTGCGCGTCAGCCGCGGCGATGTGGCGATCGGGTATCTCTACAATCTCATCTACCGGCGACGGGTCTTCGCGTATCAGAGCGGGTTCCTGTTCGAGGCCGACGCGAAACTGAAACCGGGTCTGGTCAGCCATGTGATGTGCATCGAGGACCATGTGCAGAAGGGCATGGGACTTTATGATTTCATGGCCGGCGACGCGCGCTACAAATCCAGTCTCGGCCAGCCGGGGCCTGATATGCGCTACGTGCTGGTGCAGCGGCCGACTGCAATGATCCGCCTTGAGAACCGGCTGCGCCGGTTGCGCCGCCGGCTGCGCGCTATCGCACGGCCGACGACGGCGGAGGCGACGCCAGACGCCGCCTGAGCGCCTCAAGGCTACGCACCGGCTTGGCGGCCCGGCCGCGCGCCACTAGAACCGAAGCCGATGCTGCCTGTTGCGAGTCGCCCTTGATCGCGCCCTCCCGCTGGCTGCGCGACGCCCGCCGCGCGATGGCGCGGATGCCCAGCCTGCGCGCGGGGCGGCTGCCCGACGCCCCCGCCCTGCCGGTGCGCGATCCCTGGCCGGGCGACCCGGCGCGCGGCAGCCGGCTGTTGCGCGGCATGCTCGATCTCGCCGGCGCGAGCCGCCCGCTGAAGCCCGGCGGCTGGGGCGAGCCGGCCGGCACCGCGCCGCTGCGAGCCCATGCACACGGCTTCTCCTGGCTGCGCGATTTGCGCGCCCTCGGCACCGATCCGGCGCGGCTGCGCGCCCGCACTCTGGTCGCCGACTGGATGACCGGCCCGCCCTCCGACCCGCTCGCCGACCGTCCCGACGTGATCGGCGCGCGCATCGCCGCCTGGCTCGGACACTACGATTTCTTTGCCGCCTCCGCCGATGACGGGTTCCGCCAGCGGCTGATGGCGCGCCTGGTTGCGGACGCGCGCGCGCTCGCGGCAAGCCTGCCGGCCGAGGAGCTCGACGCCCGCGCGCTCACCGCACTCAAGGGCCTGATCGCCGCCGCCGTCGCCTTGCCCGAGCACGCCGCCTTCCTGACCCGCGCGCTGCGCTTCCTGCCGCAGGAGATCGGCCGCCAGGTGCTGCCGGACGGCTGCCACGCCGAGCGCAGCCCCACGGCGCAACTCGCGGCACTGCAGGACCTCACCGAGATCCGCGCGCTGTTGCAGGCCGCCCAGGTGCCGCCGCCGGCTGCCCTGCCGGCGGCGATCGAGCGGATGGCGCCGGCGCTCCGCACCATGCGCCACGGCGACGGCGGCCTCGCTCTGTTCAACGGCACCAAGGAGGACAACGCGTCGCTGATCGAGCTCACCCTGGCACAGGCCGGGCGCGGCGGTCGCGGCGCCGCCTCGATGCCCGATGGCGGTTTTCAGCGCATGCAGGCCGGCCGCAGCGTGCTGCTGATCGACTGTGGCGCGCCGCCGCCGGCCGGTCTCGACCGGCTTGGCCACGCCGGCACGCTCTCGTTCGAGATGTCGGTGGGCCGGGAGCGGCTGATCGTCAATTGCGGGGGCGCCCCGGCGAGCGGGCGGGAGTGGCAGGACGCGGCGCGCAGCACGGCGGCGCACTCGACACTGGTGATCGCCGATACGAATTCGTCAGAGCTGTACGACACCGGGTTCGGCCGACGCGCGGATACGGTCGAGGCGCAGCGGCAGGAGGCGAACGGCGCGCACTGGCTGGAAGCGAGCCATGACGGCTGGCTGCGCCCGTTCGGCGCGCTGCACCGCCGCCGCCTCTATCTCGCGGAGAGCGGCGAGGATTTGCGCGGCGAGGACGCGGTCGAGGCCGAACACGGCCAGCCCTATGCGGTGCGCTTTCATCTCCATCCCGGCGTCACCGCCAGCCTGCAGCAGGATGGCGAGGGCGCGTTGCTGCGCCTGCCCGGCGGCGGCGGCTGGCGGCTGCGCGCCGACGGCGCACGGATCACCCTCGAGGAGAGCGTCTATCTCGGCGCCGCCGAGCCGCGGCGCAGCGAACAGGTGGTGCTGCACGGGGCCGCGGACGGCGCCCAGCACGTGAAATGGGCGATCACGAAGGCGGGGTGAGGCGCGGCCCGCTACTGCGCGGCGGCTTGTCACGCGTCCCGCTCGCGGCTTGACTGCCGCCATGCAGAGCGCGCGCCTCGCCGTCGATATCGGCGGCACCTTCACCGACCTTGCCCTCGAACACGCGGGCGGCCTGGTGACGCTGAAGGTGCTGACCACGCCCGCCGCGCCCGAGGCGGGCGTGCTCGAAGGGATCGCCGAAATCCTCCGCCGCTCCGGCGTCGCGGCCGAAGCGATCGGTCTCGTCATTCACGGCACCACGCTCGCCACCAACGCGATCATCGAGCGCAAGGGCGCCCGCACCGCGCTGGTCACGACACAGGGTTTTCGCGACGTGCTCGCGATGGGCAACGAGAGCCGCTACGACCAGTACCGACCTCAACATCGTGCTGCCCGAGCCGTTGGTGCCGCGCCATCTGCGCCTGCCGGTGCCGGAACGTCTCGACAATGAAGGCAACGTGCTGCTGCCGCTCGACGAGGATGCGGTCGCGGCGCTGGTGCCGCTGCTGCGTGCCGAAGCCGTCGAGAGTGTGGCGATCGGCTTCCTGCACGCCTTCGTCGATCCGCGCCACGAACGCCGCGCCCGCGACATTCTCGCGGCCGAACTGCCGGATGTCGCGTTCTCGCTTTCGGCCGAGGTCTCGCCCGAGATGCGCGAATGGGAACGCTTCTCCACCACCGCCGCCAACGCCTACGTGCAGCCGCTGATGGCGCGCTATCTCCGCGGCCTGGAGGCGGGCCTGCGCCGTGCCGGCCTCGCGGCCCCGCTGTTCCTGATGCTCTCCGGCGGCGGCTTGACCACGCTCGAGGCCGCGTGCCGCTTCCCGATCCGCCTGGTCGAGAGCGGCCCGGCGGGCGGCGCGCTGTTCACCGCCAGCATCGCGCGCCGGTGCGGGCTGGAAGGCGTGGTTTCCTTCGACATGGGGGGCACCACGGCGAAGATCTGCCTGATCGACCATTTCGCGCCGCAGACCGCGCGCAGCTTCGAGGTCGCGCGCGTCGGGCGCTTCAAGAAGGGATCGGGCCTGCCGCTGCGCATCCCGGTGATCGAGATGGTAGAGATCGGTGCCGGCGGCGGCTCGCTCGCGCACGTCGATGCGCTGGGGCGGATCGCGGTCGGGCCGGAGAGTGCCGGCGCCGATCCCGGCCCCGCCTGCTACGGCCGCGGCGGCACCCGGCCCGCCGTAACCGACGCGAACCTGCTGCTCGGCCGCTACGATCCGCAGCGTTTCGCCGGCGGCGCGCTGCATCTCGATCCCGGCGCGGCGCGGCGCGCGATCGCATCCCCGCTCGCGGCGGCACTGGACCTCGATCCCGAGATGGCGGCCCTCGGCATCGTCGAGATGGTGGACGAGAACATGGCCAACGCCGCCCGCGTCCATGCGATCGAGTTCGGGAAAAGCCTATCAGGACCGGGTGATGATCGCCTTCGGCGGCGGCGGCCCGGTGCATGCGACGCGGGTTGCCGAGAAGATCGGCATCGACCGCGTGCTGGTTCCCTCCGGTGCCGGCGTCGGCAGCGCCATCGGCTTCCTGCGCGCGCCGGTCGGCTACGAGGTCGTCCGCAGCCTCTACCAGCGGCTTTCCCGTCTCGATATCGCCGCGGTGAACGCGCTCCTCGCCGAGATGGAGCGCGAGGCGGAGGACGTGGTCCGCCAGGGCAGTTTTGGCGCGCCGCTCGAACGGGGCCGCCTCGGCTTCATGCGCTATCTGGGGCAGGGTCACGAGATCGCGGTCTCGTTGCCGGCGCACGCCCTCGGGCCGGATGACGCGGCGGCGATCCGCGACGCCTACGAGACCGCATACCGCCGCACCTTCGACCGGCCCGTTCCCGGCTCCGATGTCGAGGTGATGAGCTGGGCCGTGACCGTCGCCACACCGCCGCGCGCGGCTCCCGCCGAGGCGGCAGCCTCCGGCACGCGCGAGTCGGTGCCCGTGCGCCATCAGCGTGTGCGCGACAGCGCCACCGGCGCGCTCGCCGACTGGGCGGTGTTCGACCGCGCGGCCCTTTCCCCCGGCTCGCGCCTCGCGGGACCTGCGATCATTGCCGAGGACGAAACCTCCACCCTGCTCGGCGCCCACTGGCACGCGACAGTGGACGCGAACGGCTACCTGCACCTTGCCCGCGAGGCCACGCGATGACCGATGCCCCCTCGGATACCGGGGACGCGCTCGCCGCGATCCGCCGCCAGGTGATGTGGAACCGCCTGATCGCGGTGGTCGAGGAGCAGGCGCAGATCATGATCCGCACCGCCTTCTCGACCACGGTGCGCGAGGCGGGCGACCTCTCTGCCGGCGTGTTCGACCTCGACGGCCGGATGCTGGCGCAGGCCGTCACCGGCACGCCCGGCCACGTCAACTCGATGGCCGAGAGCGTGGCCCATTTCCTGCGCAAGTTCCCGGCCGCGACGATGCAGCCGGGGGACCACTACATCACCAACGATCCCTGGCTCGGCACCGGCCATCTGCACGATTTGACGGTGGTGACGCCCGCCTTCCATCGCGGCCGCATCGTCGGCCTGTTCGCCAACACTGCGCACGTGATCGACGTCGGCGGCCTCGGCATGGGTCCGGAGGGACGCTCGGTGTTCGAGGAAGGCCTCTACATCCCGATCGTCAAATGCTTCGACGCCGGCCGGCCGAACGAGACCTTTTTCGACTTCATCCGCGCCGGCTCGCGCCTGCCGGTCGAGCTGGAGGGCGACGTCTATTCGCTCTGTGCCTGCAATGATGCCGGCGCCCGCCGGCTCGACGAGATGATGGCGGAGTTCGCTCTCGACACGCTCGCGCCGCTCGCCGAGGCCATCTTCTCGGCCAGCCTGCGCGCGACGCTGGCCGAGATCGCGCGCCTGCCGGCAGGCACCTATTGCGGCGAGATCCGCTCCGACGGCTACGAGGAGGAGGTGACGCTGCGCGCCGCGATGACCATCCTGCCCGACGCGATCGCGGTCGATTACGCCGGCACCTCGGGCCTCTCGGCGCGCGGCATCAACGTGCCGCCCGCCTATACCCGCGCCTATTCGTGCTTCGGCATCAAGGTGGTGGTGGCGCCCGAGGTGCCGAACAACTGGGCGAGCCTGCAACCGTTCCGCATCACGATCCCCGAGGGCGCCATCCTCAATGCGCCCCGCCCCTATCCGGTCTCGGTGCGCCACGTCATCGGCCATCTGCTCCCCGACCTGATGATGGGCTGCCTGCACCAGGCGGTGCCAGAGCGCGTTGCGGCCGAAGGCTCGTCGGCGTTGTGGAACCCGCCGCTGCGCGGCGGCTCCTCGGTCTCCGGCCAGGCGCGCGGCAACCGGCCGGTGTTGCCGGATTTCGAGATCATCACCTTCAACTCCGGCGGCACCGGCGCGCGCCGCGCCCGCGACGGGCTGGACGCGACCGCTTTCCCCTCCGGCGTGCGCACCATGCCGGTCGAGGCGACGGAGAACGTCGCGCCGTTGGTGTTCTGGCGAAAGGAGCTGCGGCCGGATTCCGGCGGTGCCGGCCGCACCCGCGGCGGCTGCGGCCAGATCATGGAGATCGGCACCAAGGGCGAGCGCGAGTTCGCGGTCAATGCCAGCTTTGATCGCATCGGCAACCCGCCCAAGGGGCGCGATGGCGGCGGCGCCGGTGCCGCCGGACGCGTGGCACTGAAGGGCGGTCGCGTGCTGCGCACCAAGGGCTATCAGGTGATCCCCGACGGCGAGCGGCTGATCCTCGAACTGCCCGGCGGGGGCGGCATGGGACCGCCGGTCGAGCGCGACCCGGCACTGCTCGCGCGCGACGTGCGCGACGGGCTGGTCTCGGCCGAGTGTGCGCGCGCGTTGTATCGAGCGGCACCGCCCTCCGATTGACGGTTGCGCCACAATCGTGTGGCCGCCACAGGGTTTTGCAAATGACGGAGCATGACGCGGAAATGACAGATGCCCCCGGCCGCGCTCGGCCATTATCCGCCGCGGGTCGAGGAGGGCGAGACGATGGGGAGCATCTCGATGAAGGGTGCAGTGGGGACACACGGCGGGCCAGCGCACCAGCAGCGGCCCGTGGTCCTCGTCGCGGCACCGGTGCAGGCGCTCTCGGAAGTGCTCGGCGCCTGCTGCGCCTTCATCGGTGCGCGGCTCGAATTCGCTGCGGCTCGATGATCTGAACCAGACGCTGCAATGCGAGGAGCCGATCGCGGTCGTCGCAATGCTGGGCGACCACGATCCGGACGGGTACGAGATCGTCGATGCGATCGCCGATGCCGACGCGCGGCTGCCGGTGCTGATCGTCACCGGCGAGAACGATCGCGGCGAGCGCGTCACCGATGCAGAGGCCGCCCGCCGCGGCTTGCGTCATGCCCGCGTCAGCGCCGGCATCCCGGAACCCGCGACGCTGATCGGCTTCCTGGTCGAGGCCGGCATTCGCCGCGGCTGGATCGGCTTCATGCCGAGCTGAACGGACACGCCCCGCGCCGCCGCCGCCGCGCCGCCGCGGCATAGCCGCCCGCCGGCCGGTCGGGGTTCGCGTTGGGTACGACGACCGCGCACACATAGGCGTCCCAGTCGTCGGCCTGCATGGTCTCGGGGCCATCGGCGATGCTGCACGACGCGAGGGCCGCATCGTCGTAGGCGGCCTGCGGCAGCGGCTGCACCTGCAGCAGCGGGTAGTCGGCCCGCAACTGCACCGGCACATCGGTGCGCGTCAGCCGCAAATTCGTGAACAGCGGCCCGAACCAGCGGTCGGTCTCGACGATTCCTTCATAGAGGGCGAAGCCGCCGCTGCCCGGCAGGTTGGCGAGCGGACGCACCAGCAGGCTCCAGCCCGGCGCGGTGCGGGCAAAGAGTCCGGTCCAGATCTGCACGACCCCCGGTTCCGGCAGGGCGGTCAGGAACGGCGGCGCCGCCCCGCGCGCCGCTTCCGGCGCCGCCGCGTCGAACCGCGCCCCGAGGCCGGGGAACTGGGCGGCACTCAGGGGCAGCCAGCGGTCGGTGCCGGCATAGCTCCAGAACACCGCCTCGCCATCCCAGAGCAGGCTGAAATCCATCGGCGGGAAGACGTAGTAGCCGAAGGCGGACGCGGCGGTGACGGCATCGCAATGCCGCACCGCGCGCGCCGGCAGCGTTCCCGCCGCGGACCGGTCGGCACGCACCGGGGCGCGCGCCGTGTCGATGATGCGGAAGAACCGGGTCCGCGGCGGGTCGAGGGTCATTGTGACCTCTTGGGGAGCGAGGGATCAGTCGCGCGGGGCGCGGGGAAGGATGGCGGCGATGCGCCAGTTTCCGCCGACGCGGATGCGGCCGGAATCGCGCACCTCGGCCGGGGACGCGACAGGGACGGGTCGTGCGGTCATGTCAGTCTCCTTGTGCAAACGCCACGCACCGGCCCCCGCTTGCGCGGCGGCCGGTTGTGGGCGGACGGGTGGGAGGGAACTGCCCAACGGACGCAGAACGCCCCTGGACAAGCGCGATAAGACGGCGTCCGGCGCCAGTTGTCAAGGCTTTTTTTCCTAGGCAGCGCAGAACTCTATGACTACAGTCTCAGCGCGCAGGGCCAGAGGTCGGTGGAAATGGAGCCGGGCTCCCCGGTCACGCGGCGGCCCACGGGTCGATCAAGGTGAGATCGCAGCCCTCGAAGCCGCCGATATCGCGGGTGGCGAGGTCAGCCCCGGCCGCGCGCGCCGTGGCGGCAATCAGCGCGTCGAACGCCTCGATGGGACTGCCGGCTCGGCGCCGGGAAGTGACGATCGCGGCGTAATGCGACGCAGCCGCGCCCTTATAGGGCAGGACGCGGCCGGCAAAATCCTCGGCGAACATGCCATCGGCTGCAGCCTCCAACGCCGCACGCCGTCGTCCCTCCGGCAGCATGGCGACGCCATAGAGGATCTCCGTCTGAGTGATGCTCGTGGTGTAGAGCGTTGCGCGCGGCTGCGCCGCGACCCAGGCCCGCACCGCAGGGTGCGGCTCCGGCCGCATCAGTTCCGAAACGACGTTTGTGTCGAGGACAACCATTCAGTCAAGTGCCGGCATTCAGTCGAATGCCGGCGGATTGCGCACCGGCTCGTGCGGGTGCGGCTCGAGATCAACCCCGCCCAGCGCGGCGAAGCGCCGCCGAATCGCCTCGGCCAGATTGGGCTCCCAAGTGGTCTCCGCCTCCAACGTCTGGCTCAGGATATGGCGCAGCTCGGCTTCCATCGAGCGGCCGTGGCGGGCGGCGCGCACCCGCAGCCGTTCTTTCAACCTCGCATCCACATTGCGGATCGTAAGCGTGGTCATGTGAACCGCCTGAACAGCATGGTTGCAACGTAAGCAATGCAGGCATTGAATGCAAGTCGGCCAAGCCCTCTGTCGATACGGCTTGACGTGCTAGACACGCGCTGGTTGAAGTCCATCGCTGCCCGACACAGCCGCGGCAACCCCTTTGGCGAAACGGATCCCACGCTTGCCCTCGTCCCCGCGCGTCGCGCCCGAATTGCACGCGAAGGTGCAGGTGCGTCTGCTCGGCCGGTTCGAGGTTGCCGACGCCGAGGGACGCTCGATGCTGCCGCGTCAGCGCCGCACCCGCGCGGTGCTCGCGATCCTGGCGCTTGCCGCTCCCGCGCCGGTGCGGCGCGACCGGCTGATCGCGCTGCTCTGGCCCCGGCGCGGACCCGAACAGGCGCGCGCTTCGCTGCGCCAGGCGCTCTATGAACTGCGCGTTGCGCTGCGCCCGCTGGGCGCGCAGACGCTCGCCTGCACCCGCGACGATGCGCGCCTCGCAGCACCCGGCCTGCGGGTTGATGCGAAGGTGGCCCCGGCGCACCGGCCGGATGCGGAGCCGACGCTGCCGCCGTTGGCCGAAGACCTGGCCGGGCTGGAGCCGGCCTTCGATGCCTGGCGCGAGGCCGAGCACCGGCGGCTGTGCGCGGCGGTGCCCCGCCCGGCGATCCCCATCACGCCCCCGCTCCCACCGGCGCGCGAGCCGCGGCTCCGGCTCGGCATCCTGCCGCTGCGCCTGATCGGCGCGCCGGCCGGCAATCGCCTGGCCGATACGCTGGCGGCGGAGATCGCGGTCTCGCTGGGCCGCTCGCGCGCGCTTGCCGTCCGGCCGTCGCTCGACCTTCCCGCTTCGTGGACCGGGCCGAGCACGCCGCCCGACGTGGTTCTGGACGGGGTCGTGCAGGCGGCGCCCGCCGGCGTCTCGGTCACGCTGCGCCTGCTCGATCTGCGCGCCGACGGCGAGATGGTCTGGGCGCAGCGCTACGAGCACGCCGGCGAGGGGGGCGCCGCCTTTGCCGCGGAGATCGCGGCGACGGTCGCGGCGCAGGCCGAGCTGCGGCTGTTGCTGCACGAAGGCATCCGCCCGCTGCCGGCCGATCCGACCGCCTTCCACCTGCTCGCCGCCGCCATCCCGGCCTTCGCCCGGCTGCAGCGCGGCGATTTCCTGGTTGCCGGCGCCCGTTTGCGCCAGGCGGTCGCCTGCGCACCGGACTACGCCGCCGCCCATGCCTGGCTTGCCTGGTGGCACGCCCTGCTCGTCGGCCAAGGTTGGGCCGATGACACCCACGCCGCCGTGACCGAGGCCGAGGCGCTGGCCACGCGGGCGGCGACACTCGATCCACTGGATGCGCGCGCGCTCGCGATCGCCGGCTATGTGCGCTCATTCCTCGGCCACGATCCCGAGGATGCCGGCGCATTTCAGGACCGAGCGCTCGCGGTCGACCCCAACCTGCCCCTCGCCTGGGCGCTCTCCGGCCTTGCCCACGCCTTCCGCGGCGACCACGCCGAAGCGATCCGCCGCATCGGCCGGGCCAAGCTGCTGTCGCCCTTCGATCCGCTCGAGTTCTTCTTCGAGAGCACGCTCGCGGTGCCGCACGCGATGATCGGCGACTACGAGCACGCATTGCTCCATGCGCGAGCCGCCCTGCGGCTCAATCCGCACTACTCCTCGGCGCATAAGGGGGCGCTGGTGGCGCTTGGTCATCTTGGGCGGGCCGACGCGGCGCGGCCAGTCGCCGCGATGCTGCGGCGGCTGGAGCCGGATTTCTCGGTCCGCCGTGCCGTGGCCCGCTCGCCGCTGCTGCGCCGCGACGACCGCGACCGCTACGCCGAAGGGTTGCGGCGCGCCGGCCTGCCGGACTGAAACCGGCTTTCACGATCGCTCAGCGCACGGCGCGGGCCGGCGCGTCGCTGATCCGAAGGTCGATGCCGGCCGCACTCGCCGGTGCCTCCGCCACCTCGCTGTAGGTGGCCGGGCTGTAGGTCGCCGCGGAGCCGTCGCGGCGGATGCCGTCTTGACCGTGCCGACCGATGCCGCGTCCGTCTCGATACGCGATCCGGTGCCCCGCGGGTAGATGAAGCCGTAAGTCGGATAGATGCTGCCGAACGCGGTGCCGGTGCCGAGCCCGACCCGCACCTCGCTCCAATCGTTGTCGGGCGAGACGTCCACCACCGGCACGTGCAACGAAACTCCGCCCACCGCGCCCGCGATCGGCCAATGCGCCTGGTTGATCTCGATCAGCCGGCTGTTGACCACGCGTGCGACCACCGCGACGTGGCCGAGCGGCATCCGCCCGTTGGCGCGAAAGGTGAGCACGCTGTCCACCTCGGGCCGCTGTCCGCGGTCATAGATGCCGGCCGCGTTGTGCCACCAATCCACCGCATTGCCGGTCAGGTGAACATCACTCTCCCGATTCACGTAGGTCACGCATTGGAGTACGCCGCCGCCCGCGTAACGCCGCAAGAACGAATGGTGCGCGATCGTATGCCGCACCACGTGCCGCGATGCCGGATGCCAGGCGGTGTGCGTCACGTGCGCGGCGGAATGCGACGTGACGTGGGCGGGCGCCGGATGGCGCACGATCGGGGAACTTCGTTTCGGTGATGCGGCTGCGGCACCAAGTGGCAAAGCCAAAGTCAGGATCGCTCCAAACACAAAATATTTACCACCGGTGCCGCAAACCGTCATGCGCCGTCCCCCATCGTCCCGATCCGGATGAAGGCGGTAGCAATGCAATTGCGCGGGTGGCAATCGCTGTGGCCGAAACAACGCGATGGAAACGCGATTTCGTCGGATCGCCCCTGTGGACGAACCGGAATTACGGGAATGAAGTCCTAATTTGCGAGATTTGCATATCCCACCTAGCAAATAGGATTTGCGTGATGCGATGACGCAACAGCTTTGCGCGCCCGAGTTCGCGCCACGCGCGTACCGTGCGAAGTCACCGAGAGCCGCAACTTTCAGTTCCCAGGAATCAGTCCCAGGCATTAGTTCCCGGGCATCAATTCCCGGGCACCGGCTTGAGGTCGGACGGACGGTGAGATTGCAGCGGACCGGGAAGTGCCTTGTCGGCCGTCGCCTCGAGTTCCTCCTCATGGCGGCGGAAATAGATCCAGCCGACGATGAGAAGCGCGCAGATGACGACGAAGATCGCGATGCCAAGCCACTCCAGCAAACTTTTTGATGCCTGCCCGAGTCCCCAGGCGCCAAGCCCCCAGATGCAGACCCAGACCACGATCGCGGCGGCGTTGACGGGCGCGAATTTGTGCCAGGGCATCGCGTCCGCCCCGGCCAGGAACGCCTCCCACGCCCGCAGCAGAATGACGAAACGGCCGATGAAGACGATCGGGCCGCCATAGCGCAGGAACAGGTACTGCACGAATTTCAGCCGCCTCTCGTGCAGATGCACGTAGTGTCCGTAGCGGTGGAGAAGCCCGAAGCCGAATTCGCGTCCGACCCAGAACGCGAAATTGTCGCCGAGAATGGCGCCGATGACGGCGGACACGATCACGAGGATGATGCTGAGTTTTCCGCTCGCGCCGGCATAGATCGCGGCCGCGATCAGCGTCGTCTCGCCGGGCACGAAAAAGAAGCCGAAACCTTCCAGCCCGGTCGCCACGAAGACGGCGAGATAGCCCCATTGCGCGATGAGATGGTTGATGGTGCTACCGAGGAAGGACACGCATCCACCTCGCCGTCCTCGGTCCGGGGAGCCGGGAGCTGAGCGCCCCGATCACCGCCGGTGCGCAGCACACGGACATCATTGCCATGCTCAAGCGCCGCCGCCACCCCGGGTTCCTCACGCGTCTCCCTCACGCCGGCGCTGCCGTCGCGGCGGGCCCGGGGGGCCGGGCGCCCGCAGACCGCGCGGCTACTTGCAGGCCGTGACCATGATTTCCACTAGCAGGCGCGGATCGGCCATGTTGGCCTGCACGCAGGCCCGGGCCGGGGCGCCGCCGGCGGGCAGCCATGCCGACCAGAGCACGTTCATGGCGTCGCGGTCGCGGATGTCCTTGAGCCAGATCTGGGCTGCGAGCAGACGGGTCTTGTCGGTGCCGTGGGTCTCGAGCAGCGCGTCGATGCGTGCCAGTACCTCCTCGGTCTGGCCCTTGATGTCCTTGCCCGTGTCCTGCGCCGTGACTCCGGCCAGATAGACGAAGCCGTGGAACTCGACGGCCTGCGAGAGAATCTTGCCGGCTTCGGTGCGGACGATCTTGGTCATGGCGGGCTGCTCCGGAAGGTTGCGCGCCGGATGTAGCGGCAAACGCCGCCTCCGAGTAGCCGCCCTGGCCGCCGCCGGGTTCCTGCTATTGCGGCGGCCCGAAGGTGACTGGGCCGGCGCCGCCGTTGGGCTGCATCGCCGGGCTCACGCTGGGGCCGGCGCCGATCACCGAACCGGCGCCGCTCGGCGCTGCGGGACCGAAATTGCGCAGGCAGTCGGCAAGGTTCTGGTCGCGGCCGAACATCTCGCCGAGGCCGCGGGCCGTATTGTCGGGCAGGCCGGTCGAGGCATAGGGCGTGTCACGCTGGTCGCGTTCGGACAGCAGCCCGCGGTTCTGCGTGAGGTAGATCTGGTCCGCCCGCTGGCGGCAGGCGGCGATCGCGGCCTGGTTTGCCCGACCGTTCGGGCCGCCGGGTGCCGCGCCCGGACCGGCAGCGGGGCCGGCAGCGGGGCCGGCAGCGGCCAGCGACGGTGCCGGCGGGTTTGGTTCAGAGCAGGACGCGATGGCCAGCACGGTCAGGAGTGCCGCGGCGAGGGCGGGCGGGCGGATCATGCAAGGGCTCCACGTGCCAAGGGATCTTGTGCCAAGGAATGCGGGCCGGGCAGGGCTGCGAGCAGCACCCGGAAGCCGGATTCGTCGAACCGCGCCTCGGCGTTCAGCGCCGCCCGGGCCGCGGTGCGCAGCAGCGCAGGGTGCAGCTCCGCTCCCTGCGGCCCGATCCGATACAGCCCGTGCATCCAGCGCGACCGCGCCAGCAGGTCGATCAGCGCCAGCAGCCGCAGGCACAACGACAGGCCGTAGCTGCTCGCGATCGAGGCCAGCCGATCGACCGCGCCCGCCCAGCAGCAGGCGTCGGGATCGGCGAGCGCCAGATCGCTCGTGCTGCCGTCGGCGCGGCGGAAGCGGAACAGGCGCGCGGTGTCCCAGGCACTCGCCGCCGCCGCCTGCCGGGCCGCCTCCCATGCCGCTTCCAGGTCGCGTCCGCGCACCGGCGGCAGTGTCTCGGGGGCGAGGTCCACAAGATAGGTCAGCATCCCGTCCGGCGTCTGGCCGACGTGGATCGGGGAAGGGGGTCGGGTTCGCTGCATACACATCGAAGATGGACCGGCGGCTGCGACCGCGCCAGCCTCTCGCGCGAACCCGCGCACCAGGAGCAATCAAATGCCAGACCCCGCCGATCTCACCGCGACCGAGGCCGTCCGACGGTTGCGCGATGGCCGGCTCGCCGCCGCGGCGCTGGCCGAGGCGTGCCTCGCCCGCCTCGCCGCGCGCGAGGCCACGCTGCACGCGATGGCCTTCCTCGACCCCGACGCGGTGCGCCGGGCGGCCGCATCCGCCCCATCCGGGCCGCTGCACGGGCTGCCGCTCGGGGTGAAGGACGTGCTCGACACCGCCGACATGCCGAGCGAGTACAACTCGCCGATCTGGCGCGGCCACCGCCCGCGCGCCGACGCCGCCTGCGTGGTTGCCGCCCGCGCGGCCGGCGCAGTCGTGATCGGCAAGACCGTCACCACCGAGTTCGCCATCCGCACCCCGGGGCCGACCACCAATCCGGCCAACCCGGCGCACACGCCCGGCGGCTCCAGCAGCGGCTCGGCGGCCGGTGTCGCCGCCGGTTGCTTCCCCTTCGCCTTCGGCACCCAGACCGCCGGCAGCATCATCCGCCCGGCCGCGTTCTGCGGCGCCGTCGGGTACAAGCCGAGTTTTGCGACCATCAATCGCGCCGGCCTCAAGATCATGGCGGAATCGCTCGACACCATCGGCGCGATCGCCCGCAGCGTCGCCGATTGCGCCCTGCTGGTCGGCACCGTCGCCGGCCGCGACCTCGGCGACCCCGAGCGCCATCCCGGCCGGGCACCCCGCATCGGTCTCTGCCGCAGCCCGAGCTGGTCCGCCGCCCAGCCGGAGACCGCAGCCCTGCTCGACCACGCTGCCGACGCGCTACGCCGCGGGGGCGCCACCGTGGCCGACCACGAGCTGCCTTCCGTACTCGACCCGCTGGTCGCGGCGCATCCGGTGGTGCAGCGGGCGGAGAGTGCGCAGGCGCTGGCGTGGGAGCGCGCGGCGCACCCCGATGCGATCAGCCCGGCGCTGCGCGAGCTGCTCGATCTTGGCGCTGCCGTTGCACCGGAGACGCTGGACGTCGCCCGCGCCGCGTTCCGCGCCGCGCAGGAGGCGTTCGGCCCCGCGACCACCGATCTCGACGTGCTGCTCACCCCCGCGGCGCCGGGCGAGGCGCCCGCCGGCCTCGCCTGGACCGGCGATCCGATCTTCAATTATCTCTGGACCAGCCTGCACGTTCCCTGTGTGACCGTGCCTGCTGGGGTCGGACCCGCCGGCCTGCCGCTCGGCGTGCAGATCGTCGGCCGGCGCGGCGAGGACCGTGCGACGCTCGCCTGGGCGCAATGGGTCGCGGCGGCGCTGTCGTGAGGGTCGATACCAGGACCGGTGAGGTCAGGCGACCCGTAGCGGCGGAACCAGGCCAGCATCCGTGCCCAGCCGTCCTTGGCATCGGCGGCGTTGTAGCTCGGGCGGTAGTCGGCGTGGAACCCGTGCATGGCATCGGGATAGACGACGAACACGACCGTCTTGCCGGCCGCCTTCGCTTCCGCTTCGGCCTGGGCGATCTGGGCGGGCGTCGTGCTGGGGTCCTTCCCGCCATAGAGTCCCAGCACCGGGCAATTGAGCCTGCCCACCACATCGAGCGGCCCGAGAGGCTGCACCGCGTTGGTCGCGCCGCTGAACGGGCCGTACCACGCGACGGCGGCCTTCAGCGCGGGGTTGTGCGCGGCATAGAGCCAGGTCAATCGGCCGCCGCGGCAAAAGCCGGTGACGCCGAGCCGGCCCGGATCGCCGCGGTTCTGCCCGGCCCAGGCGGCGGCCGCGTCGAGATCGGAATTGATCTGCCGCTCCGGCGCGCGGTTGGCGATGGCGGACGCCGCCTGTGCCGACATCGCCTCCGTCAGGTCGCCCTCGCGCGCATAGAGCTCGGGGGCGACCGCGACATAGCCGAGCTTGGCCAGACGCCGGCAGACGTCCTTGATGTAGTCGTGGACGCCGAAGACCTCCTCGATCACCAGCACGGTCGGGAACGGACCGTTGCCCTGCGGGCGGGCGTAGTAGGCCGGCATGCCGCCGTCGGCGACCGGGATCTTGATCTCGGCCGCATCCAGCCCGGCGGTATCGGTGTGGATTGCCTGCGCCTCGACCCGCGTGGTCGCCAGCGTCAGCCCCGAGATCAGCCCGCTCATCACGAAGCCGCGCCGCGCCACCCTGGTGCGCGTCAAGATCGCCCGCTCGTCCATCCGGTTTGCCCCTCGCGTCCGAGTTCGGTCAGGCGGCGGCGGACTGTGCCATCGCCGCCTTCAGGTTCTCGTCGATCTTGCCCAGGAAGTCCTGCGTGTTCAGCCATTTCTGCTCGCGCCCGACCAGTACGGCGAGGTCCTTCGTCATGTGCCCCGCTTCGACGGTCTGCACGCACACCCGCTCCAGCGTCTCGGCGAAGCGCGTCACCGCCGGCGTGTCGTCGAAGCGGCCGCGATAGGCGAGGCCGCGCGTCCAGGCGAAGATCGACGCGATCGGGTTGGTGCTGGTCTCGCGCCCCTTCTGGTGCTCGCGGAAGTGGCGGGTCACGGTGCCGTGCGCCGCCTCGCTCTCGACCGTGCGGCCATCGGGGCTCAGCAGCACGCTGCTCATCAGGCCGAGCGAGCCGAAGCCCTGGGCCACGATATCGCTCTCCACATCGCCGTCGTAGTTCTTGCACGCCCACAGATAGCCGCCCGACCATTTCAGCGCGCAGGCCACCATGTCGTCGATCAGCCGGTGCTCATAGGTGAGGCCGGCGCGGTCGAACTGGGGCCTGAACTCGCGGTCGAACACCTCCTGGAACACATCCTTGAAGGTGCCGTCATAGGCCTTGAGAATGGTGTTCTTGGTGGAGAGATAGACCGGGTACTTGCGCGCCAGCGCATAGTTGAAGGTCGCGCGCGCAAAGCCCTCGATCGAGGCCGTGGTGTTGTGCATCCCCATCGCGACACCGGGGCCCTTGAAGTCGTGCACCTCCATGACCTGCGCGGGGCCGCCGTCGGCGGGCTGGTAGGTCAGCGTCACGCGGCCGGGGCCGGGGATCTTGGCCTCGGTCGCGCGATAGATGTCGCCGTAGGCGTGGCGGCCGATCACGATCGGCTGCGACCAGTGCGGCACCAGGCGGGGGACGTTGCGGCAGACGATCGGCTCGCGGAAGATGGTGCCGTCGAGGATGTTGCGGATGGTGCCGTTCGGGCTGCGCCACATCTTCTTCAGCCCGAACTCCGCGACCCGCGCCTCGTCGGGGGTGATGGTCGCACATTTGACGCCGACGCCGTGCTTGCGGATCGCGTGCGCGGCATCGATCGTCACCTGATCGTCGGTCGCGTCGCGGTGCTCGATGCCGAGATCGAAATAGAGCAGCTCGATATCGAGATAGGGCAGGACCAGCTTGTCCTTGATGAAGCCCCAGATGATCCGGGTCATCTCGTCGCCGTCGAGTTCCACGACGGGGTTCTTCACCTTGATTTTCGCCATACCGCCCTCAGCTCCGCAATCCATTCGTACGCCGAGCTTTGCACCGCGGCGGCGCCCGCCGCAAGGTAGCGCGGCGATGCGGGGCGGGACCATCGGGTGAATGTCGGAAGACGCCAACTGTTCCTCTCCGCCCGCACTTGCGGGGGAGAGGTTGGGTGAGGTGGGTCGCGCGGTTAAAATCCATGCACCGAGCCAGCCGATAGGCCCACCTCACCCCGACCCTCTCCCCCGCAAGCGCGGGCGGAGAGGGAGAATGGCAGTCTTCGCCTTCGATCAAGCGGGGGCCTTCAATCAAGCGGGGCCTTCAATCAAGCGGGGGCCGAAACCCGATCCGGTTCGCGCGCGAAGGCGGCGGCGAGCAGGGCGCGCGTGTATTCCTCGCGCGGAGCGAGGAAGATCTGGTCCGCGTCGCCCTGTTCGACCACCACGCCGCGGCGCAGCACCACTACGCGGTGCGCCAGCGCCCGCACCACCGAAAGGTCATGGCTGATGAACAGATAGGCGAGGCCGTGGCTTTGTTGCAGGTCGCGCAGCAGATCGACGATCTGCGACTGCACCGAACGGTCCAGCGCGCTGGTCGGCTCGTCCAGCACCACGAAATGCGGCTTGAGCACCATCGCGCGCGCGATCGCCACGCGCTGCCGCTGGCCGCCGCTGAACTCGTGCGGATAGCGCTCCGCCATCTCGGGCTCCATCCCAACCTCGGCGAGGCTCTCGGCGACGCGACGCGCGCGCTCGGCGGCGGTCAGGCGCTCATGCACAAGCAACCCCTCGGCCACGATGTCGCCCACCGACATGCGCGGCGACAAGCTGCTGAACGGGTCCTGGAACACGATCTGCGCGCGCTTGCGCAAGCCGCGCAGGCGGCGCTGGTTGAGGTCGCTGATCTCGCGCCCCTCGAAGCGGATGCTGCCCTCGCTGCGCTCCAGGCGCAGCATCGCGAACCCGGTGGTCGATTTTCCCGAGCCGCTCTCGCCGACCAGTCCCACCGTCTCGCCGGCGCGCACCGAAAGCGTCACGCCATCGACGGCCCGCACCGAGCCGACCACGCGGCGCAGCACGCCGCGGCGGATGGCGAAATGCACGCGCAGATCACGCACCGCCATGATCTCGGGTGCGCCCGCCGGCACCGGCGCGGGCCGCCCGCGCGGCTCGGCGGCAAGCAGCATCTTCGTGTACGGATCCTGGGGGCGGGTGAACACCGCCTCCGCGGCACCCTGTTCGACGATGCGGCCGCCCTGCATCACGCAGACGCGGTCGGCATAGTGGCGCACGATGGCGAGGTCGTGCGTGATCAGCAGCAGCGCCAGCCCGCGCGCGGCCTTCTGCTGGGCGAGCAGGTCGAGGATCTGCGCCTGGATGGTGACGTCGAGTGCCGTGGTCGGCTCGTCGGCGATCAGCAGCGCCGGATCGTTGGCGAGCGCCATCGCGATCATCACGCGCTGCCGCTGGCCGCCGGAGATCTGGTGCGGGAACGCCTCCAGCCGATGCTCGGCGTCGGGGAAGCCGCACTGGTCGAGCAGCTCGATGACGTGCCGCCGCAGCTTCCCGCGCGCGACCGGCCGGTGCAGCGCGATCGCCTCCGCCACCTGCCGCCCGATCCGGTGCAGCGGATTGAGGCTGGTCATCGGTTCCTGGAACACCATCCCCGCGATGCCGCCGCGGCTGCGTCGGAGGCAGCGCGCGTCGGCGCCGATCATCTGGTTGCCCGCCAGCACGACGCTGCCGGAGCAGACCGCGCCCGCCGGCAGCAATTGCAGCAGCGAGAGCGCCGTCAGCGACTTGCCCGATCCGCTCTCGCCGACGATCGCCAGCGTCTCGCCCCTGATCGAGCGTGAACGAGACCCGATCGACGACAATCCGCTCCCCGAACCGCACGCCGAGCTGCTCGACGACGACCAAGCTCATTTGCGCAGGCTCATGCCGGCAGCTTGCGTGGATCGAAGCTGTCGCGCACCGCCTCGCCGATGAAGATCAGCAGCACCAGGATGCCGCCGAGCACGACGAAGGCGGTGATGCCGAGCCAGGGTGCCTGCAAATTGTTCTTGCCCTGGCTCACCAGTTCGCCAAGCGAGGGCGAGCCGGGCGGCAGGCCGAAGCCCAGGAAATCCAGGCTGGCGAGGATCGTGACCGACCCCGACAGCGTGAACGGCAGGAAGGTGAGCGCCGCGACCATCGCGTTGGGCAGGATATGGCGCCACATGATGAAAAGATTGCGCACGCCGAGCGCGCGGGCGGCGCGGACGTAGTCGAGGTTGCGGCCGCGCAGGAACTCCGCCCGCACCACGCCGGTCAGGTTGATCCACGAGAACAGCAGCAAGAACGCCAGCAGCACCCAGAAGCCGGGCGTGATGATGCTGCCCAGGATGATCAGCAGGAAAAGCTGCGGCATCCCCGACCACATCTCGATGAAGCGCTGGAACAACAGGTCGGTCAGGCCGCCGTAATAGCCCTGCACCGCGCCGGCGGCGATGCCGACCGTCGAAGAGATGATGGTGAGCGAGAATCCGAACAGCACCGAGATGCGGAAGCCGTAGATCACGCGGGCCAGCACGTCGCGCGCCTGGTCGTCGGTGCCGAGCGGATTCTGCCAGGTCGGCGGCGACGGCGCGGGCGAGGGCAGGTTCTTGACGATCGTATTGTAGCCATAGGGCACCAGCGGCCAGACCATCCAGCCGTGGGCCCGGATCGCCTTCTGCACGTCGGGGTCGGTGTAGTCGGCCTCGGTCGGCAGGAAGTCTGGCCCGAACGCGCTCTCGCTGTAGTCGAACAGCACGGGGAAGAACCAGTGTCCCTGGTAGCGGATCACCAGCGGGCGGTCGTTGGCGACGAACTCGGCGCACAGGCAGATGACGAACAGCACCGAGAACAGCCACAGCGACCACCAGCCCCGCCCGTGGGCGCGGAAGATGGCAAGGCGGCGTCGCGCGATCGGAGACAGCCTCACCGCCGCGCCTCGAAGTCGATCCGCGGATCGACGACGGTGTACATCAGGTCGCCCACGATCTGCATCAGCAGTCCGAGCAGGGTGAAGATGTAGAGCGTGCCGAACATCACCGGATAGTCGCGCTGGATCGCCGCGTTGAAGCCGAGCAGCCCGAGCCCGTTGAGCGAGAAGATGATTTCCACCAGAAGCTGCGAGGAGAACAGCATCGCGATGAACGCCGACGGGAAGCCGGCGACGATCAGCAGCATGGCGTTGCGGAACACGTGGCCGTAGAGCGCGCGCCGCTCGCTGGCACCCTTGGCGCGGGCGGTGACGACGTACTGCTTGCGGATCTCCTCGAGGAAGCAGTTCTTGGTCAGTATCGTCAGGCTGGCGAAGCCGCCGGCGACCAGTGCGATCGTCGGCAGCACCATGTGCCAGAGATAGTTGCCGGCCCGCGCCGGCAGCGACCAGTGCTCGGTGCCCGAGCTGATCAGCCCGCGCAGCGGGAACCACTGCACGAAGCTGCCGCCGGCGAACAGCACCACCAGCAGGATCGCGAACAGGAAGCCCGGGATCGCGTAGCCGACCAGCACCGCGGCGGAAGTCGCCACGTCGAAGCGGCTGCCGTCGCGCACCGCCTTGGCGATGCCGAGCGGGATCGAGATCAGATAGACCAGCAGCGTGGACCAGACACCGAGCGAGACCGAGACCGGCAGCCTGGTTGCGATCAGGTGCAGCACGCCCTTCATCCTGAAAGAAGCTGCGGCCGAAATCGAAGCGCAGATAGCCGCCCACCATGTCCAGGAACCGCGTCAGCGGCGGCTTGTCGAAGCCGAACATGTGCCTGATCCGCTCGATCGTCTGCGGATCGAGTCCGTGCGCGCCGCGATAGCTGCCGGGACCGGCCGCCTCCTCGGCCCCGGCGCCGGTCATGCGCGTCGTCATGCCGCCGCCGTGGCCCTTGAGCTCGGCGATCATCTGATCGACCGGCCCGCCGGGCGCGAACTGCACGACGACGAAGTTGATGGTGATGATGCCGAACAGCGTCGGGATCAGCAGCAGCAGGCGCCGCAGGAGATAGGCCGCCATCTAAGCAGCATTCCCGCCAATCCGGCACGGATGGCGGTCTTCTCCCTCCCCCCTTGCGGGGGAGGGCCGGGGTGGGGGGTGGTGCCGCATCGATTTCCATACCGCGGCAACCCCTCCCCTCAGCCCCCTCCCACAAGGGGAGGGGGAGACCCTCGGCCCCCTCCTCATTCGTGTCACGATCGAGTCCTTGCTTGGCTAGTGCCCGGCATGGCTCCGCGCCGCATCGGTCGCGGCCGCCTTCGCGCTGTTCTCCCACCAATCGTCGAGCACGAAGCCGGCGCGGATCGTCGCCTTCGGATGATCGAAGCGGTTCCAGTAGGCGATGCGGAACTTGTTCAAGTACCAGTTCGGCACGACGTACCAGCCCCACAGCAGCGTGCGGTCGAGCGCATGAACTGCATCCTCCAGCGCCGGCCGGGAGCGGGCGGCAATGACCTTGCCCACCAGCGCATCGACCACCGGGTTGCACACGCCCATCAGATTGTTGCTGCCGTCCGCCTTTGCCGCCGCACAGGTCCAGTTGTCGCGCTGCTCGCTGCCAGGCATGTCCGATTCCGGGAACACCCCCATCGTCATGTCGAAATCGAACGCGTCCACCATGTGCTGGTATCGCGAGGGATCGACGGTGCGCACGCTCGCGTCGATGCCGAGATGGCTCAGCGTCTGCACATAAGGCAGCAGCACGCGCTCGAAGGTCGGATCGGAGAGCAGGATGGTGAAGCGCATCGGCTGGCCTTGCGCATTCGACCAGCTTGAGGTGCTTCACGGTCCAGCCCGCCCGGCCGAGCAGCTTCAGCGCGCGGACCAGCTCGGGGCGGTTGTTGCCGGAGCCGTTCGTGACCGGCAGCGTGTAGGGCTTGGTGAACTCGTCGGCCGGCAGCTTGGCCTTGAACGGCAGCAGCAGCTTGAGCTCGCCGCCCGTCGGCACGCCGGAGGAGGCCATGTCGCTGTTGCTGAAATAGCTCAGGCTGCGCGTGTAGCTGTTGTAGAACAAGTTCTTGTTCGCCCAGCCGAAATCGTAGGCCCAGGCGAGCGCCTCGCGCACCAGCGGATTGTCGAACGGCGGCCGGCGGGTGTTCATCGCAAAGCCCTGCATGCCGGTGGGCAGGCGCATCGGCACCAGCTCCTTGACCACCAGGCCCTGCCGCACGGCCGGGAAATCGTAGGCGGTGGCCCAGTTCTTGGCGATGTTCTCCTGGCGGAAATCGATCTGCCCGGCCTTGAACGCCTCCATCGCCACCGTGGCTTCGCGGTAGTACTCGGTGCGGATCTCGTCGAAATTGTTCATCCCGCGCTCGACGTTCAAATTCGCCGCCCAGTAGTCCGGCACCCGCTGATAGACCACGCTGCGGGAGAATTCGAGCGTGCCCGACGCGGTACGGGCCGGAGCCGAGCGGCGGATCGTGCAGCGGGCGGGAGAAGTCGCGACCGTGCCACCAATGCTCCGGCAGCACCGCCATCTCGCCCAGGATCAGCGGCATCTCGCGGTTGTCGGTGGGCTTGAGGTGGAACACCACGCGGCGCGGCCCGGTGACGGTGACGCCGGTCACGTCGCCGTAATAGGCGCGATAGAAGGGGCGCCCGTGCTGCACCATGGTCTGGAACGTCCAGGCGACGTCGGCCGCCGTCACCGGCGTGCCGTCGTTGAACTTCGCCTCCGGCCGCAGGTCGAAGGCGACCCAGGAATGGTCGGCCGGCACCTCGATCGTCTGCGCGAGCAGCCCGTAGGCGGTCGCGACCTCGTCGCTCGACGGCGCCAGCAGCGTGTCCCACACGCGGTTGATCCCGGACGCGGCGGTGCCGCGGACGATGAACGGGTTGAAGCTGTCGAAGCTGCCGAGCGCGCCGAGCGTGATCGTGCCGCCCTTCGGCGCGTTCGGATTGACGTAGGGGAAATAGGGGAAATCCGCCGGCAGGCCGGGCGTGCTCAGCACCGCGAAGCCGTGACTCTTGGTCACGGCCGCCGTCTCGTCGCGTCGCCGCCCGCACCGGCGCCGCAGCGAACGCCAGCAGCAGCACGGCGGTCAAGGCGGCGATGGCGCGCATTCTTGGCTCTCCGGTCCCGGGGGGCATTTGGGGGACCGGCGGCGGATCGGTCAAGCCGCGAGCGCGTGACACCGCAGAGCCAAGCAGCGCCGGGTCGCCGACCGACAGCACGCGCCCGTCGCCGCCCTCGCGCAAAGCGCTCGCCCTGCCAGTCGGTGACGCGGCCACCCGCGCCCTCGATCACCGGCACCAGCGCTGCCCAGTCCCACAGCTTCATCGACGCCTCGGCGATCACGTCGATCTGGCCGAGCGCCAGCAAACCGTGCGCGTAGCAGTCGCCGCCCCAGGAGACGCGGCGCACCGCCTGCGCGAGCCGCCGCCAGCGCGGCTCGTCCGCCTCGGTCAGCATCTCGGGGTTGGTGCAGGAGAGTTCGGCGGCCGCGAGGGTCGGGCAGCGGCGGCAGCCGGCCGTGCCGCCGAACTCGCCGCGAAAGACGCTCGGGCGGCCGGCGGCACCGATCCAGCGCTCGCCGGTGATCGGCTGGTCGATCACGCCCAGGATCGGGCGCTCGCCGTCGAGCAGGGCCACCAGCGTGCCGAAGATCGGCCGGCCGGTGATGAACGCGCGCGTGCCGTCGATCGGGTCGAGCACCCAGCGCAGGTCGGCACCGGGATTTTCCGCGCCGAACTCCTCGCCGAGAATGCCGTGTTCGGGGAAACGCGCGGCGCAGCACCGCCCGCATCGCCTGCTCGGCGTTGCGGTCGGCGATCGTGACCGGGCTCTGGTCATCCTTGAGGTCGGCCGCGACGCCGGTGCGGAAGAACGGACGGATGGCGGCGCCGGCGGCATCGGCCGCCGCCGCCGCCGCCGCGATCAGCGCGTCGCGCTCGCCGTCGGTCAGGGTTTTGCCGCTGCCGGCGCGGGTGCAGCGGCTGCCGCCGGGGCGGTCGCGGAGGCCTTGGTCGCGGGCTGCTTGGCGCGCCCGCGCACCGCCTTGGCCGCGCCCGCCTTGGCCGCGGTCTCCCCGCCCGGCGCCGGCGGCAGCGGCTCGGGATGGTCGGAGAGCGTGCGGAGGAAGGAAATCACGTCCGCCCGCTGCTTCGGGTCCGGCAGGCCCGCGAACGTCATCTTGGTGCCGGGCGCGTATTGGGCCGGGTCCTTGATCCACTGGAAGATCTCGGCATAGGTCCAGGGGCCGTGGTGCTTCTTCAGTGCGTCCGAGTAGGCGAAGCCAGGCACCGAGGCGACCGGCCGGCCGACCACGCCATAGAGCGGCGGCCCGACGATCGGCGGGGCCGCCCTTGACGATGCTGTGGCACGCGGTGCAGCCGACCCGCTCCATGATCGCGTGGCCCTCCTTGGGGCTGGCGCTCTGCAACAGGTACGCGACCTGCTCCGGCGGCTTCATGCTGGCAAGGTTGGGGGCTGCCGCGGCGGCGGCCGTCTTCTTGGGTGCCGGCGGCAGCGGCTCGGGCTTGGGGGACAGGCTGCGCAGATACATGATGATGTCGGCACGCTCCTTGTCGCTGGGCACGCCGGCGAAGGTCATCTTGGTGCCGGGCGCATAGGCGGCCGGATCCTTGATCCACTGATTGAGCTCGGCATAGGTCCAGGGGCCGTGGTGTGCCTTCAGCGCCGCCGAAAAGTCGAAGCCGGGGACCGTGGCGACCTGCTGGCCGACCATGTTGTAGAGGTCGGGCCCGACGATCGTGGGGCCGCCCTTGGCGAAGCTGTGGCAGGCGGTGCAGCCGACGCGCTCGGTATCGGCCTTGCCGCGCTCGGCACTCGCGGTTTGCAGCAGCGCCGCGATCGACGGCTCGGCGGCGGGGGCACCAGGGGCGCCGGGGGCATTGGGGATCGCGATCGCGGCCTTCTTCAGCAGCGCCGGATGCACCAGCGCGTCGCTGACCAGGGTGCCGAACATCCACAGCATCAGGGCCGTCAGGATTGCGCCGAGGATCTTGTTGACTGCCAGGTCGTCGCGCATGCGGGTCGTGCGGCTCCGTGACGTTCGCGGGGGGCGCGGCCCGGCGTTGCGCCGGGCAGGCGGGCTTCATAAGCTGCGGCGCACCATATGGGAACGGTTTTGGTCCAGCAACCCGCGCTGCCCGCCCCCACGCCGCCGGTGGCGCCGCGATGACGCCGGTCGTCGTCATTCCCTCGCGGATGGCATCCACGCGCCTGCCGGGCAAGCCGCTCGCCGATATCGGCGGCCGGCCGATGATCGTGCACGTGCTCGACCGCGCACGCGAAGCCGCGGTCGGGCCAGTCGCCGTCGCCTGCGCCGAGGCGGACGTGGCCGAGGCGGTGCGCCGCGCCGGCGGCCTCGCCGTGCTCACCGACCCGTCGCTGCCGTCGGGCTCCGATCGCGTCCATGCGGCCCTTGCCGAGCTCGACCCCGAGGGGCGGCACGATGTCGTGCTCAACCTGCAAGGCGACCTGCCCACCATCCCCGCGGCGCAACTGCGCGCCGTGCTCGCCCCGCTCGCCGACCCGGCGATCGACATCGCGACCCTGGTTTCGCCGATCACTGATCCGGAGGAATGGGCGCTGGCCTCGGTGGTGAAGGCCGCCTGCGCGTTCGAGCGCGGCCGCGCGGTCTCGCCCGCGCTCTATTTCTCGCGCGCGGCGATCCCTTACGGTGACGGACCGCGCTGGCACCATATCGGCGTCTATGCCTGGCGCCGCGCGGCACTGGCGCGGTTCGTGGCATTGCCGGAATCGCCGCTCGAACGGCGCGAACGGCTGGAGCAGTTGCGCGCGCTGGAGGCGGGGATGCGGATTGCCTGCGCGCGCGTCGATCACGCGCCGTTCGGCGTCGATACGCCCGAAGACCTCGAACGCGCGCGGCGGATGCTTGCCGCATGACCGAGGCGATCGCCTTCCAGGGCCGCCCCGGCGCCTATTCCGACCTCGCCTGCCGCACCGCCTATCCGGGGCGCGCGACGCTGCCCTGCGACACCTTCGAGCAGACGATCGAGGCGGTGCGCTCGGGTGCCGCGGAGCTCGCGATGCTGCCCTGCGAGAACAGCCTCGCCGGCCGCGTGCCCGACATCCACGCGCTGCTGCCCGGCAGCGGGCTGCACATCGTGGGCGAGCATTTCCAGCGCGTCGAGCACTGCCTGATGGCGCCGCGCGGCGCCACCATCGCGGGCGTGCGGCGGCTGCATTCGCACGCGGTGGCACTCGGCCAGGTGCGAACGCTGGTGCGCGAGCTCGGCGCCGAGGCGGTGGTCGAGGCGGACACCGCCGGGGCCGCGCAACGGGTCGCCGAGTGGAACCGGCCGGAAGATGCGGCGATCGCCTCGGCGCTGGCTGCCGACCTCTATGGCCTCGATGTGCTGCGCGCGAACGTCGAGGACGCGGCGCACAACACCACGCGCTTCTACGTCGCGGCCCGCGCCGCACGCACGCCGCCCGCCGACGCGCCGCGGCTGATGACGACGTTCGTGTTCCGCGTGCGCAACGTGCCCGGTGCGCTCTACAAGGCGCTGGGCGGCTTCGCGACCAACGGCGTGAACATGACCAAGCTCGAGAGCTACATGGTGGACGGCCAGTTCACCGCGACGCAGTTCCTGTGCGACGTCGAGGGCCATCCCGAGCAGCCGGGGGTGCGCCGCGCATTGGAGGAACTCGGCTTCTTCTCGCGCGAAGTGCGCATCCTCGGCGTCTATCCGATGGCCGCCTTCCGGCTGCGGCAGGCGGCGGCGGAGTAGGGGTCGCCAGTCTCGGGGGTCGCCCGTCCGGCCTCGGCCCTGAGCGGACCTATTCGGCTTGTCGCCGAGCCTTCGCGGCGCGCACGAGGTCCGGCAACCCGTCGTGAGGACCCGTGGCGTGCTTCGGAGGATCGTCCCACCAATCCTCGCGCAGCGGTCTGCGGTCGGGATTGAGCGGATAGAAGATGCGGTTCTCAGGTTTGCTCCGTTCTCCCACCACGAGCAGGCGAACCTCGGCTTCGGTGTTGTTAAGGAAGCTATGCGCGATCCCCGTGCCGGCCGGAAATCCAACTGCATCGCCCGGCTTTAGTCGATGGAGATGGCCGTCGAGCCAAACATCAGGCTCGCCTTCGATGACGTACACAAACTCTTCCTCTGCGCTCTCGGCGTGTGGAAAGGATGTGCGCCGTCCAGGTGGCAGTCTCTCGTGATGAATGCCCAGCTTCGTCAGGCCGAAATCTCTGCCGAAAGGCGCGCCGATGCTCATCAGCTCGTCATCGCCGTCATAATGCTGGTCATCGGGTCGCTCGATCTCGCTCCAGTGGGCGATGAAAGACGGACGCTCTGGCGTTGCCATTGTGATCCTCCTGCGTGAGGCGTCCATATTGCCGAAGATACAGCCTGCTTTCCACCTTGGACCGACCTTGAGCCCGGGTGCCAAGCGTCAGGTTTTTTCCACTAGTTTCGCGACCGGCGCTGCCGGTCTGCTGAGGATGGAACAACGGCCTGAGCCAGAGAGGGTGCTGCGCGCCTGCTGCCCCTGCGGGCTGCGAAGACACCGGGCGCATGGGAACTGGCCGGTACAGGGGCGCGGCTGGGTTATGACACTTGACCAATCAACAAGATCGATTCTCCCTCTCCGCCCGCGCTTGCGGGGGGAGAGGGTCGGGGAGAGGTGGGTCTGTCGGCTGGCTCGGTGCATCGATTTTGGGCACACCACCCACCTCACCCAACCTCTCCCCCCGCAAGCGCGGGCGGAGAGGAGCAGTTGGCCGCGTTCGCGGCCCAGGCTCGCAGCTTGCCCCGGCGCAGGCCCGGGGCACCGTGCGACACAAATGGACTGCTTCGTCGCGTTGCTCCTCGCAGCGACGGGGTACGACGTGTATTCATCGTGGCGTTTCCTTTTAGCCGGCCTGAACGCGGCGGCGGGTCGTGTCTCTGCGTGGCCCGGTGTCGCGCAGGGTCTGGTGGCGCAGCGTACCGACGATGCCGGCGGGTAGGAAATAGACGATCAGAACGAACAGCGTCCCGAGCCAGAGCAGCCAGCGGTCGGGATTGAACAGCGCGGGCAGCAAGGGCAGTCCGGCGGTGGCACCCGCAGCGGCGCCCAGCGCGGGTTGAAGATCGTATTGCGCCAGCACGATGACGGCCGCCCCGAGAGCCGGGCCGTAGAGCGTGCCCATGCCGCCGATCACCACCATCAACAGAAGATCGACCATGATCGAAAACGAGAGGGTGGTGTCGGGGCCGATATAGCCCAGCAGCAGCGCCATCAGCGCGCCGGCGACCGACGCGATCGCCGCCGACAGCGCGCTCGCCACCGTCCGATAAACGATCGTGCGATAACCGAGCGCCTCGGCACGGAACGCGTTCTCGCGGATCGCCTGGATCACGCGTCCGAACGGCGAGTTGACGAAGCGCAGCATCAGCAGGAACAGCGCGAGTGCGACCGCGAAAATGAGGTAATAAGTGACCAGGCGGCCATCGAGAGCCACGCCAAACAGCGGCGCCTGCCGCAGACGGAACCCCGGCGTCAGAAGGGTGGGCAGCGAGTAGGTCAGCCCGTCCTCGCCGCCGGTGAGATCGCGCAACTTGGTTGCCAGAATCTGAGCGAAACTCGCCACCGCCAGCGTAATCATCGAGAAGAAGATCCGCTGCACCCGCAGGCCGAGGAGTGCCATCCCGGCAGCGATGGCGGCCGCGAGTGCCGCGGCGCCGAGCGTGCCGCCCAGCACCGCGCCCCAACCGACCAGCCCGCGCGCGAGCGGGATCGCCACGCCATAGGCGCCGAACGCGAAGAACATGGTATGCGCGAACGAGACGATCCCGGTGTAGCCGAGCAGCATGTCGTAGCTGGCGGCGAGCACGATGAAGATGCAGATGCGCGCCGCCGTTTGCAGCGCCATCGTGCCGTGGACCAGAAATGGTGCCAGCCCAAGCCCGACCAGCAGGGCAACCAGCAGGGTGCTCGCTGCGGGATGGCCCGGCAGATCGCCGGAGAGCAGCCGCGTCCTCACGATCGCGCCACCGGCAGCAGGCCGCGCGGGCGCCACAGCAGCACCAGCACCATGAGTGCAATGTTGGAGCCGAGTGCCAGGGTTGGAGCGAGAAACCCGACATAGTTTGCCGTGAGCCCGACCAGCAGCGCGCCGAGAAAGCAGCCCGTCACCGATCCCAAGCCGCCGATGATGACGACGAGGAACACCAGGATGAGCATGTCGCTGCCGATCGCCGCCGTTACCATCTCCTGATAGACCGCCCACATCACGCCGCCGATGCTGGCGAGCGCCGTCCCGGCCGCGAACACGCCAATGAACAGGCGCCGGATGCGAAAGCCGAGGGCTTCCACCATCTCGCGGTTCTCCACCCCGGCCCGCACCAGCAGGCCGATGCGGGTACGGTTCAGGACCAGAAGCATGACCGCATAGACCGCGATCCCGAGGGCGACGGCAACGAGGCGATAGGTCTCGATCGCGGCGCCGCCGAGGATCAGGCTGCCGCGCAGCGTGGCCGGCTTGGCGATCGCCAGCGGCTCGGCGCCCCATACCACCACCATCGCCTGATCGGCGACGATCAACCCTCCGACGGTCATCAGGATTTGTTGCAAATGCGAACCATAGACGCGCCGGACGATGATCCGTTCGAACGCGATCCCGGCCGCGCCGCCGACGATGGCTGCGACAGTCACCGCCACCCCGAGTGCGAGGACATTTAATCCGAGACTGTCCGCACCGACCCAGCCGCCCAGACGGGCGAACACGCTCACCGCCAGAAAGGCGCCGAGCGTGATGAAGCTGCCGTGGGCGAAATTCAGCACGTCCATGAGGCCGAAGACCAGGGTCAGTCCCGCTGCCATCAGAAACAGCATCATGCCCATCGCCACGCCCGCTGCGGTCAGTGTGATCCAGGTCGGCAGCGACATCGCCGGCAGCACGATTGCGGCAAGCAGCGGGAGGGCGAGAAAGATCGCGCGATCCCCGAACCGCCTTATTGGCCGCCTCATTGATGGGCCGCCAGGCTGAGGCCGAGCAGGCTCTCCTGCAACGCCTCGTCGGCGACGAGGTCGGCCATCCGGCCACGACTGACGACCCGGCCGTCATCCATCACCGCCACGGCGTCGCCCAGGCTGCGCGCCATGTGAAAATTCTGCTCGACCAGCAGGATGGTGGCGCGCGCCGCCTTCAGCGCCTGGAAGCCCGCGATCAGGTGTTCGATTACGGCCGGTGCGAGGCCCTTGGTGGGTTCGTCCACCACCATCAGGCGGCGCCGTTCGACGATGGCGCGGCCGATCGCCAGCATCTGCTTCTGCCCGCCCGAGAGGCCGCCGGCCTGCTGGTCCCATTTCTGCTTCAGCACCGGGAACAGCGCGAAGAGGCTGTCGAGCCGCGCGCTGTCGAACCGGCCCGAGGCGGTCGCCAGCAGCATGTTCTCGCGCACGGTAAGCTGCGTGAAGATGCCCATGGTCTCCGGCACATAGGCGATGCCGAGCCGGGCGATGTCGGGCGTGGCCCAGCCGGTGATGTCGATATCCGCGAACCGGATGCTTCCGCCGGACGCCTGCCACAGACCCATCACCGTGCGCAGCGTCGTGGTTTTGCCGGCGCCGTTGCGGCCAAGCAGCATGGTCAGCCCGCCCTCCGGCACGGCGAGATCGACCCCATGCAGAATGTGATACCGTCCGATATGCGTGTGCACGCCTTCGAGTTCGAGCAGGTTGGGGGCGGCCGCAGCGCGCTCAGTCATGGGTGCGCCGCACGCCGAGATAAGCTTCCTGCACGATCGACGAGGCCACCACCTCGGCAGGCAGCCCATCCGCTACCAGCGCGCCCTGGTGCATCACGATCACCCGGTCGGCGAGGCGGCGAACCACATCCATCTTGTGCTCGACGAGCAGGATCGTGCGGTCTCCCTGCGCCCGGATTTCGTCGATGAGGTCGAGGATCACGGGCACCTCGTCCACGCTCATCCCGGCGGTCGGTTCGTCGAACATGAAGATGTCCGGTTCCAGCGCCAGCAGGATCGCAACCTCCAGTTTGCGCTGATCGCCATGGCCGAGCATGGCGGCGGCCAGCCGCGCGCGCTCGGCGAGATGCACGCGCTCCAGGCAGGCCAATGCGCGCGCGGTCAGCTCGGTATGGTCGGCGGCCAGGCCGAGCAGATGCAGTCCGACCCTGGCCCGGGCCTGCACCGAGAGGCGGACATTCTCCAGCACCGTCAGATCCGGAAACAGATTGGTAAGCTGGAAGGCACGGCCGAGCCCGCGGCGAGCGCGCAGCGGCGCGGCGAGACGCGTGATGCGGCGGCCGTGCAGGAGCACGTCGCCCTCGCTGGCGCGAAGCTGACCGGAAATCAGATTGAAATACGTCGTCTTGCCGGCGCCGTTCGGCCCCACGATGGCGGTGAGCGAGCCCGGATGGAACGCGCAGGAGACGTGGTCCACGGCCGCCTGACCGCCAAAGCGGACGGTCAGGCCGCTGGTTTGCAGGATCGCGGCCGCCGCCATCAACGCTTGTTGGTGATCGGAATCTTCATCTCGGAAATGCTGAAGGTGTGGGTCAGCTCCGGCACCGCCCAGGCGACATCCTTCGGGAAGGCGAGCTTGAACCCGTACATCGCCTGCAACAACTGGTGGTCCTGCTTGCGGAATTGCACCTCGCCCTTCGGACTGTCGAACGACATGCCTTCCATCGCGGGGATCAGCACTGCCGGGTCGGTGACGCCCTTGGTTTTCTCCAGTGCCGCAACCAGGGCAAGCCCGGTAATCATGCCGTTGGCGGTGAAGAAGTCCGGCGGCTGGTGAAACCGCTTCTCGTGCTCGGCCACCAGCCAGTCGTTCACTTTGTTCTTCGGGATGCCGTAATAGTAGTAGGTGGCACCGTCCATCCCCTTCAGGCTCGGGATATTCTTCCACCCCTTCAGCACCGGCAGGATATTGCCGCCGGTCGCGAGGTGGATGCCGAGGCGCTGCGGATCGAGGGCCGCGAGCTTGCCCATCGGATCGGCGCCCGCCCACAGCACGAACAGGTATTTGGTGCCGTGCTGCTTGGCCAGCGCATCGAAGATGCGCTGCGCGGGAGCGGTGAAATCGGTGGTGGTCGGCGGTGCGTATTCCTCATCGACCAGCTTGGCGCCGGTTGCCGCCAGCGCCGTCTTGAAGGCCTTCACGCCGTCGCGGCCGAAGGCGTAATCCTGCGCGAGCGTGGCGACCACCACGCCCTTGTGGCCGATCGAGAGCGCGTTCGCGACCGCATCCTGGGTGGAGTTGCGATCGACCCGGAAGATGTACTGGTTCCATTTGCTGCCGGTGATGCTGTCGGCGACCGCGCCATCGACGATCAGCACCTTCTTGTATTCCTGTGCCACGGGCAGCATCGCCAGTGCGACCCCGCTCGACGTGCCGCCGATCGCGAGATCGACCTTGTCGTCTCCATAGGCAGCGCCGAGCAGGGTGCGGCCGAGGTCGGGCTTGAACTGGCTGTCCTTCTCGATGATGTCGATCTTGCGCCCGGCCACGGTATCGGTGCCGTGGGTCGCGTATTCGATGCCCATGCGCAAGCCGGTGTCGAGCTGCTTGGCGTAGGCTTGCAGCGGGCCGGTGAGATCGCCGATCCAGGCCACCTTGAGCGGCGCCTTCGCAGGTTGCGCCGCGGCCGGGGCGGCGATGCCGAGGCTGCCGGCGGCAAGCAGGCTGGCCAGGAGCCGGAGGGGGGTGCGCATGCGTGCTCCTTCTCTGTGAGGGGTCGAGCCCGACCGAGTCGAGTCAGGAATGGTGGCACTACTTCCGACGCTGCGTCACCAGCACGCCCGCCGCGCGCAGCGCCGCGATCTCGCCCGCGGCATAGCCGTGCTCGGCAAGCACCGCATCGGCGTGCTCGGCGAAGCGCGGCGGCTTGCGGCGCAATCCGCCTGGCGTGCGCGAGAGTTTTATCGGCGTCCCGAGCGCCCGATAGCCGTCCATCGCCGCGTCCATCTCGCGATGCGCCGCGTGGGCCGATCCCACCGCCTCATCGACGGGCAGCACCGGCCCGGCGGGCAGGCCCGCGCGCAGCAGCCGATCGGCGATTTCGTGCCCGTCCTGCGCGGCGAAGGCGGCGCCCAGAATCGCCATCAGAGCGGCGCGGTTGATCAGCCGATCCTGGTTGGTGCGAAAGCGCGGATCGTCGGGCAACTCCGGCATCTCCAGCACCGACGCGAGCTTGCGGAACTGTCCCTCGTTGCCGGCCGCGACGAAGATCTCGCAGGTGCGGGTCGGGTATTTCTCATAGGGCGCGATGTTCGGGTGCGGGTTGCCGAGCGGCGCGGGCCGGCGGCCGTTGAGGAACCAATTGGCCGCGTGCGGATGCAGCAGCGCCATGCCGCAATCATGCAGCGTCATGTCGAGAAACTGCCCGCGCCCCGACCGCGTGCGCTCATGGAGGGCCATCAGGATGCCAACGACAGAAAAGAGGCCGGTCGCCAGATCGACGACCGGTGTCGCGAGCCGCACCGCGCCCGACGCCGGATCGCCGTTCACGCTCATCAGCCCGGTCATCGCCTGCAGAATGGCGTCGTAGCCGGGCAAGCCCCCGAGCGGCCCGTCGGCGCCGAAGCCCGAGACGCGGCAATGGATCAGCCGCGGGAAACGCGACGCCAGCGTGTCCTCATAGCCCAGACCCCATTTCTCCATGGCACCGGGCTTGAAGTTCTCGACCAGCACATCCGCCCCTTCGAGCAGGCGCAGCAGCACCGCCCGCCCCTCCGGCCGGCCGATGTCGAGCGCCAGCGCCCGCTTGTTGCGGTTGACGCCGAGGAAGTAGCTCGCCTCGCCGTCGGCGAAGGGCGGCCCCCAGTCGCGGGTCTCGTCGCCCTGCGGCGGCTCGACCTTGATGACCTCGGCACCATGATCGGAGAGGATCATGGTCGCGTACGGCCCGCCGAGGACGCGGCTGAGGTCGATCACCTTGAGGCCGGCCAGCGCGCCGGCCGAACGGGCGACCCCGTTGGCGGCCGTCACGCCGGCAGCAGCCATGGGCCGAACAATTCGGCCACGATCTCGCCGTCCGGGGCGTCGGGCCAGATGTCGCGGCGGGCGAACGCCACGTGATACAGCGGCAGCACGGCAGCGGGACGGGCGAAGGCCAGCTCCTCCGGGTTGCGGAAGTCGCCGAGATGCCGCAGCACGACGCCCGGCCGGCCGCGCAGATAGTGCGGCGTGCGGATGTGGCAGGGGCCGCGCGTCTCCGGCCAGTCGTCGCGCACCCGCACGCGCGTCCCCGCCTTCAGTTTCATGGCGCGTCCATTGCGTCGCGCAGCTCCGCTTCGGTCAGCACGTCCTTGCGCAGCAGCGTGTCGGTGATCGAAACGAGCCAGCGGCGGTAGTAGCTCAGGCGGTGGTAGTCGGCCTCGGGGATCGCCTCGATCCCGCGCCGCAGCTCATCGACGCTCATCACGCCGCGGGCGCCAAGCAGGCCGCGGATCGCATCCACCTCGCGGTCGAAATCATCGAGCGCGTGGCGGCCGGTGTCGATCGGCCGGCAGGCGTAGCGCGCCACGCCGCCCATGTCGTGATGGGCGTGCGGCGCGGTCTCGGGCGGATCGTAGGGCGTCATTGCTGCACCGCCTCCCCCGGCTTGGTTCCCCAGAAATCGTTGCGCGGCAGCCAGCCACGATAGTCCTTCACTTGCACGCGGCACCAGTCGGCGCCGGCGTCGCAGCGCAGGATGCGCCCGATCACGCCCGGTTGCAGCTTCGCGACCGGTGCCGCGTCGGGTTGCGGGGCGGCGCGCAGCGTGTGCTCGGCGCCGGTGACGATGAACGTGCGGGTGCCGGTGATGGTCGCCTCGTGCAGCCAGCCCTTCACCCCGTCGGGATCGACAACCAGGCGCCAGACATCGAACTCGCGCTCGACCTCCACCGGCAGGCCGCGGCGCTTGTAGAGCCACTCGATCGGGTACTGCATTCCGGGTCCGCTGCGCAGGTTCACCTCGTCGGTGCGCAGCGAGACGAAGCGCGGCAGCGGCAGGCCGGTGACGCTGCCCTTGTGCGGATTGGCCGGCGGGCGGGCGGGTGCGGGGGCGGCCGGGGCGGCCGGGGCGGCCGGCGGGCCGGCGGGCGTGGCCGTCGCGGCCACGGGTGGCAGCGGCGGGATCGGCAGCGGCGGGCCGGCGGCCTGGGCGTGCGCCCCGAGCAGGAGGGGCAGGAGAGCAGCGGCTTGCAGCCAAGCCAGGCGCGGCGCGGACATGGCGCATCCCTGCGGGCCGCGGCGGCGCCGGTCAAGGGTGCGCTTTGGCCGGATTTGGCGATCGGCGCCGGTTCGGTCGTAGGATCGCGGCTTCGACCGGACGAGGAGGATTTCCGTGCTGCCATCGCAACGCGCGCTGTTCGATCTGCCGCGCGAGATCTGCTATCTGAACGCGGCATCCTGGAGCCCGCTGCCGCTGGCATCGCAAGCCGCGGGGCATGTGGGCGTCGCCCGCAAGGGCCAGCCCTGGAAGCTCGACCCGGACTTTCCGGCGCAGCAGCACGAGCGGGCACGCCGTGCGGCGGCGCGCCTGATCAACGCCGACGCCGAAGACGTGGCGATCATCTCTTCCGTCAGTTACGGCGCCGCCACCGCCGGCAAGGCACTGCGGATCGCGCGCGGCAGCCGGGTGCTGCTGATCCAGGACGATCACTCCTCGCCGGTCCTGGAATGGACCTCCCGGGCCGCGGCCGAAGGTTTTAGCATCGAAACCGTGCGCCAGCCCGATGACGGCGACTGGACCGCCGCCCTATTGGCCGCGATCGAACGGAGAGGCGCGCCGCCGGTCGCGCTGGCCTCGATCTCCTCGGTGCACTGGTCCGACGGCTGCGCGATCGACGTGGATCGCGTCGCCGTGGCGCTGCGCGCCCAGGGTGCGGCCCTGCTGATCGATGCGACCCACTCGGCGGGCGTCATGGCAACGGACGTGCGCCGGCTCGATCCGGACTTCCTGGTGTTCCCGACCTACAAATGGGTGCTGGGGCCGTATGGACGGGCGTTCCTCTACATCGCGAAGCGCCGGCAGGACGCGGTGCCGCTGGAGCAGACCGGGGCCGCGCGCCGCGGCATCGGCGCGGAGCGCACCCCCTATATGGCCGATACGGCCTACGTCTGTGGCGCGCGCCGCTTCGACATGGGGGAACGCGACCACTTCATCTCGCTCGAAATGGCCGCGATCGGCATGGAGATGATGGCGGCGTGGGGTTCGGGGCCAATCGTCGCCCGACTGCGCATGTTGACCGACCGGCTGGCGGAGAGCCTGCGCAACTCGGGCGTGCTGGTGGCGGACGCCCATCTGCGCGCGCCGCACGTGCTGAGCCTGAAGTTCCCGAACGGAATGCCCGCATCGCTGATCGAGCGACTGGCGGCGGAGGGCGTGTTCGTGGCCTCGCGGCTCGGACGGATGCGGATCAGCCCGCACGTCTATAATGACGAGGCGGACGTGGATCGGTTCGCCGACGGGTTCCGCAAGCTGACGGCCTAGAGCGGGATGGCTGTAGAAAGAACAGCCATCCCGCTCTAGGTATTTGTTTGGTCGCGTGATTTCAGACCTACGGCGATTCCGCCTTCGGTCACCACGCTCTAGCGCGATGTCGGCCGCGCAGCTTCACTGCCTGGCCGGCGTGGTGATGTTCCCGGCGTCGGCATGGTCTGCATGTTCATCGGCGCGGTCCCGGCGGTCGCTGCCGTGCCGCCACGCGCCATGAAGGTGGGCAGGACTTGCGGTGCAGCCAGCACCACCGCGCCGTAGGCCACGAGACCGGCAGCCGTGACACGGGCCAACGGGCGCCCCCAAGGCAGCGTCTTCTCGGCGAGAATGACCAGCGTGATCATCGCCATGGCGGCGACGTTCATAATGCCGAGCGGGAACAAGATGACGAACAGCAGCCAGCAGCAGCCGAGGCAATAGGCGCCGTGGAGCACGCCCATGCGCAGCGCGCCCGCTGCTCCGTCGCGCCACGAGGTCAAGATGAAGCTGATCGGCGTGCGGCACTTCGACAGGCACAGATCCTTGTATGGCGTGATCTGGTAGAGACCTGCGACGACGAGGACCGCCCCGCCGATCCGGGCGGCGCCGGCCGGCGATAGCGCGGCGCGTGTGGCGATTGCCTCGGCGCCGACGGCGCCCGCATAGGCGGCAACACCCGATAGCGTCCACACCAGCAGGTAGGCCGCCACGAACACCCAGGTTGCAACGAAGGCTTGCCCGCGCCGGCGTTTGCTCATCTGCACCTGATGGAAGGTGAGGATCATGGGCGCGGCGGTCGGGAACATCATGGCGACCATCATGACCACCCAGATCGCGAGGAATAGCGGCCCATGCATGCCCATGGTCGGCGACGCCATCGCCGTGCCCGCCTCGACGCCCTGCCGGGCGAGCAGCGCCCAGGCGCCCGCCGCCAGCGTCAGGAGCAGGCCAAGGATGACGTGGCCTTGCACCAAGAGCCGATCGGTCCGGGCGCGTTTCATGAGCAGCGAGCCGTGACCGGCGCGTAGCTAATTCGACCAGTTGATTGGAGCGTAGTGACCGTTCTTGCCGGAATTGTCCCACCGCATGCCGTGGTCGGCGAAGGTGCTATCCTTGCTGCCGACGCCGAACGCGAGCTTGTCCGGCGCGACGGGATGGCCCATCGCGCCCCAAATCTCCCCGCCCGGATGCATGCTCGGCAGCGGCTCAACCGCCATATGCATGATGCCGGGGATTTCCACCGAGCGGATGTTGCCGTTGACGGCGTATTTGATCGCCACCTTCTTCGCGCCGAGATGCTTGCCGACCAGCGGCGCGAAGGCCGCCATGGGACCGCCCTCGGCGCCGCCAAAAATGGCGCCGAGCGCCGCGGTCTGCTGGTCGTCCGCGCGCTCGTCGATATAGGCGGCAAGCGTCCAGTTGCCGTCCGCCATGGCGCCCGGTGTATGGGCGATCACGGCAACATTCAGGCCGTCGAGCGAAATCTGCTCGTAGCTGCCCTTTTCGATGTGGAATAGCAGCGCCACGTCGCACACGCCCTGAGTCGGCCGCGCCGTCAGCGGTGCGGCAGGCGAGACCAGGCAGGGACACACCACCTCGCAGTTGCAATTCTCGAAATAGTCGCCGGACAGACGCCATTTGGCTTGCGCCGCCATTTTTCCCTCCCGCTCCGACCGTGGAGCAACTCCGGTTTTAGTGGCTCAATTCCGAAGTTCGTCGTCATTGCGAGAACCGAAGCGACGAAGCAATCCCAGGGCAGTACCGCGGGGGCAGTGCCGCTGGCGAGGCTGCTGGATTGCTTCGCCGCGCTCGCAATGACGGCACGAGCCGATGCATACCCATTTCTGAACCGAGACCCTAGTCGATTTTTTATCGACTGCCAACCTTCTCCGGATCTCGGTCATGCCGGACTTGCGCCGGCGCGGCCTGTCGCAGCCAGGCATTCCGGGATAAATGCCGCGCCATGAGCCTCCTGATCCTCCGCGACGTGGTCATCCGCCTCGGCGGCCGCACGCTGCTCGACGGCGCCTCGCTCGCGATCGGGCCGGGGCAGCGCGTCGGACTGGTCGGCCGGAACGGCGCCGGCAAATCGACCTTGCTGCGCGCGATCGCGGGCGATCTGCCGCTCGACGGCGGCGAGATCCGGCTCGCCGCCCGCGCCCGCATCGGCACCGTGGCGCAGCAGGCGCCGGGCGGCGACGCGAGCCTGATCGACACGGTGCTGCAAGGCGACCCGGAGCGGCTCGCACTGCTGGCCGAGGCCGAGGCAGCACCGCCGGTCCGTCTTGCCGAGCTGCATGAGCGGCTGCGCGCGATTGGCGCCGACGCGGCGCCGGCACGAGCGGCGAGCATTCTCGCCGGCCTCGGCTTCGATGCGGCGGCGCAGGCGCGCCCCGTCTCCAGCTTTTCCGGCGGCTGGCGGATGCGCGTGGCACTGGCGACCGCGCTTTTTGCGCAGCCGGACCTGCTGCTGCTGGACGAGCCGACCAACCATCTCGATCTCGAGGCGACGCTGTGGCTGGAAAGCTGGCTCGCGCGGTTTCCGGGTGCGGCGCTGGTGGTCAGCCACGATCAGGGCCTGCTCGACCGCGCAGTGCAGGCGATCGCGCATCTGGATCGCGGCAAGCTCTCGCTCACGCCGGGCGGGTTCGCCGAGTTCGTGCGCATCCGCGCCGAGCGGGCGATGCAGCAGGCCCGCGCCGCCGAGCGGGTCGCGGCGCGGCGGGCCCACATGCAGGCGTTCGTCGATCGTTTCCGGTATAAGGCCTCCAAGGCGCGGCAGGCGCAGTCGCGGTTGAAGGCGCTGGAGCGGCTGCCGGCGATCGAAATGGTGGACGAGGCCGCCCCGGCGCGCTTCGACCTCCCCGAGCCGGCCGCGATCGCGCCACCGGTGCTGACCCTCGACCGGGTCGCGGTCGGGTATGGCGGCGCGCCGGTGCTGCGCGCGATCTCGGGCCGGATCGACCTCGACGACCGCATCGCCCTGCTGGGCGCCAACGGCAACGGCAAATCGACCTTCGCCAAGCTGCTGGCGGGGCGTCTGTCGCCGGCTTCGGGCACGCTCTGGCGGCACGGCCGGCTGCGGGTCGGCTACTTCGCCCAGCACCAGGAAGACGAGCTGGAGGGCGCGGAAAGCCCGATCGCGCACATGGCCCGCGCCCTGCCGCGCGCGCGGCCGACGCAGGTGCGCGCCCAGCTCGCCCGCTTCGGGCTCGATGCCGACCGCGCCGAGACGCCGGTCGCCAACCTCTCGGGCGGCGAGCGGGCGCGCCTGCTGCTGTCGCTGGCCACGCGCGAGGCGCCGCATCTGCTGATCCTCGACGAGCCGACCAACCACCTCGACATCGACGCGCGCGCTGCCCTGGTCCGGGCGCTGGCCGATTTCCAGGGCGCGGTGCTGCTGATCACCCACGACCCGCATCTGATCGGGCTGGTCGCCGACCGGCTGTGGCTGGTGGCGGACGGCACGGTGCGGCCGTTCGAGGGCGATCTCGACGACTACCGCGCACTGATCGGCGAGCGCACCCGGCCGGCGGCGCGCGACCCCGCGCCGCGCCGGCGCGAGGAGCGGCGCGAGCGGGCCGGCGCCCGGGCGGCACTGGCGCCGCTGCGTAGCCGGTCGCGCGACGCCGAGGCGAAGCTGTCACGGCTGGCCGCCGAGCGGGCGGCGGTGCAGCGGAGGTTGGCCGACCCGGCGCTTTACTCCGCCTCGCGTGCCGCCGAGGTTGTCGGGGCCACGATGCGGCTCGCCGAGATCGATCGCGCGATCGCCACCGCCGAGGCCGACTGGCTGGCCGCACAGGAGGCGCTGGCGGCGGGGAGTAAAGGGGGCGTCGCCCCTGCTCGATGCCCCCTACACGGTGCCCGGAGGACACCCCATTCTCGATGGAGGTCCATAGGAGGGATCGATGGCCAAGCTGCCCTGGAAGGAACTTCCCACGCGCGTCCCCGGCAAGCCGCCGCCCAAAGAGCGCGCGGTTAGACCCTGACCGGCAGCGCCAGCCACCACGAGAGCGCAATCGATAAGGCTCCGACGATCGGCGCTGCGATGAGGCCGACCAGCGCCCATTTCAGCGACCTTTGGAAGCGGCTGAACCCGTCATGATTGCTCTGGACCGCCTGCTGATAACCGATGACCATGGACTCGATCGCCTCCAGTTCGGTTGCCGACCTGTCCTCGAACACGATTTCGGGCCGATAGCCTGGTCCCGCCCAGTCGCGCGTGAGGAGGGCGGTGATGCACAGCACCGCGGCTCCGATCAGGCACAGTGCCGCAACCCCGGCGGCGATTGGGTGCGCGCCATTCACCACGGCCGCGCCCAACGCCAGCACGCCGACAACGCTCCAGCCGACAATGGCAGTCGCCCGTGCCTCCAGCGCCTGCGTTGCCTGGGCCTGCACACCGAGGCGCAGCTCGCCGTGCCGTAGCGCCTCCTTGGCCCGCCAGTAGCGGAGATCAGCGCCGACAGCACCCACCTCCACCAGCCCCGCGCCAGATGCCGAGGAGGTGAGCAGCCCTGCGGCGACCAGTCCGCAGGTCGCCATCACAACGGCCAGCGTGCCCATTCTGATACGCGGCCCGCGTCTCGCGCCCGACACGGCAACCATCATCGGATTCCGCCGGAGCGGCGACAAGATGATCCGATCATCTCGCTTGACTCTGCTCCACACTTATCAAGAGTGCCAAGAAATCCGCGCGAGAGAGGTGCCGCCCGATGGAGATACCGCAGCTTCTGGTCCACAACCCGCGCGACAATGTGGGCGTCGTCGTCGTCGAGGGCCTCAAATCCGGCACCGACATGCTTTGCGTCGTGACCGAGAACGACAGCAGCTTCCGCCTCACCGCGCGGGCCGACGTGCCGATCGGGCACAAGATCGCGCTCGCCGACCTCAAGCCCGGCGATACCGCGATCAAATACGGCGAGGACGTGGGCAAGATCGTCGCCCCGGTCGCGAAGGGCGAGCACGTCCACACCCACAACCTCAAGACCAAGCGCTGGTAGGACACAACAAATGGCCCAGGGAAATCTCCGCTTTTCCGGCTACCGGCGCGAGAATGGCCGCGTCGGCGTGCGCAACCACGTGCTGATCCTGCCGCTCGACGATCTCTCCAACGCCGCCAGCGAGGCGGTGGCGAACCACATCAAGGGCACGCTCGCGATCCCGCATGCCTATGGGCGCCTGCAGTTCGGCGCCGACCTCGACCTGCATTTCCGCACCCTGATCGGCACCGGCTCCAACCCGAACGTCGCGGCCGTGATCGTGATCGGCATCGAGCCGGCCTGGACCGGGCGCGTGGTGGACGGCATCCGCAAGACCGGAAAACCCGTCGAGGGCTTCTGGATCGAGCAGCACGGCGACATCAACACCATCGCCGCCGCCTCGCGCAAAGCGAAGGAATACGTCCACTGGGCGAGCGAGCTGGCGCGCGAGGAATGCGACATCGGCGAGCTCTGGGTCTCGACCAAGTGCGGCGAGAGCGACACCACGACCGGCCTCGCCTCCTGCCCCACCGTCGGCAACCATGTACGACAAGCTGATCCCGAAGGGCGTCACCGGCGTATTCGGCGAAACCTCGGAAATCACCGGCGGCGAGCACATCGCCCGCGACCGCGCCGCGACGCCCGAGATCGGAGAAAAATGGTTCCGCATGTGGCAGGCGTACCAGGACGAGGTGATCGAGGCGCACAAGACCGACGACCTCTCCGACAGCCAGCCGACCAAGGGCAATATCGAGGGCGGGCTGACCACGATCGAGGAAAAGGCGCTCGGCAACCTCGAGAAGATCGGCCGCACCTGCCGCTACATCGACGCGCTGGAGCCGGCCGAGGCGCCGGCGAAGGGCCCCGGCCTCTATTACATGGACACCTCCTCGGCGGCGGCCGAGTGCGTGACCCTGATGGCCGCGGGCGGCTGGGTGGTCCACACCTTCCCGACCGGCCAGGGCAACGTGATCGGCAACCCGATCATGCCGGTGATCAAGATCAGCGGCAATCCGCGCACCGTGCGCACCATGTCCGAGCACATCGACCTCGACGTCTCCGGCATCCTGCGGCGCGAGATGACGATCGAGCAGGCGGGCGACGCGCTGATCGAGATGATCCGCCGCACCGCCAATGGGCGCGCGACGTCGGCCGAGGCGCTGGGACACCGCGAGTTCGTGCTGACCAAGCTCTATCGCAGCGCCTGAGCGCGGTGCCGCGCGCCTCCCTCGCCGAGGCTGTGCGGCTGGTGGCCGCGGTGCTGGAAGCCAGCCGCACCGCGTCCCGGCCGCGGCCGCATCGGTGGCGCGGCACTGGTCGCGGCCGAGGCGGAGGGCCAGGGCGGCCACGGGCTGTCGCGCCTGCCCGCCTATGCCGCGCAGGCGCGCGCGGGCAAGATCGACGGCTTCGCGATCCCCGCCGCCACCCGGACCGCGCCGGCGGCGCTTGCGATCGACGCGGCGCACGGCTTCGCCTATCCGGCGCTCGATCTCGCCTTGGAGCGGCTGGCGCCGCTGGCGCGGGAGTGCGGGGTCGCGGTCGCGGGCATCCGGCGCTCGCACCATTGCGGCGCGATGGGGCTGGTGGTGGCGCGGCTGGCGGAGGCCGGGCTGGTCGGGCTGATGGTCGCCAATACCCCGGCGGCGATGGCGCCGGCGGGCGGTCGGCGGGCGCTGCTCGGCACCAACCCGATCGCGGCGGCCTTCCCGATGACGGGTGCGGACCCGGTGGTGATCGACCTCTCGCTCTCCACCGTCGCGCGCGGGCGCATCGTGCAGGCGCGGGCACGCGGCGAGGCGATCCCCGAGGGCTGGGCGCTGAATGCGGCGGGCGAGCCGACCACCGATCCCGCAGCGGCGCTGGCCGGCACGCTGCTGCCGCTCGGCGGCGCCAAGGGGGCGGCATTGGCGCTGATGATCGAGGGGCTGGCGGCGGGGCTGACCGGCGCGCGCTATGCGTTCGAGGCGAGTTCCTTCCTGGATGCCGAGGGCGGCCCGCCCGCGACCGGGCAGATGCTGCTGGCGATCGACCCGGCTGCCACCGGCGGTGATCTTCGGCATCTCGATGCGCTGTTCGCCGCCATCGCCGCCGAGCCGGGGGTGCGCCTGCCGGGCCAGCGCCGCCGTGCTGCGCGCCGGCTCGCCGAGGCGGAGGGGATCGAGGTCCCCGAAACGCTGCTGCGCGGCGCGGTGCGATGACCCGCGTGCGGGGGCGCCGCTGCGTCCTGCCCGACACCGAGCTGGCGGCGAAGTTCCGGGTGCGCATCGCCTCCGGCGGCTGGAAGCCCGGCGAGCGGCTGCCGACCCAGGTTGCGCCTAACGGCCCTGTGCAATGACCCGTAGCAACGTTGCCCCATCGTTCGGCGCCCACGATCAACACACGCCGTGCCCCGTAGCTGCGAGGAGCAACGCGACGAAGCAGTCCATGTGTGCCGCACGGTGCCCCCGGCCTGCGGCGGTGGCGAACCCGGACCGGCCGAAGAACAGGGCCAGATCAGGCTCCTTGAGGCCTAAAACAGGGTCGGATCAGGCTCACCGCAACCGGGGAGTGGCCCTGTGTCTCGCCGCCGGCTCGCTTCGCCGGTCGCATCGTCCTCTCTCTCCGTCATGTCAGCCTCCGCAGCAATCATGGTCACAGCTCGGCATCGCGAAACTCGCGTCAGTTCCCGCACCGCCGACACCGGCTCCCGCCTGCGCCGGCCGCGATTTCGGCACCCCCTCTAACATCACCCTTGCGTGCTGTCAAAGGTATTAACGCAGCTCGGTCGGCCTCGAGTTGGGCGGGGCGGCAATCCGATTGTCCGCCCTGCCTGCTCGGGGCGCGGCAGCGCCGCCTGCGCTGCGGCCAGCGCGCGCAGCTTCGCGGCAATCGGGGCCGGCGCCGCGCAGGCGCGCCCGGCACGCGTATCGACGTGCAGCATCATCTGCTCGGCGGTCGCGCCCAGCACGGCCGAGCGCGCGTGGTGCAGGCGATGGAAGAGGTGGATGCGCTTGTCATCGGCACTCAGGATCTGCGTCGTGATGCGGAACGGCTCCTGCCCGGCCAGCTCGCGCACATGCACGAGATGGGTCTCCACCGTGTAGAAGCTGTGACCCGCGGCGAGGTAGCGCGCATCGACGCCGAGGTGGCGCAGCAGGGCGTCGGTCGCATCGCCGAATGCCTGCAAATAGCGGCTCTCGGTCATGTGGTTGTTGTAGTCCACCCAGTCCGGCCGCACCGTCCCCTGGTGCAGCGCCAGCGGCCGGGATGGGTCGGGCACGGCCGTCGCGGCGTGCCCGTACGCGCGGTCGTAGAGCTGCTGCTCATACCCGGCGAGCACGGCGCCGGCGCCAAGTCCCTCGCCCTTCAGCGCCTGCATGATCGCGAGCAGCCCGTCGTCGCGCTTGCGCTCCCAGTCGCGCAGCCCGATGCCGCCCGCCTGCGCGTCCGACTGCGCCGCAATCCGGTCGATGAAGGCGTCGGTCAGCTCCGGCACGTCGGTCAGCTTGGTCCAGGGCAACTGCAATGCCGGGCCGAACTGCGCCATGAAGTGCCGCATCCCGTCCTCGCCGCCGGCCAGACGATAGATCAGAAACGTGCCCATCATCGCCCAGCGCAGACCGGCGCCGAAGCGGATGGCGTCGTCCACTTCCTCGACCGTCGCGACCTCGTCGTGGACCAGCCACAGCGCCTCGCGCCACAGCGCCTCCAGCAGCCGATCGGCGATGAACCCGTCGATCTCGCGCCGCACGTGCAGCGGGCGCATCCCGAGACCGGCATAGAGGTCGCGCGCGCGGGCGATCGCCGCGGCCTCGGTCCGCTCGCCGCCGCACAGCTCGACCAGCGGCAGCAGATAGACCGGGTTGAACGGATGCGCGACCAGGAAGCGGCCGGGATGGCGCATCTCGGCCTGCAACCGGCTCGGGCGCAGCCCGGAGGTGGAGGAGCAGACCAGCGCCCCGGGTGCTGCGTGCGCGTCGATCTCGCGCAGCAGGCGGCACTTGAGGTCCTGGCGCTCCGGCGCGCTCTCCTGCACCAGATCGGCGCCGGCCACCGCCTCGGCGATCGATGCGGCGAAGCGCAGGCGCCCGGGCGGGGGGAGCGGCGCCAGGGTGAGCCGCGCGAAGGCCCGCGCGGCATTCTCCAGCATCGCGCGGGTGCGGCGTTCGGCATCCGGATGCGGGTCGAACACCGCGACGTCGCAGCCGTTGAGGGCGAAGCGCGCCGCCCAGCCGCCGCCGATCACGCCGGCGCCGATAACGGCGCAGTTTGGCACGGCGCAGTTTGGGACGGCGCTCATCCCGCGCGCCCCTGCCGCAGCCGCAGCCGTTCGCGAACCTCGCGCGGCGCCAGCACGCGGGCGCCCATGCCTTGCAGGATCGCAACGGCGCGCTCGACAAGCTGACCGTTGGTGGCCTTCACCCCGCGGCCGAGATAGAGATTGTCCTCCAGCCCCACCCGGACATTGCCGCCGGCGAGCGCCGCCATCGCGACATAGGGAAGCTGCATCCGGCCGATCGAGAAGGCGGAGAACACCGTGCCGGGCGGCAGGTTCTGCACCATCGCCAGCAGGGTCGCGGGATCGTCCGGCGCGCCGTACGGGATGCCCATGCAGAGCTGGATCATCACCGGGTCGTCGATCAGCCCGTCCCGCACCAACTGGCGGGCAAGCACCAGATGGCCGGTGTCGAACACTTCGATCTCCGGGCGCACGCCGAGCCGCTGCACGCGAGCGGCCATCGCCCGCAGCATGGCGGGGGTGTTGGTCATCACGGTGTTGCCCTCGGCGAAGTTCATGCTGCCGCAATCGAGCGTGCAGATCTCGGGCAGCAATTCGGCCACGTGCGCCAGCCGCTCCTCCGCCCCCGCCATGTCGGTGCCGCGCGCGAGCGGCAGCGGCCGTTCGGTGCCGCCCAGCACCAGATCGCCGCCCATGCCCGCGGTGAGGTTCAGCACCACGTCAACACCGGCCGCGCGCACGCGCTCGACCACCTCGCGATACAGCGCCGGATCGCGGGCGGCGGCACCGGTCTCGGGGTTGCGGACATGGATGTGCGCGACCGCGGCGCCGGCGCGGGCCGCCTCGATCGCGGCGGCGGCAATCTGCGCGGGGGTGATCGGGACGTGCTCGCTCTTGTCGGTGGTGGCGCCGGCGCCAGTGACCGCGCAGGTGATGAAGACGTCCCGGTTCATGCCGCGTCCTTCCGTGCCAAGGGTGTCGGAGCGCCAGAGCTACGCCCGCTCCGGCTGCTTGGGTATGCGAAACGCCAACGGCCTGATAGGCTGCGCTTGAAATCTCAAGCGGGTTTTTGCGCTGCACGAGGCGACGACCGACTCCTCTCCGCCCTGGGGGCGGAGAGGGCCGGGGAGAGGTGGGGAAACTCCAAGTTGGCGAGAATGCTCTGCAATACCCCGCCCGCGTTCTCGCTCGTCCTGGTTTCAACAGCGGATCACGCGATCCCACGCGCTTCGATCTCAGTCGCTCGCGCGGCATCGCCCATCGCGCGGCCGGCCCCCACCTCACCCAACCCTCTCCGCCCCCAGGGGCGGAGAGGAGAAGCGCAGTGACGCACGGAGCGCCACGGTCGGGCGGAACGCCTCAACCGCGACGAAAGGCGAAGCTCGATCACCCGCTCAGCCGTCGGCAAACTCCTGGTCTGTAAGCTGCGCCAGGATGGAGTCCGCGCGATGCGACATCTTCTCGGCGTGCAATCGCCCGCCGATGCACGTGTTGCGCACGCAGAAGGTGTCCGACTATAGTGTCGAAGCGCCGTATTGATGACGGGTCCAGCCTTGGCCGAGGAAGTTTTCGACACCATCATCGTCGGCGCCGGCTCGGCCGGCTGCGTGCTGGCCGACCGGCTGAGCGAGGACGGCACGCGCTCGGTCCTGGTGCTGGAATACGGCGGCAGCGACCGCTCGATCCTGATCGAGATGCCGAGCGCGCTGTCGATCCCGATGAACATGCCGAAATACAACTGGGGCTACGAAAGCGAACCCGAACCCGGTCTTGGCGGGCGGCGGATGAACACGCCGCGCGGCAAGGTGCTGGGCGGTTCCTCGTCGATCAACGGCCTGGTCTACGTCCGCGGCAATCCGTTCGATTTCGACGGCTGGGAGGAGCAGGGTGCCACGGGCTGGGCGTACCGGCACGTGCTGCCCTATTTTCGCCGCGCCGAGACGCGCGAGGCCGGCGGCGATGCGTATCGCGGCGATTGCGGCAAGCTGCACACGCGCTACGGCACGCTGCAAAACCCGCTGCACCGGGCCTGGCTGGAGGCCGCGCGGCAGGCCGGCTATCCGCTCACCGAGGACTATAACGGCTTCCAGCAGGAAGGCTTCGGCCGGATGGACATGACCGTTCGCGACGGCCGCCGTTGCAGCGCCGCGCGCGCCTATCTCAAGCCGGCGATGGCACGACCCAATCTCTCGGTCCGGACGCACGCGCTCGCGACCGCAATCGCATTCGAGGGCCGGCGCGCCTGCGGCATCCGTTATCGCCGGCGCGGGCAGGAGCATCTGGCGCGCGCCCGCCGCGAGGTCATCCTCGCGGGCGGCGCGATCAACTCGCCGCAATTGCTGAAGCTGTCGGGCGTCGGCCCCGGCGACGAACTCGCTGCGCACGGCATTCCGCTGGTGCATCACCTGCCGGGGGTCGGCGAGAATCTGCAGGACCACCTGGAGTTCTATTTCCAGGTCGAGTGCCGCGAGCCGATCACGCTCTATTCGGTGACGAACCCGCTCTCCAAGGCGCTGATCGGCGCCCGCTGGCTGCTGCGCCACGACGGCCTCGGTGCCACCAACCATTTCGAGAGCTGCGGCTTCATCCGCAGCCGCGCCGGCATCCGCTACCCGGACATCCAATACCATTTCCTGCCGCTCGCCGTGACCTACGACGGCAAGTCGCTGGCCCGCGGCCACGGGTTCCAGGCGCATGTCGGGCCGATGCGCTCGAAGAGCCGCGGCTGGGTGCGCCTCGCCTCCCGCGATCCGGCCGCGCCGCCGCGCATCCGGTTCAACTACATGAGCCATGCCGATGACTGGACCGAGATGCGCGCCTGCGTGCGGCTGACGCGCGAGATCTTCGCCCAAGCTCCGTTCGACCGCTATCGCGGCCGCGAGATCCAGCCGGGTGCGGACGTAGAGACCGATGCCGAGATCGACGCCTTCATCCGCGACAAGGCGGAGAGCGCGTACCATCCGTCCTGCACCTGCCGCATGGGGCGGCCGGACGACCCGATGGCGGTGGTCGATGCCGAGACGCGGGTGATCGGCCTCGATGGGCTGCGCGTGGTCGATAGCGCGATCATGCCGTCGATCACCACCGGCAACCTCAACGCGCCGACGATCATGCTGGCGGAGAAGGCCGCCGATCACATCCTCGGCCGGCCGCCGCTGGCGGCGTCCAACGTGCCGGTCTATCAAGCGGCAAACTGGGCGGTGGCGCAGCGCTGATGGCAAAGAAGCCGAACATCCTGATCCTGATGGCCGACCAGCTCGCGGCCGGCGCGCTGCCCGCCTACGGCAACCGGGTCGCGCGCACGCCGGCGATCGACGCGCTGGCGGAGCGATCGGTGGTGTTCGATGCCGCCTACTGCAACGCCCCGCTTTGCGCGCCCTCGCGTGCGGTTTTTCTCTCCGGCCGGCTGCCCTCGATGACCGGCGCCTACGACAACGCCGCCGAGTTCGCCGCCGACACGCCGACCTTCGCGCACCATTTGCGGCTGTCCGGCTATCGTACGATCCTGGCGGGCAAGATGCATTTCTGCGGCCCCGACCAGCTGCACGGATTCGAGGAGCGGCTGACCACCGACATCTACCCCGCCGATTTCGGCTGGACCCCGGACTGGCAGCACCCCGAGGCGCGGCCGGACTGGTATCACACGATGGACAGCGTCACCCAGGCCGGCCCTTGCGTGCGGACCAATCAAACCGATTTCGACGAGGAGGTGGTGTTCAATGCCCGCCGCAAGCTGTTCGACATCGCCCGCGGCGCCGATCGCCGCCCGTTCTGCCTGACCGTCTCGCTCACCCATCCGCACGATCCGTTCGTCATCCCGCAACCGGTACTGGGACCGCTACCGCGAGGACGAGATCGACATGCCGCGGGTGCGCGCGGGCGCGGCGGCGCCCGATGCGCATTCGCGACGGCTGCGCCATGTCTGCGGCATGGATTTGCAGGCCGTGACCGAGGCGCAGGTGCGCGCCGCCCGGCACGCCTATTATGGCGCCGTCTCCTTCGTCGATGATCAGGTCGCCGCGATGCTGGAGGCGCTGCGCGAGGCCGGGCTGCACGACGACACCATCGTGCTGCTGCTCGCCGATCACGGCGAGATGCTGGGCGAGCGCGGGCTGTGGTACAAGATGAGCTTTTTCGAGGGGGCGGCCCGCGTGCCGCTGATGATCCACGCGCCCGGCCGGTTCGCGCCGCGGCGCGTGGCGGCGGCGGTCTCTCTGGCCGATCTTCTGCCTACGCTCGCCGATTTTGGCGCGGACGGCGATGCGCCCGCGCGCGCCGGCCCGATCGAGGGATGCAGCCTGCTGCCGCACCTGCAAGGCACCGGCGGACATGACGAGGTGCGCGGCGAATACCTGGCCGAAGGTGCGGTCGCGCCGATCGTCATGCTGCGGCGCGGCCTGCTCAAGTTCATTCGCTGTCCCGCCGATCCCGACCAGCTTTATGACCTCCGCACCGACCCGGATGAGCTGGTCAATCTGGCCGAGACGCCGCAGGCGGCCGGGTTGCGCGCGGCGGTGGCGCGGCTGTGGGACCTCGACGCGCTGCACGCGCGGGTGCTGGAGAGCCAGCAGCGCCGGCACTTCGTCGATCGCGCGCTCCGCACCGGTGCCTATCGCGGCTGGGACTGGCAACCCTTCGAGGATGCCGGCCAGCGATACATGCGCAATCACATGAAGCTCGAGGAGCTGGAAGCCACCGCCCGGTTCCCGAGAATCGCCGGGTCAGACGCATGACGGACCATGTGCGGGTGGTTGTGATCGGCGGCGGCGCCGTGGGGTGCAGTTGTCTCTATCACCTGGCGCAGGCGGGCTGGACGGACGCCCTGCTGCTTGAGCAGGACGAGCTGACATCCGGATCCACCTGGCACGCGGCGGGAAATTGTCCGACCTTCTCCACCAGCCTGGGCATCCTGAAGCTGCAGAAATATTCCACCGAGCTCTATTCTCGTCTGGGCGAGGCGGTGGATTATCCGATCGGCTATCATGTCACCGGGTCGGTCCGCCTCTCCCACTGCGATGAGCGGCTGGACGAATATCGCTATGTGCTGGGCATGGCGCGGGCCAACGGGCTGGCCTACGAGTTGTTGGCGCCGGAGGAGCTGAAACGCCGCTATCCGCTGGCCACACTCGACGATCTCAACGGCGCGCTGTGGGACCCGCAGGACGGCGACATCGATCCCGCGCAGTTGACGCAGGCGCTCGCCAAGGGCGCACGCGCACTCGGCGCCGAAATACGGCGCTTCACCAAGGTCACTGCCATCGCGCGGCTGCCGTCCGGCGAATGGCGCCTGGCGACCGCGACGGGCGACATCGTCGCGGAAATTGTGGTGAACGCCGCCGGCTACCGGGCCGGCGAGGTGATGCGGATGCTGGGGCAGCACCTGCCGACGGTTGCCATGTCGCACCAGTACCTCGTCACCGAGGATGCGCGCGAGCTGACCGAACGGGCCGAGCGGCTGCCGCTGCTGCGCGATCCGGACGTGTCCTATTACCTGCGCCAGGAAGGCGGCGGTTTCATCCTGGGGCCCTATGAATGGCGCGCCACGCCGATGTGGCTGGACGGCATTCCCGAGGATTTTTCCTACAAACTGTGGAACGACGATCTGGAGCGTCTGGAACCGTATATCGTGGCCGCCTGCGCGCGCGTGCCGGCGCTCGGCACGGTGGGCGTCCGGCGCGTGGTGAACGGGCCGATCCCCTATTCGCCGGATGGCCTGCCCTATCTCGGCCCGGCGCACGGCCTGCGCAATTTCTTCCACTGCAACACGTTCAGCTTCGGCATCGCGCAGGCCGGCGGCGCCGGCAAGGCGCTGGCCGAATGGGTGATCGAGGGCGCGCCCGAATGGGATCTCTGGGCGCTCGATCCCCGGCGTTACACCGGCTACGCGACACAATCCTTCACGGTCGCCAAGGCCGTCGAAGTGTATCAGAACGAATACGCACCGGCCTTTCCCCTGGACGAGCGGCCGGCGGGCCGCCCCTTGCGCACATCGCCGCTGTACGCGCGGCTGCAGGCAAGGGGCGCCGTCTTCGGCGCGCGGGGCGGCTGGGAACGTGCAACGTGGTTCGCGGACGGCGCCGGCGAGGCCGGACCGGCGTTGTCGTTCCGGCGCAAGCGCGTCTGGTTCGAGGCGGTGGGCCATGAGGTTCGCGCGGTGCGCGAAGCGGTCGGGCTGATCGACCTGCCCGGCTTCAGCAAATGGATCGTCTCGGGACCCGGCGCCGAGGGCTTTCTCGATCGGCTGGTGTGCTCGCGCTTGCCGCCGGAGGGGCGGATCGGGCTTGCCTATGCGCTGGACCGGCGCGGCCATCTGGTGAGCGAGTTCAGCATCACGCGGCTGGCGTCAGATCGCTTCTACGTGGTTTCGGCGGCGGCGGCGGAGTGGCACGATGCCGACCTGCTGGAGGCTGCCGCGCCGGCCGACGGATCGGTCTCGATCGAGGCGGTCTCCGAGCGGTTCGGCACGCTGGTCGTGGCGGGGCCGCGGTCACGCGACGTGCTGGCGGCGATCACGGACGCCGATTTGTCGAACTCGGCCTTTCCCTGGCTCTCCGCGCGCGAGATCGAGGTCGGCCGCGCGAAGGTGCTGGCGCTGCGCTTGACCTACGTGGGCGAATTGGGGTGGGAGTTGCACGCACCCGTCGAGCACCTGCTTGCGATCTACGAGGCGGCGTCGCGCGCCGGGGCGCGCGACGCCGGCATTTACGCGGTTGACAGCTTGCGGCTGGACAAGTGCTACCGGGCTTGGAAAGCGGAGCTGGAGAGCGGTTTTTCGCCGCTTGAAGCGGGACTCGACCGCTTCGTCGATTTCGACAAGCCGGATTTCGTGGGGCGGGACGCCTTGCTGGCGGAACGGCAGCGCGGCGCGGCGCGGCGCCTGGTGCCGCTGGTGCTGGCCGAGCCGGGCGATGCCGACGCGCCCGCCTGCGCGTCCGTGCTGCGCGATCGGGATCGCGTCGGCATCGTGACCTCGGGCGGGTGGAGCTACACGCTGGATCGCAGCGTGGCGCTGGCCTACGTGCGCGCCGACCTTGCAGTGCCCGGAACCCGCCTGAGCGTGGACGTATTCGGCACACCCCGCGCGGCGACGGTCGAGAGGGAGCCGCTCTACGATCCCGCCGATGCGCGGCCGCGCGCGTGAAGGAGCGGCAGAATGGCTGAACGCTACGACGCGGTCATCATCGGGGCCGGGCATAACGGCCTGACCTGCGGCGCCTATCTCGCCCGCGCCGGTCTGCGCACGCTGGTGCTGGAGCGGCGGGACGTGATCGGGGGTGCCGCGGTGACGGAGGAGGTCGTTTCCGGCTTCAAATTCTCGGTCTTCAGCTATTTGATGAGCCTGCTGCACCCGAAGGTGATCGCCGATCTGGAGTTGCGGCGGCACGGCTTCGAGGTGCTTCCCGCCTCCGACATGTTCTCGCCGCTGCCGGGCAACGACCACATCGTGTTCAGCGACGACATCGCCAGGACACAGGCCAGTTTCGCGCGCTTCTCCGCCAAGGACGCGGCGATCTATCCGGAATTCGACCGCTATCTGATGGACAGCGCGCGGATCGTGCGCAAGATCCTGCTGGAGACGCCGCCGGACATGTCGTGCCGCACCTGGCGCGCGTTCCGGCAGACGGCGGGGTTTCTGTGGAAGTATCGCAGCATCGGCGGCAAGCTGTTCCGCCTGATCGACCTGCTGACGATGAGTGCCGACGATTATCTGTCGGAATGGTTTGAAAGCTCGCATGTCAAGGCGGTGCTCGCCTACTACTCCGGCATCGGCACGTTCGCCGGGCCGCGCACGCCCGGTTCGGCCTATGTGATCATGCATCACGTCATGGGCGAACATGCCGGCGCCGGCGGCTGGGGCTTCGTGCGCGGGGGCATGGGCACGATCACGCAGGCGATCGCCGCGTCCGGGCGTGAGCACGGGCTTGAAGTCCGAACCGAGGCGGAGGTCATCGGCATCGATACGGCAGACGGCCGCGCCACCGGCATCAGCCTGGCGGACGGCACCAAGATCACCGCCCCGGTCGTGGCGAGCAATGTCAGCGCCAAGCTGACCTTCCTGAAATTCCTGCCGGAAGCCGCGCTGCCGGCGGATTTCGTTCGCGATATCCGGAATTACCGGACCTTCTCGACCGCGTTCAAGATCAACATCGCCTGCGAACGCCTGCCGCAGTACAGCAGCTTCGATGCGGCGGCCTGCGGCTTCGCCTATCCGACCTATACCCATATCGGCCCCACGATCGAGTATCTGGAACGCGCCTATGACGATGCGAAATGGGGCGACATTTCGCGCGAACCCTTCGTGACCCCGGTCACTCCGAGCTTTGTCGATGATACGATCGCGCCGCCCGGCAAGCATGTCGTGCATCTGTTCGGGGGACACGCGCCGCATACGCTCGCGAATGGCGACTGGAGCAGCCGCAAGCCGGAGCTGGTGCAAAGGACGCTGCGCGTGCTGGACACCTATGCGCCCGGCTTCTCCGACGGGATCATAGAGATGCAGGTGCTGGCGCCGCCGGATATCGAGGCAAGGATCGGCTCCCCGCACGGCCATATCTTCCACGGCGAACTGAACGTCGACCAGTTGTTCTTCGCGCGCCCGGCGCCGCATTGGGCGGATTACCGAAGCCCGATCAAGGGACTTTACCAGTGCGGCTCGTCGGCGCATCCGGGCGGCGGCGTGGGCGGCGTTCCCGGCCATAACGCCGCGCGGGAAATTCTTCGGGACCTGCGTCGGCGCCCCAAGCCATCGCGCTGAACGCCACCCGCTCCGCAAAAAACGCCGGGCACAAAAGCCTTTGCCCGCCTCCTGCGGCTCGTATAGGCTTGTTGACTGGGACGCGGACCGAAAAATCGGACTGTGAACACCAACAAGCACATCACGTGCAGCGGACAGGGAGGCGACCATGCGGGACTGGCAGGAGCTGACGGAGGCGCTGGCGAAAGGCCGGATCGGCCGCCGGGACTTCATGGCCCGCGCGGCGGTGCTGGGGGTTTCCGCCACGGTGGCGGCGGGCGCCGTTTCGGCGCAGGCCCAGGCGGCGCAGGCTGGGGCGGCGGAGACGCCAAAGCACGGCGGCCACCTGAAGGTCGGCCTGAACGGGGCCGGCGCCGGCGACAGCTTGGACCCGGCAACCTACACCGCGACCTTCATGCAGGTGCTCGGCCACCAGCTCTATAACACGATGGTCGATGTCGATGAGCATCTTAAGCTGGTCCCGCGCCTGGCGGAAAGCTGGGAGGCCAAGGCCGGTGCCAAGGAATGGGTGTTCAAAATCCGCCAGGGCGTCACCTTCAGCAACGGCAAGCCGCTGACCGCTGCGGATGTGGTCTATTCGATCAACCATCACCGCAAGCCCACCTCGAAATCCCCGGCCAAGGTGCTGTTGGCCGAGATCGCCGAGATGAAGGCGACCGGCAAGCATGAGGTCAGCTTCACGCTCAACAGCGGCGACGCCGACATGCCGTATCTCGTGGCTGACTATCATCTGTGCATCGGCCCGGAGGGTACGAACTTCACCGACGGGATCGGCACCGGGGCGTTCCTGCTGGAGAAATTCGAGCCGGGCGTGCGCGGCCAGACCAAGCGCAACCCCCATTATTGGCAATCGGGTCGTCCGTATGTCGATTCGGTCGAGACGCTTGCAATCAACGACACCACCGCCCGGATCAGCGCCTTGATGAGCGGCGCCGTAGACCTGATCAACCGGGTGCCGGCCGACAGTGTCGCCTTGCTCAAGGGCAGCCCGCGCGTGCAGATATTCGAGATTGCCGGTGCGGCCTACAACACCTTCCCGATGCGCTGCGACATGGCGCCCTTTACCAACAACGACGTGCGGCTGGCGCTGAAGTGGGGCCTTGATCGCAAGACGATCCTCGACAAGGTGCTGGTGGGACACGGCAAGATCGGCAACGACCAGCCGATCCCCTCGTTCAACGAGTTCTATGCCGCGGACATCCCCCAGTACACCTACGATCCTGACAAGGCAAAATTCCATCTCAAGAAATCCGGCTACAGCGGCGGATTCGTGCTGAACGTGTCCGATACCGCGTTCGGCGGTGCGGTCGACGCGGGAGGGATCTTCCAGCAAAATCTCGCCAAAGCGGGAATCAATCTGCAGGTGAAGCGCGTTCCGTCCGACGGCTACTGGGACAACGTATGGATGAAGGTCCCGTTCTGTGCCAGCTACTGGGACGGGCGGCCGACCGCGGACCAGATCTTCTCGACCACCTTCGCCGCGAACGCGCCGTGGAACGAATCGTTCTGGAAGAATGCCAAGTTCAACCAGTTGCTGCTTGCGGCCCGCGCCGAACTGGACCAGGCCAAGCGCAAGCAGATGTACCACGACATGCAGCTCATTGTTCACGACGACTGCGGCGACATGGTGCCGATGTTCGACAATACGATCGACGGCGGGTCGTCGAAGGTGAAGGGTTTCGTCCAGCGACCGATCCTGCAACTGGCCGGCTACCGGGCCCCCGAGATGGTCTGGCTTGAGGGCTAGGTGCTTCGGCTTGTTGCTGCAAGGTTCGGCCTGGGACTGCTGACGCTGCTCGCCGTCTCCGTGCTCGTCTTCGCGGGCACGGAGCTGTTGCCGGGCGATGTGGCGCAGGCGATCCTGGGTCAGACCGCAACGCCGGCGGCGGTCGCGGCGCTGCGCCAATCGCTCGGGCTGAACCAGCCGGCGGCTCTGCGCTACTGGTCACTGGCTGTGGGGATTTCTGAGCGGCGATCTCGGCACGTCGCTGGCCAATGGCCGACCGATCGCCGGGCTGATCGATTTTCGCCTTCTCAATACCTTGTTTCTCGCCTCGACAGCGGCCGTGGTTGCGATTCCGCTGGCGGTCGGCCTCGGCATCCTGGCGGCAATCAGGCGCGACGGCATTCTGGATCGAACGGTCAATCTGCTGAGCCTGAGCGCCATCTCGGTGCCGGATTTCTTCATCGGTTACATCCTGATCCTGGTCTTTGCGGTGCGCCTGGGCTGGCTGCCGAGCCTCTCGGCGGTGTCCGGCGGCATGTCGTTTGGTCACTCGCCTTGAAGCGATCGCCCTGCCGGCTGCGACGCTGACGCTGGTCGGTGCTGGCTCATATGATGCGGATGACCCGTGCCGCGATCATCGACATCCTGTCACGCCCATTCATCGAAACCGCGTTCCTCAAGGGCCTGCCCCGCTGGCGGGTGGTGGTCGAGCACGCATTGCCCAATTCCCTGGCGCCGATTGCCTATGTCGTGACGATCAACCTTGCCTATCTTGTCGTCGGCGTCGTCGTCACGGAAGTGGTGTTCGTCTATCCGGGGATCGGCCAGCTCATGGTGGACGCCGTGTCCAAGCGGGATGTACCCGTCATTCAGGCCTGTGGGCTGATCTTCGGCGGCACGTACGTGGCGCTCAACATGATCGCGGACATATTGGCGATCCTGGCCAATCCGCGCCTGCGCGCGGCGCGATAGGCCGGCGATGAGAATTCTCGATCACCGGCTGGGCGCCGCCGCGATCATCGGCATGGTCCTGATCCTGCTCAACATCGCCGCCGCGGTGCTTGGGCCGTGGCTCGCGCCCTTTGGGGAGAACCAGTTGATCGGGCAGATCTGGCAGCCGATGACGGCGGCACACTGGCTTGGCCTCGACAATCTGGGGCGGGACATGGCCTCGCGCATGCTGTTCGCGGCGCGCACGACGGTCGGCCTCGCCCTGGTCACAACGCTGCTCACCTTCACGATCGGCATCGTCGCCGGTTTTGCCGCCGCGGTGCTGGGCGGCTGGCTGGACATGCTGCTGCTGCGCGCCGTCGATATCCTGATGGCGATCCCGCAACTGATCCTGGCGCTGATCGTGCTCTCGGTGCTGGGCACCTCCATCCCGGTGCTGATCGGGACGATCGCGGTGCTTGATTCCACGCGCGTCTTTCGCCTCAGCCGGGCCGTGGCCATGGACATCGCGGTGCTCGACTATGTCGAGGTGGCGCGGCTGCGGGGCGAGGGTCTCTGGTGGGTGATGTGGCGCGAAATCCTGCCGAACGCCTCCTCGCCGCTGATCGCCGAGTTCGGCATGCGGTTCTGCTTCACGGTCCTGTTCATCGCCGCGCTGAGTTTCCTCGGGCTCGGCATACAGCCGCCGGCGACGGATTGGGGCAGCATGGTACGCGACAACGCTCTTGCCATCAATTTCGGTCTCGTCGCACCGCTGATTCCCGCCGCGGCCATTGCCATCCTGACGATCGGCGTGAATCTGACCGTTGACTGGTTCCTCTCGATCCACGGCCGCGCCCATGGGGAGGGTCTATGAGCAGCGACATCCTGTGCATGGAAGCGCTGCGGATCGCCGCGCAATCGGATGCGGGAGAGACGCGCATCCTTGTCCATGACATCGATCTTTCGTTGCATCGCGGTGAGGTGCTCGGCCTGATCGGCGAGTCCGGCGCCGGCAAATCGACGATCGGCCTCGCCAGCCTCGGCTACACCCGGCCCGGCTGTGCCATCACCGGCGGCCGCATCCTGTTCGACGGGGTGGACATCCTGCGACTGCAGCCTCGCGAACGGCGCGCGCTGCGCGGCCGCCGGATCGGCTTTGTCGCGCAGAGTGCGGCCGCTTCGTTCAATCCCGCGAAAACCATCGACAGCCAGGTGTGCGAGGCGCCGGTGCGGCACGGGTTGATGTCGCGCGGACAAGCCAGGGCGCAGGCCGCCAGGCTGTACGCCGAACTCAACCTGCCATCACCGGACGATTTCGGCCGCCGCTATCCGCATCAGGCGTCGGGCGGACAGTTGCAGCGGGCGATGGCGGCGATGGCAATGTCCTGCCGCCCCGATGTTCTGGTGCTCGATGAGCCAACGACGGCGCTGGATGTCACGACCCAGATCGAGGTGCTCGCGGCGCTGCGGCGGCTGGTGCGCGGCCACCGGACCGCGGCACTCTACATCAGCCATGATCTTGCGGTGGTCGCGCAGATCGCTGATCGCATCATGGTCTTGCGCCACGGCCGCATGGTGGAGACCGGTTTGACGGAGCAGATCCTGGCGGCCCCGCGGGAGGAGTACACCCGCCGGCTGGTTGCCGCGCGCGGCGCCGGGGACGCGGCATCGTCGGCGGTCGGCACCGAACCCGAGCCGCTGCTCTCGGTGGACGGCGTCGATGCCAGCTATGGCGGGCTCGCGAAGGTGCTCAAGGATGTCAGCCTGACCGTTCGTCACGGCGAGACGGTGGCCGTGGTCGGAGAGTCCGGCAGCGGCAAGAGCACGCTGGCCCGCATCATCAGCGGCCTGCCGCCCGCGCGTGTCGGGCCGATCCGATTTCACGGACAATCCTTGCCGCTGCGGTTTCGTGACCGCGACCGCGAACAGCTGCGGCGCATCCAGATGATCTACCAGATGCCGGATGTTGCGCTGAACCCGCATCAGACGATTCTGGAGACGCTGGGCCGCCCACTGGCTTTCTACTTTGCCCTGAAGCCGGCCGAGGTACGCCGGCGCGTCGAGGCGCTGCTGCGGCTGGTCGAGCTGCCGGTGGAGTTCGCAGCACGCAAGCCCGGTCAGCTCTCGGGTGGGCAGAAGCAGCGAATCTGCATCGCGCGGGCCTTGGCCGCCGAGCCCGATCTGATGATCTGTGACGAGGTCACCTCGGCGCTCGATCCGCTGGTTGCGGACGAGATCCTGCGGCTGCTGCAAAAGCTGCAGCGCGAAACCGGCATTGCCTATCTGTTCATCACGCATGATCTGGGCATCGTGCGCCGCATCGCGGACCGCGTCGCGGTGATGCTGCGCGGCACGGTGATCGCGCAGGGCGCGCTCGCAGACGTGTTTTCGCCCCCCTTCCATCCCTATACCGAATTGCTGCTCTCATCCGTGCCGGAAATGCGGGTGGACTGGCTGGACGGGGCGCTGGAACGACGCGCCGCGCGGGGCCTGACCGTCGAAGCGGCGGCTGCGGCAACCTGAATAGCCGCGGCCAGGCTTCCCTGGTTCACCGTGCGTAAGTCGGGTCCTTGGCGTCCAGCAGGTGTTTCAGTTCGGCGAAATGCGCGAACGGGGCGTCCTTGTAGTCTTCCCAGTCGCGCGCAGTGCGTTCGGCCAATTCCGGGGGCATGACGTTCAGCTTCTGTCCGGTCGAATAGGCCAGCACGAGCGTCTGACAGGCGCGTTCGAGGTAATAGAGGTCATCGAAGGCTTCCGCGACGGTGTCGGCGACGACGAGCACGCCGTGATTGCCCATCATCATCCGGCAGCGATTGCCAAGCCGCGACGCCAGACGGTCGCCCTCGGCCCGATCGTCTGCGATGCCGCTGTAGTCGAGGTCGATTGCCACCCGGTTGTAGAAACGGGCGGTGTTCTGGTCCACCGGCTTGATCTCCGGGTCGGCCAGCGCGGCGAGCGCCGTGGCATAGGGGGGATGAAGATGGAGGACGCAGCGGGCCTGCGGCACTGTCGCATGGAGACGCCCGTGAATGCACCAGGCCGAAGGGTCCGGCGCATCCGGCCGGTGCGAAATCGTCTCGTCGGCCGCGTCCAGCCGCAGCAGATCACTGGCGCAAATGCGGGAGAAGTGGCGCCATTTCGGATTCATCAGGAAGGTTCGCCCGTCCGGCGAGACCGCCAGGCTGAAATGGTTTGCGATCGCCTCGTGCCATCCCATGTCGGCGGCCAGGCGGAACGCTGCCGCGAGATCCACGCGCAGGCGCCATTCATCCGCGGTGGCCGCTTCATTCGTTTTCACGACACTCATGTCAGCCATGGACACCTGCCCGGATCGTGTCGGAATACTATAGCCTACAGCGCCGAGTTTTGCATGCCGGACGGCGGGTTGACAAGCCAGCCGGTCGAGGAACCTCCGCCTCTTGACCCGAGCCGTCCATTGCGGTGGAATCACGACGGGAGAGAGGCCGGAACATGAGCACGACCGCATTGGCGCAGCCGGCCGGGGCAGCACCCGCAATCACGCCCGCGGTTGCGCGCCAGCCGAACGGACACGGCCTCGACCGCATCTTCTATCTGGACCCGGAAATCTTTGAACGCGATATGGAACGCATTTTCCTGCGGCACTGGCTGTGCGCCGGCCACGCCAGCACCGCGCCGAATGCGGGAGACTATTTCCTTGTCGAGGTTGAGGGAAACTCGGTGATCATCGTGCGCGGCCAGGATGGCGAGCTGCGCGCGCTGCTGAATGTCTGCCGGCACCGGGGATCGGAGCTGTGCACGGAAGCGACCGGACATGCCGAGTTCTTCGTCTGTCCGTATCACGCGTGGACCTATGGGCTGGACGGCAGCCTGGTTGCGGCACGGCACATGGAAAAGGACTTCCCGCGTGCCGCCTATGGGCTGAAGCGGGTTCACCTGCGGGTCGCCGAGGGGCTGGTATTCATCTCGTTTGCGGAGACGCCGCTTGCGTTTCAGCCGGTCGCCGACATGCTGCGCCAATCCTGCGGCGCCTATGGCTGGGCGGATGCCAAGGTGGCCCATCGGCAGAGCTACGACATCACCGCCAACTGGAAGCTCGCGGTCGAGAACTATGTCGAGTGTTATCATTGTGCGCCCGCGCACCCGGAATATTCCAAGCTGCACGCGCTGGAGCAGCCGCTTTCGCGGATCGAGACGCTCAACGCGCGGATGGAGGAGCGGACCGCGGCGCTTGGCATCAGCGTTTGCTCGAGGACGCATTGGCAGCCTGCCGAGAGCGGCGAGGAGGCCATCGACTGCTCCCGCTACGCGCTGTACGACGGCGTGAAGAGCGGTAGCGAGGACGGTGGACCGGTCGCACCGCTGATGGGTGCGTTCACGGAATATGATGGCGGCGTCACGTCGCTCCATGTCGGCGGCGCCAGCTTCATGATCGCCTACCCCGACCACGGCGTGATCTATCGCTTCGTCCCGCGCACGCTGGATTCCTGCCACATGGAGCTGATCTGGCTGGTGCGCGGCGACGCGCGCGAAGGCGTGGATTACGAGCGCGACCGGCTGACCTGGCTTTGGCGGGTCACGAGCGATGCCGACAAGCGGATCATCGAGCACACCCAGCGCGGCGTGCGGTCCCGGTTCTTTCGGCCCGGCCCGCTCTCGCCGATGGAGTACAAGGAACAGCGCTTCATCACCTGGTATCTTCGCGAGATCGCCTAACGCACCGGAGCGGGCCGATATGCCGGATCATTGGGTGAAGGTGGCGACGACCGCCGAGATTGCCGAAGGCACCATGATCGGCGTCCTCGTCGAAGGGGAGGACATCGCCGTCTATAATGTGGACGGCGCCTATCATGCCACCGAGAATATCTGCACCCACGCCATGGCCCGATTGTCGGACGGGTATTTGGAAGGCGGCACGATCGAATGCCCGCTGCATTCCGGACAGTTCGATATCCGGACCGGCTGCGTCCTGGCGCCGCCCCCGAGCGCTCCGCTCCGGGTATTTCCGGTGCGGGTGGACGGCAGTGACATTCTGGTCAATCTTGGCGAGGATGACTAGAACAGAAGGAAGGCCAGGGGCTTTGCCCCTGGACCCCAGCAAAGGCGAGCCTTTGCAATCCTTTGCTTTAGGAAAAAGGGGTCCGGGGCCTGCGGCCCCAGCGGGTCCAGGGCGGAGCGGGCCAAGGTTCCAATTGGCTGCCTTCAGCCAATTGGAATGCCCGCGGAGGGGGAGCCCTGGCCTGCGATGATGCCAGCAACCCGGCCCTGCCACGGTCTCGCGCGAGATTTCTACACCAGTGCCGACATCTTCGCGCGCGAGCAGGACCGCATCTTTCGGCGCAACTGGGTGTTTGTTGGCCATTCCTGTGAAATCCCGGAGCCGGGCGACTATCTGACCTATGACGTCGGCGGCGCGCCGCTGATCGTCATCCGCGACCGGGCGGGAGAGGTGCGCGCGCTGCACAATGTCTGCCGGCATCGGGGATCGACGATCTGCACCGCCGAGCACGGCACCGCCCAACGCTTGGTCTGCCCCTATCATTCCTGGTCCTACGACCTTGACGGCACAGTGCGCGCCGCGCCGCATATGGGAGTGGAATTCGACAAGACCCACTATGACCTCAAGCGCGCCCATGTGGGCGAATTCAGCGGATTGATCTTCGTCAACCTTGCGGAAGCACCGTCGCCATTCGCGGAACTGCGCGACCACTTGGCGCCGATTCTCGACCCGCAGGGGATGGAGCGCAGTAAGGTCGCCGTGCAGCGCGACTACAGGCTCGATGTGAACTGGAAGCTTGTCCTGGAGAATAACCGCGAGTGCTATCATTGCGCGGCCAACCATCGCGGCTACATCGCCGTGCAGTACGACGCCGACAACGACAACCCGAGGATGGCCGGAGAAATCGCCGCACGGCTGGCCGAATGCACGCAGCGCTGGGCGGCGGCCGGGCTGGATGTGTCGCGGGTCAACACCTCGTCGAATTATACCGCCGAATGGTTCCGGGCCAATCGGACGCCGGTGCGCAAGGGGATGGTGACGGAGAGCCCGGATGGGCAGCCGGTCTGCGCGGTCCTGATGGGCGGTTTCACCGATCCCGACATGGGCACCGCGCGCGCGAATGCGAACACGAATTTCTGGTGTCACGCCAACGCGGACTACGCCCATACCGTGCGCATCACGCCGCTCTCGCCGACACGGACCGTGGTGCGCGGCACCTGGCTGGTGGATACGGCGGCGGTTGCGGGAAGAGACTACGAACCCGAACGGATCGCTGCCTTCCATCACGAGGTGATGTCCGAGGATTGGGAGATCTGTCGCCGGCAGTGGCGCGGCATTACGTCGCCCGCCTACGAGCCGGGTCCCTATTCGCCGATCAAGGAGCAGAACGTCATGCGCTTTATCGACTGGTATCTCGGGCAGATGGCGGCCTGATCCCCATGCCGGCCGGTCTGCCGTCACATGCCCGCATCGTCATCGTCGGCGGGGGCGCCATCGGCTGCTCCATTGCCTATCATCTCGCCAAGGCTGGCGCACGCGATGTCGTGCTGCTGGAGAGGAAAGCGCTCACCGCGGGCGCCACCTGGCATGCCGCGGGCCTGATGGGACAGCTTCGCAGCAAGGTCAATCTGACGCGCCTGATGCAGTACAGTGCGAAGCTGTGCGCTGAGATTGGCGCGGAGACCGACCAGGATGTCGGCTGGCGCAATGTCGGCAGCCTGCGGCTGGCCGGATCGGATGCGCGCTGGCAGGAACTGAAGCGCGCCGCGACGGCCGCGCGCGCTTACGGCTTCGATATGCAGCTGATCGGCCCCGAAGAGGCCAAGCGCCTATTTCCGCTGCTCGATACCACGGCGTTGCGCGGCGCGACGTGGATCGCCTCGGACGGCTATGTCGATCCCTACGCACTGACGCAGGCCTATGCCAAGGGTGCGCGGGCGGGTGGCGTCCGCATTCTGGAAGGGGTTGCCGTCACCGGCTTCGTCTGCACCGACCGGCGGATCAGTGCGGTCGAGACCGACCAGGGAACGGTTCAGTGCGAGACCGCCATCAATGCCGCCGGCCTCTGGGCCCGGCAGGTGGGGGAACTTGCCGGAATCGCACTGCCGGTGACGGTGGTCGAGCACCAGTACCTGGTTACGGAGAAATCCGCTCGCGTGCCCGGCCACCTGCCGGCCCTGCGTGATCCGGACAATCGCTTCTATCTGAAGCCGGAACCGGGCGCCCTTGCGGTTGGCGGCTGGGAGAGCGGGACGCGCGCGGTGAACGGGCTTGGCAAGCTGCCCGACGGCTTCGGCCAGGAGCTGCTGCCCGACAGCCTGGAACGGATCGAAGAGATCGCGGCGGCCGCCAGCCGTCGCGTGCCGCTGCTTGGCGAGCTTGGCATCCGCACCATCATCAACGGGCCGATCCCCATCTCGGCCGACGGCGAGCCGGTGATCGGGCTTGCCGGAGATTACGAGAACTTCTTCGTCGCCTGCGGCTTCACCTCCGGCATCGCCGCATCCGGCGGCGTGGGGCGGGCGATGGCGGAATGGGTGCTGCACGGCGATCCCGGAATGGATCTCTGGCCGTTCGATCTGCGGCGCTTCGGCCTGCCGCACACCGGCCTTGCGTTCCTGCGCGACAGCGCGATCGAATCCTATGCGAAATACTATGCGATCGCGTGGCCGGACGAGGAACGCTCGGCGTGCCGCCCGCTTCGCCGCTCGCCGCTCTATGATGTCCTGCGCCGCAACGGCGCGGTCTACGGCATGAAGTTCGGCTGGGAACGCCCCAACTACTTTGTGCGGCCGGGCGAAGTGCCGCCGCCGGTGGAGAGCTTCGAGCGGGCGGCGCTCGCGGACCTTGTCGGGCGCGAGCACCGGGCGATCCGGGAGCATGTGGCACTGATCGACCAATCGTCGTTTGCGAAATTCGAGATCTCCGGTCCGGGTGCGCTTCGCTTCCTGCAATGGCTCGCCGCAGGCAATCTTGATCGGCCCGCGGGCGCGATCGTGTACACCCAGTTGCTCAATGCGCGCGGCGGGATCGAGGCCGATATCACGATCATGCGGCTGCCCGGCGAAGTATTCTATGTCATCAGCGGCGCCGGTTTCGGCGTGAGGGATGGCGGGTGGATCCGGCGACACATGCCGCGGGACGGCTCGGTGGCGTTTCGCGAGGTCACGAGCGCCTACGGGGTCATCAATCTTTGCGGCCCCCGCGCCCGCGACGTGCTGGCAGCGGCGAGCGAGGACGACGTGGATAACGGCGCGTTCCGCACGATGACCTGCCGTTGGATCCGTATCGGCTGGGCGCCGGTGCTGGCGGCCCGGCTGAGCTATGTCGGGGAGCTGGGCTGGGAGCTGCACGTGCCGGTCGAATATGTATCCCACGTGTACGAAGTCCTGCGGCACGTCGGGGACGGCATCGGCGTCGTCGATGCCGGCTATCGCGCGATTTCCAGCTTGCGCCTGGAGAAATGCAACCTGTACTGGGGCGCCGACATCACGCCCGAGTACACGCCGCTGGAGGCTGGCCTGGGCTTCGCCGTCTGTTTCGATAAACCCGAGTTCCTGGGCCGGACGGCGCTGCTGGCGCAGCGGGAGCAAGGGCCGTCCCGAACGCTCGCCTGCTTCCGCCTGCAGGAGCAACTGCCGGTATTTGGCGGCGAGGCGATGATCGCCGGCGGCGAAGCCATCGGCATGACGACCAGCGGCGATTTCGGCTACACGATCGGCGCGCCGCTGGTGCTTGGCTATCTCGGGGGCGATGCCACACGGCTCGACACGATCGAAATCGAGTCGTTCGGATGCCGCGCGACGGCGGTGCGGGTGGCCGGATGCGCCTATGACCCGGCCGGATTGCGGGTTCGACTGTAGCATGATCGCTTGCCCAACCGAGTATATCGACTTCGCCCATCGCTTGGGAAACATCGCCGGCGATATTCTCCGCGATAGCGTGAAGGCCGAACTCGCCCTGGAAATCAAGCCGGACGGGACCCCTGTCACCGCGGCCGATCGCATGGTCGAGAGTTCCTTGCGGAGCGAGATCGAGCGGGTCTTTCCGGCGCACGGCGTCATCGGCGAGGAGTTTCCATCGGCGCGCGCGGACGCCGAATGGGTTTGGATCATTGATCCGATCGACGGAACCAAGGAGTTCATCCACGGCTTGCCGCTGTTCGGCGTGCTCCTGGCGCTGGCGCATGATGGCGAGCTGGTGCTTGGGCTGGCGGAGCAGCCGCTGACGCGGGACCGCTGGATCGGCGCGAGCGGACACGGCGCGCGCTGCAACGGGCGCCCGGCCCGGGTTCGAAGCTGCGCCACGCTTGATCGTGCCGTCGTCAGCGTCATGGGCTACGACAGCTTCTGCCCGGCCCATCACGACAGCCTCTCCCTGATACGCACATCGGCGCGGTCCGTCGTCGTCGCCAATTCCTTCTATGTCTTTGGCTTGCTTGCGAGCGGCCGGGTCGACCTTATCGTGTCGAGCGGGTTTGCGCTGCATGACTATGCAGCACTTGACGTGATCGTTCGGGAGGCAGGCGGGGTGGTGATGGATTGGAACGGGCAGCCCCTGACGATGCGTTCCGGGCCATCCATCATTGCCGCCGGCGACCCGAGGCTCGCCGCTCAGGTGTTGCCGCGGCTTTCTGGCGCGGCATGAGGACAGATCGCCAGTGGCTGCCTCACGCCTTGGCCGCGGCGGCCGATGTCCAGTCGCTGGAATTCTTGCGCTTGATGAAGTCGCCGACTTTCAGCGGCGGGTACTTCGCGGGATTGTCGGCGCTGCGGCAGGTAGGAAGGCACTCCACGACGGCGTCGTAGTCGGGAATGCCGAAGAATGGCAGGGAATAGCGCTCCCGCCCTGAACGATTGAACACGCGATGCTTGGTGGACGCGAAGCGGTCATTCGTCCAGCGTGCCATCATGTCGCCGATGTTGATTACGTACGTCCCCGCTATTGGCGGCGCCTGAATCCAGCCGCCGTTCCCGCTCTGCACCTGCAGGCCGCCGACCGTGTCCTGGTAGAGTATCGTAAAGGCGGTGGCATCGGCGTGCGGGCGGATGCCGTACTCGTCCCCCGGCGCGGCCGGAGACTGTGGCGGATAGTGCAACAGCGAGAGCTGTGTCTGCGGCTTGCGGAATGACGCCAAGAAGTAGTCTTCCTCCAGTTCGAGTGCCAGCGCGAACGCGCGCAGCAACGCGTGCGACAGCCGCGTCATTTCGCCGAAGTAGTCGAGCACGGTGGCTCGGAACGCATCCTCACCCGCCGGCCAGCGGTTCAATTCCTGGCCCCGGCCGCCGGCGATGATGTCCGGGTCGTCAGGCGGCAGCTCTTGCTGCATCTTGAATGCCTCCATCAGATCCGGCGCACCCGTACCGGCGTAATGGCGTGAGCCGAGGGCCATGTAGCCGCGCGTGCGTGTCGGCGTGATGAGGATATCCGGATCAAGTCGCACTTGGGCGGGCAAATTGAAGAAGCGACGGGCCGCGGACAGCGTCGCCGCCACCTTCGCCTCCGGCACGCCGTGGTTGCAAATATAGAGAAACCCGATGGTTTCACAGGCATCGCGCACCCGCTCGGCAACCGCACCTCTCCCGGCAGCCCCGCCGTGCAGGAACGGCGCGAAATCGATGATCGGAATCGTCTCCGGGTCGGAAGGGATCGTGCGCGCGGCAGACATCACGGCCTCCATCAAGCGCGGCCTTGACCAAGCCGCAGCGGCGGTTTAGTATCATGTTGCACGATTTGGGACGTTACCGAGCCGCTGATCCTTGTGCAACGCAAGCATCGCCACGAGGCAGAAGCGGTCGACCGCACCATGCTCGGCGGGCGTCTCCGTTCTCGCGCCGCACGACGCTGAAACCGTCGCACCATGAGCCCTCTGGCCCTGGACAAGCTGCTCACCCCGCGTTCGATCGCGGTGGTTGGTGCCTCCGAGAGGCCCGACGCGATCGGCGCACGGGTCATCCGCAACCTGCGGCTGATGGGGTTTCCCGGCCCGATCCATCCGGTGAACCCGCGCTACTCCGAAGTCGGCGGTCTGCCGTGCTATCGCTCGCTTGGCGCGCTTCCCGAGCCCGTCGACGCTGCCTTTTTCGGCGTGCCGGCAAGCAGCGGGCCGGAGCTGCTGGAGCAGGCGGCGGAGGCCGGCATCCGGGCCGTGTTCATCAACGCCAGTGGCTATGCCGACGGCGACGAAGCCGGCCGAGACTTGCAACGCCGCCTCACCGAGATCGCCCGGGAGCGGAACATCGCGGTTGCCGGACCGAACAACCTCGGCCTGGTCAACGTGCTCGACGGCAAGGCGATGTGGACGCCGCGCTACTTCTCGCGGATCAAGGCAGGGCCGGTCGCGGTTATTTCGCAAAGCGGGTCGGTCGCGCTGATCCTGAGCGAAGATGAGCGCAAGGTTGGCTTCTCCTACCTGGTCACGACCGGAAATGAGGCGGTGGTGACGGCTGGTGATTATCTGCAGCACATCGCGCAGGATGATCGGGTTGAAATCATCCTGCTGTTTCTCGAAACGGTGCGCAGCCCGGAATCGTTTGCCCGCGGCGCCGCAACGGCACTGGCGGGCGGCAAGCGGATCATCGCGCTGAAGCTCGGGCGCAGCGAGACGGGTCGCGCCTTGGTGCAGGCGCATACCGGAGGTCTTGCCGGCGAGCAACAGCTCTACGACGCGTACTTCCGCGCGCTCGGTATCACGGCAGTACGCGATCTCGACGAAATGCTGGAAACCGCCGTGCTGTTCTCGGCCAGTCGCGCACCGCCGCCGACGCGGCATTTTCTCCCGGTGACACTCTCCGGCGGCGAGGCGGCGCTGATGGCAGATCTCGGGGCCGAGCTCGGCATCGAGTATGGCAAGCTGGCGCCGGAGACCTTGACGCGGCTGCGTCCTGCGTTTCCGCCGTACTCCCGTATCGGCAACCCGCTGGATGCCTGGGGTTTAGGGTTCAACCCGGAACGGTTTCGTACCGTGTTGCAGGCGCTGCTGGACGACCCTGCCATCGGCACGATCGGTCTCTCGATCGACGCGCCAGGCCAAGGCGGCGGTGACGTGCCGTACGCCTGCATCATGGCCGAGGCGTGCGCGACAGTGGATACCGCCAAGCGTCTGGTGTTTTTCAATAACACGGCGGGCACTGGCGTGAACGAGGAGGTTCGCGCGATCCTGGCCCCCGCGCGCATCCCTTATTTGTCCGGTATGCGCCCGGCCTTGGCGGCGATCGCGCGGCTGATCGACACCGCGACGCCGCCGCCGCCGCGGATTGCGGTGGCCAGGGCCGTGACACCCCTTCCCGATCAGGAGCCGGCGCGCTTTGCCGCGTTAGGCCGGGCGGGTGTGCCTATGGTTGCGTGCGAAATTGCGGCAAGCGCCGAAGCCGCGGTGCTGGCGTCCGAACGGCTCGGCTTTCCGGTGGCGATGAAGGGTATTGCGCCACATCTGCCGCATAAGAGCGAGTTCGGCCTGGTCCGGCTGGGCCTTGCCGATGCGGCAAGCGTCGTCGCCGCGTACCGCGCCCTGCGCGCCACGCTGCTGCACCATGCGAGGAAGGGCGTGACCGGCACGATTGTCGTCCAGACCATGGCGCCTGAGGGCGTCGAGCTGATTCTCGGCGCCACAAACCAACCAGGCTTTGGCAGTTTCGTGCTGGCCGGCCCCGGCGGCGTGCTGGTGGAGATCAGCAAGCGATGCAGCGTTCGGCTCGGCCCCGTGGACACCGCGACGGCGCGCGATATGTTGCAGGAGACGGCCGCCGCAACGCTGCTGAACGGCGTCCGAGGCCGACCGCGCTGCGATGCCGACGCTGCCGCCGAAGTCATCGCTGCATTCTCGCGTTTTGCTGCGGCACACGCCGACCGGTATGCGACACTTGAAATTAATCCGCTGATTGTCGGTTCGCATGGCGCCGTCGGTGTGGACCTGCTGATCGAACCCCACCGCACCAGTTCGGAGGCCGCGACATGAGCTATCAATTCCTGCTCTACGCAGTGGATGATCGTGTTGCATCGATCACATTGAATCGGCCCGAGCGCCACAACGCCCTGAGCCAGCCGCTGGTGGACGAAATCATGGCGGCGGTCGCCGAAGCCGATGCCGATCCCGCGGTGCGCGTTCTGGTGGTGACGGGCGCCGGTGGCAAGGCGTTCTCCGCCGGCTACGACATCAGGGAATCCGCGGAAAAGCCAAAGCGTACGCTGGCTGAGTGGCGGGCGCGCATGCAGAAGGACATCCGATTCACGTACTCCGTATGGGACTGCTCCAAACCGGTGATCGCGATGATCGACGGGTTCTGCTACGCCGGGGCACTGGAGTTCGCGATGTGCTGTGATATTCGCTACTGCTCGGACGCATCCACTTTTGCCGCAGTCGAGGCACGCTTCTCCAACGGTATCGCGACGATGATCATGCCGTGGCTGATTGGCCAGCGTTGCCGGTCATTGATTTACACCGGCGACACGATCTCCGGCGCGGAAGCGTTGCAACTCGGCCTGGTGGATAAGGTGCTGCCAAAGGCAGCACTGCATGACGAGGTGACAAAGCTCGCCAGACGCATGTCACGTGTATCGTTGGACTGCCTGAAGTGGAACAAGCGCTCCATCAATCAGGCATTCGAGACGATGGGACTGCGCAACGCGATCATGTACGGTGCGGAGGCATCGGCGATCATGGATTCCCTCGGATCGCCCGAAGCCGACCGTTTCGATGCAATTCGCCGCAGCGAAGGGCTCTCGGTTGCCTTGCGATGGCGTACCGCGCAGTTTGCTCCGTATGAATGAGGTGATCATCCGGCTTCGTCGGTCCGGGCGATCCTGGCTGCTGTTGCCCGTCGGGCTGCTGTATGGGGGGCTGATCCTGCTGCCGCTCGCCGTGATACTGCGGTTCAGCCTTGCCGACGGGGGCGCCGACTATGCCGCAGTTCTGCGCAGCCCGCTGCTGCTGCGGGTCGCTCAGAACACCGTCGTGATCAGCGTGATGACGACGGTGGTGGCGCTGGTGCTGGGCTATATGCTGGCCGCGGCGCTGTGGCGGGCCAGCCCAGCGCGGCGGAACCTGCTGCTGGCTATGATCCTGCTGCCGTTCTGGACCGGCGTGCTGATCAAGAACTTCGCCTGGGCGTCGCTGCTCCAGGACAACGGCGCGGTCAACGGCGTTCTGCAGGTCCTGGGCATCACCAATGCGCCGATCACCCTGCTGCACAACCGCTTCGCAGTCATCATCGGCATGGTGCATTACGTGCTGCCCTACGCGGTGTTCCCGATCTATACCTCGATGAAGGGGATCGACCGGCGGCTGGAGCATGCTGCCCGCAGCCTCGGCGCACCGAAGCGACAGGTGCTTGTGCGGATCATCTTCCCGCTGACCTTGCCGGGCGTCAGCAGCGCCGCTCTGCTGGTATTCATTATTTGCTGCGGCTTCTTCATCACCCCGGTCATTCTCGGGGCTCCGTCCGACATGATGGTGGCAAACCTCGTCGACTATTATGTGCATGTGGTGGTGAATTTCGGCGCTGCCTCCGCCTTGGCGGTACTGATCCTGCTGGCGATCCTGCCGCTGATCGTTCTGCAGCAATTGCTGCCGAAGGAGGGCACGCATGGGCCGGCCTAAACGCATCACAGCCGACGCGCTGCTTCTCGGCTGCTTGCCCATACTGATATTCCTGCTGCTGCCGTCGCTGATCATTGTGCCGATGGCGCTGACCAAGGGCCAATTGATCCAGTTCCCGCCCGAATGGATCTCGCTGCATTCATTCGCCGATTATCTCTCAGACCCGCAATGGGTGCGGTCTACCGTGCTGTCGTTCCAGGTGGCTGCCTTGGCGGTCGTACTGGGCTGCTTGGCGGGCAGCGCCGCCGCCATTGCACTCCACGCCAGGCGGTTTCCGGGCAAGGGATTGATCACCGGTTTCCTCCTGGCTCCGATCATCATGCCCGTCGTGGTACTGGCGCTGGGTGAATACCTGCTGTTCGCGCGGCTGCACATGGTTGGAAGCTGGATCGCCATCGGGCTGGTCCATGCCGTCCTGGTAACGCCTTATGTCTTCGTCTCGGTGCAGGCGAGCCTGACCGCCGAACTCAATCCAGCATTGATCCGGTCTGCGCGCAGCCTCGGTGCCTACCCGCTCAACGTGTTTCGCCATGTCTATTGGCCGGCGATCCGGCTGGGAGTGTTCAGCGGCGCGATCCTCGGCTTCGCCGTCTCTTTCGATGAGGTGGTGATTGCACTTTTCCTGCAAGGGCCCGGCACGGTCACCCTGCCGGTGCGGATGTTCACCGCCATCCAGTTCGAGCTCACGCCAAAGCTCGCGGCCAGCGCTTCGCTGTTCGTCCTATTGGCCACGCTGGCGCTGATCGCTCAGAGCCTTGTGACGGCAAGGCGGCGTGTGCGCTGATGAACGCCACCGGCGCCCCCGGGATTGCCTCGTTGACGCGCCCGCTTTCAGGGCGGCACGTTGCGGTGCATCACGTCTGGAAAGCCTATACCCCCGGCAATTACGTGGTGCGCGACGTGAGCTTTACGCTTGAGCCCGGCGAATTCCTGACCCTGCTGGGACCCAGCGGATCGGGCAAGTCCTCGACACTGATGATGCTTGCCGGATTCGAACAGCCGACCAGGGGAGAGATTCGCGTCAACGGTCGCGACGTGGCGTCCTTGACGCCCGAACGGCGCAACTTCGGCGTCGTCTTTCAAGGTTACGCGCTGTTTCCCCACATGAGCGTGCTGGAAAATGTCGAGTTTTCTCTGCGCATGAAGCGCGTGCCGCGCCGGCAGCGCCGCCGTCGGGCCGTGGCAATGCTCGAACGGGTTGGCCTTTCCGATTTCGCGGCACGCCGTCCGCGCGAATTGTCAGGCGGCCAGCAGCAGCGTGTTGCCTTGGCGCGCGCCCTGGTGTTCGAGCCGGATGCGCTGCTTCTCGATGAGCCGCTCGGCGCCCTCGACCGCAAGCTGCGCGAGCAACTGCAGGTGGAGATAAAGGAACTCCAGCGGCGTGTCGGCATCTCGATCCTGTTCGTGACCCACGATCAGGACGAGGCCATGACGATGTCGGATCGCATCGCGGTGATGACCGACGGCGAGGTCGAGCAGATCGGTTCTCCAGCTGACCTCTATCTGCATCCCGCCACGGCGTTCGTCGCCGGCTTTCTCGGCGAGACGAACCTGCTTCCGGCGGTCTGCGAAGGCATGGAAAATGGTCAAGCCGTCGTGCGCTTGCAGAACGGCATGCTCACCCGGGCGCGGCTGCCGCGGTCCGGCCCCACGCCCGGGATTGGCCAGGCCGCGCTGATCTCACTGCGCCCCGAGCGTATCCGGCTGCTCGATGCCACGGAATCCGCAATGCACGTGACCGACGGCGTGCTGACCAGCCATACCTTCCTCGGCCGGCATGCCCGCTCGGTGGTTCTGGCGCTGGGCCAGTCGCTCGTGGTCAGCGCGACGGAACTGCCACAGACGATTTGTGCAAGCCCGGGTGCAAGGGTTCGCCTCGGGTGGCGCCACGACGATGCCCAGCTACTCGCGGGCGACCCGTCAAGGGCGGGCATGGGATGACAAAGACAGGGAGGGAGCACAATGAAGACAAGTTTGGACCGGCGCAGCTTCTGCCGCCGCGCGGGGCTCGGCGCGCTCACCGCCGCGACGCTGCCGATTTTGGACCGGGAACGGGCTTATGCCAAGGGGAAGACCCTGAATGTCGCCGGCTACGGCGGCGCCCTGAACAATTACTACACTATCGATTTCGCCGGGCCGTTTGAAAAGAAGACCGGCATCAAGGTGAATTTCGGGTCCGGCGCCTCCCTGGCCCTTGCCAAACTGCAAACGATCTCGGGCGGCCCGGCGCAATGGGACATGATCAGTTTGACCGGTTCGGAGTACTTCGAGGCGATCAGGGACAAGCTGATCGTTCCATATGACTACAACATCATCGACACGACCAATGTGCCGCCGCAATACAAGGAAAAGTACGGCATCAAGTATTCGCTTTATCTGTTCGTCATGTGTTGGAACCAGAAAAGAATCCCTGACGACAAGGCGCCGAAAACCTGGGCGGAGTTCTGGGACACCAAGCGCTTTCCAGGCAAGCGGTCGATGGACGCCAACGTCTCGGACGGGAGCACCTTGGAGCTGGCGCTGCTGGCCGACGGCGTGCCCGTGGACAAGCTGATTCCGCTTGATGTCGAGCGGGCGCTCAAGAGCCTGGAGAAGCTCGGTCGGGGCAACATCGTCTGGTACAATACGAACGAGGAACCGATCCAGCAGCTCACCTCCGGAGCTGTCACCCTGGCGGCGGCCTTTGATGGCCGTGTACTGCTGGCCAACCGCGCCGGCGCCAGCCTCGGTTTCACCCCGGACTATTCGGGCGTGAGCGGAAACTACTACTGCGTCAGCAGCGCCTCGGCGAACCAGAAAGAGTGCTTCGAGTTCCTCAATTTCATGCTGACGGACATCCCCGGTGATGTCGCGTACATGAAGGCGACCGCCTATGCTATTCCCAATACCGCCGCGTTGCGCTATCTTCCGAAGAACATCGCCGACATCCTGCCGACCAATCCTGCGCTGCAGCACAAGGTGTTCATAAAGAACGATGCCTGGTGGGCGGCCAATCTGGACAAGACCGTGCAGCGGTTCAAGGAATGGCAACTCGCGGGATAGGAGGACCGGATTCCATGCAACCAGCATCCTCGCGCGGCATGATGAAGCTTGGCGCGTTCTTTCACCCTACCGGACACCATGTGGCATCGTGGCTTCATCCGGATGCGCAGATCGATGCCGGCACGAACTTCTCGCACTATGTCGAACTGGCCCGGATGAGCGAGCGTGCCAAGTTCGACCTGATGTTTCTGGCTGACGCGCTGGCGGTGCGTGACGGCAACTTGGAGGCGCTCAGCCGCTGGCCGCAATACATGGCGTATTTCGAGCCGATCACTCTGCTGTCCGGTATCGCCGGACTGACCGAGCGCATCGGCCTGGTCGCGACGGCGACGACGAGCTACAACGAGCCTTACAACGTTGCCCGGAAGTTCGCCTCGCTCGATCATATCAGCGGCGGCCGGGCGGGCTGGAACGTGGTGACGTCGGCCAATCTGTCGGAAGCCTTCAATTTCGGCCGGGAAGCGCATTTCGAGCACGGCGAGCGCTACGATCGGGCGCTCGAATTCACCGAGGTGGTCCGTGGGCTCTGGGATAGCTGGGAGGATGACGCCTTTCTGCGCGACCGTGGGTCCCGGCGCTATTTCGATCCGGCGAAACTGCATGCGCTGAACCATAAGGGCGAGCATTTCTCGGTTCGCGGACCGCTGAACGTCGCCCGGCCGCCGCAGGGCCAGCCGGTGATCTTCCAAGCCGGTTCGTCGGAAGTCGGGCGGGAGCTCGCGGCCCGTACTGCCGAGGCGGTGTTCACTCCCCAGCACACGCTGGAGGGCGCGCAGGCTTTCTACAAGGATCTCAAAGGGCGCATGGCGAAGTACGGGCGTGCGCCGGATCACCTGAAGATCATGCCGGGCATGAACCCAATCGTCGGACGGACCGAGGAGGAGGCCGAGGAGAAGTATCGGTATCTCCAGTCGCTCATTCATCCTGATGTCGGGCTGGAATTGCTGTCCAACGCCCTGGCCGGCTTCGACCTGCGACCTTACGATATTGATGGCCCGTTGCCGGAGGCGGTGTTCAGCGTCACACCCAAGGGCAGCACCACCTCGTTCCGCAATGTGCTGAACTGGGCGAAAAGCGAGAATCTCACCATTCGCCAGCTCTACGAACGCTTTGCCGGGGCGCGCGGACAGCGCACGGTGAAGGGGACAGGGGCGCAGATCGCCGACCAGATGGCGGAATGGTTTGTCAGCTATGGCGTCGACGGCTTTCTGATCCAGCCGTCGCACCTGCCGGGCGGGCTGATCGACTTCATCGAACTGGTCATTCCCGAGTTGCAGGAACGTGGTCTCTTTCGCCGCGAGTACCGAGGGTCCGATGCTCCGTGACCAACTGCACCTGCCGCGACCCCGCAACCGCTACGCCCAGTAGCCCTGACGCCGCACTCCGCCGACGTGTTGGCGGTCAGGGCGGCTTGACAGCGATCCGGCCGGTCCTCACTCTGAGCGAAAACGTCGCCGGGAGGGAAGCCATGGCGCTTATGATGCCAACGGAGGCCCAGCTTCGCGCGGTGGCGAAGCAGTGCGGGCTGGCGTTGAGCGATGCCGATGTCGGGTCGTTTCGCGAGCTTTTTGCTCCCTATGTTGCGGCTTACGACCTGATCGATCGGTTGCCGGACGAGGTGCCGGCCGTGAAGTATCCGCGTACTCCGGGCGTGCGCCCTGCATCGGAGCAAAACGCTCTGAATGCATGGTCCCGCAAGGTCTCGATCACGGGTGCCAAGTCGGGGCCCCTGCAAGGCAAGCGGATCGCCATCAAGGACAACGTCATGGTGGCCGGGGTGCCGATGATGAACGGAGCCTCGACACTGGAAGGCTACATCCCCGATTTCGATGCGACGATCGTCACGCGTATCCTGGATGCGGGCGGCGAGATCATCGGCAAGACCACGTGCGAGTATTTCTGCCTCTCCGGCGGCAGCCACACCAGCGCACCCGCGCCGGTGCACAATCCGCACCGCATGGGCTTCTCGGCCGGGGGATCATCGTCCGGCAGCGCCGCAGTGGTGGCGCGGGGCGAGGCGGACATGGCGATCGGCGGCGACCAGGGCGGCTCCATCCGCATGCCGTCGTCGTTCTGCGGCACCTACGGCATGAAGCCCACCTGGGGCCTGGTTCCATACACCGGCATCATGCCGATCGAAATCTTCGTTGACCACACAGGTCCGATTACCGCCACCGTCGCGGACAACGCGGCCCTGCTCGACGTCATTGCCGGCGACGACGGCTTCGACCCGCGCATCAAGGCGCCGCGTGTGGAGCCCTATACGGAGCAGCTCGAGGAAGGCGTTCGCGGGCTGCGGATCGGCGTTCTCACCGAGGGGTTCGGACACCCCTCCTCGGAGGCCGCGGTGGACGCGAAGGTGCGGGCCGCCGCTGCCCATTTCGCCAAGCTCGGCGCGGAAGTGCGAGACCTCTCCGTTCCCATGCATTTGCAGGGACCCGCGCTGTGGGTGCCGATCGGCATCGAGGGCCTGACCCAGACGATGATGTGGGGCGACGGCTATGGCCTCAGCCGCTCCGATCTCTACGCGGTATCGCTGATGGATTTCCATCGCGGCTGGCGCCAGCGTGCCAACGAGCTTTCGGAGACGACGAAGCTGTTCCTGCTGTTCGGCACCTACGTGAACGGGCTGCATGGACCCCGCTACTACGGAAAGGCCGTCAACATCGTGCGCCGTCTGACCGCCGCATACGATCATGCGCTGGCGGAATGCGATCTGCTGCTGTTGCCGACAACGCCGATGAAGGCCACTCCGCTGCCCGGTCCGGAGGCGCCGCGGGAGGAGTATGTCCGCCGCGCCCTGGAGATGACCCCAAATACCATGCCCTTCGACCTCAGCCACCATCCTGCCATGTCGGTGCCGTGCGGCATGCTCGACGGGCTGCCGGTCGGCGCGATGCTGGTGGGACGCCACTTCGCGGAGGCAACCATCTATCGGGCCGCGGCCGCGTTCGAACGATCGGCGGACTGGCGTCGGATGTGAGTGCGGCCGACAGGATCGCGTGCTGAGGCGGGACGATCGTGGACACCGCGGTCAATGCCCTGTTCGAGATCCTGAGCTTCAGCGCGATCATGGTGCTGATCGTGATCGGGCTCGGCATCGTTGCCAGCATGATGGGGATCTTCAACTTCGCGCACGGCGAGTTCGTGTTGCTGGGCGCCTATATCACCTGGCTGCTGCACGGCTACGGACTGCCCGTTTGGGCTTGCATGGCGGCGGCGCCGTTCGCGGTCGCATTGATCGGCCTGGTGCTCGAGCGGAGCGTGATACGATGGTTCTACGCTCGTCCCCTCATCGCCATGCTGGGGACGTATGCACTGGGCGTGGTCATCCGCGAGACCGTGCGCTGGCTCATCGGCGGCCTCTACTACAACGTGCCCGCGCCGCTCACCGGATCATTCGTCGTGGGTGGGGTCGCGTTGGCGAAATGGCGCTTGGCGGTGATCCTGGTGACCGTGATCGTGGTCGGCACGAGCGTCCTGTTGCTCGCGGCAACCCCGTTCGGTCTGCGCGTCCGAGCCTCGCTCGAGAACCCTGCCCTGGCGCGCGCCTCCGGCATCTCCACCGGCGCGATCTATACCGCCACCTTCACCTTCGGTGTCGCCCTGGCCGGCCTGGCCGGAGCGTTGATCGTGCCGATCTTTTCGCTGTTCGCCGATCTTGGACTTCGCTTTCTGATCCAGGCCTTCCTCGCGGTCATGCTGGGCGGAGTGGGGACCTTCGTTGGGCCGTTGCTGGGTGCCGGGGCGATCGGCGCGCTCACGGCGGCGCTGCCCTGGATCATCTCGCCGGTGCTGGCCAATGTCCTGGTGTTCGTGATCGCGATCGCGCTGATGAAGGTTGTGCCCAACGGCTTGATCGGCGCTCGGCGTGCCTAGTGTGCGGCAGTTTCCAGCGAAAGTAGAGGGCCATGGAGCAGGACGGTGAACAGCAAGAGCGGCGGCGGCTGATCGCACGGCGGCGTTTGATGAAGGGCGCCGCCTGGACGGCCGGAGCCGTCGCGACCGGCACCGGAAGCTGGATCATCCCGGCCGGCGGCGCGCGCGCCGCGGCGCCGATCAAGGTCGGCATCGCGACGGATATGACCGGCGCTCTCGGCTTCGAGGGGAACTCGGACCTCAACGTCGCCAAGATGTGCGCGGACCTCATCAACCAGCAGGGCGGCCTGCTCGGCCGGCCGTTGCACCTCTATGTCGAGGATACCGCCACGAACGAGGCCGTAGCGGTCGGCAATGTCCGAAAGCTGATCACGCGCGATCACGTGGACGTCGTGCTTGGCGGCATCACGAGCTCGATGCGCAACGCCATCAAGGGCGTCATCGTCGCCCGCGGGCGCACGCTCTACCTCTATCCACAGCTCTACGAGGGCGGGGAGTGCGAACAGTACATTTACTGCACCGGCCCGACGCCGGCGCAGCAGTGCGACGATCTCATTCCCTGGCTGATCCAGCATAGCGGCAAGCGGTTCGCATTCCCCTCCGCCAACTACATCTGGCCGCATCGATTGAACCAGTACGCGCGCAAGCTGGTACAGGCGGGTGGCGGGGAGGTGATATTCGAGGAGTATTACCCGATCGACCAGATGGACTACAGCGCCACCGTCAACAAGATCATGCGCGAGAAGGTCGATGTGGTTTTCAATACGGTCATACCGCCTGGCGTCGGACCGTTCTTCAAGCAGTTGTACGATGCGGGCTTCCTCAGGCGGGGTGGCCGGCTCTGCTGCGTGTACTACGACGAAAACGATCTCAACATCAATTCTCCCGAGGAGATTGCGGGCCTGGCAAGTTGTCTCGACTACTTCCAGGGGGTGGCGAAGATCGATCCCGGCAGCGCGAAGATCCAGGACGAATACAATCGGCTCTATCCGCACACCAAATACCTGCTCGCCGCAGGCAGTGCCGCCACCGGCATGTACCGAGGCATGATGTTGTGGGCCGAGGCCGTCAAGCAAGCCGGCAAGCTCGACCGGGAGGACGTGGCACGCGCGCTCGACCATGCAAAGATCGCCATCGGTCCCGGCGGCCCGGCGGAAATGGTGCCGGGCCATCGGCACTGCCGGATGCGCATGTATATTGGTGTCGCCAAGGGGCCGGCGTTCGACATCGTGTCCAAGAGCAACGGGCTGCTTGATCCGAAGGAGTGCTGACGGCCCGATATGGCAGATAGGCTGCCCGCGGGCCCGCGAGGCCAGGCGGCCGCTCGCACCGGCTCGCCGCGGCCTGGGCGGCGGCGCGTGCTGCCCTTCATCGAGTGGCCGGCGATGGCGGCGTTTGCAATCTTGCCGTTCATCTTGCCCGATTACCTGACGGTGTTCTTCGGACGTGTGCTGATCCTCGGCCTGCTCGCGATCAGCTTCGATCTGGTCTACGGTTTCTCCGGCATCCTGAGCTTCGGGCAAGCGCTGTTCTTCGGGGGCGCCGGCTACGGCGTCGCCCTATTGGCTCGCGACCACGGCATCAGTTCGATCCTGGTGGTGGTGCCCGTGGCACTCCTGATCGGCCTCGCGCTGTCGTGGCTCGTGGCGGCTTTTCTGCTCCTGGGCCGGCATCCCCCAAGCGTGATCTTCGTCGCCCTTGGCACGCTGACCGGTTCCTTCGCCGCCGACCAGCTCGCCCGTGCCTGGTACTACCTGGGCGGGCAAAACGGCATCCCGTCCATCCAGCTCATCTCGCTGGGCCATTACCAGTTCGGCGACGTGCCGTTCTATTATTTGATATTCGCGCTGTTCCTGGGTATCTATCTGCTGTGCCGCGCGCTCGCACGTTCGCAATTCGGCCTCGCTCTCGCCGGCATCCGCGAACAGGAGGAGCGTGTCGGCTTCTTCGGCTACCGGGTCGAGACGTTCAAGACCATCGCCTTCACGCTGGCGGGCGCCATCGCGGGCCTGGCGGGCGGCCTTTATGCGTTTCACGAGGGGTTCGTATGGCCGAGCATGCTCGGCGTCGGGCTATCCACCCAGATCGTGCTCTACTGCTTGTTCGGCGGTGTCGGGACACTGATCGGTCCGGTGCTTGGAGTGGTGGTGGTCGAGGGTGTCACCTACGGTCTCTCGGACAGCTTCCCTGAGCTGTGGCCGGTGCTGCTCGGGCTCCTGCTCCTGCTTGTCATATTGTTCAGGCCCACCGGCGTCGTCAGTATCATCGTCTCCGAGCGTGAACGGATTGGCGATTTCGCGCCGCGGGCGTGGCGGCGGATGGCTGCGGAGGACGAGCGCGGAGGACGGGCGCGATGACATTGCTTGAGGCGCGCAGCGTCGGCAAGACGTTCGGCCGGTTGCACGCCCTGGACGCGGTGAACCTCTCTATCGAAGCCGGCCGGATCCACGGTCTTATCGGTCCCAACGGGTCGGGCAAGAGCACCTTGCTCAAGTGCATCGCCGGCGCCGAGCGGCCGACCGAAGGACACATCTCGTTCCTCGGCCGCGATATCACCCATGCCCGCCCCTTCGCGCGCGCGCGCGCCGGGCTCAGCATAAAGTTCCAGATCACCAGCGTCCTGCCGGGGCTGTCGGTGTTCGACAACGTATTGCTCGCGGTGCAGGCCAGGCAGTCGATCGGCAATCTGCTATTCTCCCGCAGCCGCGCGGCGCTGTCCGAGCACGTCTTGCAGTTGATCGAGGAGCTGCGGCTTGCCGCGCGCGCGACCGATATTGCCGGCGTGCTCTCGCACGGCGAGCAGCAATGGCTTGAAATCGCCATGGCGCTGGCGGTCGAGCCGCGATTGCTGCTGCTCGATGAGCCTACGGCGGGGATGAGCGTGGCCGAGCGGCGCGTCACGGGGGAGCTGCTGCGGCCGATCCGGGAGCGCTGCTCGGTGATGATCGTCGAGCACGATCTGGACTTCATCCGCGACATCTGCGACGTCCTGACCGTGCTCGACCAGGGCCGCGTGCTGGAAACCGGAACGGTCGGCCAGATTCAGGCAAGCCGGCGCGTGCAGGAGGTCTATCTGACCCGTGTCTGAGGCCGCCCTTCTGGACGTGCGCAGCCTGTGCGCGGGCTACGGTGGCAGCCGGGTGCTGTTCGACATCGCCCTGCGGGTGCCGCCTACCGGGGCCGTGGCCGTGCTCGGCCGTAACGGCGCGGGGAAGACGACGCTATTGAAGACGATCATGGGCGAGCTTCCAGCCCTGAGCGGCGCGATCAGTTTCGACGGGCAGGACGCGACCCGGCTGCGCACCGACGAACGGGCACGACGCGGCGTTGGTTACGTGCCGCAAGAGCAGTCCGTGTTCTCCAAGCTTTCCGTGCGCGACAACCTGGCCGTCGGAAATCTCGTCCGGCGCGATCGCAACGCAATCGACGACGTCTTGGCGCTGTTTCCCAAGCTCGGCCAGCGCCTCGATCAAGCCGCCGGGACGCTTTCCGGGGGCGAGCGCAAGATGCTGGCGATAGCCCGTGCTCTCCTGCTCAAGCCCCGCCTGCTGCTGCTCGATGAGCCCACGGAAGGCATCTGGATTGGGGTAATCGAGGAGATTGCAGAGCGCTTGAAGGAACTCGTCCGCTCCATGGCAGTGCTGATTGTGGAGCAGCATCTGGAGCTGGCCCTTGGGGTCGCCGAGCACGCCTATGTCCTCGGCCGCGGGCGGGTCGCTTTGGAGGGGGCATCCGTGAGCCTGCGGAATGATCCACGACTGCTCCAGTACCTCGCGCCTTGAAGGGGTACTCCGGCAGTCCGTCTTTGGTGGCGCGCGGCAAAGTCGTGGATACCCGGCCTTCGCTGGGCATGACGATGGGGCAACGAATGCGTTGCTGTGGGTCATCGCCAAGGGCGGTCGGTATCAGGCGGGTCGACGCGTCGCTCTCACCCTCGCGTTGTGCTGTGGCCTTCCATTCTTCGCCGGCGCCTCCCGCGTCGTCACGGCGGGAGCGCGTGATCTTGCCGCGATATTCTGCGCTGCGGCGGCGCGCTTCGGGAGGCCCGCCTTGGCCGGCGGCTTCCTGATCTCGGTTGCTGCCTTCGTCGACGTGGCAGGCTCGGCGGGCGTCCGCCGGGCGATGGCCGCATGCTTCCTCGTAACCGCCGGTCGCAAAGTCACGGGCGTCGGTGCCGCGGCCGGGGCCGGTGCGATATCCAGGCCGAACAGCGCCGAAATATCGTCGGCCTGCAATGCCTTGTCAGCGGCCAACCGCTTCTTTGACAGCGATGGCCCCGTGTCTATGCGGGCGACCAGGTCGGTCTCATCCACCGCGCGCAGACGGAACAGCAGTTCCGGCTTGTGGTCGAGCCGCGCGCCGACCCCATACAGCACCGCCGCCACGTGCTTGCACAGCGAGGCATGGTCCGGGCAGCTACAGGAGAACCCGATATCGGATGGCCGCGGAAACAGGCCGCCCTCCTGCCGGCAAAGCCGTTCCATGATGGCTTTGGAAAACCGTCCCTGCAGCAGTTCGACCAGGGAATCGATGGCGCCGGTGCAGTCGGCGCAGATCGCCCGCCAGTGCGTCTTCGCCGTCTCCTTGATGGTGATGGCGACGCGGTAGAGGTCCGACCCGCTGACCAGGGCGGTGATCCGCCCCGACGCGATCTGCAGATCGACCACCGAGCCGTTGCGCACGTAGCTTCTCCCGCGCGGCAGGCGGCTCTCGTAGTCGCGATAGCTCTCCATGTTCTCGCACCACGCGCGACCCCAGAACGTGGTGGCGATAACGCGTCCCGCGATCGCGACCGGCGCCACCGGATCGCCCGCCCTGCGCAGCTTCTGCACGGCGCGCTCGGCCTGCCGGCGCCGCTCCGCGACCGGAACATAGGGCGCCCATTCCTGATAGTACCGCGACATCGGCATCAATCCTTCATCGCGGCGTTCAGGTCGAGGGACACCATCCGCAGCAGCGCCTGGTCGGACATCTCGGTCAGGTTGATCTCGGCTCCGCCGGCCAGCAGCGCGTCTGACAGCCCCTGCTTCGACTCGATCATCGCATCGATCCTCTCCTCGACCGTCCCGCGACAGACGAACTTGTGGACCAGCACATGCTTTTTCTGCCCGATTCGGAAGGCCCGATCGGTCGCCTGGTTCTCCACGGCCGGGTTCCACCAGCGATCGAAATGCACCACATGCGATGCCGCCGTCAGGGTCAGCCCCGTGCCCCCCGCTTTCAGCGACAGGACGAAGAACGGCACGGTTTCATCGTCCTGGAACTTGTTCACCAAGGCGCTGCGCTGCCTCACCTTGGTCTCGCCGTGCAGGACCAACCCGGCCTGTCCGAATATCCCTTCCAGGAAGCCTGCCAGCGGCGCCGCCATCTCCCGGAACTGGGTGAAGACCAGCACCTTCTCCTGCCGCGACGCCACCACCTCGACGATCTCGCGCAGGCGGCCGAACTTGCCGCTGTCGGCCTCGGCCCAGCCGCCATCGTTCAACCACTGCGAGGGATGGTTGCAGATCTGCTTGAGACGCATCAGCAGCGCCAGCACGACGCCCTTGCGCTGGATCCCCCCGGCCTGTTCCAGGCTGCGGGCGAGATCCTCCACCGCCTGCGCATAAAGCGCCGCCTGCCTGCGGCTGAGATAGCAATGCGCCTTGATCTCGGTCTTGTCGGGCAGGTCGGCGATGACGGAGCGGTCGGTCTTCATGCGCCGCAGAATGTAGGGACGCACCAGCTCGCGCAGCGGCCCGAACGGGTTGTCGGTCCGCTCGGCGAGAGCCTGGGTGTATCTCGTGAACTGCTTCGCCGCGCCCAGCAACCCGGGATTGATGAAATCGAAAATCGACCATAGATCGCCGAGACTGTTCTCGACCGGCGTCCCGGTCAGCGCAATCCGCGCCCCTGCTCGCAGCGTCTTGGCCGCCCGCGTCTGCTTGGCCGACGGATTCTTGATCGCCTGCGCCTCGTCGAGAACCACCAGTCGCCAGGTGATCTCGGCAAGGACTGGCATGCGCAGCAGCGTGCCGTAGCTGGTGATCGCCAGATCGAGCTCGGCCGCCTGCGCCGGTGTGAACCGCCTGGCCGCTTCGGCCGTCATTGCCGAAGGGTGGAGGATTTGTGTTTTCAGGTCGGGGGCAAATCGCTCGATCTCCGCGGCCCAGTTGGCCAGCAGCGAAGCCGGCGCCACCAGCAGGCACGGCGGCAGCGTCGCGCCCTTGCTGTTCTGCCGCTGCACCAGCATCAGCGACAGCACCTGGATGGTCTTGCCCAACCCCATATCGTCGGCCAGGCACGCCCCCAGGCCGAGTTGGGACAGCAGGCGCAGCCATTGCACGCCAGTCTTCTGATAGGGCCGCAGCGTGCCCCGCAGGGCTTGCCCCGGATCGACCCTGGCGCCGTCCGGTGCACGCAGCGCCTTCAGGGTGTCCGCCAGCCACGTCCCCGCGGTCACGTGCGACCACTCGGCCGTGGTGGCATCGGCGCCGTCGTCCGTAACCGCCGGGCCGGCGAGCATCCGCATCGCTTCGACAAAGGTGAGCCCCTGTCGGCGCGCCAGTTCCTCCGCCGCCTGGAACTGCTGCATCGTGCGTTCCAGCCGCGCGCGATCGACCTCGACCCATTGGCCGCGCAGCAGCACCAGGCCATCGGCGCCGGCGAGCAGCGTCGTGATCTCCTTCTCGCTCAACCGCTCGCCGTCCAGCGTCATCTCGACGGAGAAATCCAGCAGCCCGTCCAGACCGAGCTTCGAGGGCGCGCGCGTGCCGACCGTCGCCGTCACCTGCGGGCGCGCCGGGCGGCTGGCGCGCCAGGTGGCGGGCATGCGAACGATCACGCCGGCGCGTTCCAGATCGGCGGCACTTGTCAGTAGGCGCGCCGCCTCCTGCGGGGTCCAGCGCAGCGGATGAAAAATCTCCCCGGCATCGACCATCGGCCGGAGCCAGGCGCATGTCTCGGCGGCGCGCTGTACCGGCAGCAGCAGCGACAGCAGCTTGCCGCGATTGGCGGCACCGGCGTACTCGCGCAGCGCCTGGTCCAGCGGCAGATGCTGCGCCCTGGCCTGTGCCGAGAGTTGCGTCGTGTAGGTCGCCATGAAGGCGAACGGCGCCTCCGGATCGCGGCGGTTTTCGGCAAGATTGAAATGCACGCGGCCGACCAGGTTCCAGGCCGGGTTCAGCCCCTTGAGGAAGTCCTGGAGGTCCGCGCCGGTGGCGGTGACGGATGAAGCTGCCGCGCGCCCGATCTCGGCCCACAGCGCGCGCAGCACCCTCGGCGTCAGGTATTCGGCGCCCGCCATCATGGGCGCAGTCAGGACCAGCGTGGCGAGCTCGCCTTCGGCCGGAGCCGGAATTTCGGGAACCGCAGCGGCGGCGGTGCCGTCGCCCACCGTCCCGGTGCCTTGGGTCCCGGTACCTTGCAGGCACAGCGCCGACACATAGCGTGTCGCGAAGCCCCGCCACCAGACGAAGACCGGCGGCAAGGCCAGCCCCACCTCGGCGGCCCCCAGCCGCAGCAGCCCCTGCCCGCTGCCCCGGGCGAACGCCTCGCCGAGGCGCGCCGCGGTGGCCGCGTCCATCTCCGGTGCCTCGTGGGCGGACTCGCAGATGAGGTGCCCGTGGGGCGTTACACGCAGGCCGAGCCGCGTCGTGCCGAGTTGGCGAGCCACCTTGTCGTCAGCCTTCATTGCGTGCGTCAACTCCGCTGTGGCGCGTCTTTCGGCGATTGGCCGATCACGCGCTTATACCAGGCGTCGAAAGTAACGACGTACCCTGTGCCAATCCCACGTCATGCTCGGAAGGCCGAACATCGACGTCTTTCTGTCCGCACATAACGAAGTCGTGGATGGTCGGCCTTCGCCGACCATGACGGTGGGGACGAGTCGATGTCGCGGCCCAAGCGGAAGGGGGCTGCTTGTGCGCTGTGCGGTTGCTTGACTTCGGGGCGGCGCCTCCCATAGCGTCCGTCGCAGCAGGGGCGCAATGCGGGAGACGGGCATGGCCGCGTTTCTCTTGACCGGCGGGCGCTTCCTCGACCCGCGACGCGACGAACTGGCCGAGGGCATCGAGGTCCTGGTCGAGGACGGGCTGATCAAGGAGGTTTCCGACCGTCCGATCAGCGCGAGCGGTGCCGTGCGCGTGCCGATCGGCAACCGCACGCTGATGCCGGGGCTGATCGACTGCCACATCCACATCGTGCTCACCGAGGTGAACCTGCGGCTGCTCGACGACGTCCCGCTGACGCTGCTGGCGGCCAAGGGCTCGGTCGCGATGCGGGCGATGCTGATGCGCGGCTTTACCACGCTGCGCGATACCGGTGGCGCCGACTGGGGGATGAAGGCGGCGGTCGAAGGCGGGCTGTTCGAGGGGCCACGGCTCTTTATCGCCGGCCAGCCGCTCAGCCAGACCGGCGGCCACGCCGATCATCGCCGCCGCACGCAATCCGGTTTCGCCTGCGCCTGCTGCAACGGGCTGAACTGGACCGCGCGCGTCGCCGACGGGGTGCCGGACGTGATCAAGGCCGTGCGCGACGAGCTGCGCAAGGGCGCCGATCATATCAAGATCATGGTGTCCGGCGGCGTCGCCTCGCAGGCCGATCCGCTGGAGAGCCTGCAATACCGCATGGACGAAATCGAAGCCGCGGTCGAGGAAGCCACGCGCTGGGGCAGCTACGTCTGCGCCCATGCCTACAGCGCCAAGGCGATCGAGCGCGCGGTGAACGGCGGCGTCCGCACCATCGAGCACGGCAACCTGATCGATCCGCCGACCGCGAAGCTGATGGCCGAGCGCGGTGCCTACGTCGTGCCGACGCTGGTGGCGTATGACTCGCTGAAGAAGCGCGGGCCGCAATTCGGCCTCTCCGAATACAGCCTGGCCAAGAACGAGCTGGTGCTGGCAGCCGGGCTGCGTTCGCTGGAGATCTGCCGCGCGGCCGGGGTGAAGATCGGCTTCGGCAGCGATCTGCTGGGCCAGTTGCAGACCGATCACTGCACCGAGTTCAGGATTCGCGCCGAGGCGATGCGGCCGCAGGAGGTGATCCGCTCGGCGACACTGGTCAACGCCGAGATCGTCCGGGCCGAGGGCAAGCTCGGCGAGATCGTGCCCGGCGCCTTCGCCGATCTGCTGGTGGTCGATGGCGATCCCTATCGCGACATCGGCGTGTTCCGCAGCGACGGCAGCGGCCTCGCCGCGATCATGTCGCGTGGGCGGTTCGTCAAGAACACGCTGTGATGCCGGGTGCCGAAGGTATTGACGTACCCGGCTCACACGCCTCTCACGTCATGCTCGGCGAAGGCCGAGCATCCGCGTCTTTCCGTCGTGCACATCGCGAAGTCGTGGATGGTCGGCCTTCGCCGACCATGACGGTGGGACGGATCAATGCTTCTGTCGCCTGGCGTGAGTTGGTGCGAGCACATCGCTGCTCTCGCGCACGGCGGACGGTGCCATCGTGAGTGAAGCGGCTTCGGTTGTCATCAGGGGCAGCCCAGCGCGCGGGCTTATGGCGAGGGCGGAGCGGGCTTCGCTGAACCTGCTGGTCGTGATCGGCGCCGGGCTGATCGGGATCCCGCTGATACTCACGCTTTACCTCAGCCTGTTCGATGAGAAGCTGGTCGTGTTTCCGCCGCGCGGTTATACGCTGAACTGGTATCCGGCGATCATCCCGAATTTCGGCGGTCCGCTGCTGATCAGTTTCGAGCTCGCAGTGATCGCGGTCGCGGGCAGCCTGCTGCTCGGGGTGCCCTCCGGGATCGCCCTCTCGCGGCACCGCTCGCACCTGACCGGCGCCATCGCGGCACTGCTGCTGGCGCCGATCACCTTCCCCGGCATCGCGCTCAGTCTCGCGATTTACGTGTTCCTGATCCTGATCGAGCGGTACAGCGGAATCGCGTTCGTCGGCTTCCTCGGCCTGGTGGTGGGACATCTTCTGATCACCACGCCCTGGGTGGTGCGGCTCTGTCTCGCCAGCCTTGCCAACCATGACCGCGCCGCCGAGGAGGCCGCGATCAGTCTCGGCGCCCGGCCGTTGATGGTCATCTGGCGCGTGACGCTGCCGGCGATGCGGCCCGGCATCATCGCCGCGGCGCTGTTCGCGTTCATCATCTCGTTCGACAACCTGGAGATGGCGCTGTTCCTCGCGGCGCCGGGGGTGACGACCCTGCCGGTCGCGATCCTCGAATACCTCGAATACCACATCGATCCGCTGGTGGCGGCGGTGGCGGTGGCGCAGATGGTGATCATCGGCGCCGCGTTGCTGGTCCTCGACCGGCTGGTGCGCATCGCCAAGGTGGTGCAGTGAGCGCGGCACTGGTCCTGGACCGCCTCGGCAGACGGTTCGGCGTGCATGAGGCGGTGGCGGAGATGTCGTTGTCGGTCGCCGCCGGTGAGCTGGTGGTACTGCTCGGGCCGTCCGGCTGCGGCAAGACCACCAGTCTGCGCATGATTGCCGGCTTTCTGCAGCCGAGCGCGGGCGATATCCGGCTGGATGGCAAAAGCCTGCTGCCGCTGCCCGCGTATCGGCGCGAAATGGGCATCGTGTTCCAGAGCTATGCGCTGTTCCCGCATTTGTCGGTTGCGCGCAACGTTGCCTTCGGCCTCGAGATGCGGCGCATGAGCCGGGCCGACACGGCGGCGCGGGTTGGCGAGATGCTGCACCTCGTGAAGCTGGCGGCGTTCGCGTCGCGCCTGCCGCGGCACTTGTCCGGCGGCCAGCAGCAGCGCGTGGCGTTGGCGCGCGCGCTGGCGATCCATCCCCGGGTGCTGCTGCTGGACGAGCCGCTGTCGAACCTGGACGCGGCGCTGCGGCTGGAAATGGCGCGCGAAATCCGGCTGCTCCAGCGCGACCGCGGCATCACGACCGTGATGGTCACGCATGACCAGGGCGAAGCGATGGCCCTGGGGGACCGGCTGGTGGTGATGCGTGACGGCCGCGTGCAGCAGATCGGCCGGCCGGAAGACCTCTACGAACGTCCGGCCAATCCCTTCGTCGCGGGATTTATCGGCGGCAGCAACATCCTCGCCGGGCAGCTCGATGCGAGCAGGCTGCGGCTGGCCGGCGGCGGCCGCATCAGCCTCGCCGGACATGCCGGCCGCGGTCCGGCGACGCTCGCCATCCGCCCGGAGAGCATCCGGCTGGCGCCGGCCGGCGCACCGGCACAAACCGAAGGCGACGTGGAGCTCTGCACCTATCTGGGGGCCGTGCTGGAACATGTGATACGGCTGGACGGTGCCGCCAGTGTGGTGGTGCGCGGCCCGGCATTGGGGGCGGATGCGGCGCGCCGGCACGATCCGGGCAGCCGCGTGGCCCTGGCCTGGTCCGCCGCCGAGGAGCGCCTGTTCGATGCAGACGGCCGGCCGCTGCCGCCAACCGCTGCAACTGAGAGCATGCAGGGAGAGAGGGAATGGACAAGTTGAGATTGCCACGCCGGACCGTGCTGGGCGGGGCTGCCGCCGTGCTGGCCGCCCCCGCGATCGTCCGTCCGGCCATGGCTGCCGAGCGGTGCGTGATCGGCACCTGGGGCGGCGACTACGCCCACCTGCTGCGCGAGAATATCGGCGACCCGATCCTGAAGCCCGAAGGCGTCGATGTGGTGCAGGACATTGGCGACGAGGCGCCGCGCTTTGCCAAGCTGGCGGCGCAGAGGATGCTGCCGCGCGGCAGCATGGACATTGCCTGCTTCGGCTCCCCAAACGGCTATCGCGCCGGCGCGGCCGGGCTGACGGAGAAGCTGGATCCCGCCAAGGCACCGAACCTGAAGAACGTGTCCAAGTTTTTGTGGAGCGACTATTTCGTCCCGCATATCTGGAGCGCCCTGGTCATCGCCTACAACCCGCAGACCGTGACCGCGCCGCCGCAGAGCTTCGGCGATCTGCTCGATCCGAAATGGAAGGGCAAGGTCGGCACCGTGGCCACCTTGGGCTTCTGGCTGATGATGTCCGCGGCCCTCTATGCCACCGGCAACCCCGATGACCTCGAGAAAGCCAAGCCGCTGATCCTGAAGCTGAACGCCAACGGCCTGCATCTCTATCCGGAGACCGACAACCTGGCACCGGCCTTCAAGTCGGGCGAGATCGAGGTCGCGATGATCTGGTTTGCGCGCACCGTCATGTGGCAGAACGCCGGCTTTCCGGTAAAGGGCCGCTATCCGAAGGAAGGTGCCATCCTCTATATCTCCGGCATGTCCGTCCCGAAGAATGCGCCGGACAAGAAGGCGGCCTGGAAATATGTCGATGCGATGCTGGTGCCTTCGGCGCAGCGCGGCTTCGCCGAGCACATGGGCTACCGCCCGACGGTCGACAATGCGCAACTGAGCGGCAAGATCGCCGAACAGCTCGCCATTCCCGAGCCGCGGCCCAAGCTCGTGCAGCCGGATTATGCCTATACCACCAAGGTGCAGGCCGAAATGCAGGACTGGTGGGACAAGAACGTGCAGCATGCCTGATCCGGCGCGGGCCGAGCAGCGAACCGCGCTGACGCTGCTCGGCCCGGCGACCATCCTGATGCTGGTCATGCTACTCGGCCCGCTGGCGCTGCTGGCGCGCTTCAGCCTCAATCGGTTCGATCCGACCCAGATCATGATCGCGGCAGTGACGCCGGCGAACTATGCACGCTTCTTCACGGACCCGTTCTATCGCGACGTGCTCGCGACCACGGTGCGCGTCTCCGCCATTGTCACGGTTGCCTGCCTGATCTTCGGCGTGCCGATGGCGTGGCGCCTGGCACGCAGCACCAGCCGGTTCAAGTCGGTCTGGCTGACCTTGATCATCCTGCCGCTGTTCATCGGTGCGGTGACCCGTACCTCCGGCTGGATGATCCTGTTCGCCCGCGGCGGCATGCTGGATGTGGTGGGCCGGCTGTTCCATGCCGGCCGCATCGATGTGATGTTCACCGAGAATGCGGTGATCGCCGGCATCGTGTCGATCAATCTGCCGTTCACGATCCTGGCGTTGCAGAGCGTGTTCGAAGGCATCGATCCACGACTGGCGGAGGCGGCCGCCAGCATGGGTGCGGCGCCGGCCCGGGCGTTCCGTCGTGTGGTGTTTCCGCTGGCTCTGCCCGGGGTGCTGATCGCCGCGGTGCTGTGCTTCATCCTGTGCATGAACGCGTTCGCGACGCCGGTGCTGCTCGGCGGCCCGCGGTTCCACATGATGGCGCCGTTCATCTACTGGGAGTTCACCAACAACAACAACTGGCCGTTCGCCGGCGCGCTGGCGTTCATCCTGATGGCGACGACGCTTGGCCTGACCGGGCTCGCGAACCTGGTGATTCCTCGGCGCTACCGGGCGCGGCAGTGACGCAGGCGCTCGGCTCCGGCCGGATGACCTGCTTCAGGAGTAATCGATGCGCGGGTCGATATACGCGTAGAGCACATCGACCGTCAGGTTGATCAGCATGTAGATGACCAGGATAAAGATGATGCACCCCTGGATCAGCGGATAGTCGCGCGTGCCGATTGCCTGGATGAGCAGCCGCCCGAGCCCCGGATAGGTGAACACCGCCTCGGTGACCACCGTGCCGCCGATGAAGCTCGCCATCATCAGCCCGACGATGGTCACGAACGGCAGCATCGCGTTGCGCAGCACGTGCCGGCCGACCACGTCGCGCTCCCGCAGGCCCTTCGACCGCGCGGTGCGGACGTAATCCGCCTTGAGTTCGCCCAGCAGCGATGCCCGCAGGAACCGCGCGAAGATGCCGGAGACGTAGATGCCAAGTGTCAGCGCCGGCATCAGGAGATTTTTCACGGCGAGCGCAGGCGATTGCCAGACCGGAACATAGGCCGATGCCGAGGGGAGCCAGTGCAATTCGACGGCGAACAGCAGGATCAACAGGATGCCGAGCCAGAAGGTCGGCACCCCCAATGCCATGGCGCTCCAGCCGCTGAGCATCCGGTCGAGCCACGAGCCGGGTGCCAGCGCGCTTATCACCGCCACCGGTACGCCGAGCAGCAGCCCGACCAGGATCGCGGCGATGCCAAGCTGCACCGTCGCCGGGATGCGCTGCACGATGAGGCCGAGAACCGGCTGGCGGCTCTGGATCGACGCGCCCAAATTGCCGTGCGCGGCGCTTCTCACCCACGACCAGGTCCTGATCCATGATCGGCCGGTCGAGGCCGAGCCGGACGGTCGCGGCCTGCACCTGTTCGGGCGTCGCGTTCTCGCCGACTACGGCGCCGACCGGGCTGCCGGGAACGGCGTAGATCATTCCCCAGATGCCGATCGATGCGATGATCAGGACCGGCAGCATTTGCGCGATCCGCCGCAGAATGAAGCCGATCATCTGATGCCCTGCTCCGGCTCGATCTCATAGCCGATTTCCGGCCCGATCTCGTGCCGATCCTCGAGCACGGCGGCGAGCGTCCGGCCGATCGTGTCGAGGGACAGGATGGTCAAGGTCAGTACGATCCCCGGCAGCACGGCGTAGGTGGGCGCGTCATAGAGATAGGAGGCGCCGGTGCGCAGCATTTCCCCCCAGCTCGGCGTCGGCGGCGGGATGCCGACGCCGAGGAACGAGAGCGCCGCCTCGAGCAGGATCGCGACCGAGGAGAGGACGACGATCTGGACCAGGATCGGGCTCCAGGAGTTCGGCAGCACGGTGCGGAACATGCTGTATGCCGAGGAGGCGCCGAACGCCTCGACCGCGAGGACGAAATCCCGCTTCCTGAGCGAGAGCACGTGCGCGCGCGTGATGCGTGCGAAGCTCGGGATGCCGGTGACACCGACCGCGACCAGCGCCGCCATCTGGCTCCGCCCCAGAACCGCGATCAGCGCCATCGCGAGCAGGATCGCCGGCAGCGCCAGCAAAACGTCGACGACGCGCATCAGCAGGGCATCGCGCCAGCCGCCGAAGAACCCGGCGAGCAGGCCGATGGGAACGCCGACCACCGCCGCGATGCTCACCGCGCCGGCCGCCGTCCGCAGCGACGTCCGGGCGCCGTAGATGACCCGCACCATGATGTCGCGGCCGAGTTCGTCGGTGCCGAACCAGTGCGCGGCCGACGGCGCCTCCAAGGTGTTGACGAGGTCCTGCGCGAGCGGATCGACCGGGATGATCCAGGGCGCGAGGATCGCGACCAGCGCGATCCCGGCGAGGAACACGACGCTGACGAGTGCGCCCTTGCGACGGAGGACGCGCCCCGTCGCGACGAACGCGCGCGCACCCGGTCCGATCATGACAAGGCGTTTCCGCGCGCCGGCTCCGCCCCTTCGAGGGCGCCGCCCGGGAGCTGAAGGGGGCCGGCATGGTGGCAGGCGCACCGCGTCGGCAGACCGGGATATGGCTCGAACGCCGGCGCCACGGCGGAACAAAGCTGCCGTCGCGCGGAAGCAGCGCGGGTGGAAGGTGCATCCGGACGGCGGCGCTGCCGGGTTCGGGATTTCGCCGCGCAGGATGATCCGGCGCGGATTGTCCCGCGCGGCCGGGTCGGGCGCCGGCACCGCCGACAGCAGCGACTGGGTGTAGGGATGCACCGGCGCCGCGTAGAGCGTCGCTTTCGCGCTCTCCTCGACGATGCGCCCGAGATACATGACCGCGATCCGGTCCGAGATGTGGCGAACCACCGCCAGATCGTGCGCGATGAACAGGTAGGCGAGACCGAACTCGCGCTGCAGGTCCTTGAGCAGGTTGATGATCTGCGCCTGGATCGAGACGTCGAGCGCCGCCACCGGCTCATCGAGGATGAGCAGCCGCGGCTGCAGCGCGAGCGCTCGCGCAATTCCGATCCGCTGCTTTTGGCCGCCCGAGAACTCGCGCGGGTAGCGGCCGATGTCCCGCCGCGATAGCCCGACCAGCTCGAACAATTCCGCAATCCGCGCGGCACCCCCCATTTCCTGATAGAGGCCGTGGATGCGGAGCGGCTCGGCCACGATGTCGCCCACGGCGAGCGTCGGGTTCAGCGAGGCGTACGGGTCCTGGAAAATGTACTGGATGTGGCGACGGACTTGCCGCAGCCGGGCGCGCGGCAGGCGCGTGATCTCCTGGCCGGAAAACGAGACGCTGCCGCCCGTCGTGGTGACGAGGCCCATGATCGCGCGGCCGGTCGTGGTCTTGCCGCATCCCGAATTCGCCGACCAGTCCGACCGTCTCGCCCGCCCGCACCGTGAGGCTCACGCCATCCACCGCCCGCACCCATCCGACCGGGCGGCGCAACAGGCCGGCCCTGACGGGGAACGAGACCTGCAGGCGATCGACGACCAGCAGCGGCGCGTCGTCGGAGCGCGCAGCGATTCCGCGCGTCTCAACCGCCCGCGCGGCCGGGCGTGCCGGCGCGAGCAGGGTCGCGACCTCGTCGGCATAATGGCACGCCGACAGATGCGCGCGGCCCGCGGGGAGCAGGGGCGGAACCTCCGTCGCACAGCGCGGCCGTTCACGCCCGATCGGACAGCGCGGATGGAAGCTGCATCCGGGCGGCGGGTGCGACGGGGTCGGCGGCTGTCCGGCGATGGGAACGAGCCGCTGCTCATCGCTGTCGATGCGCGGGATGCTGCGCAGCAATCCGACCGTGTAGGGATGGCGGGGCCGTTCGAAGAGATCGGCGACCGGCGCGGTTTCCACGATGCGGCCGCCGTACATCACGGCCACCCGGTGAGCCACGCCGGCGATCACGCCGAGATCATGGGTGATCAGCACGACCGCGGCGCCGGTCTCGGCCTGGCGTTCGGCGAGCAGCGACAGCACCTGTGCCTGCACCGTGACGTCGAGCGCGGTCGTCGGCTCGTCGGCGATGATCAGCGTGGGGTGGCCCGCCATCGCCATCGCGATCACCGCGCGCTGGCGCATGCCGCCCGAGAACTGGTGCGGGTACTGATGCACGCGCCCGGCGGGATCGGGGATATCGACCTCGCGCAGCAATTCGATTGCCCGCTCGCGCGCCATGCGCTTCGGGATCTGGCCGTGCGCGACCTGGCCCTCCGTCACCTGGCGACCGATGGGCAGGACCGGGTTCAGGGTCGTCGTCGGGTCCTGGAAGATCATGCCGACGTCCCGGCCCCGCATTCGCCGCAGCACCTCCCGCCCTGCCGCGGTCACCTCGATCGCGCCGAGGCGCACCGAGCCGCGAACCCGCGCGGTCTCCGCCAGCAGGCCGGTGATCGCGAGCGCGGTCACGCTCTTGCCGGAGCCCGATTCGCCGACGATGCCGAGCACCTCGTTCGGATAGACATCGAAATCGATGCCCCGCACCGCCGGCACCTCCCGGCCGGCGCTGGCGAACGTCACCGCGAGCCCGCGGACGGAGAGGACAGGATCAGGCATCAGGCCACGCGGTCACCGCGCCACCCGCGCTTCCGTCAGCTTGTAAACCCGACCGTGCGGGCGACCAGCATGTTGTCGATCTCGCGGGTGAGGCCGCCGACATTCTTCGCCGCCACGATCAGGCCGATGTCGTACGTGTTGGTCGCGATGCCGAAGGCCGACTGCACCAGCACCTGGTTCAGATTGGCGTAGGCGGCCCGGATATCGGCCTCTGAGCCGAACGTCGTGTTGATCCGATGGATGGCCGCGACATAGGCGGGGAACGGGTTCGGGTTGCCGAGGATCGGGTTGTTCGTCGTGCGATAGATGCTGTTGGTGGTAAGCCGCGTCGGGAATTTCTGGATGTTGCCGACACCGCCGAACACCGCCGAAAACTTGCCGCCGAGCAGGGCGTCGATGAACTCCGACCCTTGCTTGAGATCGAGCTTGATATGGATCCCGACCTTGGCAAGCGTGCTCTGCACCACCTGGCTGATGGCGAGCGCATCCTGGTCGCCGCCATCCGCGAGCAGCGCCCAGTCGTTCATCTCGGCCGCGGACAGCCCCGACTGCTTGAGCAGCGCCGCCCCCTTCTTGAGATCGAAGGCATATTTGGCGTTGTAGGACGGGTCGGCCGCCGGGCTCGCCGGCGCCCAGGGAAGTGCCGTCACCTCGCCAAGCCCGGCATAGCCGACCTTGAGGATCGCCGCGCGATCCATCAGGTAGTTGAAGGCCTGCCGGAAGCGGGCGTTGCGGAACGGTCCCTTGGTCGCGTTGATGCGGAACACCTGCACCAGCACGCCCGGGCCCCTGGATGAGCTGGTAGCCTTCACGGCGCAGACGCACCGCGCTGCGCGCGCCGCCGCCATAGATGATGTCCACGGCCCCCGATTCGAGTGCCGCACTCGCCGCGTCGTTGCCGCTGAACACGGTCAGCACGACTTCCTTCACGATCGGCTCGCCGGGACGCCAGTAATGCGGGTTGGCGACCATCCGGATGCGCTGGCCGAGCACCCGCTCGGCCAGCGTGAACGGGCCGGTGCCGGCGGGCTTCGTCACCACCGCCGCGATGCCCGCGGGGTCGATGACGGAGATGAACTCCAGGAGGTCGGTGATTTCGCGGGTCGGAACGGGCTGCTTGAAGTTCACCGTGATCGCGTGCGGCCCCGTGGGCTTCCAGTCCTGCACGATCGACATCGTGCTGTAGACGTTCTTGCCGAGCGTCGGATCGGCCGCCTTCTTCAGCGTCGCCGCGACCGCCTCCGCATCGAACGCGGTCCCGCTGGCGAACTTCACGTCGCTCCGCAGCGTGAGCGCGACCGACTTGTTGTCGGGCGCGATCTTCCACGCCGAGGCGAGGCTCGGGATCGCCTCGCCCTTTGGCGTGTACTCGATCAGGCTGTCATAGAGGTTCTTGATGACGGGGAAGTTGACCGACGAGAACGCCTGCGGATCGAAACTGTTGATGTCCTGCAGGATCGCGACCCGGAGCGTGCCGCCCTTCAGGCCGCACGCAGCGCGACCGCTCGCCGCCCACAGCGCTGTCCCGAACACGCCCGCGCCCGCCGCCCCGAGAAAGCCGCGCCTGCCGATGCTCATGCCGTTGCCCCCGTTGCCTCGTGGTTGCGCTCTTGGTCGCTGTTGATGATGTCGAGCGGGTAGAGCGGGCGCGTGACCCGCGTGAACCGGAGCTTCCGCATATTGCCGCAGGTCGCACCGGGCGTGTCGGCGGCGAGCACGCGCGCCGCGTGCGGGCCGTAGGAGACGCGGTAATGCGATGGTGACTTCACGAACACCAGCGCCGCGCGGCGCAGGTCGAGTCCGACCGAGGTGAAGGTGCCGGTATCCCATTCATACCCCGGCAGCGAGCGGATCGCGACCCGGAGATCGCCGATCGCGAGCACGGCGGTCAGGCCGAACGCCATCTCGGTGCCCTGCGCGCCGGCATCGCCCATGACGAAACGGCCGTCGGTGACGGCGCGCACGGTGCCGGTCACGGTGAGCGGCACACCGTCCTTCGAGCGCTTGTGGCCGACGGCGAGTGTCACGGTCGCACCGGGTCCTGCCGCCGCGGCTTCGCGCGCCGCCGCCGCATCGCAGAGCGTGAGATAGGTGAGGCGGCCCGCCCGGTCCGCGCCCGCCGCCAGCAGAGCTTCGAGCACGCCGGTATGGTCCGCCGCGGTGCCGCCGCTCGGCGCGTCGCCGACATCGCCAACCACGGTGAGCCCCTCCGCCGCTAGACCGATGCGGATTGCCTCGTCGAGCGGCGTGAGCTCGGGGTCGAACTCGTCCCGCGCCGCCCAGGCGAGATCGGCGAGCCGGTCCGCCGCACGCTGCGCGGCCGCCGTGTCGCCATCGGCGCATGCGAGGGTCGCGAAGCCGAGATCGGGGATGTCCATCCACGGCTGCACCGGAAAGACGCTCGCGTGCAGGATGCGCCCCTCCGCCTCCAGCCGGCGCGCCTCGGCGACGATGCGATCGAGCGGCGCGGTGTCGGTGCGCGCGCGCACCGGGCTCACCAGCAGCGGCCGTTTCGCCATCGCCATCACCGGGCGGTGCCGGCCCGCAAGCACGTCGAGCAGCAGCAGCGCCACCCGCTCGCCGGTCTCGTAGAGGTCGATGTGCGGATATTCGCGGTAGCCGATGTAGAAGACGTCCGGTTGCAGCATCGCCGGCGTGATGTGGCCGTGCAGGTCGAGCGAGACGCCGATCGGTGTGCCGGCAGGCAGCACGGCGCGCACGCGCGCGACGATCTCGGCATCGCCGTCCGGCTCGTCCTCGACGACGAGCGCGCCGTGCAGCGACAGCAGCACCGCATCGACGGGGCCGGCATCGCGCAGCCGCTCCACCATCTCGCCGACCAGCGCCTCGAAGCTCGCGCGCTCGATCGGGCCGCTCGCCGCGGCGTGGGTGCCGAGCAGCGGCACGATATCCGCGCCCGCGGCACGCAGCACGTCGATGAAGGCCGGGATCTCGGTGCGCGCGCGGCCATAGGCGTGCAGCATCTCCTCGCCGCGGCGAAGATAGATCGCCTCGAACGTCGCGATCGTCGTCCGGAACGGGACGAAGGTGTTGGTCTCCTGGACCAGGCTGCCGATTGCGACGCGCATCAGATCGGATCACCAGCAGCGGGAAGAAGCCGGCCTCGTGCCATATCGCGGCGGCCGCTACATTGCGGCGAGCGGCGTGCCGCGCATCAGCACGGCGCCGAGCTGCTGCGTGACCTGCGCATGATGCGCGAGGGCCGCGTCTGCGAGATCGGCTGACGGCGCCTGCTCGGGCAGAAAATTGCCGAACCGGTCGGTGCCGCGGACCAGGGTGGCGCTGTCGCGCGTGCCCACCACCTGCCGCACGTGCGTCGGCAGATAGCGGATCGCGAAACCGATGCGGCGCGCGGCCGACGGGTTCGGCTCCGAGCCGTGGATCAGCCGCACATGGTGCAGCGACATTTCGCCGGGACGCAGCGGCAGCGGCACCGCCTGCGCCGGGTCCACCTCGACCGCGATCTCCTGCCCCCGGCTCAGCAGATTGTCGGCGGCGAAGGTGTCGCGGTGCGCCATCTGGTCGAGCCGGTGCGTCCTCGGCACCACCCGCATCGCCCCGTTCGCTTCGGTGCTTTCGGAGAGCGCCACCCAGGCGGTCACGATCTCGGGCGGCTCGAGACCCCAATAGGTGCTGTCCTGGTGCCACGAGACATAGCTCGGGTCGTGCGCGTCCTTGATGAAGAACCCGCTGCTCCAGCAAAGGATGTCCGGACCGATCAGGTCCTCGACCGCGTCCAGGATCGCGCGCTCGCGGATCAGCGCGTCGAGCCAGGTGAATACGAGGTGCGCCTTGTTGCGCAGCAGCGCCCGCTGCTCGGGGCATGACGCTTCAAACGCCTCAAGCCGCGCCCGCAGCGCGCTCGCGCGATCCTCGGGAAGCACGCGGATCGGGCTCAGGTAGCCATGCTCACGATAGAAGGCGACCCGCTCGGGGGCAAGGCAGTTCATCCGGTTTCCTCCGCCGCGACGCCCCTTCGAGACGCCGTTCGCTTATGATAAGTCATAATCGCAGATGAAGCCAAGTCCAGGTTCGATGCGCCCACGGCCATAGCGGAGGTTCTACCATGACGAATGACCGCGCCGGAGCCCGGCGCTTCCGTTCCCGCGACTGGTTCGACAACCCCGATCATCTCGACATGACGGCGCTCTATCTTGAGCGCTTCATGAACTACGGCACCACGCCGGAGGAGCTGCGTTCGGGCAAGCCGATTATCGGCATCGCCCAGACCGGCAGCGACCTCACGCCCTGCAATCGGATCCATCTCGATCTGGTGCGCCGTGTCCGGGACGGCATCCATGCGGCGGGTGGGATCCCGATGGAATTCCCGACGCACCCGATTTTCGAGAATTGCAAGCGGCCGACGGCGGCGATGGACCGGAACCTGTCCTATCTCAGCCTGGTGGAGGTGCTGTACGGTTACCCGATCGACGCCGTGGTGCTCACCACCGGCTGCGACAAGACCACGCCCGCGGCGCTGATGGCGGCGGCCACGGTCGATATTCCCGCGATCGTCCTCTCGGGCGGCCCGATGCTGGATGGCTGGCACGACGGCAGGCTGGTCGGCTCGGGCACCGTCATCTGGCAGAGCCGACGGCGGTTGTCGGCAGGCGAAATCGACGCCGAGGAGTTCATGGAGGCGGCACTCGATTCCGCACCCTCGCTCGGCCACTGCAACACCATGGGAACGGCATCGACCATGAACGCCATCGCCGAAGCACTCGGCATGTCGCTCACCGGCTGTGCCGCCATTCCGGCTCCGTACCGGGAGCGAGGGCAGATGGCGTATCGCACGGGCGCGCGCATCGTGCAGATGGCGTACGAGGATCTGCGCCCATCCCGCATCCTGACGCGGCCGGCCTTCCTGAACGCGATGAAGGTGAACTCGGCAATCGGCGGCTCGACCAACGCGCAGCCGCATCTGGTCGCGGTGGCGCGCCACGCCGGGGTGGAGTTGGCGCCGCAGGACTGGGTCGTGCACGGCCACGACATTCCGCTGCTGGCGAACGTCCAGCCAGCCGGCGCCTATCTGGGAGAGCGTTTCCACCGCGCCGGCGGCGTGCCCGCGATCATGTGGGAGTTGCAGCAGGCCGGATTGCTGGACGAGACCTGCCTGACCGTGACCGGGCGCACGGTCGGCCAGAATCTCGTGGGTCGGGAGAGTCGCGACCGCGAGGTCATCCGGCCGTTCGCCGACCCGCTCAAGAGCAAGGCCGGCTTCATTGTAATGCGCGGCAACCTGTTCGACGTGGCGATCATGAAAACCAGCGTGATCTCCGAGGAGTTCCGTGCCCGCTACCTGAGCACGCCGGGCCAGGAGGGACGGTTCGAGGGTCGGGCGATCGTGTTCGACGGCTCCGAGGACTACCACGCGCGCATCAACGACCCCGAGCTCGGCGTCGATGAGCACTCGATCCTGGTCATCCGCGGCGCGGGGCCGGTCGGGTGGCCCGGCTCGGCCGAGGTGGTAAACATGCAGCCCCCGGACGCGCTGCTGCGCAAGGGGATCACCAGCCTGCCGACCATCGGCGACGGCCGGCAGTCCGGCACCGCGGACAGCCCCTCGATCCTGAACGCCTCACCCGAGAGCGCGGTTGGCGGCGGCCTCGCCTGGCTCCGGACCGGTGACACGATACGCATCGACATCGCCGCCGGCACCTGCGACATGGTGGTCAGCGATGGCGAGATCGCCGCCCGCAAGCGGGCCGGCACCCCTCCGATCCCGCCGAGCATGACGCCGTGGCAGAAGATCTATCGTGAGACGGTGGGCCAGCTGGCGGATGGTGCCGTGATCGAGGACGCCATCCAGTTCCGCCGCATCTCACGCACGATGCCGCGGCACAACCATTAGCCCGGCCGGATGACGTTCTCGCTGCTCGGGCGCTGTGCGCGCACCGGCATGATCGGCGCCGGGATCACCACCTCGGCCATATCCGTGGGCGCGCGCTGCCCCTTCGCCCGTGCGGGCGTGGGCGCCGTGCTGACCCAGCATCGGACGGATCCTCGGCTCGGGGCGCTGGCGCTCGATCTGCTGACCTACGGCTTCGACGCGGCGCAGGCGTTGCAGGGCATCGTTGCCGCGACGCCGCATCGCGACTGGCGGCAATTGGCGGTGATCGACGCAGCCGGGCGCACCGCCGCCTTCAGCGGCGCACATGTGAAGCCGGAGCACGGCGAGGCACGCGGACGATCCTGCGTCGCGATCGCCAACATTGCCCGCACCACCGCCCTCCCGGCCGCGATGGTGGACGCTTTTGAACGCGCCCCTGACTGCCCCTTGCCCGACCGGCTGCTGAGCGCGTTGCGGGCCGGGTTGGAGGCCGGCGGAGAAATCCGCCCCCTGCGTTCGGCGGCCCTGCTGGTCGTGCACCGCGAGAGCTTTCCGTACGTGGATTTGCGGATCGACTGTCACCCGCAGCCTATCGAGGCGCTTGCGAAGCTGTGGGGCGAGTACCGCGCAGAGGCGGATGCCTACGTGGTGCGCGCGATTGACCCGTGTGCCGCCGGACCACCGGCGTGAGCGCCATGCAGGAGGCGAAAGAAGTGGACAAGGCGACGTTGCTCAAGAACTCTCGACGCGAAACGATCACTGGATTTTCTTGCGTCCATGGTGCGCTTCAAGAGTTACAGCGGAACCAGCGGCGAGACCGATCTTGCGCGTTTCATGGTTGAGAACATGAAGACGCTGGGCTTGGAAGCGGAGCTCCAGGAAGTCGAGGATGGGCGCTACAACGCGATTGGCCGGCTGAAAGGATCAGGCGGCGGCAGATCCCTCCTCTTCAACGGTCACATGGACACCAATCCTGCAACCGAGGGATGGACCGTCGATCCGTGGGGCGGCGCCTATGACACCGACTTCATCTACGGGATCGGCGTCTCCAACATGAAGGCCGGCGACGCCGCCTATTATTGCGCACTGCGCACCCTCCTCGAGAATGGAGTCCGGCCGAAAGGCGACGTCATACTGACCTATGTCGTGGGCGAGTTGCAGGGCGGCATCGGCACCATCAAGGCGATCGACAGCGGCATCCGTGCCGATTATTTCATCAATGCGGAGCCGACCGACCTCAAGGGAATGACGCTCCATGCCGGCGCCTTTGGCTTCGTCATCGAGCTCACCGGCATCACGCGCCATCTCTCCAAGCGCGAGGAGGCCGTCGATGCGATCATGGCGGCTTGCAAGCTCGTGCCACGGATTGACTCGATGATTTTCAGCGGCGCGGCGAATGAGGAGCATCGCTCGGTCAATCGCGCGCATATCGGCGTCATCCGAGGTTCGCTCTCGCCCGAATTTCACGATTGGCGGCCGCCACAGGTGTCGGACTATGTCCGACTTGCCGGCTCTGCGCGCTACGCCCCGAGCCAGTCCCAGGCGGGCGTCATGGGCGAGCTCCGCCGTGTGCTTGACGAACTCGAAGCCGAAATGCCGGGGCTCGAATGCCGGCTTTCGCGAGAGTCCGACGGCAAACGCCCCGATATGCTGCCCTTCGAAGTCAAGCGGGATTCGGTGATTGTCCAGGCGGTCGGCAACGCCTATCGGGAGGTGCGCGGCGAGCCGCAGCCGACCGGCGCGCTAGCGCCGTATCGCTATTATGGGACGGACGCCGCGCACCTTCTGCATCGCGCGAAGATGGAGGGGATCGTTTGCGGCCCTGGTGGCAAATACAACACCATGCCCGATGAACGAGTCGATGTCGCCGACTATCTGGACATGATCAAAATCTATATGCTGGCGATCGTCGAGATCTGCGGGGCGGATTGAGGCGTCGCTAAGGTTGCGTAAGGAGGAGGCACCCATGGTATCGCGAGCGCGCAGTGCGGGCCTGACCCGCCGTGCCTTCGGCAGCGGCTTTGCCGCGGCGGCAACGGGGCTGGCGATGCCGTGGATCCTGGACCGGCGCGCCTATGGCGCCGCCCTCCCCGGCGGCCAGCTCACGGTCGCTTTGTACAAGGACCTGCGGACGCTCAACCCGATCATGGGGATCTTCGGGAATGAGTGGCGCGCCACGTGCAATCTCTACAACAACCTGACGCGGCTGACCGCCAATGGGGGCGTCGAGGGCGACCTCGCCCAGTCCTATTCGCCCTCGGACGACGGCGGCAACTGGACCTTCACACTCCGCGACGGCGTGAAGTTTCACGACGGCACGCCACTCACCTCGGCCGACGTCGTGGCGACAATCGAGAAGATCCTCGATCCCAAGACGGCGGCGCCCTACAAGGCGGAACTCGGTCCCATTGCGGCCGCCAAGCCGATCGACCCCCGCACTGTCCGATTTGAGCTCTCGGCGCCCTATGCCGACTTGCCGAAGGCGCTCGCCAGCTCCATGGCCCGCATCGTGTCGGAGCGCGGCATCGCCGAATTCGCCAAGCTCGACAACACGCCCTACGGGACCGGGCCGTTCGTGGTCAAAGAGTTCGCTCCCAACGACCATGTGCTGATGGAGCGCAACCCGCACTACTTCCGCGCCGCACGTCCGTATCTTGATCGCCTGCTGCTCCGCGTGCTCCCCGATACGACGGCGCAGGTCGCGGCGCTGCGGGACCGCGAGGTGGACGCGATCGGCGACGTCGAGGCCGACAGCTTCCATCGGCTCGCCGCGATCAAGGGCGTCGACACGATGCAGGTGGTCGGTGGCACTTTCAATAACATCGTGCTCTATGCCAACCAGCCGCCGTTCAACGACCAGCGTGTGCTCATGGCGCTGCGGCTTGCCATGGACCGGGGGCAGATGACGACGGCCATTACCGGCGGCCTCGGCACCGCCGGCAACGACGAGCCGATCTCCGCCGCCTACCAATATTTCGACAAGAGCCTGCCGGTCCGCAGTCAGGACCTCGCCAAGGCGCGTCAATTGCTCCGGCAGGCTGGCCACGCCAACGGCTTCGAGCACAGGCTTGTCGTCTCCAACAGCCCGGCCTCGCGCGAGAAGACCGCGGTTGTGGTCCAGGCAATGGCGGCGCAGATCGGTATTCAGTTCAACATCGAGCTGATGGACAATGCGCGGTACGGCGCTACAGTCTGGAACAAGGGCGTCATATCTTACGTTGGGAATTACGGCACGCGGCCGACCGAGGACGCGATCCTGAGCAAGCTCTATTCCGCCAAGTACGGGATCGACGAGGGGCGCTGGGCGGGAACCGAACCCGGCAAGCAGGTCGAATTGCTGATCGAGCAGGGTCGCAAGGTGACCGACAGCGACGCGCGGCGCAAGATCTACGGCGAGATCCAGCGCATCACCAGCGATCGGGGTCCGTTCGTTATCCCCAGCTTTTTCAATTCGCTTTACGCCACCCGGAATTATGTCCACGACTGGCCGGCGCTGGCGATCAACACCGAGATGCGGGTCGAGAGTTGCTGGTTGTCGCCGGAGGCACCCGGTCGTAAGGCGTGAGCATCCGTGGCCTTCGCATTTCTGCTGCGACGCATTTTCTACGGCCTGATCTCGCTGGCGATCCTCTCGGTCATCATCTTCATTTGTACGCATTTTCTGCCGGGAGACGCCGCCTCGGCGATCCTAGGCGAGGGCGCGACCCCCGCGGCGCTCGCAGTACTTCGCGCAAGGCTCGGGCTTGACCAGCCGCCGCCGCTGCAATTCGTGCACTGGCTCGGCGGGGTCCTGAGCGGCGACTTCGGTGCCTCGACGACCCTCAACCAGCCGGCCGGACCGATCATCGGCGAGCGGTTCGTCAACTCGCTCGCGCTGGCGCTGGTCACGATCGGTGTCGCCGCGACGGTCGCGATCCCGCTCGGTGTGGTGGCCGCGGTGAAGCGCGGCGGACGACTTGACGGCGCGATCCTCGCGTCAAGCTATGTCGGAATATCAATACCCGACTTCGTCCTCGGGCCGATCCTCATCATTCTCTTCGCAGTGCCGCCGCTCGACCTGTTCCCTTCGAGCGGCTTCGTCGCATTCAGTGCCTCTCCGGCCGGTTGGCTCGCGCATATCGTGCTTCCAGTCGCCGCCCTGACCCTGGTGCTGATCGCGCATCTCATGCGACAGACCCGCTCCGGCATGCTCGACGTGCTCGCCAGCGACTACATCCGCACGGCACGGCTCAAGGGCCTTCCCGAGCGGCTCGTGCTGTGGCGGCACGGACTGCGGAACGGCCTCGCCACGACCGTCACCGTACTGGCCCTCGATATCGGCTACCTTCTGGGCAGCATTGTCATCATCGAGGAGATCTTTGCCTATCCCGGCCTCGGCCGGCTCATCGTCTACGCCGTAGCAAATCGCGACATCCCGCTCGTCGAGGGTTCGGCGCTCGTCATCGGAGCCGTGTATGTCACGGCGAACCTGCTGGCCGATCTTGTGCAGGCCACGCTCAATCCGCGCGCCGCCCAGCCATGACCGAGGTCGCGGATGCGTCGGTCCTCCCGCAGCAGCGAGCCAACCGCTATCTCGGGCTGGGCCTGGCGCTCACCGCGTTGGCCATCACCGCCTCGGCGATCGGCCTCTTCTACACGCCTTATGCGCCGGCGCATGTTGACCTTCTCCATCCCCTCGCGCCCCCGAGCGGTGGCCACCTCCTCGGGACAGACCGCTACGGCCGCGATGTGCTCAGCCGCGTGCTGGCGGGCGGTTGGCGCTCCCTGACGCTCGGCTTCGGCGCGACCGGGCTGGGCCTCGCAATCGGGTTGCCGGTCGCCCTCGTCACTGCCTATTTTCGCGGTGCAGTCGATCAGATCGTGATGCGTTTCGTCGATGCGCTCCTGTCGATCCCCACTCTCGTCTTCGCCCTTCTGATCATCGTGGGGCTTGGCCCGGGCCAGGCGCAGGCGATTCTGGCGCTCGGGATCGCTTCCTCGCCGAAATTCGTTCGCATCGTGCGCAGCGCTGCGTTCGGCGCCGCGAGCCAGGACTACGTGACCGCGGCGAAGGCGCGCGGTGAGCGGGCACTCTACATCCAGTACGGCGAGATCTTGCCCAATATCTGGCCGCCGGTCATCGTCGAGGCAAGCGTCAATATCGGCTTCGCATTGATGGGTGGCGCTGCTCTCAGCTATCTCGGCCTCGGCACGCAGCCGCCTCTTGCCGATTGGGGCGTGATGATCAACGAGGCACAGAAATATATCAGCGTCTCGCTCTGGCCGCTCCTCGGACCGGCGCTCGCCATCTGCCTGTCGATCATCGGCTTCAACCTGTTCGGGGAGGGCCTGCGCGATCGGCTACATCTGCGCGCCTCGTTGCGCGATGTCTGAGCCGCTGCTCGAGATCAAGCAACTGACACTGAGCTTTCGTGTCGCTGGCCGGCGCCTGCCCGCGCTCAAGGATTTCAGTCTGATCCTCCACGCCGAGGAGGTGGTCGGCCTCGTGGGCGAGTCGGGCTCGGGAAAATCGAGCGCCCTGTTCGCGATCATGAACTACCTGCCAGAAAACGCGGTCGTCGAGAGCGGCAGCGTGCGCTACCGCGGGACCGATCTGCTTGCGGCAGACCGCGCGACGCTCGACCGGCTGCGTGGCCGCCGGTTGGCTATGGTGTATCAGGACCCTGGCACTGCACTCAATCCGGCGTTGGTGGCGGGCGTTCAGATCGCGGAGGTCCTGCGCCGTCACCTCGGCCTCAACGAGAGGCAGGCGCGGCAGCGCACGAATGATCTGTTGCGCCTGGTCGAGCTCGATGACCCCGAACAGGTCTATCATTCCTATCCACATCAGCTTTCGGGCGGCATGCGTCAGCGTGTGATGATCGCCATGGCGCTGAGCTGCGAGCCCGAAGTGTTACTGATGGACGAACCAACAACCGCTCTTGACGTGATCGTCCAGGCGCATGTGCTTGATCTCGTGCGCTCGCTTCACCGGAAGGTGGGGTCCGCCATTCTCTTCGTCACCCACAATTTCGGCGCCGTCGCCGAGGTCGCGGATCGCATCGGCGTGCTCTATGCGGGCGAGCTCATGGAGATTGGTACCGCGGAGCAGGTTCTGCGCCATTCGCGCAATCCTTACACAATCGGTCTGATCAGGGCGGTGCCGCGCGTGACGGGACGAAGGCGGATCGAAGGCATACCCGGTGCAGCGCCCCAAGACCCGCTTCGGTTCAAGCGTTGCGTCTTCTCCGCGCGCTGCGCATTCGCGGCCGATATCTGCCGCACCACTCGGCCGAACCCCGTTGCAGCATCGTCCGAAGGGCATTACTCGCGCTGCCATTTTGCGGATCGACCTGACCTGCTGCTGCAGCGGACGACCGGATCGGTCGGTGACACACCCGCCGCGCCCGACGACGCGACGGAACCACTCCTCGACGTCTCCGGGCTCTCGGTCGAATACCGCCGTGGCCTGCACCTGTTCAGCGCGCTCGGCGGCACCGTCGTGCAAGCCGTGCGGAACGTTTCGCTCCGCCTCCCGCCGGAACGGGTGCTGGCGCTCGTGGGCGAGAGCGGCAGCGGCAAGTCGACGCTGGCCCGCGCCGTCCTGCGACTGGAATCCAAGGCGGCTGGCCGCATCCTATTCGAGGGCAAGGATGTCTTTGCGCTCAAGGCAGGAGCGCTCCGCCGCTTCCATCGCGATGCCCAGATCGTATTTCAGAACCCGACCAGTTCGCTCAATCCGAAGCGTACGGTAGACGAGTTGGTTGCCCGGCCGCTTGCGCTTGCCGGCGTCGCGCTGCGCGAACGACGTGACCGCGTCCGCGCGATCCTCGCCTCGGTGGGCCTCGGGGATGGTTTTCTCGATCGCTATCCGCGCCAGTTGAGCGGTGGCGAGAAGCAGCGCGTGGCTCTCGCCCGTGCCTTCGTAACCGAGCCGAAGCTTGTCATCCTCGACGAGCCGACCACCGCGCTCGACGTTTCGGTGCAAGCGACGATACTGGAGCTCCTGGTGACGGAGAAGCAGCGCCTTCACTGTGCCTACCTGTTCATCTCGCATGATTTGGCGGTGGTTCGTCAAGTAGCCGACGAGGTAATCGTGATGCGCAGGGGTGAGGTGCAGGAGGTCGGCCCGGTTGCGCGCGTGTTCACCGCGCCGGCGCACCCTTATACGCGGGCATTGATCGAGGCGGTGCCGTCGCTGGCGCTGGAGGAATAGCGACAACCAGTGGACCAGTTTCATCTGACGTCTCCCGAAACGGCCGCCCTGAACGGATGCCGCTCGCGCCAGTGGCGAGCGACGTCAACCCGGCGGCAGAACCACACGCCTTCGTGCCGTTGCGTGTAGTCAAGGAACCGCTCGAGTGCCGCGATCCGGCCCGGTCGGCCGACCAGCCGGCAGTGCAGGCCGACCGACATCAGCCGCGGAATGTCTGCCCCTTCTGCGTAGAGCACGTCGAAGCTGTCCTTCAGATACGACAGGAACTGCTCGCCGGAATTGAAGCCTTGCGGCGAGGCGAAGCGCATGTCGTTGGCATCCAGCGTATAAGGAACAATCAGCTGCGGTCGAGCTTCGACGAGAGCCCAGTAGGGAAGGTCGTCATTGTAGTCGTCGGCGTCGTAGAGGAAGCCGCCGTACTCGGCCACCAGGCGGCGGGTGTTCGGGCTGGTGCGGCCGGTGTACCAGCCGAGTGGCCGCTCGCCCGCCGCGTGGGTGAGGATCTCCATCGCCTGCCGGATGTGCGCGCGTTCGACTTCCTCAGGCACGAACTGGTAGTTGATCCATTTCAGTCCGTGACTCGCGACCTCGTGGCCGGCGGCGGCCATCGCCTTGATCACGTTCGGGTGGCGCTCCGCCGCCATGGCAACGGCGAAGATCGTGAGCGGGACGCGCTTGCGCTCGAACAGGCGCAGAACACGCCAAACGCCCACGCGCGATCCGTACTCGTAGATCTGCTCCATGCTGATGTGACGCACGCCCATCAGCGGCTGCGCGCCAACGATCTCGGAGAGGAACGCCTCCGAGGCCTGGTCGCCATGCAGGATGCAGCTCTCGCCGCCTTCCTCGTAATTGAGCACGAACTGCACCGCAATCCTGGCCCCGCCAGGCCAGTCGGCATTTGGCGGGCTTGGTCCGTAGCCGACCAGGTCGCGGGGATAGTGCTTCATCGCGTTGTTCTCCTTTGCTACCGTCACGGAAAGGCTCGGCGCAACAGATCGAGCAGCGCGAGAGCCACCACTTCGGTCGCCTTGTGGAGATCGGAGAGTGGCAGGCGCTCATCGGCGCGGTGAGCGTTGGCCTCCTCGATCGTGTGCGGGCCGGCGCCGTAGAGCACGACCGGGATGCCGCGCGCAGAGTAGTGCGGGGCGTCGGTATAGAGCGGGACACCCTTGGTCCCGATCGTCTCGCCCATGATGCGCGTGGCGTGTTCGCAGAGCAGCGCGGTCAGCCGCGCGCCGGCGGGAAGTGGCGCCAGCGGCTCGACCATGAGGATGCGCCGTGCTGTGACCTTGGCCTTCGGGAATGCCTTGGCGGCATCCGCGATCAGGGCCGTGAGCTCGGCCTCGACCTCGGCGGGCTTCTCCTCGGGGATCAAGCGCCGGTCGAGCCGGAAGACAATCCGGTCGGGAACGACGTTGGTGTTGATGCCGCCCTTGATCAGCCCGATCGTGAGCTGCGGGCTGCCGATGCCGGCCACCGCGGAGACACCGCGCGCGAGCGTTTTGCGCCACGCGTAGAGGGCGGAGAGCACGTGGTTCGCGGCCTCGAGGGCGTCGATGCCGGTATGGGGCATGGCGGCGTGCGCCGACTTCCCATCGACCTGGATTTCGAGGTGCAGGCAGCCGTTGTGCGCCGTCACCACGGCGTAGGAAAAGCCGGCGCTGATGACCAGATCGGGCGTGCTGATGCCTTCGCGCATCAGGAAACCGGGGCCGATATTGCCGCCGGCCTCCTCGTCATAGGTAAAGTGCAGCTCGACCGTGCCGGCGAGCGGCACGCCGGCCTGCTCGAGCGCGAGCAGGCTCCAGGCATAGGTCGCAAAATCCGACTTCGAGACTGCGGCGCCGCGACCGTACATCCAGCCGTCGATCACCTCGGCACGATACGGATCCCTGGTCCAGCCCTCGCCAGGTGGGACGACGTCGCCGTGGGCGTTGAGCGCGATCACCGGCCCCGCGCCGAACCTCTTGCGGACGACCAGATTGGTGGCGCTGACCATGCCGTTTGCCTTGACCGCATCGGCTGGGACGCGATGGCGCTCCACGGTGAGGCCGAGCCCCTCGAGCAGCTCTGCCGCGCGTTCGGCATGCGCCGCGCAGTCGCCGGGCGGATTGTCGGACGGCACCCTGACGAGCTCCGCCAGGAATCGCGTCTGCGCCTCGCGTTGGCTTTCGAGGAAGTCTGTTATCGCCTGCGCGGCGCTGTCGGTCATAACTGTTGGCCCTCCCCGGGCAAATTCACTCAGCAGTTGTGGCGGCCGGTGCGAGGTGGCGCAGGAAGTCGATCAGCACGCGGACCGCGATGTCGGCGTCTTCCGCGGCGACTGCCTCGGCCGGGTGATGGCTGATGCCGCCGGAGCAGCGGATGAACAGCATGCCGATCGGGCAGAGCGCCACCATCGCGAGGCCGTCATGGCCGGCGCCGCTCGGCAGACGGCGCGGCTTGATCCCGCTGCGCTCAATTGCGGCGGCCAATTGCTCGACCAGCCAGGGGGCGCAGGTGGCCGCCGCCTCGTCGTAGAAGCGGGCGAGCTTGACATCGATGTTGCGGTGCTCGGCAACCGCTTCGAGCTCCCGCTGGATGCGCGCGATCGCGGCGCTACGCACGGAGTCGCTCGGGTTTCTGATGTCGATCGTGAATTGGACACCGCCCGGGATCACGTTCACCGCTCCGGGCTGCGCCTCGATCCGGCCGACGGTAGCAACCAAGTCCTCCGTCGAACGCCCAATCCGCTCGATCGCGAGGATCATCTCGGCCGCGGCGGCGAGCGCGTCACGGCGGAGCGCCATCGGCACCGTGCCAGCGTGGCCAGCCAGGCCGGCGACTTCGGCGGTCAGACGCGATGCGCCGGCAATTGCGGTGACCACGCCGACCGGCAGGCCCTCGGCCTCAAGCACCGGGCCCTGCTCGATGTGCAGCTCGACGTAACCCAGCACGTCGGCCCTGCGGCGCGGCACGCAAGGGATCTCGAACGGGTTGCAGCCGAACCGCTGCAATGCCTCGCGGACGCTGATCCGGTCGGCATCCTCGGCATCCAGCGCTGCTGCGTCCAACGTGCCGGCAATGGCGCGCGAGCCGGTCAGGGTGACTGGAAAGCGCACCCCTTCCTCGTCGCCGAAGGCGATGACCTCGATGGCGAAGGGCAGGCGTTCACCGGCGGCATGCAGCGCCGCCACGGCGTGGATCGCCGCGACCACGCCCAGGCAGCCGTCGTACTTGCCGGCGTTGCGCACCGTGTCGATATGCGAGCCGAGGATCAGCGCCGGCAGACCGGGCTCACGCCCCTCGTATCGCCCGACCACATTGCCGACCGCGTCGATACAGACGGCCATGCCGGCTTCCTGCATCCACATCTGAACTTGCAAGGCGGCGGCCTTGTGCTCGGTGGACAGATAGAGACGGGTCATTGCGCCCGCCTCGGCCGAGAATCGCGCCAGCTCGTCGAGCCGTGCGATGATGGCGCGCCCGGCGCCCTGTCCCGGAGGCCGGACGTTGCTCTGCTCGGCGTGTGACATTCCTGCTCCTCCCTCCGCCTACCGGCGGCCTAGGCGGTGATCAGGATCGCACGGAAGTCGTTCACGTTGGTCAGCGTGGGCCCGGTGATCACCTCGTCGCCGAGCGCCTCGAAGAAGCCGTGGCCGTCATTGTCGGCGAGCCGCTGCTTGGCGCTGATCCCCTTTGCCTCGGCGCGCGCCAGCGTGTCCGGCGTGACGATGGCGCCCGCAATCTCCTCCGCCCCATCGATGCCGTCGGTATCGGCTGCGAGTGCGTAGACGCCGGGCAGCCCGTTCAGATCGATGGCCAGCGCGAGCAGGAATTCCACGTTCCGGCCGCCGCGGCCGTGGCCGCGCACCGTGACGGTGGTTTCGCCGCCGGAGAGCAGCACGGCGGGCGCTGCCGCGGGCTGGCCATACAGCGCCGCCTGGCGCGCAATGCCTGCCATCACGCGCCCGACCTCGCGTGCCTCGCCCTCGATCGCGTTGCCAAGAATGAGCGGCGTGGCCGCGGCATCGCGCGCGACCTTTGCCGCCGCCTCGAGCGACATCTGCGGCGTTGCGATCAGCACCGTCTCCGCCCGCGCCAGCCGCGCATCGCCGGGCTTGGGCGTCTCGTCCTCGGCACGCTCCAAGTGGCGCACGGCGGCGGCGGGTTGGGCAATGCCGTATTTCTCCAGTACGGCGCGAGCATCGGCAAAGGTCGTCGCGTCGGCGACCGTGGGGCCCGACGCGATCACCGAAGGATCGTCCGCCGGCACGTCCGAGATCACCAGCGTCACCACCCGCGCCGGGTAAGCCGCCGCGGCGAGCCGGCCGCCCTTGATCGCGGAGAGGTGCTTGCGAACCGTGTTCATCTCGCCGATACGCGCGCCCGATTGCAGCAGTGCGCGATTGACCGCCTGCTTGTCCTCGAGCGTGAGGCCCGGCGCGGGCAGGCTGAGCAGCGCCGAGCCGCCGCCGGAGATGAGCGCGATCACCAGATCGTCCTCGGTGAGCCCTTGAACCATGCGGAGAATCCGGGCCGCCGCGGCGCGCCCCTTGGCATCGGGCACGGGATGGGAGGCTTCGACGATCTCGATCCGCCGACACGGGACGCCGTGGCCGTAGCGGGTGACGACCAGCCCGGTGAGCGGCCCCGGCCAGTGCTCTTCGAGCGCACGGGCCATCGCCGCCGAGGCCTTGCCGGCGCCGACGACGACCGTGCGCCCCTTTGGCGGCGCCGGCAGATGCGACGGAACCGATCGGTCAGGCAGCGCCGCCGACACCGCGGCGTCGAACATCGCCCGCAGCAATGCCCTGGGATCGCGCATCAGCGCCATGCCTTTCTGCCCGGCGGGAAGGGCTTGACCCTCCCGGTCATGACGGCTCAGCGCGGTGGCTGGCCGCCGATTTCGCAGTTGGCCAGCATCTCCAGCGCCCGCACCATGCCGGAGTGGTCCCAGGCGGCGCCGCCATGCGCGGCGCAGGCGTTGAACAGCTGCTGGCAGGTCGCGGTGTTGGGCAGGCTGAGACGAAGCTGCTTCGCACCCTGAAGTGCCAGGTTGAGGTCCTTCTGGTGCAGCTCGATGCGGAAACCCGGATCGAAGTTGCGCTTGACCATCCGCTCGCCGTGCACCTCGAGGATGCGCGAGTTGGCGAAGCCCCCCATCAGGGCCGCGCGCACCTTGGCCGGATCCGCCCCAGCCCTCGAGGCAAACAGCAGTGCCTCTCCGACCGCCTCGATGGTCAGCGCGACGATGATCTGGTTGGCGACCTTGGTGGTCTGGCCGTCGCCGTTGCCGCCGACCAGCGTGATGTTCTTGCCCATCAGTTCGAACAGCGGCTTGATCTTGTCGAATGTCGCCTGCGAGCCGCCGACCATGATGGTCAGCGACGCCGCCTTGGCACCAACGTCGCCCCCTGAGACCGGTGCGTCGAGATACTCGCAACCGAGCTCGTTGATGCGGCGCGCGAAGTCCTTGGTCGCGATCGGCGAGATCGAGCTCATGTCGACAACGATCTTGCCGCGCGAGAGGCCCTCGGCCACGCCGCCCTTGCCGAACAGGGCCGCCTCCACATCCGGCGTATCCGGCACCATCGTGATCACCACGTCGGCCTTGCTGGCCACCTCCTTGCCCGAGGTGCAGGCCTTGGCGCCGGCGCCAAGCAACTCCTCCGGCAGCTTGCCGATGTCGTGAAGGAACAGCGTGTGGCCGCCCTTCTGGAGCTGCCCCGCCATGGGCCGGCCCATGATGCCGAGTCCGATGAATCCGATGTTCATGTCTTTCACCTCGCGGCTTCGGTTTTCCGTTTTCTTCGATCCGACTAGTCGAGCAGTGCGATCGCGGTCGGCGCGTGCTCCTTGCGTTCCGCGAGCTCCTCGAATTCGGTGATGTTGTCGATCTCGGTGCCCATCGCGATGTTGGTGATGCGCTCAAGAATGATCTCGACGACGACCGGAACCTGATGCGCGGCCACCAGTTGCTTGGCTTGCTCGAAAGCGGGCAGGATGTCGTCCGGCTTGGACACGCGCACCGCCTTGCAGCCCAGACCCTCCGCCACCGCCACATGGTCCACCCCATAGCCGCCCAGCTCCGGCGCGTTCAGGTTCTCGAACGCCAGCTGCACGCAGTAATCCATGTCGAAGCCACGCTGCGACTGCCGGATCAAGCCGAGATAGGAGTTGTTCACCACGACGTGGGTGTAGGGCAGCTTGAACTGCGCCCCCACGGCGAGCTCCTCGATCAGGAACTGGAAGTCGTAATCACCCGACAGGGCGACGATTGGCCGCCCCGGATCGGCCGCGCGCACGCCGAGTGCGGCGGGGATGGTCCACCCAAGCGGGCCAGCCTGGCCGCAGTTGATCCAGTTGCGCGGCCGGAACACATGCAGGAACTGCCCGCCGGCGATCTGCGACAGCCCGATCGTGCTGACATAGCAGGTGTCGCGGCCGAACGCCCGGTTCATCTCCTCATAGACGCGCTGCGGCTTGATCGGCACGTCATCGAAATGCGTCCGGCGCAGCATGGTGCGCTTGCGTTCGCGGCACTGCTCCGCCCACTCCGACCGGTCCTTGAGCCGGCCGCCACGCTGTCCCTCCGCGGCGAGGCCGACGAGCAGCTCAAGGGCGGCGGCGGCGTCGGAGACGATGCCGTAGTCGGGCTCGAACACGCGGCCGATCTGGGTCGGCTCGATGTCGATGTGAACGAATTTGCGACCCTTCGTGTAGGTCGCGATGCCGCCGGTGTGCCGGTTCGCCCAGCGGTTGCCGATGCCGAGCACGAAATCGGAGGCGAGCAAATTGGCGTTGCCGTAGCGATGCGCCGTTTGCAGGCCCACCATCCCGGCCATCAGCGGATGGTCGTCCGGGATCGTGCCCCAGCCCATCAGGGTTGGGATCACCGGCACACCCATGATCTCGGCAAAGCGCACCAGCAGGTCGGCGGCGTCGGCGTTGATGATGCCGCCGCCTGCGACGATCAGCGGCCGCTCCGCCTCATCCAGCATCGCCAGCGCCTTCTCCGCCTGGGCGCGGGTCGCGCGCGGCTTGTACACGGGAAGCGGCGCATAGGTCTCCTCGTCGAACTCGATTTCGGCCATCTGCACGTCGAACGGCAGGTCGATCAGCACCGGCCCCGGGCGGCCGGAGCGCATGACGTGGAACGCCTGCTGGAAGACGCGCGGGACCAGCGCCGGCTCGCGCACGGTCAACGCCCACTTGCTGACCGGCTTGGCAATCGCCTCGATGTCAACGGCCTGGAAGTCCTCCTTGTGCAACCGCGCCCGTGGCGCCTGCCCGGCGATGCACAGGATCGGGATCGAGTCGCCCCAGGCCGAGTAGAGGCCGGTAATCATATCGGTGCCGGCGGGCCCGGACGTGCCGATGCACACGCCGATGTTGCCGGCCCGGGCACGGGTGTAGCCCTCGGCCATGTGCGACGCCGCCTCGACGTGCCGAGCGAGGACGTGGCGGATCGCGTTGCGCGGCCGCATCGCCGCGTAGAAGGGATTGATCGCGGCACCCGGGACGCCGAAAGCCGCGGTGATGCCTTCGAGTTCCAGAACCCGCACCGCCGCCGCCGCCGCCGTCATCCGCGCCATGACGCGCCCCCGCACCGCTTCGTCGTTGAAGCGCTGCCTTTGTACGACCGGACGCTGCCGGGGCACAATGCGAAACCGAGGGGTTTCTGCGATCCGGAAAAGTGATCGGTGCCAGGCAGCCCGGCTCCGCTCAGGCGACCGCCCGGTGCCATCCGCCCAGCTCCGCCGTGAACTGGACGACGGCCTGCCGCACGGCCGCACCGAACGTCCCAATTTCGCATAGTGGAAAAAATATCGAAAGCCCTTGCACGAGTTTCGGCGCCAGCATTAGCGTCGGGGAAGTCGCCGCCTCGCAGGGGGAAAAATGTCCGGCACACCGACCGAATTCCGGCAGCAAGAGACCTGGCAGCAGAGAGGCTATAGCCCGCTGCTGGCCAACGAGGACCTGGTACCGACAACCGAGCGCAACTGGCACACCTGGGACGTCCTCTGCATGTGGATGTCCGATGTGCACAGCGTCGGCGGCTATGCGTTTGCCGCGGGCTTGTTCTTCCTCGGCCTGACCGGCTGGCAGGTGCTGGTCGCCCTGATCGTCGGCATCCTTATCGTCAACTACTTCATGAATCGCATGGGTATGCCCGGGCATCGTACCGGGGTGCCCTATCCGGTGTTCGCGCGCGTGTCGTTCGGCGTGTTCGGCGCCAACATCGCGGCACTGATCCGCGCCGTCATCGGGATCGCCTGGTACGGCATCCAGACCTGGCTTGCTTCGGTGGCGGTGGTCGTGCTCCTGATCGCCATCTTCCCGGGCCTCAAGCCGTGGGCCGAGGGCTCGATCCTCGGTCTTTCCCCGCTCGGCTGGTTTGCCTTCGCCGCCATGTGGGTGTTGCAGTTCGCGGTCTTCTGGCGCGGGATCGAAGTGATCCGGAAGTTCATCGATTTCTGCGGGCCGGCGGTTTATGTGGTCATGCTCGTCCTGGCAATCTGGATTGTCTCGCAGTCCGGCTGGCACAGCCTGACGCTGCAACTCAAGGACCTGCACCTGACCACCGGCGGCACTGTATACACCATGCTGATGGCGATGGCGCTGGTGGTTTCCTATTTCTCGACCTTGCTGCTGAACTTTGGCGACTTCGCACGCTTCACCTCGGCTCCGGAGATCATCCGCCGCGGCAATTTCTGGGGCCTGCCGGTCAACTTCACGGCGTTCTCCATCGTCACCGTGATCGTGACCGCCGGGACGGTGTCGGTCTTTGGGCAGGCGATCACGGACCCGGTGCAGATCGTCGCCCGCATCCCCAATACGTTCATTGTCATCCTGGGGGCTATCACCTTCGTGGTCGCCACGATCGGGATCAATATCGTCGCGAATTTTGTCTCCCCCGCCTACGACCTTGCCAACGTCCTGCCGAAATACCTCGACTTCCGGCGCGGTGGGCTGGTGGCGGCCGTGATCGCGTTCTTCGTCATGCCGTGGCACCTCTATAACAGTCCGGTGGCCATCGACTACTTCCTGGGCGCTCTTGGGGCCGTGCTCGGTCCGCTCTACGGCATCATCATGGCCGATTACTACTACACCAAGCGCGAGCAGGTCGTGGTGGACGATCTTTTCCGCGTCGGGGCCGGCGGCACATACTGGTATCAGAACGGCGTCAACATGACGGCCGTGAAAGCCTTCGTGCCGGCAGCCGTGGTGGCGATCGTCGTCGCCTTGATCCCGGGGCTGCACGATGTGGCGCCGTTCTCGTGGTTCGTCGGCGCAGCTCTCGGCGCGGCACTCTATTGCCTGCTGGCCGGGCAGGAGGCGGTGGCCGCAGACCCAAGGCGCGCGGTGCAGCCCTGACGATCCGATCAGAGAACGCCCGCGGCGGTGTCTTCTGCCGAGGGGTCGCGTGCGGCCGCCATGAGCCGACGGCCGGTTCCGCGCGCCCGCGGATCCAGTGCGTCGCGTACCCAGTCTCCAATCAGGTTCTCCGACAGCACCAGCAGCACCAGCGCCAATCCCGGCAAAACCGACGGCCACCATGCTCCGCTGAACAGGTATTGGTAGCCCTGGCTCACGCGCAAGCCCAGCGAGGGGGTCGTCACCGCCACCCCCAGCCCGAGGAACGACAGCGAGGCCTCCAGCTCGACCGCACGCGGAATATCGACCGATATCTGCACCAGCAGCGGTCCCAGCACGTTCGGCAGCAGGTGGCGGAAGACGATCCGGCGCGATGATGCGCCCGCCAGCATCGCCGCGATGACGTAGTCGCGCTGCCGCTCCGACAGCACGCTCGAGCGCACCAGGCGCGCATACTGCGCCCAGCCGGCGACACCGATCACGGCAATCACCTTCCACAATCCGCGTCCGCTCAGCGCGAGCACGGCGAGCGCGATCAGCACGGCCGGCAGCGCGAGCTGGATATCGACCAGCCGCATCGCCACCGTGTCGAACCACCGCCCGCTGCGGTATCCTGCCACCAGTCCGGCCACGCCGCCGATCAGGACGCTGATCGCGACCGCCACGAAGCCGACCAGCAGGCTGACGCGCAGGCCATAGAAGATGTTGGAGAGGATGTCGCGCCCAAGCCCGTCGCTGCCCAGCGGATAGGACCAGTCGCCCCCCGCCATCCAGGCCGGCGGATCGAGGCGCGAGAGCAGCGACTGTTCCTCCGGGTCGTGCGGCGAGATCCAGGGCGCCAGAATTGCGATCGCCACCAGAAGCGCCAGCACCGCGATCGAGACCCACGGCAGGCCACGCCATCTAATGCGCATGAGTGACCCGCGGGTCGAAGACGCCGTACAGCAGATCGACGACGAGATTGATCGCCGCGAACATCACCGCCACGACGATCACGTAGGACAGCACCACCGGGTAATCCAGCCGGTAGAGCGATTCGAGTGCCAGCCGGTTCATGCCCGGCAAGGCGAAGATCGTCTCGGTGATGACGGCGCCGGCGAACAACTGTCCGAACTGCAGTCCGAACACGGTGATCAGTGGCAGCATGGCGGTGCGGAGCGCGTGCTTCAGCACCACGACCGGCTCGGCCAGTCCCTTGGCGCGGGCCGTGCGCACGTAGTTCTGCGAGAGCGTGTCAAGCAGGCTGGTGCGGGTCAGCCGCGTGAACAGGGCGATCCGAAAGAACGCGAGCGTGAAGGCCGGCATGACATAATGCTCGATGCTGCCCGCACCGGATGCGGGCAGCACGTTCAGCACCACGCTGAAGGCGAAGATCAGCAGGATACCGAGAAAGAAGGTGGGCACCGAGGAGCCGAGCACCGAGATGCCGCGCAGCACGCGGTCCACCAGGCTGTCCGGCCAGACCGCGGAAAAGATGCCGAACGGCAGGCCGAAGGCGGTCGCGACGGCGATCGCCAGCAGCACGAGTTCCGCCGTCACCGGCACCCGTTCCAGCAGCAGACGCATCGCCGGCCGGCCGCTGTAGTAGGAGAGGCCGAGGTCGCCGTGCAGCACGCCGGCGAGGTAGCGTCCGTATTGCACCAGCATCGGCCGATCGAGGCCGAGCGTCGCGGCGAGCACCGCCCGATCATGCACGCTCATCGTCTCCGGTGCCAGCACCGCGATCGGGTTCCCGGTGAGGTGGATCAGGACGAAGACCAGCGTCACCACGACCCAGACCGAGAAGATCGCCTGGCCGACGCGCTTGAGGATGAAGCGCGCCAACGGCGCCGCTCCCGCGGTGCTACTTCTTGCGCGTCATCTGCCAGGCGAAGATCTGTTCGTCCTGGCGCGAGGTGTACGCAATGTCGTTGGCGATGCCGGCGATCACGTCCTCATAATACAGCGGCAGATAGGCATACTTCACGCGGTCGGCCTCGTGGTAGGCCGCCTCGATCTGCTGTGGACGCGCCTCGGGATCGAAATCGCTGGCCGCCTTCGCTATCATGGCGTCCGCCGTGGGGTCGCAGAAATGCTCGCGGTTCACGCCGCCGAATCCCGCCTTCGGGTCGCGGCAATGATACACGGCCCCCCAGGTGGTGATCGCGTCGTTGCTGCCCCATCCGGCGAAGTACAGGGTGAAGTCGCCCCTGTCGATTGCGGGGAAGAACACCGCCTTCGGCACCGAGTTGACGCGCACCTTGATGCCGGCCTGTCCCAGCAGGCCGCCGATCGCCTGCTCGACCAGGCTGTCTTCCAGGTAGCGGTCGTTCGGCCCATCGAGGCGCACCTCGAATCCGTGCGGATAGCCGGCCGCACCCAGCAGCTTCTTCGCGTGGGCAACATCGTAGGGCAGCGGCTTCAAGGCGGAATCGAAGCCCTCAATTCCGTGCGGCGTGAACTGGGCGGCGACTTCTGCCGCACCATTGAACAGCTTGTTCTTGATCGCCGGCACGTTGATCGCGAGGAGCACCGCCTCGCGCACGCGCGGATCGAGGAAAGGATTCTTCATGCCGGCCGCAAGCCCCGGCGATCCGGTCTGCCGCCAGTAATCCATCGCGAGATAGATCGTGCGCTGGCCCGGTGTCAGGCTGATATAGGCCTTGCCGCTGCTCCTCACGCGGCGGAAATCCGCCGGATCGACCTTTTCGGCCACCTGGATCTGGCCCGACAGCAACGAAGCGAGCCGGGTCGCCGGATTGGGGATGCTCTCCAGGCGCACGTTGGCGAAGGCGGGCCTGGTGCCCCAGAAGCCGCTCCACGCGGCCAGGACCAGATGATCGTCCGCGAGCCACGAGACGAACTGGTAGGGGCCGGTGCCGATCGGACGGTTGGCGAAGGCCTCTCGCCCCTCCTTCTTGATCAGCGCCTCCGGCATCACCGGGATGAGTTCGCAATGCACCGGAAACACCGGATCGGGCTTGCTGAACGTCACGTCGATCGTGTCGGGCGAGACCACCTTGTAGCCGCTCACGTCGTTGGCCAGCTCGCGGAACTGCGATTTCGGGTTGCGCCCGGTATCCAGGATCGACTGGCCGACATCGTCCGCGGTCATCGGCGTGCCGTCCTGGAATTTCACGCCCTGGCGCAGCGTCAGGCGCCACGTGCTGGGGTTGAGGCTCTGCCACTTCACCGCGATGCGGGGCCGCAGCGCTCCGTGGGTGCCCTCGACCGTGATGGTGTCGAAGATGTGCTCCTGCCAGGCGGTGGTGGTGCTCTCGGCCCGCATGATGGGATCGAGCGTGACGCCGCCGCCGTTGAAGGCGATCACCAGCGGCTGGCTGGGGGTATCGCCGATCGCGGCACGGGCCGGCGTGGTGCCGAGCGTCGCGCAGAGGCCAAGGACGAGCGTGATCGGTGCGGCGATCGGACGCATGAAGTGCCTCCTTGGGGCATTGTCTTCTGCCAAAGACCCTAATGCGGCGACCGGCCCACGGCAATGCAGGCGATGGCAAACGCAGGCGATGGGCAATGCAGGCTACAGGATGTCGTCGCGGATGCACGCCTTGAGGTGCCCGGGTGCTGCCTCGCGCAAGGCGGGCGGCGCGTCCGCACAGGCGGGCAGCGCGTAGCGGCAGCGGGTGCGGAACACGCAGCCGGATGGCGGATTGACCGGGCTTGGGATCTCGCCCCGCAGCACGATGCGCGCCGCCCGCACCCCCGGTTCCGGCACCGGCACCGCCGACAGCAACGCCTCGGTGTAGGGATGCAGCGGGTGGCGGCACAGCGCGCGGCTGCCGGCGACCTCCACGATATGACCGAGATACATCACCGCCGTCCGGTCCGCGACATGCTCCACCACCGCGAGGTCATGGGCGATGAACAGCATCGCGAGCCCCAGTCGCGCGCGCAGATCCAGCAGCAGGTTCACCACCTGGGCCTGGATCGAGACGTCGAGGGCGGAGACCGGCTCGTCGGCGATCAGCAGTTCGGGGCCGGAGGCGAGCGCGCGGGCGATGCCGATGCGCTGGCGCTGGCCGCCGCTGAACTCGTGCGGGTAGCGCCCCATCGCATCTGCCGATAGGCCGACCATGTGCAGCAGTGCCGCGACACGTTCCTGCCGGGCGGCTCGGTTAGGTGCGAGATTCTGAATAAGCAGCGGTTCGCCTACCGCCTGTTCGATCGTCATGCGCGGATTGAGCGAGCCGAACGGATCCTGGAACACGAGCTGCATCCGCCGGCGGTGCGGTTTCAGCGCGCGGGCGGAGAGGTGCGCGATGTCGATGCCGTCCAGCTCGATGCGGCCCTCGTCAGGTTCATGGACGCGCAGGACCGTGCGCCCGACCGTCGTCTTGCCGGAGCCGGATTCACCGACCAGGCCCAGCACCTCGCTGCGCGCGATCGTGAACGAGACGCCATCCACCGCCCGCAGCCTCGCGCGTCCGGCAGGGAACCACTTGCGCAATCCTTCGACACGGAGCAGCGGCACGCCGTTCATGCCGCCGCTGCCGCCGCCAGCGCGCGCCAGCGAACGCAGCGCACCTGGTGGCGGGCCCGCACGGCTCGAGCGCGGGCACGGCGGCATCGCAGAGGCCGGGCAGCGCGTAGGCGCAGCGTGGATGGAAGGCGCAGCCGCGTGGATGGCGCGTCGGGCTCGGCACCTCGCCCGGGATGGCAGAGAGCCGCAACTCGCGGTCGTCGAGCACGAGGCGGGGAACCGAGGCGAGCAGTCCCGCGGTATAGGGCATCCGCGCAGCTGCGAAGATCGCGCGGCTTGGGCCTTCCTCCACCACCCGGCCCGCGTACATGATCGCGACCCGGTCGGCGATTTCGGCGGCCACACCGAGATTGTGGGTGATGAACAGCATCGCCATGCCGATCTCGGATTGCAGCGCCTTCATCAACTCCAAAAGCTGAGCCTGCACGGTGACGTCGAGCGCCGTCGTGGGCTCGTCGGCGATCAGCAGCGCCGGGCGGCAGGCGAGCGCCATCGCAATCATCACCCGCTGCGCCATCCCGCCCGAAATCTCGTGCGGGTAGGAAGCGAGCCGCGCGCGCGGGTCCGGGATGCCGAGCCGGTCGAGCATTTCCTCTGCCAACTTCAGGGCGTCGGCGCGCCGACGCCCCTGGTGGAGCATCACGGAATCCGCGATCTGATCGCCCACCGTGTAGACGGGGTTCAGGCAGCTCATCGGCTCCTGAAACACCATCGCGATCTCCTTGCCGCGAATGCGGCGCATCGCGCGGGCTGGCAGGCGCGTCAGATCGCGCACCTGCCCATCCTGACCGCGGAACGCGATACGCCCGCTGATCTCCACCCCGGCCGCGTGCGGGATGAGGCCCATCACGGCGAGGCCGGTGACGGACTTGCCGGCGCCGGATTCGCCGATCAGCACCACCGTCTCGCCGCGGCCGACGCTGAGCGAGACCCCCTCGACCGCGCGGGCGATGCCCCCCTCCGTGTGAAAGCGCACGGTGAGGTCTTGCAGATCAAGCAGGTGGTCCGGATGCACGCTGAGACGGCTCCTGGCGGCAACGGCCATATATGCAATCTATATTCATAGCGGCAACAAGCCCCATCGAAAACATATGACGGCGCGGCGATCTTTCGCCGCAGTCAACGCAGGGACAGGACCGCGTGATGATAGACGTCGCCTATCTCGCCATCGGCGCCGCTTTCCTGGTGGCCTGCGCGCTCTACGCGACCGCCTGCGATCGTCTGTGAGCCGGCGCCATGGCCCTGGATTACGTTCTCGGCGGCGCCGTGACGCTCGGCCTGCTGGTGTATCTTGTGTTCGCGTTGATCCGGCCCGAGCGGTTCTGAGGGCAAGCCAATGACGATCAACGGCTGGATGCAGATCGCGCTGTTCTGCGGGATCGTGGTCGCCATCACGAAGCCGCTGGGCGGCTACATGACCCGGGTCTTCACCGGCGAGCGCACGCTGCTCACCCCGGCCCTCCGGCCGCTCGAACGGGCGCTCTATCGCCTGAGCGGTGTGCGCGAGGCGGAAGAGCAGCACTGGCTGACGTATGGGGCCGCGATGCTGGCCTTCAGCCTGGCCGGCTTCGCCGTTCTCTACGGCTTGCAGCGGCTGCAAGCGGCGCTGCCGTTCAATCCGCAAAAGCTGGCTGCCGTCAGCCCGGACCTGGCGTTCAACACGTCGGTCAGCTTCGTGACGAACACCAACTGGCAGTCCTACACGCCCGAAGCCACGATGAGCTACCTCGTGCAGATGGCGGGGCTGACGGTCCACAATTTCGTCTCGGCCGCGGCCGGGATTGCCCTGGCGATCGCACTGATCCGCGGGTTTGCGCGCCGTTCCGCGAAAACCGTCGGCAATTTCTGGGTCGATCTCACCCGCTGCACCTTCTACATCCTGCTGCCAATCGCGGTGGTGGTCTGCCTGTTCTTCGTCTGGCAAGGCGTGCCGCAGAACCTGAACGGATACACGGACGCGACCACCCTGGAAGGTGCCAAGCAGGTGATCGCGCAAGGTCCCGTCGCCTCGCAGGAGGTGATCAAGATGCTGGGAACCAATGGGGGCGGCTTCTTCAACGCCAACTCCGCGCATCCTTACGAGAACCCCACGGCGCTCACCAACCTCGTCCAGATGGTGCTGATCTTCTCGATCGGTGCCGCGCTGACGAACGTCTTCGGTCGCATGGTCGGCAGCCAGCGCCAGGGGTGGGCCATCTTCGCCGTGATGGGCGTGCTGTTCCTCGCCGGCGTCTGCGTGGCCTACCCGGTCGAGGCCGGAGGCAACCCGGCATTCGTTCCCCTGCACGTCAACCAGACCGCGAGCGCGCTGCAGGCGGGCGGCAACATGGAAGGCAAGGAGGTGCGGTTCGGCATTGCCAACTCGGCGCTGTTCACGACCGTCACCACCGATGCGTCCTGCGGCGCCGTCAACACCATGCATGACAGCCTGCTGCCGCTGGCCGGCATGGTGCCGATGGTCAACATAATGCTCGGCGAGACCATCTTCGGCGGCGTCGGCTCCGGGCTCTACGGCATGTTGCTGTTCGCGATCGTCGCCGTCTTCGTCGCCGGCCTGATGGTCGGGCGAACGCCGGAATATCTCGGCAAGAAGATCGAGGCGAAGGAGGTGAAGATGTCGATGCTGGCCCTCCTGATCCTGCCGCTGTCGATTCTCGGCTTCACGGCACTTGCGGTGGTGCTGCCGGTGGGGATCGCTGCGATCGCCAATGCGGGGCCGCACGGGTTCAGCGAGGTGCTCTATGCCTACGATTCGGCGACCGGGAACAATGGCAGCGCCTTCGCTGGGCTGAGCACGAACGTGCCGTTCTGGAACATCACGCTCGGCCTGGCGATGTTCATCGGCCGCTTCCTGATGATCGTGCCGATGCTCGCCGTCGCCGGCTCTCTCGCCGCGAAGAAGACGGTGCCGATCTCGGCGGGAACGTTTCCGACCGATGGCGGCCTGTTCGTCGGGCTCCTGGTCGGGGTGATCCTGATCGTGGGCGGGTTGACCTATTTTCCGGCAGTGGCGCTCGGACCGGTGGTTGAGCATTTGGCCATGAACGCCGGCGCGACCTTCTGAGGCAAGGACCCGAGCATGAAGAACGCCGCGAGGCAGCGCGCATCGGTCGCCACGATGCTCGACGCCACCATCCTGATCCCCGCGATCGGACAATCGCTCCGCAAGCTCGACCCGCGGGTTCTGATCCGCAACCCGGTGATGTTCGTGGTCGAGGTCGTCGCGACCCTGACCACCATCCTGTTCCTGCGCGACCTCGTGACCGGCGGCAAGGGCGCCGGCCTCGGCTTCGCGTTGCAGATCAACATCTGGCTCTGGCTCACCGTGATCTTCGCGAACTTCGCCGAGGCGGTGGCGGAAGGACGGGGCAAGGCGCAGGCCGCCACGCTGCGCAAGGCGCGAACCGAGACCCAGGCCAAGCGGCTGCTCCCGGGCCGTTCCGGCGACTATGACAGGGACGGGCTCTACGAGCTGGTCGCGGCCCCGGATCTCGAGCCGGGCGATTTCGTCCTGGTCGAGGCGGGCGATCTCATCCCCAGCGACGGCGAGGTGGTGGAGGGGATCGCCTCGGTCGATGAATCCGCCATCACCGGCGAATCGGCGCCCGTGATCCGGGAGAGCGGCGGGGACCGTTCGGCGGTGACGGGCGGCACGCGCGTGCTGTCGGATTGGATCAAGGTGCGGATCACGGCCGCCCAGGGTTCGACCTTCCTCGACCGCATGATCGCGCTCGTCGAGGGCGCGCAGCGGCAGAAGACGCCGAACGAGATCGCCCTGAACATCCTGCTCGCGGGGATGACGCTGATCTTCGTGTTCGCGGTCGCCACCATCCCGAGCTTCGCGACCTATGCCGGCGGCGCGATCCCGGTGCTGATCCTGGTCGCTCTTTTCGTCACCCTGATCCCGACCACGATCGGCGCCCTGCTCTCGGCGATCGGCATCGCCGGCATGGACCGGCTGGTGCGGTTCAACGTGCTGGCCATGTCCGGCCGCGCGGTGGAAGCGGCGGGGGATATCGACACGCTGCTGCTGGACAAGACCGGCACGATCACGCTGGGCAACCGGCAGGCAGCCGAGTTCATCCCCGTCGCCGGGGTGGCCGAGCAGGAACTGGCCGACGCGGCACAGCTCGCCTCGTTGTCCGATGAGACGCCGGAGGGCCGTTCCATCGTGGTGCTCGCGAAAGAACGCTACGGCATCCGAGGGCGCGACATGGCGCCGCTGCAGGCGCGTTTCATCCCCTTCTCGGCCCAAACCCGCATCAGCGGCATCGACGTCGCGGGCTCCTCGATCCGCAAGGGTGCCGTCGATGCGATCCTGGCCCACGCCGCGGAACCACGCCCGGCGGCGTCGGGCGGTCGGACACTCGGGGATGTCGCCGAAGCGGTGCGCCCGTCCGCGGCGAATGCGATCATTCGCGACCTGACCGAGAAGGCAGAGCGGATCGCGCGCGGCGGCGGCACGCCGCTCGCGGTCGTGCGCGACGGCAGGCTGCTCGGCCTCGTCTTCCTCAAGGACATCGTCAAGGGGGGTATCCGCGAACGATTTCTCGCCCTTCGGCAGATGGGCATCCGAACGGTGATGATTACCGGCGACAATCCGCTGACCGCCGCGGCGATTGCGGCCGAAGCCGGCGTCGATGACTTCCTCGCCCAGGCCACGCCGGAGACCAAGCTGAAGCTCATCCGCGACGAGCAGGCGAAAGGCAAGCTCGTCGCCATGTGCGGCGATGGCACCAACGACGCACCGGCGCTGGCGCAAGCGGATGTCGGGGTTGCCATGAACACCGGCACGATGGCGGCGCGCGAGGCCGGCAACATGGTCGATCTGGACAGCGACCCGACGAAGCTGATCGAGATCGTGGCCATCGGCAAGCAGCTTCTGATGACCCGCGGCGCGCTGACGACGTTCAGCATCGCCAACGACGTCGCGAAATACTTCGCGATCGTCCCTGCCATGTTCATCGCCTTCTATCCGCAGCTACAGGCGCTGAACGTGATGCATCTGCACACGCCGCAGAGTGCGATACTCGCGGCGATTATCTTCAACGCGCTGATCATCGTCGCCCTGATCCCGCTCGCGTTGCGCGGCGTGCAGTACCGGCCGGTCGGCGCGGCCAGCATCCTGCGCCGGAACCTGCTCATCTATGGCTTGGGCGGAATCGCCGTGCCGTTCGTCGGCATCAAGCTCATCGACATGCTCGTCACCGCCGCCGGCCTCGCCTGAAGGATATTGCCATGCTCAAGCAGCTCCGCCCGGCAATCGTGATGATCGTGGGCATGACGCTCATCACCGGCGCTTGGCTATCCGCTTGCCATGACCGGGATCGCGCAAATCGTGTTCCCGCGGCAGGCCAATGGCAGTCTGCTCGTGCGCGACGGCAAGGTGATCGGGTCTGCGCTCATCGGCCAGAACTTCACCGGCCCGACCTATTTCCACGGCCGCCCCTCGGCCACGACCGGCACGGACCCGAAGGATCCGACCAAGACCATCCCTGCCCCGTACAACGCCGCGAACTCGGGCGGCTCGAACGCCGGCCCCACCTCCAAGGCCCTCATCGCGCGGGTGAAGGCCGACGCCGCCACGTTGGCCGCCGAGAATCCGTCCGTTGCCGTGCCGGTGGACCTGGTCACGACTTCCGCCAGCGGCCTCGATCCGGACATCACGCCGGCGGGGGCGCTGTTTCAGGTGCCGCGCGTCGCCAGGGCGCGCAGGCTGCCGGAGGAGCGCGTGCGCCAGCTCGTGGCCGCGCACATCGAAGGCACGGCTGTTCGGATTGATCGGCGAGCCGCGCGTCAACGTGCTCCGGCTCAACCTGGCCCTGGACGCCATCCACGGGGAGTGATGACCGTTCGGCGGAATTTCACGCCGAGCGGCCGATCGGCTATCGTCTGCGCCTGCCGCCGGGCCCGGCGGGCGGCCGTGCCGGCAGGGAGGCCAACCGGATGAGCGGGCATGAGGGCAGACCCTCGCCGGACGCGCTGCTCGCGGCGGCGCGGCGGGATGGACGAGGGCGCCTCAAGATCTTTCTCGGCGCCGCGCCCGGTGTCGGCAAGACCTACGAGATGCTGCTGACGACCCAGGCCAGGCGGCGCGAGGGGATCGACGCGGTGGCGGGCATCGTCGAGACGCACGGAAGGAAAGAAACCGAAGCGCTGCTGGACGGCATCGAACGGGTGCCGCGCCGGCAGCTCGAGTATCGCGGCCGCCGCCTCGAGGAGATGGACTTGGACGGCATCCTCGCCCGCCGCCCGCAGCTCGTGCTGGTGGACGAGCTTGCGCACAGCAACGCACCGGGCAGCCGGCATCCGAAGCGCTACCTCGACGTGGAGGAGCTGCTTGGCGCCGGGATCGATGTTTACACGACCCTGAATATCCAGCACGTCGAGAGCCTGAACGACGTGGTGGCGAGCATCACGCGCATCCGCGTGCGCGAGACCGTGCCGGATTCCATCATCGACGCGGCGGATGATGTCGAGATCATCGACCTCACGCCCGAGGATCTGATCCAGCGACTGAAGGACGGCAAGGTTTACGTGCCGCACCAGGCCGAGCGCGCAGTTCGCCATTATTTCTCGCCGGGCAATCTGACGGCGCTGCGCGAGCTGGCGCTGCGGCGGACGGCGCAGCGCGTCGACGAGCAGATGGTCACTTACATGCGCAGCCACGCCATTCCCGGCCCCTGGGCCGCGAGCGACCGGCTGCTGGTCTGCATCGACGGCGAGAGGGGCAGCGAGGGGCTGGTCCGACACGCAAGGCGCCTCGCCGATCGGCTGCGCGCTCCGTGGACCGTCATCAATGTGGAGGTCGCGCGAGGCGGCGCGCATGACGAGGCGCGGCAGAAAATCACCGCCGACGCGCTCCGGCTTGCGCAGCGCCTCGGCAGCGAGACGGTCACGATCCCGGGGCAGGACGTCGCGAGTGCGGTGATGGACTATGCCCGCACCAACAACTTCACCCATCTGATCGTTGCCAAGCCGAAGCGGGCACGTTGGACCGAGCTGTTCCGCGGGTCGCTCGCGCAGCAGATCATCAGTCGCGCGGGCGGCCTCACCGTGCATGTGCTGGCCGAGGAACCGGAGGCGGCGGCCGAGGTGCGCAGGACGGGGCCTCGCCCGGCGCGTGCGCGCATCAGCCCGAACGCCTATGGCGCAAGCCTGCTCGCGGTCGCCGTCGCGCTCGCCGCGTCATTGTTGTTGCGGCAGTTCCTGGGGGTCACGAGCGTCGCCCTGGTGTTTCCTTCTGAGCGTGCTGACGAGCGCCGTCGCCTATGGGCTTGCGGCCTCGCTGCTGGCCTGCCTGCTCAGCGTGCTGGCCTACAATTTCTTCTTCCTGCCGCCGCTCTACACCTTCACGATCGACGATCCCGAGAACATCGTGGCCCTCGTCGTGTTCGCAGCCGTCGCCGTGGTCGCGAGCAACCTGACCGCGCGGATGCGGGCGCAAGGCCTCGCCGCCAGTCATCGGGCGCGAACCACGGAGGATCTCTACCAATTCAGCCGCAAGCTGGCCGGCGCGGCAGCGCGGGACGATGTGCTGTGGGCGACCGTCCACCAGATCGCGCTGATGCTGAAGCTGCGGGTCGTGGTCCTGCTTGCGGACGGAGCCGGACTGACGGTGCAGGCCGGGTTTCCGCCCGAGGATCGGCTCGACGCCGCCGATCTGGCCGCGGCGCAGTGGGCATGGGAGAACAACCGGGCCGCCGGGCGCGACGCGGACACGCTGCCGGGCGCCAGGCGGCTGTTCCTGCCGATGCAGACCGGGCGCGGCGTCGTGGGCGTGCTCGGCATCGACCGTGACGAGCCGGGCCGACTGCTCACCCCCGACCAGCAACGGCTGCTGGATGCACTGTGCGACCAGGCGGCATTGGCCATCGAGCGGGTGAACCTCGTGCGCGACGTCGCTCGCGCGCGGCTGGAGGCGGAAACCGACCGGCTTCGTTCCGCGCTGCTCACGTCCATCTCGCACGATCTGCGGACACCGCTTGCCTCCATCCTGGGCTGCGCCACCAGCTTGACCAGCGAGCAGGCGGCGCTCGACGAGTCCGGCCGGATCGCGATGCTGCGCACCATCCAAGAGGAAGCCGAGCGACTGAACCGCTTCATCGGCAACCTGCTCGACATGACGCGGCTGGAGGCGGGGCCGCTGCACCTCACCGGCGGGCTGGCGGATCTGTCCGACGTGGTGGGCGCCGTGCTGCGGCGGGCGGCACGGGTCCTGGAGCAGCACCCGGTGGCGGTCGAGCTCGAACCCGAATTGCCGATGCTCGCAATTGACATGGTATTGTTTGAACAGGTGCTGTTCAATCTTCTGGACAACGCCGCCAAATACTCGCCCGCGGGGTCGGCCGTACGGCTCCGCGCATGGCGGGAGAACGGTTCCGTGGCGGTGCAGGTCCTCGACGAAGGCGACGGCATTCCGGCCGACGATCTTGCACGCGTGTTCGACAAGTTCTACCGCGTCCGCGGCACTGATCGGCGCCGCGCGGGAACCGGGCTCGGGCTGGCGATCTGCAAGGGCTTCGTGGAGGCAATGCACGGCAGCATCGCGGTCGAGAATCGCGCCGACCGATCGGGCGCCGTCTTCACCATCCGGCTGCCGATCCCGGCACAGCTTCCGATCGAGAAGGAAGATGCGGCATGAGCGCGAGTGCCGGCGCATTGCGCGTCCTGGTCGTCGATGACGAACCCGCCATCCTGCGCTTCCTGCGCACCGGACTGACCGCGCAAGGATACATCGTGTCCGAGGCGACGGAGGGGAAATCGGCGCTGCGGGCGGCGCGGCAGCGCGCGGCCGACCTGATCGTGCTTGATCTCGGCCTGCCCGACATGGACGGGATCGAGGTCATCAGGCAGCTCCGCGAGGCAGGTTCGGCGGTGCCGATCATCGTGCTTTCCAGCCGCGACGATGAGGCCAGCAAGATTGCGGCGCTCGATCTCGGTGCGGATGACTTCGTGACGAAACCGTTTGGCATCGACGAGCTGTTCGCGCGCATCCGCGCCGCCCAGCGCCATCGCCTGCAGCAGCAGGGCGAACGCCCGGTGTTCCGCAGCGGCGATCTGGTCGTTGACCTGGTGCGTCGGATCGTCGCGGTACGGGGCGTCGAGGTGAAGTTCTCGCCCCGCGAATACGATCTCCTGCGCCTGCTCGTCGCCCATGCCGGGAAGGTGCTCACGCACCGGCACATCCTGCGCGAGGTCTGGGGCGGCGACACCGACGTGCAGTATCTGCGGATCTATGTCCGTGCGCTGCGGCAGAAGATCGAGGCGGAGCCGGAAAGACCCGTCCACATCCTGACCGAGACCGGCGTCGGATATCGCCTTCGGGCTCCCGATTGAGCGGCCGAGACGCATGAAGCTGGCTGACCTGATCGCCCCGGACCGCGTGGTGCTCGGCCTGCGCGCCGGCGACAAGGCCGAGCTCCTGGCCGAGCTCGCCAAGCGCAGCGCGGCCGCCGTTTCGGTGGACGCGGCGACGATCCTCTCCGCATTGGCCTCGCGCGAAGTCCTGGGCTCGACCGGTCTCGGTCGCGGCTTTGCCCTGCCCCACGCCCGCGTTCCGGGGCTGGGCGGTTTCTTCGGCCTGTTCGCACGCCTGGCACGCCCGATCGATTTCGACGCGATCGACGGGGGGCCGGTCGATATCGTCTTCCTGCTGCTGATCCCCGAGGCCGCGAGAAGCGAGCACGTCACCGCCCTCGCTGCGATCGCAAGGCGAATGCGGGACGATGGCTGCCTGCGGGAGCTCCGTGCCTCGAACAGCGCTGCCGCTCTGTTCCGCCTTCTCGTCGCGGAAGCTCCCACCTCTCCGTAACGGTGCAGCGCTCTCCCCCTCTCGGCCCCAGAGGCCACGAGTTGAGCGTTGCCGCCGCGAGCCGAGACCGGCCTGAGAACGGGGCCCGATCAGGCACTGCCGCCTGATACCAGCCGCCAACGCATTGACGTACCCGGCCTTGCCCGCCTCCCCGTCATGCTCGGCGAAGGCCGACATCCACGACTTTCGGTCGGCACATCGCGAAGTCGTGGATGGTCGGCCTTCGCCGACCATGACGGTGGGGATGGGTCAATACGTTCGGCGCCTGCCCTGAGAACAGGGTTTTATCAGGCTGGCGCAGCCGCTCACCCCCGCCCCGGGCCGCAATCCTCCTGCGACAGTGCCGCGATCCGGGCAAGCAGCTCGGCGGGGCGGAACGGCTTGCGCAGGAACGCGGCCGCCGGCGGACCGGCAAGCTCGCGCACCGCGTCGATCCGGGCGTAGCCGCTGACCAGCAGGATCGGCAGCCGGGCCACAGCGCGCGGACGGTGCGGATGAGCTGCAACCCGTTCATTCCCGGCATCACATAATCCGCGATCAGCAGGCCGATGCCGGCGCCGCGCTCGTGCAGCAGCCGCAGCCCCTCGGCGCCGGTGGCCGCCGCGAGCACGCCGTATCCCGCCTCGGCGAGCACCGCCCGCACGCTCTCGCGCATGTCGTCGTCGTCATCGACGAGCAGCACCAGGCGATCGGCCGCCAGCGCCGGATCGCCGGGCGCGGCCTTGCCGGCAGGCCCCAATCCCGCGCGCGACTTGGCCATTTGCATGGCTTGAACGATGGGCCTCCCCCACGCACGCGCCGCCTGAGGGCCGCGCCGCACCACGGCGACGTGCGTCCCCCTGGTTCGGCCCGAGACCAGTTTCGCGCGTGACCGCGATCGGAAGCAGAGGCCGGGCGTATCAGCAACATGAAATCGGCGTTGCTCACGACAATTCGCACGGATCGGACGGGGGCTTTCAGGCGCCCGGCGCCTCCGCCGCGGCATCGGCCGCGGTGACGACGAGTTGCGGGTCGCCGCCGAGCACGGCGAAGCGGGTGTCCGCCCCGTCGCGCTCGAACCGCAGGTCGAGCCGCGCCTCGCCCAGTTGCAGGCCGCGCAAGGTGACGCTGGGCATCCAGTCGGGCAGCGCGGGATCGACCACCAGCCGCCGCCGCGGCGCGTCCGGTTGCAGGCCGAGCATCGCTTGCAGCAGCGTGAACACCGAGCCGGCCGCCCAGGCCTGCGGCACGTTGGCGCCGAGATACTGCACCGGGAAGTTGGTGAAGTCGCGCGGGATGCCGGCATAGAGTTCGGGAAGCTGGTTGAGCGTGAAGAAGCTCGCCGCGCGCAGCACGTCGTGCGCGATCGCGGCGGCCTCGGCCGCGAAGCCGTAGCGCTTGAAGCCGAGGGCGATGATCCCGTTGTCGTGCGGCCACACCGCGCCGTTCTGGTAGGAATAGGGGTTGAACGACGGGTTCTTCGCCGACAGCGTGCGGATGCCCCAGCCGCTCCACATGTCGGGTTGCATCAGCCGCCGGACCACGCGCGCGGCGCGATCGGGCGGCACGATGCCCGACCACAGGCACTGGCCGGGGTTGGAGGCGACCGAAAGCACCGGCCGCTTCTCGCCGTCGAGGCAGAAGGCGTAGAAGCCGCCCGCCTCGTCCCAGAACGCCTCGTTGAACCGCTTGAACAGCGCCTGCGCGCGCTCCCGCAGCGCCGCGGCGCGGTCCGCGTGGCCCAGCGCGTCGTAGATTTCGGCCATCCGCTGCCAGGCGTCATAGACGTAGCCTTGCAGCTCGCACAGGGCTTTCGGTCCCTTGACCGGGCTGCCGTCGAGATTGACCAGCGCTTCGCCCGAATCCTTCCAGGACTGGTTCTCGTAGCCGACCGGCGAGCGGGTCTGGTATTCCTGGAAGCCGTCGCCGTCGCGGTCACCGAATTCGTCGATCCAGGCGAGGCAGCGCTCGGCGGTGGCGAGGTGGCGTTCCAGCAGCGCCTTCTCGCCGGTTGCGCGCCACGCGTGATGCAGCACGATCGGATAGAGCGGTGTCGCGTCGGCGGTGCCGTAATAGGGCGTGTGGGGGATCATCTTGAAATGCGCGAGCTCGCCCAGGCGCAGCTCGTGGGGGATCTTGCCCGGCTCGGCGTCGCGCCAGTCGTCGCGCGCATCGGCCTGCCAGTGGGCGAGCGCGTCGAGTGTGCCGACGGCGAAGGTCGAGCAGACGATCGCGTTCTGCAGCGAGACGATCAGGCTGTCGCGGCCGAACAGGGCCACGAACCAGGGCAGGCCGGCGGCGGGGACGAACTCGGCGGTGCCGGCGCCCTCCGGCAGGCGCATCGCCGACATGTCGTCGACCGCCTGCGCGTAGAGACTGTTGAACACCTGGTTGGCGGTCTCGACGGTCAGCACCCCTGCGGCCCATTCGCTGCGTGGGCGGCCCGTGTGCGCATCCGCCGCGAGCGCGGTGCAGTCGTCGGGCGGCGGGTAGTGGCGCGTGCCGTCCACCAGCTCGTAGAGCAGGCAGGCGTGCCAGGCGGCGCCGGGTTCGAGCGCCACCTCGAAACTGATGCGGCCGTTGGCGAACACCGCGGGGCTGCCGCAGCGATCGGCCTGCACGATCAGCTCGCGGCGAAAATCCTGGTTGCGATAGGTGGTGTCGAGCCGCTGGGTCTGCCCGTCCCAGCTGGTCGTGATGTGGCCGCGGCGGATGATGTGCTTCGCCTTGACCTCGAAGATGTCGGCGAAGTCGCTGCGCAGCGCCAGCTCCAGGTTGAAGCGCACCGGTTTCTGACTGTAATTGGTGATGTCCAGGTCTTCGTGCACCCCGGTGCCGATGCTGCGACTGATCACCAAGGCGAGGGCGTGCGCCGGAATGTCGCCCTGCTCGGTCGGGATCGGTTTGTTCGTCAGGTAGATGCGCGCCGCGCGGTGGTGCAGGCTGCCGCCGTTGAGCAGCTCCCAGTTCTCGCCGTTGGCGTAGATGTACCAGCCGCTGAGCAGCCGCGTGTCGCGGAAATAGAGGCCCATGTCGGTCGGCCAGTTGATCTGCCCGTCCGGTTCGGTGATCAGCACGGCGTAGCCGTCATGGATTGCGAGCTGTGGTGGCCCGACCTTGACCTCGAGCATGCTTCGCTCCCGCCCGGTGATGGACGCCTAATTCGGCCCCGAAGCGAGCGTCGCGGCAAGCCCCCGGTCGAGTGGCGTCGGCGCACCGAGGCCCAGGGCCGCGCGTCCGCGCGCCGGATCGCCCACGCTGTGGCGCACCTCGCCCACCCGCGGGCCAAGCTGGCGGATTTCGGCGTGGACCCCGAGCAGGCCGGCGATGGTGCCGGCGAGTGCCTGCACGCTGGTCGCCCGGCCGGTGCAGACGTTGAACACCGCCGCTCCGGCGGCCGCGCGGCGCATCGCCGCGACCAGGGCGGCGATGACGTCGGCCACGAACACGAAATCCCGGGTCTGCCCGCCGTCGCCATAGAGGTCGATCGCCGCGCCCCGCCGCAGCCGGTCGCAGAAGATCGAAATGACGCCCGAATAGGGCGAGCGCGGGTCCTGCCGCGGACCATAGACGTTGAAAAACCGCAGGCCCGTGGTGGGCACGGCGAAGGCGTGTGCGGCGACACGGGCGTGCAGCTCGCAGCCGAGCTTGTCGGCGCCGTAGGCGGAGAGCGGGCGGACGGGCGCGTCCTCGTCGAGCGGCAGGCGGTCGCAATCGCCCCCGCAATCGCCATACACCGCCGCCGAGGAGGCATAGACGAACGGCACCGGCGCGGGCAGGCGGCGGATCGCGTCCAGCAGGCCGACCGTGGCCGAGAGGTTGACACGGTGGGTGCCGGGCCAGTCGTGCAGGCCGCGCTCGACCGAGGCGATGGCGGCGAGGTGAAAGCAGCCGGAGACGCCATCGAGTGCGTGCGCGGCGAGCGCCGCATCGCCCACGTCGCCCACGATCAGCTCGACGGCCGGGGGAAGATTCTCGCGCCGGCCGGTAGAGAGATCATCCAGCACACGCACGGCGTGTCCCTGGGCCAGCAGCGCGTCGCAAAGATGCGAGCCGATGAAGCCGCAGCCGCCGGTGACGAGATAGCGGCTCATCGGCGCCATCGCCGGCGGACGCGGCCGAGCGCGTCGGCGGCGAAGGCGGCGAGGCCCGCCGGGCGCCGCGGGTTGATCGCGAGCAGGCCGATCCGCAGCCGCCGACGGGTGGTCCAGAGCTGCTTGTAGGGATCGTCGCCGCGGCCGAAGTCGATCTCTGACACGTGTTCCTCGTCCAGCAGCCGGCGCAGCATCATCGCGGTGAGCACCGTGCCGGGCGAGAGCGGCTTGTGCGCCTCGTCGTGGGCCAGCTTGAACACGATCGCACGCCCGTATGCAACCGCCCAGAACTGGGCGGCGATCGGCGTGGCACCGCGCCACAGCAGCCCGAGCCGCAGCATCCCGCCGGGGGCGAGCGCCCGCATCAGGGCGGCGTTGAAGCTCGGATACGGCTCGGGTTCCTTCCAGCTTCTGGCATAGACCTGCTCGTAGCCGGCGATGCCGGCCTCGAGGCGGTCGGGACCGGCGATCACCTCGAAGCGGCAATCCGGCTCGCGGGCGACGCGGGCGAGCTTGCGGCGCACCGTCTCACGCAGGCTGCCGGGCCGCGCCGCGAGATAGGCGTCCCAGCCGAGGCCCGCCACCGGCTCGTGCCAGTTGCCGAAATGGTCGAAGCGGCGCACCGCGAGACCGGCGGCGCGCAGCCCGGCGCTGAACGGGGCGAGCATCGGCGCGCAGGCCGCCAGTGCGTCGAGCCGCGTCACCGCCTGGCGGCGGAGAAGCACGCCGGCGCGACGGCCGAGCGCCGCCGTGCGCGCCGGATCGGGTGCGCCGAGCAGGGGCGCCCAGAGGGTAGTGTACGGTGTGCTCAGCGCCTGCCAGCCGGCCGGGCCGCGGGCGAGCGCCAGCATTCCGAACGGGCCGGCGGCGTCGGCGGCCAGCGCGAAGCAGGGCCGCGCGCCATCTGGCATGGCGTGGGCTGCGACGGTCTCGAACCACGGCCGCCCGAGACAGACGTGCTCGGCGAGACCGGCCGCGAACAGCGCAGCCCCGCGATCGGGCACCTGCGCCGGGGCGTCGAACAGCGTGAGGGCGCGGCACTCAGGGCGCATCGGGCCGACCTGCCAGGCGGCGGCGCAGTGCATACCACGCGCAGCCCAGCCATTCGTGGATCGCGTCGTAGCTCGCGACCCAGCCGCCAAGGCCGGGGACGAAATCGCCCGCGCGCAGCACCGGCGGGATGTCGAGCAGCGGCGGGGCCGCCGTCAGCGTGAGCGGGAAGCGGCCGAAGGCGATCAGGGCGCGGCGCTCGTGAAAGGCGTCGGTGACGAGGTAGATCGAGCGGATGCCGTCGCGCAGCAGCATCGGCGCGCTGTAGGCGGCGTTGCGCCAGGTATCGCGCGAGCGGTCTTCCTGCCAGCGGGCGGTGGTGCCGAAATCCGCGGCGAGGGTTTGCGCCATCAGCGCGGCGATCGGCGGGTCGTGCGGTGCGAGCCGCCCGCCGGTGACCAGGATCGGCAGGTGCGTGCGCTGCTGCAGCCGCACGCCGGCGAGCAGCCGCCACAGCGTCATCGGCCCCACGGTGACGCGCGGCGTGGCGCCGCCGCTACGCCTTGCCTCGGCGCTGAGGATCACGATCGCCTGCGGCGGGTCGGCCGCGGGCGGGGTCAGGGGCAGCGCAGCCTCGAGCGGCGCGGTCAGCAGCTTGGCGGTGGCGGGCAGCGCCAGCACCAGGAGGCCGAACAGGGCCGCGCCGCCGATCGCGCGCCCGGCCCGGCGCCAGCGCGCCGCCAGCAGCCACCCGGCAATGGCGAGCAGCAAGAAGCCGATCGGCGGCAGCGCGATCGCAGTCAGCAGCAGGCGCAGCGACACCGGCCGGGCCTTTCGGTTGCGGGGAGAGAAGCGCAGAGTGGCGCAACCGGCGCGGCATGGGAACCACACCAGATGCGGGACGGCGGGCGTGAACAATCCCGCCCGGCCCTGCCGCGTTGCAGGGGAGAAGCGCCGAAATCCGCACGCCGATCGCCGGTCGGGCCGACATCGGCGACGGCTGCGGGAGCGGCGTTGGAAACCAGCAGTGGACCTCTGGGCGACCAAACGCGGCGGTTGTAACGGTAAAAACTTTTTACCGAATTGCAGGCGAGTCGCGTTATCCTCTGGGGTCTGCGGCCGAAGATACATCCGCGGAGTGTTCGGATGCCGATTGCTGACGATCTGTTCAACACCTACGCCCGCTCCTACGAGGGCCGCCGCGAGGCGGAACTGACCTTGAGCGAGTTCCTCGGCGGCTGCCGAGACGACCCGATGATGTACGCCTCCGCCCCGGAGCGGATGCTGGCGGCGATCGGCGAGCCGGAGATGATCGATAGCTCGAAGGACGCGCGCCTCGGCCGGATCTTCATGAACCGGACGATCCGCGTCTATCCGACCTTCGCCGAGTTCTACGGCATGGAGGAGACGATCGAGCGGATCGTCGGCTTCTTCCGCCACGCCGCCCAGGGGCTGGAGGAGCGCAAACAGATCCTCTATCTGCTCGGCCCCGTCGGCGGCGGCAAATCCTCGCTCGCCGAGCGGCTGAAGGCGCTGATGGAGGTGCATCCCATCTATGTGCTGAAGGCGGGCGACCAGATCAGCCCGGTGTTCGAGAGCCCGCTCGGCCTGTTCGATCCCGAGGCGATGGGTCCGGCGCTGGAGGACCGCTACGGCATCCCCCGCCGCCGCCTCGCCGGGCCGATGAGCCCGTGGTGCCTCAAGCGGCTCGACGAGTTCGGCGGCGACTTGTCGCGCTTCAGGGTGGTGCGGCTGCGGCCGTCCCGGCTGCGCCAGATCGCGGTCGCCAAGACCGAGCCGGGCGACGAGAACAACCAGGACATATCGAGCCTGGTCGGCAAGGTCGATATCCGCAAGCTGGAACTCTACCCGCAGAACGACCCGGACGCCTACAGCTACTCGGGCGGGCTGAACCGCGCCAATCAGGGCATCCTCGAATTCGTCGAGATGTTCAAGGCGCCGATCAAGATGCTGCACCCGCTGCTGACGGCGACCCAGGAGGGAAACTACATCGGCACCGAGAACATCGGCGCGATCCCCTTCTTCGGCATGATCCTGGCGCACTCCAACGAGGCGGAGTGGCAGACTTTCAAGAACAACCGCAACAACGAGGCCTTCATCGACCGCATCTACGTCATCAAGGTGCCGTATTGCGTGCGGGTGACGGAGGAGAAGAAGATCTACGAGAAGCTGCTGTCCGGCTCCGAGCTGTCCGGTGCTTCCTGCGCGCCGGCGACGCTGGAGATGCTGGCCCGCTTCTCGGTGCTGTCGCGGCTGCGCAAGCACGAGAACTCCAACCTGTTCGCCAAGATGCGCGTCTATGACGGCGAGAGCCTGAAGGAGACCGATCCGCGCGCCAAGACGATGCAGGAATACCGCGACGCCGCCGGTCCCGAGGAGGGGATGGATGGCGCCTCGACCCGGTTCGCCTTCAAGGTGCTGGCCTCGACCTTCAATTACGACACCATCGAGGTCGCGGCCGACCCGGTGCATCTGATGTACGTGCTCGAACAGTCGATCCGCCGCGAGCAGTTGCCCGAGGAGACCGAGCGGCGCTATCTCGATTTCATCAAGAGCGAGCTGGCGCCGCGCTACGCCGAGTTCATCGGCCACGAGATCCAGAAGGCGTATCTGGAGAGCTACCACGATTACGGCCAGAACCTGTTCGACCGCTATGTGTCGTACGCGGATGCCTGGATCGAGGACATCGACTTCAAGGACCCCGACACCGGGCAACTGCTCAACCGCGAGCTGCTGAACCAGGAGCTGACCAAGATCGAGAAGCCGGCAGGGATCGCCAACCCCAAGGATTTCCGCAACGAGGTGGTGAAGTTCACGCTGCGCGCGCGTGCCAACCACGGCGGCCGCAACCCGTCCTGGACCAGCTACGAGAAGCTGCGCGAGGTGATCGAACGGCGGATGTTCAGCCAGGTGGAGGAGCTGCTCCCGGTGATCAGCTTCGGCTCGAAGAAGGACAGCGACACCGAGCGCAAGCACGACGAGTTCGTCTCCCGCATGATGGAGCGCGGCTACACCGAGCGGCAGGTGCGCCGGCTGGTCGAGTGGTATATGCGGGTGAAGCAGGCCGGATAGCGAAGGCGCCCACCCATGTACATCGTCGATCGCCGGCTGAACCCGAAGGGCAAGAGCCTCGGCAACCGGCAGCGATTCCTGCGCCGTGCCAAGGCGCTGGTGCGGCAGGCGGTGCATGAGAACTCGTCGAGCCGCAGCATCCGCGACGCCGAGCAGGGGGGCGAGATCACGATCCCCGCCGACGACCTTCGCGAACCCGTCTTCCGCCGCTCGCCCGCGGGCGGCGTGCGCGACCACGTGCTGCCCGGCAACAAGCGCTATGTCGAGGGCGATGCGATCCCGCGCCCCCAGGGCGGCGCCGGCGGGCAAGGCAGCGAGGGCAGCCCCGATGGCGGCGGCGAGGACGCGTTCCGCTTCGCGCTCTCCACCGACGAGTTCATGGAGATCTTCCTCGAAGATCTCGAGCTGCCCAACCTCGCCAAGCGCAAGATGGCGAGCGTCGAGGGCCACGCGTGGCGGCGCGCCGGGTACTCGATCGTGGGCTCGCCCGCGAACTTTGCCTTGGGGCGGACGATGCGCAACAGCCTCTCGCGCCGGATCGCGCTCAGGCGGCCGAAGCCGGCCCAATTGCAGGCGATGGCGACGGAGATCGCGGCACTCGAAGCCAGCGGCGACGATCCCGTGCGGCTCGAAAAACTGCGCGAGGAGCTGGAGCGGCTGACGCGGCGGAGCCAGCGCATCCCCTATATCGACCCGATCGACGTGCGCTATCGCACCTTCCAGGCGGTGCCGAAGCCGGCGGCGCAGGCGGTGATGTTCTGCCTGATGGACGTGTCCGGCTCGATGACCGAGCACATGAAGGACCTCGCCAAGCGATTCTTCACCCTCCTCTACATCTTTCTCCGCCGCCGCTACCGGCACGTCGATATCGTCTTCATCCGCCACACCCATCAGGCGGCGGAGGTGGACGAGGAGACGTTCTTCTACTCGCCCGAGACCGGCGGCACGGTGGTCTCGACCGCACTCGAGGAGATGGATCGCGTGGTCCGCGAGCGCTACAAGTCCGAGGACTGGAACATCTACGCGGCCCAGGCGTCGGACGGCGACAACACGTCGAGCGACAATGCGCGCACCGCCGCGATCCTGACCGAGCGCATCCTGCCGGTGTGCCAGGTACTACGCCTATCTCGAAGTCGGTCGCGAGGGCGATGGCGGCCCGATCGGCTTCGCCCCGCGCGAGAGCGATCTGTGGCGGACCTATGCGCTGGCCCGCAAGGCGGGCGCGCCGCTGGCGATGCGCAAGGTGCGCCACCGGCGCGACATCTATCCCGTGTTCCGCGACCTGTTTGCCAAGCAGCCGGCCGGCGCCGCCGCCGAGGCGCACGCCTGACCCGATGAGCCGGCTGCTCTATAAGGGTGCCGAGTGGGATTACGACACCATTCGCCGCACCTATGACGCGATCGAGGTGATCGCCAACCGCGACCTCGGCCTCGACACCTACCCGAACCAGGTCGAGGTGATCAGCAGCGAGCAGATGCTCGATGCCTATTCGTCGGTGGGGATGCCGCTGTTTTACCGGCACTGGTCGTTCGGCAAGCACTTCATCCGCCACGAGGGCCTGTATCGGCGCGGGATGCAGGGACTTGCCTACGAGATCGTCATCAACTCCAACCCCTGCATCAGCTACATCATGGAAGAGAACACCGCGACCATGCAGGCGCTGGTGATCGCGCACGCGGCGTTCGGACACAACCACTTCTTCAAGAACAACTATCTGTTCCGGCAATGGACGGATGCCGATGGCATTCTCAACTATCTGGAGTTCGCCAAATCCTACATCGCGAACTGCGAGCAACGCTATGGCGAGCAGGCGGTGGAACGGCTGCTCGATGCGGCCCACGCGCTGATGCGCCACGGCGTGCATCGCTACCCGCGCAAGCGCGCGACCGACCTCGCGACCGAGGAGAAGCGCGAGCGCGAGCGGCGCGAGCACGAGCGGACAGTGTTCAACGACCTCTGGCGCACGGTGCCCGGCAAACCGCGCAGCGCCAATGACCGCTCGGACGAGGAGCGCCGCCGCGCGCTGCTGGAACTGCCGGAGGAGAACATCCTCTATTTCCTGGAGAAGAAGGCGCCGCGGCTGAAGCCCTGGCAGCGCGAGGTGCTGCGCATCGTGCGCCACATCGCGCAGTATTTCTATCCGCAGGGTCAGACCAAGCTGATGAACGAGGGCTGCGCCACGTTTTGCCACTACCGCATCATGAACCGGCTGTACGAGAAGGGCCGGATCAACGACGGGGCGATGGTGGAGTTTCTGCATTCCCATACCAACGTCGTGATGCAGCCGGAATTCGACGATCCCCACTATTCGGGGATCAACCCCTACGCGCTCGGATTCGCGATGATGCAGGACATCGCCCGCATCGCGGAGCAGCCGACCGAGGAGGACCGGGCCTGGTTTCCTGAGCTTGCCGGCGGCGGCGACGCGATGGCGGCGTTGCGCGACGTCTGGACCAATTATCGGGACGACAGCTTCATCTTGCAATTCCTGAGCCCGCGCCTGATCCGGCAGTTCCGTCTGTTCCATGTGACCGACGACACCGACGAGCCGATCCTGCGGGTCGAGGCGATCCACGACGAGCCGGGCTACCGCCGTATCCGCCAGCGGCTGTCGCGGCAGTACGACGTCGCCTGGCTCGACCCGGACATCCAGGTGGTCGATGTCGATCTCGCCGGCGATCGCAAGCTGATCCTGCACCACCGCGCGCTCAACCGCGTGCTGCTGGACGAGGAGGATGCGCGCTACGTGCTGCAGCACCTCGCCGATCTCTGGGGCTACGACGTGGTGCTGAAAGAGATCGACCCGACGAGCGAAGCGGTGCTGCGCGAGCACTCCGCGCGCGCGCGGGATCGGCTGCGGTAAGGAAGACCGGTGCGCTGCCCCGGACCCCGCCAAGGGCATAGCCCTTGGAACCCTTGACGGTTTTGGAAGCTACCCTAGCCGCACCGCCCCTGCGAGGGATTGCAGGTAAGCCGTCGGAGTTGTGCTGCACCAAGCTAGTCGCTACAACGGAGCCACAAGGAGACTTTCATGGCAACCGATACCGTTGTGCGCGCCCGGATCGACGGGCAGATAAAGGAGGAAGCCGCGCACGTTCTCGACGAGATGGGGCTATCCGTTGCCGACGCGATTCGTCTGCTGCTGATCCGCGTTGCGCGAGAAAAGGCCCTGCCGTTCGAAGTGGAGGTGCCGAACGCTGAAACCATCGCTGCGATCGAAGCGGCCAGGCGCGGACAGGGAATGAGATATAAATCCGCGGCCGATTTGATGAAGGATTTGAATGCGGACGATCCAGCCGACTAACGCCTACAGGGGCGATTATCGCCGCATAAGATCCAGCCCTCGCTATCGGCATCTGGACGATCTTTTAACTCCACTGCTCGATCTATTGGCCGGCGACGGGCCCTTGCTGACCTCGAACAGAGATCATGCCCTTTCCGGCGATTGGGCCGATCACCGGGAATGCCATGTTCGCCCTGATTTGCTACTGATCTACCGCAAGCCGGACGCAGGCACCCTCCAGCTTGTCCGGCTTGGTTCGCATAGCGACCTGTTTAGATAATCCGCGCTCGTTCTCTGATCGCCTTCCGCAGCGTCGGGGGCCACGCCGAGCGCATGGCGACCTCCCGCTGAAAGGTGTCAATGGCGGAGTCGCCGCCTCAAGCCACACCGCGCACCTCGTCGCGGTCGAACCGGAAATCGAGGTTGCAGAACTCGCAGGTCATGGTGATGGCGCCATCGACCGCCATGTGGTCGAGATCCTCGGTCGGGAACCGCTCCAGGATGCCGGACAGCCGCGCGCGCGAGCAGCGGCAGCCATAGGCGAGCGCGCGCGAGCGGTCGGCGGCGACGCCCTCGGTGTGGAACAGCCGATACAGCAGGCGCTCCGGCGGCAGCGCGTCGTCGAGCAGCTCGGCGTCGGTGACGGTGCCGGCGAGGGCCAGCGCGGTGCGCCAGCTCTCGTCCTGCGCGGCGGCATCGAGCGTGGGGGCGATGCCGCCCTTGCCGGCGACGCGCTCCAGGATCAGCGCGCCGGCGCGCCAGCCGGCCGGCGTCGGTGCCGCGGCGAGGCGGACCGAATACCGCAACTGCTCGCTGGTTTCGAAATAGTGCAGCGCCATGTCGGCGAGGCTGTTGCCGGCGATCGCGACGATGCCCTGGTGGCGCTCCATGTCCGGCCCCTGATCGACCGTGAACGCGAGATAGCCGCCGCCCAGTAACAGGCAGGCCGTGGGATCGGGGTCGGTGCGAAGCAGGGCGTCGAGCTTCTCCGGGTTCGCGCGGGCGTAGCCGCGCAGCGCGCCGCTCTCGGTGCAGTCGGCGAGCAGCATGGAGACCGGGCCGTCGCCCTTGGCTTGCAGGCTGAACGAGCCGCGAAATTTCAGCGCGCCCGCCAGCCCTGCCGCCAGAGCGAGGGCCTGGCCGGCGAGGGCCGCAACGGCGGGGTGGTTGTCGTGGCGCGTCAGCAGCGCGTCGGCGAGCGGGCCGAGCCGCACCAGCCGCCCGCGCACCGGCTTGTGCGGCAGGTAGAACGGCGTGATGCCGCGCGGCACGACGAGGTCGGGCACGGCCGGGCGGCCGGTGTCCAGGAAGGCAGGGGAGGAGGGCATCGCGGCTAGATAGGCAGTGGCGGGCAGGACGGCTACCTTGGGCTGTCCTCTATCACAATTTCACCATCCGGGGCGGACGCCCCGCGCCGCCGCTCAGAACCAGTTCGCCTTGTCCACGACGTTGCGCATCGGGCCGCCCGTGGCGAAGGCGAGCGCGTTGTCACGGATGATCGCGTAGCGGCGCTCGTTCAGATAGGGGCCGTAGCCCGCCATGTGCGGCGTGATCAGCACGTTCGGCATCAGCCACAGCGGATGCTCGGGCGGCAGCGGCTCGGTCTCGAACACGTCGAGTGCCGCACCGGCGATCTCGCCGGCGCGCAACGCGGCCACCAGATCGTCGAGCCGCGTGGTCATGCCGCGGCCGATGTTGATGAAGAACGCCGACCGCTTCATGCGGCGGAATTTCGCGCGGTCGAAGAAGCCCTCGGTCGCCGGCGTGTGCGGCACCGTCAGCACCACGAAATCGGCGCGCGGCAGCAGCGCGTCCAGCGCGCTCGGGCGGGTGCAGCTCGGCGACGCGCCGCCGGCCGGTCGGTGCGGCGGGCGTCGGTCGCGATCACCGTCATGCCGAACGCCGCCGCGACGCGCGCCGTCTCGGTGCCGATGCCGCCCAGGCCCACGATCAGCATCGTGCTGTCGGGCAGATGCACGACGCCCTCATCCTCGGGCGGCTTGGACCATTCGGCGCGGAGCTGCTGGGGGATGTAGCGGTGCAGCCCGCGCGCGAAGGCGAGCACGAACGCCATGATGTGCGCCGCGATATGGTCGTTGAATATCTCTCGGAAATTCGTGGCGACCAGCGGATGCTCGACCAGCGCCCGGTGATAGAAGCCGGCCGGCGGTGCCGCCTGCGGCGCCTGCAGCCAGCGCAGATGCCGCGCCCGCGCGAGCAGCTCGGGCGAGAGCGTGCCGAATACCGCGTCGGCCTCGGCGATCGCCGCTTCGGCATCGGCCGGGGTCTCGGCCACGCGCACCCGCGCCTCCGGCACGTCGGCCGCCAGGCGCGCGGCCCAGTTGCGGGTGATCGCGGTCTGCGGCGGCAGGAACACGAACGAAAAGCTCATGGCGGCGCTCCCGGTGCCAGATGGCAGGCGACATGGTGGCCCGGCGCCGCCTCTGCCAGCACCGGCTCCTGCTCGCGGCAGCGCGGCATCGCGAGCGGGCAGCGGGTGTGGAAGCGGCAGCCGGGCGGCGGGGCGAGCGCGCTCGGGATGTCGCCCGCGAGCCGCGCGCGGCGGGCGCGGGCGGCGGTGCGCCCGGCCGGATCGGCGATCGGCACGGCGGCGATCAGCGCCTGCGTGTAGGGGTGCAGCGGCGCCGCGTAGAGGGTGCGCTTGTCCGCGACCTCCGCGATGCGGCCGAGATACATCACCGCGACGCGGTCGGCGATGTGCTTGACCACCGCGAGGTCGTGACTGATGAACAGATAGGTCAGCCCCAGCTCCGCCTGCAGATCCTGCAGCAGCGTCACGATCTGCGCCTGCACGGAGACGTCGAGGGCCGAGACCGGCTCGTCGCAGACGATGAATTTCGGCCTGAGCGCGATCGCGCGCGCGATGCCGAGGCGCTGGCGCTGGCCACCGGAAAACTCGTGCGGGAAGCGCGAAGCGGCACCCGCCGGCAGCCCGACCATCGCCAGCAGGCGCGCGACCTGGCGACGCGCGGCGGCATCGGCACGGCCGCCGTGGATCAGCAGCGGCTCCATCACGATCGCCTCGGCCGACATGCGCGGATTGAGCGCGCCGAACGGGTCCTGGAAGATGATCTGCATCCCGCGCCGCGTCTCGCGCAGGCGACGGCCGGCGAGCGTGGTGATCTCGGCGCCGTCGAACACGATCCGCCCGGCACTTGGTGCAACCAGCCGGATCAGCATCCGCCCGAGCGTGGATTTGCCGCAGCCGGATTTGCCGACCAGCCCAAGGGTTTCGCCCGCTACGATCGAGAGCGTGACGTCATCCACCGCCCGCACCGCGCCGCCCGGACGGCGCGCCAGCCCGCGCGCGCGCAAGGGAAAGTGCTTGGCGAGCCCGATCGCCTCAACCAGCGGCGTCACGCCGCGATCAGCTCGGCCGCGCGGATGCAGGCGGCGCGGTGCCCGGGTTCCATCGACTGCAACGCGGGCAACCCGGCCTCGCAGGCGGGGATGGCGTAGCCACAGCGCGGCGCGAAGCGGCAGCCCGGCGGCCGGCGGCCCGGTTCGGGCAGCGTGCCGGGGATTGCGGCGAGACGGGCGCGCGACTGCTCGAGCGTGGGGACGCAGGCGAGCAGGCCCTGCGTGTAGGGATGCGAGGGTTGCGCGAACAGCCGGCCGACCGGCGCCTCCTCCACCACGCGGCCCGCGTACATCACCAGCACGCGGTCGGCGGTCTCGGCGACCACGCCCATATTGTGGGTGATGATCAGCAGCGCCATGCCGAGCTGCGCCCGCAGATCGAGCAGCAGGTCGAGGATCTGCGCCTGGATCGTGACGTCGAGCGCGGTCGTGGGTTCGTCGGCGATCAGCAGCCGCGGGCGGCAGGCGAGTGCCACCGCGATCATCACCCGCTGCCGCTGCCCGCCCGAAAGCTGGTGCGGATAGTCGTGCAGCCGGCGTTCGGCCGAGGGGATGCCGACCTTCTCCAGCATCTCGACCGCGCGGTCGCGCTGCGCCCGTGCGCCGAGGCGCTCATGCGCGCGCAGCGTCTCCATGATCTGCTCGCCGATGGTGAACAGCGGATTGAGCGAGGTCATCGGCTCCTGGAACACCATCGCGATGCCGGGGCCGCGGATGCGCCGCAACCGCGTCTCCGGCATTCCGATCAGCTCCTGCCCCGCGAAGCGCACGCCGCCCGCGACAACGCGCGCGGGCGGCTGCGGCAGCAGGCCCATGATGGTGAGCGCGGTGACGCTCTTGCCGCTGCCGGATTCGCCGACAATGCCGAGAACCTCGCCCGGTTCCAGCGAGAACGATACCTCCTCGACCGCATTCACCTCGCCGCGCTCGGTCGCAAACGCTGTGGTCAGGCCGGCGATTTCAAGCAGGCTCATTGCTGGATGCGCAGCCTGGGATCGAGCACGTCGCGCAGGCCGTCGCCGAGCAGGTTGAGGCCGAGCACCGTCACCATCAGGCAGGCCCCGGGGATGGTGATGATCCAGGGGGCGTCGACCATGTATTGCCGGCCCTCGGCCATGATGTTGCCCCAGGTGGGCGTGGGCGGCACCGCGCCGAGGCCGAGGAAGGAAAGCGTCGCTTCCGCCAGCACCGCGTAGGCGAACAGGAAGCTGAGCTGCACGATCAGCGGCGCCATCGCGTTCGGCATGATGTGGCGGCGCAGGATGCGCCAGTGCCCGGCGCCGGCCGCGACCGCCGCCTGCACGTATTCCATCTCCCGCAGCACGATCACGGACGCACGCACGATGCGTGCGGTACGCGGGATATACACGATCGAGAGGGCGAGGATCACGTCGGCGACCGACGGCCCGAGGATCGCCGTGACGCCGATCGCGAGCAGGATGGCGGGGAAGGCCATCAGCGCGTCGTTGACGCGCATCAGCACGTTGTCCACGCGCCGGAAATATCCGGCGATCGCGCCGACGAGAGTGCCGAACACGGCGTTGAGCACGACGACGGAGAGGCCGATCTCCACCGAGAGCTGCGCGCCCCACACCACGCGCGACCACAGGCTGCGGCCGAAATTGTCGGTGCCGAACCAGTGCTGCGCGCTCGGCGGCAGGAAGCGGTTGCGCATCACCAGCCGGTTCGGATTGGCGCCCGCGATCAGCGGTGCGAGGGCCGCGACCGCCACGATCAGCAGCGTCAACGCCAGGCCGGTGACGAACAGGCGATGGTGCAGCAGCCGGCGCAGCGTGATCGCGGCCATGCGGAAGCGGCGGCGGCGGGGCGCCTCCTCGATCGGGTCGCGGGGGAGGACGTCACGCGGATTCATAGCGCACCCGCGGATCGAGCACCGCATAGCAGAGATCGACGCCGATATTCACCAGCACCAGCAGCGAGGTCACGATCAGCAGGCCGCCCTGGACCATCGGGTAGTCGCGGTTCAGCACCGCCTCGGTCAGCAACTGGCCGATGCCGGGGATGGAGAACAGCGTCTCGGTGACGACCGAGCCCGAGATCAGCAGCGAGACGATGATGCCGATGATGGTGACGACCGGGATCAGCGCGTTGGCGAGCGCGTGCTTGAACACGACCTGCCGGCGGGGCAGGCCCTTGGCGCGCGCGGTGCGGATGTAGTCCTGCCGCAGCACCTCCAGCATGGTCGAGCGGGTGATGCGCGCGAGCAGGCCCATCTGCAGCAGTGCGAGCGAGATCGCCGGCATCGTCGAGGTGCGCAGCCAGCCGATCGGGTCGGTGGTGAGCGGGATGTAGCCGCCGGTGGGCAGCCAGCCGAGCTTGACCGCGAACAGCAGGATCATCAGCAGCCCGATCCAGAAATTCGGCACCGAGATGCCGAACATCGAGACCACCATCGCCCCCTGATCGACCGCGGTATTGTGGCGCAGGGCCGCGACGATGCCGCCCAGCATCCCGACCGCGAGCGTGATGACCAGCGCGTAGGCGGAGAGCAGCAGCGTCACCGGCAGCCGCTCCAGCGTCGCCTGCAGCACCGGCTGGCCGAGCAGGATGGAGCGGCCGAGATTGCCGTGCGCGAGATTGACGTACCAGCGCACGAGCTGCGTGAGCAGCGGCTGGTCGAGGCCGAGCTCGTGGTGGATCTGCGCGATCATCTGCGGCGTCGCCGACAACCCGGCGATCGCCGCCGCCGGATCGCCGGGCACCAGATGGATCATCGCGAAGGTGATGAGGCTCACGATCACTAGGATCGGTACCGCGCTGCCCAGCCGCCGCAGCACGACGCCGGTCATGCGCGTGCCTCTGCTATTTCGTGAACCACACGTTCGACATGCGCGGGATGCGGAACGGCACGAACCCCTTCACGTCCGAGCGCACCGCCTGCATCTTGGTATAGGACCCGAACGGGATCGCATAGACGCGATCCAGCGTCAGCTTCTGCATGGCAACGAAGGCCGCCTGCCGGGCCTTCGCATTCGGGGCCTGGTTCATCTCTGTCCAGTCCGCCAGCATGGCGGGATCGTCCTTGCCGCCCTTCGGCATGTAGACGGCGACCGGCTCGATCAGGTTCTGCATGGTATCCAGCGCGCCGAGCGAGGTCGGCGTGCCCCAGCCGGTGAAGAAGAAGTTCCAGCCGGTGTTGGGATGCTCCGCCATCTGCACCGAGGTCGGCCAGTCGGTCACCTTGAGCCGGGCGTTGATACCGACCGCCTGGAGCTGCTGCTGCATCACCAGCGCCGAATTGTACATCTGGGTGTAGTCCTTGTCGGTCAGCAGCACCACCGGCTGCCCCTTGTAGCCGGACTTGGCGAGATACTGCTTCGCGAGCTTGGGGTCATGCAGATTGTAGGTGTTCTTGCCGGCATCGGTGTAGTCGGACTGGGTCGGATACTGGAAGCCGACATTCAGGCGATAATTGCCGTCCGAGGCGGCATCCATGATGTCGTCCATGTTCAGCGCCGCCTGCACCGCGCGGCGGAAATCGAGATTGTCGGTGGGCGGAACCGACGTGTTCGGGAGCGCGATCTGGATCCACCAGTTTGGCAGCGGCAGCAGCGTAATGCTCTTGTTCTTCTTGAGGTCGGGGATGGATTTTGCCGGCACGTCCTCCACCCCCTGCAACTCGCCGGTCTGCAAGCCGGCGACGCGGGCGCCGGGCTCGGTCACGATGCGGAAGGTGACGGTATCGAAGCACGCCTGCTTGTAGCCGCCGAAGCCGGTGCGCTCGGTGAAGTGCGGGTTGGGCGTGTAGTGTCGGGTTGCGCTTCAGCTCCACCGCACTTCCCGGCGTGGACTTCACGAGCTGCCACGGACCGGTGCCGATGATCTTGAGCTGCTGCGGCGGATCGTGCTCCTCCTCGGAAGGTATGATCACAATGGGGACGTTGAACGAGCTGAGCTGCAGGATGAAGGTCGGCTGCGGCCGCTTCATGTGGATCACGAAGGTGGATGCATCGGGCGCTTCCCACCCGGCCACGTTGTCGAGCGTGCTCCGCAACAGCCCGACCTTGTTGTAGCGATTGAAGGAGGCGACCACGTCGGCGGAGGTCATCTTCTTGCCGTTCTGGAAAGTGACGCCCGGCCGCAGCTTGAACGTGTAGGTCAGATGGTCGGGGTTTTCGGTGTAGCTGTCGGCCAGATCGAGGATCGGGTTGTTGTGCTCGTCGCGCGTCATCAGCGTCTCGAAGACGTTCATCGCGATGTTGCGCGTCGAGATCGTGCCCGAGGTCTCCGGGTCGAGGCTGTTGACGTTCGCTTCCTGGCCGAACACGAAATGGCCGCCCACATGCGGGCACCTGAAGGGGCCGTCGGCGAAAGCCGGAAGCGTGCCCAGTGCCAGGCAGGAGATCGCGACCGCTCCAGCCAGATCCGACCTGCGCATCTGTCGCCTCCCAGCGCCCTCTGCTACTTCGTGAACCACACGTTCGACATCCGCGGGATGCGGAACGGCACGAACCCCTTCACGTCCGAACGCACCGCCTGCATCTTGGTGATCGCCCCAAACGGGACCGCATAGACGCGGTCGAGTATCAGCTTCTGCATGGCAACGAAGGCGGCCTGCCGGGCCTTCGCACTCGGGGCCTGGTTCATCTCTGTCCAGTCCGCCAGCATGGCGGGATCGTCCTTGCCGCCCTTCGGCATGTAGGCGGCGCCCGGCTGGATCATGAATTGCATGGTGTCCAGCGCACCGAGCGCCGGCTGCGTACCCCAGCCGGTGAAGAAGAAGTTCCAGCCGGTGTCCGGGCGCTGCGCCATCTGCACCGAGGTCGGCCAGTCGGTCACCTTGAGCTGCGCATTGATGCCGACCGCCTGGAGCTGCTGCTGCATCACCAGCGCCGAGTTGTACATCTGCGTGTAGTCCTTGTCGGTCAGCAGCACGACCGGCTGCCCCTTGTAGCCGGACTTGGCGAGATACTGCTTCGCGAGCTTGGGATCGTGCAGATTGTAGGTGTTCTTGCCGGCGTTGGTGTAGTCCGGCTGGGTCGGGTACTGGAAACCGACATTAAGCCGATAGTTGCCGTCCGAGGCGGCGTCCATGATGTCGTCCATGTTCAGCGCCGCCTGCACCGCGCGGCGGAAATCGAGGTTGTCGGTGGGCGGAACCGACGTGTTCGGGAGCGCGATCTGGATCCACCAGTTGGGCAGCGGCAGCAGCGTGATGCTCTTGTTCTTCTTGAGGTCGGGGATGGATTTTGCCGGCACGTCCTCCACCCCCTGCAACTCGCCGGTCTGCAGGCCGGCGACGCGGGCGCCGGGTTCGGTCACGATGCGGAAGGTGACGGTATCGAAGCACGCCTGCTTGTAGCCGCCGAAGCCGGTGCGCTCGGTGAAGTGCGGGTTGGGGGTGTAGGTCGGGTTGCGCTTCAGCTCGACGGCACTTCCCGGCGTGAACTTCACGAGCTGCCACGGGCCGGTGCCGACCGTCTTGAGCTGCTGCGGCGGGTCGTGCTCCTCCTCGGCGGGCACGATCACGACGGGAATGCTGAACGAGCTGAGTTGCAGGATGAAAGTCGGCTGCGGCCGCTTCATGTGGATGACGAAGGTGGATGCATCCGGCGCATCCCAACTCGCCACGTTGTCGAACATGTTCCGCGCCAGCCCGACCTTGTTGTAGCGATTGAACGAGGCCATCACGTCGGCCGACGTCATCTTCTTGCCGTTCTGGAAGGTGACGCCCGGCCGCAGCTTGAACGTGTAGGTCAGATGGTCGGGGCTTTCGGTGTAGCTGTCGGCCAGATCGAGGATCGGATTGTTGTGCTCGTCGCGCGTCATCAGCGTCTCGAAGATGTTCATCGCGACGTTGCGCGTCGAGATCGTCGACGAGGTCATCTGATCGAGGCTGTTGACGTTCGCTTCCTGGCCGAACACGAAATGCCCGCCCACATGCGCGCACTTGAAGGGGGCGTCGGCGAAAGCAGGGGGCGTGCCCAATGCCAGGCAAGCGACCGCGAACGCTCCAGCCAGATCCGACCTGCGCATCCGTCGCCTCCCCTTTTCTGCCGAGGCGTGCATAGTCCGGGCGCCCGCCGCCATCGTCAAGTTCCTGTGCGCGCGCATCACGCGCGGCCGATCGACCAGACCCACGCGTCACGTCCCGGCACGTAGGCGGCGGTGGTCTGCTCGGGATCGCGGTTGACCAGCGGGCGGGCGTGCAGCGGATGGCGAACGCTGCGCACCTCGTGCTCGAAAGTCGCCAGCACGCGGCCGCTCGCCGGATCGATGATGTTCTGGAAGCGCCATTGGTGCTGGTCGCTCTCCTCGCTGATCAGCCCGCGCTCCAGCAGCCGCGCGTGCGGGCCGGAGAAATCGTGCAGCGTGATCTGCACATGGGCGCCGTCGAAGGCGGGCAGCGGGCCGTCGGTCTCGCGCAGGATCAGATATTGGTCCGGGCCGGCTGCAACCCGCACGTGCCGGCCGTCGGCGCCGGCCTCGGCGCGCGCGCCGAGCATGTCGCGGTAGAAGGCGAGGATGCCGGGTGCCGTGCCCGCGGGCACCGCCAGCTCGACATGCGCGATCCCGAGATTGACCGCGCCGAAGCGGGGCGCCGGTGCGAAGCAGCGGATGCGGTTGCCCCACGGACAGGTCGCTTCCACGAACTCGGCGGTCTCGCGCACCGCGAAGCGCGTCTCGGCCAGCGCGCGGCCCACCGCGGCGAGCCGGCGCAGCAGCGCCTCCAGATCGGGCACCACGAGCGCCGTGTGGCCCGCCACCACCTGCGCGCGCCCGGTCGGCAGGTGGAACTGGCTGCGACCGACATTGATCCACATGTTGGTCACACCGGTCATCAGATAGGGGTCGCGTGTCAGCCCCAGCCCGGCGACGTAGAACAGCGTCGCGAGCTGCTGATCGGGAACGCGGACGTTGACGTGGCCGAGCTCGACGATGTTGCCCGGATCTTCGGCCGTGCGGTCGAAGACGGACTTCGCCGCTGCGTCCATCTGCTGCCTCCTCAACCTTGTGCCGCGTAACCGCCATCGACCGCGATTGCCGCGCCGGTGACGAAGTCGGACGCGCGGCCGGCGAGGAACACCGCGACCCCGCCCATGTCCTCCGGCGTGCCCCAGCGGCCGGCGGGCGTGCGCGCCAGCACGCGCTCGTGCAGCCCGCCCACCTCGCGCCGCGCGGCGCGCGTGAGGTCGGTGTCGATCCAGCCGGGCAGCACCGCGTTGACCTGGATATTGTCCGGCGCCCAGGCGCTGGCGAGCGCCTTGGTCATCTGCACGATGCCGCCCTTGCTGGCGGCATAGGCGGTGGCGTAGGCGGCGCCGAACAGCGACAGCATGCTGCCGATGTTGATGATCTTGCCGCCGCCGGCGCGCTTCATCGCCGGATGCGCCGCCTGGCAGGCGACGAAGGCGCTGGTGAGATTGGTGGTCAGAACCGTGTGCCACTCGGCCAGCGTGCAATCCTGCGGCGGCTTGCGGATGGTGGTGCCGGCGTTGTTGATCAGGATGTCGAGCCGGCCGAACCGCGCCGCCGCCGCGTCCACCATCGCGCGGCAGGCGTCGGCGTCGGTGAGGTCGGCTTCCAGCGCGTGGGCGGGGCGCCGGGCTGTGGCGAGGGCGGCCAGGGCGGCGTCGTTCTTCGCGCGGCTGCGGCCGGTGATGACGATTTCGGCGCCGGCATCGGCCAGCGCCGTCGCCATGCCGAGCCCGATGCCGCCATTGCCGCCGGTGACGAGCGCCACCCGGCCGGTGAGATCGAACAGCGAGGCCCGGGTCGATGAAGCCGGGGTCGATCCAGTCATGTGTTCTCTCCGCACCAGATCGCGAGCATAGGCGCATCCGAGGGGTCGGAAAACGGCGCCCCCGCGGCTAGGATCGCGGCCAGCGGCGAGGGGCGCGGGCCGGCGATGCTGACGGGGTTCTGGCTCGGCCTGCTGCTGAAGATGGCGATCACCGCGGCCGTCGTGGTCGCCGCGTCGATGATCGCGGAACGCACCGGGCCGTTCGTCGCCGGCGTGGTGGCCGCAACCCCGGTCTCGACCGCGCCGGCCTATGCCATGCTTGCCTATGCCCACGACGCGCCCTTCATCGCCCAGAGCGCGCTCGACAGCTTTGTGGGCAACACGGCGGCGGCGGTGTTCACCGTCGCCTATGTGGCACTCGCGCCGCGGCTCGCGCTGCTGCCGCGGCTGGCCGCCTGCACGCTGGTCTGGCTCGCGGCGGCGGCGGCGCTCCATGAAGTCGCGTGGAGCGTGCCGGACGCGATCGTGCTGGTCACGGCGGTCTTCGCGCTCTGCGTCGCGTTCGTGCGGCGGGTGCCGATGGCCGCGCCGCGGCCGCGGCGCGGCCGGCGCTGGTACGACCTGCCGGGGCGGGCGCTGCTGGTCGGCGGCGTGGTCGGCACCGTGGTCAGCATCAGCCGCGCGATCGGTCCGTCGGCGACCGGCATCGCGACGGTGTTTCCGATCAACATCTCCAGCATGGCGATCGTCATCGACCTGCGGCTTGGTGCGGGAATGTCGGCGGCGACGGTCGCGAGTGCGATGCGGGCGATGACCGGGATGACGTTTTGCTATCTGCTGCTGCACGTGACCGTGGCCCCGCTCGGCAAGTGGCCGGCGCTGCTGGTCTGGCTGCTGGCCTGCCTTGCCTGGTCCGGCTCGCTGCTGGCCTGGCGGGTTTGGCGTCCGGCCACGACCTCGCCTTGACCGGGTTTCCGGGCGCGCCGATATGGTGCGCGCCGGCCGCGTTGCGGCGCTGCCGTGCGCCGGCCGCGGCCCCGTTTGTCAGGAGGCGTCGCGCGGCACGCGCCGAATGGAGAACAGCTTGGGCGTCGCCGCCGGCCTCATCCTGCCCGAAGCCGCGGCCGCGATGCCGGCCGAGGATGCGCTCGCCGCCTTGATCGCGATCGCCGGCGACGACCTCGACGCCACCAACCGCACCATCGTCGCGCGGATGGCGAGCCCGGTGGAGTTGATCCCGCGCCTTGCCGCCCATCTGGTCGCCGCCGGCGGCAAGCGGCTGCGGCCGCTGCTGACGCTCGCCTGCGCCCGCCTCTGCGGCTATCCGGCCGGTGGTGCGCGCCATGTCCGCCTCGCCGCCTGCGTCGAGTTCATCCACACCGCCACCCTGCTGCACGACGACGTGGTGGACGAGAGCCTGCTCCGCCGCGGCTCGGCCAGCGCCAACGCGGTGTTCGGCAACCAGGCCTCGGTGCTGGTGGGCGACTTCCTGTTTGCCCGCGCCTTCCAGCTGATGGTCGAGGACGGCTCGCTCGAGGTGCTGGCGATCCTGTCGCGCGCCGCCGCCACCATCGCCGAGGGCGAGGTGCTGCAACTGGCCACCCAGAACGACCTCTCGACCAGCGAGGCGCGCTATCTCGACGTGATCAGCGGCAAGACCGCGGCGCTGTTTGCCGCCGCCTGCGAGGTGGGCGCGGTGGTGGCCGACCGGCCGGCGGCGGAGCGCGCCGCCCTCGCCGCCTACGGCCACGATCTCGGCATCGCCTTCCAGCTTGTCGATGACGCGCTCGACTACGCTGCCGACCAGGCGGCCCTCGGCAAGGCGGTGGGCGACGATTTCCGCGAGGGCAAGATCACCCTGCCGGTGCTGGTGGCCTGCACGTCCGGCGGTGCCGAGGAGCGCGCCTTCTGGCAGCGCACGATCGAGGCGGGCGAGCAGACCGAGACCGATCTGCCGCACGCGCTGGACCTGATGCAGCGCTGCGACGCGATCGCGCAGACGCTGGCGCGTGCCGCCGTCTTCGCGGCTGCCGCCAAGTCGGCGCTGGCGGCCTTTCCCGCCTCGCCCGCGCGCGCGGCGCTGCTGGACGCGGCCGACTATACCGTGAGCCGCGGCCGCTGAGCGGTCGCACAAGGAGTCAGCCTCATGTTTGACGCCGGGACCGACCAGACCATCGCCGCCATCGAGGCCTGGCGCCCCGAACTGGAAGAAATCCGCCACCGCATCCACGCCAACCCGGAAACCGCGTTCGAGGAGCACGCGACCGCGGCCCTGGTCGCCGGGCGGCTGCGCGAATGGGGGATCGAGGTCGCGGCCGAGGGCATCGCCAAGACCGGGCTGGTGGCGACGGTGCGCGGGCGGCGCCCCGGCAACCGCGCGATCGCGCTGCGCGCCGACATGGATGCGCTGCACATCGCCGAGCAGTCCGACCTGCCCTACCGCTCGCAGGTGCCGGGCAAGATGCACGCCTGCGGCCATGACGGGCATACCACCATGCTGCTCGCCGCCGCGCGCTATCTGGCCGCGCACCCCGACGAGTTCGGCGGCACCGTCCACCTCATCTTCCAGCCGGCCGAAGAGGGCGGCGGCGGCGGACGGGTGATGATCGAGGAGGGGCTGTTCGAGCGCTTCCCGTGCGACGCGGTCTATGGAATGCACGCGATCCCGGGCATGGAGGTCGGCAGCTTCGCCATCCGCCCCGGACCGATGCTCGCCGCCTCCGATTCCTGGACCGTGATCTTCCGCGGCACCGGCGGGCATGGCTCGGCGCCGCATCGGGGAACCGACCCGACCATGCCGCTTGGATACTTTATCCTCGGGTTGCAGGGCATCATCGGCCGCAGCGTGTCGCCGATCGAGACCGCGGTGCTCAGCATCGGGCATATCGCGGGCGGCAGCGCCGGCTCGCCCAACGTGATCCCGGCGGAGATCGCGGTGCGCGGCACCGCGCGCAGCTACACGCCGGCGGTGCGAGACACGCTGGAGCGGCGCCTTGGCGAGCTGGCAACTTCGCTGGCCACCGCCCAGGGCTGCACCGCCGAGACGGCGTACCAGCGCCGCTACCCGCCGCTGGTCAATCACCCCGAGCAGACCCGCGTGGCCGTCTCCGCTGCCGCCGCCACCGCCGGGGCGGAGCGCGTGGACGACGACACCCAGCCGCTCACGGGCGCGGAGGATTTCGCCTTCATGCTCGAGCACCGGCCCGGCGCCTACATCATGATCGGCAATGGCCCCGGACCCTACGTCCACACGCCGGGCTATGACTTCAACGACGCGATTATTCCGACGGGTGCCGCGTACTGGGTCAATCTCGCGCGGGCGGAGCTCGGCGGCCGCTGAATTGGTTGCGCCGGGGCGGCGGATTTGGCATCCTCACGGAGTCGTGAACCCGACTCCATCGCCCGCATCGCCGTCGCCCGCACCGGCCGCCCCCGAGGCTGAAGCGAGCCACGTCAGCCTGTGGTCGGCACCGGGTGCGGTGTTCCTGCGGCTGCGGCGCGAACGGCCGGGCGAGCCGTGCCGGCGGATGTTCGTCGAGCTGACGCCGGAGGAAGCCCGCCGCCTGCGACGCGAACTCGACGCGCATATCGGGGCCGCCGCCGGACGTCTCGCCTGATCGCAGCCGCCATGCGAAGGAAGCGGCTTCCGGCCGCGACCTGATGCGACGATTCTGGCGCCCCATGCAGCGCAAGCCCGCCAGCACCCGCCTGACTGCCCTGATCGTCGCCGCCGCGATGTTCATGGAGATGCTCGACGGCACCGTGCTCGCGACCGCCCTGCCGGCGATGGCGAAGAGCTTCCACGCCGACCCGCTGCACATGAGCGTCGCGCTGACCTCGTATTTGCTCAGCCTCGCGGTCTTCATCCCGCCCAGCGGCAAGCTCGCCGACCGGCTCGGCAGCCGCACCGTCTTCCGCGCCGCGATCGCGCTGTTCACGCTGGGCTCGATCCTGTGCGGCGTGTCCCAGAACCTGCCGTTCCTGGTGGCGGCGCGCATCGTGCAAGGCATCGGCGGCGCCATGATGGTGCCGGTCGGTCGGCTGGTGCTGCTGCGCGCGATCCCGAAGGCCGAGCTGATCTCGGCGATGGTCTGGCTGATGATCCCGGCCACGATCGGACCGGTGGTCGGCCCGGTGGTCGGCGGCTTCATCGTCACCTACCTGAACTGGCGCTGGATCTTCGGCATCAACGTGCCGATCGGGCTGGCCGGCATCGTCCTGGTCACGCGCTACATCGACGAGGTCAAGGAGAAGCAGCGCCGACCCTTCGACCTGCCTGGCCTCGGCCTCACCGCGGTCTCGCTCTCGTGCCTGATGTTCGGCCTCGAGATGGGCACCCGCGGGGCCGCGTCGCTGCGGCTGACGGCGGCGCTGCTGGCGATCGGGATGGTGGCGGGCGCGCTCTATCTGCACCACGCCGCGCGCCATGCCGATCCGATCCTCGATCTGCGGCTGATGCGCATTCCCACCTTCCGCATCTCGGTCTATGCCGGCGCCTGCTCGCGGATCGCGGTCGGCGCGATGCCGTTCCTGCTGCCGATGATGCTGCAATTGGGTTTCGGCCTCTCGGCGGCGGCGAGCGGGATGATCACCTTCGCCTCCGCGGTCGGCTCGCTGCTGATGCGCGTGACCGCCCAGCCGATGCTGCGCCGGCTCGGATATCGGAACACGATGATCTGGGTGGGCGCATTCTCGACGCTGCTGCTCGGCATCACCGCCGCGTTCCGCCCCGACTGGCCGCGCACCTGGATCTATGCCGTGCTGATCACGGGTGGCTTCTTCCAGTCGTTGCAGTTCATGGCCTACAACACGATCGCCTATGCCGACATCCCGCGCGATCGGATGAGTGCCGCAACCAGCTTCTATACCACCTTCCAGCAGCTCTTCCTCAGCCTCGGCATCGCCACCTCGGCCGCGGCCCTCAGCGCCGCCGTCATGCTGCGCGGCCACGCCGGGCCGACGCTCGGGGACTTCTCGATCGCGTTCGTCGTGGTCACGATCGTCGCCCTCGGCGCGCCGCTCGCCTCATTGCGGCTCACGCCGGACGCGGGCGCGGAGCTGAGTGGGCGGCTGCCGCAGCAGATCGGGCTGCTGCGCAGCCGCCGGCGCGGCACGCTGCGCAAGCCGGTGATCCGCTCCGGCGTGCATCTGTTCTGGGTTGCTCGCCAGGTCTGGCGGCGTCGCCAAGCCTGAGCGATCTTGGGCCTAAGCGATCTTCGGACGATCGTGATCGCGGAGCCATCCATGAAGCGCGTCTTCTACGTGAAATACCTCGCAGGCACGCTGTTCGAGGAGATATTGACCGCCCGCGGCGACGTGACCTTGGAACGGCTGGAGAACGAGACGCCGGAGGCCGAAGCGGCGCCGGTGCTGGCGGCAGCGCACGCCTATCAGATCGGCGCCGCGCGCGACGAGTTGGCACCACGCTGGCACGTGACCGAGGCGCTGCTGGCGCGCGCGCCCAACCTGCTCGCCGTCTCCAGCAACGGCGCGGGGTATGACACGATCGACGTCGCCGCCTGCACGCGCGCGGGGCTGCTCGCGGTCAATCAGGCGGGCGGCAACCGCGAGGCGGTGGCGGAGCACGCGCTGGGGATGATGCTGGCACTCGCCAAGCGCATCGTCGAGACCGATCGCGCGATGCGCCGCGCGCCCGGCATCGTGCGCAACGACTACATGGGCCACGACATCCACGGCCGGACGGTGGGCATCATCGGCATCGGCCATATCGGCAGCCGGATCGCCGAGCTGTGCGGCGGCTTATTCGCCATGAAGGTGCTGGCCTACGACCCGTATCTCGACGCGGCGCAGATAGCGGCGCGCGGGGCGGAGAAGGTGACGCTCGAGGAACTGCTCGGGCGATCCGATTTCGTCTCGGTCAACTGCCCGCGCAATGACGAGACGCGGGGGATGATCGGCGCGGGCAAGTTCGCGCTGATGCCGTCGCACGCCTGTTTTGTAACGACCGCGCGCGGCGGCATCCATGACGAGGCGGCGCTGGCGGCGGTGCTGGAACGGGGCGGGATCGCGGGCGCGGGGCTCGATGTGTGGGACCCTGAGCCACCGCGTCCCGACCATCCGCTGCTGCGATTCGACACGGTGATCGCGAGTCCGCACACGGCGGGGGTCACGCACGAGGCGCGGGCGACGATGGCGCGCATCGCCGCCGAGCAGATGCTGGCGATCCTGGACGGAAAGCGGCCGCCGCGGCTGCTCAACCCCGAGGTCTGGCCGGCCTACGCGCGCCGCTTCGAGCGCATCCTCGGCCACGCGCCGGCCGGATGATCAAGCCCTCTCCGCCTCTCGGGCTATTACGGGATTCTGTACTTCCGCCAGCGACGCTCAACTCCCTCTCCGCCCCGGGGGGCGGAGAGGGCTTTGTGCACGCACGCTGATGCGCCACAGCACGAATGTGCAGCGTCGCCGCTTGCAGCGTGGACCCCGGCAGTTGAGCCGCCGGTATTTAATCTGCGGCCAACGCCGGCTCGGGTGCGTCGAGGCGGCGCAGCAGATCGGCGCGGCGCGCCTCGGCGGCGTGCCGGGACGCTTCCTTCACCGGGCCGAAGCCGCGCACGTCTTGCGGCAGCGCCGCAAGTTGCGCGGCTGCTGTCACCGTGTCGGGCCGCAGGGCCGCGAGCGCATGGTCGATGTCGGCCTCGTACTCCGCCCGCATCCGCTGCTCTATCCGGCGGTCGGCAAGACGCGCGAACGGATCAAGCGCGGTGCCGCGCAGCCGTTTGCCGTGGCGCAGCGCGCGGAACAGCGGCAGCGCGAGCCAGCCCGGCACCGCGATCTTGCGCGGCCGACCGGTCGCCGGATCGGTGCGCGCGATCAGCGGCGGTGCCAGGTGAAACACCGGCTTGGGACCATACGCGGCAACGGCGTGCAGGCGCGCGACCTCGTATTCGTCCTTCACGGCGAGCACGCGGAAATATCCCTCCGCCACCCCGCGCGTGAGCGCGCCGGGCGCACCGGCAACCGCCGTCTCGCGCGCGGCCGCACGCTCGACCAGCGCGCGGTAGCGCTGCGCGTAAGCCGCGTCCTGGTAGGCGACGAGTTCTTCCGTGCGCGCCGCGATCAGCGCATCGAGCGTCGGCGGCGTGCGGTGCTCGCCATCGAGGATGGTCTCGGCCAATTCCGGCCGCTCGGCGAGGATGCGGCCCCAGGCGAAGGCGCGGCGGTTCATCGCGACCGCGGTGCCGTTCAGCTCGATCGAGCGCAGCAGGCTGGGGGCGCGGACCGGCAGCAAGCCAAGCTGCCAGGCCAGGCCCAGCATCAGCGTGTTCTCCACCTGCGCCGTCCCGAACAGCCGCTCGCACACCGCACCCGCGCGCAGCCAGCGCGAGGCAGCGCGATCGACCGCGCGCTCGATCGCGCGGCGGTGCAGGCCGGAGTCGATGCGCAGGTCGCGGTCCTTGAGGAAGACGAGGTTGGATTGCAGGTCGAGATTGCCGACCACGGCCGCGCGCGGTGCGCAGCGCTCCAGCACGCCGGCCGAGGCGCCGACCGCGAGATCGGCGGCCAGCATGAAATCGGCCTCGCCCGCCGGGATGCGCACGATATCGATCGGCTCGTGCGCGATCTGCACGTGGCTGACGACGGCGCCGTTCTTCTGCGCCAGCCCGGTGAAGTCGAGCGTGCTGACTTCGCTGCCCTCGATATGCGCCGCCATCGCCAGGATCGCGCCCGAGGTGACGATGCCGCCGCCGCCGATGCCGGCGAACAGGCCGCGCCAGGGATGATCGAGCACCACAATCGGCGGCTCGGGCAGTGCCGCGAGCAGCGCCGCCTCCTGCGCCGCCCAGGTATCGTCCGGGGCGCGCGTCGTCGCGGCGGCGGCTCCGGCGGTGGTGACGAAGCTCGGGCAGAAGCCCTTGAGGCACGAAAGATCGGTGTTGCAGGCGGTCGGCGAGATGCGGCGCTTGCGGCCGTGCTCGGTCTCGATCGGCTCGATCGCGATGCAATGGCTCTGCGCGGTGCAGTCGCCGCAATTCTCGCAGATGGCGGCGTTGATCGCCACGCTCACCTTGGCCTTCGGCATCGTGCCCCGCTTGCGGCGGCGGCGCTTCTCGGTGGCGCAGACCTGGTCGTAGATGATGGCGGAGACGCCCTTTTTCTCCCGCATCGTGCGCTGCACGGCGTCGAGGTCCTCGCGCGCGTGGCGCGTCGTGCCGGGCGGCAGAGCGGCGGGGGACGGCAGGCGTGCTGCGTCATCGGCAACCAGGGCGATGCGGGAAACGCCCTCGGCGGCGAGCTGGCGCGCGATCTGCGCCGGATTTGGCGCGCCCTCGGCGGGCTGGCCGCCGGTCATCGCGACCGCGTCGTTGAACAGGATCTTGAAGGTGATGTTCTCACCCGTCGCCATCGCCTGCCGGATCGCGAGGATGCCGGAGTGCTGATAGGTGCCGTCGCCCATATTGGCGAAGATGTGCGGCATGTCGGTGTAGGGTGCGAGGCCCAGCCAGCTCACGCCCTCGCCGCCCATCTGGCAGATGCTGCGGGTGTCGCTGTGCTCGACCGCCATGATGTGGCAGCCGATGCCCGCCAGCGCGATGCTGCCGTCGGGAAGCTGCGTCGAGGTGTTGTGCGGACAGCCGGCGCAGAAGGTGGGCGCGCGCGCCAGCAGCCCGGCGGGACGCGCGACCTGCGGCGGCACCGGCGCGTCGGCGACCGCCATGCCCGCTTCGCGCAGCCAGCGCACCAGGGCGGGGGCCACGATCTCGGGCGAGAGTTCGCCGGTCGCCGGGATCAGGGTGGCGCCGGCGGCGTCCTGCTTGCCGAGCACCGGCGGGCGTGCATCGGCGGCGAGGTTGTAGAGGGCGTCGCGAAGCTGGCGCTCGACGAAGCTGCGCTTCTCCTCCACCACCAGCAGCGCCCGCTTGCCGGCGGCGAAGCGGCGCAGGCCCTCGGTCTCGATCGGCCAGGCGAGGCCCACCTTCCGGATCGCGAGCCACGGGGCGCCGCGCAGACCGAGCCGGCCGAGCGCGTGCAGCACGTCGTGGTACGCCTTGCCGACGGCGACGATGCCGATTGGCGCGTCCCGCTCGCCCGCCATGTCACGGTCGAGCGAATTGGCCGCCGCCCAGGCGCCCACGGCCGGCAGGCGCTCTTCGATCACCCGCCGCTCCAGTTCGACGCGATCGGCCGGGAAACGCAATTTGGGGTCGAAGTTCAATCCGTGGCGGGGGAGTGCGAGGTCTGGGAGAGTGAAGCCGAGATGCTCGGGCACGATGAGGGTGCGCGCTTGTTCCGCCGTCTCCGCGATCGTCTTCATCGCCACCCACAACCCGGCGAAGCGGGAGAGGGCGAAGCCGGCGAGGCCAAAAGTGATCAACTCGCCCGCATCGGCCGGATGCAGGACAGGCATCATCAGCGCCTCGAACACCTGGTCGGTCTGGTGCGGGTAGGTGGAGGAATGGGCGCCGTGATCGTCGCCGGCTACCGCGAGCACGCCGCCGTTGCGGTGGGTGCCGAACATGGTGGCGCAGCGCAGCGCATCGCCGCTGCGATCGACCCCCGGCCCCTTGCCGTACCAGAGGCCGAACACGCCATCGACGCGCTTGCCGGGGAAGGCATCGAGCTGCTGGCTGCCCCAGAGCATGGTTGCCGCCAGATCCTCATTCAGCCCCGGCCTGAACCGGATGCCGGCGGCATCCAGGCGCTTCTGCTGGCGCCAGAGTTCCAGATCGAGCCCGCCCAGCGGCGAGCCGCGATAGCCGGAGACCAGGCCCTCGGTGCGCAGCCCGGCGGCGCGGTCGGCGCGCGCCTGTTCGAGGAGCAATCGCACCAGCGCCTGAATGCCGCTGAGCAGCACCGGCGCACCGCTTTCGGTGTAGCGGCTGTCGAGGGTGGGACCGTAGGTGCCGAGGCCGATGTCCATGGTGCAACCCGTGCCGATTGAGGCAGCCTTCCTGTCCCAAATATACGGTCGAAGGGCGCGGTGGTTCTTGCCAAAGTTTGCCGTGCGACAGGCGATTTATGGCAGGATTGACCAATCAGGCGCCGAAAGCGACGAGGACTTCCCAATGGAACTGGACCGGATCGACCTCGCCATCCTGGACCACGTGCAGCGCGACGCCCACGCCACCACCGCCGAATTGTCGGAGGCGGTCGGCCTGTCGCCCTCGCCCTGCCATCGCCGCCTGAAGCTGCTGGAGGAGGCGGGGATCATCACCGGCTACGTCGCCCTGCTCGACCAGGAGAAGGTCGGTCTGCCGATCAGCGCCTTCGTCTCGGTGGAGCTCACCAGCCAGTCCGAGGAGCGGATGGCGGAGTTCGAGCGCGTGGTGTCCGACTGCCCGGAGGTGATGGAGTGCTACGAGATGGCGGGCAGCGCTGACTATCTGCTCCGCGTCGTCGCCCCCGACCTGCACAGCTACGAGGAGTTTTTGCGCACCCGGCTGACGCGGCTGGCGGCGGTGCGCGGGGTGCGCTCGGCGTTCGCGCTGAAGCGGCTGATCTACCGCACCAACCTGCCGCTCCGACGCAAGGCCGCGCACTAGCGGGAGCCGGTCAGACCGGACCTTCCGATCGCGTTGAACCAAACGGTGCTCACGGGTAAGATAATTTTCAGGTGCCGATTGAGGTCGCCGCGCCGCAATTGGGGAACGGACATGACGGCAAAGGGAACACAGCCCGAGTTCATCGAGAGCACCGCCGGACAAGTCGCGGCTGAACTCGCGCGTCGTGGCGTCTCCCCGGAACAGCGCGTGCTAATCACGATCGAGCCTGACGATTGGATCGCCCAGGCACGGAAGTTCGCGCGGCCTCTGGTCAAGGCGGAAGGCTGGTCGGATGCCGACATTGACCGTCTGATCGACGAGGCGCGCGACGATGTGCGGCCTCGCCGTGGATGAGGGTCGTCGTCGATACGAATGTCTTTGTGAGCGTTGCGCTTAAGGAGTTGTCCTGGCCCGGCATGGTCGTCCGCTGGATTGACAAATACGGCGGACTTCTCAAAACCACCGTCATGGAACAAGAAGTCATGGAGGTCTTGCAAAGGCCCCGCTTCGCCCCAAAGATCGCACCGTATTTCCTCGATAATCTCCGTCGGCTGTTCGCAACGGCGGAGGTGGTGGCAATCGCCGAACGCATCGCGGCGTGCCGTGATCCGAAGGATGACAAGTTTCTCGAACTGGCGGTCAGCGGGCGCACCGATGTGATCGTCTCCGGCGATGCCGACTTGCTGGTGCTGGACGGCTTTCGGGGAATCCCGATCGTCGATCCCGCTGTCTTTGGGCGCTCGCAAGTCCGCCAGCCGCGCCGGTGATCGCTCATGTGGCGGCGGTGCGTTCAATGGTCGCGAACGTCAGAATCGCGAGACTGGACGAATTGGGTGCGGATCGCGAGCCTGCCGGACCATGAGCCGCTTTCAGCCCGGCCTGCCCCTGACCCAGACCGCCCCCTCCCCGCCCCCGCCGGTGCGACGTGCGGCGCCCGGACGCCGTGCAATCCACGTCTCTGGCTACGATCGCCAGGGCCAGGATTTCTACGCGACGCCCGATTGGGTGACGGAGGCGCTGCTGCGCCACGTCCGGCTACGCGGCCCGGTCTGGGAGCCGTGCTGCGGCACCGGAGCGATGTCGGCCGTGCTCGCGGCGCACGGCCACGCCGTCGTGTCCTCCGACCTCGCCGACCGCGGCTTCGGCACACCCGGCATCGATTTTCTCGCCTGCACCGCGGTACCCGGCAACTGCCGCAGCATCGTGACCAACCCGCCCTACGGCGATACCGGCACGCAAGCAGGGCAGGCACGGTCGTCGCTGGCGATGCTGGCGTTCCTGCGCCACGCGCTGGCGCTGACGGCGTCGGTTCAGGGTCAGCTCGCACTGCTGGTGCGGCTGAACTGGCTGGCCGGCCAGCGCGCCGCGACGATGCTGTCCGCCGCCCCGTTCGCAGCCGCAATCGTGCTGACAAAGCGTATCCAGTGGTTCGACATGGGCGAGGACACCCAACCCGCCCAGCACCACCACGCCTGGGTGGTGTTCGACCACGACCATCCGCCGCGGCACCCCCCTTCGCTGCTCTATGCCTGACCTGCGGTGCGCCGGGTTGCCGCCTCCGGGCCGCTCCGATACGGTCCCGCGCCTCGCTATGGAGCGTCCCGATGTCCCTGACCGCCGAACGCCTCGATCGCATCAGCCCGAGCCAGACGATCGCGATCACCACCAAGGCGCGCGCGCTGAAGACGGCCGGCCGCGACGTGATCAGCCTCTCCTCCGGCGAGCCCGACTTCGACACGCCTGAGAACGTCAAGCAGGCGGCGATCCGCGCGATCGAGAAGGGCGAGACGAAATACACCGACGTCGCCGGCACCCAGGCGCTGCGCCGCGCCGTCGCCGAAAAATTCCGCCGCGATTCGGGCATCGACTACAAGCCCGAGGAGATCATCGTCTCCACCGGCGGCAAGCAGGTCATCTTCAATGCCATGCTCGCCACGATCGATGCCGGCGACGAGGTGGTGATCCCGGCGCCGTGCTGGGTGAGCTATCCCGATATCGTCTCGCTCGCCGAGGGCAAGCCGGTGCTCGTCACCTGCGAGCAGAATAACGGGTTCAAGCTGCGGGCCGAGGCGCTGGAGACGGCGATCACCAACCGCACCAAGTGGTTCCTGCTGAACAATCCGTGCAATCCGACCGGAGCCGCCTATTCCGCCCAGGAACTGCGGCCGATCTGCGACGTGCTGCTGCGCCACCCCGAGGTTTGGGTGTTCACCGACGACATCTACGAGAAGCTCGCCTATGACGGCTTCAAGCCGGCGACGATCGTCGAGGTCGAGCCGCGCCTGCGCAGCCGCACGGTGACGATGAACGGGTGCAGCAAGGCCTACGCGATGACCGGCTGGCGCATCGGCTTCTGCGGTGCGCCGGTTTCACTCATCAAGGCAATGGACAAGCTGCAGAGCCAATCGACCTCGAGTACCTCCTCGATCAGCCAGGCGGCGGCGGTGGAGGCGCTGACCGGGCCGCAGGAATTGATCGCGGCGATGGCGCGGGTCTATCAGGACCGGCGGGATCTGGTCGTTGCCATGCTCAACGACGCGCCCGGGATCACCTGCCACAAGCCGGAGGGCGCCTTCTACGTCTTCCCGAGCGTGCGCGGCTGCATCGGCAAGACCAGCCCGGCGGGGACCAGGATCACCGACGACGAGGCATTCGTGACCGCGCTGCTGGCGGAGACGGGGGTGGCCGCGGTGCATGGCGGCGCGTTCATGCACGCGGGCCATTTCCGCATCAGCTACGCGACCGATACCGACAGCCTGCGCGAAGCCTGCGAGCGCATCCAGCGCTTCTGCCGCGCGCTCGCCTGATGCCGGCGCTGGCGCGGCGCCTCGCGCAGGTTCCACCCGCCGCGACGGTCGCGATGGCCAACGCCGCGCGGGCGCTGCGGGCGCAGGGTGTTGCGGTGATCTCGCTCGCGATCGGAGAGCCGGATTTCGACACGCCTCGCCACGCGATCGAGGCCGCGTATCAGGCGGCCCTCCGCGGCGAGACGAAGTATCCGCCGATCGACGGCGTGCCCGCGCTGAAGCAGGCGGTGCAGCGCAAGTTCCGCCGCGATCAGGGGCTGGAGTTGGCACTCGACCAGATCATGGTCAGCAACGGCGGCAAGCAGGCGATCACCAGCGCGCTGATGGCAACCCTCGACGAGGGCGACGAGGTGGTGATCCCGGCCCCGTACTGGGGTTCGTATCCGCTGCTGGCGAAGCTGCTGGGCGGCGTGCCGGTGGCGGTCACTTGCCCGCAGAACAACGGCTTCCGTCTGCGGCCCGAGGATCTCGACGCCGCGATCACGAAGCGCACCAAATGGCTGGTGCTGAACTTCCCCAACAACCCGACCGGCGCCGCCTGCACGCGCGCGGAGATGGCGGCGATCGGGGAGGTGATGCTGCGCCATCCGCATGTCTGGATCCTTTCGGACGATATGTACGAGCACCTCGTCTATGATGGCTTCGCGCAGGCGACGATGGCGGCGGTGGAACCGCGGCTGCGCGAGCGGACGCTCACGGTCAGCGGCGTTTCCAAGACCTACGCCATGACCGGCTGGCGCATCGGCTTCGCGGCGGGACCGAGGGAGCTGATCCGGGCGATGACGAGCATGCAGGGCCACGCGACCGCCGGCATTTCCACGATCGGGCAGGCGGCGGCGGCGGCGGCGCTGGACGGGCCGCAGGACGAGGTGCCGCGCTGCGTCGAGGTCTACCGTCGCCGCCGCGATCGGGTGGTGGAGGCGCTGGAGGCGTGTCCGGGCCTCGCCTGCCACAAGCCTGAGGGCGCGTTCTACGTCTATCCCAGCGTCGCAGGCTGCATCGGCCGGACCACCGAGGGCGGCCGGCGCATCGAGACCGACCAGGATTTCGCCCTGGCGCTGCTGGAGGAGAAGCACGTGGCGGTGGTGCAGGGCTCGGCGTTCGGCATGAGCCCCTATGTGCGGATCAGCTACGCCACCGACGATGCCTCGCTCGCCGAAGCCTGCACCCGCATCAGGGCGTTCTGCTCCGCGCTGTCATAGGCAGTGCGAATCCGCTCAGCAGGGCGCGGTGTTCACCGTGCCGCAGGCCGGCGCCGGCGGGGGCACCACCACGGTCGTGTGCGACGGCGGCGATCCGCCGCCCAAGCTCAGGCTCAGGCAGCCGCCCAGCGCCAACACCGGCACCAGCACCAGAAACCGCACCATCGCCGATCCTCTCAATTGCTGTGTTGCCGAACAATAGAGCGATTGCCGGCAAATCCCAATCGCCCGACTGTAATCGGGGTCACATCCGGCGCGCCCGAATCATGCGCAGCTTGTTGCATCGCCAATCCGAACCGGCGCCAGCAGGGAGGCCGCCATGATCACGCTCACCCTCGTCTTCTGCCTTGCCGCGCAGCAAAGCTGCGTCGAGCGTACCATGCTGCCCGATCCGGCGTTCTCCTCGGTGATGGGCTGCATGGTCGCCGGGCCGCAGGCGGCGGCGGGGTATCTCGCCGAGCATCCCGGCTGGCAATTGCAGCGCTATCGCTGCTCGGTGGGAGTGCCGGAGCAGCACGGCGTCTGACCGGCGGCGATCCGCGCCGCCGCCGCCGCCGCGTCGGCGGGTGTCGAGTCCGCCGGCACACCGAGCACCTGCTCCATCGCCGCGCGGATGCGCGGGTGGAGGAGGGCCGCGCGGCCCGCGAGTGCCACCGGCTGCGGGCCGACCCGGGCGCGGAGCGCGGCGGCGAGCCGCGCCAGATCGGCACCGGCTTCTGCCAGCACCGCATCGGCCTGCGCATCCCCGGCTTCGGCCGCCGCGGCGACCGCCGGTGCAAGGGCCGCCATACGCGCCCGGGTGCCCGCGTGATCGCCGCCATAGATGTGCGTGCGGACAGCGCTCCAGGCGCTACCGCCGATCGCGCCCGCGAGCGCCTGCCCCAGCGGACTGGCCCAGCCGGCGCCGGGAGCCTCGTCCTCGCGCCGCAGCACGGCCCGCAGCGCGTCGCGGGCAATCGCGTAGCCCGAGCCGGCATCGTCGATCAGATGACCGCGCCCGCCCGCCCGCACCGCCGTGCCCTCCGCGGTCACGTGGCAAGCGGCGGAGCCGGTGCCGGCATAGACGAGGATGCCGGTGCCCGGCGCGAAGCGGGCCTGGTGCGCGATCCAGAGATCGTCGATCACGCGCACACATTTTTCGGGCAGTGCAAACGCCTGCGCGAGAAGCGTGGCGATCGCAACCGCCGCCGGCGATTGCGCGTCGGTGCCGGTGACGCCGGCGAGCACGGCGCCGGGCCGGGCGGCCGCGAGCACGGCGACGGCAAGTGCCTGCACCGCAGCGGCAGCGCGCACCTTCGTCGCGGCATCGAACAGCAGGCCGGAGATCGGCGCCCCGGTGCCGCGCACAAGAATACTGCCCGCTGCGTCCGCCAGTACCCATCGGGTGGCGCTGCCGCCCGCGTCGAGCCCGAGGCCGATCACTTTACCGCCCCGGCCGTCAGTCCTGCGATGAACTGTCGCGACAGCGCGATGTAGAGCAGCGAGATCGGCAGTGCCGCCAGCGTCAGGCCGGCGAACAGCATTCCCCAGTCGGTGGTGTATTCGCCGATGAAGCTGGTGAGCCCCTGCGGCAGCGTCTTGCGCGAATCGCTCTGGATGAACACCAGCGGGAAGAAAAAGTCGTTCCACACCGGAATCGCGTTGTTGATGGCCGCGATCACCAGCGCCGGTCGCGTCAGCGGCAGCATTACGCGCAGCATGATGCGCGCCTCCGAGGCGCCGTCGATCCGCGCCGCCTGTTCCAGTTCGGCGGGCAGCGTGCGCAGGAACCCGGTCATGATGAACACCACCGATGGCGTACCCACGGCCGCATAGACGAACACCAGCCCGAGTCGCGTGTCGAGCAGGCCGAAATCGCTCAGCTCGATGAACAGCGGAATCACCGCGAGCTTGAGCGGCAGCATCAGGCCGGCCAGGAAGCAGAAATAGAGCGCCGTGCCGCCAGCGAAGTCGTAGCGCGCCAGCGCGTAGGCCGCCATCGTGCCGAGCGTCACCGAGAGCACCACCGCGCCCGTCGTCACCACGATCGAGTTGGCGAAGTAGCCAAGGAACGCGCCGTCGGAGAGGATGCGCAGGAAATTCACGACATGCCCGAAGTCGGGCAGGGCGAACGGGGTTGCGAAGATGCCGCCGGTGCTGCGGAAGCCGGAGAAGGCCATCACCACGATCGGATACAGCATCAGCGCCGAGGTGCCCCACAGCACCGCCTGCGTGAGTGCCACCGGCGCGGCGCGCCTCACAGCGACCGCCCAACATATCGACCTCTCGCCCCCTCCCCCCGGCCTTGGTCCGCTTCGCGGCCCAAGCCCGCAAGGGGAGGGGGAGCAGCGCGCCTAAGCCCCCTCCCCTTGCGGGAGGGGGTTGGGGGAGGGGTGTCACGACACCGAAGTGGTTTGTCACGAAGTAGCGCCGGCCTCACAGCGCGATCTCCCGCCGCCGAAAGGCGAGCACGATCAGCGTCGCGACCGCGCCCACGAATACGAACATCAGCCCGGCATAGGCGTTGCCGTGGCCGAAATCCTGGTTCGCCCCGCTCTGGTTGCCGAAGGCGGTGCGGTAGAACAGCAGGGCCAACACGTCGGTGTGGCCGAACGGCGAGCCATCGACGCCGGCCATCAGATAGGGCAGCTCGAACCAGTTGAACGCGCCGATGAACAGCAGGGCGAAGACGATCGTGGCACTCGGCGCCACCAGCGGCCAGACCACATGCCGCAGCACTTGGCGCTCGCGCATCCCGTCCAGCCGCGCGGCCTCGATATATTCCCGCGGGATGCGCTGCATCCCCGCCAGAAACAGCAATGTCGGGAAGCCGATCCAGTGCCAGGCGCTGACCAGAACCAGCGCGCCGAGCGCAGTCGCGGGATCGCCGAGCCAGGGCCGGGCGAGAGCGGCGAGCCCGATTCCGGCCAGGCCGGCATTGACCAATCCGAAATTGGGGTTGAGGAACAGCTTCCAGAGGAAGGCCACGATCACGTCCGACAGCACCACCGGCAGAAAGAGGGCGGTGCGGTGGAAGCGGTGGCCCCACGGCTCCCGAAACAGCAGCCAGGCCAGCAGGAACGCGCCGCCGTTCTGGATCACCGCGAGGCCGGCGAGCACTTCCATGTTGTGCGCGAAAGCGTTCCAGGTCGCGGGCGCGAAGGGTGCCCGCCAGAGCACGTCGGCGAAGTTGCGCAGGCCCACGAACGCACCGCGCCGCAGTCCGTCCCAGGCATAGAACGCATCGGCGAGCGCGCTCGCCAGCGGATAGGCGACGAACGCCGCCATCAGCGCAACCGGGGGTGCCAGCAGGAACGCGATCCAGGCGGCGTGCGCAGCGAGGCGCCGCCGCCGCGCCGGCCTCACTTGCGGAAGGCGGGATCGTAGGTGGCGATGCCCTTGTCGATCGCAGCCGCGACCTGCTGCGGCGTCGCCTGCCCGGCAAGCATCTTCTGCACGCCCGATTGCAGCAGCACCGAGCCGTTCGGCTCGTGGTAGCGGAAATAGACCAGCATCAGGTAGGGGATCGCGTCGGCATCCAGCTTGCGTACCTTCTCGAGCAGCGGATCGGCGATCGTGACACCCTTGATCGGCGAGACGTTCTGCAGCGCGTTCGAGAACGCGGTGCCGTAGGCGGGGGTGCCAAGCGTGCGCAGGAACGCGAGCGCCGCGTCGCGGTGCGCAGACTTGGCGTCGAGCGCGTAGCCGCCATCGTAATAGACCGAGACCAGGACCGGATCGCCGGCGGCGAGCGGCGGGGAGGGAAAGACGTCCAGCTTCAAATCAGGGTTCTGATGGCGGAAATTGGCCAGCTCGTAGCTGCCGCCGGCGAACATCGCCGCGCGCCCGGCGACGAAGAGCTGCTGCGAGGTCGCATAATCGATGCCGGTGAAGTTGGGCGAGAGATAGTCGCGCACATCCAGCAGATGCCCGAGCGGCGTCACGAAGCGCGGGTCGGCGAACGTCGCGTGGCCTGCCGCGACGTCGGCCGCGAACTGCTTGCCGATCATCGACGAGAGCAGGGAAAAAACGAGCGTCTCGTTCTGCCACGCCGTTGCGGTGCCGTTGGCGAACGGTGTCACGCCCTTCGCCTTCAGCGCCTTGCACAGCGCCAGCATCTCGCCCCAGGTCGCCGGCGGCTTGGCGCCGTGTTTCGCAAACAGCTCGGTGTTGTAGATCACCAGCATCGTCTGTCTGGCGAACGGCACGGCATAAACGTGCCCGCCGGCGCTGACCGACGCGAGCGCGTCGGCCGGGAAATTAGCCAGCTCAGGAACACTGGTCTTGTCGAGCGGTGCCAGATAGCCGGGGCCGGCGAGCGAGGCGAGGCCGCCATACGCCTTGACTTGCAGGATGTCGCCCGCCTTGCCGCCGGCGAGTGCCGTCGAGAGGATGGTCGGGTACTGCGTCGGCTCGAATGGCTGGAAGCGGATCGCGACGCCGGGATGCGACTTGCGGAAAGTCGCGATCGTCTTGTCGTAGAATGCGCGATCCTCCTCGCGCCACGACCAGAACCGCAACTCGGTGGTGGCGGCGCGTGCGACCGATGGCGTCGCGAGTGCGAGCGGCAGGCCGAGAACGCTACGACGCCCGATCGACATGGCCTCCCCTCCGCGCAGCCGCCGCCGCGGCGAGCCTTCTATTGGAGCCGGTCCAGCAACGCCGCGACTTCCGTTCCTGGTTCGACGAATTCCGCAAGCGTGAACGGGCAATTTGCTGGCATCAGCCGTGCATCCACGCACGGATGCTCCAGCAGAACCAGCCGGCGTGCGCGATCATAGAGCCGCCCGATTTCGATCCGCCGCGCCATCGAGGGCGACCACACATCGCGGCACTGGTCGAGAAACGTCTCGGCTTCCAGCAACCAGTGCGGCCGCGCCGGATGATCGGGCATCGCCCGCGCCTTCAGCAGATGCGTAAGTGCCGCCGTCATCAGGCTTCGGAACGCCGCAACCTCCGACTTCGCGATCAACTCGAGCTGGCTCGCGATGGTGCCGAAGTCGATCCCCGAAACCGCCTCGCCGGCGGCATGGCGACGCAGCAGCGCCGCCTGCCGCTCGGCCCATTCCGGCACGTCGAGATCGAGTATGTCGCCCTCTTCCGCCGCCATCGGCGCATCCTAGCGCATCGTTCAGCCCTGCACCACGCGCTGCGTCTGCTCGCCGAGACCCTCGATGCCGAGCCGCATGGTCTGGCCGACCTTGAGGAAAACGGGTTCCGGCTTCACGCCCAAGCCGACGCCCGGCGGAGTGCCGGTGCTGATGATGTCGCCCGGATGCAGCGTGATGAAGTGGCTGATGTAGCTGACCAGCTTGCGCACGCCGAAGATCATCGTGCGCGTGTTGCCGTTCTGCATCCGCTTGCCGTCCACCTCGCACCAGAGCGCGAGATTCTGCGGGTCGGGCACCTCGTCGCGCGTGACCAGCCACGGCCCGGTCGGGCCGAACGTGTCGCAGCCCTTGCCCTTGTCCCAGGTGCCGCCGCGCTCGCTCTGGAACTCGCGCTCGCTCACGTCATTGCACACGCAATAGCCGGCGACGTGGTCCATCGCCTCGTGGTCGGGGACGTTCTTGGCGCGGGTGCCGATCACCACACCGAGTTCCACCTCCCAATCGAGCTTCTTGGCACCGCGCGGCATCTGCACGTCATCATTCGGCCCCTGATAGGCGCCGAGCGACTTGAGGAATAAAATGGGTTCCTTCGGGATCGCCGCCCCGGTCTCGGCGGCGTGATCGGCGTAATTCAGGCCGATGCAGATGAAATTGAGCGGCCGCGCGACGCACGCCCCGATGCGCGGATGCCCGGCGACCTTCGGCAGGCTCGCCGGATCGAGGGCCGCGAGCTTACGCAGCCCCTCGCGCGAGATCGCGCCGCCGTCGATATCGGCTACGACGCCCGAGAGGTCGCGCAGCGTCCCCTCGCGGTCGAGCATGGCCGGCTTCTCGGCGCCAGGCGCGCCCACGCGCAGCAGCTTCATCGGCTTCCTCCCTTCGCCCCCGGCCGGACTGGCCCCGCGGCCGTGCGATCGCCACGGCCCGCAATCGAACCCGGCTGCCGGCATTCGTCAATCCCTTGGCAGCGGTGCCGTCGCCGCCTATGTCGGCGGAGCGGAATACGGGGGCGGGAGACCTGTTGTGCTTGTATGTAGGCGGGAGGCCCGTTATGCCTGATACCGATCGGCTCGAGGCCCTCTGGCAGCCGCGGATGCTCAGCATCCTGCGGATCATGACCGGGCTGCTCTACTTCGAGCATGGCACCTCCAAGCTGTTCGCCTTCCCGCACGCGACGGTGGCGCATCTGAGCCTGCTGGAGGGGACGGCTGGCGTGCTCGAAACCTTCCTCGGCGCGCTGATAGTGGTCGGGCTGCTCACCCGGATCGCCGCCTTCCTGCTGTCGGGCGAGATGGCGATCGGCTATTTCATGTTCCACAACCCGCACGGCTTCTTCCCGCTGTTCAACCACGGCGAGCCGGCGGTGCTCTTTTGCTTCCTGTTCCTGTATTTCTTCGTCGCCGGCCCCGGCGTCTGGAGCCTCGATGCCTGGCGCGCGGGCGCCGGCGCGCCCCGGCGGCTCACAGCGTAAGCCCGCCGTCGATCACCACCGCCTGCCCGGTGACGAACGCGGCCTCGTCGCTCGCCAGATAGACCGCGAGGGCCGCGATCTCCTCCGGCGTGCCGAGCCGGCCCATTGGCTGGCGCGCGACGAAGGCGGCACGCGCGGCCTGCACCGATCCGGCCACTGCCGCGTTGGCGGCGATGCGCGCCTCCAGGCTCGGCGAGGCCACGGTGCCGGGGCAGATGCAATTGCAGCGGATGCCGCGCGTGACGAAATCGGCCGCCACCGACTTGGTCAAGCCGATCACGGCCGCCTTGGTCGCGCCATAGACGGCGCGGCTGGGCACGCCTTTGATGCTGCTTGAAACCGACGACATATTGACGATCGATCCGCGCCCGCGCGCCAGCATCCCCGGCAGGAAGGCCCGGATGGTGCGGAACATCGAGCGCACGTTGAGGTCGAAGGCGAGACTCCAATCCGCCTCGCTTGCCTCCAGCACGGTGCCTTGATGCACGAACCCCGCGCAGTTGAACAGGATGTCCACGTCGCCCGCCTGCGCGGCCGCGCGCACGATCGCATCGGCATCGAGCACGTCGAGGGCGGCGGTGGCGACACCTTCCGGCATCCCGGCCAGTGCCGCCGTATCCAGATCGGTCGCGATCACGCGCGCCCCTGCGGCGGCGAAGGCGAGCGCGGTCGCACGGCCGATGCCCTGCCCTGCGGCGGTGAGAAACGCGGTGCGGCCGGCGAGACGGCCGGCGCTTGCGGCCAACCCCATCATCCGCTTCCTCTGCGCGACATGGCGCGAGGGTGCGGAAGGCGGCGGAGCTGTGTCAACCGGCGGCGAGGCGCAGGAGGGCAGGCATGGGGAGGGCAGGCATGGAGCGGATCGTGCTGGTGACGGGGGCCGCAAGCGGTATCGGGGCGGCGGCCTGCCGGGCGCTGGCGAAACCCGGTGTCGGGCTGCTGATCCACACGCGGCGCAACCGCGCCGGCGCCGAGCAGGTCGCCGCGGAGGCGCGTGCGGCGGGAGCGGAGGCGGAGCTCGCGTTCGGCGACCTTGCCGATCCGGCGGTGCCCGCGGCGCTGGTCGCCGCTTGCGTCGCCCGCTTCGGCGGCCTCGGCGTCCTGGTCAGCAACGCGGGGTTTCCTGATCGCACGGCGATCAGCGCGCTCTCCGACGCGGCGTTCGCCCGTTCGGTCGATGCCATGCCGTTCGCCTTTCTGCGCCTCGCCCGCGCGGCGATCCCGACGCTGCGGGCGGCCCGGCAGGCGCGCGTCATCGCGGTCGGCAGCTTCGTCGCCCACGCCTTCCGCCCCGGTCTGCCGTGCTTCCCCGCCTCGGCCGCGGCCAAGGCAGGACTGGAGGCGCTGGTGCGCGCGCTCGCATTGGAGCTGGCACCGGCGGTGACGGTGAATGCCGTGCTGCCGGGCTTCATCCGCAAGGATGCCGGTGCCGACGCGTCCGTGCCGGCACCGGAAGCCGACGACACGCGTCACATCCCGCTCGCCCGCTTCGGCGAGCCGGCGGAGGTGGCGGCGACGATCGCGTTCCTGGCGTCGCCCGCGGCGTCCTACATCACCGGCCAGGCGCTGCGGGTGGATGGCGGGCTGGTGATGTAGGGCGCCGCGCGCGCTCGACTACCCCGGCGGCAGTTCGATGCCGCCCGCGCGCAGCTCGGCGATCAGCGGCGCCAACTGCTTCTCGTACGCGCGCCAGCGGCCAATGCCGCGGGCGTTTACCGGCTGGCGCACCTGCGCGCGGCTGACGGTGCGCACCCTGCGGTCCTGCTCGTAGAACCGCTCGCAGGCCGGGTCGTAGGGGAGAGCGAGGAAGTCGAGCACGCGGCGCAAGGTGGCCGCGAAATCCTCGACCCAATCGGCGAGGCGCACGGTCAGCATGGGCAGCGGCACGGCCGCGCGCCAGTGCCGCATCAGACGGTGCTGCTGGGCGATGTACCAGCCGAGATCGGCGAGATCGTGTGCATAAGGGTGTTCGCCGTAGAAGCGGAAGGTGAAAATCGACAGGCCGATGTCGCGCGGATCGCGCTCGCAGCAGATCACGCGCGCGCCGGGAAGCAGCATCGAGGCGAAGCCGAGGAAGCGGAAATTGCCGGGCATCTTGTCGATGATGCGCGCGGCATCGGGTGCCGCCGCGTGCAGCTCGGCGAGGTAGCGGGCGGCCGTCGCGTCGAGGGTGGCGGCGTCCGTATCGGCGACGCGGCGGACGGCCGCTTCGGTCTCGAACGCACCGCCGAGTGCCCCGAAAGCGAGAGCAAGCGCCACTCTTTCCCCGGCACCGAATGCCTGGCCATGAGCGGAGAGGATCTGCTCGCAGAGGGTGGTGCCGCTGCGGGGCATCCCCACGATGAACACCGGCGCCGGATCGGTATTGGCCGCGCGCGGTCCGTCGTGCAGGCGGGCACGGTCGAAGCGCGCGATCGAGGCATCCACGAAGCGTTGGTACTTGGCGCGGGAAAACGGCTGCAGGCGCGCCAGTTCGCGGTGGCCGCCGGTCCAGGCGGCGAAGGCGCGGTCCGGGTCGCGCACGTGCGCGTAGAACTTGGCGAGGTCGAAATGCGCCATGATGCGGTGCTCGGGCAGGGCCGCCTCGGCGCGGCTGCCGGCAAGGGCGGCGGCCATCGCCTCGGCGTGCCGATGCGCCTGTGCCATGTCGCGCTCGGCCATCGCCAGCAGCACGCGCCGCCACTGCACCAGCAGCCAGAGCGCCGGCGGCGGCTCGCCCAGCGCGTCGAGGGCGGTGCGGGCCTCGGCGAAGCGCCCGAGTTGCAGCAGCGCCATCGTGCGCTGCGCCAGCCAGTTCTGGCGCAGCCCCGGCTCGGATGGGGGCGCGATGTCGAGCAGCGAGAACGCTTCCTGCGTGCGCTCCTCCTGCAACAAATCGGCGGCGAGGCCGACGCGCAGTTCGGGCGCGTCGGGGTTGCGGGCGAGCGCCTCGCGCAGCAGGCGTTCGGCCGCCTCGGCCTCGCCGGTCAGGCGCATCAGGCCGCCGAGATTGGCGCTGGCGGCGCGATGATTGGGCACCAGCCGCAGCGCCGCCCGCATCGACGCCTTGGCCGCGGCGAGCTGGCCCAGCCGGTATTGCGCGATGCCGAGGTTGACCCAGGCATCGGCGAAGCGCGGGTCGAGGCGGACGGCGCGGCCGAACGAATTCGGCGGCACTCGCCGCCGCTCCGCAGGCAAGGCGCGCGAGGCCGAGCGTGTAGTGCGCCTGCGGCAGCCGGGGCGCCCGCAATGCCGCGCGCCGCGCCGCTCGCAGCGCGCCGAGGGCATCGTTCTGGGCCAGCAGGGCGGTCGCGAGATTGAGCGGCGGCGCCGGATCGAAGGGCAGCAGCGCCTGGCAGGCACGGAACGCGTCGGCGGCCTCGGCAAAACGTCCGACCGCCTGCAAGCCGAGGCCGTGGTGCAGCCGGGTCCAGGCGTCGCCAGGGGCGAGTGCCAAGGCGCGGGTCAGAGCGGCGAACCCCTCCTGCGGCGCGCCGAGGCGCAACTCGCAGAGGCCGAGCAGGCGAAAGACCGTGGGGTCCGGCGGCTCGGCGGCGGCCAGGGGGCGAAGCAGCGACGCCGCTTCCGCGAAGGCGCCGGCGCGAAAGCGCGCTTCGGCCTCGGCGATGCTGGAACCCCCCTCCCCCGACCCCCTCCCGCAAGGGGAAGGGGCTTTGGAGCTCGACTCCCCCTCCCCTTGCGGGCGGGGGTTGGGGGGAGGGGTCGCAAGAATCGACATACGCGGGAGTGTGAGGGGGCGCGCCCGGGGTTGTCACGTCGGGCTGTGAGAGAGACTTCGGCGGCGACTTGCAGGGCTAGCCTTGACGGCCCGAGAATACGTAAAATATGTAGAAGTCTGGACCGGGGAGTGGCTTCGATGCAGGTTTTCACGTCAGAAGAATTGCAGCGGCACCCGGCAGACGTGCAACAATCGGCTCTCCTTGAGCCCGCGATGATTACGTTCCACGGGAGACCGAGACTCGTAATGATGTCTGTGGACGAGTTTGACCGCTTACGCGGGCGCCGTCATATCGTCCTGCATGCGGCGGAGATGTCCGAGGACATGCTATCGGAGATGCGCCGCATTGCGGACGAACATCCGATCGGCGACGCCGGTCTTCGGCTTTCGGGCGGACTGCTGGAGGAAGGTGGCGGTTCGACAGACCCGAAGCCACGCTAATGGCCAGGATTCCGGAACCGCGACCTGGCTTGGTATTCCGTTATCGTTATCTCCGCGTCTGGCAGTATGAACGGGGCGAGCAGGTGGGCAAGGAGCGTCCTTGTTGCATCTTGCTGCCGCTGAAACGGGGGCAGGTAATCACCGGCGCGGACATCCACGACGAGGTCACCCCGACGGCTTCGAAGCGCCACGTTGCTGGCGACGACGAGGTGCTGATTGTCCTGATCCAGTCTGACCCGCCCGGAGCCGATCAGGTCGGTCTCGAACTCTCCATCGATGACAAGAGGTATGTCGGTCTCCCCGCCGACGCGCCATCCACCATCATCGTATCCGAGGTGAACATCGACCGCTGGCCGAACGGTGACATGTGCCTCGTCCCAGGACGGCATGCCAGCTTCACCTATGAGCGCCCGCTGCCTGGACCCACGCTCTCACGAGTGATGAAAGCATTCCTGCGGGTCCACGCGGCCAAGAAAACACGAGTCCTCGTGCGCTACCCGTGAACCTCGGTCAGCGGGAGTGTTTCTCCGTCCGTTCGCGAGGTTCGTGAGTCTTTTGCATCGCCTGCCGCAGTTCAGCCCCGGAACTCGCGCGAGGCCTCCATCGAGAAAGCTCCACGCATACGCGGCGAAAGAGCGCGCCACCTCGACGCGGAACGTGGCGGGCGCCGTCCGCCACAGCACGATTTCGGCTTTCGCGAGCACCGTGCGGGTACACATGCCGACCGGAAATGCCTCGGGATCGAGGTCGAGCGGGCAGCCGGCGTTCAGCGCCGCGGCGGCGTCGGGGCCGGTGATCTCGATCGCGGTCTGGCGGTCGGACACGTCAACCAGAGAATGCGGCTGGCCCTCCATCGCCCGCGCGAGCGCCGCAGCGAGGGCCGGGCCTTCCGCCGGCGGCGCCAGCAGCAGCCACTCATCCGGACCAAGCCAGAGCGCCGCGCGGCCCGCGCCCGCGACGACGGCGCGGCAAGCCTGCCGCGGCAGGGCCGCGCCGAAGCCGGACCCGGCCGCCTCGACCGCCGCCGGCCGGCCGCGCAGAACCGCGCGCCACGCGGCAGGCAGGGCCACGAGCGCGGCACTGCCGGGGGTCGCCATGCCGTCGAGCGGCCCCGCCGCGGCGACCGAGAGGTCAGGTGGCATCGAGGCGGGCCCCTTCGGGATCGTAGAAGACCGGGGCCGTCACCGTGGCGGCCACCGGATCGCCGGCCGCGGTGACATGCAGCCGCTCCCCGGTCCGCTCGCGTCCGCCGGACACCATCGCGAGCGCGATCGAGCGCCCGAGGGTGGCGCTGAAGTAGGCCGAGGTCACGTGGCCGAGCGGTCTCCACCGTGCCCGCCCGGCTCGGCGAGAACCTGCGCGCCTTCCTCCAGGACGAAGCTCGGGTCGCCGGTCAGCAATCCGACGAGCTGCTTGCGCGCTGGCGACAGCATGGCCGGGCGGGCGAGCGAGCGCTTGCCGACGAAGTCGCGCTTCGCCTTCCCGATGGCCCAGGTCAGGCCCACATCATCCGGCGTCGCGGTGCCGTCCGTCTCCTGGCCGACGATGATGTAACCCTTTTCCGCCCGCAGGACGTGCATCGCCTCGGTGCCGTAGGGCGTGATGCCGAAGGGCTTGCCGGCTTCGAACACGGCCTCCCACACCGCGCGGCCGTAATCGGCGGCGACGTTCACCTCGAAGCCCAGCTCGCCGGTGAAGCTGACGCGGAACAGCCGCGTGGGCACGCCGCAAATGCGGCCTTCCATCGCGCTCATATGCGGCATCGCCTTGGAGGAGAGGTCGATCCCCTCGACCAGTCCCTCCAGCACCCGGCGCGCGTGCGGCCCCTGCACGGCGATCACGGCCCACTGCTCCGTGACCGAGGTGAGCCAGACGTCCAACTCCGGCCACTCGGTCTGCAAGTAATCCTCCATCGTCGCGAGCGTGCGCGTCGCACCACCGGTCGTGGTGGTGACGTGGAAGCGGTCCGGCGCCAGCCGGCCGATCACGCCATCCTCGATGACGAACCCGTCCTCGCGCAGCATCAGCCCGTAGCGGCAGCGGCCGACGCCGAGCCTGGTCCAGGCGTTCACATACATCCGGTTCAGGAACTCCGCGGCGTCCGGCCCCACCACCTCGATCTTGCCGAGCGTGGAGCCGTCAAAGAGACCGACGCTCTCGCCGCACCGCTTGGCATTCGCGCGCCACGGCCGCGTGCATGTCTTCGCGCCCGCGCGGGAAATAGAGGGCGCGCTTCCACAGCTCCACATTCTCGAACACCGCACCCTGCTCCACCGCCCAGCCGTGGATCGGGGTTGTCCGCACCGGGTCGAACAGATCGCCGCGCGACAGCCCGGCGAAGGTGCCGAAGGTCACGGGCGTGTAGGGCATCCGGAACGTGGTCAGCCCGACCTGCGGGATCGGCTTGCCGAGTGCCCCGGCGACGATGCCGAGCGCGTTCATGTTCGAGGTCTTGCCCTGGTCCGTCGCCATGCCCGTCGTCGTGTAGCGCTTGACGTGCTCGATCGCCTGGAAGCCTTCCCGCGTCGCGAGGGCGAGGTCCTTGGCCGTGACGTCGTTCTGAAAATCGACGAACGCCTTGGGGCGCGCGCGGATGCGCCCCGGGCTGTTTCCCTGCGGCAAGGCGCCGAGCATCCCGCCGGTGCCGAACTCGGGCGCCTGCGTCGGGAAGGCGCGCGCGCGGCGCGTCGCCGTGTCCGGCCGCGCGCGCCGCCCCCTCGCCCGCCGCCGCACCGTCCGCCAGCGCCGCGGCGAGGCCGAACACGCCGCGGCAGGCCCCGGCTGAGCGTTCCTGCTCGACCGAGAGGCCGGGCACGTAGGCGTCCAGCTCGTCATCGAAGCGCAGCCTGCCGCGGGACTGGGAGAACAGATGCACGCTGGGCGTGAACCCTCCCGACATCAGCAGCAGGTCGCAGCGCACCATCTCCCGCCCCGTCAGATCGCCGTCGGCCTGCACCCGCGCGAGCCGAACCGCGTCCACCCGCAGGCGGCCGATGGTGCCGATGACCGTGCTGGAGAGTCGGACCGGCAATCCGGCCGCGCGCGCCGCCTGCGGCAGCGCACCGTCGGCTTGCCGCGCGGGCATCGGCGATGGCGGCGATGCCACACCCGCGCGATGCAGGTCGAGCGCCGCGCCGTAGGCGGCGTCGTGGGCGGTGACGACGACCGCGCGGGTGCCGCAGCGCACGCCGTAGCGGTTGAGGTAGGTGCGTGCCGCGTCGGCCAGCATCACGCCGGGCCGGTCGTTCCCCGGGAACACCAGCGGCCGTTCGATGGCACCCGCCGCCAGCACCACCTGCTTCGCGCGCACCTGCCAAAGCCGCTCGCGCGGCAGGCGCGGGTCGGGGTCGGCCAGATGGTCGGTGACGCGCTCCGCCAGCCCGATCAGATTGTGCGCGAAGTAGCCGAAGGCGGTGGTGCGCGGCAGCAGCATCACGCGCGGGTGGCGCGCCAGTGTCGCGATCGTCTCGGCCAGCCACTCGCTCGCCGCTTTGCCCTCGATCGTCGCCTCGGTCTCGGCGAGGAGCGAGCCGCCAAGTTCCGCCTGCTCGTCGCACAAGACCACGCGCGCGCCGGCGTCCGCCGCCGTCAGCGCCGCCGCGAGACCGGCCGGCCCGGCGCCCACCACCAGCACGTCGCAATGGGCGAAGCGGCTCAGGTAGCGGTCGGGGTCGGGGAGCGTGGGGGCGCGGCCGAGGCCCGCCATCGCCCGGATGCGCGGCTCGTAAAACCGCTCCCAGGCCTTCGGCGGCCACATGAAGGTCTTGTAGTAGAACCCGGCCGGAAACAACGGCGCGAGCAGGTCGTTGGCGGCGCCGAGATCGGCGCCGAGCGCGGGCCACCGGTTCTGGCTCTCCGCCCGCAGCCCCTCGTAGAGTTCCACTTGTGTCGCGCGCAGATTGGGCGCGGTGCGCGCCGCGTCGCGCCGGATGCCGACCAGCGCGTTCGGCTCGTCCGCGCCGGCGGCCAGGATGCCGCGCGGGCGGTGATATTTGAACGAGCGCCCGACGAGATGCACGCCGTTCGCCAGCAGCGCGGAGGCGAGGGTGTCGCCGGCGAGCCCGGCATAGGGGCGCCCGTCGAACCTGAAGCGCCAGCGGTCGGTCGCGATCGACGCGTCCCCCCTGCTCGGTGCGAAAGCCAACGCTCATGCGGCCACCTTGCCGGCGGCTGCCACGTCAGGCCGCGCCTCGTCCGATCTTGTAGGTGGCGCGGAACATGTCGCTGCCGGTGTCGCGCAGCGCGTTGAAGAAGCGCGCGCAGCCATGCGTGTGCCGCCACCGCTCGGCGTGGACGCCCTTCGGGTTGGTGCGCCGGTAGAGAAACTCGGCCCAGGCCTCGTCGGAGACGGCGGCAGGGTCGCTCGGCCGGGCGATGTGCGCCTCGCCGCCGTAGCTGAACTCCAGCTCCGGGCGATCGCCGCAATAGGGGCAATGGATCAGCAGCATGGCAGGCCTCAGTGTGCGACGGCGGCGGCGGCGGCCTCGTCGATCAGGACGCCGTTGCGGAACCGCTCGAGGGTGAAGGCGGCGTTGATCGGGTGCGGCTCGTCTTTCGCGATCGTCCAGGCGAACAGATGCGCGGCCCCGGGGGTCGCCTTGAAGCCGCCCGTGCCCCAGCCGCAATTGACGTAGAGACCCGGCATTGCGGTCCTGGCGACGATCGGCGAGCGGTCGGGCGTCACATCGACGATGCCGCCCCAGTTGCGCAGCATCCGCAGGCGGCGGAACTGCGGGAACAGTTCGCAGATCGCATCCAGGGTGTGCGCGGGAATGTGCAGCCCACCGCGCTGCGTGTACGACGTGTAGGCGTCGGTGCCGGCGCCGATCACCAGCTCGCCCTTGTCGGACTGACTGATATAGGCGTGGATGGTGTTGCTCATCACGACGCAGGGAATGCACGGTTTGACCGGCTCCGATACCAGCGCCTGCAAGGGATAGCTCTCCAGCGGCATCCGCAGCCCGGCCATCGCCATCACGACGCTGGTGCTGCCGGCGGCGGAGACACCGATCTTGCGTGTGCGGATCGTGCCGCGGCTGGTTTCCACGGCAGACACCGCGCCCGCTTCGTCGCGCCGGATGGCCGTCACCTCGCAGTTCTGCAAAATGTCCACGCCCTGCGCGTCGGCGGCGCGGGCGTAACCCCAGGCGACCGCATCGTGGCGGGCGGTACCGCCGCGGCGCTGCAAGGCGGCGCCGCGGACCGGGTGACGCATGGTGGGCGATATGTTGAGCGGCGGGCAGAATTCTTTTGCCTGTTCCGGCGTCAGCCACTCGTTGTCCACGCCATTGGCGCGGTTCGCGTGGACGTGGCGCTTGAACACCTGCACGTCATGGGTGTTGTGGGCGAGCATCATCACGCCGCGCTGGCTGAACATGACGTTGTAGTTCAGCTCCTGCGACAGGCTTTCCCAGAGTTTTACCGAGTGGTCGTAGAGGCCCGCGCTTTCCTCGAACAGATAGTTGGAGCGGATGATCGTGGTGTTGCGCCCGGTGTTGCCGCCGCCGATCCAGCCCTTCTCCAGCACGGCGATGTTGTGCATCCCGTGCTGCTTCGCGAGGTAGTAGGCGGCCCCCAGCCCGTGCCCGCCGCCGCCGACGATGACGGCGTCGTATTCGGGCTTCGGGTCCGGGGAGCGCCATTGCGGCTGCCAACCCTCCTGCCCGCCGAGGGCATTGCGGATCAGCGAGAGGGCGGAGAAGCGCTGCATCGCCTAGTGTCCTGGTTCAGAAGTTCGTGTGCATCGCGCCTCGCCGTCATTGCGAGCGAAGCGAAGCAATCCAGCAGCCTCGCCTGCGCCACCGCCCTGGATTGCTTCGTCCCGCCACGCGCGCAAGAGGCGCGCTCGCGGTCCTCGCAATGACGAGGAACTTCGGGATCGGGACACTAGATCGGGTTTCCAAATGGGGAACGCCCTTTGGGGAAGTTCGAGACAGCGCCCCGAGCCTTGTTTCTCACGGACCTCGTCGCCCCCTTCGCATCCCGCGCCCGCGCCGCTTCTCCGGATCGTATCCTCCACCTCCGGGCCCGAGCGGCTCCGGCGTCCGGTCCCGCGCGGGCCGCACGTGCGAAGGTGGCGGCGGCGGCTCGAGGCCGAGTTCCAGCGCCTCCAGCCGGCGGATCTCGTCGCGCAGGCGGGCCGCTTCCTCGAACTCCAGATCCGCCGCCGCCGCCCGCATCCGCTTCTCCAGCTCGGCGATGCTGGCCTTGAGGTTGTGGCCGATGAACTCGGTGGCGCGGGTGTCGCGCACCGGTGCCACCGTCACGTAATCCTGCTCGAACACCGAGGCCATCACCTCGCCGATGTTCTTGCGCACGCTCTGCGGCGTGATCCCGTGTGCCGCGTTCCACGCCGTCTGCTTGGTGCGGCGGCGGTCGGTCTCCTCGATCGCGACGCGCAGGCTGCGGGTCAGCACGTCGGCATACAGGATCACCCGCCCCTCGATGTTGCGCGCGGCGCGGCCGATGGTCTGGATCAGGCTGGTCTGGCTGCGCAAGAAGCCTTCCTTGTCGGCATCCAGGATCGCGACCAGCGCGCATTCGGGAATGTCCAGTCCCTCGCGCAGCAGGTTGATCCCCACCAGCACGTCGAACACGCCGAGCCGCAGGTCGCGAATGATTTCTATTCGCTCGAGCGTATCGACGTCGGAATGGAGATAGCGCACCTTCACGCCGTTCTCGGTCAGGTAGTCGGTCAAATCCTCGGCCATGCGCTTGGTCAGCGTCGTGACCAGCGTGCGGAATCCCTGTGCCGCGACCGCTCGCACCTCGGCGAGCAGATCGTCCACCTGCCGCTCCACCGGGCGCACCTCGGTCATCGGATCGACCAGCCCGGTCGGGCGGATCACCTGCTCGGCGAACACGCCGGCCGTGCGTTCCATCTCCCACGGGCCGGGGGTCGCCGAGACGAAGGTCGTCTGCGGCCGGAACCGCTCCCATTCCTCGAACTTGAGCGGGCGGTTGTCGATGCAGGACGGCAGGCGGAAGCCGAACTCGGCCAGGATCGACTTGCGAGCATGGTCGCCGCGCTCCATCCCGCCGATCTGCGGCACCGTCACGTGGCTCTCATCGACGATCAGCAGCGCGTTCTCGGGCAGATACTCGAACAGCGTCGGCGGCGGCTCGCCGGCATTGCGGCCGGAAAGATAGCGCGAGTAGTTCTCGATCCCCTTGCAGCTTCCGGTCGTCTCCATCATCTCGATGTCGAACGCGGTGCGCTGCGCCAGGCGTTCCGATTCGAGAGGCTTGCCGTTCGCCTCGAACCACGCCAGCCTCTCGCGCAGCTCCTGCTTGATCTCGATGATCGCCTGCGTGAGCGTCGGCCGCGGCGTCACGTAGTGGCTGTTCGCATAGACCGTCACCTGATCGAGCTTTGCCGTCACCTCGCCGGTCAGCGGGTCGAACTCGCTGATCGCCTCGACCTCGTCGCCGAACAGCGAGATGCGCCAGGCGCGGTCCTCGTAGTGGCTCGGGAAGATGTCCACCGTCTCGCCGCGCAGCCGGAACGCGCCGCGCTGGAACGCCGCGTCGTTGCGGCGATACTGTAGATCGACCAGCGCGCGCGCCAGCCGGTCGCGGTCGATCCGCCCGCCGGTTTCGAGCCGCACCGTCATGCGCGAATAGGTCTCGACCGAGCCGATGCCGTAGATGCACGAGACGGATGCGACAATGATGACATCGCCGCGCTCCAGCAGCGCCTGCGTCGCGGCGTGGCGCATGCGGTCGATCTGCTCGTTGATCTGCGCGTCCTTCTCGATATACGTATCGGTGCGCGGGACGTACGCTTCCGGCTGGTAATAATCGTAGTAGCTGACGAAGTACTCGACCGCGTTGTCCGGGAAGAACGACTTCATCTCGCCGTAGAGCTGGGCCGCGAGCGTCTTGTTCGGCGCCAGGATCAGGGTCGGGCGCTGGGTCGCCTCGATCATCTTGGCCATCGTGAAGGTCTTGCCCGACCCGGTGACGCCGAGCAGCACTTGGTCGCGCTCGCCCGATCTGATGCCCGCCACCAGCTCCTCGATCGCGGTGGGCTGGTCGCCGGCGGGCGCGTAGTCGGACACCACACGCAGCGGCTTGCTCGGCGGCTTGGCCGGCTGCTTCTGGGGCAAGAACGCGACCGGCGCGGGGCGGGCGAGGGTCTGGGAGACCTGGGACATGGGCGATCACAGATGGCGCAGCGCGGCCGCCGCGTCCAGTGCGACCCTGGCACCGGGCGCGCCCTTGGCCCATCATCGGGGCATGTCCCGCCGCGTCTTCGAGGTGACGCCCGACCTGATGCTGCGCGCCTACCGCGCCGGCCTGTTTCCGATGGCCGAAACACGGCACGGCGAGCGGCTCTATTGGCTCGACCCCGAGCAGCGGGGCGTGCTGCCGCTGAGCGGCTTCCACCTGCCCCGGCGGCTGCTGCGCACGGCGCTCTCCGAGACGTTCGAGGTCGCCGCCGACCGCGACTTCCGCGCCGTCGTTCGCGGCTGCGCGAGCCCCGCCCCGGGGCGCGAGGACACCTGGATCAACGGCGAGATCGAACGCCTGTTCACCGACCTGTTCCGGCTCGGCCACGCGCACTCGGTCGAGTGCCGGCGGGGCGGCCGGCTGGCGGGCGGCCTCTATGGGGTCTCGCTCGGCGGCGTGTTCTTCGGCGAAAGCATGTTCTCGATCGAGCGCGACGCCTCCAAGGTGGCACTCGCGCATCTGGTCGCGCGGCTGCGCCTCGGCGGCTACCGGCTGCTGGACACGCAATTCGTCACCCGCCACCTCGCCCAGTTCGGCGTGCTGGAGGTGCCGCGCGACGAGTACAAGATGCTGCTGGCCGCCGCCGTGGAATCGCGCGCCGCCTGGATCGCGGCGCCGGACCCGGCGTTGCTGCGTCGCGAGTTGTACGCGATGGGCGGCCGTGCCGCTCGCGCTTCCCCGATCCCGCAGGAGTGTTCGCCCTGATGCCCCGCCTCGCCTGCTTTTTTGCCCTCGCCGCCGGGCTCGCGGTGGCGCAAGCCGCGCGCGCCGAGGCACCGCCCGCGCTGCTCCCGGCCCACGACGCGACGTTGAGCTATCGCGTGACCGACGCGCGGGACGGGCGCTCGCTCATGGTGCGCGCCTATGTCAAGGCCGGCGCTGCGCTGGTGCGGGTCGATGCCGAGGGGATGTCCGACTACGCCATCCTCGACCGCGCGGCGCGACTGGTGACGGTGGTGATGCCGGCGGCGCACGGCTATCTGCGGATGCCGATCGGGTCGGCGGCAGACCGCTTCCTGACCCAGGCGGAGGGGCTGCGCTTCCGCCGCACCGGACACGACACGGTCGCGGGCCTGTCCTGCACCGAATGGTCCATCGCCGATAAGGCAGGGGGCGCCGGGCGCGGTCATGGCGATGCTTGCATCACCGCTGACGGCCTGGTGCTGCGCGTTCGCGGCGCCGGCGACGGCGTGAGCGGGAGCGTAGTGGCGACGGCGGTGGAGGAGGCGCCGCAGCCGGCGGCGCTGTTCGTCGTCCCCGCCGGGTCCGTCAAGCTGGGTCGCCTGCCGGGAGGCCGCTCGTGAGAGGCCGGATAATGGCCATGTTGCGGGCCGTGTTGCTGGCCGTGCTGCCGGCGATGGCCTCCCTGCCCGCCGGCGCCGCGGCGGCGGCGCCGGCCACGATCCCGAGCCGCGATGTCGATGTGACCTACCGCATGACCGTGCCGGGCCACGTGCTGACGCAGCGGATGCGCTGGGACGTCGCCGACCACCTGCTGCGCGTCGATCCGCCCAGCGCGGGCTTCTACATGATCATGGATTACGGCAAGCACGAAGTTTCGATGGTGCAGGAGCAGGCCAAGCGCGTGCTGCAGGCGCAGGGCGTCGGCCTGTCGATCCCCGGCACCGATCCCGGGTCGGCGCCGTTTGTGCGCGCGGGCGAGGAGACCATCGCCGGCCTGTCCTGCACCGACTGGCAGACCAAGGACGCCGCCGGACAGCCGACCGAGGTGTGCCTGACCACGGACGGCGTGCTGCTGCGCGCAACCATCGGCGGGCACACGGCGATGGTGGCGCAGACGGTGGACTACGCGGCACAGCCCGGGTCGGTGTTCGCGCTGCCGGCCGCCTGGCCTCGTGTCGCGATGCCGCAGCGCTGAGGCGGCACGGGAGAAAAAAAGCACGGCAAGACGGTCGCGAGGGAGAAGATTTAACGGGCGGTTAAGTTAGTATTACCAACCAATGTTAGTTAAAGATGCTAACACGCCCTCGTCACCGAGACGAGGACCCCCATGCCGCAACGTATCGTTTGGACCGCTCAGGCCGACGCGGAAATCCTCCGCTTGCGCCGCGCCGGCGTCACTTGGGACGCGATCGCCCACAGCCTTGCCGCCGGACGGAACAGTGTGGTCGCACGCGGCCAGGCGCTGCTGCGCGGCACCGCCGACGCGCCGCCCGCCCGCGCCGTGGCTCCGGTCGTGCGGCCGCCCGCAGCGCCGCGCGTGACCGACCGGCCGCCGCTGCCGCCGGGGCACCCGATCGCCTGGGCCGTGCTCACCGAGCAAACCTCGCTCGCCGGCTGCCCCTATCCGTATCCGGTGTTCGCATGAGCGCGCATGGCGCGTCCGCGCGCGCCCCGACCAGGCTGCCCGCCTACGACGCGGATCTGGTGATCTACCGGCTGGAGGAGGCCGGAATGACCCTGCTCGCGCTGCCGCACACCGGCCCCTCGACGCAGCTCCGCCAGAGCCGGATCGAGATCGTGCGCACCGCCCTCGATGCCTATGGCTGGAATCCGGAACGTGCCCGGCCGGCAGTCCCCGATGCGATCAAGATCGATCGCATGGACGAGGCGCTGGGCTGGATCACCCTGATCCCGCGCGAGCGCTACGTGCTGCGCCGCATCGTCGGCGCCGCGCTCGCTGGTCAGCCCGATGACCGAGCGGCACCTGTTCAGTTGGCGCCGCCTCGGCGCGGTGCTCGGCGCCGACCACAAGGCAGTCAAGCGGTGGCACACCGAGGCGATCGGGCTGATGGTGACGGCACTGAACCGGCGCGCGGGTTAGCGCCGGGCTGATTTGGACGGGCGCCCTCCCTTCGCGCCGTTCGCCCGTGCGGCCACAGCCTTGGCCGGAGATGTCGCCTGGCCTGCGCGGCGGGCCATGTAGACCTTGGTTCCGAACAGGCCGGCGAGCAGGCCGGGAATCGACAGGTCGGCGTCGAGGGCTTCCCAGTGCAGGCCGTAGCCCGCGCCGAGGATTTCGACCTGGGCGAGTTGCTCCTCCGTTGCCGTTTCCAACCCCTGGGCCAAGCGCGGCGGGAAGGTGAAAGTGCAGCCGTTTGTCAGCTCGACGACTACTCGGCCGCGCCGTCGATCATAGCGAGCGGCTGCCGCCCGCGGCTCGTTGAGGCGGGCAATCCTGCCGCGTTCCGTGGCGGCGTCGATTTCGGCGTCAGTCAATGGTGACCACAGGCTCACGTAACCTAACTTGATGGGTTATTCAAGGGCAACGGCTCCGCCGCAGCAACTCGGGCCAAAAATCTTGCATCCGGCGGGCGGCCGCGCCACCTTAGCCGCCGTCCGCAACCAAACTGAAAGGAGGTGATCCAGTGTCTCATTGTCTGATGCCGAGGACCGCTGCGACCTGGACCCCCGCCTCGGGATCCACCCGGATCGGCTAAACCCGGTCGATGGCGGCCGCTCGGTCGTCACGCAATGTGAAGGGCTCCGGCGCAAGCCGGGGCCCTTCTGCGTTTCACCCGGCGCAGCCGTTGCCGCGCAAGTCGAAGCTGGAGACGAGGCCGCGGCGCACCAGCAAGCTGGTCGTGCAGCTGAAGCTCGCCCAGCCCGGAATCCCCGGCGCCCCCGGCACCCGCCAGGCTTCGTGCTGCCGCCACACCAGCACGCGCGCGTCGCCCAAAGCATAGCTCGTCTCCGGCACCCCGAGTGCCTGCACCGCCGCCGCCTCCGGCTGCCCGATCAGCGTCGAGAGCGCGGCCCGGCGCTGGTCCAGCGCCGCCGACCCGCAGCCGGCGATCGCCAGCACGGCCAGCGCGGCGATGGCCGCCCTCACCCGAGATGCGCGAGCCGCCATGCCGAGCCGAGCAGATCGAGCAGATCGACCACCCGCGCCACGTAATGGTCGCGCAGCGCATAGGCCGGCGCCGCCGGATCCCGCATCTGACGCTCCAGCGCCGCCACCAGCAGCAGCAGCCGCCGCCGGTGCAGGCCCACCCGCCGCTGCAACGGGTCGGTGAGCACGCCGGTGAACGCGGTGAAGAACGCCGCCGCCCCCATCAGCCCGACCGTCAGCCCCGTCACCAGCACCGCCGACGGTGCCGCCGGGAACAGCGAATACCACACCCCGCCCAGCCCGGCGCCGAGCGGGAAGGACGCGATCGCCGCCTGCTGCGCCATCACCGCCGCGAGGCCCGGCCCCAGCGTCGCCACCCCCGGCGTGAGCTGCTTCAGCGCCAGCGCCCCGGCCCCCATCGTCACCAGCGCCGTCGTGATCTCGGCCGCCGCCGCGCGCGATCCGGCATAGGTCTCGACCGCCGCCGTCAGTCGCGCCCGGAACGCCGCATCGCCGCCGTGCCGCCCGATCGCCGCCAAGGCCTCGGTCACGTCCGGCTCCGCCGCCGCTTCGGCCAGGATCGCCTCGGCCAGCGCGTCGCGCTCGCGGCGCCGCCCGTCCTGGGCAAAGGGCAACTCCAGCAATTCGGTCCAGATCAGCCACTCCACCTCGCGTGCCACCGCCGTGCGCAGCAGCAGCCTCCGGTCGAGCGCGCGCGCGGCCCTCGCCGATCCCAGCCGGCCGGCCGCCAGCGACGCCACGTGCAGTGCGAAATTCGGCAGCCCGAGGGCGATGTTCGCCGGCGCCCGCAGCACGTCCCAACCCAGCGCCGCCCGATGCAGCCTGAGCGCGCCCCGCCAGCCGAAATGCCGATCGACGAAAGGGTCCACCGCGCCGCGCCGTTCGGCGAAGTACCGGGCTGTCCCGGCCTCCACCAGACGCGCGGCCCGTACCCGGTCGTTCGGCGCAATTGCGTTCACGGCCGGCACTCACTCGACCCCTCCCCCCGACCCCCTCCCGCAAGGGGAGGGGGAGCCGCGTCCCCAAGCCCCCTCCCCTTGCGGGAGGGGGTTGGGGGAGGGGTCTCGCCGACACCGAAAACGGTCATCATCGCCAAAATGGGGCGCGGCCGGCACGCCCGCCAGTACGGGCGGATCGCTCAAGGGTCGATCAGCACCCCCGGATTGAGCAGCCCGGCCGGGTCGAGCGTCCGCTTGGCCGCCCGCAGCGCCTGCGCGAACAATTTTGGCCGTTCCCGATCGTACCAGGGCCGATGCTCGCGCCCGACGGCATGATGGTGCGTGATCGTGCCCCCTTCGGCGATCAGCGCATCGCTCGCGGCGCGCTTGATGGCCCCCCACTGCTCCATCAAACCGCCATGCCGCCCGAGCGCGTGGAAGGTAAAATAGGGCGCCGGCCCGTCGGGATAGACGTGCGTGATCCGGCACGTCACCTGCCCCGGCCGGCCGGTGGCGTCGCGGATCGCCGCCTCGGTCGCACCCTTGACCGCGGCGTGAAACGCCTCGAACCGATCCCAGGTGATCGCGGTCTCGAACGTGTCGTTGATGATCGCGCGGCCGATCGTCCGCTCGCGTGCATACGGCATCCGGATGAACGCCGTCCGCCACGCTTCAGCCGCCCCCTCGCGATGCGCGTCGGCCGCCGCCAATTCGGCCGCACCGCCATGATCGGCACAGCATTCCAGCGCCCGCGCCATCGCGGGATCGAGCGGATGGTCCGCCCCCTCGAAACCCAGCACCATCACCGCGAAGCGGCCGTCCCCCGCGCCGGTGTTGCGCACCTCCTCCGGATCGAGCACGCGGCAATTCGCCGGCCACAGCCCCGATTGCGAGATCACCCGCAGCGCCGCCATCGCATGGGCCAGATCGGGGAACCGCACCGCACCGCCGGCTCGGAAGCGCGGCCGCGCCTGCACCCGCATCCAGGCTTCGGTGATGATCCCGAGCACGCCTTCGGACCCAAGGAACAGCCGGTCCGGGCTGGGCCCGGCGCCCGAGCCGGGCAGCCGGCGCGTCTGCACCACGCCCGCCGGTGTTACGACCCGCACGCTTTCCACGAACTCGTCGATATGGGTGAACAGGCTGGCGAAGTGGCCGCCCGAGCGGGTCGCGATCCAGCCGCCCAGCGTCGAGAACTCGAAGCTCTGCGGGAAATGCCGCAGCGTCAGCCCGTGCGGGCGCAACTGCGCCTCCAGCGCCGGGCCAAACGCGCCGCCTTCGATCCGCGCCGCGCGCGAGGCGGCATCCACCTCCAGCACGCGATCCAGTTGGCGCAGGTTGATCGTGACCGTGCCACGCGCGGCCGGCGGCGGCGTCACCCCGCCCACCACGCTGCTGCCGCCCCCGAACGGGATCACCTGCGCGCCGGCGCCCGTCGCCCAGTCCAGCACCGCGATCAGTTGCGCCTCATCGGCCGGATACGCCACCACGTCGGGCGCGTCGGCATAGTCGCCGAGCAGGCCGCGCAGCGTGTCGGCGTAGCTCTTGCCAAAGGCGTGCGCGGCGCGGTCGTAGGTGGCGGTCGAGCAGCATGCGGCGAGGCTCGCCGGCGGCGACAGGCGCGGCGCGGAAAGCCGGATCGCATCCAGCGGCGGCGGCGTCACCTCGGCGAACTCCGACACCCCGAAGCGCGCCGCGTAGCGCGCCAGCAGTGCGGATTCCTCCGCCGGCGTGATCGCCTCGCCCTCGCGGCCCCAGCCGAAATGCTTCAGACGCGGCAGGTCGCCCATCGCCTCAGCCCCACACCTCGGGATTGACCGCGTTTTCGCGCCGCGGCGTGCCGTCGAGCACCGACAGCAGGTTCTCGACCGTGCTGCGCGCCATCGCCGCCGCCGCCTCGTGCGTGACGCCCGCGACGTGCGGGGCCAGAATCACGTTCGGCAGCGCCAGCAGCTTGTTTTCCAGCGGCGTCGGCTCCTCGGTGAACACGTCGAGGCCGGCGCCCGACAAATGCCCCGACGCCAGCGCCGCGTGCAGCGCCGCCTCGTCCACGATGCCGCCGCGCGCGGTGTTGACCAGAACCGCGCCGCGCTTCATCCGCCCGAGCCGCGCCGCGCCGAACATCCCCGTCGTCTCGGCATTGCGCGGGCAGTGGATGGTGACGAAATCCGCCTGCGCCAGCGCGGCATCGAGATCGGCCGCCGCCTCGCACCCCGCCGCACGGATCGCGGCGGCGTCCACGTAAGGGTCGAACACCAGCACCCGCACCTCGAAGCCGCGCAGCCGCGCCGCCGCGCGACTGCCGATCCGGCCGAACCCCACCACGAGTGCGGTTTTGCCGGCGATCTCGGTCGGCAGCCGGGTGAAGCGCTCGTCCCAGCGACCCTGCTTCACCATCGCATCCAGCGCCGCCCACCGCTTCGCCAGCGCCAGAATAAAGAAAACCGCCTGCTCGGCGACGGATACGGAGTTGGCGGTGCCGGTCGTCATCAGCGGGATGCGCCGGCGGGTCAGCGCCGGCACATCGACCGCGTCATAGCCGACGCCGATGCGGCCCACGACTTCCAGTGCCGCCGCCGCCGCCAGATCGGCTTGCCCGAACGGCCGCACGCCGAGTGCCACCCCGTGCGCGGGCGCCAGCAGGGCGCGGAAATCGGCATCTGCCATCTCGGCCGGATAGGACACGAGGTCGAGTTCCGCCCGCGCCCGCGCGATCGCCCAGCCGGCCTCGTGCAGTGTCTTGGGCAGCAGCAGCCGCTTGCGGTTGGCACTCATCCGGCGTCTCCCCTCGCGGCGCGCCCTCTCGGCGCATCGTGAGACGGCCGCTGCGGCGTGTCCAGGCGCCGGCTTGCCATCGCCCGCCCGCTCGCGGATGTATGGTTGCCATGAACGCGTCGCCGCCCCAAGCCGGCCAGGTCCGCCCGCCGCAGGTCACCTGGGCCAGCGAGGAACTGGCCGCGACATTGCCGCCGGACCGGCTCGCCATGACGTGCCCCAATTGCGGGTCGGCGGCGCAGAAATCCCTGGTCCTCGCGGTCGATTTCCTAACCCCGGACCATCCGCTGCGGCGCACCCACGTGCTTCGCTGCCCGGACTGCACCGCCTGTTTCTATGACGATCAGAACCCGCCGGACTACGCCGAGGAATCGATGCTCGGCCGCGGCCGGGTGCCGTTCTACGTGCAGCAGGGCGCCGGCGTCTGGCTGATCACGCGCCCGCTTGCGCAGCTCCGCAATCCGCCGGGAAGCACCTACATGGAGGTCGGCTGCGGCTTCGGCTTCGGCCTCGACTACGCGATCCGCACCAAGGGCTGGGACGGCCGGGGCATCGACCCGGCCGGCCTCTCGGCACTTGGCCGCGACCAGCTCGCACTGCCGATCGAACTGCGCTACCTGCACGACGACGACGAAGCACGCGGCAGCATGGATGTGGTGCTCGGCTCGGAAGTCATCGAGCACGTGCCCTCGCCGCGCGCATTCGTCCGCACGTTGCGGGCGATGCTCAAGCCCGGCGGCGTGCTGGTGCTGACCACGCCCAACGGCGAGCACCTGGCACCGTCGATGCCGTCCGGCGCGCTGGTGCCGCTGCTCTCGCCCGGCCTGCATCTGGTGTTCCAGAACCCCGTCAGCCTCCGCCATCTGCTTGCCGAAGCCGGCTTCGCGCAGGTGCAGGTGGAAACCGACAGCCACTCGCTCGTCGCGTTCGCGTCCGACGCGCCGCTCGTGCTCGAGGCCGATCCCGCCACGCTTCGCGCCGGCTACCGCCAGCATTTGCTGGCACGAGCCGCAGCGACGCCGCCGGGCAGCGACGTGTTCCTGGGCTTCGCCGGCCGCGCGTTGCAGGAGTGCAGCAACGACGCCGATGCCGCGGGCGCGGAACGCGCCTGGCAGATGCTGCTAGCGGCCTGTCGCGACCGCTTCGGCATCGACCTCGATACGCTCGATGCCTTGCCGCCAGCGCTCGCCACCTGCGGTCTCGAAGAGATGGCGCGGCTGGTGCCGCTCAATCTTGGCGGCCTGATCTATGCACGGTCCATCCAGCAACTCGGGGCGGGTGTCGCGCGCGGCTCGCTCGAACGCCGCTTCGCGCTCGCGGCCGACGCCGCCAGTGCGTTGCGCCGCGCGCTCGGCGAACTCGCGATGGAAGACGGGCTGACCGAACAGATCGGCTGGATCGCGCGCGCCGAGGCGTTGCTGTGCGCCGCCGCGGCCGGCGACGAGGCGATCGCCGCGCGGCTGCGCGCCCTGCCCGCGGCACCCGGCGGGGATGGCGCGGCGCAGCGCCGCACCATCGCCGAACGCGCGCTGGTCGGCCTGGTCAACGCCCAGCATTATCGCCTCGCCCGCGACGTGGCCGAGGCTGAGGGTTTTCGCGCCGGTGCCCCCGAGCCGCCGCGCGACGCGAGCGCGCGCGACGCGCGGTTCGCGCTCGGGGTGCTGGAAGTGCAGAAGGGCGGCGATCCGGCTCGGGCAGCGCGGATGTTTGCCGCCGTCCGAACCAGCCTGCGCCCGACGGCATCGGAGGTGATCCCGCCCGAGCACGGCCTTTACTGGGCGGCGCTGGGCGGCGGCTTGGAGGCCGCGGCACAGCTCGGCGACCACGCCGGCGAGGCGGCGTTGCGTGAGGAGGCACTGGCGGCCTGCGGCGGCAATCCGGCGCTGGTTCCCGACGAGCTGCTGCCCGCTGAGCAGATCGCCGGCCGGCAGCGCTTCGTCGCCCTGGTCGGGCGCGGCCGCTATGCGCGGGCGCGCGCGCTCGCCGCCTCGCTGCGGCTCGAGGAACTGCCCTGGATCGAGGCCGACGCGCCGCCGGGTTCGGATCAGCGCCGCGAACTGCTGCTCGCCGCCGCGACGCTGGACCTGCAACGCGGCGGCGACCCGGCCCGGGCGGCGCGCCGCTTCGCGCGCGCCCGCATCGGCCTCGCTGCCGCCGACCCGCGCTTCTGGACCGCGCTGCGCGGGCATGTCGAGGCGCTGGAGGCGGCCGGCGACCGCGCGCAGGCGGCTTCCGTCTTGCGCGAGGGTCTCGCCGCCGGCTCGGCCGCCGGCGCCGATGCCCCGCGCGACCTGCGCCAGCGCGCCGCATAGGGCATGGCTGACGGACCGCTCGGGGGCGGCCTCTCGCGACGGCTCGCCAGCGCCACCCGCCACGGCTGGCGGCTTGCCCGCTATGGCGTGATCCCGCACCTCGCCTCCTACGCCGGCCCGCTGCGCTCGCCGCGGCAGCTCGTCTCCGCCTGGCCGGAGGGCGAAATCCCGCTCGGCCCCGAGGTCGCGGTGTTCGTCCATTTCGACCGTGCGGGCGTGGTGCGCGAGCACGTCATGCACTACGTGCGCGCACTCGCCGAGGCCGGGCTATCGGTCGTGTTCGTGACCAATTCCGGCCGCCTCCAGCCGGACGCGATGACGGCCTTGCAGCGCCTCTGCGCGGGCGTGCTGGTCCGGCGCAATATCGGCTACGATTTCGGCGCCTGGCGCGAGGCGCTGGAACGGCTCGGCCTGCCGCGCGCCGATACCGAGATGCTCGTGACCGCCAATGACAGCCTCTATGGCCCGCTCTGTCCGTTGCGCGGCGTGATCGAACGGATCGACCTCAACGAGGCCGATCTCTGGGGCCTGACCGAGAGTTGGCAATCCCGCTACCACCTGCAATCCTACTTCCTCGCCTACAGCCGCGCGGTGCTGGAGAGCCGGGCCTGGCGGAGCTTCTGGGCGAGCGTGCAGCCGGTGCCCTCGAAGCACTGGGTGATCCGCACCTACGAGGTGGGGCTGACGCAGGCGCTGCTGCGCGGCGGCTTTCGCGCCCGCGCGCTGTGGCCGTACGAGCCGCTGGTGCGCGAGGCCGAACCGCCGCCGGGGGCCGAGCGCCGCGAACCGCAGGAGGGCGCCGACCCGATCCACGAGGCGCGGCGCCGGCACGCGCGCCGCATCCGCGAGGCGGCGGTGGGCCGCATTCCGCTCAACCCCACCAGCGATCTGTGGCGGCAGCTTCTGCTTGCCGGCTATCCGTTCCTCAAGCGCGAATTGCTGCGCGACAACCCGACCCGCGTGCTCGATGTCGCCGACTGGCGCGAGGTGGCGCACGCGGCCTTCGACGCCGATACCGGCCCGATCGAGCGCGACCTGCAACGCACCCTGCGCGACCGGGCGCCGTAGGCCGGCTTGACGCGAAGCGCCCGCGCCCGCATAAGCCGCGCTTCGCCGTCCTATCCGAGGTTTCCTGCGATGTCCCGCCGCTGCCAGCTCACGGGCAAGGGCGTGCTGACCGGCAACAACGTCAGTCACGCCAATAACAAGACCCGCCGCCGCTTCCTGCCCAATTTGCAGGAGGCGTCACTGCTGTCCGACGCGCTCGGTTTTGCGGTCCGGCTGCGCCTCTCGACGCGCGCGATCCGCACCGTGGAGCGCCGGGGCGGGATCGACGCCTTCCTCGCCGCGACCCCGAAGCGCCGCCTGCCGCCGGCGGCGCAGGCGCTCAAGCGCCGTGTCGCGCGGACCGCGGCGCTGCGCGGGACCGCTCCCCGGGACTGACGATCGCGATCCCGATCGCGCCCGCGAGCGCCGTGCCGAACCGCTCGTAGGGAAACGCGCCGGACCTGGCCACGGCGCGGGCCGGGGCGCAAAGGAGCGTATCAAGCCTCCTCCGGCCAGAACTCGTCCGACATCACCTGTTCGATCGTCCACGGGCAGGCAACGGGGAACACGCGCTCCGGCAGCCCGGTTTCCTTTTGCGCACCGAGCCGCGCGAAACGGTAGGCGGTCGCGATCGCCTCCCCAACCAGGCTCTTGAGGCTGGGATTGTCGGCGAGGTGCGCCACCAGCCGGCTGCGTTGCTCGAGAATGGTCAGGCGCCAGCTCGTATCCTGGAAACTCGGCTGGTGCTGCCATTTCAGCAGGTGGGTGAGCAGCACGGCCAATCGATTGACGAGCTCGCGTTTCTCGCTTCGCCCCATGCTGTCGATTTCCTCGGCAATGTGCGCGATATCCGCCTCGGCGAGCCGACCGGCGCGCAGCAGGTCGGCCTGCTCGATCGCCCAGGCATGGAAGTCGGTGTCATAGAGGGTTGTGTTGCTCATCGCTCAAGCTCCGTTTGGACGTGGCGATTGGGGCAAGACCGATCAACCCACCTCGGCATCGCCGATCATGTCCCGCTCCAGCCGTCCTCGCACCCGCCGGCCGATCGCAAGCTCGGTGACGATGCCGTGCAGCGTGCGCAGCTCCTGCTCCGTCACCTCGCCGCGCTCGAAGAAGTGGCGGATGTTGCGCACCATCCCGGGCCGCTTCGGCGCATTGCGCAGGAAGCCGCAGGCGTCGAGTTCGTCGACCAGGTGGGCGAGGAAGTTCTCCAGCTCGGCTTTGGTCGCGATCTGCGTCTCATTGGTCATCAGGCGGCGCGGCGGGGTCGGCTCGGCGGCGGTCCACCATTCATAGGCGAGCACCATCACCGCCTGCGCGAGATTGAGCGACATGAAATCCGGGTTGAGGGGATAGCGCACCAGCGCGTCGGCGCGAGCGAGGTCGTCGCTGTCGAGCCCGGCGCGCTCGGGGCCGAACAGGATGCCGGTGCGCAGGCCGCGCGCGGCGACCGCGCGCAATTCGGCCGCGGCACCACGGGCGGTCAGCAGCGGGGTGACGACATGGCGCGGGCGCGGGCAGGTGGCGAAGACGCGGTGCAGATCGGCGACCGCCGCCGTCACGTCGGGATGCACGCTCGCCGCGTCGAGGATCGCATCCGCGCCCGACGCGGTGCGCCACGCGCGCTCCTGCGGCCAGCCGTCGCGGGGGGCGACCAATCGCAGGCCGAACAGCCCGCCATTGCCCATCGCGCGCGCGACCGCGCCGATGTTCTCGGCGAGCTGCGGACGCACGAGAATGACGACCGGCGCACCCTCGGCTGCCACGAGATGCGCGGCCTGCCCGCGCCCGGTCATCGGCGGCTACTGCGCGTGCTTCCGGCCATGCCGCGCCTGCCAGCGTCGCAGCGCGTCGATCTGCTTGGTCTGCGCGGTGACGATGCGGTCCGCCATCCGCCGCAGTTGCTCGTTTTTGCCGTATTGCAGCTCGACCTTCGCCATATCGACCGCGCCCTGGTGGTGCGGGATCATCATGGCGACGAAATCGGCGTCCGGGTTGCCGGTCAGCGGCACCTTCATCGTCGCGTTCATCCGGTCCATCGCTGCCATGAACGCCTGATCGGCGGGCGAGGCCGCCGACGGACCGGGGGCTTTCGGCATCCCCGGCATGGTCGGCGAGGTCTGTGCGAAGCCCGGTCGCGCAAAGCCCGATAGCGCAAAGACCGATAGCGCAAAGACCGGCGCCGTCACGAGCAGCAGGGCGGCAAGGATCATGGGCTTGGTCATTCGCGTCTCCCTCATGTGGCGCGCCGCCAGGTGCTGCCGCGCGGCCCGTCCTCGACAACGATGCCGCGCGCCGCAAGATCGTTGCGAATTGCGTCGGCACGGGCGAAGTCGCGCGCGCGGCGTGCCGCTTCGCGCTCCGCCAGCGCCGCCTCGATCGCGGCCGCGTCCTCGCCGCCGCGGAACCACGCCGCCGGCGCCTGCCCGAGCAGGCCGAGCAGACCGGCGCCCGCGCGCAGGCGCGCCGCCGCCTCGGCCTCGCCCGCCAGCGCCGCGTCCGCCAGCGCGTGCAGGCGCGAAAGGGCGAGCGGCGTGTTGAGATCGTCGCACAGCGCCTCCAGCACCGGCTCGGGCACCGCCTCGGGAACCGGCTCGGGCACCGTGCCCGCCCCAGCCGCCATCGCGACCGGATGGCGTTCCAGCGCGCGGTAGAGCCGGTCGAGCTCCTGCCGCGCCTCACGGAGCGCCGCCTCGCCCAATTCCAGCGGCGCGCGATAATGACCGCGCAGGAGCGCCAGCCGGATCACTTCGCCCGGCCAGGCCGCGAGTGCATCGCGCAGCGTCAGGAAATTGCCGAGGCTTTTCGACATCTTCTCGCCGCCGGTATTCAGCATCCCGTTGTGCAGCCACACGCGCGCGAAGGCACTGCCCGGGAAGGCGCACAGGCTCTGCGCCAGCTCGTTCTCGTGGTGCGGGAACAGCAGGTCGGCGCCGCCGCCGTGGATGTCGAAGCTCTCGCCGAGATAGCGCCAGGACATGGCACTGCACTCGATGTGCCAGCCGGGACGGCCGCGGCCCCAGGGGCTTTCCCAACCGGGCAGGTCCGCGTCTGACGGCTTCCACAGCACGAAGTCGCCCGGATCGCGCTTGTAGGGCGCCACCTCCACCCGGGCACCGGCCAGCATCTCGTCCGGGCTGCGGCCGGAGAGGCGGCCGTAGGCGGGAAAACTCGCGACCGAGAACAGCACGTGGCCCTGCGCCGCATAGGCGTGGCCCGACGCGATCAGGCGCTCGATGATCGCGATCATCTCGGGGACGTGCGCAGTCGCGCGCGGCTCCTGATCCGGGGGCCGCACGCCGAGGGCGGCGACGTCGGCATGGAAATCGGCGAGCGTGCGCGCCGTCAGCCGCCCGATCGGCTCTCCTTGTTCGGCCGCGCGGGCGTTGATCTTGTCGTCGACGTCGGTGATGTTGCGGACATAGGTGACGCGCGGATAGAGATGGCGCAGCAGGCGCGCGAGCACGTCGAACACCACCTCGGGCCGGCCGTTGCCGACGTGCATGAGGTCGTACACGGTCGGCCCGCACACGTACATCCGCACATGCGCGGGATCGATCGGCACGAAGCGCTCGCGCCGCCGGGTCAGGCTGTTGTGCAGAGTGAGTTCGGCCATGCGGTTCCATGCCGCAGGCCCGGCCGCGAATCAACGGCCCGGCCAACCGCGCGGAGGGCGGCGTCAGATTGAGAATCGGTCGCAGTTGGCCGATTGTGCCCGCACCGCGTGCGGCTGCGTGTCCGCCAGATGAATAAGGGGTTGGCCGTGTCCGAGCGCCGCCGGGCGCTGGACAATGGTTCCGGGCGGCGCCTAGAATTGCGCGAAGGACGCGAGGGCATCCGTCCCGCAGGGGTGCCGAAGCTCCGTTTGCGCCAAGCAAAGAAGACGAACCGATCAGGGAGGAGCCGCGTGACCATTTCCCGACGCCGCGTGATGCAGGGCGGCGCGATCGCCGGCGTCGCATTGGCCGCGCCCGCGATCCGGCGCGCCGCCGCCGCCCCGGCCGACACCAAAACGATGCGCGCGGTGATGCAGGGCGATCTGCGCGTGTTCGATCCGGTGTGGACCACGGCGAACATCAGCGCCTACCACGGCTTCATGATCTACGACGTGCTGTTCGCCAATGACGCCCAGTTCCGCCCGCAGCCGCAGATGGTCGGCAAGTGGGGGCTGTCGGACGACAAGAAGACCTACACGTTCGCGCTGCGCGACGGCCTCAAGTGGCACGACGGCACCGCGGTCACGTCGCGCGACTGCGTCGCCTCGATCCGCCGCTGGGGGGCGAAGGACGGCGGCGGGCAGGCACTGATGGCGCAGACCGCCGATCTCTCGCCCAAGGACGACAAGACCTTCGTGCTGCGCCTCAAGGAGCCGTTCGGGCTGACGCTCGATCTGCTCGCCAAGCAGGTGACGAGCAGTTGCTTCGTGATGCGCGAGAAGGACGCGCAAACCCCGCCCGACCAGCAGGTGACGGCCAACATCGGCAGCGGCCCGTTCGTCTTCAACCGGAAGGAGACGAAGCCGGGCGCGCGCTATGTCTATGACAAGAACACCGCCTATGTGCCGCGCCAGGAGCCGGCCTCCGGGCTGGCCGGCGGCAAGGTGGTGCACCTCGACCGCGTGATCTGGGACAATATCGCCGACGAGCAGACCGCGCTGGCGGCGCTGCAATCGGGCGAGATCGACTTCATGGAGCTGCCGCCGATCGACCTGCTGCCGCAGCTCCAGGCCGACCCGCACATCGCAATCGACATCCTCAACAAGACCGGCAATTGCGGCGTGGCGCGGCCGAACTGGCTGCACAAGCCGTTCTCCGACGTGCGGGCGCGGCAGGCGCTGCTGTACCTCACCAACCAGCTCGACTTCATGAAGGCAACCTTCGGCAATCCGAAGTTCTACCGAACCGTCAATTCGATCTTCGGCTATCACACGCCGATGTCGAACGATGCCAATACCGACTGGTTCAAGCACGCGCCCGACCTGGCGAAGGCGAAGCAGCTATTCGCCTCCTCCGGCTACGGCGACGGGCCGATCACGGTGCTGCAGGCGACCAACTTCGCCTTCATGAACAACTCCGCACTGCTGATGGCCGGGCAGCTCAAGAAGATCGGCGCCAATGCACAGCTCGCGGCGAGCGACTGGGGCGGCGTGGTCACGCGGCGCGCCAACATGGCGCCGGCCGACAAGGGCGGCTGGGACCTGTTCTTCACCTATGGCAGCAGCTACTCTTTCGCCAACCCGATCACGCTCATCACGCTGGCGATGGACGGCAAGAAGGGCTGGTACGGATGGCCGACCGACGCCGATTACGAGGCGCTGCGGCTGAAATGGTCGCTGGCGCCGACGCGCGAGGAGCGGCTGGCGATCGCCAGACAGATGCAGACGATCGCCTGGAACACGGTGCCCACCGTCTATCTCGGCTGCTGGGACAGCCCCTCGGCGCGGAGGACCAACGTCAAGGGCATGATCGGGGTGCCCGAGATCATCCCGTTCTGGAACATCACCAAGACCTGACCGGTTCCAAATGGGCGCCTACATCGCGCGACGCATCCTCGCGACCCTCGTGGTGATGGCGCTCGTCGGCCTGTTCGTGTTCCTGCTGCTGCATCTGGCCCCGGGCGATCCGGCGGCGATCATCGCCGGCGACAACGCGACGCCTGCGAACATCGCCGCGATCCGCGAGCGGCTCGGGCTCAATGAGCCGCTCACGGTGCAGTTCGTGCATTGGGCGTGGCGGCTGCTGCACGGCAATCTCGGCATCTCGATCTTCTCCGACGTGCCGGTGATGACGCTGATCGGGCAGCGGCTGCCGGCGACGGTGTCGCTGACCGCGATCACGCTGGTGTTCTCGGTCGTGATCGCGGTGAGCTCGGGCGTGGTCGCCGCGTGGCGCGCGGGCGGCGGCATCGACCGCTGCGTGATGGGGTTCGCGGCCCTGGGCTTCTCGGTGCCGGTGTTCGTGGTCGGCTATTTCCTGATCTACTGGTTCGCGATGGATTTGCGCTGGCTGCCGGTGCAAGGCTATCAGCCGCTGGCGGCCGGCCTTTGGCCCTGGCTCAGCCATCTGATCTTGCCGGCGGTGGCGCTTGGGATGGCGTACGTGGCGCTGATCGCGCGCATCACGCGCGCCAGCATGCTGGAAGTGCTGGCCGAGGACTATATGCGCACGGCGGCGGCAAAGGGCGCCACCGCGGGTGCCATGCTGCTGCGCCACGCGCTGAAGAACGCGGGCGTGCCGATCGTCACCGTGATTGGCATCGGGGTAGCGCTGCTCATCAGCGGCGTCGTCATCACCGAGACGGTGTTCAACATCCCCGGGGTCGGGCGGCTGACGGTCGATGCCATCACCAACCGCGACTATCCGATCATCCAGGGCGTGATGGTGGTATTTTCGGGCGCCTACGTGCTGATCAATCTGGGGGTTGATCTCACGTTCCACGCTGATCGACCCGCGGATCAGGCAATGAGCGAGGCCCAGGGGCCTTGCCCCGTTCGTCAAGGGGTCTGGGGCCGCCGGCCCCAGCGGGGTCGAGGGGCGGCGCCCCTCGCCTTTGCTCCCTCGCTTTCTGCGCCGCCATCCGACGATCTGCGCCGGTGGGACGATCCTCGCCGTGCTGGTGGCACTCGCGATTCTGGCGCCGCTGTTCGCGGGCGATCCGCTGTCGATGGACCCGTCGCGGCGGTTGCAGGCACCGTCTGCCGCCCTCTGGTTCGGCACCGACAGTCTCGGCCGCGACGTGTTCGCACGCACCGTGTTCGGCGCCCGCGTCTCGTTGCTGATCGGCTTCGCAGTGGCGCTCGGCGCGATCGTGGGCGGCATGCTGATCGGGCTGCTCGCCGGCTACAACCGCCGCCTGGACAGCGCGATCATGCGGGTGATGGACGGGCTGATGTCGATCCCATCGATCCTGCTCGCGATCGCGCTGGTCTCGCTGACCCATGCCGGGGTGGGCATCGTGATCGTCGCCATCGTGATCCCGGAAATCCCGCGCATGGTGCGGCTGGTGCGCTCGGTGGTGCTGGGCACGCGCGAGCAGCCCTATGTCGAGGCGGCGCGGGCGGGGGGCGCACGCACGGCGAAGATCCTGCGCCGCCACATCCTGCCGAGCACGGTGGCCCCGGTGATCGTGCAGGCGACGTATGTGTGCGCTTCGGCGATCCTGACCGAAGCCGGGCTGAGCTTCCTCGGCGCCGGCATCCCGCCGGAAATCCCGAGCTGGGGCAACATGATCGCGAGCTCGCGCCTCTATCTCGGGATCGCGCCGTGGACGATTTTCGCACCCGGCATCGCGCTTGCGGTTGTCGTGCTCGCGGTCAACCTGCTCGGTGACGGCCTGCGCGACCTGCTCGACCCGCGCCTGGCGCGGAGGCTGTAGGCTTGGCCGACCCGCCCCTGCTCGAAGTCGATGAGCTGCGCACGTATTTCTTCGCCGAGGATGGGGTGACGCGCGCCGTCGATGGCGTGAGCTTCACGATCACGGCCGGCGAGACGCTCGGCATCGTCGGCAAGTCCGGTTGCGGCAAGAGCGTCACCGCGCTTTCCATCATGCGCCTATTGCCGCGCCGGGCCGGGCGCGTGGTCGCCGGGCAGGTGCGCTTCCAGGGCACCGACCTGCTGCGCGTGTCCGAGCGGCGGATGCGCCAGGTGCGCGGCAACCGGATCGCGATGGTGTTCCAGGAGCCGATGACCAGCCTCAATCCGGTCCACACGATCGGCCGCCAGATCGCCGAGGTCCTGCGCATCCACACCGGGGCGAGCCGTGCCGCCGGACGTGCCCGCGCGGTGGAGATGCTGCGGCTGGTGCGCATTCCCGATCCGGCGCGGCGGCTCGATGACTATCCGTACCAGTTCTCAGGCGGGATGCGGCAGCGCGCGATGATCGCGATGGCGCTGGCCTGCTCGCCCGCGTTGCTGATCGCCGACGAGCCGACCACGGCTCTCGATGTGACGATCCAGGCACAAATCCTGCGGCTGATGCTGGAGCTGAAGGCGCGCGTCGGCGCGGCAATCCTGCTGATCACGCACGATCTCGGCGTGGTCGCGCAGACCTGCCAGCGGGTGGTGGTGATGTATGCCGGCCGCGTGGTGGAAGAAGCCCCCGTGCTGACGCTGTTCGATCATCCCGCGCACCCGTACACGCGCGGCCTGATGCAATCCGTGCCGCGCCGTGCGACGGGGGCGCGGCGGCGGCTCGCGGAGATCGCGGGGGTGGTGCCGAGCCTGCGCGAGCCGATCGTCGGCTGCAGTTTCGCCCCGCGCTGCGCGTTCGCGCTGCCGCGCTGCCATGCGGAGGCGCCGCCGATGCGCGTGCTCGATGCGGGCCACCGAGCGGCATGCTGGCGCGCCGAGGAACTCGCGGCGTGACGGCGCCGGCACTCGCGGTGAGCGATCTGCAGAAGCGCTTCCCGGTGCGGCGCGGCTTCCTCAACCGTCGCACCGCGCAATTGCGCGCCGTCGATGGCGTCTCGTTCAGCGTGGCGCGGGGCGAGACGCTGTGCCTGGTGGGCGAGTCCGGCTGCGGCAAATCGACCGTGGCACGGCTGGTGCTGCGGCTGCTGGAGCCGAGCGGCGGGCGCATCATGATCGACGGCACCGATGTCACGGCACTCGGCGCCGAGGCGATGCGCCCGTGCCGGCGGCACGCGCAAATGGTGTTCCAGGACCCCTACGCGTCGCTCAATCCACGGCTGACCGCGGCCCAGATCGTCACCGAGCCGCTGGAGAATTTCGAGGCGCTGTCGGCAAAGCAACGCGCCGAGCACGCGGCCTCCCTGCTCACGCGTGTCGGCTTGCGTGGCGATGTGGCGGGGCGCTTTCCGTTCGAGTTCTCGGGCGGACAGCGCCAGCGCCTCGGCATCGCGCGGGCGCTCTCGGTGCGGCCGTCGCTGATCGTGGCGGACGAGCCGGTCTCCGCCCTCGACGTTTCGGTGCAGGCGCAGGTACTGAACCTGCTGCTCGATCTGCAGGAGGAGTTCGGCCTCGCCTACATGTTCATCTCGCACGATCTCGGCGTGGTCGAGCACGTGGCGCACCGGGTCGCGGTGATGTATCTCGGCCGCATCGTCGAGCTCGCCGACCGCGACGTGCTGTTCGCGCGCCCGATGCACCCGTATTCCGAGGCGCTGATCGCGGCGGCGCCGGTGCCGGACCCGCGACGGCCGCCGTTTGCAGCGGTGCTCGAGGGCGAGGTGCCGAGCCCGGTCGATCCGCCCGCCGGCTGCGCCTTCCATCCGCGCTGCCCGCTGGCGGTTGCACGCTGCCGCGCCGAAACCCCGGCGCTGGTGCGGCTGGCAGATGGGCGAACCGTCGCCTGCCACGTCCGCGCGCCCCCCGAACACGCTTATCCGGAGCAAGCCGATGCTGCGTGAGGAGCTTGTTTTCGCGGGCACTTGCGACATCTCCGGCCACGTGCGCGGCAAGGCGTTTCCCGCGCAGGCGCTGCCCTCCCGGCTGCACCGCGGCGTCGGCTGGACGCACAGCAACCTGATGATGTCGGCCTTCGGGCCGATCTTCGACACGCCGTTCGGCACCGGCGGCGATTTGATGATCGTGCCGGATCCCGCCGCCGCCGCGCGGGTCGATTTCGAGGATGGTACGGCGCCGGAGCATTTCATCCTCGGCGACATCCGCAATCCCGATGAGAGCGCCTGGGAGTGCTGCCCGCGCGCGTTCCTGCGCCGCGCCGAGGCCGCGCTGGCGGCCAACGGGCTGCACCTGATCGCGGCGTTCGAGCAGGAGTTCGTGCTCAGCGCGGCCGACGAGTTTCCCGGTTCGGCCTATGCGCTGTCCGCACTGCGGCGGCAGGGTCGGTTCGCCGAAACGCTGATCGCCGCCCTGCGCGCCGCGGGCTGCGAGCCGGATTCGTTCCTGGCCGAATACGGCCAGAAGCAGTTCGAGGTCACGCTCGCACCGGCGCCGGCGCTGGCCGCCGCCGACCGCGCCGTCATTGCCCGTGAGATGGCGCGGGCGACGGCCTGGCGGCTCGGGGGGCGGGCGGGCTTCTCGCCGATGCCCGCGCCGGGGGGCGTGGGCAACGGCGTGCATGTCCACATGAGCCTCTCCGACGCGGCGGGGGCGCCGGTGACATACGCGCCGGGAGAACCGTACGGGCTCTCGGCGCCGGCACGCGCGTTCTGCGCCGGCGTGCTCGCGCACCTGCCGGCGCTGTGCGCGATCACCGCCCCCTGCCCGGTCTCGTATCTGCGCCTCGCGCCAAACCGCTGGGCGCCGACGGAGATGAACATCGTCGTGCAGGACCGCGGGGCGGCGCTGCGGGTCTGCCCGGTGTTCGCGGCAAACTCTCCCGAGGCGGCGGCGCGGCAATTCAATTTCGAGTTCCGCGTCTGCGATGCCGCGGCGAGCCCGTATCTCGCATTGGGCGCGCTGCTGTTTGCGGGCGCGGACGGGCTGCGGCGCCGGCTCGATCTGGTGCCGCCGGGAAGTGCGGCGTCGCCGCTACCCGGCTCGCTCGGCGCGGCGCTCGACGCGTTGGAAGCGAGCGACGCAGCCTCGGCGTGGTTCGGGCCGCTGTTTCGGGATGCGTACCTGCGCCACAAGCGGGCGGAGATCGTGCATGTCGGCGAGGTGGACCCCGCGGCGCTGTGCGCCCGCTATGCCGACGTGTACTGAATGACCACCCCCCAAAAAGCATCATTTGAACCCTGAGTACAGTGCTAGGCTGCTTAGCCGCTCAACTCTCGGCCCGCCGCGCACAGCCGGGAGCCGCTAGAGGAGGAGGAAGGTCGCCATGGCCGACAATCAGCAGCACGTGAATTACACCGGCGCCGACCAGAAAATCCACGAATTGTGGTACTCCGATAATGGGGGCTGGCAGTACAACGTCCTGACGGACCTTGCCGGCGTCAGCGACAATAACTCGCTCCCCGGCAGTCGGAGCGCCACGGACGGATACGCGACGCCCTGGAACAACCAGCAGCACATGAACTACATCGGCAATGACGGGAAAGTCCACGAGCTGTGGTATCCCGGCAGCGGGGGCTGGAGCCACAACGTTCTCAACGACCTCGCCGGCGCCGGGGACTTCGATTCTCTACCCGGTTTTGGCAGCTTTCTGGACGGGTACGCGACGCCGTGGAACAACCAGCAGCACGTGAACTACATCGGCAATGACGGTAAAATCCACGAGCTGTGGTACTCCGACAACGGAGGCTGGCGCCACAACGTCCTCAACGACCTCGCCGGTGCCGATAGTCTTGAGTCTCTACCCACCTCGAACTCCGGTCTGGACGGGTACGCGACGCCATGGAACAACCAGCAGCACGTGAACTACATCGATTCCGTAGGCAAGATCCACGAGCTGTGGTACTCCGACAGCGGCGGCTGGAACCATAATGTCCTCAGCGATCTCGCCAACGCCACTGACAACAGCTCTCTACCCGCCAGTGGCAGCGCTCTGGACGGATACCCGACACCCTGGAACGGCCAGCAGCACGTGAACTACATCGGCAATGACGGCAAAGTCCATGAACTGTGGTACTCCGATGGTGGCGGCTGGAACCACAACGTCTTGAGCGACCTTGCCGGCGCCGGCAATCACAAGTCTCTGCCCTACACTCTCTTCTACACTCTGGACGGATACGCGACGCCCTGGAACAATCAGCAGCACGTGAATTACGTCGGCAATGACCTGAAAGTCCACGAGCTGTGGTACTCCGACAATGGAGGCTGGAGTCACAACGTCCTCAGTGACCTCGCCGGCGCAAGCAGCCAAGATTTGCTGACCCGTCCGGTCCCTTTTTCAAGCCCGCTGGACGGGTACGCGACGCCGTGGAACAACCAGCAGCACGTGAACTACATCGGCAATGACGGCAAGGTCCACGAGCTGTGGTACTCCGACAGCGGCGGCTGGAAACACAACATCCTCAACGACCTGGCCAATGCCAGCGACCAATACTCCGTGCCCGCCATTGGAAGCGGCCTGGATGGATACGTCACCTAGTCCGTGGTGCAGAAGTTCGTATGCGGTGCGCCGCCCCAGCCTCGCCCGCGGCACCGCTCTGGATTGCTTCGCCGCTTCGCTCCTTGCAATGACGATGAACTTCATCAACCGGAAAAGCTGAGACATTGCTGTAGCAACGCCTCGCAGCTCAGCATCCGGCAGTAGCCGGCGAAGCAGGACAGCGCCGCCTCGTGGCGGGCGCGCGTCTCGGCCATGCAGGCATCGTGCAGGCAGTGCGCATAGTAGCCGCGATCGGCGGCGTCCTTCACCGTATGGTCGATGCACTGGTCGGTCAGGAACCCGGCGACGAACAGATCGGTCGCGCCGAGATTGCGAAGCAGGTAGTCAAGCACGGTGGAGTTGAACGCCGAGGAGGAGGATTTCGGCAGCACGATCTCATCGCCTTCCGGCGCCACCGCATCCAGTACCTTCGCTTCCCACGCACCGGGCGCATAGCCGAGGCCGGAGAGCTTGTAGTCAAGCCCGCGATCGCGGCCGTCGCGCGTCAGGTTTTCGATCACGGTGTAGATCACTTCCACCCCCGCCCCCCGGCAGGCCGCGAGGACGCGCACGAGGTTGGGCAGCACGGTGTCGCGGGCGACGGCGTAGAACTCCGGGTGCCGCGCCGCCTCGGCTTCGTTGAAGGTGCCGTTCTGCACATCGACGATGAACAGCGCGCTGCGGGCCGGGACCAGCGGGCGGACACGCCCAGGATCGCGCTCCGTCATGCGCGCGGGCGCGGGGCGGCTTCCTCCTCGAGGCGCAGATCGCCCGCCTCGACGCTCGCGATCGCGTTGCGCAGCACGCCGACGATCGCCCGGTCGTCCATCGTGCGCCCGAGCACGCCGATCGCGCCGCCGAGCAGCGCCGCGCCGATCGCCATCGGGCTGATCCGCTGCTCGGTCATGTGCGCGATCGCCCGGTCAACGACCGCGCCGGCATGGCCGAGCTCGGACGGCACGGCGTCCGGGGTGGCGGCTGTCTGCCGCTGCTGATCCATCTGCATCTGGCGGCTCTCCTGCCGGGGACTGCGGATCAGATGGCGATCCGGTGCCGCCGTTGAAGCCCACCCGGCTCACGGAATCGCGAAACTGGCCTCCTCCTCGTCCCGCTGCTCGGCCTGGAGCGCCCACATCGCGGCGTAGGTGCCCCGGCGGGCGAGCAGGGCGGCATGGCTGCCGCGCTCGGCGATGCGGCCATCGACCAGCACGATGATCTCGTCGGCATCCACCACGGTCGAGAGCCGGTGCGCGATCACCAGGGTCGTGCGGTCGGCGGAGAGCCGGCGGAGGGCGGCCTGGATGTCCTGCTCGGTGCGGGTGTCGAGCGCGCTGGTCGCCTCATCGAGGATCAGGATGCGCGGGTCCTTCAGGATGGTCCGCGCGATGGCGATGCGCTGCTTCTCGCCGCCGGAGAGCTTCAGGCCGCGCTCGCCCACGCGCGTCTCGTAGCCGTCCGGCAGACGCAGGACAAAATCGTGAACCTGGGCGAGCCGGGCCGCGTGCTCGATCGCCTCCCGCGCGGCGCTGGGGCGGCCGTAGGCGATGTTGTAGCGGATGGTCTCGTTGAACAGCACGGTGTCCTGCGGCACCACGCCGATCGCGGCACGCAGGCTCGCTTGCGTGAGGTCGCGCACATCCTGCCCATCGACCAGCACCCGGCCGCCCGTCGCGTCGTAGAAGCGGAACAGCAGGCGGCTGATGGTCGATTTGCCGGCGCCGGTGGGGCCGACGATCGCGAGCTTGCGGCCGGCCTCGACGTGGAAGCTGACCCCCTTCAGCACCTCGCGCGCCGGGGTGTAGCCGAAGCGCACATCCTCGAACGCGACCGAGCCGGGATCGCCCTCGATGCGCTGCGACGGGAGCGCGCGCGCGCCTGGCCGGTCCACCACCTCGGGACGGACCGAGAGCAGGCGGAACATCTGCTCCATGTCGATCAATCCCTGCCGCATCTCGCGATAGACGACGCCGAGGAAGTTGAGCGGCACGTAGAGCTGCATCAGATAGGTATTCACGAGCACGAAGCGGCCGACCGTCATGCTGCCCGACGCGACGCCACGCGCCGCCATCAGCATGATCACGGCGAGGCCCACGGCAATGATGAGCGCCTGGCCGAAATTGAGCGCGTTCAGCGTGATCGCGCTGCGCACCGCGGCGCGCTCGTAGCGCGCGAGGGTGGCGTCGAAGCGCGCCGCCTCGTGCGCCTCGTTGCCGAAATACTTCACCGTCTCGTAGTTGAGCAGGCTGTCGAGCGCCTTGGTCTGGGCGTCGTTGTCGATCTCGTTCATCATGCGGCGGAAGCGCACGCGCCAGCCGGTGAAGCTCAGCGTGAAGGCGACGTAGAGGGCAACGGCGGTGAAGGTGACGGCGGCGAAGCGCCAGTCGAACAGGCGCCAGAGAATGCCGATCACCAGCATGATCTCGATCGCGGTCGGCACGATGTTGAAGATCGAAAAGCGCAGCACGGTCTGGATGCCGTTCACCCCGCGCTCCAGCACGCGCGACAGGCCGCCGGTTTGCCGGTCGAGGTGATAGCGCAGCGAGAGTTCGTGCAAATGCACGAAGGTCTGCACGCCGATGCGGCGCGCGGCGCGCTGCTGCACCCAGGCGAAGGTCGCGTCGCGCAGCTCGCCGAAGGCGGAGGCGATGATGCGCAGCAGGCCGTAGCCCATGACCAGTGCCACCGGCACCACCAGCATCGCCTGTGGCCCCTTCGGGCTGAGCACATCGACCGCGCGGCTGTACACGTACGGCACGTAGACGGTCGCGAGCTTGCTCAGCACCAGGAAGGCGAGGGCCGCGAGCACGCTCGCGCGGATGCGCCGGTCGTCGCGCGGCCAGAGATAGGGCAGCAGCGACCGGATCGTCTGCGACAGCGAGCGCGGCGGGATGACCGGCGCGGGAGCGGAAGGGGACGGCATCGGGCGGATGTGGCACCGCCGGCGGGGCTTGGGAAGCCGGGCCGCTGGCTGGCTAGCTATTTATCGCGTCGCTCCCCCCGCCTCGCGGCTACCCCTCCCGCAGCACCGGCGGGCGCTTGGTACGGGTTCCGCCAAACCACCCTCCAGCTCAGTGTCCTGCATGTTCTTCTCCCGTCACCACTTTCACCGCGTCTCCGGTCAACCGCAGGATCGTGATGCCCGAACCGGCGCGGTCCTGACCATAGATATAGCCTCGGTCGTCAACCTCCACGATATCCATGTACGGGTAATCGGTGCAGATTGTTCGGCCCTGAAGGTTGGTGCCGCATTCCGGGACGGTGTTCCCGTTCGGCGCCTGAATGAAATACGCGACGGGTCTCGGGTTAAGTGGATCGCGAATGTCAAATACCCGCAATCCCGCGTCGAACCAGGTGACGAAAGCGAGTCTGCCATAATACGGGGCGTAGATTTGCAAGTTCGTGTGATGGGAACCGAAACGCGCGCCCTTGGCGCAGAAATTTCCCGGAAACTGCGGGACGTTCAGAGTCGAGATCGGCCAAGGCGTCTGATCATTCGTAATGTCGAGGAGGGTAGTCACGTGCGGCGCTTCGCCGACGCAGGCGGGAGGGCCAGACGCTTCGGAAGTCGCAATCAACAGATTCCACTTTTGTGGTGCGCCATGCAGAAAATTCTTCTGCTCTGCCGGCACCGGCACGCCGAAGATCGGGTTCGAAGTCATGCGCGCCCTGTTGCGGGTTCTCCGTGATGTAGCTGACCTGCGGATAAAGCAGGTCAGCCTGCGTCGGGCTGGTCGCACAGTTCGGCGAAGCGTTCGGATTTGCCGATGCGTCGCACCCGGTCAGCAGCTTGCGGCGATCGAGAATCTGAGAAACGCCGTCACTGCCGACCCCATAGGAGACGTACACCCGATCGAGGGTTACACCCGCCGAATACGCCTCATGAATACTCGCAGGCGGGTTCGCAACCCCCTCATAACAAGCCGGTCCGGGATCGTTGGCGCAACTCCGCGCGGTAGTGCTGTTGGCGCTCGGCTGCCCGCCAACCAACCCCCAGTCACGGACGTAGATCGGATGGGTCGGATCGCTCAGATCATAGATCTTGATATGCTGCTTTTCGTGCCATCCATCGGACTTGCTGCCCGCGACCATGTACGCGATCCCAGTATCACATTCCCACCAGGTTCTGTGATATTCGTCGAGTCCGGTCACAACGGTCGTGAGCAGTGTCGGCGCCGACGGATCGGTGACATTCCAAATTTCAAAACGGCCGCCCCCTGTCCTCGTATTTCCTCGATGCAGAATCAGATAGTAATCACCCTTCACTCCGTGGGGCAAAGTGTCGCCGCCGCACACAACGCCATGCGGGACGCTGCCTCCGGCTGGGTCGCCGGGAATGTTGGCCAGGAGCTGTGGGCGTGCGACATTCGTGACATCATAGATGACCATGCCGCATTGCTCGACGCGGCCGGTTAGCGGATTAGGCACCCTGCCGGCGCCACTGCCGGCGTAGAGGATCTCGCGGCCATGCTGGTTTTCGATCCATTCCTGATCGCTCTGGGAGCACCCCAGGTCGTCTGCGAACCCCACGACCTGCATGTTCCAGATCGACTCTTGGGCCCATCCCCGGGTGGAGGGACGGGTAACCGCCGCAAATCGAACGCCCCGCTCTGATCTTCATTGAGTGTGACCGTCGGGACGTTTGGCCCATCTGGCAAATAGCCCGGCCCGAATTGGCCTTGAGCCCAGGCTGGGCTACTCGATCCGAAGACAACTCCGAAAAAACCCGAAAGGAGCGATAGCCCGAAGCCCCGAGCCGTCCGAGACAGGTTTCCCATACCCGATCCCCCTCGAAAGAGACTTCACGACCAATACCACGATGACCAGACCCGCCTCCTGTTCAGCGGGTCGGCGGCCGGCGGCGGCAAATCTGACCGGCCGAAGAACAGGGCCTGATCAGGCTCTCTGAGGCCCGGAAACAGGGCCGGATCAGGCTCGCCGCCGGCCTGAGAACAGGGCTGGATCAGGGTTTTGGGCTCCTGAGAACAGGGATATATCAGGCTCACCGCAGCCGGGGAGTGGCCGCGGGTCTCCGCCAACGGCTCGCTTCGCCAGTCGCATCGTCCTCGCTCCGTCATCTCAGCCTCCGCGATCATGGTCGGCAACTCGGCATCTGAACCTCGCGTCAGTTCCTGCATCGCGGCACCGGCTCCGCCCACACCGGTCACGATTCCGGTATCGCTTCTAACACCCCTGGCGCGTGTTGTCAATTCCTGGTAACACAGTCCAGCACCCTCTCTGGGTCAGGCCGCCGTTTTCATCCGCAGCGGGCCGGCAACCCCGGTGGCGAACTGGTCCAGCGTTTCCATGGACCAACTCCTATCATGCTGCTGGTTTCAGTTTGTAGGACCAGGTGTGGACAACCGGATCGCGGTTGAGGTCGTCGAGGTAGGCGGTGATGCGCTGCTTGAGTTCTGCTTTCGAAGCGACGCGAATGTGGCGCAGGAGCGAGCGCGCCATCTTGGAGAAGAACCCTTCCACCATAGTTGAGCCAGGAACCGTGCTTGGGGGTGAAGACGAAGCTGAAGCCGCCATCGCGCTGCGCAGCGAGCCACTCGCTTGGTCTCCTTGGAGATATGTGCCGAGTGATTGTCGAGGATGATCTTGATGGCGGTGTCGGTCGGATAGGCGGCATCGAGTTTGCTCAGGAAGGCGACGAACTCGCGCGAGCGATGGCGGTCTTCGACGCAGGCGTGGACCTTTCCCGTGAGCAGGTCGATGCCAGCCAACAGGCTCAATGTTCCATGGCGTTTGTATTCGTGGTCGCGCGCGAAGCAGGCGTGCTCGCCCGCCATCGGCGGCAGGTCCGGAGCGGTGTTGGCGATCGCCTGGATGCCGGGCCTTTCATCATAGGAGATGATCGCCACATTCGATGCGGCCGTTTCCTCGGCGCGCAACACGGCGACCTCCTGATAGACGCACAGCACCTCGGCCATCTTCTCCTCAAAAGCCGGATCACGCCGCTCCAGGTAATAGCGCACCTTGTGTGGCTTCACCTCGTGCCGATCGAGGATCTTGCACACCGTGCCCTGGGCGATGCGCGCCAGGCATGGATGGCCGGCGGCCGGACCGTGCTCGCGGGCGTGGCGGGCCAACAGCCGCGTCGTCCACAATTCATACGGATAGCCCACATCCTTGGGCTTCCGGCACGCCAGCGAGACCAGCCAATCGCGTGCCTCCGCCGTGATCTGCGGCTCTTTGCCCGGTCGCGGGCTGTCGTCCAGCGCCGCCAGGATGCCGAACTTCGCCGCCCGCTCGAGGCATCGCTGCACGGTTTGGTGGGTCACCCCAACCGCCACCCCGACCGCATAGCTCGACGGGTCGTCGCGATAGCGCAGCAGCATCCGCGCCCGTTCCACCCGGCTCGCCGGCTCCGTCCGCGATCGCGCGATCGACTGAAGCGCCGCCAATTCCTCCTCTCTGATGCAAATCTCCACCACTTTGCGAGGCGCCGCCATGATGCCTACCTACCGTGCTAACCCGCCATCACCATACAGTATCTGGTGGCGTCATGGGAATCGGCCACAACTGGTTGGTTTCACGGAATCGGTGTCACTAGAAACTGGGCGAATGCCGCCGGTGGCGAGTGAAGCCCTCTCCGCCCCCAGGGGCGGAGAAGGAGTTGGGCCGCCTGGTCCGTCGACATCGAGCTTCGGGGCGCCTTGATATCGAGTGCGGAAAGTCCACGCATTCTGCGCCCCAACTATAGGCGGGGGAGCGCGGGTCGGCTATCGCGAGGCATGGACCCGCTGCTCCGCCATATCGCGGCCTGCCGCAACGCCGACCTGCCGGGGGATCGGCTGCGCCTGCTGGCCGGGGCGGCGCCGGTGGGCTGGGTGACGGCGCCGATCGCGGCGGCGCTGGAAGCCGCGGGCGCGGTGCGCGGCACGGACCGTGTCGCGGTGGCGGACGCGGCGGCGCTCGACCCCGCCGCGGCGCGGATCGCGGCCGAGCGGGGCTTCCGCCTGCGCGGCGAGGCGTTCGACATCCGCGACGACGACACGGGCGCCCTGCTGGGTCAGATCGACCGCGGCGCCCTGCCGCTGTTCGGCATCCGCGCCGAGGGCGTGCATCTGAACGGGCTGGTGCGGCGGCCGGACGGCCTCTCTCTGTGGGTGGCGCGGCGGGCGGCGCACAAGTCGCTCGATCCCGGCAAGCTCGACCATCTGGTGGCAGGCGGCGTGCCGGCCGGGCTGACGCCGCAGCAGACGCTGGAGAAGGAGGGGGCCGAGGAGGCGGGCCTGCCCTCTGCCCTCGCCCGCCAGGCGCAGCCGGTCGCGACCATCGCCTACGCCATGCAGCGCGCCGAGGGGCTGCGGCGGGACCGGCTGCACTGCTTCGACCTGTTTCTGCCGGCGGATTTCGTCCCCGTCCCGCACGACGACGAGGTGGAGAGCTTTTTTCTCGCGCCGCTGAACGAGGTACTGCAGCGGGCGCGGGCGACGGAGGACTTCAAGTTCAACGTCAATCTGGTGCTGATCGACCTGTTTCTCCGCAACGGTCTCATCGACCCGGCCTCGGCCGACGGGCGGGCGCTGCGGGCGGCGCTGGACGCGCCCGGCTGACGGGCCGGCTGACGGGAAGGGATGGACCTGCTCGCCGCCTTTCGGGTGTTCGCCCGCGTCGCCGAGGCGGGATCGTTCTCGGCGGTGGCGCGCGAGGTGGGCACCACCCAGCCGGCCGTATCGCGCCAGGTCTCGGCGCTGGAAGACTATCTCGACACGCGGCTGATCCAGCGCACCACCCGCAGCCTGACGCTGACGCAGGATGGGCAGGATCTGCTCGGCCACGTGCGCGGCGTGCTGGAGCGGGTGGACGAGGCACTCGCCGCGGTCGGCCGCCATCGCGGCGCGGTCTCCGGGCTGGTGCGGCTTGGCAGCACGCAGACCTTCGGCCGCCGCTACCTGATGCCGCTGATGCCGGCGCTGCTCGCCCGCTACCCGGAGCTGACCGTGAACCTGACGCTGAACGACGAGCGGCAGGATCTGATCGCGGCCGGGATCGACCTCGTGGTGCGGATGGGCACGATCGCCGACAGCTCGCTGGTGGCACGGCGCATGGGCTCGGTCGCGACGCTGATCGTGGCTGGTGCCGACTACCTCGCCCGGCGCGGCGAGCCGCGGCACCCGAGCGAACTCGCGGAGCACGACTGCATCATCTTCGACCGGCTGGAGAACCCGCACGAATGGCGCCTCGCCGGTCCGGACGGGCCGCTGACGGTGACGGTGCGGGGATCGTTCTCGACCAACAGCATGGAGGCGGTGCGCGAGGCGGTGCTGCGCGGCATGGGGATCGGCGTCATGCCCGCCTACATGGGACCCGACACGCTGGGCGACGCCGGCGGGCGGGCGATCCTGCAGCCCTGGCAGCCGCGGCGGACGCCGCTGCACGCAATCTATCCCTCGCGCCGCCACCTCGCACCGCGCACCCGCGCCGTGATCGACTTCCTGATCGAGGCGTTCCGGCACGATCCGGTGGTCTCGGAACCGGCGGAAGCTGATCCCGGCGCGAACAGTTCGGGTTCGAACAGTCCGAATGCGAACAGTCCGAATGCGAACAGTAGGGCCACAAATCCGTGACGGGCGCGGCCGCCGATTGTAGGGTGGGCGCGTGAACATCCTCGCCCCCCCGAAGGCGCGCCTCTCGCTCGAGGTGGTCCACGACCTGGTCTGCCCGTGGTGCTACCTCGGCGTGCGCCGGCTGCTGCGCACGCTGCGGCGGCGGCCGGACTTGCTGGTCGATCTGGTGTGGCGGCCGTTCCTGCTGAACCCGGACATGCCGCGCGGCGGGATGTCGCGCGCCGACTACGTGATCCGCAAGTTCGGCGGCGACGAGCGGGCGCGGCGCCTCTATGGCTCGATCGCCGAGCTGGGGCGCGGCGAGGGTATCGCCTTCCGCTTCGACCGCATCCGCCGCACGCCCTCGAGCGTCGATGCGCACCGGCTGGTGCGCTGGGCCGCCGGCTTCGGCCGCGGTGTCGTGATGGTGGAGGCGCTGTTCGCGGCGCACTTCACCGAGGGCCAGGAGATCGGCGATGCGCGCGTGCTGGCGGCGGTCGCCGGCTCCTGCGGCCTCGATCCGGCAGCGGCGCGCGCGTTCCTGCTCGGCTCGGCGGAGGTGGAGGCGATCCACGCCGAGAACCTGCGTGCCCACCGGCTCGGCATCAACGGCGTGCCCTGCTTCGTCGTCTCCGGCCGCCACGCGATCGCCGGGGCGCAGGAGCCGGAGGTGATCGAGCGGCTGCTCGACGTCGCCGCGGTCGAGGCGGCGGAACGCTAGCAGCGGAACGCTGGCAGGACCGGCTAGCGGCTCGCCAGCCGCTTGACCGGCGTGCAGACGCGCTTGCCGTCGTGCCAAACGCAGGAGACGGCCTTGCGGCGGCGTGTAGGTGACAAGGTGCGTCGCCGGATGGGCCACCGTGTGCGTGACAGTGTGCGTCTCGGTCCGCGCCACCGGCCGGGCGACCGTATGGGCAACGACCCGCACTGGCGGCCGATGCCACACCGGCGGCCGATGCCAGGCCGGGTGGACCACGACCGGGTGCAGCGGAACACGCGGAGCCGCCAGCGCGACCTCCTGGCGGGCGGGCGCACGCGCCATCGCGGTCCGAACGGTTGAACGATAGACCGCCGCCCGCGCGGCGGGAACCAGCGACAGCGGATGCGGCGTCGCGTGCGCCAGCAGCACCGGCACGCCCGCCTCCTCGTAGCCCTCGTCGAGTTGGGCGCTCATGTAGGCGTCGCGCTCGCCGGCGTTCGCCGCCCCCAGCACCACGCCGACCAGCCGCACGTTGTCGCGCACGGCCGAGGTCACGAGATTGCAGCCGGCCGAATCGATGTAGCCGGTCTTGAGCCCGTCGGCACCCGGATACGCACGAAGCTCGGTGTCATGGTTCAGGATCACGCGGCCGCGGAACACGAAACGCGGCGTCGAGAAATAGTGATAGTAGCCCGGGAAGTCGCGGATCAGATGGACGGCCAGCGTCGCCATGTCGCGCGCCGTCGTCCACATATCGGGATCGGGCAGGCCCGAGGCGTTGCGGAAAATGGTGTCGCGCATCCCCAGCGAATGGGCGCGCAGCGTCATCATCTGCGCGAATCGGTCCTCGGTGCCGCCGAGATACTCGCCGAGCACGGCGGCGGCGTCGTTGGCCGAGAGCGTCACCATGCCGAGCACCGCCTGGCGCACCGTGAGCGTGCTGCCGGGGTGAACATAGAGCTTCACCGGCTCCATGGAGGCGGCGTGCTCCGAGACCGGCATCGGGTCGTCCAACGTCACGCGATGGTCGCGCAGCGCCTCGAACAGCATGTAGAGCGTCATCAGCTTGGCGAGGCTCGCCGGATGGCGCGGCGCGTCGGCGTCCATCGCCGACAACACCTGCCCGGTCGCGGCATTGACCACGATCTCGCTGAACCGATCCGAGCCCATCTGCGCCCGCGCGGCCGGTGCCAGGCCGATCAGGCAGGCCGCCAGCAGCGCCGCCCATGCCGCACGCCCGCGTGCCCCCATTCCGATCGCGGGCCCGCGGCCCCGTCCTGTGCGCATGTCTGCGATGTCCCCCAACACCTGGCGCGGCACGTTACGCCCCAGACGCCGTCCAGTCCAGCCAAGAACGTCAGAAAAGAACGAATCAGGGGAACCTTATGAGCGGCTTAGAGGGGCTTTTTGCGCCCCCTCTGAGGTCTCGGAGAGTGCCGGAACGATATTTTGCGGCGCACAAAACCGGTGCTTGACCGATCCTGGCCGCAACCCTAGATAGGCGTTGTGCTGCAATGCAGCAAAGAGGCAGGCCGGCGGCGCCGTTGCTCGTTTTCGAGTTTGGCCGGGCTTGGCGAACCCGTTGGAAAACTCGACCAGAGGAGAATCAGCATGAACAAGGGCAAGACGACGGAGACCGGCGTGGACACGGCGTCGGAGACGGCTTCGCGGACCTTCGCGGCGGCGAGCAGTTCCGCCGAGGAGATCGCGGGGCAGACCGAGGCAAAGGTGACGCAGACGATGGAGCGCGCGATGAAGACCGCCGAGGAGATGGTGCAGTTCGGCCAGGGCAACGTCGAGGCGTGGGTGAAGTCGGGTCAGATCCTGGCGGCCGGGCTGCAGGATATCGGCAAGCAGGTGGCGGCGAACGCGCAGGCGACCTTCGACGAGACGATGTCCACCTTCAAGGCGCTGACCAGCGCCCGCTCGATCAAGGAGGCGTTCGACATGCAGGCGACGCTCACCCGCTCGGCGGTCGAGAAGGCGATGACCGAGACCGGGCGCCTGACCGAGGCCTCGTTCAAGCTGGCCGAGCAGAGTGCGGCACCGCTCGCCGCCCGCTTCTCGCTCGCGGTGGAGAAGTTCGGCAGCGTCGCCTGACGCGCCGAGCGGAGAGTGCGGCCGCCGCCCTCGCGCGGCGGCCCGTGCGAGGCCCGGAGCTTGCTCCGGGCCTTTGGCCGTTTGGGGCCTTTGCCGTTTGGGGACTTTGCCGGTTCAACACCGCGCGCCGCGTCTTGCTCTTTTCCCGCCCCGCCGCGTTCCGATATGGTTCGCCGATATGGGCAGGACGGAGCCAGGTGGGGCGCGAGGCGCCGCCGGGCGTGCGGCGGGGCCACCGCGCGACGGCGATCCGTGCCGGGGGCAGGGCAAGGCGACGATGAGCGACAACGACAAGCGGGGCACCGGGGACGCGCCGAACACCGGCGTCGTGGTCAAGACGCGGCCGAAGACCCGCAAGCCCGCCATGTACAAGGTTCTGATGCTCAACGACGACTACACGCCGATGGAGTTCGTGGTCCACGTGCTCGAACGCTTCTTCCAGAAGAGCCGGGAGGAGGCGACGCGGATCATGCTCCATGTGCATCGCCGCGGGGTGGGCGTCTGCGGCGTCTATACCTACGAGGTGGCCGAGACCAAGGTGACGCAGGTGATGGACCTCGCCCGCCAGAACCAGCACCCGCTGCAATGCACGATTGAGAAAGACTAGCCGCGCAGGAAAGACTGGCCGCGCAAGAGAGACCCCCGGGCAAGAGAGACCCCCGGGCGGGCGCGGAAATCATAGCCCGCCGGACGGCGGGGGTGCAGGATGGCCCCGCGAGCCTCATCTACCCGCCGGGCCCGTCCGCCTGGCGGGACCGAAACCCGGGGTGCCGCGGCCGGTTGAGGCAGCGGGCCCGGGGCCGAAGCGCGAAGGAGCGTCACGATGCTGTCTGCCAACCTCGAGAAGACGCTGCACCGCGCCTTGTCTCTCGCCAGCGACCGCCGCCATGAATACGCGACGCTGGAACACCTGCTGCTCGGCCTCGCCGACGACGCCGACGCCGCGACCGTGCTGCGGGCCTGCGGCGTCGATCTCGACAAGCTGCGCCACGACCTGACCGATTTCCTCGACAAGGACCTGGCCGGGCTCTCCACCGAGCGCCCGGGCGAGCCGAAGCCCACCGCGGGCTTCCAGCGCGTGGTCCAGCGCGCCGCGATCCACGTCCAGTCCTCCGGCCGCGACGAGGTGACGGGGGCGAACGTGCTGGTGGCGCTGTTCAGCGAGCGCGAGAGCCATGCGGTCTATTTCCTGCAATTGCAGGACATGACCCGGCTCGATGCGGTCAACTTCATCAGCCACGGCATCGCCAAGGCCCCCGGCCGTGCCGCCGCGCGCCCGGTGACGGGCAGCGCCCAGGACGGCCATGAGCAGGAGCGCGAGGAGAAGCCCGGCCGGCGCAACCAGGACGCGCTCAGCACCTATTGCGTCAACCTCAACAAGAAGGCCGCCGCCGGCAAGATCGACCCGCTGATCGGCCGCGAGATCGAGATCGAGCGCACCATCCAGATCCTCTGCCGCCGCACCAAGAACAACCCGCTCTATGTCGGCGAGCCGGGCGTCGGCAAGACCGCGATCGCCGAGGGGCTGGCCAAGCGCATCGTCGAGGGCGACGTGCCGGAGGTGCTGGCGAAATCGACGATCTATGCGCTCGACATGGGCGCGCTGCTCGCCGGCACGCGCTATCGCGGCGATTTCGAGGAGCGGCTGAAGGCGGTGGTCGCCGAGCTCGAGAACCAGCAGGGCGCGGTGCTGTTCATCGACGAGATCCACACCGTGATCGGCGCCGGTGCCACCTCGGGCGGGGCGATGGACGCGTCGAACCTGCTGAAGCCGGCGCTCGCCTCGGGCAATCTGCGCTGCATCGGCAGCACGACCTACAAGGAGTTCCGCAACTACTTCGAGAAGGACCGCGCGCTGGTGCGGCGGTTCCAGAAGATCGACGTCAACGAGCCGACGCTCGAGGACAGCGTGAAGATCCTGCGCGGGCTCAAGACCAACTACGAGCGCCACCACAAGGTGCGCTACACCGAGGAGGCGATCCGCGCCGCGGTCGAGCTGTCGGCGAAATACATCCACGACCGCAAGCTGCCCGACAAGGCGATCGACGTGATCGACGAGGTCGGTGCCTCCCGGATGCTGCTGCCCGAGAACAAGCGGCGCAAGACGGTGACGCTGAAGGACGTGGAGGAGATCGTCGCCAAGATCGCGCGCATCCCGCCGAAATCGGTCTCCGCCGACGACAAGGAGACGCTGCGCAACCTGGAGCGCGACCTGCGCAGCATGGTGTTCGGCCAGGACCGCGCGATCGACGCGCTGGCCGCCGCGATCAAGCTCTCGCGCGCCGGCCTGCGCGACCCGGAGAAGCCGATCGGCAACTATCTGTTCAGCGGCCCCACCGGCGTCGGCAAGACCGAGGTGGCACGCCAGCTCGCCGCCACGCTCGGGATCGAGCTGATCCGCTTCGACATGAGCGAATACATGGAGCGGCACTCGATCTCGCGGCTGATCGGGGCACCCCCCGGCTATGTCGGCTTCGACCAGGGCGGGCTCTTGACCGATGCCGTCGATCAGCATCCGCACGCGGTGCTGCTGCTCGACGAGATCGAGAAGGCGCACCAGGATCTGTTCAACATCCTGTTGCAGGTGATGGACCACGGCAAGCTCACCGACCACAACGGCAAGACCGTCGATTTCCGCAACGTGATCCTGATCATGACCACGAATGCCGGGGCGTCGGACATGGCGCGCGAGGCGATCGGCTTCGGCCGCGTGGTGCGCGAGGGCGAGGACGAGGACGCGATCCGGCGCCTGTTCACGCCGGAGTTCCGCAACCGGCTCGACGCGGTGATCCCGTTCTCCGGCCTCTCGCCCGAGATCGTGGCGCGGGTGGTCGAGAAGTTCGTCATGCAGCTCGAGGCGCAGCTCGCCGACCGCAACGTGACGATCGAGATGTCGTCGGCGGCGAAGGAGTGGCTGGCCGAGCGCGGCTACGACCGGCTCTATGGCGCCCGGCCGCTCGCCCGCGTGATCCAGGAGCACATCAAGAAGCCGCTCGCCGAGGAGCTGCTGTTCGGCAAGCTCGCCAAGGGCGGCTCGGTGAAGGTGACGATGAAGGACGGGGCGCTCGATTTCGAGTTCATCGAGGCGACGCTGCCGGCGCTGCCCGGCCCGAGCCCCGACGAGGGCGGCCCGGAGCGCGCGGAGGAGGAGCTGACCTAAGGCCGACCACGATGACGCGACCCGCCTCATCTCCCGCGGGTCGCGGCTCCTGAGAACAGGGTTTTATCAAACTCGCCGCAGCCGGGGAGTGGGCCCTGGGTCTCGTCGCCGGCTCGCACGTCAGGCGCATCGTCCTCGGCCTCCGCGGCGAGTGTCTGATACCAAGCGGCGGAAGTAGTGACGTACTCTGTCCTCGGCACATCCACGTCATGCTCGGCGAAGGCCCAGCATCCACGTCTTTCGCTCGGGCCACAGCGAAGTCGTGGATGGTCGGCCTTCGCCGACCATGACGGTGGGGATGGGTCGACATCTACGCGCGGGCAGACTGAGTGCGCCGTTCTGAGCGAACATGACGGGCCGCCAATTGTTTCACGTGAAACGTTATCCACAACTTTCGGGCCAACGTTCGGTTATTTTTCTTGACATATGCCGCGAACTTCGTTATGATGCGCGCGAGGGAGCGCCCTGGCCTTGCTGCCACCTTCACAGCAGCGGCGCCGACACGCACTGCGTGCAATTCGGCCGCGGCACCGACTGCGCCGCGTCGGACGCTTCGCGCGTGGCGACGTTGGCCGCCTGCACATACGGCATCTCGGAGAGCCGCGTCAGCGTCCCCCCGGGCGGCAGCGTGAAGCCCGGCGCGTGCAGCGCGGCGACGGCCGCGGTGCGGTCGCCGGCGTCGAGCGCGTCGGCGGCGGTCAGCAGCGCATCGACCACCCCCTGCGAGGGCGCGTCCGGCGCAATCCCGAGCGCCTGCCGCACGCCGTCGCGCGCGTCCAGCATCTCCTGCTTCGTGTCCGGCGGCAGATAGGCCCAGCGCGGCTGGGTGGCGAAGACGCCCGCCAGGTAATCCACCGCCGCGGCGGCGCGGGCGGCCTCGGCCGGGCGGCCGTAGATGCGGCTGGTATCGGCGAAATCATACTCCGCAAGGCTCAGCGCCGCCTGATCCGGGTCGGGCGCGACGCCGAACGCGCCGGGCGGCAGTTGCGCGACGTTGGGCGGCCCACCCGCCGCGCAGCCGCCGAGCAGCAGGGCCGCGAACAGGATGGCGAAGCCGCGCATCAGGCCGGCCGCAGCCCCCGCGCGAAGCGCGCCGCCATCGCCGCGTAATGCACCGCGATGCGGTCGAACTCCGCCCGCTCCTCGGCGCCCAGCACGCGTTTCAACTTCGCAGGCTGGCCCATCCACATCTCGTTCGGGCCGATGACCTTGCCGGGCGGCAGCACCGAGCCGGCCGCGAGCATTCCGCCCGCCTCGATCACCGCGCCGTCGAGCACGGTCGCCCCCATCGCGACGAAGGCGCGGGTGCGCAGCGTGCAGGCGTGAACGATCGCGGCGTGGCCGATCGTCACGTCATCCTCGATGATGGCGGGAAACTCGCCCTCGTTGACGTGGATGACGGTGCCGTCCTGGATGTTCACGCGGCAGCCGATGCGGATGCGGTTGGTATCGCCGCGCAGCACGCAGTGGAACCACACGCCGCTCTGCGCCCCGATCTCGACGTCGCCGATCACCGCCGCGGTGGGGGCCACCCACGCATCCGCGGCGATGCGGGGAGCGACCCCGTCGAGCGCATAGAGCGGGCCGACGCCGATGCCAATGCCGATGCCGGCGATCGCGTCCGCGCGGCCGAGCTGAAGCTCGTCAGGCATCGACACGCTCCCGGCTCGCGACGGCCGGGGTCTCAGCCCGAGCATCAGGCGGAGGTTCTGCACCGCCGCCCCCGACGCGCCCTTGCCGAGATTGTCGAGCCGCGCGACCAGCACCGCCTGCCGCTGTGCGTCGCTGCCGAAGACGCGCAGCTCCATGGCGTCGGTGTCGTTCAGCGCCTCCGGCTCCAGCCGCTCGCCGGGCGCCGTCGCCAGCACCCGGATCAGCGGTGCGGCGGCGTAGTGCGCGGCGAGGGCGGCGTGCAGATCGCCGAGCGACGGGCGGCCGGGCAGCAGGTCGAGATGCAGCGGCACGCTGACCAGCATCCCCTGCCGGAAATCCCCGACCGAGGGCACGAAGATCGGCCTGCGGCGCGAGCCGCGCGTAGGTCTGCGCCTCCGGCAGATGCTTGTGCCCGAGGTCGAGCGCATAGAGCTCGAAGGCCGGTCCGCGCCCGGCCTTCGTGCGCCTCGATCATCGCCCGCCCGCCGCCGGAATAGCCGCTGACGGCGTTGATCGTCACCGGGTAGTCCTCGGGCAGCAGGCCGGCATCGCGGAGCGGCCGCAGCAGGGCGATCGCACCCGTGGCGTAGCAGCCCGGATTGGCGACGCGCGACGCCGCCGCGATCCGGGCCGGCTGGCCCGGCGTCAGCTCGGCAAAGCCATAGGTCCAGGCGGGATCGACGCGGTGCGCGGAGCTGGCGTCGAGCAGTCTTGGCGCGCGGCTGCCGAGGCTGGCGACCAGCGCCGCCGACTTGCGCGCCGCCGCATCGGGCAGGCAGAGCACCACGAGTTCGGCCTCCGCCATCAGGCTTCGGCGCGCCTGCGGGTTCTTGCGCTCGCCGGGCGCGATGCGCAGCACCTCGATCTCCGGCAGGGCGCGCAGCCGGTCGCTGATGCCAAGGCCGGTGGTGCCGGCTTCCCCGTCGATGAACACGCGGAAGGTATCGCGGGAGAAAGTCTGTGCCATGCGCTTCTCCTCCGCGCCGGATGGCGTCACAGCGTGGCGCGGATTGCAAGCGGGCGAGTGCAGCGTTTCCATGAAGCGTCCCGTAACTGCGCGATCGTCGTCATTGCGAGCGAAGCGAAGCAATCCAGGGCGGTGCCGCGGGCGAGACCGCTGGATTGCTTCGCCGCCAAGCGGCGGCTCGCAATGACCAAGGCCGCGTTTCGCTCTCGGAGGCCGATACTACCGGGCCAGCTCCGCCAGCAGCCGCACGTGGCTGCGCGCGCCCTTCTCGAAGCAGCGGAGTTCGAACTTCTCGTTCGGGCTGTGTACCTGGTCGTCGTCCAGCCCGAAGCCCATCAGCAGCGTATCCAGCCCCAGCAGCCGGCGCATGCTCTCCACCACCGGCACCGAGCCGCCGGAGCCGATCAGCACCGCGGGCCTGCCATACTCCGCCGCCAGGGCCGCCTGGGCCGCGCGCACCCAGCGGCTGTCGGACGATACCTCGATCCCCGGGGAGGCGCCGAATACCTGCACCTCGACCGTCGCGTCCTTCGGCTTGCGCGCCTCGACGAAGGCGCGGAACCCGGCCAGCACCGCCTGCGGGTCCTGCCCCGGCACCAGCCGGAACGAGACCTTGGCGTGCGCCTCCGACGGCGATCACGGTCTTGCTGCCGACGCCGGTATAGCCGCCCCAGATGCCGTTGATGTCCGCCGTCGGCCGTGCCCATAGCCGCTCGAGCACGCTCCGCCCCGCTTCGCCCGCCGGCACCGAGAGGCCGATCGCGCCCAGGAACGCCGCTTCGTCGAAACCGAGCGAGTCCCATTCGCGGCGTCGCGCCGCGGGCAGGTCCCGCACGCTGTCATAGAAGCCGGGGATCTGGACCCGTCCCTCGGCATCCTTCAGGCCGCCCAGGATCGCGGCGATCGTGTTGCACGGATTGAGCGCCGAGCCGCCATAGATCCCGGAATGCAGATCGCGCGACGCGGCCTTGAGGTCGAGCTGGACATAGAGGATGCCGCGCAGCCCGGTCGTGATCGCCGGCGTGTCGATGTCCCACATGCCGGTATCCGAGATCACCGCGACATCGGCGTGCAGCGCGTCGCGGTTGGCCTCGATGAACGGGTCGAGGTTGACGCTGCTGATCTCCTCCTCGCCCTCGATCAGCACCGTCGCCGCGACCGGCAATCCGCCCGCCTTGTGCCAGGCGCGGAACGCCTCGAGCCACATCATGGTCTGGCCCTTGTCATCGACGGCGCCGCGCGCCACCGCCCGCTTGCCGTGCGGGCCATCGACCAGCACCGGCTCGAAGGGCGGGCTGGTCCAGAGTTCGACCGGATCGGCGGGCTGCACGTCGTAATGGCCGTAATAGAGCAGGTGCGGCGCGCCCCCCGCTCCAGCCCTTTTGGTGCCGGCATGATGGGCGAGCACGACCGGATGGCCCTTGGTCGGCCGCACCTCGGCGGCAAAGCCGATGCCCCGCGAGCTGGGCGGCGAACCATTCGGCGGCGCGGCGGCAATCGGCGGCATGGGCGGGCTGGGCGCTGACGCTGGGGATGCGCAGCACCTCGAACCAGCGCGCGCGGGCGCCCTCGCGGTCGGCATCGAGGGCGGCGAGGGCGGGTTCGGCGGCGTCGGTCATGCAGGGTTCCTTGTCAGGCGGCGGAGTCGTCAGGCGCGGACGGCATAGCGGGCCAGGAACATCTCCACCGCCGCGGCGACCACGCGCTCGATCAGCGCCGGGTCCGGCTGTCCCTGCAGCAGCAATCGGCACGCCAGGCCGAGCCTGGTCTGGCAGAGCGAGAGGAATTGTTCCGCCGCAAAGGCCGGATCATCGACACAGAGGCGCCCGCGCGCGGTCTGCTCGGCGAGCCACGCCGCCGTGCTGGCGATCGCGCGCGCGGGCCCGGCGTCATAGAAGATCTGCGCGAGTGCCGGAAACTTGCCCGCCTCCGAGATCACGACACGGTAGATCGCAAGTCCCGCGGGCGAGAGCATCAGTCCGAGCATCCGCTGCCCGATCTCGTGCAGCGTCGCGGCCGGGTCGCCGTCCGGCTCGATGCGCCCGAACACGCGGGCCAGATTGGCGGTGCATTGCTGCTCGACATGGGCCGCGAACAACCCGGCCTTGCCGGCGAAATAGTTGTAGAGCGTGCCCTTCGAGACGCCGGCCTGCTGCGCGATCCGCGCCATGCTGGCGCCCTCGTAGCCGTCCTCGGCGAACACCAGCGCGGCTCCGGCCAGGATCACGGCCCGCTTCTCCGGGGTCAGGTTCTCCGGGGTCAGGTTCTCCGGCGGCAGCAGGTCGGCTTCCGACATGGTGATTGGCGTCGCGTCCTGCGCTGCGGTCCGAGACCGACCCGACTACACCTTCCGCCGCCGATCTCCTATAGCGTGCGCCGCGTTGACCCGACCGGTCAGGGGCGTGCGCCGGCAGAGGGGCGAGGAATGGGTGGGCTGCGGGGACATCGGATCGGGCCGCCGGCCGTGGTTGTGATGGCGCTGCTGCTGGGCGGCTGCACGATGGGGCCGGATTTCGTGGCCCCGCGCCTGTTCTCGCCGGCCTCCTGGTTCGCCGGCCGGCCGAAGCCGCCGCCCGCCCTGCCCAGCGAGCCGGTGCAGCGGCCGATCGATGTCGACTGGTGGTCGCTGTTCGACGACCCGGAACTCACCTCGCTGGAACGCCGCGTGGCATTCGCCAACCTCGACGTGCGCACCGCCACCATCCGGCTCGCCGAGAGCCGCGAGCAGCGCGCGATCGTCTCCGCCTCCGCCTTCCCGCAGGTGAACGGCAATACCTCCTATACCCGCGAAAAGGCGAGCGGGAGGGGTGTGCTTTCGCTCAGCCCCGCGGGTGCGACCGGTGCGAACGGCGCCTCGCAGGGGACGGTCGCGAACGGCACGGGCTTCGGCGTCGGCACGCCGAATCGCATCTTTCAGCCGTTCGACCTCTGGCAGTACGGCTTCGACGCGAGCTGGGAACTCGATCTGTGGGGACGGGTGCGGCGCCAGATCGAATCGGCCAAGGCGTCGGTGCACGCCTCGGCCGACGCCCGCCGCGCGGCGCTGCTGTCGGTGCTCGCCGAGGTCGCGCGCGACTACCTGAGCCTGCGCGGCACGCAGACCGAGCTTCGCATCCAGCAACAGAACCTGGGCACCGCGCAGGAGAGCCTGCGCCTGACGCGCGAGCGCGCCGCCGGCGGCCTGACCACCGACCTCGACGTTGCCAACGCCGCCGCCCAGGTGGCGAGCACGGAAGCGCAAATCCCCGCGTTGCAGCAGCAGGAAGCGGAACAGATCAACGCGCTGAGTTTCCTGCTCGGCGACACGCCGGGCGCGCTCAGCGCCGAGCTCGCGACCTTCAAGCCGGTGCCGCCGGTGCCGCCCCGCGTGCCGATCGGCCTGCCGGCGGAGCTGGCCCGCCGCCGCCCCGATATCCGCGAGGCGGAGGCGCAGCTTCACGCCGCGACCGCCGATATCGGCGTCGCCGTCGCGGATTTCTATCCGCAGGTCACGCTGTCGGGCAGCCTCGGCATCCAGGCGCTGCAATTCAAGGATCTCGCCAACTGGGGTGCGCGGCAGTACGCGATCGGGCCGGGGATCACGCTGCCGATCTTCCGCGGCGGCGAGCTGCGCGGCACGCTCGAATTGCGCAAGGCGCAGCAGCAGGAGGCGGCGGTCAACTACCAGCGCACCGTGCTGCAGGCCTGGCACGATGTCGATAACGCGCTCACCGCCTATGCCGACGAGCAGCGTCGTCGGGCCGCACTCGGCGTCGCCGTGCAGCAGAACCAGCGCGCGCTGGGGCTGGCGCGCGATCGCTACGCGCAGGGGCTGGCCGACTTCCTCCAGGTGCTGGACGCCCAGCGCAGCCTGCTCGCCGCCGAGCAGCAATACGCGACCAGCACGACGACGGTCTCGACCAACCTGGTGCAGCTCTACAAGGCTCTCGGCGGCGGCTGGGAGACGATTTTTCCGGTGCGGGTCAAGAAGGCGGCGAAGATCTGAATTTCGGTGCCGTGAGCACCCCTCCCCCAACCCCCTCCCACAAGGGGAGGGGGCTTTCGTGCTCGACTCCCCCTCCCCTTGCGGGAGGGGGTCGGGGGGAGGGGTCAACGGTCAATCGCGCTGCGGCATCCCGTGCGGCACCACGGTCGCTGACGATCGACGCATCGAGCGCCTCGTACCCCGCATAGTCGATCGTCGCGTACAACTCCGCCCGGGTCTGCATCCGGTCGATCATCGCCTGCGCGCCGCCGTCGCGGCGGATCGCGGCATAAAGCTCGCTCCTGCGCACGCGCGGCGACGCGCAGCGCGCTCACCGGCCAGATGACCATGCGGTAGCCCATGCTCTCGAACTCGGCGGCGGTGAAGAACGGCGTGCGGCCGAACTCGGTCATGTTGGCGAGCAGGGCCACACCCGGCATCCGCGCGGCGAAGGCCCGGAACATCTCGGCCGAGTGGAGCGCCTCGGGGAAGATCGCGTCGGCGCCGGCCTCCAGATAGAGGCGCGCGCGCGCAACCGCGCCGTCGAGCCCCTCGCTCGCCGCCGCGTCGGTGCGGGCGATGATCACCAGATCGCGCCGCGCACGGACGGCGGCGGCAATCTTGGCCGCCATGTCGCGCGCATCGGCCAGCCTCTTGTCATTGAGGTGGCCGCATTTCTTCGGCAGCAACTGGTCCTCGATATGCACGCCGCCGGCGCCCGCCGCCTCGAAGCTCTGCACCATGTGCATCACGTTGAGCGCCTCGCCATAGCCGGTATCGCCATCGACCAGCACCGGCAGGCCCGCGCGCGCCACCTGGCGGACGAAGAAGCACACCTCGTCCACCGTGATCACGCCAAGGTCGGGCAGCCCCATCGAGGCGCTCATGGCGGCACCCGAGAGATAGAGCGCCTCGAAGCCCGCACGCCGCGCCTGCAATGCCGCAAGACCGTTATGGGCGCCCGGGAGTTGCAGGATCGGCGCGCGCGCCAGCAGGGTGCGCAAGCGCGCGCCGGCGGGCTCGGCGGGCAGGTCGGCGGCGACGAGCCAGGTCAATCGCCGCGCTCCTCGATCGGCACGAACCGCAGATCCTCGGGGCCGGTGTAGTTCGCGGTCGGACGGATGATCTTGCCGTCCTCGCGCTGCTCGATGACGTGCGCGGCCCAGCCGGAGGTGCGCGCGATGACGAACAGCGGCGTGAACATGGCAGGCGGCACGCCCAGCATGTGGTAGGAGACGGCGCTGAACCAGTCGAGGTTGGCGAACATCCGCTTCTCGCGCGCCATCACCGCCTCGATTCGGTCGGCGACCTCGAACATGCGCGCACCCGCCGTCGCGCGTGCCAGCCGCCGTGCCACCTCCTTGATGATCCGGTTGCGCGGATCGGCGACGGTATAGACGGGGTGGCCGAAGCCGATCACGACCTCCTTCGCCGCCAGCCGCCGGAGGATGTCGGCCTCCGCCTCGTCGGCGGTGCGGTAGCGGTTCTGGATCTCGAAGGCCGCCTCGTTGGCGCCGCCGTGCTTGGGTCCGCGCAGCGCGCCGATGCCCGCACAGATCGCGGAATACATGTCCGAACCGGTGCCGGCCACGACGCGCGCGGCGAAGGTCGAGGCGTTGAACTCGTGCTCGGCGTAGAGCACGAGCGAGGTGTGCATCGCGCGCACCCACTCCTCCGGCGGCGGGCGGCCGTGCAGCAGGTGCAGGAAATGGCTGCCGATCGTCGCATCCTCGGTCTCGACCGCGATGCGCCGCCCGTTATGCGCGAAGTGGAACCAGTAGAGCAGCATGGAGCCGAGCGAGGCCATCAGCCGATCGGCGATGTCGCGGGCCGCGGGCGCGTTGTGGTCGGGCGGCTCGGGCAGCGCGCAGCCGAGGGCGGAGACGCCGGTGCGCATCACGTCCATCGGGTGCGTCGCCGCCGGCAGCGGCTCCAGCGCCTGCCTCACCGCCCCCGGCAACCCGCGCAGCGCCCGCAGCTTGCCCATGTAGGCCGCAAGCTCGGCGCGGGTCGGCAAGGTGCCGTGGACCAGGAGATGCGCGATTTCCTCGAACTGGCAGTGCTCGGCGACGTCGAGGATGTCGTAGCCGCGATAGTGCAGGTCGTTGCCCGTACGGCCGACCGTGCAGAGGGCGGTGTTGCCGGCCGGAACCCCGGAGAGCGCCACCGACTTCTTCGGCTTGTTCGGAGGCGGCGCATCGTTCATGGTCATCTCCCTCTCGGTCTGCGCCGCCTGCGGGGCGGCGAGCGGCGCAGCGGCAGGTGGTCTAACGCCGGGCCCGGGCTTCCGCAAGCCGCGGCCGGCGCCGCGGCACCGGCGCTCGGCCTCGTTTCTTCACAGAAATACCCCACCCGCCCGGTTCATTTCCGGCGTCGTCTCCGCGCGCGCGGCGAAAAGATATGGCCTTCTTTGCGGAACACGTGCGTATTATGCAGCGTCAAAAGTTGTTGACCAATGATGACGGCACGACTGGGGTCCCGCCACGGACGTGAAAACAAAAGGGAGCGGGACGACGCTAAACCCGACTGTAAGGAGAATCGAAATGACGTTTCTGAACCGCGTGGCAGGGCTGCCCGGCGACGCTGCGCACCGCGCCGAGTCTTGGCCGGCGCCGAAGCTCGCCGGCGAGACGGCGCTCGGGCTGCCGGAGAATGCGTCTGCGGCCTCGCTGCTCGCCGACGACTGCCGCTCGGCGGCCGAGATCGCCGCTTGCGCCTACCCCGAGCTTGAGACCTTCATCACCGAGGAGGACCGGGCCTTCTGGTGCTACATGAACCCGCGGCCCCGGCCCAGCTTCACGCCGCAACTGCTGCGCGATCTGGAAGCCATGCAGGACTGCATCACCGGCCTGTTCCGATCGCGGCGCCACCGGCTACGGGCGGCCGTTCGACTACTTCATCCTCGGCTCGCGCAGCCCGGGCGTGTTCAACCTCGGCGGCGACCTCAACCTGTTCGTCGAGAAGATCCGCGCCCGCGACGGCGCCACCCTGCGCCGCTACGGCTATGCCTGCGTGGAGGCGGGCCATGCCAACCATCGCGGCTACGACAACGGCGTGATCACGATCGGGCTGATCCAGGGCGACGCGCTCGGCGGCGGCCTCGAATCGGCACTGTCGTGCGACCTGCTGATCGCCGAGCGGCAGGCCAAGTTCGGCTTGCCGGAAGTGCTGTTCAACCTTTTCCCCGGCATGGGCGCCTACAGCTTCCTCTCGCGCCGGATCGGCCCGGTCAAGGCGGAGGAGATGATCATGAGCGGGCGCATCTACACCGCCGAGGAGATGCTGGCACTCGGCGTCGTGGACGTGCTCGCCGAGCCCGGCGAGGGGCAGCGCGCCGTCCGCACCTACATCGCCGCCAACCGGGCGCGCCGCAACGCGCATTCCGCGATCTACAAGGTGCGGCGTCGGGTCAATCCGGTGCCGCTCGAGGAGCTGCGCGACGTGGTCGATACGTGGGTCGAGGCGGCGCTGGCGCTGGAGGAGACGGATTTGCGCAAGATGACGCGGATCGCGGCAGCACAGGATCGCTTCCGCGCCCGCCAGACCGGCGCGGTCGCGATCGCAGCCGAGTAAGGGGCGTGGTCCCGATGCGGGCGACGGCAGTTCAACCGCCGTCGCCCGACCGTGCCCTGCGCTCGCGCGCCGCCGCCAGCAGGGCGTCCGCGGCGCGGTCGATTTCCGCTTCGAGCTGGGCCACGTGCTGCGCGCCCGCGGCCGCGAGCTGTTCGGCCGAGATCGTCTGCCACGGTTCGCAGAGGGCGGCGAGGCGCGCGGCACCGACATTGGCCGACCCGCTGCGCAGCGCGTGCGCCTGCGCCCGAAACGCGGTCGCGTCGCGCGCGGCGGCCGATTGGCGCAACTCGGCGAGCAGGGTGCGCGTATCGGAGAGAAACTCGTCGATCAGCTCGCGCAGGAAATCCTCGCCCCCCAGCGAGGCCAGGCTGGCCAGCGTGTTGGCATCGGCGAGCGGCATCTGAACGGCGCGAAAGCGCGGGTGCGCCGCAATCGCGGTCACCGCCGACTCCCGATCCGTCTCGCTCGCCGCCTCGCGGCCGCGAGCCACCAGCCCCGCGATCGAGGCCAGCAGCACCGCCGGCTCGATCGGCTTGATCAGACAGGCATCCATTCCGGCTTCCAGACAGCGCTGCCGCGTCTGCGGCGTCGCGTCGGCGGTCAGCGCGATGATCGGCAGGTGCGGCCGGCCCAGGGCGGTGACGCGATAGAGCTTGGTTGCCTCGATCCCGCCCATGCCCGGCATGTTGACGTCCAGGATCGCGAGATCGACCGGCTCCTCGCCCATCACGTCGAGCGCCTGCTCGCCGTCGTCGGCCAGCAGAACCCGATGGCCGGCGCGCTCGAGGATCTTGGTCAGCACCTTCTGGTTGGTGCGGTTGTCGTCGGCCACCAGCACCGCGAGGCCGGCCACGACCTCGGCCGGGGCCGCCTCGGGCGCCTGGGTGGCGCCGTCCTCCTCCCGGACCGCCTCGCACACGCGCAGCGCCGTTTGCAGCGCGGCCTCGCCGACCGGGGTTGTCAGGATGGTCGAGATAAGCTCCCGCTGCCCGGGCGGCGGCAGTCCGTCGAAGGGCTGGTCGCGCAGTTCGACCAGGCCGAGCGCATCGCGCGCGCGCAGCTCCTCGAAGGTGTGCGCCTGTGCGGCCGGGCCGCGGGCGAAGCCGACCAGGCAGCCATAAGACGCAGCGGCGGCGGCGTCCGCCGCGCCGAGCCGGGATGGATCGACCAGCTCGACGGTGGCGCCGCGATCGACCAGCCGGCCCAGCAGCGGCGCCGCGATCTCCCGCCGGCCCACCAGGAAGAAGCAGCGGGTTCCGTCCAGCCGTCCGGTTTCCGTCCGGCCCTCCGTCTCCTCGCGACGGGCGAAGGGCAGGGTGAACCAGAAATTGCTGCCGGCGCCGAGCTTGCTGTCGAGCCCGATCTGGCCGCCCAGCAGCAGCACCAGCTTCTGCGTGATCGCCAGGCCGAGTCCGGTGCCGCCATAGCGCCGGATGATCGTCTCATCGGCCTGCGTGAAGCTCTCGAAGATGCGCCCGCGCGCGTCCTCGGCGATGCCGATGCCGGTATCCGAGACCTCGAAGCGCAGTTGCACGCCGCTCGCGTCCTGCGCCGGGGCGTCCACAGCGATGGTCACCCAGCCGGACTCGGTGAACTTGACGGCATTGCTCGCGAGGTTGAGCAGGATCTCCTGCAGCCGCCGCACATCGCCGTGCAGTGCCAGCGGCGTGCGCGCGGCGACATGCACATTCAGGCGCAGCCCCTTCGCGCGGGCCTGCGGCAGCAGCATCCGGCGCAGCTCGCCAAGCAGTTGCGCGAGATCGAAATCGGTCATCGCCGCCGGCGGCATCCGTCCGGCCTCGATGCGCGACAGATCGAGGATGTTGTCGATCAGGCCGAGCAGGCTGCGCGCCGAGGCCATGATGGTCTGGCTCATGTCGCGCTGGTCGAGATCGAGATTGCTGCTGTCGAGCAGCGCGCCCATGCCGATGATCGCGTTCAGCGGCGTGCGCAGCTCGTGGCTGACGCTGGCGAGGAACATCGACTTGGCCTGGCTCGCCTCCTCGGCCTGCTGGCGCGCCTGCGACAGCCGCCGGATCAGCGCCAGCGCATAGAGCGGCAGGATCAGCATTCCGATCACGAGACCGGCGGCAAGCGACGGCTGGCGCGTCCAGAACGGTGTGGCCGCGATAACCAGCCCGAATCCCGCGACGGCGGCAAACATCGCAGCGAGCAGGTAGCGCGCGCCGAAGCGGAAGCCGTTGCCGAAGATCGTCCAGAGATAGGCGGGATAAAGCCACGCGGTCGCCGCCCCGCCGATATGCATCTCGAACGAGACCGACCCGACATCGAGCGCGAGGGCCGCCACACGGCGCCACGGTGCCGTCACCGGGCGGATCATCATGTGGACCAGCAACAGCAGCCCGCCGCCGAGATAGAGCGCCGGGGCGGCGAGATGCCATCCCGGGTCCAGCCAGCCATCGGTGTCGGCGAACACATTGAACCCAAGCACGAAGACGCCGGCGATCAGCCGGTTGATCGCCATTTCGTGCTCGCGGTCGGGCGGCAGGTGCAATCGACCGCGGCCCAGGGCGCCGCGCAGCCGCGCGAGCGACGCGCTCATCCGCTCATGCTTCGTCGGTCCGTGCCCGCAATGCGGCCCGGTCGGCAGCCCGGTCGATGATGAAGCGCTCGAACTCGGCGGTGCCGATCGGCTTGCTGTAATAGTAGCCCTGCACCGCGTCGCACCCCTCCTGGCGCAGCCACTCGATCTGCGCCAGCGTCTCCACGCCCTCGGCAAGCACCTCCAGGCCGAGGGCACGCGCGAGGCCGATGATCGCCCGCACGATCGCGATATTGTTCGACCCCGGATCGAGATCGGCGATGAAGGTGCGGTCGATCTTCAGCCGATCGACGGGCAGACGGCGCAGCCGGGTCAGCGACGAATAGCCGGTGCCGAAATCATCCACCGAAAGCCGCACGCCGCGGCGGTGCAGCTCCTCCAGCCCTTCCAGGGCGGCGTCGGCGTGCTCGACCAGGATGCTCTCGGTGAGTTCCAGCTCCAGCAGATCGGGCGGCAGGCCGGTGCTCTCCAGCACCTCGATCACCAGCTCGCAGAGGTTCTGGCGCTGGAATTGCAGCGGCGAGAGGTTCACCGAGACCCGCACCGGCGGCATCTCCCCGTGCAGCCAGCAGACCGCCTGGCGGCACGCCTCGTGCAGCACCCATTCGTTGGCGGCCAGGATCAGCCCGCTATCCTCGGCGACCGGCAGGAACGACGACGGGCCGACCGCACCCCAGCCCGGCCGGTGCCAGCGCAGCAGCGCCTCGGCGCCGATCACCTCGCCGCTGCGCAGGTCGAGCTGCGGCTGGTAGTAGAGGGCGAACTCCTGGCGTGCCAGCGCGCGCCTGAGCGCGGTTTGCAGCAGCGCCTTCTCCTTGGCGTGGGAGAGCATGTCGCCGGCGAAGAATTCGCACCCGTTGCGACCGGAGAGCTTGACCCGGTACATCGCGAGGTCGGCGTTCTGCAACAGCTCATCGGGATTGCGGCCGTCCTTGGGGTGCATCGCGATGCCAATGCTCGCCCCGGTCGTCAGTTCCCGGCCGTCGACCATGAAGGGCTGTTCGAGGGCGGCGATGATCCGCTCGGCGAGCTGCTTGGCGTCGTCCGCGCTGCGCGCCTCGGTCTGCAGGATCGCGAACTCGTCGCCGCCAAGCCGGGCGACGACGTTGCTGCCATGCACGACCTGGCGCAGCCGGTCGGCGATCGCCCGCAGCAACTGGTCGCCAAGATGATGGCCATAGGCGTCGTTGACCCCCTTGAAGCGGTCGAGATCGACGAAATGCAGGGCGAAGACCCGGTCCCCGCGCCGGCCGCGGGCCAGTTCGTGCTGCAACCGGTTGACCAGGAAGGCGCGGTTGGGCAGCGCGGTCAGATGGTCGTGATTGGCCAGGAACAGCAGCCGCGTCTCCGCCCGCTTGCGCTCGGTGATGTCGAGCGAGCTGGTCAGCACGCCGGAGACCCGCCCGTCGGTATCGCGCAGCGGCGATTTCGTCGTGACGAAGGTGAGCGGGTTGCCGGCGCGATCGACGATCTCCTCCTCGAAACTCGGCAGCGGCTGGCCGGATTCGAGCACGATCCGATCCAGCTCGCGCCCCTGCGCGTCGCGCGCGTCCTCCGGGGGCACCGAGGCCGGGCCGGCTGCGATCGCGTGCGCATCGAGGCCCGCGAGGGCGGCCTGATGGGCGTTGATGAAAATGCAGCGGCCCTGGCAGTCGGTGGCGCTGATCAGCGCCGGGACCGTGTCGATCACCTGCGCCAGCCGCTCGCGGCTGTCGCGCAGCGCCTGCGCGTGCGAGAGCTCAGACTCCTTGAGCTTGTCCTCGAGGGCGAGGGCGCGGCGGCGGATGATCTTCTGCTGCCAGCTCAGCTTGAGCAGGTTGCGCGCCCGGGTCTGGAACTCGGCGTGATCGACCGGGCTGTGCAGGAAGTCGGTCGCCCCGGCACGCAGCGCGTCGAGGCGAAAGCTGCGGTCGTGATAGGCGGTCAGGACCATGATCGGGACATCGGCGGCCAGCGGCAGTTGCCGCAGCCGGCGGACGAACTCGCCGCCGTTCATCTCGGGCATCTTGTAGTCGCTGACGACCAGGTCAGCCGCGTTGTCGGCCAGCCACGCCAGCGCTTCGTTCGCACTGGCGAAGGCATCCACGATCAGGCCCGGCTGAATGGCACCGGCGAGTTTGGAGAGGATGGTCCGGTTCGTCACCCGGTCATCGACGATAACGACCCGCGACATGGCCAGTGACATGGATTGGTTCACCTGCGTAGAACGTCCTCGTGGCCGTGGGTCCGAACACCTCCCGTATTGGGTTTGCCGATGGCCCGCTCAGCAACGCCGATCGTCGCCCCGGTGGGCGCCTTGCATACTACCCTACTCCTGGGGGGAAGCCAATGAGACGCTTTCCTCTCGGGGCAATCGCCTTAGGCCGACAACTCCCCGTCATGGTCGGCGAAGGCCGACCATCCACGACTTTCGTGCGGCCGCAAAGTCGTGGATACCCGGCCTTCGCCTGGCTCGACGAGTACCCGGCCTTCGCCGGACGTGACGGTCCGAGCCTGTCGGCCCCCCGCCACCCGGGCGGTGACGGCAACAGCCGGATGGCCGCCCCTCGCCGCGCATCCCATTTGCGGCGTGAGGAACGGGAGACCCGAACGATGGATGACGCGACCGCCGCCGGTTCGATCGAGGCGCGCGTGGCGGCACTGCCCTGGCCCCAGGTCGGACAGGCGCTCGACGCCGAAGGCCATGGACTGGCTCGGCCCGCTGCTGGGCGCGTCCGAGTGCAGCGCGATCGCGGCGCGGTTCGATGACCCGGCCGGCTTTCGCAGCCACATCGTGATGGCCCGCCACGGCTTCGGCCAGGGCGAATACAAGTATTTCGCCGCCCCGCTGCCGCCCGAGGTGGGTGCGCTGCGCCGCGCACTGTATGCCGGCCTGGTCCCGACCGCCAATCGCTGGCGGACGCTGCTGGGCGAGCCAGGCGAATACCCGGCGACCCTCGACGCGTTCACCGCCCAGTGCCACGCCGCCGGCCAGACCCGGCCGACCCCGCTGCTGCTGCGCTACGGCCCCGGCGACTTCAACCGCCTCCATCAGGACCGCTATGGCGCGCTGCTGTTTCCGATCCAGGTCGTGATCCTGCTCAGCGATCCGGCCGCGTTCGAGGGCGGCGCGCTGGTGCTGGTGGAGCAGAAGCCGCGGGCGCAGTCCCGCGCCGAGGTGGTGACGCTCGGCCGCGGCGAGGCGGTCGCGTTCGCCGTGCATCATCGGCCCGCTCAAGGGGTACGCGGCATCTATCGGGTGATGCTGCGCCACGGCGTCAGCACGATCCGCGCCGGCACGCGCAGCACGCTCGGCATCATCTTCCATGATGCCGCCTGACTCGGGCCGCCTGACTTGGGGCCGCCTGATTTGGGCCGGTCGCGTTCTTGACACCCCCGGCGCGCGCCGGTAGCAAGCGCACGCCTTCCGGCAAGGCGGCTTGCCTGGAGCGGACATGAGCAAGACCGAGGGCGACGGCGACGGGTCTTTCGAGAACCGGCTGCGCGCCGCCCGCGACAGGCAGGGGCTCGACGCTCCGCCACCCGGCGCCGATCCCCGATCCGACCCGCTGAGCGGCTCGGCTTGGTCGATCGGCCTGCGCGTGGGGGTGGAACTCGTCTCTGCGCTCGGGCTGGGTTTGGCGATCGGCTGGGCGCTGGATCGCTGGCTCGGCACCGGGCCGGTGCTGCTGGCCGTGTTCGTGCTGCTGGGGGGCGCGGCGGGGATGCTCAACGTGTGGCGGGTGTTCGCGCCGCGCGGCTAGGTCTGGCGGGCGGGGGACGGGACAGAGTGGCGGCAACGCACATCAACGCGCTGGGCCAGTTCCGGCTGCACAGCGTGTTCGGCGAGGCCGGCGCCTCGGTCGGCTTTTCGCAATCGAACCTGATGATGGTGATTGCGGCCGTGGTCATCGTGTTCGCGCTGGTCTGGGGGATGCGCAAGCGAGCCCAGGTGCCGGGACGGGCGCAGGCGCTGGCCGAAATGTCGTACGAGTCCGTGCTTCAGATGTGTATCGACACGATGGGGCCGGAGGGGCGGCGCTTCTTCCCGTTCATCTTCACCCTGTTCGCGTTCATCCTGCTCGGCAACCTGATCGGCGAGTGGCCCTACGCCTTCACCTTCACCAGCCATATCGCCGTGACCGGCTTCATGGCGCTGTTCGTGGTGGTGATGACCACGGTGGTCGGCCTCGCCTTCCACGGCCTGCGCTTCTTCAGCTACTTCTTCCCGCCGGGCGCACCGATCGCACTGGCGCCGTTGCTGGTGCCGATCGAGATCATGTCCTACCTCTCGCGGCTGATCTCCCTCTCGGTGCGACTGTTCGCCAACATGGTCGCCGGCCACGTGATGCTCGAAGTGTTCGCCGCCTTCGTCCTGATGCTGGGGGCTGCGGGCATCCTGGGCTGGGTGCCGGCCGCGTTCGCACTCGCGGTCAGCGTGGCCCTGATCGCCTTCGAATTTCTGGTGGCGGCGATCCAGGCCTACGTGTTCGCGATCCTCACCTGCATCTACCTGCACGACGCCATCCACCTGCACTGACCCCCACTCCCGCCTCCTCTCCTCTCTCCCCTCCTCTCCTGGCGAGCGGCACGCCGCCCTCGGACGCACAGAAAGGACCTTCGTCGATGGATCTCCTCTCCGCCAAGCAGATTGGTGCGGGTCTCGCCGTGATCGCGCTGGCCGGGGTCGGCGCCGGGATCGGGAATATCTTCGCCGCCCTGGTCACCAGCGTCGCCCGCAATCCGGCCGCCCGCGAGCGCGTGTTCGGCCTCGCCATCCTGGGCTTCGCGCTCACCGAGGCGGTGGCGCTCTACGCGCTGGTGATCGCCTTCCTGATCCTGTTCACCTGATCGGACCGCGCGTGCGCCCGACGCGATCCGTGCGATCCCTGCTCGCCGGTCTGCTGGTCCTGCTGCCTGCCGTGGCGCTGGCCGCGGTCCCCGCGCCGTCGGCGAACCCGGCCAGGATTCCCCACCCGACCGCGTCCACGCCCACCGGCGGCGGGATGCCGCAGCTCAACTTCCACAATCCGCTGACGCTCGACCAGGTCGGCTGGCTGATCGTGATCTTCGCCGTGCTCTACCTGCTGCTGTGGCTGTGGGCGCTGCCGCTCGTGGCCGGCGTCGTGGAGGCCCGGGCGGCCTCGATCAAGAGCGATCTCGAAGCCGCCCAGCAGGCCAAGGCGGAGGCCGACGCGGCGGTGCTGGAGCTCACCCGTGCGACGCGCGAGGCCCATGCCGCCGCGCAGGCGCGGATTGCCGAGGCGGTCGGCCGCGCCAAGGCGGAGGCCGCCGAACAGGCGCGGATCGCGAACGAACGGCTCGACGCGCAGCTCGGCGAGGCCGAGGCGCGCATCGGCGAGGCGCGCCAGACCGCGATGGGCGCGCTGCGCGACGTGGCGCGCGAGACCACGGAGGCGATCGTCACCCGCCTGATCGGCCACCCGGCCGGAGCGGAGGCGGTCAATGCCGCGGTCGGGGGTGCGATGGCCGGGGGTGCGATGGCCGGCGCCGCGCCGGGTGGACGCGCCTGAGAACAGAGGACTGAGGAGCAGATCGTGTCCGAGATCACCGAGCCGCGGTTCTGGGTTGCGGTCGCCTTCGTGATCTTCTTCCTGGTGTTCGGCCGCAGGCTGTGGCGCGTGATCGCCGGGATGCTCGACGCGCGTGGCGCCGCCGTCCGGGAGGAGCTTGAAGAAGCCGCGCGGCTGCGCCACGAGGCCGAGGCGATGCTGCGCGACGCCTCCGCCCGCCGCGACGCCGCGATCCGCGATGCCGAGAGGCTGCTCGCCTCCGCCCAGGCGGAAGCCGGCCGCGTGGCCGACGCCGCCCGTGCCGAGGCGGAGGCCGCCGGCCGCCGGCGCGAGCAGATGGCGCTCGACCGCATCGCCGCCGCCGAGAAGGCGGCCGTGACCGAGGTGCGCATGGCCGCCGCCAACATCGCGACGCGTGCCGCCGAGCGGGTGATCGCGACCCAGCTCACGCCGCAGGACGACGCGGCGCTGGTCGATCACGCGATCGGCGGGCTCGCCGCCGCCTTGTCCGGCAAGCGTGCGGCCTAACGGGGCGGACCCCTCCCCCCGGCCCCCTCCCGCAAGGGGAGGGGGAGCAGTGGGCTAAAGCCCCCCTCCCCTTGCGGGAGGGGGTTGGGGGAGGGGTCCCCGCTACTCCGCCGCCTGCGCGTACGCCTCCAGCGGCGCGCAGGTGCAGACCAGGTTGCGATCCCCGTATACATTGTCCACCCGCTTGACCGGCGGCCAGTATTTCCGCGCCGCCACCCAGGGCAGCGGATAGGCCGCCTGCGTTCGCGGATAGGCGTGGTCCCACGCATCGTCCGTCACCTCGGCGGCGGTGTGCGGCGCGTTCTTCAGCGGGTTGTCGGCGCGATCCAGCCGCCCCTCGGCGATCGCCGCGATCTCGGCGCGGATCGCGATCATCGCCTCGCAGAACCGGTCGAGTTCGGCGCGGCTCTCGCTCTCGGTCGGCTCCACCATCAGCGTGCCGGCAACCGGCCACGACATGGTGGGCGCGTGAAAGCCGAAATCCTGCAGCCGCTTGGCGATGTCCTCGACCATCACCCCGGCCTCTCGCTGGAAGTCGCGGCAGTCGAGGATGCACTCATGCGCCACCATCCCCGAGCGGCCCGTGTACAGCACCGGATAATGCGGCCGCAGCCGTGCGGCGATGTAGTTGGCGTTCAGGATCGCGACCTCGGAGGCGCGCTTCAGCCCCGCGCCGCCCATCATGCGGATATAGGCGTAGCTGATCGGCAGGATCAGCGCGCTGCCGAACGGTGCCGCCGCGACCGGCCCCACGCCGGCGGCCGGCCCGGCATCGCTCCGCGCCGGGTGATTGGGCAGATGGGGAAGCAGATGGCCCGCAACCCCGATCGGACCCACACCCGGGCCGCCGCCGCCATGCGGGATGCAGAACGTCTTGTGCAGGTTGAGATGGCACACATCGGCGCCGATCGCGGCCGGGCTGGTCAGCCCGAGCTGCGCGTTCATGTTGGCACCATCCATGTAGACCTGCCCGCCATGCGCGTGGACGATCGCGCAGATCTCGCGGATCTCGCCCTCGAACACGCCGTGCGTGCTGGGATACGTCACCATCAGCGCCGCCAGCCGCGCCGCGTGCTGCGCCGCCTTGGCGCGCAGGTCCGACAGGTCGATGTTGCCGTCGCGGTCGCAGCCGACCACCACCACCGACAGGCCCGCCATCGTGGCACTGGCGGGATTGGTGCCGTGGGCGGAGGCGGGGATCAGGCAGATGTTTCGATCCGCCTCGCCGCGTGCTGCGTGGAACGCGCGGATCGCGAGCAGGCCGGCATACTCGCCCTGGCTGCCGGCGTTCGGCTGCAACGATATTCCGGCGAAGCCGGTGATCGCGCCGAGCCAGTCGCACAGGCGGCGGATCAGGATGGCGTAGCCTTCGGTCTGCTCGGGCGGCGCGAACGGGTGGATGTCGGCGAAGCCGGGCAAGGTCACCGGGATCATCTCGGCGGTCGCGTTCAGCTTCATCGTGCAGGAGCCGAGCGGGATCATGCTGCGGTTGAGCGCCACGTCCTTGTCTTCGAGGCGCTTGAGGTAGCGCAGCATCTCGTGCTCGGCGTGATGGCGGTGAAACACCGCGTCGGCGAGGATCGCCGAGCCGCGCTGCAATCCGCTCGGGATCGACGCCGGCGCGTCGGCGAGGTCGGCCCCGAGCACGCCGGCCAGACGCTCCAGCTCCGCGCGGGTCACGGTCTCGTCGAGTGCGATCGTGATCCCGGTCGCGTCCAGCCGCCGCAGGTTGAACCCGGCCGCCAGCGCCGCCGCCATCAGCGCATCGGCGCGCGCGCCCGCGTCGATCGCGCCCGCTCCACCCGTCTCGATCGCAATCGTGTCGAAGAACGCCGCGTGGCGCAGCGCATATCCGCCCCGAGCCGCCGCGTCGGCCAGCAGCCGCGCTTGCAGGTTCACGCGCCGCGCGATCCGCCGCAATCCGTCCGGCCCGTGCCAGACAGCATAGAAGCCCGCCATCACCGCCAGCAGCACCTGCGCCGTGCAGATGTTTGACGTCGCGCGCTCGCGGCGGATGTGCTGCTCGCGGGTTTGCAGCGCGAGCCGCATCGCCGGGGCGCCCGACGCATCCTGGCTCACGCCCACCAGCCGTCCCGGCATCTGCCGCTTGTAGGCGTCGCGGGTGGCGAAGAACCCCGCGTGCGGGCCGCCGAAACCCATCGGCACGCCGAAGCGCTGCGCCGAGCCCACCACCACGTCGGCCCCCATCTCGCCGGGCGGTGTCAGCAGCACGAGCGAAAGCGGGTCGGCGGCGACGATCGCGAGCGCGCCGGCGGCGTGGGCAACCGCGATCTCGGCCCGCAGGTCGCGCAGCGCGCCCGACGTGCCGGGGTATTGCAGCACCACGGCAAACGGCTTCTCCGCCGCGATCGCAGCGGTGTCGCCCGGCGCGAAATCAAGCAGCGTCCAGCCCAGCGGCCAGGCGCGCGTCGCGATCACGGCCCGGGTCTGCGGATGCAGGTCGGCGGCGACCGCGACCATCGTCGATTTCGTCCGCCCGACCGCGTGCGCCATCGCCACCGCCTCGGCCGCCGCCGTCGCCTCGTCGAGCAGGGAGGCGTTGGCGATCTCCATGCCGGTGAGCTCGGCGATCAGGGTCTGGAAGGTGAGCAGCGCCTCCATCCGCCCCTGCGCGATCTCCGCCTGATACGGCGTGTAGGCGGTGTACCAGCCTGGATTCTCCAGCACGTTGCGCAGGATCACCGGCGGCGTGTGGGTGCCGTGATAGCCGGTGCCGATCAGCGACTTGGCGCCGCCGTTCTTCGCTGCCAGCACCCGCAGCTCGGCGATCGCCGCCGCCTCGTCGATCGCGTCCGGCAGCGCCGGGGGGGCTGCCAGCCGGATGCCGGCCGGCACGGTGCGGGCGGCCAACTCGTCGAGGCTCGCCGCTCCCACCTCGCGCAGCATCGCCGCGATCTCGGCGTCATTGGGCGCAATGTGACGCGAGACGAACCCGTCCGCCGCTTCCAGTTCGGCAAGCTCGGCCAGCGCCGCCATTACGCGGTCTCCACGAAGGCATCGTAGGCGGCCTGGTCGAGCAGCGTCGCGACCTTGCCCCGATCGGCAAGCCGGATGCGGAACAGCCAGCCGCCTGCCTGCGGCTCGCGATTGACCAGCGCCGGGTCTTCGGCCAGCGCCGGGTTGGTCTCCGTGATCGTGCCGGCGAGCGGGGCGAAGACGTCGGACGCCGCCTTGACGCTCTCCACCACCGCGCACGCCTCGGACGCGTCCACGGTGCGGCCCGGCTCGGGCAGTTCGACGAACACGAGGTCGCCGAGCGCCTGTTGCGCATGGTCGGTGATGCCGACGGTCGCGGTGTCGCCGTCGAGGCGCACCCATTCGTGGTCCTTGGTGAAGCGCAGCTCGGCCATTGGTGCGTTTCCTTCAGCGGCGGTAGCGGTGCGGGACGAAGGGCATGGGGGCGACCGATGCGGGCAGGTTGCGGCCGCGCACGGTCAGGAACAGCGGCGTGCCGTCGGCGGCGAGGTCGCGGCGCACGTAGCCCATCGCGATCGGAGCGCCGAGGGTGGGCGCGAAGCTGCCGGAGGTGACGGTGCCGGCCGCGGTGCCGTCGGCCGCGACCACCACGGTGCCGGCCCGTGCCGGCGCCCGCCCCTCCGGGCGCAGCCCGACGCGCAGCCGGGCCGGGCCGTTGTCGAGCTGGTCGCGGATCACGGCGGCGCCCGGAAAATCCCAGCTGACGCGCCGGCGCTTGCCGATCGTCCAGGTCAGCCCGGCCTCGACCGGCGTCGTGAGCTCGTCGATGTCGTTGCCATAGAGGCAGAGACCCGCCTCCAGCCGCAGGCTGTCGCGGGCGCCGAGGCCGGCCGGCTGCACCTCGGGCTGCGCGAGCAGGCGCTCGGCGAGCGCCTCGGCGGCCGCGGCCGGGACCGAGATCTCGAACCCGTCCTCTCCGGTATAGCCGGAGCGCGAGACCCAGCACTCCTGGCCGGCGACCCTGAACCGGCCGGCGGCCATGAAGGCGAGTGCCGCCGCCTCCGGCGAGAGCCGCGCCATCACGTCGCCCGCCTTCGGCCCCTGCAAGGCCAGCAGCGCCCGGTCCTCGTGCGGCTCGAGCCGCACCGAGCGCCGGCAGCCGCCCGGCCAGATGCGCGAGGTCGGCCCGCTTGCGGGCGGCGTTGAGCACCAGCACCAGCCGGTCGCCGTGATGCGTCACCATCAGGTCGTCGAGGATGCCGCCCGCTTCGTTGAGCAGCAGCGTGTAGCGCTGCCGGCCGGGCTTGAGGCCGATCAGGTCGCCCGGCGTCAGCCGCTCCAGCGCGGCGGCGGCCTCGGCGCCGTGCAGGCTGGCCTGGCCCATGTGCGAGACGTCGAACAGGGAAGCCTGGGCGCGGCAATGCTGGTGTTCGGCGATGATGCCGGCGGGGTACTGCACCGGCAGGCGGTAGCCGGCGAACGCGACCATCCGCCCGCCGAGGCGGCGGTGCAGTGCATCGAGCGGCGTCGCGGCGGGGGTCTCCGGTTCCGAGTTCGGGGCCGATTTCGCCGGGCAGGAACTCGGACACGGGCAGCTCCGCGGTCAGGTCCAGCCGCCGGCGGGATGCCGGCGGATCAGACCCCCCTCTGTCGCGGAACCTGAGAGATTTCGGCCGCCCGTTCCCGGCGCCTTACTCCTTCGGTGCGGCGGTGACTGTCCGCCGGCTTTCCAGAGGCCCGTCGCCCGGTCGCGGTCCGTTTGCCTGAGCGTTTCCGGGGGCCGGTTGCGCCTTCGGCGGCGGCATCACACCGCTCTCTCCCGCGCGGGAGGTGTCGAGCGCCGCCACCATCGCCGATCCCGCGGCTTGCGGCAACCGGGGTCGGGGGCCCGGGTCGGGGGGTGGGGAGGGATGCGGGTCAGCTTGCCCTCACACTGCCCATTTGCGGACGGATTATGGCGGAGCGGCGTGAAAGCTAACCGCGAAGCCTCCCACAATGAGGTATCTAACGCCATGGGCATGGAAGGCGAACAAAAGGTCTTTGTAATCTTGGTACATCCGGCTCGATCTCCCAACCTTTGAGGGCGTAGGCGGTCCGGATCATTTCTTCAACGGCGTCCAGCCGCTCATGCGCTGGCCGACTTTGCCAATACCGATACTCGTCGGCCTTCATCTCGTCATGGCTGTGATAGATACGGATGCTCTTGTCCATGCGTTCCGCTTATAGCACAGGATGCGGGGTCTGCAATGAGCCGACTGCCTTGTCGCGTCGGTGCGCGCCAGCGCTGTTCATAATTCTTGAATTTTGCCGGGAGGTCGTGATCAGCCGCGTCAGGCTTTGGCTCCGGACGGGGTGGCCCCGTCCGCCCGCCAGACAAACAGCATGATCGCCGCCACGAAGCAAAAAATCTTCGAAATGACGTTCAGCGCGAGCGGGAGCGGTTCCGCCGGAAAGGCGAACCCGAACACAGCCCAGACGGCGAACACCACAAACATCCCCGCCACCGCGTAAGAGGCGTACACGGTCACGCGCATCGAAGGCAGCAACGTCAGCAGCGATACCGTTGAGAACTCGACCAGGAACAACGGCAGGAAGAAAAGCTGCCGATACAGCATCGGGTGGGTCGGGATCGGCGGATTGGTCCGCGCCATCACGATCAGATCAAAGGGAAACTCAAAGATCATCGGCGCCGCGGCAGTCCCAATGACCGCGCTAGCCAGCGCGACTCTCCAGCCCCAACGCCGCGTGAGGTAGAGAATCACGAAGAAGGTCACCGTCGCATCGATGAACGTGCCGACGCGCACGCGGGGCGCGACGAAGCCCGGATAAGCCTGCTTCAGTTGCAGTCCATAGACGAACGTCGCGACGCCGACGGTGTAGATCGCCAGCAGCCAGATCGCGATCATGAACCCGGCGGCAGTGCCTCCTGGCCGCCTAACCCCGAGCGGGGCGCGCAGCCGTTTGCCGGCATAGGCAAATCCACTGGCCACCACGAGCAGCACGATCGCGAGGAGGATCGCCTCACCGTCGCCATAGGAAACCCAGGAGGCGGGCGCGCTCGGCCGCGACGCGGCTCCTTGGGCCTGCGCAAGCCGCAGAAGCGCGTCGGCGCGCGCCAACCCTCCAGATACCGGTACAGGTGGGAGTGCTGCATGGACTCGGATTTTTGAGATAATGCTCTATGGTGGCAAGGGCCGGGATCAACGCGGCCCGCGCGTGCGGTTCTGCTGCAATTCCTCGGGCGTGAGCTGGAACCCGACATTGACCGCGTAGGCGGCGCCCGATTTCTGCGGGCCGATCGGCAGGCGCAGCGTCACCGTACGGCTGGTGACGCGCACCCGATCGACATTGGGCGGGAACTCCACATGCTGGGTCAGCGTCTGCTTGCCCAGGATCTGCTCGCCTTCGGTGACGGCGACGAAATACGGCACGTCGAGCGCGCGGCTGGGCGCGGCCGGGCCGCGCGCGAGCTCCATTGCCACCTGCACGCTGACGTCGAGCTGCCCGGGCTTATCGGCGAGGCGACAGGAGCCTTGCAGCCCCGTGATCCGGCCGTCGAGAACCATGTCCGTCAGATCGCGGCCGGCGCCGTTGTAGCGGGTGAGGTCTTCGGCCGGGCGGATCAGTCACCGGCTGCGGGCAGGGCGGCGCGAAATGCGGACCGGCCGCCTCCTGCGAGCCGCCGCAGGCTGACAGGGCCAGCACGCCGGCCGCAAGGGCGACATTAGACGCAGCCCTTGTAGAGAAGTAAGCGCTCCCAGCACGTCATGGCCGGCGGAGGCCGGCCATCCACGTCTTCGGCCCGCGACGCAGAAAGACGTGGATACCCGGCCTTCGCCGGGCATGACGATGAAGCGACGACTGCACTGATATCGGATGGAAAGCGAGGCATGAAGAACTCCGTCGAAAGCCGGCAGCGCGACATAGTGTGCGGCGCTCCGTCGCACCACAACCTACGGGCCGGCTTCCGGCGCGCGACGGATTGTGGTTGATCGCGCCATGCTGACCGAGCGCGGCGCCTGAATGGCGGTCTATACCGAAGTCTCCGACGAGGCACTGGCCGCGTTCCTCGCCCAATACGATCTCGGCCCGCTGGTCGCCTACCGCGGCATCGCCGAGGGGGTGGAGAACAGCAACTACTCGCTCCGCACCGGGGCGGGCGACTTCATCCTCACGCTCTACGAGCGGCGCGTCGATCCCGCCGAGCTGCCCTGGTTCCTGGGGCTGATGGAGCATCTGGCCCGGCACGGCATCGCCTGCCCGCTGCCGGTGCGCGGGCGGGACGGGGCGGCGCTGCGGCACCTGTGCGGGCGGGCGGCGGCGATCACGACCTTCCTGCCCGGGGTCTGGCCGCGGCGGGTGCGGCAGGAGCACTGCGCACCCGCTGGGGGCGGCCCTGGCGGCGCTGCATTTGGCCGGTGCCGGCTACGCGCCCGAGCGGCCCAACGCGCTCGGACCCGCCGGCTGGGCGCCGCTGCTGGCGCGCAGTCGGCCGCGGGCGGACGAAATGCAGTCCGGGCTGGGGGCGGAGCTGGCGGCGGCGCTGGAAAAAATCCTCGCCGCGTGGCCGGCATCGCTGCCGCGCGGGCACATCCATGCCGACCTCTTCCCCGACAATGTTTTTTTTCTCGATGGCCGGGTGTCGGGATTGATCGACTTCTATTTCGCGGCGACCGACCTCTACGCCTACGACGTCGCGGTGTGCCTCAATGCCTGGTGCTTCGAGGCCGATCTGTCGCTGAACGTGACCAAGGCGCGGGCGCTGCTGCGCGGCTATCAGGCCGCCCGCCCGCTCTCGCCCGCCGAGCAGGCGGCGCTGCCGGTGCTGTGCCAGGGTGCCGCGATCCGGTTTCTGCTCACCCGGCTCTATGACTGGCTGCACACGCCGCCCGGTGCGCTGGTGACGCGCAAGGACCCGATCGACTATCTGCGCCGGCTGCGGTTTCACCTCGCCGCCCGCGACGCCGCCGCCTATGGCCTCTGATCCGGCCGCGGCGGTGGAAATCTGGACCGACGGCGGCTGCAAGCCAAACCCCGGCCCGGGCGGCTGGGCAGCGCTGCTGCGCTTCCGCGACCGCGAGCGGGTGCTGTCGGGATCGGCGCCGGCCAGCACCAACAACCGCATGGAGCTGACCGCGGCGGCGGCGGCGCTGGAGGCGCTGATGCGGCCCTGCCGCGTGGTGCTGCACACCGACAGCGAATACGTGCGCAACGGCGTCACCCGCTGGCACGCCGGATGGGTGCGCAAGAACTGGCGCAACGCGGCGGGCGATCCGGTCGCGAACATCGAGCTGTGGCAACGTCTGCTGGCGGCGGCGGCACCGCACCAGATCGACTGGCGCTGGGTGCGCGGGCACGCGGGCGATGCGATGAACGAGCGCGTGGACCGGCTGGCGACGGCCGCGCGGGAGCGGGCGGGACACCGGTGATCTTCCGTTACGCAACCCGGCCGGAAAAGCCGCTTCGTTCCAGGTCGCCAATCCGGACGACCATGCTGCGCTTCGGGTCGAACGGAAGCGCCTCAAACCCGAACCGGGCGTAAAACGCGCGCACGTCGTCATCCAGCGGATGCGTCAGCACGCCAAAACATCCAATGTCCTTCGAGAAGCGTACGGCCGTCGTCAATGCGAACAACATCAACGATCGAGCACACCCCCTGCCCTGTTGCTGCCGGTCCACGGCAAGCTGGCCGAGCAGCAGGACCGGAATCGGATCGGGTTGATTGCGCTGACCGGATTTCGGGAGATGCGCCCTCTCGATCTGCGCGGCACTCAGCGCCACAAAGCCGGCGATTGCCCCGGTCGTGGCGTCGCAAATCACGCTGGTGCGCGAGACGCCGGCTTCCTGATTGTGCCAGGCACGGCGGCGGAAACAACTGTTCAGCGATTCCCGGCCGCAATCAAAGGCGTCTCTGTCGTCGTCAGCAGCAAGCGGCCGCGGCGGCGTTAGTCCTGCCATACCGGGCGGTGACTTGCGAGTTCGCGCAAAGCGGGGACGTCCTTGGCCGGAGCGCTGACCCAAGCCTCGAACTTCTCCCAGTCTTCGACCGGGATCGTCACGACGCGGTAGTCGAGGACCTCCATCTCGGCGGCCTCGATCGCTTTGCGCCGGATGAAATCGCTGAGGCTGGTTCGTGCCTGCTCGGCTGCGGTTTCCAGGAGCTCTCGCTCACTCGAGCTCACCCGCACGCTGACGATCGGTGAAATGGTCGACATCGCTATAGCCCTCTCGGCGGTATGACAATGTCATACAATGCGTGGGCGATCAAGGGCAGCAAGGCTTTCAGGCGCTGACCCGGTACAACGCGACCTCGCGCTCGGTCCGGTCCTCCAGCTCCAGTGTTGTCGGCACGCGATAGGCGGCGACCCGCGCCAGCCCCTCGCGCGGCAAGTAGGCTCGGCCGGGATCGGCGAGCCACACCTCGCAATGCGCGGCGAGAAGCCGCAGCCAGGGCACGATCCGCGCCGCCATCGGCGCCTCGTAGCAGATATCGCCGCACAGCACGCAGTCCCAGCCGCCTTCGGCGCCCACCAGATCGCCGCCTGCCACCTCCACGGCGACCCCGTTCAGCGCCGCGTTGAGGGCGATCGCGGCCCGCGCGAACGGGTCGATCTCGGCCGCCAGCACCGACGCCGCCCCTGCCCGCGCGCAGGCGATCGCGGCGATCCCGCACCCGGCGGCGAAATCCAGCACCCGCCGCCCCGCGACCCGCTCCGGGTGATCCAGCACGAACCGCGCCAGCGCCTGACCGCCCGGCCACGCAAAGGCCCAGAACGGCGGGCCGAGACCGTGCGTGCGCAAAAAATCCTCGCTCGCCTGCCAGATCGGCGTGATCTCGCTCGCCTGATAAAGCCTGATCTCAGGCACCAGGCTCGCGCACCCGACCTGCGTGTGGGCGCGCACGAACGCGGCCGGATCGCTCAGAGCCACCAGCCGGCGAGGATCGCGGCGGCCACCAGCAGCCCGGTCTCGCGGTTGAAGCGGAACAGAGCGAGGCAGCCGGCCGGATCGTGGATGTCGAGCCGCACCACCTGCCACGCGAGTGCGGCCGCCGGCGCCGCCAGGGCAGGGAAAAAAGCCGCCCGCAAGCCCGCCAGCGCGCCCGCCACCGCCAGCAGCACGATCGCGCCCGCATAGACCGCGGCCAGGAACGGGCGCGTGCGCTCCCCGAACAGCCGTGCGGTCGAGCGCACGCCGATCGCCGCGTCGTCCTCGCGGTCCTGATGGGCGTAGATCGTGTCGAACCCCAGATCCCACGCGATCGCCGCGGCATAGAGCGCCGCCCAGGCCGGGCCGATCGCGCCACCGGCGGCGACGAAGCCGAGCGGGGCGCCGAAGCCGAAGGTGAACCCCATCACGAGCTGCGGCCACCACGTCACGCGCTTGGCCAGCGGATAGAGGGCCACCAGCAGCAGCGACGCCGCCCCCAGCGCCTGCGCGCGCCAGTTCAGCTGCAGCAGCACCGCAAGCCCCGCCAGCAGCAGTGCCGCGAGAAAGACCAGCGCCTGACGCAGCCCGAGCGCGCCGGACGCGAGCGGCCGTCCCGCCGTGCGCGCGACGCGCCGGTCCAGATCGCGATCCCAGATGTCGTTCACCACGCAGCCCGCGGCGCGCATCACCACGCTGCCGATCGCGAACAGCAGCGCGAGAAGAAAGCTCGCCGCGTCCGGCCGCCGCGCGAGCAGGATGCCCCACAGGCCGGGCAGGAACAGCAGCCACGCCCCGATCGGCCGATCGAGCCGCGCCAGCAGCGCATAGGGCCGCGCCCGCGCCGGCAGCCTTGCCACCCAGCCGTCGGCGACGATGTCGGTGAAGCCAGGTTCGGGGAAGACGGGCACGCCTGCTACTCTCGCTTCGCCATGCCGGGGTCAATCCGCCTGTTCGTCTCGGCTCCGCTGCTCGCCGGCGCCGAGGTGACGGCGACCGCCGCGCAGGCGCACTATCTCGGCCACGTCATGCGCCGCTCGCCGGGCGACCACGTGCTGCTGTTCAACGGCGCCGAGGGCGAATGGCGCGCCCGCATCGCCGCGACCGGCCGCGACCGCGCGTGCTTTGCCGTCGAGGTGCGCACCCGCACGCAGCCCGAGGAGCCGCCGCTGATCCTGCTGTTCGCGCTGCTCAAGCGCGATGCGACCGATCTCGCGGTGCGTCAGGCGACCGAACTCGGCGCTACCCTGATCCAGCCTGTGCTGACGGCGCGCACCAATGCCGTGCGCACCAATCTCGCCCGCCTCGCGACCATTGCCGAGGAAGCGGCGGAGCAGTCCGGGCGCCTGAGTGTGCCGGTGCTGCGGCCCCCCGCGCCGCTCGCGGATGTGCTGGCCGCCTGGCCCGAGGGTCGGCTGCTGGCCCTCGCCCGACCCGGAGCGCCGCCGCCCGCCGCCACCGCGTGCGCGCTGCTGGTCGGGCCGGAGGGCGGTTTCACGCCGGCCGAGCTTGACGCGCTCTCGCACCACAAGTTTGTTGCGCCGATCGGCCTCGGCCCCCACGTGCTGCGCGCCGAGACCGCCATCGTCGCCGGTCTCGCGCTGCTGCACGCGCGGCACTCCTGCGACGCGCTGCCACCCTGAGATCGAGGACGAATGTCCAATCCGACAGAGGCCGACGCGACGCCCATCCGCTCGGTGGGCCAGCTCGCCGCGTGGTTCGCCGCCGGCTGCAAGCCGCCGGAGGCGTTCGGCATCGGCACCGAGCACGAGAAGTTCGGCTTCCGCCGCACCGATCTGGCCCCGCCGCCTTATGAGCCCGCCGGCATCCGGGCGGTGCTGGAGGGCATCGGCCGTGGCGCGGGCTGGGCGCCGATCCGCGACCAGGGCCGCCTGATCGGCCTGCAAGGTGAAGAGCGATGGCAGGGCGCCTCGGTCTCGCTCGAACCGGGCGGCCAGCTCGAGCTGTCAGGCGCGATCCTGCCCGATCTGCACGCGGCCAAGCGCGAACTCGACGCCCATTTCGCGGAGGTGCGGGCGGCCGCGGCACCGCTCGGCCTGGGCTTCGCGCCGCTCGGCTTTCATCCGACGGCGCGGCGCGACCAGATGCCCTGGATGCCGAAGAGCCGCTACGCGATCATGCGCGGCTACATGCCCCGGCGCGGCACGCGCGGCCTCGACATGATGCTGCGCACCTGTACCGTGCAGGTGAACCTCGACTACGCCTCCGAGGCCGACATGGTGGCGAAGCTGCGCGTCTCGCTGCTGCTGCAGCCGGTGGCGACCGCGCTGTTCGCCAACTCGCCGTTCACCGAGGGGCGCCCCAACGGCCTGCTCTCCGCTCGTGCCCTGGTCTGGACCGACACCGACCCCGACCGCACCGGCATCCCGGCCGTCGCCTTCGAGGACGGCTTCGGCTTCGCCCGCTACGTCGAATGGGTGCTCGACGTGCCGATGTATTTCGTGGTCCGCGACGGCCGCTTCGTCGATGTCGCCGGCGCCTCGTTCCGCGACCACCTGGCGGGGCGCCTGGAAAAGGACGGGGTGAGCCTGGCGCCGGCGACGATGGGCGATTTCGCCGACCACGTGACCACCGTGTTCACCGACGTCCGGCTCAAGCGCTTCCTGGAGATGCGCGGCGCCGATGCCGGCAGCCCGGAGATGATGCTGGCGCAGTCCGCGCTTTGGGTCGGGCTGCTCTACGATCCGGCGGCCCTCGCCGCCGCCGCGTCGCTGGTCCGCGCCCGGCCCTGGCAGGATTTCGCCGCCCTGCGCTGCGCGGTGCCGCGGCTGGGCCTGGAGGCGTCCTGGGGACGGGGAAGCGTGCGCGACCTCGCGCGCGAGATGGTCGCGATCGCGGCCGACGGCCTGCGCGCCCGCGCCCGTCGCAACGCCGGCGGTGACGACGAATCGGGCACCTTGGCACCGCTCCAGGCGATCATTGCAGGGGGTCCGACCCAGGCCGAGCGCTGGCTTGAGCGCTACCGGACGGAGTGGGAGGGGGATGTGTCGCCGATTTTTGCGGAAGCGGCGGTCTGAGCGTGCGATTTCGGTTGCCGATACACGTCCTGCTTGTATCGGGGCGCAACTTGCCGGTAAACTAATCGTTAGGCAGACAGCAGGGCACCATGATCCTAGCGATGACAATACCGCAGCCCGCTGCTTCCGATCACGTCGTCATCCGCCTGCGGCTGATCGGGCAGATGGAAGCCTGGACGCTCACCAGCGAGAGCGTGCTGCCGCCGGGACGCAAGACCCGGGCCCTGCTCGCGACGATCGCGCTCTCCTCGCCGCGGCCGGTGCTGCGCTCGCGGCTGGCCGAAATGCTGTGGAGCCGCCGGCCGGAGGAGCAGGCGCGCGCCTCGCTGCGCCAGGAGATCCACCGGCTGCTCGACGCGCTCTCGCCGGCGCGGGCCGAGGTCGTCGCCGTCACCCGCGACCATCTGGTGCTGCGCAGCGGCGCCGCCTGGGTCGATGTCGAGGAGGTGCTGCGGGCGACGCCGAACAACCCGGCCTCGCTGTCGCTGCTCGACGGCGAGTTGCTCGAGGATCTCGACGGCGTCGATCCGGCGTTCGATTCGTGGCTGGCGGTGGAGCGCGAGCGGCTGCGCGACCGCGCCCGTGGCGTCGCCGAACTGCTGTTGCGCGAGCAGTCCGCCCCCGAGACCGCGATCCCCGCGGCCCAGCAGGTGCTGGCGATCGACCGCGCGCACGAGGGGGCGTGGCGGGCGCTGATGCGCGCCTATGCGCAGCGCGGCGAGCGCGGCATGGCGATCCAGACCTACGAGCGCTGCCGCGCCGTGCTGACCGACCTGCTCGACGCGACTCCCTCGCCGGAGACCCAGAAGCTGCTGGTCGAGATCCGGACCGGGCGCGACGCGCCGCCGATGACCGCCCCCGAGTCGCCGCGGGGCGAGGCGCGGCCCGGCGCCGGCCGCCGCGGCGGCGCCAAGGTGGGCGTGCTGCCGCTGCAGATGGTCGGCACCGACGAGGCCGAGAGCCATCTCGCCTACGGCCTCGCCGAGGAGATCACGGCCGCGCTGGCGCGGTTCCGCTGGATGTTCCTGATCTCCAGCACCTCGCTCGCCCGCTTCGCCGCCCAGACCCGCGACGAGGCCTCGATCCGCCGCACCTTCGGGCTCGACTTCCTGATCGACGGCACCGTGCAGCGCGCCGGCAAGCGGGTTCGCGTCACCCTGCGCCTGCTCGATCTGCGCACCGACAACCAGGTGGTGTGGGCGCGCCGCTTCGAGCGCCAGGCGCTCGACATGCTGACCTTGCAGGACGAGATCGCCGCCGAGGTGGTGGCGCAGATCGACCCCGAGATCCTGCTGATCGAGGCGAAGCGCGCCGCCAGCCGCCCGCCCACCGACGCGTCGGCCTACGACCTCGTGCTGCGCGCGGTGCCGCTGATCCACCGGCTGGAGCGCCAGCCGTTCCTGGAGGCGGGAGACCTGCTGCGCCGCGCCATCCAGCAGGAGCCGGACTATGCCGCGGCCCATGCCTGGTACGCCTATTATCACGTCTTCCTGGTCGGCCAGGACTGGGCGGAGGCGCCGGCCGAGGCGCTGAGGGATGCCGGGCGCGCCGCCGAGCGGGCGATCATGCTCGATCCCCAGGATGCCAGGGGCCTGACCATCGCCGGCCATGTCCGCGCCTTCCTGCACCGCAAGCCGCGCGAGGCGAACGTGCTGCACGAGCGCGCGCTGGCGCTCAATCCGAATCTCGCGATGGCCTGGGGCCTGTCGGCGACCAGCCTGACCTACTCGGCGGAGTTCGAGGAGGCGGCGCGCCGCTTCGACCGCTACAAGAGCCTCTCGCCGCTCGACCCGCACGCCTTCTTCTACGACGGCGCGCGGATCACGCTGGAGACGCTCAAGCGCGACTACGACGCCGCGATCGAGATCGGCCGGCGGGTGAGCGAGCTGAACCCCGGCTTCTCCGCCGGGCTGCGCCACTACCTCGCGGCCCTTGGTCACCGGGGGTATGCCGGCGAGGCGCGGCTGGTGCGCGAGAAGCTGACGGCACTCGAGCCTGATTTCGTCGTGCAGCGGTTCATCGAGCGCAGCCCGTTCGAGCGCGCCGAGGACACCGAGCACTACGCCGAGGGCCTGCGCCGGGCCGGCATCCCGGAAGGGGTCGGCTGACCCGACGATTGCGGATCAAGCGTCACGACCACCCCGGCCGCAGCCGACGCCCCCACGATACAGTGGTTCGCGAGAAGGAGCCGCGCTGGCATGCGGCGGTCCGACATCGGATGAGGCCGATCATTCGGGTCGCCGCGGCTGAGTGTCCGTCCAGGGGTTTAGGGCTGCTACCTCCGCCGGAATGAAGTCGCTCAGGTTGCGGGTCACCACGCAAAGATCATGCAGAAGCGCCGTTGCCGCGATGAATAGATCAGGCTGGGCAAAGGTATGGAGCTTCGCCTTACCCTTCTCCACCAGCCGGCGCCAGATCAGAAGAACATCCTCATCCACATCGAGCAGTCGATCGGCGAACCATGGTCGCAACTCGTTGCTGAGCCACGCCTCCAGCCACTTGCGAGACGGGTCGGCCGAGGGCAGACGTTCGATGCCGTACCTGATTTCGGCAATCGTGACCCTGCTCAGGAACAGAGTGGTCGGCCGTTGACTATCTGCCCAGGCTCTGACGTGCGCATCGCATCGGGGCTTTCGTAACTCCGAGATTACGTTGGTGTCTAAAAGCCAGCCTCTCACAATTCGACGTCGCGTACAGGCACGCGAATACCCTCGTGCCCGAATTCCAAATCTCGCAGCGGCGATTGAGAAAGCAGCGCATGCAGGCTTGGTTGTGCCGCGGACGGAGCTAGACGCGCATAATCCTCGGCAGACAAGATCACGACGGCATCCTTGCCGTGCACTGTGACGCGCTGCGGGCCGCGTTCCCGAGCGTCGCGCACGACCTGACTGAAGCGAGCTTTGGCGTCCTGCAGCTTCCAGCCTGGCAGCGAAGGGTAAGTGCCTGTAGTTGATCCGGCAAGCGCGCCGGACGTGCCGGAGGATCGCCTCATGTTTGTCTCGACTAGACAGACTAGTCTAATTGTATCACGCTTGGCGCAAGAATTCAAGCCCGACGGGCATCACTGGGACAAAACAGCCGGAACTTCCCCGGCGCCGAGACGGGTGCCCGCCCGTATCGGACGGCCGCGCAGAAACGCCGCTGCATCCATCGCGGCGCGACCCGCGAGCTGCACCCGCAGCAGCCGGATCGCACCAATGCCGCAGGCGACCAGCAATCGCTCGTCGAGCACCGTGCCCGGCAATCCCGCACCGGAACCCGGCTCGGCCGCAAGCAGCTTGAGCACCTCACTATCAAACGTGGTGAACGTGCCCGGCCACGGATTGAGCGCCCGCACCCGGCGGAGCAGTTCCTCCGCCGGCCGTGTCCAGTCGATCCGCCCGTCCTCGCGCGTGAGCTTCGGCGCGTAGGAGGCACCCGCATCCGGCTGCGGCACCGGAGCGGGGTTCTCGGCGAGCGCGCGCAAGATCAGCCGGGCGCCGAGCGCGGCCAGCACGTCGTGCAGGTTGGTCGCGGTGGTGGCCGGACCGATCGGCACCGCCTCGCGCAGCAGCATCGGGCCGGTGTCCAGCCCCGCGTCCATTTGCATGATCGTCACACCGCTCTCGGCGTCGCCGGCCAGGATCGCGGCCTGAACCGGCGCCGCCCCGCGCCAGCGCGGCAGCAGGCTCGCATGGACGTTGAGGCAGCCGCGCCGCGGGGCGGCGAGCATCGCCGGCGGCAGGATCAGGCCGTAGGCGGCGACGATCGCGGCATCGAGGTCGAGGCCGGAAAACGCCGCCTGCGCCGCCGCGTCGCTTCGCAACCGCGCGGGCGTGCGCACCGGCAGACCGAGCGCCTCGGCCGCCACCTGCACGGCGCAACGCCGGATCGGCTGCCCGCGGCCGGCCGGGCGCGGCGGCTGGCAATAGACGGCGGCGATCGCATGGCCGGCCGCGTGCAGCGCGCGCAGCGACGGGACGGCGAAATCCGGGCTGCCCATGAAGGCGAGCCGCATCGCTCAGCCGGTCTCTTTCTGCCGCTGCTCCTTGGCGATCCGGCGCAGGATCATGTTGCGCTTCAAAGCCGAGAGGTGATCGACGAACAGGATGCCGTCGAGATGGTCGATCTCGTGCTGCAGGCAGGCGGCCAGCAGCCCCTCCGCCGCGATCTCGTGCGCCGCACCCTCGAGGTCGCGGTAGCGCACGCGCACCTCGGCCGGGCGCGTCACGTCGGCATACTGGCCGGGCAGCGACAGGCAGCCCTCCTCGCGGGTCGCCAGTTCCTCGCCCACGGCCACGATCTCCGGGTTGACCAGCACCAGCGGCGCCGGCTTCTCGTCGGGCATCAGGTCGAGCACGAAGAATCGCAGGCCGACCCCGACCTGCGGCGCCGCGAGACCGATGCCGGGCGCACTGTACATCGCCGCGAACATGCGCGGCACCAGCACGCGCACCGCCTCGCGATCCTGCGGCCCGATCGGGCGTGCCTTGGCGCGCAGCGCCGGGTGCGGAACCACCAGGATCGGCACCGGCGCGATAGCCACCGGCGCGATAGCCACCGGCGCGACCGGCGCCGGCTCGGCCGGCGCGGGATGGAGCGGCACGGGATCGGGCATGGCGCGCATGTAGCGCCCGCCTCCTGGCCGATCAACGCCGGCCCATGCTGACGCGGCAGCGCGCACCCTCCTCTTGCAAGCGCCCGCGCCGCTGCCAACATTCGATAGGCCAGGGTGCCGAATGGGCCCTGGCGGATGCTTCGCTCGCAGGAGGAGGCCCGATGACCGCCCGCATGTTCACGTCGCCGCTGTTCCTCGGCTTCGACCATCTCGAGCAGATGCTCGAGCGGGCCTCGAAGACCTCGTCGGACGGCTATCCGCCCTACAACATCGAGCAGACCTCGCCATGCAGCCTGCGCATCACGCTCGCGGTGGCGGGATTCACGATGGACGAGCTGCAGATCACACAGGAGGACAACCAACTGGTGATCCGCGGCCGGCAGCAAGAAGACGGGCAGGATCGCGTGTTCCTGCATCGCGGCATTGCGGCGCGGCAGTTCCAGCGTGCCTTCGTCCTCGCCGAAGGGATCGAGGTGAAGGGAGCGTGGCTCGACAACGGCCTGCTGCACATCGACCTCGTTCGCCCGCAGCCGGAAAGCCGGGTGCGCACGATCGAAATCGGCCGGAGCCGTGCCGGGAATGGCAATGGCACCGCCCGCGTGGTCGAGGCGAAGCGCGAGGACTGATCCGCCTAAGCTGATCCGCTCAACCTGGGGCCGCAGGACGCGGCCCGAACCGGGATGGGGGCGCCGACGTTGGCATGATGAAGCCGGCGCCTGCCCAAGGAGTCGCAACCATGAACGACAGCATGTCCGCCCAGACGGACGAGACCGCGGACCAGATCGGGGAGCACATGATCCTCGACATCCGCCATCTGACGGCGCCGCAGCTTGCCCAGCTCGGTGTGTCGCAGATCGCCTATGTGAAGCCGGTGGTGTTCAACGGCACGCCGGCGTTCGCGATCCACGCCGCGGACGGCACGCCGATGGCGGTCGCCGGCGAACGCGACGTCGCGATGGCCGCGATCCGGCAGCACGAGATGGTGCCGGCGCTGGTGCACTGAGACCGGCGACCTCGACCCCTCGGCCCTCCGCCCTGTCATACCCCGAGGCTACGGAACTTGGCGGCCCGGCCACGATGAGCGGACGTGCCTTATGTCCGGCAGGTCGGCGCGGTAGCGGCGAACCCGACCGGGCGAAGAACCGGGCCTGATCAGCCTCTCTGAGGCCGGGGAACAGGGTCGAATCACACTTATTCTAACATCAAACTTGCGTGTCGTCAAACGCGATGACGCAGCCCGCGACCGCTCCCGTGCATGACGGCCTACGGTATTCACACATCTCAAGCAGCCGTCCTCCCCTCACCGGGTTCGAGGCCGCAAGCAGCGACGCTCAGCTCCCTCTCCGCCCCCAAGGGCGGAGAGGGCTTTGAGCGGTTCACGAATTGCGTGGGCATGACGCTGAGCGCGAGGTCGGCTGGCTCCGGAACGGCACCCTTCCCACCGCAAGAAGCGGGGTGCGGCGCCCTGCCACCGTGCGCTACCCTGCGAGGGTCTTCCGAGGGGTCGTTTTGGATGCGGGCTGTCATTCTTGCGGTTCTGCTGGCCTGGGCCGCGTTCGGTTCCGCAATCGCGGCCGGCAACCGTGACCACTCCGCATCCGCCGCCTCCGCCTTTGGCAAAACCGGCAAGGAGCGTCTGAGCGACAAGGGCTCCGACGAGCAGCGCGTCGATGATTGCAAGGTGCCGGTATCAAAGCGGACCCGTGCGAGGCCGACGGCCTGCCCCTGGGAGGTGCAAACGAGTACCGGCGAACCATCGATAGCCGCCCCCTCATCGCTCGGCCCGGTGTCGGCGGATTTGACACCTGGATTTGGCCTGAATCCGCGCGCAACCCAATAAAATCAAGCATACGGACGCAACCGATCCGCACAGAGCCGTCGCAAAACTTTACAGCTGTATGTGCCGACGCGCCCGGTCCACCGCAGGTTGACGGTCCGAACCAATTCATCTCCCGGCAGCAATCTCAAATAGACCTTACGGATCAATCCGCTAGCGCCTTGCCTGAAGAGGCACGAGACGCTGGCACAAATCTTGCTTGCGCAATGGACGGGGGCCTAAAACCCTGAATTTGGAAGGGAACCGTCACATGCGTAAGATCACGTCGCTATCCCGGACCCTGCCGGCGATGCTCGGCGCCGGAGCACTGGCCACCGGAGCACTGGCCATCGGCATCTCATCGGCCGCGCACGCCACAGTGATTAGCGGCTCCAGCTCGTCCTATGCCGAAAGCATCGACCTGACGGCTTCGTTGCTCGGCCTCGTTACGGGCACCATCACCAGCGGCCCCGCGCCGACCGCTTCCGGCACCGCGCCCCCGCCATACAGTGTTGCGAACTCCTTGTTGAGCCTGCACGTGGGCCTGCCGGAACTGGCGTCGATCACCGCCGGCATCCTGAATGCCAGTGCGGCCTCGGGCGTCAATGGCGGAGCCGGGTCGAAGACCACGTCGGCATCGGCCAGCGTCGCCAGGCTCGGCGTGTCGCTGCTCGAACTTCTGGGGATCGATGCCACCACCATCGCGTCGAATGCCGCCGTCTCCGGCGACTACGGCGCGCTGTCCGCCACGGGCGGCTCGACCATCCTCGGCCTGTCGGTGCTGGGCCACTCGATCACCGTCACCACGGCGGCAAACCAGCAAGTGCTTCCCGCCCTGCTCAATCCGCTCGGCATCAGCATCACGCTGAACGAGCAGAGCACGACCGGCAACGGGACCAGCAACGCCGGCATCAGCGTGAATGCGATCGACGTCGAATTCACCAATGCGCTGCTCGGGACGGACCTGCTCAACGGCGACATCATCCTCTCCCACTCGCAGGCGATGGAAACCGCCACGCCCAACACCACGCCTGTGCCGGAGCCGGCCAGCCTCGCGCTGTTCGGCCTCGGCCTCGTTGGCCTCGGCCTCGTCCGTCGCCGCGCGTGAGTTCTCTGATTGCGGCGGGAAGGCATGCGTCTTTCCGCCGCGCTGCCCTCGGACCGCAATCGTCGGGCGCAGTATGCCGAAATCCAGAGCCACTCGGCCCCCGGGCGGCTAAACCGATCCCTCGCGCCCCATCGCGAGGAACTTCTCGCGCCGCTTCGCCTTCAGCGCCGGCGGCCCGAGTTCGAGCAGCGGCGCCAACTGGGCCGCAATCGCCTCCCGGATCGCCGCGATCGCCGCCTGCGGGTCGCGGTGCGCGCCCGCCCATCGGCTCGGCGATCACCTGATCGACCAGCCGCAACCGCTCCAGATCCTCCGCGGTCAGCCGCAACGCCTCGGCCGCGGCCGGCGCCTGGGCGGCGTCGCGCCACAGGATCGAGGCGCAGCCCTCGGGCGAGATCACCGAATAGATCGCGTGCTCCAGCATCAGCACCCGATCGCCGGCGGCGAGCGCGATGGCGCCGCCCGACCCGCCCTCGCCGATGATGGTCGCGATGATCGGCACCGGCGCCTCCAGGCACGCCTCGATCGCGCGCGCGATCGCCTCGGCCTGGCCGCGCGCCTCGGCATCGACGCCGGGATAGGCGCCGGAGGTATCGATGAAGGTCAGCAGCGGCAGGCCGAAACGGCCGGCCAGTTCGACCAGCCGCCGCGCCTTGCGGTAGCCCTCGGGCCGGGCGGCGCCGAAATTGTGCTCGATGCGGGTGTCGGTGTCGGCGCCCTTCTCGGTGCCGATCACCACCACCGAGCGGCCCTGAAACCGCCCCAGCCCGCCCACCACCGCCGCGTCCTCGGCAAAGGCGCGGTCGCCGGCGAGCGGGGTGAAGCCGTCGATCAGGCCGCCGATCACGGCCAGCGCGTGCGGCCGGTCGGGGTGGCGCGCGACCTGGGTCTTCTGCCACGGCGTGAGCTTGGCGTAGGTGGCGCGGAGCTGGCGATCGGCCTTCTCGGTCAGCCGCCCGACCTCGTCGGCGATGTTGATGCTGTCGGGCTCCGACATCCGCCGCAGCTCCTCGATCTTGCTCTCGAGCTCGGCGACCGGCTTCTCGAAATCCAGGAAATGGCGCATGGGGCCGGGCTGATAGCCGGAAGCGGGGGCGTCGGCCAGGGCATGAACGCGGCGGTTACGACCGCGCCAGCGGATGATGCGCCTCGACCAGCCGCGCCAGCCGCTCGGCGAGCACGTGGGTGTAGATCTGGGTGGTCGCGATGTCGGCGTGGCCGAGCAGCAGTTGCAGGCTGCGCAGGTCGGCGCCGCGGGCCAGCAGGTGCGAGGCGAAGGAGTGGCGCAGCACGTGCGGCGAGACCCGGCGCGGCTCGATCCCCGCACCCAGCGCCACCTGCTTGAGCAGCCGCGCAAACACCTGCCGCGGCATCGCCGCGCGCCCGCGCCCGGCGAACAGGTATGGCCCGCGCGCCGGCGTGCCCGCGGCCAGCGCCGCCGCCGCCCGCTTTGCCGCCTCCGACAGCGGCACCACGCGCTCGCGCCCCCCCTTGCCGCGCACCAGCAGCAGGGCCGCATCCGGCGCCAGCGCCGCGCGCGGCAGCGCCAGCAGCTCGGAGACGCGCAGCCCGGTCGCGTAGAGGATCTCCAGCGCCGCCACCGCCAGCAGCCCGGATCGCCCAGGCCGGCGCGCAGCGGCGGCGAGCAGGGCATCGACCTCCGCTTCGGAGAGGTATTTCGGCAGGCTCTGCGGCAGCCGCGGCGGATCGAGTGTGGCACTCGGATCGTCGCCGCGCACGCTCTCGGCCGCGAGAAAGCGGAAAAATTGCCGCAGCGCCGAGCGCCGGCGGGCGAGGGTGCGCGGCGCCGCCCCGGCGGCGGCCTGCGCGCGCATAAAACCCTGCAAGGTCGCGGCCGATGCGGCGGCCGGCGCCTCGCCCCGCGCGGCGGCGTGGGCGGCGAACAGGGCCAGATCGCCGGCGTAGGCGGCGAGCGTGTTGCGCGCGGCCCCCCGCTCGGCGGCGAGCATCTCCAGGAACGCCTCGACGTGGCGATCCATCATCGCCGTCATGGCCGGCCCGGGCCGGGCCGGGCCAAAGGCCCGCCCGAGGACAAGCTCCGCCCGACCACCCACGTCTTTCGAGCGGCCGCAAAGTCGTGGATACCCGGCCTTCGCCGGGCATGACGGGTACGGTACGCCTCGACGTGGCGATCCATCACCGTACACTTCAGGAGTGCGGGCTGAGCGAGCTGTTCGGCAGCACGTGCTGGACCGTGGCGGGGTGCGGCGCCGGCGGGAAGGCGCCGAGCACCAGCACCGCGATCACCGCCGCGATCACCCCCAGCACCAGCACGACCAGGAACACCCGCATCTTCGCCCGCCCCCGCCGGCATCCTCGCGCGCCGGCGTTGTGCTAGCGTCGCGCGCCATGACACGCAACCTCACGCTCCGCGACGGCGCGCATGAGCCGGCACTGGGTGAGCCCGGCCTGCCCGCGGCGGTGCTCGGCCGCAGCATCGTGCTGGTCGGGCTGATGGGGGCCGGCAAGACCTCGATCGGCCGGCGGCTCGCGGCGCGACTCGGGCTGCCGTTCCGCGACGCCGACCAGGAGATCGAGCTCGCCGCCGGCTGCACCATCCCCGAGCTGTTCGACCGCTACGGCGAGCGCGAGTTCCGCGACGGCGAGCGCCGCGTGATCCGCCGCCTGCTCGCCGGCGACCCGATCGTGCTGGCGACCGGCGGCGGCGCCTTCATGGACCCCGAGACGCGCGCTGCGATCCGCGCCGAGGCGATCTCGATCTGGCTGCGCTGCCGGCTGCCCACCCTGCTGCGCCGGGTCGCGACCCGCAGCAACCGCCCGCTGCTGGTCGATGCCGACCCCGCCGAGGTGCTGGAGCGGCTGATGGCGCAGCGCCACCCGGTCTATGCCGAGGCCGACATGGTGGTCGATTGCGGCGACGAGAACCCGGACACCACCACCGCCCAGGTGCTCGCCGCCCTCGCCGCCTGGACGCCGCCGCGGCGGCTGGCGGTGGCGCTGGGCCAGGGTGGAGTTGGGCGTGGCTACGAGGTGGTGGTGGGCGAGGGCCTGCTCGCCCGCGCCGGCGCCCTGCTGGCCCCGGTGCTGCCGCAGAAGCGCGCCGTCGTTGTCACGGACGCGACCGTGGCGCGGCTGCATCTGCCCGCCCTGCTCGCCGGCCTCGCCGAGACCGCGATCGCCGTCCAGCCGATCGTGGTCGGCGTGGGCGAGACCGAGAAGTCGATCGAGGCCTATGCGCGCCTGGTCGATGCCTTGCTGGAGGCCGGGGTCGAGCGGCGGACCGCGGTGATCGCGCTGGGTGGCGGCGTGGTTGGCGACCTCGCCGGCTTTGCCGCGGCGACGACGCTGCGCGGCCTGCCCTTCGTGCAGGTGCCGACGACGCTGCTGGCCCAGGTGGACAGCAGCGTCGGCGGCAAGACCGGGGTGAACACGAAGCGGGGAAAGAACCTGGTCGGCGCCTTCCACCAGCCGCGCATGGTGCTGGCCGACACCGCGACGCTGGCCAGCCTGCCGCCGCGCGAGCTGCGCGCGGGCTATGCCGAGATCGCCAAGGCCGGGCTGATCGCCGATGCCGCACTGTTCGCCTGGTGCGAGGCGAACGGGCCGGCGCTGGTGCATGGCGCACGCGCGATCCAGGCCGAGGCGGTGCTGCGTGCCTGTGCCTTCAAGGCAGCGGTGGTCGGCGACGACGAGCGGGAAGAAAAACCGGCGGACGGCCGCGCGCTGCTCAATCTCGGCCATACCTTTGCCCACGCGCTGGAGGCGGAGTGCGGGTATGGGGCGCTGCTGCACGGCGAGGCGGTGGCGGTGGGGCTTTCTCTTGCCTTCCGGCTCTCGGTCCGGCTCGGCCTCTGCCCCGACGCCGACGCGGCGCGAGTGACCGCCCATCTGGATGCAGTGGGGCTGCCAACGGCGCTGCGGGTGCTGAACCGGCGGCTCTCGGCGGGGCGGCTGATCGCGCACATGCGCCGCGACAAGAAGACGCGCGACGGGCGGATGGTTTTCGTCCTCGCGCGCGGGATCGGGGCGGCGTTCACGGCGGCCGACGTGCCGGCCGACGCGGTGGCCGGGCTGCTGGCGGAGGAGGGGTGCGTGGCGTAGGGGCAGGAGGGGTGATTGCGAGCGAAGCGAAGCAGCTTCGCCCGCGGCACTGGATTGCGTCGTCGCTTCGCTCCTCGCAATGACGAGAAACTTCGGAATCAGGATAGTTTGCGTCGATGCTGACTGATATAATCAACAGCGTTGAGCAGAAGAAGCAGCAGCTTGATCGTCTGCGCCCGCGCGGCGGCCTGGCCAACTTGGAGCATTCGCACGATCTCGAATTGACCTACACGTCGAATGCGATCGAGGGCAACACGCTCACTGCTGCCGAGACGACACTCGTGGTCGAGCAGGGCATCACCATCGGCGGCAAACCCCTCAAGGATCACCTGGAAGCCATCGACCACGACGATGCGATCCGATCCGTGCGGCAGATCGCGCGGCGGCAGGAGCCGCTGAGCGAGATGGATGTGCGCCGCTTGCATGGCCTGGTCGTGCAGCGGTCGCGTCCCGACATCGCCGGCCGCTATGCCGATCAAGGCCGCTATGTGCTCACGGAAGCCGGGCGCCACAGCTTTCCGTCGCCGGCGGAGATTCCGGCGCTGATGGGCGATTATGCGCGCTGGCTTGCCCGCGCGCCCAACACGCCGCAGACGGCGTTCGACGCGCATCGCCGGTTGGTGGATGTGCATCCGTTCGACGACGGCAACGGGCGCACGGCGCGGCTGCTGATGAACCTGATCCTGATCCGCGGCGGATATCCGCCGGTCGCGGTGCGGCCGGAAGACCGCCCGGCCTATGTCACGGCCTTGCAGGAGGCTCGGTCGGCGGGCGCCGAGGCGTTCGATCGCCTGCTGTATCGGCGGCTGGACGTGACCTTGGACGAGTATTTGCGCGCCGCGCAGGACGCGCTTCCCCAGCCCGCCGGTCCAACCCCGTGCCCCGATTGAGGGGTGATGGACAAACGGATTGTCGCACCGGCACACTGCCACCCGCGAGGTCGGAACGGATCGCAGGCCGGATGCGGGCCTGACGGTCTGCGAACGAGAAGGGCGGGAAATGGAACAAGTGGTCACGGGCGCCGGATTGGAGAGCCAAGCACAGAACCGGCGGATGACAAATCTCGCGGTTTTTGCGAGCCTGATCGGAACAACCATCGAATGGTATGACTTCTTCGTCTACGGGACCATCACCGGCCTCGTGTTCGGCAAGCTGTTTTTCCCGACCGGCAATCCGCTGATCTCGTTGCTGCTCGCCTACACGACCTATGCCGTCGGCTTCGCGAGTCGGCCGGTGGGCGGCATCCTGTTCGGCCATTTCGGCGATCGGATCGGCCGCAAGCCGCTGCTGGTGCTCACCCTCTCGATCATGGGTGTCGCCACCTTCCTGATCGGCGTGCTGCCGAGCTACCAGTCGATCGGCATCGCCGCACCGATCATCCTGCTGCTGCTGCGGCTGTTGCAGGGCATCGGGCTTGGCGGCGAATGGGGCGGCGCGGTGCTGATGGCGTTCGAATACGCCCCGCGCGAGAAGCGCGGCATCTACGCTTGCGTCCCGCAGGTCGGGCTCGCGATCGGCCTTTCCCTGGCCACGGGCGTGGTGGCGCTGCTTTCGTACCTGCTGTCGGCCAGCCGCCTTTACGTCCTGGGGCTGGCGCCTCGCGTTCATGGTGAGCATCGTCCTGGTCGCGGTCGGGCTGTTTGTGCGCTTCCGCATCCTGGAGACGCCGGAATTCGCGAAGATAAAGGACAGCCAGCACATCGCGCACGTGCCCGTGGGCGAGGTATTCCGCGACTATCGAAAGAACGTCGTTCTCGGCTGGGGCGCACGCTACATCGACGGCGTCGTGTTCAACGTCTATGCCGTCTTCACCATCGCCTATCTGGTCAAGACGCTGCACTATCGGATTTCGGACGTCCTGATCGCCATCAGCGTCGCCGCCTTCGTGCTGATCTTCACGATCCCGATGGCCTCGCGATGGTCCGACCGCATCGGGCGACGCCAGGTGTACGGCTTCGGGGCGTTGATCTCGGGGGTTCTCGCCTTTCCGATGTTCTGGCTGATGCACTATTCGGCAAGCGTGCCGCTGATGTTCGTGGCGATCGTGCTGCCGTTCGGGATCGTCTATCCGGCGGTCTATGGGCCGGAGGCGGCCTTGTTCTGCGAACTGTTCGACACGCGCGTCCGCTACACCGGCATCTCGGTGGTGTACCAGGTGTCCGGCATCGTCTCCAGCGCGATCACGCCGCTCGTTGCGACACTCCTGCTCGCCTGGGGCGGCGGTGAACCCTGGCTGATCGCCACCTACATGCTGATCGTCGGGATCATCAGCGCCGTCAGCGTCTATTTCATGCGGCGCACCTTTTGATGGCGGCATCCTGGAACTACGCCAATCCCGTTGCGATCACGTTCGGGTGCAACGCGTTCGACAGGATCCGCGACCGGATCGCGGGCCGGGCATACTGCCTGCTGACCTATCACGACCATCCGTTCTTCGCCGAGCTGGCCGAACGGACGGCGGATTTGGCGGGGCCGCCCGCGGTGGTCGTGCGCGACGTCGAACCCAATCCGGACTATGCCAGCCTGCGGATGGCCTGCGCCGCGTTCGCGCGGGCGGACGTTGCGCCCCAGGTCATCGTCGCGCTCGGCGGCGGCTCGGCGATCGATACCGCCAAGGTGCTGGCCGCCGCCGGCGATGACTTCTCCCGTGTCCAGAACTATATCGAGGGGCGGCACGGGGCCGAGGCATTGCGCCACCTGCCCATCATCGCGGTCCCGACGACGGCGGGCACCGGCAGCGAAGTGACGTGCTGGGCGACCGTCTGGGACACCGCCAACCGGAAGAAATACTCGCTCGCCCGGCCGGAGCTCTACCCGGAGCAAGCGGTGGTCGATCCGCTGCTGACCGTCGGCGTGCCGCGCGTCGCTCACCATCAGCACGGGCCTTGATGCGCTGTCGCACGCGCTGGAGAGCATCTGGAACGTCAATCGCGAACCCGGTCTCCTCGAACCATGCCGTGTTCGCCGCGCGCGAAATCATCGACTGCCTGCCGCATCTGGCGGATGATCTGGGCAATGTCGAGCTGCGGACGCGCATGGCACGGGCGAGCCTGTTCGCCGGACTCGCCTTTTCCAATACCAAGACGGCGCTGGCGCACTCCCTCTCGTATTTCCTGACGCTGCACCACGGCGTCGTCCACGGCATCGCCTGCTCTTTCAGCCTGCCTGCGGTTATGCGCAGCGTCATCGGTGTCGATGCCGAGTGCGATGCCGCCCTCAGGCGCATTTTCGGCGCCGATCTGGCGCGGGGAGCCGACGCGCTCGCCGCATTGCTGAACCGGCTGGGGGTGGCGACGCGGGCGACCGATTACGGCGTGACCCGAGGCGAGTGGATCGGCGCCATCGACGCGGCCCTGCTGGGCGAGCGCGGCCGCAACTTCATCGGCGAGCGCGAGGCGGTGCTTCGCGCCGTCGCGATATGATCCGTGCGTGACTGCGATTTTGCCGCGCCACCCACCTGACCAACCTGCAAGCGCGGGCGGAGAGGAGAAGTTGCCCTCGTTGCAACCATTCAAGCGATCGCCCTGAAACCGAGACACCGGAGCTCTTGACCGGGATTGCGGCAACGCTTCACCTTCGCGCATCATGCTCCGCACCAGCCGCCTCATCCTCCGCGACTGGCGCGACGATGATCTTCCCGCCTTCGCCGCAATGAACGCGGACCCGGCGGTGATGGCGCACTTCCCCTCGCTCCTCGATCGCGCCGCCAGCGACGCCCTCGCCGCCCGCATGCGCGCGCATCACGCCGCGCACGGCTGGGGCTCATGGGCGGTCGAAGTGCCGGGCGAGGCGGACTTCATCGGCTATGTCGGCCTTCAGCCCGTGTCCTTCGACGCCCCCTTCACCCCCGCCGTCGAGATCGGCTGGCGGCTCGCGCGCGCCCAGTGGGGCCGCGGCTTTGCCACCGAAGCGGCCCGCGCGGCGCTCGGGTTCGGCTTCGAGCGGCTCGATCTGCCCGAGATCGTCTCCTTCACCGTCCCCGCCAACGCCCGCTCCCGCGCGGTGATGGAGCGGCTCGGCATGACCCGCGATCCGGCCGGCGATTTCGACCATCCGCGGCTGCCGGACGGCCACCCGCTCCGCCGCCACGTTCTCTACCGCATGGCGCGTGCGCGCTGGACGCCGCCGCCGGCCGCCTAGCAACCCCGCCCCCCGCGCGCCATATCCGCCCCTGTTGCACCGCAGCAGCAGGACCGAAAAATGCCGCTCAGCCCGCCCGCCGAACGCGAGGAACTCCACGCCCGCGACATCGCGCTCCGCGGCTTTCAGCGCGCCGACGGCCGGTTCGACATCGAGGCGACGCTCTCCGATACCAAGGCCCGCGGCTTCGCGAGCGAGCAGCGCGGCTGGGTCGCCCCCGGCGAGCGGCTGCACGGCATGGCGGCGCGGATGACCGTCGATGAGGAGATGACCATCGTCGCCTTCGAGGCGGCGATCGATGACAGTCCGTTTCCTTCGGTCTGCCCCAGCGCCGCGCCGCATTTCGCGCGCCTCGTTGGGCTGGTGATCGGCCCCGGCTTCGTCCGCGCGGCGATGCAGCGGGTCGGCGGCACCGGCGGCTGCACGCATCTGCGCGAGCTTTTGCAGCAGATGGCGACCGTCGCCTATCAGACGATGTGGCCGGTGCGGCAGCGTCGCGCGGCCGCCCAGCCTGCGCTCGACCAGGCGGCGCCCGAGCAGCCGCGCCCTGCCCCGGCGCTGCTCAATTCCTGCCACGGCTGGAGCAGTGCCAGTCCGGTGGTCCGTGCCGGCTGGCCGCACCTCTATACGGGGGCCGACTTGGGCGCCGGGGGGCCGAGGCGCCTTCGGCCGGCGGCGGCTAGCGCCTACTCCACCGGGCCGTGACCGGCCTGTTCATGGCCTTGCTCGGTGGTGGCAGCGCGGAAATACTGCAGCAGATGCACGCGCACGGCACTGGTGCGGCCCGCACGGCGGAACTGGCGCTCGGCGATCTTCACCACGTCGCCCGGCGAGAGGTCCTCCCGGCGGCACACCTCGCGCAGGGCATCCCACAGCTCGGGTTCCAGGCGCATGCTGGTGCGACCGCGGGCGGTGACGATGTTTCGGGTCAGGAGTTGCGTTTCGGTCACGGCGTCCTCGTGCAGCCAAAAATCGGGACCCCACTATGCCGCGTGTTAACGATCCATTTCTAGTCAATTAACGTCCTCGCGGACAATTCCTTGCGTTTTATACGCGATCTGACACGCAAGACGCTGCTACAGGACTGACGTTGCAACCCCAAGTAGTTGCAATTCAGCTCGGGACTCGGTCCTGCTCCTCCGGGCTGCGCAGCGTCAGCGCCAGCGCGTGCATCCCGTCGGCGAACTCCGCCCCCAGCGCGGCGTGGACGGCGCGGGCGCGCGCGACCCGGCTCTGGCCGCGGAACGCCGCACTCACCAGCAGCACGCTGTAATGGGTCTGCCCGCCGGGAGCAGCGCCGGCGTGGCCGGCGTGGGCGGCGCTGTCGTCGATCACGCGCAGCAGGGTCGGGCGGAACGCGGCGTCCAGTGTGGCACGCAGGCGCTCGGCGCGGGATTGCATCGGCGGCATATCGGTCCTCCTGCTGCGGCGTCAACCGGCCCTTGCCCGGCGCCCCGGGCGGCGCACATAACGGAGCGATGACCCGACGTAACCCGCGCCCCCGGGCCTACGCGCCCGACCCGGCCGCGCCGGGCCGCCGCTGCGATATGCCCGAATGCGCCGCCATGGGCGAGTACCCGGGCGCCGCGGTCGCGCGCCAATCTGCGCGACTACCATTGGTTCTGCCTGGCGCACGTACGCGAGTACAACGCCACCTGGGACTACTACCGCGGCATGACCCCGGGCGAGATCGAGGCGCATGTGCGCTCCGACACCGGCTGGCAGCGCCCGACCTGGCCGCTCGGCCGCCTCGGCAGCCAGCACGGGGGCGGGCCGCACGGGCTCGACGAGTCCGCACTCGCCGACCGGCTCGACCTGCTGGGGGCCGCCGCGCGGCGCCAGCACGAGCGGCCTGCGGCGCAGGCTCCGGCCGAATTGCGCGAGCCGCTCGCCGAACTCGGCCTGCCCTGGCCGGTGACACTCGATGCCGTCAAGGCGCGTTATAAGGAACTCGCCAAGCGTCATCATCCCGACGCCAATGGCGGCGACCGCACCTCCGAGGAGCGGCTCAAGACGATCAATCTTGCGTATGCGGCGCTGCGCGCGCGCCTCGGCGCCGCGGCCGGCTTCGCCGCCGCCGGCTGACTTCCGAACCTTTCGCCCCGGGACTAGTCTTGGTCCACGTTGAGCAGGACACTGTGGCTGATGAACAAGATTGCCGCCCTCGCCGACGCCCGTCCGACGCCGACCTCTGCGATCGACCAGCCCGATGAGCGCGTCGCCGTCGGTGAATTGTTCGAGATCGACACCGACATGCAGGCGCCGGCCTTCTCGGTCCGCACCGAGCACGTGCCCGACATCGACACCGCCTACCGCTTCGACCGCGAGACCACGCTCGCGATCGTCGCCGGCTTCGCGTTCAATCGCCGGGTGATGATCCAGGGCTATCACGGCACCGGCAAATCGACGCACATCGAGCAGGTGGCGGCGCGGCTGAACTGGCCGTGCATCCGCGTCAACCTCGACAGCCACATCAGCCGCATCGACCTGATCGGCAAGGACGCGATCGTGCTGAAGGACGGCAAGCAGGTGACGGAGTTCCGCGAGGGCATCCTGCCCTGGGCGTTGCAGCACCCGTGCGCGCTCTGCTTTGACGAATACGACGCCGGGCGGCCGGACGTGATGTTCGTGATCCAGCGCGTGCTCGAAGTGGAGGGCAAGCTCACGCTGCTCGACCAGAACCGCGTGATCCGCCCGCATCCGAGCTTCCGCCTGTTCTCGACCGCCAACACGGTGGGATTGGGCGATACCACCGGGCTCTATCACGGCACCCAGCAGATCAACCAGGGCCAGATGGACCGCTGGAATATCGTGGCCACCCTCAACTACCTGCCGCACGCGCAGGAGACCGAGATCGTGCTCGCCAAGCTCGGCGAGGAGGGCCGCCAGCCGGGGATGAAGAAGCGCATCGAGGCGATGGTCGCATTGGCCGAGCTGACGCGCGCGGGCTTCATCAACGGCGACATCTCGACCGTGATGTCGCCGCGCACCGTCATCACCTGGGCCGAGAACGCGCGCATCTTCGGCGACATGGGCTTCGCGTTCCGCATGACCTTCCTCAACAAATGCGACGAGGCGGAGCGCGGCACGGTCGCCGAATACTACCAGCGCTGCTTCAACGAGGAGATCCCGACCGGCACGCTGGCCACGCGCAATCGGGCGTGACGCGGTGCCATCAACTCCGTCATGCTCGGCGGAGGCCGAGCATCCACGACTTTGCGGTCCCACGAAAGACGTGGATGGTCGGCCTCCGCCTGGCCTCGGCGGGGCTGGTCAGGTCGTTGGTGAACAGGCGCAGGCTGCGGCCTGTGCCGATGCGGTTCGTGATCTCGCGGCCGATATCGTCGTATGGGTTGCGGCGGCTTTTCGCCAGCCGCTCGGGCAGCCGGCCGGTGCGGTCCGACAGCACGTCGTGCCGGCGGCGACCGGCCGGTGTTCGACATCATGCAGCGGCGTGTTTCGCTTCTATCGGTTGACGTACCGGCAGCCCTGGTCGCGCAGCGCGGCCCACCAGGCGAAATCGTAGTAGCCGAGATCATACACGTACTCTCCCCGTCCTCGATGTCCAGCATCCTCCTGGCGGCGGTGATGTCGTTGATCTTCGCCGCTGTGCGGTCTAACTGGACCATCTGCCCGTCTCGCTAGTCATAGACCATGTGTATCTTGGCAGTCCGCTGGTTGCGGTGCAGTCCGATCCATTGTCTCATCCTCAGTCCGAGATTGACTTGCGTGCTGTCGATCAGACATATTACCACGGACCATGACGGTGAGTGACGTGAGGGTGGACTGATGAGTGGCGCGTCCAAGGACAACGCCCGCGCCGAGGAATTCAAGCGCGCCACCACCGGCGTCCTGCGTGCGATCGCGGGCCAGCCGGAGGTGCAGGTCGCGTTCCAGCCCGGCCCGACCGGCCTCGCCGGCAAACGCGCCCGCCTGCCGCTGCCGACGCGCACGCTGCCGCCGGCCGAGATCGCGAAGCTGCGCGGCGCCGCCGACAGCATCGCCCTTCGCCTGCGCCATCACGACGACGCCATTCACGCCTCCCGCAGCCCCGCGCCGCGGGAGGCGAAGGACGTCTATGACGCGCTCGAGCAGGTGCGCGTCGAGGTCGTGGGCGGCCGCCACATGGCGGGTGTCGCCGCCAACCTGCGCGCGCGTCTCGCCGAGGAGTGCCAGTCCGAGGGGTTCGATCGCGTCACGCGGAAGGACCAACTGCCGATCGCCGCCGCTCTCTCGCTGCTCGCGCGCGAGCGCATGTCCGGCGAGCATGCACCCGACGAAGCGACACGCGCGCTGGAACTCTGGCGCGGCACGCTGGTCGAGGGCGCGGAGGCGGCCCTCGACGCCATGGCGGCGGCCCAGGACGACCAGGTTCGCTTCACCCGCGCCGCGCGCCGCCTGCTGGCGGCGATGGAGCTTGCCGAGGCGGAGGCGGACGCCGAGCCCGACCCGAACGAGGAGGAGGGCGAGGAGGGCGGCGAGCAGTCCGGCGCGCAGGACAACAGCGAGCAGGCCGAGGGCGAGCAGCAATCGGAGACCGACAGCGTGCTCGGCGCCCAGCCCGAGGAGATGGAGGGCGAGGGCGGCGACGACGACAGCGCCGAGGACGCCGAGGAGGACGCCGCCGCCGCCGAAGGCGAGGACCGTCCCGGCGGCCCGCAGCCGCGGCGCGAGCGCAACCTGCCCGACCACGAGCATAGCTATCGCGCCTACACGCGCCTGTTCGACGAGGAAACCGACGCCGAGGATCTCTGCGATCCCGACGAGCTCGCGCGCCTGCGCCAGCAGCTCGACCAGCAGCTTCAGCATCTGCAAGGCGTGGTCGCAAAGCTCGCCAATCGGCTGCAGCGGCGGCTGCTCGCGCAGCAGACCCGGGCGTGGGAGTTCGACCTGGAGGAAGGGCTGCTCGACGTCAGCCGCCTTGCCCGCGTGGTCGCCAACCCGACCCATTCGCTCTCCTACAAGCGCGAGCGCGACACCGATTTCCGCGATACCGTGGTGACGTTGCTGATCGACAATTCCGGCTCGATGCGCGGCCGGCCGATCTCGGTCGCGGCGATGTGCGGCGACATCCTCGCCCGCACGCTGGAGCGCTGCTCGGTCAAGACCGAGCTGCTCGGCTTCACCACCCGCGCCTGGAAGGGCGGGCAGAGCCGCGAGCGCTGGGTGCAGGACGGCAAGCCGCGCAATCCCGGGCGGCTGAATGACCTGCGCCACATCATCTACAAGGCGGCCGACATGCCGTGGCGGCGGGCGCGCAAGAATCTCGGCCTGATGCTGCGCGAGGGGCTGCTCAAGGAGAACATCGACGGCGAGGCGCTGCTGTGGGCGTACCGCCGCCTGCTGGCGCGGCCCGAGCACCGGCGCATCCTGATGGTGATCTCCGACGGCGCGCCGGTCGATGACAGCACGCTCTCGGTCAATCCCGGCAACTACCTCGAGCGGCACCTGCGCGAGGTGATCCGCGACATCGAGGCGCGCGACTTCGTCGAGCTGACCGCGATCGGAATCGGCCACGACGTGACGCGCTACTACCACCGCGCCGTCACCATCGTCGATGCCGAGGAGCTGGGTGGCACGATGATGCAGAAACTCACGGAACTGTTCGACGAGGACGAGGCGGCCGCCTGGGCGCGCGCCGCCGCCGAGCGCGCGCCGCTGGTGGCGTAGGCTCGCCCCGGGGCAGGGCGACGGGACGAGGGCGATGGACGCGGCGAGGCTGACGGCCGCCCAGTACCGCCGCGCGGTGGTCCTCATCGTCCTGATCGGCTGCGTCAGCCTGTTCGCGGACATGACGTACGAGGGCGGCCGCAGTGTGGCGGGACCGTTCCTGGGCACGCTCGGCGCGTCGGCGGTGGTGGTCAGCGTGATCGCCGGGCTCGGCGAGTTCCTCGGCTACGGCGTGCGCTACCTCTCCGGCCGCGCGGCGGACCGCAGCGGGCGCTACTGGCCGCTGATGCTGGCCGGATACGTGGTCAACCTGCTCTCGGTGCCGCTGCTGGCCCTCGCCGGCGGGTGGCCGGCCGCGATGGTGCTGCTGATCGCCGAGCGGGTGGGCCGCGCGATCCGCGTGCCGATCCGCGACGCCATGCTCTCGCACGCCGCGAGCCGCACCGGTGCGGGCTGGGCCTTCGGCCTGCACACGGCGCTCGATCAGACCGGCGGCATGATCGGCCCGCTGCTGATCGCATTGCTGTTGGCAGTGGGCACCGGCTACCGGTTCGGTTTCGCGACTTTGCTGGCACCGGCGCTGGTCTCGCTGGCACTGCTGCTTGCGGCGCGCCTGCTGTATCCCGATCCGCGCCAGCTTGAATTGCACATCGCGCGGACCGAGCTTGCCGCTTGGTCGGGCTTCGGCCGGGCCTTCCGCCTGTACACCATCGCCGGTGCGCTGATGGCGGCGGGTTTCGCCGATTTTGCGCTGATCGGCTTTCACTTCGCCCGCGCTCACGTGGTGCCCGTGGCCTGGGTGCCGGTGCTCTACGCGGTGGCGATGGCCGCCGAGGGCATCGCCGCCCTGCTGCTCGGGCGCCTGCTCGACCGGCTCGGCCCGCGCGCGGCCGCCGGGGGCATCGTGCTCGCGGCCTTGGCGGCACCGCTCGTCTTCCTGGGCGGGCCGGCCGCGGCAGCCGTCGGTGTGGTGCTCTGGGGCGTCGGCATGGCCACGCAGGACACCATATTCCACGCCGTGCTGAGCGGCCTGGTGCCGCCGGCCCGGCGCGCGACCGCCTATGGCCTGTTCGATGCGCTGCGCGGCACCGCGTGGGTGGCGGGCAGCCTGCTGCTCGGGATGCTGTACGGCATCAGCCTGCCGGTGCTGGTTGCGATCTCGGTGCTGCTGCAACTGGGCGCGGTTCCGGTGTTCCTCGCCGCGCGCGCCGGCTGAGCAATCCTACTCCTCGGCGCGCAACTCCGTGACGAGCGGAGCATGGTTCAGCATCGCGACCAGCGCCACGCCGCCGATCGTGTTGCCGAGCAGCGTCGGGCCGAGGAACCAGCCCAGATACGCGCCGAACCCCACATGGCCGGTGAATACGGCGAAGAACCCATCGACCGACCCCGCGATCACGTGCGGAAAGCGGCCGAGTGCCACCACGTAGGTCAGCACCACGATCACGAACATTCGCGCCGAACGCGCGCTCGGCAGCAGCCAGACCATCAGCGCGATCAGCCAGCCGGCGAGCATCCCTTTCAGGATCGTCGGTCCCAGCGCGCCGCCCATCGGCTCCTGCGCTGCCGCCACCAGCGCTTGGCGCACCGGGTCGGGGAAAATGCCTGTGGGCGTGATCAAGGCCGCGAACACCGCTGCACCTGCAAGATTGGCGGCGAGCACGATCGCCCACAGCCGCAGCACGGCGATGAGCGTTGCCAGGTCGCGCCGCGTCAGCAGCGGCAGCACCGCCGTCAGCGTGCTCTCGGTGAACAGTTGCTGGCGGCCGAGCACGACGATCAGGAAGCCGATGCTGTAGCCGAAGGAGGACACCAGCCGGCGCCACGGCGCCTCCGGCATCCCGCTTTGCAGCAGCGAGAGGCAGAGAAACGAGAAACCCATCGACAGGCCGGCCGCCAGCCCCGACCAGGCCAGCGCCGAGGCGGGCCGGCGCAACTCGTTCTCGCCCTCCTCGCGCACCACCTCGTGTATGACCAGCGCCTGCGGTGCCGCGTGTGCTGCGGCCTGTCGCTGCTCACCCTCGTCCAGATGCGGCGAGGCGGCGCCGGCGGCCGGGGCGCCGTCCTCCGGCTCGGGCGGCGGCGCGTCCGCCACGCTAGATCCCGACCTTCTTGCGGATGCTCTCGACCGCGTGCTCGACCCGGCCGACCACGCCCAGGCCCCCGCGCTTGTCCTCGAGGAACGTCTCGAGCCGGTCGGTCGCGAGCTTCGCTTGCGCCAGCCCGTCGTCGAGCACCTCGTGCGCGCGGCTCATCAGGCTCGCGCGATGACCCGGATGGTCGATCCGGCTCTCCAGATGGTGGCTGAAGCCCATCAGCGATTCCTTGAACCCCTCCAGCTTCGCCACCGGCCGCACCGGCTGGATGTCGGGGGCGACCGGCGCCTCCGGCAGATCGGTCCGCGGAGTGTCCCGCCACGCCAGGCCGGCGAGCGGCGAGTTCGCCTGCGCCGCCCGCCGGCCGAGCGGCTTGACCCCCGGCCACAGATCGCTCGCCATCCGGAGCAGGCTGGTGTGGTCGAGCACGGTCGTGGCGACACCCGGATCGAGCAGCGGCGAACAGAGCACCGCCGGCACCCGCACGCCGAGCCGGTCGAAGGCGAGTTTCCCGGTATGCTCGTCCGGCGCCACCGTCGGCGGCGGCGGCACGTGGTCGTAGAAGCCGCCGTGCTCGTCATAGACCACGATCAGCAAGGTCTTGGCGAACAGCCCGGGGTTGCCGCGCAGCGCGTTATAGACCCCGGCGATCAGCTCGTCGCCGCGCAGCACGTCGTGCGGCGGGTGCTGGTCGTTCTGGTGCGGGCCGAAATAGGTGGGTTCGATGAAGGTGTAGGCGGGCAGGTCGCCGGCGGCGATGTCGGCGTCCCAATGGGCGTAGCGGCGATAATTCCCGAGATGCTCAAGCTGGCGCAGGCACACCAGCGATTGCGGCACGTCGCCGTAATAGATGCGCCACGCGACGCCGGCGGCCGACATCTCGGAATAGAGGGTGGGCTGCGCGTAGATGTGCAGCTTGGAGCTGAACAGCATCCCCGGCTCCTCGACGTGCCCGAGCGAGGTGCCGCTGTGCGCGAACAGCCGGTTCGCCCAGGTCGGCCCCATGAGCGACGAGAACCAATGGTCGCAGATGACGAAGTTCTCGGCGAGCGTGTGCAGCGCCGGCAGGAAGCCGCGCGGGTAGTAGCCCATCACCTCGCGCCGCTCCTCAGGCGTGCTGCGCGGGTGATTGTGGACGAAGTCGGCGACGAAGCCGTCCATCCGGCCGCCGCCCACCTGGTGCAGCGAGTTCGGCATGTAGTGCTTGGGGTCGCGGTCGATGTTGCGGCTGCGGGTGACGCCCTGCGGCACCGCCTGCCCGGTGTCGGGGTCGGGGTTGGTGCGCGGATGGGCGGGATCGACGCCTTCGAGCGTCGGATGCACCTCGGTCATGCAGCCGAGCATCCGGTCGAAGCAGGCGTTCTCCATCATCAGCACGACGACGTGCTCGATCGGCGCTCGCATGGGCGGGTCGGTCCTCGGCCGGTGGCGGGGTGGATCGGTATATCGGGCGGACCGGGCGGCGGGGAAGCGGGGGTGACAAGGTGGCGAGAGAGGCCGGCGGAAAGGCGCGCGTGAGTTGACGTTCCTCCCGCTGCGTCGGACGGTCGGCGGCCGGAGGAAGCGGCATGACGGATTTCGTATGGGTCGGCAGCAGCGGCGTCTATGCGAACGCGAACCAGTGGCGGAACGCCGACACCGGCGCGGGCCCGCCCGCCGGGCCGCCGGGGCTGAATGACACCGGCACGATCGACAATGGCGGTACGGCCAGCATCAACGGCGCGCTCGCGGCACTCGGCGCCGGGCTGCTCGGCGGCGCGGGCGGCGGCACGATCGACGTCAACACGGGCGGCACGTTCGACGTCGGCAACAGCCCGACCAGCGCCCTGCTGATCGGCGGCCAGGGTGCAGGCGCCGTCAATGTAGCGGCCGGCGGCCAAGTGCAGTTTTCCGGGGCGCTCACGCCGCCCGACCCCGCGTTCGTGTTCGGGCAAGCGGCCGGGGAGACCGGCATTGCCGACGTGCAGGGCGTGGTCGATGCAAGGGGCAACCCGATCGTGATCGGCGGCGCGGGCAGCGGCTCCGTCACCGTCCATGCCGGCGGCACGCTGCGGTCGGGCGCACCGTTCGGCGCGAGCTTTGCCGCCCTCGATCTCGGGCAGGCGGCGGGCGGCGCCGGCACGCTCACGGTGAGCGACCCGAACTCGTTCGTGTTCGCGCAGGGGCTGGTCGATGTCGGCGACGCGGGCACCGGCACGCTCACGGTCGAGAACGGCAGCACGTTCGACGGCGGGTTCCAGGGCGTCGGCCTGGCGATTGGGTTGCAGGCTGGGGCGACCGGGCTGGCCACGGTCGAGAGCGGCGCCACGATGGACGTGAACGGACCGCTCGAAGTGGGGGCGCTCGGCGCCGGCACGCTGCTGGTGGAGAGCGGCGGCACGGTCGGCATCAGCGGCACCCGGTTCGCCGAGGTCGCGGCGGTGATCGCCGCGCAACCCGGCTCGACGGGCATTGTCAGGGTCGATGGCGCGGGATCGGTGCTCGGCTTCGGCAGCGGCGTGCAGATCGGCACCGGCGGCACGATCGCGGTGACGAACGGCGGGAGCGTCGATGTTGCACAGCAGCCTTCAGCTTGCCGGCACCGCGACCGTTTCCGTCGATGCCGCATCGGCCGTGGTGATCGGGCCGTCCAACGTTCCGAACCCGCCGGGCAGCGCGGGGGCGCTCACCGTCCTCCCGTTCGGCACCATCGCGGGCGGCGGGACGGTTGCCGGCAACGTGATCAACAACGGCACTTTGCAGGCGACGACCGGCCTGGCGATCACGGGCAATGTGGCCGGCACCGGTCAGATCGAGATCGGCGCTGCTCCGGCCGGCATTGAATTCGAGGGCGCGGTCGGCGCCGGCCAGACGATCGCGTCCTCGCCCGGGGCACAGATCAACGTCGACTCGCCGCTCGCTTTCGCGGCCACACTCGCCGGGCTGCCGCTCGGGCTGAATGTGCGACTTGCGGGCTTCGTTCTCACCGGCGGTTCGCTCACCGGCACGATCGGCGGCGCCGGCTCGCTGGTGGCGGACGGGGCCGCGAACGGCGTGCCGGGCGCGTTCGCCGCACCCGTGCTCGGCCTCGGTGCGCAGCCGATCATGCCGCTGAGCGAGATCAACCTGACCGAGCTGACCGTCGGCATTCCCGGCCTGCCGTCGGCGAACGCAGCCGCCGTCCAGTCGGCACTCGCGATCCTGACGCCCGCGAGCGGGGCGCTGAACGAGACCTTCGTGATCCAGGGCGGCACCATCGCGCCGCCGGTCGCCGGTGCGCTCAACGAAGCAGCATTGGTGGAGGTCAATTCCGGTGCCGCCCGGCACGCTGGCGCTGCCGGCGGGTTACCAGGCGGGCTTCGTCGAGGAGAGCAATCCGGGTGCCACGCTTTCGGACGCGAACGGCCATGCGCTGCTGGTCGGCGACTTCCCGGAGGGCAGCATCATCGCGTCCGGCCCAAGTGACACGATGGTTGGCGGCGGCTCGACCGCCTTCTTCGAGCTTGGCGGCGGCAATGACAGCATCGTGGGCGGCGGCAACGATACCGTGGTCGGCTCGACCGGCAACAACACGATCGTCACGTCGAGCAGCAGCACGCTGATCGCGCCCGGCAAGGGCAACGATCTCATCGAGGATCACGGCAGCGACGTCGTCTTCCCCGGCGGCGGCAGTGACACGATTTTCGCCTTTGGCACGGTGCTCGCGGGCGTCGGCTCGGGCACACTGTTCTTCATCAACGGCAATAGGCGCGAGCACGGTCATTGGCGGCAACGCCGGCACCGACATCGTCAATGCGGGCGCCGGTGGCGGCCTCTATGGCGCGGGCGGCGGTGGCGGCAGCGTGCTGGTCGCCGGCAGCGGTGCCGCCACGTTGTTCGGCGTCGCCAACGGCGACGTGCTGTTCGCGGGCGGCAGTGCGGCCGACGTGCTGGTGGCGGGGGCGGGAAACGAGACGCTCTCCGGCCTCGGCTCGTCGGGCAACAACGCCCTCTACGGCGGCAGCGGCAACGATCTGATGGGCGGCGGCGCGGGATCGGAAACGTTCTTCGCCGGCACCGGCAACGACACCATGATCGCGGGCTCGCGGCGCCGATCTGTTCGCCTTCGTCAACGGCCGCGCGGGCGGCACCGACCTGATCGAAGGCTTCAACGCCGCCGCCGGAGATCGGGTCACGTTGCAAAATTACGGCGCCGATGCGGTGCAAGCGGCCCTCGCCTCCGCGACGGTCGCGGGCGGCAGCACCACGATCGCGCTCGCCGATCACACCACCATCACCTTCGCAGGCGTCACCAACCTCACCAGCGCCGCATTTGTCTGAGCGTACATCGCCGGACAACGGAGAAACGGCATGACGGATTTCGTTTGGGTGGGCGCCAGCGGTTCGTATGCCGACGCGAACCAGTGGCGGAACGCCGACACCGGCGCCGGTCCCCCCGCCGGGCCGCCGACGCTCGTTGATACCGGCACCATCGACAATGGCGGCACGGCGGTTCTTGCCGGGATGCTGGCGGGCCTCGGGTCGGGCCTGGTCGGCGGCACGAACGGCGGCATGCTGGATGTGAATGCCGGCGGCGTCCTCGCGGTGGGCAACACCGATACCAGCGCGCTGGTCGTATCCGGCAATGCGCCGGCACTGTTGAACATCGCGACGGGCGGCGCGGTCCTGTTCCAGACGCCGCTGCTCTCCGGCAATGCAGCGTTTTCGTTCGGCGCCAACAGCGGCCAGGCCGGCATCGCCGATGTGCTGGGCACGCTGGATGCCGGCGGCAATCCGATCGTGGTCGGCGGCGCGGGCGTCGGCGGCGTCACCGTCTCCGGCGGTGGCCGCATCAATGCGGGCGCGCCCATCGGAGCATCAGCCCTCGACATCGGCGAGCTTGCCGGCGGCGCCGGCGCGCTCACGGTGGACGGTCGCGGCTCGGCTCTGGTCGCAAACGGGCTGGCCGAGGTCGGTGCGCAGGGCAACGGCAGCCTGCTCGTTCAGAACGGCGGCGCGATCCTGATCGGCAACGGCAGCGTCGGGCTGGCGCTCGGGGTCGGGAGCGGAGCGGCCGGCACGCTCGCCGTGACCAGCGGCGCCTTCGCCACCGTCGATGGCCCGCTGGCGATCGGCGCTTCCGGCACCGGCGCGCTGATCGTGCAGAGCGGCGGGACGATCGATGTCGGCAGCGCGGCCGGGCAGGCCGGCGCGACCGTCGCCTTGGGACCCGGATCGGGTGGGTCGATCGCGGTCGATGGCGCGGGATCAGACCTCAACCTGAACGGCGGCCTCGTCATGGGCGGCTGGACCGGCACCGCGCCCGGCGGCTTCGGCGGCCTCAGCGTCACCAATGACGGCAGCGTCTTTGTCCGCAACTCGGTCCTGTTCGAGGGCGCCATCGCCGTGGACCCGACCGGGACGCTGGAGATCGGCCCGAGCGTGTCCGGGTCGGCAGCCGCCGGCGCTCTCACGGTCGATCCGTCAGCGACGCTCTCCGGTGTCGGGACGATTGCGGCCGACCTCGTAAACAACGGTCTCGTGCAGCTTGTCGTCAACGCGACCTCGTCCTCATTGATCAACGACAGTGCGCTCGTCGTGACGGGCAACATCTCGGGCACAGGCACTCTCGCGATCGCCGGCCTCTCAAGGCTGTCTGCGGACGGGGCGATCGGCGCGGGGCAGACCGTCGCGTTCGAGCACACCGGAGCATTCGCCGCCGTTGGCGGCGCGCTGGAACTGACCGCACCGGGCGCCTTTGGCGGGACGATCGCGGACATGCAGCCGGGCGATCAGATCTATCTGGATACCGGCACCATCGCCGGCGGCTCGCTGGAGGGCACGATCGGGGGCGCCGGGACGCTTGCGGTCAACGGCTTCTCGGCCTCCGTGCTGGGCGTCGAGAGCCTGCCGCTCACTCCGGCCAATTTCTCCATCGGCGGCCCCTCCGCGATGCTCACCATGGGCGTTGGCTCAGCGGGCAATCCCACGGCCGCCGCCGCACTCGCGCGGCTCACACCGGCGAGCGGGGCGCTGAACGAGGTGTTCGTCGCCCCCGGTGCCGCACTGCCGCCGCCCATCGCCGGTGCACTCAACGAGGCGGTGGTGATCAACGTGCCCATGCCCAACGGGTTTTCGGGGCCGCAAACCGGCACGCTGGCGCTGCCGGCCGGATACCAGGCCGGGTTCGGCGGCGGCTTGCTGTCCGATGCGAACGGCAACTCGCTGCTCGCCGGCGCGTACACGATCATCGCCACCGGCAGCAACGATACGCTGGTCGGCGGGGGCACGATGTTTGCGGCCGGCCCCGGCGGCGACAGCATCACCGCGAGCGGCGGCACGGTCGTCGGCGGCGTCGGCAACGATACCATTCAGACGTCCAAATTCTACGTTCCGCAAGAGGGCGGAATTTCCTTCGTGGGCACCGCGATCGCACCCGGCGCCGGTGACGACCTGATCAATGCGCTCGGACCCGACACGATCTTTCCAGGCGGCGGCAGCGACACCGTGTTCGCCTATGGTATCACGGCGTCCAACCCTTACGGGGGAGCCGAGACGGTTGGCGCCCTGGCCGCGGTCGGCAGCGGCACGCTGTTTTTCGTCAACGGCATCGGCCCGAGCACGATTATCGGCGGCAACAGCGGCACCGACATTGTCAATGCGGGCGCCGGTGGCGGCCTCTATGGCGCGGGCGGCGGTGGCGGCAGCGTGCTGGTCGCGGGCAGCGGTGCCGCCACGCTGTTCGGCGTCGCCAACGGCGACGTGCTGTTCGCGGGCGGCAGTGCGGCCGACGTGCTGGTGGCGGGTGCCGGGAACGAAACGCTCTCGGGCCTCGGCTCGTCGGGCGACAACGCCCTTTACGGCGGCAGCGGCAACGATCTGATGGGCGGCGGCGCGGGATCGGAAACGTTCTTTGCCGGCACCGGCAGCGACACCATGATCGCGGGGTCGGGTTCCGACCTGTTCGCTTTCGTCAATGGCGGCGCCGGCGGCACCGACCTGATCGAAGCCTTCAACGCTGGCGGCGGCGATCGCGTCACGTTGCAGAATTACGGCGCCGACGCCGTCCAGTCGGCACTCGGTTCGGCGACGGTCGCGGGCGGCAGCACCGCGATCACGCTGCCCGACCACACCACCATCTTCTTTCAGGGCGTCACGAACCTCACCAGCGCCGCGTTTGTGTGATCCGAGACCCTGAGCCGACCGACCATCCACGACTTCGCTGCGTGCCGACAGAAGACGTGGATGCTCGGCCTTCGCCGAGCATGACGCGGGATGTGCGCCGGTATTACGCCGACAGGGCCGACCGCAGCGTGGCGGTTCCCGGATTGGTCACCAGACCGTCGAGAATTTGCCTCGCCGTTACCGGCCGCCCGTAATAGGCGCCATCCTCGGCCGTGTTCTGGGTCACGTCCGCACCGTTCACGCTGGCGCCGGCGAACACGCCCGACGGGGCCGACCAGACGACAATGTCGCCGGTCCCGATTGGAGCGCGCCGTTGGGCCGAGTAGTTGACGACGGTCAAACCCGCATTTGCGCCAAGCGAGAAATTGTTGGCCTCGGTGAATTCGGTCAGCGCCCTGTCAGTCATCAGGAACAGGACCGCCGGCCCGGCCGTGCCGCCGGCCTGCGCACCGATCGAGACCGAGCCGATGGTCAGGAAGGCCGGGTTGCTCCACGTGCCGCTTGCCTCGTGCCGCAGCAGCACGCCCCGCGCGCCCGTGCCGCCGATGACGAACGCGGCTTTCACCACGTTGGGCGCGACGAACACACCCCTGGCACTCCGCAACAGCGCGGCGTAGCGCGGATCGGCCTTCATCTGTTCCACCGTCGCCGCGGCGTCGTTGACGAGCTGCTGGGCGCTGGTCACCTCTGCGCTGCTGGGTGCGGCGGATTGCACCGGCGCCGGTGCAGTGGAGGCGCATCCGGCCAGGCCCGCGGCAACGATTGCGAGAGCGAGAGATCGGTGCATGGGGCGTCCTCTGTTCGGCATCCAACGGATAGCGGCCGAGCCGGGTTTGGATGGCGGCCTTCCCCCGCGACGCACGACGACGTGACCGGCGGCCGGGGCGGCGGTATCCTCGGCCCGTGCAACGTGTGACACGAGTCGAGCGGGACGCCGAACCAACGTCGCACGACCTCCTCGCCGTGGCGCCGCCCGGCATTCGCCTTCGCGACCGCTCGCTGTGGTTGATGGGCGCGTTCGGCTTCATCTCCGGCCTGCCGCTGCCGCTCTCCGGCTTCACGCTGCGGCAATGGCTGAGCGAGGGCCACGTCTCGCTCGCCGCCATTGGCCTGACCGCCAATATCGGCATCGCGTACAGTCTGAAGTTCTTGTGGGCGCCGGCGCTGGATCACGTCCGCCCGCCCGGGCCGCTGGCGCGGCTGGGCCGGCGGCGCGGCTGGCTGCTCGCGATCCAGCCGCTGCTGGTGGCGGCAGCCGTGCTGCTGGCACTCTCCGACCCAACGCTGGCGCCGGTCGCCTGCATCGCCGCCGCGGCCGCAGTCGCGTTCCTCTCGGCGAGCCAGGACATCGTGATCGACGCCTGGCGCATCGAGACCTTCCCCCAGCGCCTCCAGGGGGCGGCGATGGCGGCCTATGTCTGGGGCTATCGGTTCGCGCTGCTGATCTCGGGCGCCGGAGCGATCGGACTGGCCGGGCCGCTCGGCTGGCACGGCTCGCTGCTGCTGATGGCGATCCTGCTCGGCGCCGGCCCGCTGGTGACGCTGGCCGCGGCCGAGCCCTTGGCCGAGCGCCTGGCGCGCGAGCCGCTGGGCTGGCGGGCGCGCATGGCGAACGCGGTGGTGGCACCATTCCGAGACTTCTGGCGCCGGCCGGGGGCGGCCGAGATCCTGGCCTTCGTCGCCCTGTTCAAGCTCGGCGAGGCGATGGCCGGCACGATGGCGCCGCCCTTCTATCGCGCGATGGGCTTCGATCGCGCGGCGGTGGCGCTGGCAACGGGCGTGCCGTCGCTGGCCGCGAGCCTCGCCGGGGCGGCGGCCGGCGGCTGGCTGGTGGCGCGGCAAGGGGCAGGACGGGCGCTGATCTGGACCGGCTTCGCGCAGACCGCGGCGATGCTGCTCTATCTTTCGCTCGCGATCAGCCACGGCAACGTCGCGATCCTGCTGACCAAGGTGCTGGTCGAGGCGTTCGCCGACGCGATGGCCGATGCGGCGTTCATCACCTATCTGTCGTCGCTGTGCTCGGCCGGCTACACCGCGACGCAGTACGCGCTGCTGTCGTCGCTGGCCGCACTCGCCTACCGCACCGTCGGCGGGCTGTCGGGCGTGCTGGCGGCGCGCATGGGCTGGGTCGAGTTCTATTCGTTCACCGTGTTCGCGGCCCTGCCGGCGATGGCGCTGATGCTGCACCTGCTGCGCCGCGCCCCTGTGGGCGGGCGCTGAAACGCTCCCCGGGTTCCACAGCAATTCACAGGCAATCGCCTGCCGCCGACTCGGCCGCTCGGCTAGGGTGGGCGCATGACCGCACTCGATGCCCCGCTGCTCGGCCTGTCGCAGCGCCTGCCGCCGTCCAACCTCGCCGCCGAGCAGGCGCTGCTGGGTGCCTTGCTGGCGAACAACAAGGCCTATGAGCGGGTCTCGGACTACCTCGCGCCCGATCACTTCGCCGACCCGCTGCATGGCCGCATCTTCGCCGCCATCGGCCGGCGGATCGAGGCCGGACAGCTTGCGGACGCGGTGATGCTGAAGGCCGAATTCGAGCATTCCGGCGTGCTGGAGGAAGTCGGCGGCACCGCCTACCTGGCCCAGCTCCTGACCGCGATGGTCGGCATCATCAACGCCGGCGAATACGGCCGCGCGATCCATGACGCCTGGCTGCGCCGCCAACTGGTCGAGATCGGCGAGGTGGTGGTGAACCGCGCGTTCGGCGCCGAGCCGGAACTCGATGGCCGCCAGCAGATCGAGGCGGCGGAGAGCCGAGCTGTTCCGCCTCGCGACCGATGGCGGCGCCGAGGGCGGGTTCATGACCTTCGACCGCGCGCTCGCGCAGGCGATCGAGGGGGCGGAGCGCGCATTCCGCCGCTCGGGCCACGTCTCCGGCCTCTCGACCGGGTTCCGCGACCTCGACGCCAAGATGGGGGGGATGCACGCGTCCGACCTGCTGATCCTGGCCGGGCGGCCGGGCATGGGCAAGACGGCACTCGCGACCAAGATCGGTTTTGGCGCGGCACGGGCGCTGGTGGACGAAGCGCGGGCGAAGGACCCGGACGCGGCGCCGCGCGGGGCGGTTGCGATCTTCTCGCTCGAGATGAGTGCCGAGCAGTTGGCGACGCGACTGCTCGCCGAGCAGGCGCGCATCTCCGGCGACCGCATCCGCCGCGGCGAGATCGGGCAGAAGGAGTTCGACCGCTTCGTGCAGGCGACGCGCGAGATCGGGAGCCTGCCGATCCACATCGACGACACGCCGGCGATCACGCTCTCCGCGCTGCGCACCCGCTGCCGCCGGCTCGCGCGCACGCGGGGACTGAGCCTCGTCATCATCGACTACCTGCAACTGATGCGCCCGGCGGCCGGCACCAAGCCTGAGAACAGGGTGCTTGAGGTCAGCCAGATCACCCAGGGGCTGAAGGCGGTGGCGAAGGAATTGCGGGTGCCGGTGCTGGCGCTGCTCGCAGCTCTCGCGCGCGGTCGAGAGCCGCGAGGACAAGCGCCCGCAACTGGCGGATTTGCGCGAATCCGGCTCGATCGAGCAGGACGCGGACGCGGTGATGTTCATCTACCGCGACGACTACTACCTCGCCCAGCGCCAGCCCAAGCGCGTCGCCTACGACACCGACGACAAGTACCAGACGGCGCTGGACAAATGGCAGCGCGACATGGAGCTGGTGCACAACAAGGCGGATCTGATCATCGAGAAGCAGCGCCACGGCCCCACCGGGACGATCGCGCTGTTCTTCGAGGCCGAGTTCACCCGCTTCACCGATCTCGACCTGGCGCACGCGGGCGGGTGAGGGCGTGCTATCAGGCGCAATCCTGCGCCGGAGCGCCGATGCCGGAGGTCCTTCGTGAATGGTGCGGCGACACCCCTCCCCCAACCCCCTCCCGCAAGGGGAGGGGGCTTTCGTGCTCGCCTCCCCCTCCCCTTGCGGGAGGGGGCCGGGGGGAGGGGTCGAAGAGGTCGATACGTTGGGCCGTCAGGATAATGCCCGGACCGAACGCCGAAGTCGCCGTTCTGGAAATCGACCTCGACGCGATCGCCGCCAATTGGCGCGCGCTCGCGGCGCGGCATCCGTCCGGCCCGGTCGCGGGGGTGGTGAAGGCCGACGGCTACGGGCTCGGCGCGGCACCGGTCGCGGCGCGGCTGGCGCGCGAGGGGTGCCGGCATTTCTTCGTCGCCCACCCGGCGGAGGGTCTGGCGGTGCGGGCAGCGGCGCCCGCCGCGATGGTCGCGGTGCTGAACGGGCTGTGGCCCGGCATGGCGGCCGATTACGCGGCGCACGGCGCTGGTGCCGGTGCTCGGCTCGCTCGCCGAGATCGACGAATGGGCGGCGCAGGCGCGGCTGCTCGGGCGGGCGCTGCCGGCGCTGCTGCATGTCGATACCGGGATGAACCGGCTCGGCCTTTCGCCCGCCGAGCTCGAGGTGCTCGCCGCCGATCCGGGGCGGCTCGGCCGGCATCACGCTGCACTTCGTGATGACGCACCTGGTCGCTGCCGAGGTGCCGGACGATCCCATGAACGAGGCGCAGCGCCGCCGCTTCGGGCAAGCCTGTGCGCGCCTGCCGGCGGCACCGCGCAGCCTCGCCAATTCCTCCGGCATCTTCCTGGGTGCCGACTTCGCCTCCGACCTCGCCCGTCCCGGTGCGGCACTCTACGGGATCAACCCGACGCCCGGCCGGCCGAACCCGATGCGCGACGTGGTGCGGCTGTGCGCCCGCATCCTGAGCGTGCGGGAGATCGAAGCCGGCGAGGGGGTCGGCTACGACCACGCCTGGCGGCCGGCGCGGCCGAGCCGGATCGCGACCGTCTCCGTGGGCTACGCGGATGGCTGGCTGCGGGCGTTGTCGAACGCCGGCATGGCGGCTTTTGACGGCGCCCCGGCACCGCTGGTAGGCCGTGTCTCCATGGACCTCACCACTTTCGACGTGACCGATCATCCGGCGGCGCGGCCCGGCGCGTGGCTGGAGCTGATCGGGCCGCACTGCCCCCCCGACGCAGTGGCGGCGCGCGCGGGCACCAATGGCTACGAGATCCTGACCTCGCTCGGTCCCCGCTACACCAGGCGCTATCGGGGCCAGTGAGGCTTTCCGGGGTGAACGCCGTTCCGGACGTGCTCGCGGTGATCGGCCGCGCCGTGATCGGCGCCTGCCGTGGCACCGGAACGCTCGTGCTGTTCGCGGCCGAGGGCGTGTCGCACCTGCTGCGGCCGCCCTGGTATGGCCGCAGCATCGGCCGCGCCTTCGTCGAGTTCGCCTATTTCAGCCTGCCGGTCGTGGCGCTGACGGCGATTTTCTCCGGCATGGTGATCGCGCTGCAATCCTACACCGGCTTCGCGCGCTTCAACGCCTCGGGCGCGGTCGCCAATATCGTCGTGCTGTCGGTGGTGCGCGAGCTTGGGCCGGTGCTGGCGGGGCTGATGGTCGCCGGGCGCGTCGGCGCCGCGATGGCCGCCGAGCTCGGCACCATGCGCGTGACCGACCAGATCGACGCGCTCACCACGCTTTCCACCAACCCGATGAAATACCTGGTGGCACCACGGCTGCTCGCCGGCACGGTCGCGTTGCCGCTGCTGGTCGTGATCGCCGACATCATCGGCGTGATGGGCGGTTTTCTGGTCGGCACGCTCAAGCTCGGCTTCAACCCGATCGAATACCTGCACAGCACCTTCAGCTTCATGCAAACGATGGACGTGGTCTCGGGGCTGGTGAAGGCCGCCGTGTTCGGCTTCCTGGTGGCGCTGATGGGCTGCTACTTCGGCTACCACTCGCGCGGCGGCGCCGAGGGCGTGGGCAGCGCCACGACCGCCGCCGTGGTCGCGGCCTCGATCCTGATCCTGGCGTTCGACTACGGGCTGACCGAGCTGTTCTTCGCGCGATGACGGCGGTTGCGAAAATACGCATCCGCGACTTGCGCAAAAGTTTTGGCGACAAGCGGGTGCTGGACGGCATCGATCTGGACGTGGCAGCCGGCACTTCGATGGTGGTGATCGGCGGCTCGGGGTCCGGCAAGTCGGTGCTGCTGAAATGCGTGCTCGGCATCCTCGAGCCGGATGGCGGATCGATCGAGATCGACGGGCGCGACGTGCTGAGGCTCGATCGGCGCGACCGTGACGCGGTGCGGTCCGGGATCGGGATGCTGTTCCAGAACGGCGCGCTGTTCGACAGCCTGCCGGTCTGGGAGAACGTGACCTTCGGGCTGCTGGCGCAGCGGCGATTGAGCCGGGCGGCGGGGCGCGACAAGGCCGCCGAGGTGCTGGCGCAGGTGGGACTGGCGCCGAGCGTGGGTGCGCTGTCGCCGGCCGAGCTGTCGGGGGGGATGCAGAAGCGCGTCGGGCTGGCGCGCGCGATCGCCGGGCAGCCGGATATCCTGTTCTTCGACGAGCCGACCACGGGGCTGGATCCGATCATGGGGGCGGTGATCGACGGGCTGGTGGTCGATTGCGTCCGCCGGCTGGGCAGCACGGCGGTCGCGATCACGCACGACATGGCGAGCGCGCGGCGGATCGGCGACCGGGCGGCGATGCTGCACCAGGGACGGATTGTCTGGGAGGGGCCGGCCGCCGATCTGATGGACAGCGGCAACCCGGTGGTGGATCAATTCACCCACGGGCGGCGCGAGGGGCCGATCCAGATGGAGCTGAGGCGATGAGCACCGCATTACGTTGGAGCTGCCGCACCACATGACCGTGGCCGATTTCCTGGACTGGCCCGGCGACGGGGAGGGTGGCAGATACCAACTGATCGAGGGTGAGCCGCGCGCGATGGCGCCGGGGGCGACCGACACCCATGGCACCATTCAGTCCAATCTCATTATTGCGGTAGGGCGGCATCTTGGCGATGCCAACAGCCCGTGCCGCGTCGTCACCGAGCCAGCGATCATTCCGCGCGTGCGGGCCGGATTCAATCTGCGCGTGCCCGATCTGGGCGTGACCTGTGCGCCAAACCTCGCCGGCCAGATCGCGGTACCAGACCCGGTTCTGCTGATCGAAGTCCTCTCGCCGGGCAATGCGAGCGACACGCGAGCGAACGTATGGGCCTACGCCACCATCCCGACCGTGCGCGAGATTTTGCTGGTGCATTCGACGCAGGTGGGGGCCGAACTGCTGCGACGCGGCGAGGATGGCGCGTGGCCCGAGCGTGCCACCGTGATCGGTGCGGCCGACATGCTGCGGCTTGAGAGCATCGGGTTCACGGCGCCGCTGATCGAGCTATACGCTCGCACGCATCTTGCCGAGGGTGCGCGCGGATGAGCGGAGGGCAATCGCTTGAATGGTTGGAACAAGGCCAATGGCTCCTCTCCGCCCGCGCTGGCGGGGGGAGAGGGAGAATGGCAGTCCCGCACGGATCATAGCGCTTCAAGCGATTGCCCTGCGGATGAGCGTTAGCTGTGCGCTGGCACGTCGGGCGTGGGTGCCGGCCGCGTGCGACGACCTGATCGCGTCCATCGCCGCCCGCGCCGCCGCGAGCGAAGCCGACGCGCTTGACGCCGAACTTTATCGCCTCGTCGAGCGCAACCGCGCCATCCACGAGCGCGACTGCATCAACCTCAACCCCGCCAGCAACACGATGAACCCGCGCGCCGAGGCGCTGCTCGCTTCCGGCCTCGGGCCGCGCGCCTCGCTCGGCTATCCGGGCGACAAGATCGAGATGGGGCTGGAGGCGATCGAGCGGATCGAAATCGTCGCCGCCGAACTCGCCGCCGAAGTGTTCGGCGCCCGCTTCGTCGAGCTGCGCGTGGGGTCCGGAGCACTGGCCAATCTCTACGTGTTCCTGGCGATCTGCGCGCCGGGCGATGCGATCATCGCGCCGCCGGCGGAAATCGGCGGCCACGTGACGCACCACGCCGCCGGATCGGCGGGGATGCGCGGCGTCATCACCCATCCGGCCCCCGTCGATGCCGTCAACTACACGGTCGATCTCGACCGGCTGCGCCAGGATGCGCTGCGTATCCGGCCGAAGCTGATCAGCATCGGCGGCAGCCTCAATTTGTTCCCGCATCCGGTGCGGGCCTTGCGCGCGATCGCCGACGAGGTGGGTGCCAAGCTGCTGTACGACGCGGCGCACATGTCCGGCCCGATCGCGGGCGGCGCGTGGCAGCGCCCGCTCGCCGAGGGTGCGCACGTGATGACGATGAGCACCTACAAGAGTTTTGGCGGCCCGCCCTCGGGGCTGATCGCGACCGACGATGCGGCCATCGCCGAGCGGCTCGACCGCATCGCGTTTCCCGGCCTGACCGCCAATTTCGACGTCGCCAAGACCGCGGCGCTGGCGATGACGCTGCTCGACTGGAAGGCGCACGGCGCGGCCTACGCCAACGCGATGATCGTGGCCGCGCGGGCGCTGGCCGAGGCGCTGGACCGCGAGGGATTGCCGGTGTTCGGACGCGCGCGCGGGTTCACGCGCTCGCACCATATCGGCGTCGCGGCGGCGGAGTGGGGCGGCGGGCAGGCCGCGGCGAAGCGGCTGCGGCGGGCGAACATCCTCGCCTGCGGCATCGGCCTGCCCATCGAGCCGGTACCAGGCGACACAAACGGCCTCCGGCTCGGCACCAACGAGGCGGTGCGGTGGGGGATGACGGCCGAGCACATGTCGGAGCTCGCGCACCTGATCGCGCGTGCGTTGCGCCAGCAACCCGAGGCGGTCGCCGATGCCGTGACGGCGTTCCGCCGCCGCTTCACGAGGTTGCACTACATCCGACCGCCGCCGGGGGCATGAGATGGCCGACGCCGAGATCGACCGCATCCGCGCGCAACTGGCGGCGAACCCGCGTCCGCCGGGCCTAAGCGAACGCCGCAAGCGTCTCGACGCGCTGGCGGAGCACGCGCCGCTGCCCGCCGACGTGCGCACCGAGCGTGTGGACGCGAACGGCGTACCCGCGGAATGGACCGCGACGCCCGGCGCCAATCCGGGGCGCGCCATCCTGTTCCTGCACGGCGGCGGCTACATCTCCGGCTCGATCACGAGCCACCGGGCGATGGTCGCCGAGGCCGGACGGCAGGCCGGGATGCGGACGCTGGCACTCGGCTATCGGCTGGCACCGGAGCATCCGTATCCGGCGGCATTAGAGGACGCATTGGCCGGCTGGCGCTTCCTGCTGGCGTGCGGCTTCGATCCGGGAAAAATCGTCATCGCGGGCGACAGCGCCGGCGGCGGCATGACGATCGCGACCATGATTTCGCTGCGCGATGCGGGCGAGAGGCTGCCGGGCGGCGCGTGGTGCATCTCGCCCTGGGTCGACCTGGAGATGACCGGCGCCAGCATGGCGGGCAAAGTGGCGGTCGATCCGATGGTCCAGAAACCGTATTTGCAGGAGCTGGCGGCGGCGTATCTGCACGGCGCCGATCCACGCAATCCGCTGGTCTCGCCGCTGCACGCCGATCTGCGCGGCCTGCCGCCGCTGCTGATCCAGGTGGGGTCGGCGGAGACGCTGCTGGACGACGCGGTGCGGCTGGCAGGAGCGGCGGGCGCCGCCGAAATCGCGGTGACGCTGGAAGTGTATCCGGACATGATCCATGTCTGGCCGCTGTTTTATCAGGAGGTCGCGGCCGGCCGCCGCGCACTTGCAGCGGCGGGGCGGTTCATGCGCGAGGTGGCCCGCTGAGGACAGTGGCCGCGTCTGCCGAGCGGCAAACCGGTGCCGATCCGGTGCTGTGGGGGTCGTGCCTGGCGATGCTCGCAATCGGCATCAACGGCACGGCGATCATGGCGGCGCTGCCGACCATGCGAACGCAATTGGCCCTGAGTGCGAGCGGCGTGCAGTGGGCGGTCAATGCCTATCTGATCGTCTCGGCATCATGCATCGTGGTCGGCGGCGCAGCGGCGGGGCGGTTCGGCGCGTGCGCCGCCGCGATCGCGGGGATGGCGTTGTTCGCGGTCGGGTCGTGCGTGATCGCGCTTGCGGGGTCGCAAGGCGTGCTGCTCGGGGGGCGCGCGGTGCAGGGCCTGGCGGCGGCGTTCGCGGTGCCCGCCACGCTGGCCGCAGTCCGCGGCGCGGCGATGCCGGAGCGCCGTGCGGCGGCGATCGGCGCCTGGACCGGGTTTTTGATGCTCGGCTTCAGCATCGGCCCGCTGGTCGGCGGCGTGCTCACCAATCTCGCGAGCTGGCGGTTCATCTTCTGGATCAACGTGCCGCTGATGCTGGCCGCGGCGGCGGGTCTCGCGCGCGCCGGCATCACGGAGGCATCCGTCGGGCCGGCGATGGGCGGACGCGCGGACCTGACCGGATTCCTGCTGATGGCGATTTTCATGGTGGCGCTCCTGTTCGGCCTGCATGGACTGCCGCAGGTGGGATCGGCGCCGATCGCGGCGATCGGGCCGCTGGCGCTGGCGGCCGCGGCGCTCGCCGCGCTGGTGGTCGTGGAATCGCGCGCCGCGGCGCCCTTGGTCGATCTGCGCTTCTTCCTCCGGCGCGGCTTCGTACTGGGGGTCGCGGTCGGCTCGCTCGCGATGTTCGGCATCATCAGCCTGCTGCTGTTCTACAATCTCTATGCGCAGAGCCGGACGGGGCTCGGGATGACCCCAATGGCGGCGGGCGCCTCGCTGCTGCCGCTGAGTGCGGCGCTGCTGGGGGTGGCGCTTTCGGCCCCGGCGGTGACGGCGCGGTTCGGACTGCGCGCGGCGATGACCAGCGGCATGGCGCTGGTGGTGGCCGCCTGCGTGATCCTCGCCGCAGTGGCCTTTGGAGGCGGGATCGTGGCGCTGGCGATCGGCTTCATCGCGATGGGGGCGGGGCTGGCGCTGCCCTATGCGGCGGCGCCGCGGCTGGCGCTCGACGCGCTGTCGCCGGCGCAGGCGGGGCAAGGATCGGGGATCATCAACGCCTGCACCTTTCTCGGCGGCAGCATCGGCGTGGCAGGGGGCGCGATCGCGTTCGGCCTCGGGGGGTTCGTCGCCGTGCTGGGGATGATTGCGCTCGCGGGGCTGATCGGCGTCGGGCTGAGCCGGATGATCGCACGGGCGAGCTAGATGGCTACGGACGGATCAGCACCCGCGCCAGCACCGCGAGCAGCTCGCGATCTGGATCAGCATCTGCATCTGCGCCGGGCGCAACCGCGCGAAGAAGCGCGGCGCCTCGCCGTGGCGGGCGGGAAACATCAGCACCGCAACGATCTGCGGCGACTCGGGTTGCACGAAAGCAGAGTTCACACGACTCGGCGCAGCCTCTACAAGAAACGGGTGCAGGAGATTGTCGCGATCCCCGACCAGCGGTTGCACCCGGCACCGGCCCCGGTGCCCTCGCCCGCGCGGCTGCTCGCCCGTCCGGCGGGGCTGCTGCTGCGCGGCGCGCTGCACCTTGCGGGGCGGGCCGGCACCAGCCTGCCGGGGCGCATCACGCTGCGGCTCGACCCGGAGTTTTTGGCCCGCGCGCGCGCGCACAAGCGGCGCATCCTGGTCACCGGCACCAACGGCAAGACCTCCACGGTGGCGCTGATCTGCCACCTGCTGCGGCAGGCGGGGCTGCGCAGCGTCGCCAATCGGGGCGGCGCCAACCTGCCCCAGGGGCTGGCGACGGCGCTGCTCGACCGCCCCGCCGATGCGCTGGTGCTGGAGGTGGACGAGCTGACCCTGCCGCGCGTGATCGGCGCGATCGAGCCCGATCTGGTGCTGGTCACCGGCCTGTTCCGCGACCAGCTCGACCGCCACGGCGAGGTGCGCTCGGTGCGCGACCAGATCGCGGCGGGGTTGGCCCGCGCGCCGGACGCGCTACGGTTGCTGAACGGCGACGATCCGCTGACCGCGAGCCTCGCCGGCGCGAACACGCGCTTCTTCCGCCTGAGCCAGCCGGCGCTGGAGGTGCCCGCCGACGGCACCGACTGCCCGATCTGCGGGGCGGCGCTGGAATACACGCTCGCGCATCTACGCGCAACTTGGCGAATACCATTGTCCGGCCTGCGGATTTGCCGCACCCCGCGCCGATCTGGCGGCGATTGCAGCGGACGATGCGTTCGTCTTCGACGGCGAGCGCCTGCCCACGCTGCCGCGCGCGCTGCATCCCTATAGCGCGCTCGGGGCGCTGGCCGCGGTGCGGGCACTCGGGCTGCCGGTGCGCGTCGGCGAGTGGCCGCGCCCGGTGCCGGGGCGAGGCGACGAAATTCGCGTCGATGGGCGCGACGTGGTGGTGGTGCTGGGCAAGAACCCGGCCAGCACGAGCTGGAATCTCGCCCGCCACCAAGCGGCGACGCATCTGTTCCTGGCCGCCGACGAAATCGCCGACGGGCGCGACGTGAGCTGGTTCTTCGACGTGACGATGACGCCGGTGCGCCACGCCTTCACCGCCGGGCCGCGCGCGCGCGACATGCTGGTGCGGCTGCGCTACGAGCGCCAGGTCGAGACCGCCGCCGCCTACGCCGACGCCGAGGATGCGTTCCGTGCGGCCCTTGCCGCGACGCCGGAGGGCGGGCGGCTGGCGCTGGTCGCGACCTACACCCAGTTGCCGGCCGCCCTCGCGCTGATGCGCCGGCCGCCGCGCGGCAAGCCGGCGCCGCCGATCGCGAGCTTCGGACCTCGCACGCGACCGGCGCGCGCCGCCGAGCCGGTGCGGATCGCGCTCGTGCTTGCCCGACCAGCTCGGCACCTATGGCGATTCGGGCAACGGGCGGGTGCTGGTGGAGCGGCTGGCCTGGCGCGGCATCCCGGCCGAGCTGCACCGCGTCGGACCGGCGGACGCGGCGCCGCGGGATGCCGACATCCTGCTGCTGGGCGGCGGCGAGGATCGCGGGCAACGCCTCGCGCTGGCGGCGCTTGCGGCGCTGGCGCCCGGAACTCGCCGCCATGCACGAGGACGGCGTGCCGGCGCTGCTGGTCTGCGGCGGATTGCAGCCCTATGGCGAGAGCCTGCCGCTGGAGGGGGTCATCGAGGCGGGCCTCGGCCTGCTGCCGGTGGTGACGGTGCCGGGGGAGAAGCGGCTGGTCGGCCCGATCCGCATCGCCTGCACGCTGACCGGAACCGAGCTCAAGGGTTTCGAGAACCACGGCGGCCATACGCGCCGGCTGGGCGGCGAGGCATTCGGGCGCGTGCTGGTCGGGAACGGCAATTCGGCACACGGCAGCGAAGGCGAGGGGATCGTGGTGTCGCACACGATCGGCACCTACCTGCACGGGCCGATCCTGGCGGCCAATCCCGAGCTGGCGGATTTGATGCTGGGCTGGGTCGCGGAGCGGCGCGGCTGGGCCGCGCTGACGCCGATCGAGGATGCCACCGAGGCCGCGATGCGGGCGCGCTAGCCGGTTGGCTAAATCCGCGCACCGTTTCGTCTGCCAGGCCTGCGGCGCCGTCACGTCCAAATGGGCGGGGCGGTGCGAGACCTGCGGCGAGTGGAACACGATTGTCGAGGAAGCAACGAGTCGCGGCCGGGCGGCACCGGACGGATGCCAGCCGCGCGCGGCGTCGCGTTCGTGGGCCTGGCCGGAGAGGCGGCGCCGCCGCCGCGGGCAGAGACCGGGATCGCCGAGCTGGATCGCGTGCTGGGCGGCGGGCTTGTTGCGGCCTCGGCGGTCCTGGTGGGCGGCGATCCGGGCATCGGCAAGTCAACGCTGCTGTTGCAGGCGGCCGCGGCGCTGGCCGCGAGCGGGCGGCGGGTGCTGTATGTGTCGGGCGAGGAGGCGGTGGAGCAGGTGCGGCTGCGCGCGCGCCGGCTCGGGGTCGCAGACGCCAGGCTGGAACTCGCTTGCGCGATCAATCTGCGCGAGATCACGGCGGGGATCGAGGCGGCGCCGGATGCGGCGCTGGTAGTGATCGATTCGATCCAGACCATGTGGCTCGACACGCTGGACAGCGCGCCGGGCACGGTGGGGCAGGTGCGGGCGAGCGCCTTCGAGCTGATCCGGCTGGCCAAGGCGCGCGGCTTCGCGCTGGCGCTGGTGGGGCACGTGACCAAGGAAGGGGCGATCGCGGGGCCGCGCGTGCTGGAGCACATGGTCGATGCGGTGCTGTATTTCGAAGGCGACCGCGGGCATCAGTTCCGCATCCTGCGCGCGGTGAAGAACCGCTATGGCGCGACCGACGAAATCGGCGTGTTCGAGATGACCGACCGCGGGCTCGCCGAAGTCGCGAACCCGTCGGCGCTGTTCCTCGCCGAGCGGCGCGGCAATGTCGCGGGTTCGGCGGTGTTCGCGGGCGTCGAGGGCACGCGGCCGGTGCTGCTGGAGGTGCAGGCGCTGCTGGCACCCAATGCGGGCGGCAACCTGCGGCGCGCGGTGGTGGGGTGGGATTCCGGGCGGCTCGCCATGCTGCTCGCGGTGCTGGAGACGCGGGCGGGGCTGCGGCTGGCGGGATCGGACGTCTATCTCAATATCGCGGGCGGGCTGCGGGTCGCCGAGCCGGCCGCCGATCTGGCGGTGGCGGCGGCGCTGGCCTCGGCGGCAAGCGACCGGCCGGCGAGCCCGGGGACGGTCTATTTCGGCGAAATCGGCCTCTCGGGCGAGGTGCGGCAGGTGGCGCAGGCGGAGGCGCGGCTGAAGGAAGCGGCAAAACTCGGCTTCGAGGCCGCGGTGCTGCCGCGCCGGGTGGCGCGCGGCAACCGCCCGCTGGCCCGCCCGGAGGGGATGCGGCTGGACGAGACCGGGCACGTTGCCGATCTGGTGGCGGGGTTCGCGGCCAAGGGCTGATCTCAGCGCGCGCAATCCAGCCGATGATCCTGCGCCGTGACGAGCGCCGCCAACCCGCGGGCGCGCAGCATCATCGCCGGCGTCGGTGCCGCGACCGACCATTGATCGGGAGCGGGAAGCACGGTCATGAGCAGTGCCGCTTGATCCAGGCGCAGCGCGCCCACCGGCCGTCCCCAGAAGGCGCGGGCGGCAGCCGCCACGCCATAGATGCCGGGGCCGAACTCGGCGATATTGAGATAGACGTCCAGCACGCGCCGGCGCGGCCAAAGCAGCGCGATCTGCGGCGTCAACCACGCTTCCAGCAGCTTGCGGACCCAGTCGCGGTCCGGCCAGAGGAACAGGGTGCGGGCGGTCTGCATGGTCAAGGTGCTCGCGCCCGTCGGCCTGCCGCCGTTCCGCAACACCGCGAGCTGGGTCGCGATCGCTGCCCAGTCGAAGCCGACACGCTCGGTGCAGAACCGCAAATCCTCGGCGGCGATGGCGAGCTGGCGCAGCCTGGCGGGGATCGCCTGATAGGCCAGCCAGTTTTGCGCGGTGCCGAAGCCCTGCCAGTGCCGCTGCAGCATCAGGCTGGTCGTCGGCGGATTGACGACCCGCAGCACCGCGATCACCCCGACCGGCGCCAGCAACGCGGCGGCGATGAGCCCGACCAGGCCGCGCCGCACTCTATCGCGCATAGCCGGCCGCGATCACGACGAAGCCGCCCCGGTGAAGTCGGCGGCCATGTCGAGGCGGCTCTGCGTGGCGTAGCCCTGCGGGGCGGCGGCGGCGGCGCCCGGCCGGGCGGCTCGCAAATGCAACAGCCATTCGCAGGGGCTGCCGCGCGGATCCTTGCGACGTATCATGACAACTCGGTCCAGGTGCCACAGCCCTTCCGCCAGCACGGGGGACAGGCCCCGCAGCAGCCGGTCACACGGGTGCGATACGTGAGTTGCCGGCCACCAGCGGCGCAGGCCGCCGCCGCTTTCGAGCCTCAAGGTCAGCCGGGCACCGGCTTTTGCGACGCGGCGCAGCGCCCGCCAATGACCCGCATCACGGGCGGTCCGACCGAGAGCGCTGCCGCCGTGGATCGCGTCGAACTGACCCGGCCCGGCCTCACAGGCGTCGGCGAGATCGGCGTTGCAGTAGCCCGGCAGCGGCGACGCCCCGCGCTCGGTGATGTTCAGGATGCGCGGGTGCGGTGGGCGAAGCCGCAGCGCCTCGATCAGCCGGGGCGGCAAGGTGGGGCCGCCCCAGCTCGTGATGGCGGGGTCGGCCGCGCCGAAATAGAAGCGGTCCTCCTCGCTGGGTGAGCGGCTGTCGATCGACCAGCCTTCGTGGAGTGCCACCGACGCGGCGCCCGTTCGCAGGGTCGGCAGCGCGTAGTCGTGGCAGGAACCGGGCCGGTAGAGCGCGAAGGTGGTATCGAGTGCTGCGCGGAACAGCGTGGGTGTGACCGGATGCAGCCAGAATTGCCGCTCCCAGGCCAACACGCTGTTCCGGTGCTGGTAGTGGTGGGGAATGGACCCGAGATCCAGGCCCAGGCCGGCGCGGTGGATGCCGGGCTCGTCTCGCAGCAGGCGCTGCAGCCTGGCCACGATGTCGAGCGGGCAGGAGGCGGCGGGAACGACGTCCGGATCGGTGTAGACAAACTCCGAGCGGATATCCAACGCGGCCAGGAGATTTTTCCGCCACAGCGCGAGATGGCCGTGATTGAAGCCAAGACGGATCACGCGGCACCATCCGAGCCGCTCGATCCTGTCGAGCCACGCGAGCAGCGGCGGGAAGCTCGAGCCGTTGTCGATGATGACGATGCGCCGCTGCCCGGCGCGGCGCAGCCAGTCCACCAGGTGCCGCAGGGAGCGGAGCCGGTTGAAGCTGTTTATCAGCACAGGGACATCGGTGTACGGCAGCATCAGCGGTGCCACGAAAGCCGGGGCAGGCTCCTCGCGCGTAGCCGGCACGAAACCGTCCAGTCGTTCGGCGCACGCCCGTTCCGACCGCCGCGCGAGATTCCTGATCGGGCCGCACGGCAGCAAGGAGATCCGCCTTCCGAGGTTTTGTTACCAAATCATGTGTACGGTGGATCGCGATCGGGAGCAAGGTGGGATACCGTCTTGACGCCGGTGCGGCCCGGGCCGGTGCTGGTGGGCAGCGAGGTGCGGCAGGTGGCGCAGGTTCGCCGCCCAGTGCGGAAGTTCTACGGCTGAGGGAGGACGGGATGGATCTGGAAGGCTCGTGCCAGTGCGGGGCGGTGCATTTCCGGCTGCGCTCGGCGCATCCGGTGCCGTATGAGCGTTGCTATTGCGGTATCTGCCGCAAGACGCAGGGCGGCGGCGGTTTCGCGATCAACCTTTCGGGCGATGCCGCCACCTTGCACGTGCGCGGGCGCGAGCACGTCACGATCTATCACGCGCGGGTCAAGAACCCCGAGGACAAGCGCGCCCACACCAGCACCGCCGAGCGGCATTTTTGTGCCCGCTGCGGCTCGGCGTTGTGGCTGTTCAGCCCGGAATGGCCGGAGCTGGTGCATCCGTTCGCCTCGGCGATCGACACGCCGCTCCCGGTCGCTCCCGAGCACACGCACATCATGCTGGAGTTCAAGCCCGATTGGGTCGAGGTGGAGGCCGGCCCGCGCGACCTGCGCTTCGATCGCTACCCGGAGGAGTCGATCGCCGCCTGGCACGAGCGGCTGGGATTGGTCGAGGGCTAGGCCGGTGCGCTGGCATTTCGGCGCGGATACGCCGGTCATTGCGAGGTTCCTTCGTCGCGAGCCTCAAACGGTCGCGACATAGCCATCGCGGCGCGGATCGGCGGCGCCGGTCATCGCCCCGGTCTCGACATCGATCGAAACCGCCTGCATCCCGCCGACCAGCATCGTCCAGTTCGCGACCGCCGCGATATCGTGCCCGCGGTCGCGGAGTCCCGCGATCGTCGCCGGGGCCACGCGGCCCTCCACCTTCACCTCGCGCCCGTCCAGCAGCCGCGCCCGCGGCGCCTCGATCGCGTCTTGCAGCGAGAGGCCGAAATCGAGGTGCTGCACCATCGCCTGCGGCTGCGTCTGGCAGATGCCGTAGCTGCCGGGCGTGCCAAGCGCCAGCGCCGGCCTGCCGTCGCGAAGGCTGATGGTCGGCGCCATCGGGATCGCGAGCGGACCGCCGCCCTTCATATGATTGGTGCCGCGCGGATCGATCTCGCCCCAGTAGAGGAAATTGTTGAGGCACACGCCGGTGCCCGGAACCACGACGCCGCAACCGAATTTCGCGCCGAGGCTCTGGGTGATGCAGACCGCGTTGCCCTCGCGGTCGGCGACCGAAAAGGAGGTGGTATGCTCCATCTCGACTGCCGCCGCCTCCTCCCGCTGCTCGGTCCACTGCTCCGTCGGCCCCTCGATCGGGCGGCCGTCGCGCACGCGCCGGCGCAGCGCCTCGACATTGGCCGGCGAGAGCACGCGCGCGAGGCGCTCGGGCGAGGGATTGTCGTTGGCGATGCGCTCGCCGGCCGCGAGGCGGATCGCGCGGTACACCGTGTCGAGATGCTCGATGCCGTCACGCTCCATGCGCGCGAGATCGAACCCTTCCAGGATCGCGAGCGTCAGCAAGTGCTGGAATCCCTGGCAGGGCGGCGGCAGGGTATGCACCGAAAGGCCGCGATAGGGGCCGGCGAGCGACTCGCGCCAGATCGGCCGCACGGCCTTCAGATCGTCGAGCGTGAGCACGCCGCCGAGTTTTTGGACGTGCGCCACGATCCGCTCGCCGAGTGCGCCGCCGTGCAGATATCCGGGCCCCTCGGCCGCGATGCCCTCGAAGCTGCGCGCGAGTTCGGGCTGGCGCAGGATCGCGCCTTGGCGCATCTGCCCGGCCCCGCCGGTATAGTTGCGCGCCCAGTCCTCGCAGAATGCGGGATGCGCGCGCAGCTCGATCGCGACCTCGTTGATGCCGGCGACGTTGAACTCGACCAGCGGGAAACCGTCGGCGGCGAGCCGGATCGCGGGGGCGAGCACGTCGGCGAGCGGTTTTCGCCCATGCGCGCGGACCAGCTCGCACCAGCCGGCGAGATTGCCCGGCGTGCCGGTGGCGAGCGGGCCGCGCGCCAGCTCCTCGCGCTTGCGGAAACGCTCCGTGCTGAACCGCGACGGCACGCGGGTCACGTAGTCGAGGGTGCGGACGCGGCGCTCGGCGGCGACGTAGCAGGTCGCCATGCCCATGCCCGCCAGGCCGGACATGTAGGGCTCGACGACATTCAGCGCCGCGGCCGTGGCGGCGGCGGCATCGAACGCATTCCCGCCCTCCGCGAGCAGCCGCGCGCCGGCCTGCGCGGCCAGCGGATGGGCCGCCGCGACCATGCCGTGCAGCGAGGACACCGTGGGCCGTTTGCCGTCCATACGCTTCCCTCCCGGCTTAGGCCGCAAGCATGTCGCAGCATCCCCGGCGTGTCCATGCGAGCCGGAAATCCGCGTGGCGGTGGCGCCGAGGCTTGCCCGCCCGCCCGCGCCGGGGCAGCGTCGCGCCATGACCCTGCTCGCCATGCTGCTCGGCCTGGTGCTGCCCGCCTGCGGCCAGGCGGGCGCCGCCGGGCTGCCCGCTCCCGCGCCGATCGATTTTTCGCATCTGCGCCGGCCGGGCACGCCCAATACCGCCCTCGCCGCCCCGGCCGGCTTCTCGCCGAAACCCGATCTGGTGACGCCGGCCTACAACATGCCCGCTGCCGCCCTGTTCGCAGCCGCGCAGCAGGTCGCCGCAAGCCGGCCGCGCACCTGGCAGCAGGCGGCGTTTCCGGACCGGATGCAGGCGGATTATGTCGCCCGCAGCGCGGTGCTGAACTTCCCCGACCTGGTCACGATCCAAGTGCTTCCTGGGCAGGCGCTCCCTGACGGTGCCGCGCAAGCCCACCTGATCCTGTGGTCGCGCAGCGTCTATGGCCGTTCCGATTTCGGCGTGAACCGCAGGCGCGTGGCGGCGTGGCTGGCGGCTGCTGGATGCCGCCGTGGCAAGGAGAGCCTCCTGAATGCGCGGCCTCGGCCCCTTCCTGCGCGACGTCTGGCTGCTCTCGCGCCCGTATTTCCGCTCCGAGGAGCGGTGGTCGGCGCGCGGGCTGCTCGCGGTCATCATCGTCCTGAACCTGCTGATGGTCGGCATGACGGTGGTGCTCAATTTCTGGAACGGCGCCTTCTACAACGCGCTGCAACACAAGGACTGGCAGGCCTTCATGGCGCTGCTGCTGTGGTATCGCCGCGATCCCAGCGTCTTCTTCGGCATTCTGCCGGGCTTCTGCGAGATCGTGGCGCTCTATATCGTCGTCGCCGTCTATCGCGTCTTTCTGAACCAGTGGCTGCAGATCCGCTGGCGGCGCTGGATGACCCACCGCTTCATCGACGAGTGGCTCGACGACCGGGTCTATTACCGCATCAGCCTGACCGCCCGCGCCGACGGCACCGGCACCGACAACCCCGACCAGCGCATCTCCGAGGACATCCGCACCTTCGTGACCGACACGCTCTCGCTCGGCCTCGACCTGCTCTCCAACGTCGTCACGATGATCAGCTTCCTCGGCATCCTGTGGTCGCTGTCCGGTCCGATCACGCTGCTCGGCCTGCGCATCCCCGGCTACATGCTGTGGGTGGCGCTGGTCTATTCGGTGGTCGGCACCTGGCTCACCCACCTGATCGGCCGGCCGCTGGCGATGCTCAACTTCCGCCAGCAGCGCTTCGAGGCGGATTTCCGTTTCGCGCTAGTGCGCCTGCGCGAGAACGTGGAGGGCGTCGCCCTCTACGGCGGCGAGGAGGAGGAGAAGCAGGAGCTGGGCCGCCGCTTCGTCAACGTGATCCAGAACTGGTTGGGCATCATGTGGCGGACCAAGAAGCTCAACGCGCTGGTCGCCGGCTATTCGCAGGTGGCGGTTATCTTCCCCATCATCATCGCCGCCCCCCGCTATTTCGCGGGCAAGATGCAGCTCGGCGGGCTGATGCGCATCGTCGATGCGTTCGGCCAGGTGCAGGGCTCGATGTCCTGGATCGTCAACAACTACGCCGCCCTCGCGTCGTGGCGCGCCGAGGTCGAACGTCTCGCGACCTTCCACCGCGCGATCGTCGCCGCCCGGGCGCTGACCGGGCACGGTGCGCAGCGGGCGATCGCGGCCGGCACCGACCTGCGCCTGCGCGACCTCGACCTTGCCCTGCCCGACGGGCGGCTGCTGCTGGAGCGCGGCAGCCTCGCCTTGCATCCCGGCGAAGTCGACCGCGATCAGCGGCAAGTCGGGCAGCGGCAAATCGACGCTGTTCCGTGCGATCGCCGGCATCTGGCCGTTCGGCGAGGGGCGGGTGGAGCGGCCGGCCGGCAGCTACCTGTTCCTGCCGCAGCGGCCCTACATCCCGCTCGGCACGCTGCGCCACGCCGTCACCTACCCGATGCGCGAGGGGGAGTTCGACGACGCGCAGGTGGCGGCGGCGCTGACCGATGCCGGGCTTGCGGACCTGCTTCCGCGCATCGACAGCGCCGAGATGTGGGCACAGTCGCTCTCGGGCGGCGAGCAGCAGCGGCTGGCGATCGCGCGCGCGCTGCTGCTGGCGCCGGACTGGCTGTTCCTCGACGAGGCGACCGCCAACCTCGATCCGGAGGCGGAGCAGGAGCTCTATGCGATGCTGCGCCGGCGGCTGCCGCGCACCACGATCGTGTCGATCACCCACCAGCCGGAGGTGGCGGCGCTGCACGACCGCCGTCTGGTCTTCGAGCGGGGAGCGGAGGGGCCGGGGCGGATCGCAGCCCAAGGGGCGCCGGCGCTGGCGAAGTAGCGCCGCGACTGCGTAGCGGCCCGAGGCTTGATCGCGGGCGCCGACGCGCGACATACCGGCGTTCATGGCGGCCGCAGACCCCTACCAGACGCTCGGAGTGGCCCGCGACGCGACGCCCGAGCAAATTCGCGTCGCGTATCGGAAGCTCGCCAAGCAGCTCCATCCCGACCTCAATCCCGGCGACAAGGGGGCCGAGGAGCGGTTCAAGGCGGTCTCGGTGGCCAACGAGCTGCTGTCGGACCCCGACAAGCGCGCCCGCTTCGACCGCGGCGAGATCGACGCCGCCGGCCAAGAGCGGCCGGAGCAGCATTTCTATCGCGGCCACGCCGAGGGCGGCCAGGGGGGCAATACCGTGCCGGCGCCGGCAGCCCCAGGGTTCACCGAGCGGACGTTCTCGGAGGAGGAGCTGGGCGATCTGTTCGGCGACCTGTTCGCCCGCCGTGGGCAGGCAGGGAACGGCGGCGCATGCGGAAATCCGGATGCGCGGCGCCGACCAGCACTATCTGCTGGAAGTCGGCTTTCTCGACGCCGTGCTGGGGGCGACGCGCCGGCTGTCCTTGCCCGACGGGCGAACGCTCGATGTGCGCGTGCCTCCCGGCATCGAGGAAGGTCAGACGCTGCGCCTGCGCGGCCAGGGCGGCGCGGGCCTGGGGGGCGCCCCGGCGGGCGATGCGCTGATCGAGATCGGGATTGCTCCGCATCCGCGGTTCCGCCGCGAGGCCAACGACATCCATCTCGACCTGCCGGTGTCGCTGCAGCGAGGCGGTGCTGGGGGCGAAGGTGCCGGTGCCGACGCCGAGCGGGGTGGTGACGCTGACCGTGCCCGCCCATTCCGATACCGGCACCCGCCTGCGCCTGCGCGGCCGCGGCGTCGCGGCGCACGGCAAGCGGGCGGCGGGCGACCTCTATGTGACGCTGCAGGTGAAGCTGGGCCGGCCCGATCCGGCGCTCGATGCGTTCCTGCGCGAGCACGCGGCGGCTCCGGAGGACGATCCGCGGGCGGGGATGGAGGCGTCGTGATCACGATCGAGACGCTGGTGGTGACGGTGGCCGGGCTCGACCGGGCCGAGCTCGAGCGCTGGATCGCGAGCGCCTGGGTGCGGCCGGAGGGCGAGCCGCCGGCGTGGCGGTTCCGCGAGATCGACGTGGCCCGGGTGCGGCTGATCGTCGAGCTGCGGCACGAGCTGCGCATCGACGAGGAGGCGATGCCGGTGGTGCTGTCGCTGCTCGACCAGCTCTACGCGACGCGGCGCCAGGTGAGGCGGCTCGGCCAGGCGCTGCGCGCCGTGGCCCCGGAGGAGGTACGGCGAGCGGTGCTGGAGAAGCTGGAGGGGGAGGCGGGGTAGCTGGTTTGTCGAGCGGAAAGCACTTCGTCCGCGGAAGTCGCTCCCGCGGACGAAGCCTTATGCTGCGCTACTCCGCAGCCGTGTCGGTGGCCGTCTGGGTATGGTGTCCGCCACGCCGGGCCACGCCCCGCAATGCCTTGCTTGCCAGATGTGGTTGGCGGCCCTGAGAGATGTCGCCGAGAGATACCACTCCCACCAGACGCTTCTCCCAATTCATGACCGGCAGCCGGCGAACCTGTTGTTCGGCCATGTTCTCCGCGACATGCTCGAGGTCCTCATCCTCGAACACGTATCGAACATCGGCCGTCATCACTTCGCGAACTTTGGTCCGCGCGGGATCGCGGCCCTCCGCCACCAGCCGCACGGCAACGTCCCGATCCGTCACCATGCCCACCAGCCGATCGCCTTCGCCGACCGGCAGAACGCCGGTGTCTTCCTCACGCATAAGCCGCGCCACCTGCTGGACGCTGTCTTCCGGGTTCGCAACCCGTACCTCTCGCTCCATCACATCGGAAACCCGGCTGGCGAGACCATTGCCGTTACTGTAGGCTCGTTGCTGCCGCTCGCGCATGCGGTCCTCCAGCGGCTGCAACGTCTGCTCTGCCGAGTGCCGCACCGCGCGGATCACGGCCGTGCTTCCCTCCAGCAGGGCGCTCAGATAGTCGCGCATGAAGCGCTGCTGCAACTCGGCGATCGCGGCCGGACTGGCGATGCGGAACAATTCCTGCGCCGCACTCAGGTTGGTGCGAATCACACTCTCGACCGCATCGTTGAGGCTGCGCTGGATCTGCCTCAATCCGCTGCCCGTAGCGTCCGGCATTTGCATGACCGTGCGCCACTCCTGGGCCAACTCTTGCACAACCCGAGCGAGGCGCGACACAGTATCCTCGTAGTGCTTGCCCGCGCTCTGAACGAATTCGTGGTGCATTTCTGCGTAGCCCTGGGTGCCACGCCGCACGGATTCGCCCGCCGCCTGCCCGAGATGGCGTATCGTCTCCGCACCGGTCTCGGCGGTCTGACGTGAGGCCTCCGCGCCGCTGCGTCCCGCTTGCTCCGCTGTTGCCGCCACTCTCTGGGCGGTGTCACTCGCAGCCTTGCGCCACACTTCGGACCGCGGCGCGCGGCTGTTCCTGGGCAGTCTTGGATTCAGAATTTTCGGCCATTTGTGGCTCCCGGCATGAACGTTGCAAATTGGGAGTTGTCCGAGCCTGTACAAACGCAGTCGGCTCTGCGTCTCCGGCTCAGAAACGCATGCTGCCGCCCCGCCATGAACAAGCGCGCCAGACAGGTTTCAGCGGATCCTGGGCGCCTTCGTGATCTGGCTCCGCTACAGGCACCTTCTCAGGAGAGATCCCCCGCTCGGCTCCGCCGATGAGCGGAGAGCAAGTACCGCTCCAAATTACCAGATGGGCTCGGGTTCGCAGGTGCCTCAGGAAAAGTTGAGTACGAAAGTACGCTGAATGAAATTCCGTCCCGTTCAGGGCCTATTACCTCGCGCGCCAGCACCCGCGGCGCGGCCTCGTCCCAGCTCGCCCATACCCGGGCTCCTGGGCGCAACCGCTCGGCCGCCTCGCTCGGCAGGTCGGCGCGCAGCGCGGCACCGGCCGGCGCATCGAGCGTGATGCGCAGCCGCGTGAGCGAGCCGAGGAAAGTCAATTCTGCGACCTCGCCCGCGAGCGCGCCCGGCTCGGCGGCTTCCGATACCCGCACGTGCTCGGGCCGCACGAACAGCGCGACCGCGGCACCTTCCGCCTGCGCACCCGCCGCCGCCGCCGGCAGTGCGACCCCGTCGCAGGCAACCGCCCGCCCCGCGACCGTGCCGGCAAATACCGACGCGGCGCCGACGAACCCGGCCACGAACCCGTCCGCCGGCTCGCGATAGATGCGCGAAGGCGTGTCGAGCTGACGGATACGGCCCTCGTGCATCACCGCGACACGGTCGGAGATCGACAGCGCCTCCTCCTGGTCGTGGGTCACGAACACCGTGGTGACGCCGGTGCGCACCTGCACGCGGCGGATTTCCTCGCGCAACTGCACGCGCACCTGCGCATCGAGCGCCGAAAGCGGCTCATCCAGCAGCAACACGCGCGGCTCGATCGCCAGCGCCCGCGCCAGCGCCACGCGCTGCTGCTGCCCGCCCGAGAGCTGGCGCGGGTATTTTTCCGCGTGCGCGGCCAGCCCGACCATGATCGAGCAGCGACGCCGCGCGCCGCGCCTGTTCGGCGCGTGCGGTGCCGCGCACGCGCAGACCGAAGGACACGTTCTGCCGTGCGGTCATGTTCGGGAACAGGCTGTAGGCCTGGAACACCATTCCCATCGCGCGCCGGTTCGGTGCCAGAGCGACCAAATCCTCGCCATCGACCACCACGCGTCCGGCATCCGGCTGCTCGAACCCGGCCAGGATGCGCAGCAGCGTCGTCTTGCCGCAGCCCGAGGGGCCGAGCAGCGACACCAGTTCGCCCTCGGCCATCGCGAGCGAGACGTCGCGCAGCACCAGCGCCGCGACCGAAACTCTTGCCGATCCCCTCGAGGGCCACCCGCGCCATCAGCGTGCGCCGCCCACCTGCGCCGCACGGCCGCGCCCGGTCGCGAGCACGCCGAGCATGGCACCCCAGGTGATGGCGAAGCTCAGCAGCGTCAGCGCCGCCGCTTCGGTCACGGCATTCTGGCCAATATCGGTGATGTACACCGCAAACGTCTTGAACAGCAGGATGTTGGCGAAGGTGAACTCGCCCATGACGATCGCGAGCGTCAGCAAGGTGGCGCCGAGCAGGGCGGAGATCAGGTTGGGCAGCACGACGCGGAACAGAAGCTGCGGCCACGAGGCCCCGAGGCTCTGTCCCGCCTCGGTGAGCGTGCGCAGGTCGAGCGAGGCGAGCCCCACGTCGAGCGCCCGGTAGCCGTAGGGGAGGGCGAGAAAGAAATAAGGAATCACGAGGTAGTTCGGCGTGCCGATCAGCCAGTTCGGCCCGGTGTAGAGCGCCGTGAGGCCGGCCACCAGCGCGATTGCCGGCACGACGAAGGGCAGGGCCGCGATGAACTCGAACAGCGTGCGCAGCCGCGGTGCGCGCAGATGCACGACCATCAGCGCCGGCACCAGCAGGGCGAAGCCGAGCACGATGGTCTCGATCGCGAGCTGGAGCGAGAGCAGCAGGCTCGCCCACATCTCCTGATCGCCGATCAGGCCGCGATAGGCGGCAAAGCCGTAGCGGCTGCCGCCCTCCCACAAGCTGAACGCGCCTGTGATAATGAGCGGCGCAAAAAAATAGACGGCGGCAAGGAAAATCGTGAGGCTGCCCCCAAACCCAAACCGCACGGGTCGCCGGACGGTAACTGCCCTTTGGCGGGTCCGCGGGCAGAGCCCCTGGCCTTCACCCCCGCCACCGCGCCGCCCTCCGGTTCGCCAGCCAATAGAGCGCGAGCACCGCCGCCATCAGCACGACCATGCCCGCGGCGAGTGCCGCGCCGACCTGCGGCGCCAGCGTGACGTTGCCGGAGAGCACATTGCTGATCTCGATCGGCAGCAGCCCGATATTCCCCGACGTGAGCGCATAGGGGGTTGCGTAGGCCGAGAACGCGTTGCCGAACAGCAGCACGAACGCCGCCAGCAGCGAGGGCAGCAGCACGGGAAAGGCGACGTGCTGCCAGTATTGCCGCGACGAGGCGCCGAGATTCTGTGCCGCCTCCCGCCACTCTCGCCGCAGGCCTTCGAGCGCCGGCAGGATCACGATCAGCATCAGCGGAATCTGGAAATAGGCATAAACGATCGTCAGCCCCGATAGCGAATAGAGGCTGAAGCCGGCGCCGTAGAGGTCGATACCGGCCGATCTCAGCGCCGTCGTGAGCAGGCCGAGCGTGCCGAGGGTCGAGATGAAGGCGAAGGCGAGCGGCACGCCGGCGAAGTTGGCGGCGACCGCGGCGAAGCTGGTCGCGAGCGTGCGCAAGGCCCGCGGCGCGCCCGGCCGCAGCACCGCGAGTGCGATCGCAAGCCCCGCCACCAGCCCGACCAGCGCCGATTCCGCCGACAGCAGCACCGAGTTCTGCATCGCGACCCGGTAGCGATAGCTGCCGAGCGTGCGCACCCATTCGAGCGTCCAGCCATGCGGGCCGCGGAACGCCTCGACCAGCAGCACGGCCGTCGGCGCCAGCAGGAACGCGGTGACGAAGACGAGGAACGCCGCGACCGGCAGCCAGAACAGCAGTGCGGCCGGTCGCCGAGTTGCGCGCAGGCTCAGGTCTTCACCAGCTTGGGCCAGAGATCGGCGAGCACCTTCTTCGCTTTCGTTTGTTGCGCGAGGCTCGGGAAGCCGATGTTCTTGTAGGCCGCCGCCGACGGCAGTTGCTTCATCAGGTCCTCCGGCACCTTGTTCGCGGCGACCAGCGCGTTGAAGCGCGCCGGATGCGCGTAGCCGGCGAGGAACAGCAACTGGCCCTGATCGGAGTAGATGAACTCCTGCCACAGCCGTGCGGCCTTCGGATTGGGTGCGGTGGCACTGATCGCCTGGCAGTAGAAGCCGCCGAACGCAGGCCCGCCTTGCGGGATCACGACGTCGATCACCGCTTTGCCCTTGCCCTTCTCGCGGTAGCCGAGATTGAGGTAGTCCCAGTCGAGCGAGATCGGCGTCTGGCCGGCGATCACGCTCGCCAGCCGCGACTGCGCGGGGTTGAAGTTGCCGCGCTTGGCGAGGTCGGCGAAGAAGTGGACGCCGGGGGCGATGTCGTCGAGGCTGCCGCCGTTGGCGAGCGAGGCCGCATAGACGGCGGAGAACGCCGCCGCGGCGCCCATCGGGTCGCCGTTGAGCGAGACCATGCCCTTGTAGTCGGGCTTCAGCAGGTCCTTCCAGCTCTCCGGCATGGTCTTGACCACCGAGCGGTTGGCGCCGACCGAGATCACGCCGAAATAGTCGCCGACCCAGAGGCCGGACGCCTCCTTCATGTTGTCCGGAATGTCGTTCCAGGTTGCGACCTTGTAGGGCGTGAACAGGCCCTGCTGCGCGCCCTCGACGGCGAAGCTTGGGCCGACATCGACGCAGTCGGGCGCGCGCGCCTGGCCCTTGAGGCTGCGCAGGGCTTGCAGTTCCTGCGCCGAACTGCCGTTCGGGTTCGCGTTGTTGACCCTGATCCGGTACTTCTTCTCGAATGTAGAGATGACCGCGCCATAGTTCGCCCAGTCGGGCGGCAGGGCGATGGTATTGACGCGGCCTTCCTTCTTGGCGGCCGCCTCAAGCCCGGCGGGAACCTCGGCCGCGCCCGCCGCACCCGGCAGGCCAAGTCCCGCCAGCCCCGCCGCCCCGCCCAGCGCCAGCACCCCGCGCCGGCCGAGCCGGCCCTGATCGCGTCCAGCCATTCCAACCCCCTTCCGGTGTCTCTACGGATCAATGCCAGGAACTGGGCGGGGAGAGAATGGAAAATTGTGGCTTGGCGGGCCCACGGGGGCAGTGTGCCCGCGGCCGATCGCGGCGGCGGTGCCGCGATCACGCCACTGCGGCCGCGCCCTCCCCGCCCTCCACCGCCTCACCATGGCGGGCCAATACGGCGGGATCGGTGCGGTAGTCCGCATCCCACAGGCGGGCATGATGGAGCGCCCTGGCGCAGTGGATGAAAGCGGATCGGACCGTCACCACGATCGCCACCTTGCCGGGATCGTGCGTGAACTCGCGCCGAGAAGTCGTGGATCACGGTCCAATCGCGCGACACCCTTGATCCTGAGCGTCTCCGCGACGCCGGGGATGAGGAAAAACAACCCGATCTGGCACTCGGCGAGAAGATTGCTCATCGTGTCGAGGCGGTTGTTGCCGGCCCGGTCGGGTATCACGAGCGTCCTATCGTCGGGCACGCTGGACGAATCCCGGCGGGCCGCCCCTTGGGCTCAGGTCGATGCCGCAGCCGGCGCGCGCGGACCCCAGGATCAGCAGCGGCGCGTGCGCGATGAAGCGCCGGCTTCTGCGGTCGAGGTGGTCGCGGATCAGCATGTATCGCGGCGGATTGTAGAGCGCGCGCAGCGCCACCTCGTCCGCGATGGTTGTCTCGACGGTATCGGTCGCGATGCGGACATCCATTCGGAAATCCCCGTGCCATCCGGTGTAGCGTTCCGCTTGCCGCTACCCAGACACGGGGCGGGTCGGCCTTATTCCCAGTGTGTCGCCTGTGAGCTGTGAACCGCTGCAATCAGTCGACATGTTCGTCGCTTCGTTTCACTCCCCTTCCTGCCGCAGCCGGCTCGGCAGCAGCTCGCCCTGCCGCTCCAGCACCGGATACGCGACCGCCGCCACCAGATGCGCGTTCACCCGTGCCAGGTCGCGCAGCACGTCCAGATGCAGCGCGCTGGTCTCCGTGCTCTCCAGCCGCCCCGCCCGCAGCCGCTCGAAATGCGCCGTCGTCGCCGCCCCCTCCATGTCGCGGAACGCCTCCTTCTCCGCCGCCAGCATCCGCGCCGCCCGCACATCCTCGGTCACGAACAGCGACGCCGCGACCCGCAGATTGGCGATCAGCCGGTCGGTCATGCCGAGCAGCTCGGCCTCGCCCTCCTTCGAGAACGCCAGTCCCCGCTTGATCTTTCGCGCGAGCGACCCGAGCAGCCCCTTGTCCACCACGTCGCCGGCGTGTTCGAGGTTGGTGGAGAACGCCAGGATCTCCGCCACGCGCCGATGATCCCCCTCGGTCAGCCCGTCGGGATCGAGCCCCGAGAGATAGGTCTTGATCGCGTCATTCAGGCGCTCCATCACGTCGGCCAGCCGCCGCGCCTCGCTGGTGCGCCGCCGGTCGCCGCGCGCGAGCGCATCGCGAAAACCCTGCAGCATCGCCTCCAGCAGATCGGCGAGCCGCAGCGCCTCGCGGGCCGCCGCACCCAGTGCCACCACCGGGTTTTCCTGCGCCGCCCGGATCGAGATAGAGCGGGCGCGAGGGATCGGCCTCGTTCACCCGCGCCGGCAGCAAGCGGCGCAGCAGCCGCGCATAGGCCGGCAGCAGCGGGAAGAACACCAGCGCCACCACCAGGTTGAACGCGGTGTGGAAATCGGCGACCGCGCGCGCGGGCGTCGCCTCGATCATGCCGATCAGCCGCGACGCCGGCCCCAGCACGGCGAGCGCCACCGCAACCCCCACCACGCGGTTGACCAGATTGCCGATCGGCAGCCGCTTCGCCGCCGGGTCGTCGCCGGCCGCACCCTCGATGCACGGATTGACCGCGGTGCCGAGATTGGCGCCCAGCACCAGCGCGAACGCGGCCTCCGGCGTCACCATGCCGCGGGCCGCGAAACTCATCACCAGCAGCACCACCGCGACCGAGGAATGCGCCGCCCAGGTCAGGATCGCCGCCAGGATCACGTCGACCAGCGGATGCGCCGCCGCGGCACCCAGCAGCAGGCTGAAGCTCGGCACGTTCTCGAAGGCGGTGAACAGCGACAGCAACTGGTGCAGCGCCAGCAGCATCAGACCGAGGCCGATGAAGGCGCGGCCGAGATCGCGCGTCGCCGCCGCCGCGCGCCGGAACATCAGCAGCCCGATCAGCACCAGCGCCGGCGCCACCCGCGTCACGTCGAACGACAGCACCTGCACGATCAGCGTCGAGCCGACATTGGCGCCGAGCATCACCGCCAGCGCCGGCACCAGATCGACCAGACCGGCGGCGACGAACCCGGTGATCATCAGCCCCGTCGCGGTGCTGCTTTGCAAGACCGCGGTGATCCCGAGCCCGGCCGCGAAGGCGCGCACCCGGCTGCGCAGCGCCGCGGCGAGCACCAGCCGCAGCTTGGCCCCGAACGCGCGCTGCACCGCGGTCTGCACCATGTGCACGCCCCACAGCAGCAGCGCGACCGCGCCGGCCAGGTCGATCAGCGCGAGCGCGACATCCATGCCCCGCGAACTCTCCAGACCCAAATCTTCAGACGCATGCGAGCCGTGCGACTTGCGCCCTCCGGCACGGGCGCGTCAACTCGGAGGCGGAGGGACATCGGATGGACTATACCGACCGCGCGCTATGGAGCCTCGATGGCCGGGTCGTGGTCATCACCGGCGGCGCCACGGCATCGGCGCCGAGATGGCGCGCGCCTTCGCCGCCCAGGGCTCGCCGTGCATCTGCTCGACATCGCCGAGGATGCCGGCGCGGCGCTGGCCGCCTCGCTGCCCGGCGCCGCGCTTCCATCGCTGCGACGTGCGCGACATCGCGCGCCTGCGCGCAACCCTCGCCGCGATCGACGGCGCCCGACGTGCTCATCAACAACGCCGCCCGCGATGATCGTCACAAGATGGCGGAAGTCGGGCCGGAGCAGTGGCGGGAGTGGCTCTGCGGTCAACCTCGATCACCAGTTCTTCGCAACCCAAGCGGTGGCGCCGCGCATGGCGGCGCGCGGGCGGGGCTGCATCATCATGTTCGGCTCGGTCTCGTGGATGCGCGGGCGCCCGGGCCTGGTCGCCTACACGACCGCGAAGGCGGCGATCAACGGCCTGACGCGCACGCTCGCGCGCGAGCTCGGCGGCCAGGGCATCCGGGTGAACTGCATCGTCCCCGGTGCCATCCTGACCGAGCGGCAGGCGGCGCTGTGGCGCACGCCGGAGCAGGAGGCGCAGTTCCTGGCCTTGCAGGCGATGCCGCTGCGGCTCGACGGCAGCCACGTCGCGCGCCTCGCCCTGTTCCTCGCGTCCGACGAGGCGTCCGGCTGCACCGGCGCCAATTTCATCGTCGATGCCGGGCTGACGCTCAACTGAGCGCCGTTCCCGACTTGTCGCCGATCGACCTGCCGCCGCCGTTCCGGGCGCGGTTCTTCGGCACCATCGGCTCGACCAGCGATGCCGCCCGCGATCTCGCCCGCGCCGGCGCGCCGCACGGCACCGTGGTCTGGGCCGGCGCGCAAACCGGCGGGCGCGGGCGGCACGGGCGGCAATGGTTCAGCCCGCCGGGCAATCTCTACGCCACCATCCTGCTGCGGCCCCCGCCGCGGCGCGCGGCTGACCGATCTCGGCTTCCTCGCCGCCGTGGCACTCGCCGAGGCGATCGACCCCTGGCTCGGCGCCGCCGGTCCCGCGCGGCTGAAATGGCCCAACGACCTGCTCGCGCGACGGCAAAAAGCTCGCCGGCATCCTGGTCGAGGCCGAGGACGGCGCCGCCCTGCTCGGCATCGGGGTTAATCTGCGCGCCGCCCCGGCGGAGGCCGCCACCGTGCAGGCGCTGGGGGGATCGCCTCCCGCACCCGCCGCGGCGCTGGCGGCCGTGCTCGCCCGCCTCGGCCCCTGGCTCGACCGCTGGCGCGCGGCCGGGTTCGCCCCGGTGCGCGCCGCCTGGCTCGCGCGCGGCCCGGCGCCGGGCATCGCCGCCCGCGTGCGCACGCCAACCGGCACGCGCGAAGGCGCCTTCGCCGGCCTCGACGCCGACGGCGCGCTGCTGCTGGACGGCCCGGAGGGCACCGCCCGCATCACCGCCGGCGAGGCGTGGTTCGGCACTGTTCCGTAGCGTCCTTCACAGCACCAGCACCCCCTGGTGCTTTGCCTTGGCCTCCGGCTCGACATGGATCGTCACCACCAGCCCTTCGAGCTCCGCGCGCAGTGCGGCCTCGATGCGGTCGCAGATCGCGTGCGCCTCGGCGACACTCATCTCGCCGGGCACGACGAGGTGGAACTCGAGGAAGCTGTGCCGCCCGGCGCGGCGCATCCGCAGATCGTGCGCCTCGATCGCGCCGGCCGCCGCACCGCCGACCAGCGTACGGATGCGCGCAACGATGACGCCGGCCGGCGCCTCGTCCATCAGCCCGCCCACGGATTCGGTGATCAGCCGCATCCCCGACCACAGGATGTAGACCGCGACCAGCGCCGCCAGCAGCGGATCGAGGAACAGCTCGCCGCTGAGCCAGGCGACCGCGACCCCCGCGACGATGCCCAGCGACGTCGCCACGTCGGACCAGAGATGCCGCGCGTCGGCCAGCAGCGCCGGCGAGCGCGCCCGGCCGCCGGCGCGGCCCAGCACCACCGCCCAGCCGGCGTTGAGGAGCGTTGCGAGCAGATTGAGCGCCAGCCCCGGCCCGGGCGTTGCGAGCGTGTGGTGGCTTCGCCAGGCGATCCACGCCTGCTGCAGGATCAGCCCCGCGGCGAGCACGATCAGCGCGCCCTCGATCACCGCGGCGAGGAACTCGGCCTTGGTGTGGCCGTAGGGATGGTTGGCGTCGGCGGGCTTGGCGGCCAGCCGCAGCGCGCCGAACGCGAGGGCGGCGGCGGCGACGTTCACCACGCTCTCCAGCGCGTCGGAGTAGAGGGCGATGCTGCCGGTCAGCCGCCATGCAGCCGCCTTGAGCGCGAGCACCGCGACGCCGAGGGCCACGCTGCCGATCGCGATGCGCTGCGCCTGCTCCACCCGTCCTCTGCCCCGATCCCGCCGGCGGCGCCTCTACCAGAGGCGGCGCCATGCCGTCATCGGCGTGCGGGACGGAAGCAGTCGGGATGCGATCAGGCGAGGCGGGGCGGCTTTTCGTCATAGACGGCGAAGGCAAGGGTGATGAGGCGTTCGGCCGCAGCGGCGTAGCCTGCGCGATCGGCTTCGTGCGCGAGGTCGAGCAGGCGGTCGGCGAGCACCAGCGGGCTGAAGGTGAAGCCCCCGGTCTCCTGCGGGGAAAGCGGCGTCATGGAAGTTCTCCCATGTCGTCAACGGCCGGTCTTCGGCGCCGCGGATGCTGCCCGTTCGTGTGCTACCGATCAGTTAACCGCGTCACTTCCTGCAACGCGCGGACGCGCAATGCGGAAGCGAGCGGGCGGGCATCGCCGCGCGCCGCGTCGGTCTCGGCGACCAATGCGGCGAGCGTGCGGCCCCTCCGTGCAGCGATCGCGGCAAGCGCGTCCCAGAACTCCGGCTCCAGGGCCACACTGGTTCGGTGGCCCGACAGCGTCAGGCTGCGCTTGACCAGGAAGCGGCTCGCGGCCGCCGCCATCATGGGGTGCTCCCGGCGTCCAGACGCGCGACCGCCCAGGCGGCTGCCTCGGCGACCACCGGATCGGGATCGGCGGCGAGGCGGGCGGCGGCGGGTCGGAGGGTGCCATCGCCGGAATTGCCGATCGCGATCGCGACGTTGCGCACGAAGCGGTTGCGGCCGATGCGCTTGATCGGCGAGCCCGCGAAGCGCGCGCGGAAGGCGGCGTCGTCCAGGGCGGCGAGTTCGGCGAGCGGCGGCGCTGCGAGATCGGGGCGCTCGCGCAGCTTGGCCTCCCGCCCGGCCTGCGCGAAGCGGTTCCAGGGGCAGACCGCGAGGCAGTCGTCGCAGCCATAGATGCGGTTGCCCATCGCCGGGCGCAGCGCGTGCGGGATCGGGCCGCGGTGCTCGATCGTGAGATACGAGATGCAGCGCGTGGCATCGAGCCGGTAGGGCGCGGGAAATGCGTCGGTGGGGCAGGCCGCGAGGCAGCGCGCGCAGGTGCCGCAGCGGTCGGCGTGCGGCGCGTCGGGCGGAATTGCGAGCGTGGTGTACAGCTCGGCCAGGAACAGCCAGGAGCCGTGCCGGCGCGAGACGAGGTTGGTGTGCTTGCCCTGCCAGCCCAGCCCGGCGCGCTGCGCCAAGGGCTTCTCCATGACAGGTGCGGTGTCCACGAACACTTTCGACTCCGCGCCGAAGCGGGAGGCGATGAACTGCGCCAGATGCTTGAGCCGCCCCTTCAGCACGTCGTGGTAGTCGCGGTTGCGGGCATAGACCGAGATGGCGCCGCGGTCGCGCCGGCCGAGCACCGCGAGCGGATCGCCTTCCGGCGCGTAGCTGGCGGCGAGTGCCACGACGCTGCGCGCCGCGGGCCACAGGGCTTGCGGGTGGCTGCGGGCGTCGGCGCGCTCGGCCATCCAGCCCATCTCGCCGTGCTGCCCGGCGGCGAGGAAGGCGCGCAGGCGGGTGCGGGCTTCGGGGCCGAGGGCGGCGTCGGCGAAGCCTATCGCGTCGAAGCCGAGTGCCAGCGCGCGGGCGCGGAGGGCAGGGCGGGGGTCTGCGCCGGATGCGCTAGGCGTCAACCGGCTCGCCACGGGTAAAGCGATCGACCAATGTTTCGATCTCGCGATCGGTGATCGCGCCGTGCGCGCAGGCTTCGGCAAAACTGCGATGGAACCGGCGCACCCGTTCCGCCAGCGCCGCGGGGTCGGCGTCCGGCAGGACGAGGTAATGCTGCCGCTGCAATCGCCGCAGCCGGCGCGCCATGTTGGCGGCCTCGACGCCGCCGAACGGCTCGTCGAACAGGATCGAGAAATAGAACTGGGCCGCGGCAGGACGGCCGGTCGGCTTGAGGCGGATTTCGGCCACCTCGTCGAGCCAGTTCACCAGCTCCTCGCGCCAGTGCGCGCGCTCGTCTTCGCCCTGCACGTCGTGGGCCGTCACCGCGACGAGCTTGAGCAGGTGGTCGTTGATCGGCTTCTCCAGGCCGGTGATGACCAGATCGGCTTTTTTCTTGGTGTAGGCCATTTCCGGCATGGGTCGAGACAGGATGTCTTGCAGTCGCATGGTGCGCTCCTGCGTGGACTATAGCCGCGCCAGGCAGGCCGTCACAGCCCTCGGGTGAAACCCGACCAGGAAGTACTGCCCTGGGCACCGTTCCGGGTGACCCGAGGTTTGCAGCACTTGCCGATAGTTCGATCGCGACCGAAGCGTTTCCCGTTGTCGCGCCGCATGGGTTGCCTCATGTGGGGCGTGCGAGAGGAGACGCCGATGTTGACGCTTTGCATCCGTTATACGCTTGATGCCAACAAGCTCGCTGACTTCGAGGCTTATGCGCGGGCACTGTCGCAGCCTGTGGAGCGTTGCGGCGGCCAGTTCGTCGGCTATTATCTGCCGACCAAAATCGCGGGGCCGACCAATACGGCGATCGGATTGATCGACTTCCCCAATCTGGCCGCCTACGAGGCGTATCGCGAGAAGCTGCTGTCCGACACCGATGGGGTTGAAGCCCTGCGCCGCGCCGAGGCGGCCGGCTGCATTCTGAATGAAGACAGATCATTCGTCCGACGGGTCCCGGCATAATGGCAGCAACCCTTGATGATGACTTCTAAGCGTGCCCCCGTTGCCCCCTCACGGTCGGCGCGGTGGTGGCTCCTAAGCGCGCGTCGTTGTACCATCGTCTTGGTCGGCGAAGGCCAAACATCCACGACTTCGCTGCGTGGCGACAGAAAGACGTGGATGGTCGGCCTTCGCCACTGCTGTCCGGCACGCTTTTTGCTTGCGGAATCGCATGGCGTTGATTCTGCTGCGAAGGAGACGTTCGGCAACGTTATCCACCGCAGCAAGGACCAGCGCCATGCGCCATCAGCCTACCGTACTCGAAGCGCTGTTCGAGGAAATTCCCTGGGACACGTTCGAGCGGCTCACCGGCCGCTATGGCGCCGATGATGGCGTGCGCTCCTTCGATAGCCGGGACCATCTGATCGCCACGCTGGGCGCGTCGTTCGGCGGCCTGCACGGCCTGCGTCAGACGGTCGCCGGATTGCGGCCGAGCAGCAGCCCGCTGCGGCTCATCGGCAGTCAGGCGCCGCGCCGCTCGACGCAGGCCAGAGCCTGTCCTCGGCTGGCCGAAGGCCAGACCCGTGCGCCAACGGCCGCCGCGATGCCGGGCTGTTCGTCGATCTGCTGCAAGCCATGCTGCCGCGGTTGCACCGCACCCTGCGGCAGGAGATGGACGAGGTGATCCGCCTGATCGACAGCACGCAGGTCAATCTCGGCCTGCGGATGCGCCAATGGATCGGCCTGCACCGCAACCAGCCGACCGCCAAGATCCACATGGTCTATGACCCGCGCGCCGGCAGCCGTCCAGTTCGACCTCACCTCGGCCAAGATCAACGACATCACCGCCGCCAGGCGGATGCTGGCCATCGAAGCCGCAGCGACCTACGTGTTTGATCTCGGCTCCTACGATTTCGCCTGGTGGGCCGCGCTGCGCGACCAGGACTGCCGCTTCGGCACCCGATGAAGCGCAACACGCCGCTGCCTGATGACGAACACCAGCCCGTTGCCGCCGGCCGATCATGCCGTCGGATCGCACCGCAGCGCGGGCGTGTCGATCGGCCGCACCTCGTCGTAGCCGACGGTGAACACCGTGAGCACCGCCATGTAGAGCGCATCGCCGGCGCTCCACCCCTCGGACGTATAGCCGACGATCGCGAGCGCCACCACGAAGACGACGAAGGCCGCGCCGGCCGCGAGGTTGCGGACCGGCGAGCCGCGGTCATGACATGCGGCCGTTGGAATCAGAAATCGGCGGCACGAAGCGGCGTCAGATCGCGCTCGATCTCAAATCCGGCCGGCACCGAAAGCAGGAAATCAGCGAAGCTCGGCCGCTCTGCCTGGGTCAGACGCTCGGCCATGTCGATCGGAAGCAGCACGGCGGCCGGTCGCCCGTATCTAGTGATCAGGCTCGGCTCGCCCTTTTCAGCGGCATCGATCAGTGCCGACAAGGTCGCCTTTGCCTCGCGCAGCCGAACGGTCTTCATCGGACGCCCTTGTAACTACAAGGAGTCACATGGTGAGGGCGGGTCGTGAGGCAATGGTCACGACGGGCGTCCGGCGTGCGCGCGCCGCAGCCTTGGCGCCTCGATGTCCGGCAGCAGCGCCGTCAGCAGCCCGAGCGCGGGCAGGAACGCGCAGACGCGATAGACGAAGGTGATGCTGGTCGCGTCCGCGAGCACCCCGAGCGCGCCGCACCCAAGCCCGCCCATGCCGAAGGCGAAGCCGAAGAAGAGGCCCGAGACCATGCCGAGGCGGCCCGGCATCAGCTCGGTCGCATAGACCAGGATCGCCGCGAACGCCGAGGCCAGCACGAGCCCGATCACCACGCTCAGCACGCCGGTCCAGAACAGGTTCGCCCAAGGCAGCATCAGCGTGAACGGCAGCACGCCCAGGATCGAGACCCAGATGACGTATTTCCGCCCGATCCGGTCGCCGATCGGGCCGCCCAGCAGGGTGCCGACCGCGACCGCGCCCATGAAGATGAACAGATGGACCTGCGCCGCCTGCACCGAGAGGTGGAACTTCGCGATCAGGTAGAAGGTGAAGTAATTGTTCAGGCTGGCGAGATAGAAGTATTTCGAGAAGATCAGCGCGACCAGCACGGCGATCGTGCCGGCGATGCGGCGCCGCGACAGCGCCGGCCGTGCGGCGGTGCGCCGCGCGCTTCGCGCCGGCCGCCCCGGGCGCGGCCGGCATACCAGCGGCCGACGACGGCCAGCACCGCCATCGCCAGCAGGGCCGCCGCCGAGAACCAGGCGATGCTGCCCTGCCCGTGCGGCAGCACGATGAAGGCCGCCAGCAGCGGCCCGAGCGCCGAGCCGGTGTTGCCGCCGACCTGGAACACCGACTGCGCCAGCCCGAACCGCCCGCCCGAGGCCATCCGCGCCACCCGCGAACTCTCCGGGTGGAACACCGACGAGCCGGAGCCGACCAGGGCGGCGGCGATCACGATCGGCCCGAACCCGTCGGCGCGCGACAGCAGCAGCAGCCCGGCCAGGGTGAAGCCCATGCCGACCGCGAGCGAATAGGGCAGCGGCCGGCGGTCGGCCGCGATCCCCACCAGCGGCTGCAGCAGCGAGGCGGTCATCTGGAAGCCCAGCGTGATCAGCCCGACCTGCGCGAAGCTCAGCGCATAGGACGATTTCAGGATCGGGTAGATCGCCGGCACCAGCGACTGGATCATGTCGTTGAGCAGGTGGCAGAAGCTGATCGCGAGCAGCACGCGGAAGATCGTGCCCTCGGGCGACGGCGCGCGGGCGACGGCGATGACGGAGGGGCCGGCAAGATCGGGCGAAGGGGCGGTCACGTCGTCCAAGGCGCTGCTCCGCTGGGCGGCCGCTCAGCCGCGTCCGCGATAGGGGGCGACCTCCTGCGGCGGTATCCACACCCCGTCCGGCGGCGCGCCGGTCTGCCAGAACACGTCGATCGGGATGCCGCCCCGTGGATACCAGTAGCCGCCGATGCGCAGCCACACCGGCGCCAGCAGGTCTGCGATGCGATGCGCGACCGCGAGCGTGCAGGCCTCGTGGAAGGCGCCGTGGTTGCGGAAGCTGGCGAGATAGAGTTTCAGCGACTTGCTCTCCAGCAGCCAGGCGGCGGGGACGTAATCGATGACGAGGTGGGCGAAGTCGGGCTGGCCGGTGATCGGGCACAGCGCGGTGAACTCGGGGCAGGTGAAGCGCACGAGATAGCGGTCCGCCGGATGCGGGTTCGCGATCCGCTCCAGCCTCGCCTGCTCGGGGCTGGCGGGCAGCGGCGCGGGCCGGCCGAGCAGGGTCAGGGCTTCATCCATGCCGGCTCAGATGACGTCGGCGGGGGCGAGCACGCAAGGGTGCGCCGGGTCGCCGCGCTCGACCTGGAAGGTCGCGTGGCCGATGCCGAAGCGCTCGGCAAGCCCGGCGGCGGCAGCGGCGAGTGCGCTGGTCGTCGGGCACCGCCTCGGGGCAGACGAGATGGACGGTGAGCGCGGTCTCGGTGGTGCTCAGGCTCCAGATGTGCAGGTCGTGGATGTGGCGACGCCGGGCAGGTGGTGCAGCCAGGCTTCGACGGCGGCGCGGTCCATGCCCTTCCGGCACACCGTCCATCGCCATGTGCAGGCTCTGGCGCAGCAGGCTCCAGGAGCTGGCGGCGATCACGACCGCGATCACCAGTCCCATCAGCGGATCAAGCCGCACCCAGCCGGTGAAGTGGATCAGCACCGCCGCGACGACCACGCCGAACGAGACGCCGGCATCGGCCGCCATGTGCACGAAGGCGCCGCGGATGTTGAGGTCGCGCTCGCGCCCGCGCATGAACAGCAGGGCGGTGGCGCCGTTCACCACGATGGCGGCCAGCGCCACCCACATCATCGTGGAGGCCGACGACGGGCGACGGGGCGATCAGGCGGCGGATCGCCTCCAGCGCGATCGCGCCGACGCCCACGAGCAGGATCGCGGCGTTGGCGAGTGACGCGAGGATCGAGCTGCGGCCGTAGCCGTAGGTGCGCCGCGCGGTCGGCGGCCGGCGCGTGAGCGACGGCGGCCCACCAGGCCAGCCCCAGCCCCAGCGTGTCGCCGAAATTGTGGCCGGCATCGGCGAGCAGCGCGAGCGAGCCGGCAAGCAGGCCGAACACGATCTGCCCCGCCACGAGCGCCGCGATTGAGGCCGACCCCGATCGCGAACGCCGCGTCGCGGCGCGTCGGGACGGGCGTGATCGGGGCGGTGGTGATCGTGGCCGTGGTCATGCGGCATCGTCGGGCTCCGGGGCGCGCGCCCAGGCGGCGCGCAGCGCCCCCGCATGGGCGGCGAGGCGCCGCTCCAGGATCGCCTGGCGCAGGCCGCGCAAGAGGTCGTGATAATAGCGCAGGTTGTGCCAGGTCAGAAGCATCGGTCCCAGCATCTCGCCGGCGCGGAACAGATGGTGCAGGTAGGCGCGCGCAGTGCCGCATGCAGGCTGGGCAGTCACAGCCGGGATCGAGCGGCGCCGGATCGGCGGCGTGGCGGGCGTTGCGCAGGTTGAGCACGCCGCCCCGCGTGTAGGCGCGCCCGGTGCGTCCGGCCCGCGTCGGGATCACGCAGTCGAACAGGTCGATGCCGCGCCCGACTGCGCCCACGATGTCGTCCGGCGCGCCGACGCCCATCAGGTAGCGCGGCCGGTCGGCCGGCAGGTGCGGCATGGTTGCGTCGAGAACGGAGAACATTTCCGCCTGGCCTTCGCCGACGGCAAGGCCGCCGATGGCGTAGCCCTCGAAGCCGATTTCGGTGAGTGCCTGCGCGGACCGCGTGCGCAGCCCCGGATGCACGCCGCCCTGCACGATGCCGAACAGCGCGGTAGCCGGGGCGCGCCGTGAACGCTGCCCGGCTGCGTGCCGCCCAGCGCATCGAGAGTTCCATCGACGCCTGCACCTGCGCGAACGTCGCGGGGAACGGCGTGCATTCATCGAACGCCATGCTGATCGTGGCATCCAGCATCTGCTGGATGGCGACCGAGCGTTCCGGCGTCAGGCGGTGCGCGCTGCCGTCGAGATGCGAACGGAAGGTGACGCCGCCCTCGTCGATCGTGCGCAAGCCGGCGAGCGACATCACCTGGAAACCGCCCGAATCGGTCAGGATCGGGCCGGGCCAGTCCATGAAGCGATGCAGCCCGCCGAGTTCGGCGATGCGCTCCGCCCCTGGGCGCAACATCAGATGGTAGGTGTTGGCGAGCACGATCGCGGCGCCGGTCGCGCGCACCGCATCGGCGGTCATCGCCTTGACGGTGCCGGCGGTGCCCACGGGCATGAAGGCGGGGGTCTCGGCCGGGCCGTGCGCGGTCGCGAGCCGACCGGCACGGGCAGCACCGTCGGTGCCTTGCGCGGTCCAGGCGAAACTCATGCACGTTCCAGAAGGCAAGCGTCGCCATAGGAGTAGAACCGGTAGCCCGACGCAATCGCGTGCGCATAGGCTGCCCGCATCCGCGCGGTGCCGGCAAACGCGCAGACCAGCATGAACAGCGTCGAGCGCGGCAGATGAAAATTGGTCAGCAGAAGATCGACGCGGCGGAAGCGATAGCCGGGCAAGATGAAAAGGTCGGTCTCGCCCGCGAACGGGGCGACGCTGCCATCGGGCTCGGCCGCGCTCTCGATCAACCGCAGCGACGTGGTGCCGACCGCGATCACGCGCCGCGCGGCGGTGATGGCGCGGGCAGCGTCGGCGCCGATCGCGCCGCGCTCCGGGTGCATCCGGTGCGCGCGCACATCCGGCCCGCGCACCGGCAGGAAGGTGCCGGCGCCGACATGCAGCGTGACGGTGGTGCGCGCGATCCCCGCGGCGTCGAGGGCGGCCAGCAGCGCAGGGGTGAAGTGCAGCCCCGCGGTCGGCGCCGCGACCGCGCCGGGGCGGGATGCGAACACGGTCTGGTAATCGGCCGCATCCTGCTCGGTGGGGCCGGCGGGGCGCGCGATGTAGGGCGGCAGCGCGAGCGCCCCGGCGCGCGCGAGGGCGTCCTCGAACGCGGCCCCCTCGCGGTCGAAGCGCAGCGCCACGCCGCCGTCTTCGTCGCGCGCAATCACGACCGCCGAGAGATCGCCGCCGAAATTCAGCACATCGCCGGCGCGCAGCCGGCGGGCGTTGCGGGCGAGCGCGTGCCAGGTGCCGTCGGCGCGCGGCGCATCGAGCGTGATGCCGATGCGCGCGGCACCGCGGCGGCCTTCGAGTTGCGCGGGGATGACGCGCGTGTCGTTCGCCACCAGCAGGTCGCCGGGCCGCAGCAGCGCCGGCAGGTCACGGATGATACGGTCGGCCAGGGTTTCGCCGACCACGAGCAGCCGTGCCGCGTCGCGCGGACGTGCCGGATGCTGCGCGATCCGTTCGGGAGGTAGTGCGAAATCGAAATCGGACAAAGTGATAGATGATACCATCAGCCCAATGTGTTGACCTCTCCTCGATGTCAATGCGAGGAGCGCGCGAAGCGGGGGACGAAGCAATCCGGTGCCGCCCGCCCTGGATTGCGCCGCTGCGCTCGCAATGACACCGTTCCGATTCTGGTGCGTCACCAACGCCGTGCGCGCGGACCGGTGTGCGACCCGGGGGCGGTGGTTGGGGCGGGAGGATTCGAACCTCCGCATGGCGGAACCAAAATCCGCTGCCTTACCGCTTGGCGACGCCCCAGCCGTGCCGCTGCGCGCCGCGTGGATAGGGCCTTCGGCGCCGCCGCGCAAAGCCCGTGCTCATTAGCGCTCCCCGGCGCCGCTCCCGCCACCGCCCCAGGCCCACCATCCCGGCGCCCGCCGCTGCTATCGAGGCCGCCGCCGCCGCTGCCGCCGCTGCCGTCGCGAACAGGCCGAAGCAGGTCGCCCCGGACCCGCTCATCCGCGCCAGCAGGCAGCCCGGCTGCGCCGCCAGCGCCGCCAGCGCCGCGCTGATCGCCGGACAGAGCCCCCGCGCCGCCGCTTCCAGCCCGTTCTCCAGCCCGCGCAGCGCCGCCGCCATCGCGGCCGCGTCATCCCAGCCGGCCGGCAGCGCCGCCGGCGTCTGGAAGGCGCCGGTGCGGGCGCGAAACACCGAAGCGGTCGCGAGCGGGACGCCCGGGTTGACCAGCGCCATGCCGAAATCGCGGCAGGTGCGGCGCCGGCGAGAGCACCTCGCCCACGCCCGCCATCCGCACCGGCCGGCCGGCGAGACATACCGGCACGTCCGCCCCCAGCGTCGCCGCGACCGCCGCCAGATCGACGCCCCGCACCTGCCACAGCCGCGCCAGCAGCCGCAGCGCCGCCGCCGCGTCGGCCGAGCCGCCGCCGATCCCGGACGCCACCGGCAAGCACTTCTCCAGCGTCATCCGTGCCCCTGCCCCGCTCGCCCGCTGCCGCCGCCAGCGCCCGGGCCGCGCGCAGCACCAGATTGTCGGCGCCCGCCAGCTCGGCCGCGAACCGGCCGGCGACGGTCGAGCGACAGGGATGCCGCCGGCGCCGCCGTCAGCCGGTCGCCCACGGCGGGGAACACCGCGAGGCTGTCGAGCCGGTGATACCCGTCCGGGCGCCGGCCGAGGATGTGCAAATAGAGGTTGACCTTGGCCGGCGCGGTCTCGGTGCCGGCCGGCACCGCGCTCAGTGCATCGCCGGCGGCGCCACATGCGGGGGCGCCGCCGCGCGCTGGCGGGACGCAACCGTAGGCGCCGGCCGCGACGGGTTCTGCCGCAGCTTGGCTTCCAGGCTCGCCACGTCGCGCGGCTCGGGGTGCAGCGCCAACGCCCGCCGCCACTGATAGGCCGCCTGCAGCGGCTCGCCCGCCGCCCAGTAGGCATCGCCCAGATGGCCGTTGATCGTCGCGTCCTCCGGCGTCGCCTCGACCGCACGCAGCAGCGTGCTCACGGCGTCCGCGACCTTGCCCTGGCGCAGCATCACCCAGCCCATGCTGTCCAGGATCGCGGCATCGTTGGGCCGCTGCTTGAGCGCCTGTGCGATCATCGCCCGCGCCGCCGCCAAATCCTGCCCGCGATCGGCCAGCGAATAGCCGAGATAGTTCAACAGGTCCGGCTGCGCCGGGCGCCAGCTTCAGTGCCGCCCGCAAATCCGCCTCCGCGCGCGGCCAGTCATGCGCCCGGTCATAGGCGACGCCGCGACTGAACAGCACGTTCCAGGCGGCGGTCGCGGGCTTCGGCAGCAGCGCCAGCGCGCCGGTGTAGGCGCTGATCGCCTCGGCGTAGCGATGGTGCTGGCGCAGCAGGTCGCCGAGCGCCACCAGCGGCTCCGCCTGGCGCGGATGCGCCTCTGCAAGCTGCTTGAGATCGGCGATCGCCGGCGCCGTCTCGCCGACCGCGTCACGCAGCAGCGCCTGCCGCAACGCCACCATCGGCGCCAGCGGATCGTTGAGCGGGATGCGTTCGAGCGCGTCGAGCGCCGCACGCGGCCGGCCGGCGGCATCGTCGATCTCCGCCAGCATCAGCCGCGCCGCGCTGAAATCCGGCCGCAGATCGAGTGCGAGGCGAAGCAGGAGCTGGGCGAAATCGTCGGCATCCTGCGCCCGCAGGGCCGCCGCCATCTCGAGATAGGTCTCGGCCACGCCGTCCGCGGCACTGGCCACCGGCCGCTCGCCCGCCGCACGCAGCAGGTTCCCGGCCGCGAGTGCGATGTCGTCGCTGACGCCGGCGAGCGCCCGCATCGTCGCCGCCGCCGCATCCGGCTGGCCCTGGCGCATCTGCCAGCTCGCCAGGATCTGCGCCTCGCGCAGATTGAGCGCCTGCCGCCCGCCGCTCGCCGCCAGCCGGTAGTATTCCGCGGCATCGGCGCTGCGCCCGGCGAGATCGGCGATCATTCCCGCGTGCAGGGCGTCGATGCTGCGGGTGTGCGTCCTGTCCCGAGGGCGGGGTGCAGGGTCGCGAGCGCCGCTGCGGCATCGCCGCCGCCGAACTGCGCCCAGGCGATCAGCAGCGGCCGCATCAGGGCGATCACGCCCTGCGCCGGCAGGCTCTCGAAGCGGTGCTGGGCGCCGGACCAGTCGCCCACCGCCGCGTCGGCATCCGCGAGCAGCAGCGTCGCCGCCTCGTCGCCCGGCAGCGCGCGCGCCAGTTCCACCGCCTCCGGCCGGTCGCTCATCAGGGCGGCGAGAAAGGCGTGGCGCGTGAGGTCCGGGTTCTGCGGATCGGCGGCGAGCGCGGCCAGGAATTCGCCTGCGGCGGTCGCCATGTCGCCCTCGCTGACCGCGAAATCGCCGGCGAGGAAGGCGCCGAAGCGGCCCGGCGATTGCTCGTCGGGTGTCGCCGCCGCCCCGGGCCGGGCGAGGCCGGCGAGCAGGGTCAGGCCGAGCAGGAGGGAGCGAAGCGGGGGGTGCAAATGCAGCATGGCGCAAGGCTAGCAGCGCGCCTCCACGGATGCCAAGCGCGTGATCGAGCCGGCGGCTCACATCCCGCTCGGATAATTCGGGCCGCCGCCGCCCTCCGGCGTCACCCAGTCGATGTTCTGGCCCGGGTCCTTGATGTCGCAGGTTTTGCAGTGGACGCAGTTCTGCGCGTTGATCTGCAGCCGCGGCGCGCCCTGCTCCACCCCCACCGCCTCATAGACGGCGGCCGGGCAGTAGCGGCTCTCGGGGCTGCGGAACCGCTCCCAGTTCACCGGCTCCCATTCCGCCGGATCGCGCAGCTTGAGGTGCGACGGCTGGTTCTCCTCGTGGTTGGTGTTGCTCAGGAACACCGACGAGAGCCGGTCGAAGGTCAAAACCCCGTCCGGGCGCGGATAGCTGATCGGCGGCGCCGCTGCGGCGGCGAGCATCCCTTCGTTGTCGGCGTGGCGGTGGTGCAGCGTCCACGGCGCGCGGCCGCGCAGCACATAGGTGTCGAGCGCCGAATAGGCGATCGCGCCATAGGAGGCCGAAGCGCGCGAAGGCGGGGCGGATGTTGCGCTCGCGGTGCAGCTCCTGCCACAGCCAGCTCGCCCGCACCCGCTCGGGGAGGCCGGCGGGTCCGGGGGGCGGCCGGCCGCCAGCGCCTCGGCCACCGCCTCGGCCGCCAGCATCCCGGACTTCATCGCCGCGTGCGTGCCCTTGATCTTGGGCACGTTCAGGAACCCCGCCGCGTCGCCGATCAGCGCGCCGCCCGGAAAGCCCAGATGCGGCAGCGACTGGATGCCGCCCTCGCTCAGCGCCCGCGCGCCATAGGCCACCCGCCGCCCGCCCTCGAAATGCGGCCGCATCGCCGGATGCGTCTTGAGCCGCTGCATCTCCTCGAACGGCGAGAGCCACGGGTTGCGGTAATCCAGCCCGACCACGAACCCGTACGACACGTAGGCCTCGCCCCAGTGATAGAGGAACGAGCCGCCATAGGTGCGGCCGTCCAGCGGCCAGCCGATCGAGTGCTCGACCAGCCCCGGCCGGTGCCGCTCGGGCGGGATCTCCCATAGCTCCTTGATGCCGAGCGCGTAGGTCTGCGGATCGACGCCGCTGACGCAGGCCGAAGCGGGCCATCAGCCGCTTGGCTCAGGCTGCCCCGGCAGCCCTCGGCGAACAGCGTGTAGGCGGCGCGCAACTCCATCCCCGGCTGGTAGTTCGGCCCCCGCTCGCCGGATTTCTCGACCCCCATCTCGCCGGTGGCGACGCCCACGATGCGGCCGTCCTGCTCCAGCAGCTCGGCGGCGGCGAAGCCCGGATAGATTTCCACGCCCAGCGCCTCGGCCTGGACGGCGAGCCAGCGGCAGAGATCGCCGAGCGAGCCGATCCGGTTGCCGTGGTTGTGCATCTGCGGCGGCGTCGGCAGCCGGATCGCGCGCGTCGCGGTGAGATAGAGGAAGCGATCCTCCTTCGCCTCCGTCGCGAGCGGCGCGTCCTGCGTGCGCCAGTCGGGCAGCAGCTCATCGAGCGCGCGCGGCTCGATCACCGCACCGGAGAGGATATGCGCGCCGACCTCGCTGCCCTTCTCCACCACGCAGACGGTCGCCTCGGGGGCAAGCTGCTTGAGGCGGATGGCGGCGGCGAGGCCCGCCGGTCCGGCGCCCACCACCACCACGTCGAACTCCATCGCCTCGCGTTCGGCCATCCGCGCCCCCTGCCGCCGTGCCGGGCAAAGATTGCGCAAATCCGGAAGGCGGGCGAGAAGCGACCCGGATGGACGCCCTCGCCGCCCTTGCCTTGCAGCTCGAATGGGGCGCCGACGAGGCGCTCGCCGATGCTCCGGTCAGCCGGTTCACCTCGCCATCGGCCGCGCCCTCCCGCCCCCAGCAGTCGTGCCGCCGCCCGCGCCGGTCGCACGGGCGCCGCGCCCCGACCGCCGATGGCCCCCCGCACGGCGGCCCCCCGCGCCGCGCCACCGGTCGTCACCCGCGCCGAGCAGGCCGCCGCCGCCGCCCGAACCCTCGCCGAACTGCGCGCGGCGCTCGCCGGGTTCGAGGGCTGCCCGCTGCGCGACACGGCGATGAACCTCGTGTTCAACGACGGCAACCCGGACGCCGGCCTGATGCTGGTGGGCGAAGGGCCGGGTGCCGAGGAGGACCGCGCCGGCCTGCCGTTCGTGGGACCCTCGGGCCGGCTGCTCGACCGGATGCTGGCCTCGATCGGCCTCGACCGCAGCCGATGCCTGATCACCAACGTCATCTTCTGGCGCCCGCCCGGCAACCGCACGCCCACCGACACCGAGGTGCTGACCTGCCTGCCCTTCCTGCTGCGCCAGATCGCGCTGGTGCGGCCGCGCCGGCTGGTGCTGCTCGGCGGCCTCGCCGCGAAATCGGTGATGGGCAGCCCGCTCGGCATCGGCAAGCTGCGCGGCCGATGGGTGCCGCAGCCGATCGCGGGCCTGCCCGACCCGGTGCCCACGCTCGCGACCTTCCACCCCGCCTACCTGCTGCGCAGCCCGGGCGCCAAGGCCGCCGCCTGGGCCGATCTGCTGCTGCTGCGCCGCACGCTGGATGCGGAGGATGACGCGAAATTGACGCGGAACTCGGCGGCTAAGTCACTGGCGGATAGCGCGCCGTCTCAGGACTGAGACTCGATCACGGGCGGTTGGGTTGCCCTTTGCGCCGCCAGGCCCTAGGGCCGCGGCCATGCGGGAGACGGGATTGCGTGGCGCGCCGATGCCGGCGGCGCGGGCGGTGGTTGCTGGCGCGGCGTTGCTGGCCGGCGCGGCATGGACGCACGCGAAAGCCGAGCCGCCAACCCGAACCCCCTCGGTGCAGGAGACGGCGCTGGCGATCCCGCGCGTGCGTGCCCCTCGCGGCGGGCCGGTCGGGCTGGCGCAGCCGCTGCGGCCCAGCGAAGCCGCGCGCATCCGCCGCATCTACGCCCTGCTGGCGCGCGACCGGCTGACCGAGGCTGCCGCCGCGACCCGCGCGCTCGGCCCCTCGCTGCTGCGCGGCGACCTGATCGCCGCCCGCATCCTGCGCGCGCCGCACCGTGTCGAGACCGACGCGCTGGCACACTGGCTGCGCCGCTGGCCGGACCTGCCGGCCGCGCCTGCGATCCGCGCGATCCTGCGCGCCCGCGGCATCGCGCAACCGCTGCCGACGCCGCCGGTGGCGCCCGCCGACCCGCCGCCGCCGACACAAGAGCCGCCAGCCCCGCCGCTGCCCAGTCATCCGCTGCCCAATCATCCGGTGATCGAGCGCGAGGTCGCCTCCCGCATCGCGGCCGGCGCGTTCGACACCGCATTGCGGCTGGTCGCAGGCACGCGGGGGCTGGATGCGCTGTCGGCGGCGCACCTGCGGGCCGAGGTCGCGCAGGCGCTGTTCCGCGCCGGCCGGCCGCGGCGCGCGCTGGTGCTGGCCCGCAGCGTGCTCGACGGCTCCGACGAGGCGCGTGGGCGAGGCCGGCTTCGCGGGCGGTCTCGCCGCCTGGCAGCTCGGCCGGCGCGCGGAGGCGGCGGCGCTGTTTGCGCGTGCGTGGCGGGCCCCTCGCCTGCCGTCGCGGCTGCGCAGCGCCACCGCCTTCTGGGCGGCGCGGGCAGCGGACGGTGACGCCGAGGCTCTGCCCTGGCTGCGCCGTGCGGCCGCCGAACCGGACAGCTTCTACGGCCTGCTCGCGCGGCGGCGGTTGCGCGATTTGCTGGAGCGCGCTGCGGCGCGCGGCACGCTGGGCGAGGCCGACGTCGCGGCGGTGGACGCCACCCCCGAGGGGCATCGCGCCTTCGCCTTCCTCCAGGTGGGCCGGCCCGCGGCGGCCGCGACCGCGCTGCGGCGGCTGTGGCCGCGCACCGGCGGCGACCCGGCGTTGCGGCGGGCGATCCTGCTGGTCGCCCGCGCGGCCGGCCTGCCCGATCTGCTGACCGCGCTCGCCGAGGACTGGGCGCGGGATGGCGAGGTTCGGCCGCCCGCCGCCCCCGGAGCCTGCCGCACCTGCAGCCGCGCGGCGGCTTCGTGGTCAGCCCGGCCCTCGTGTATGCCGTCGCGCGCGTCGAATCCGGCTTCGACGCGGCGGCGGTCTCGGCGCAGGGCGCGCGCGGGATGATGCAGGTGATGCCGGCGACCGCGGCCTATGTCGCCGGCGCCGCCGCCGCCAGCCGCATCGCCGACGCCGCCGAGAACCTGGCGATCGGCCAGAAATACCTGCTCTATCTCGCCGGCACCGACGCGGTCGATCACGACCTGCTGCGGGTGCTGGCGTGCTACAATAACGGCCCGGGCAACGCGGCAAAGTGGATGGGTGCGATCGGCCAGCGGGGCGACCCGCTGCTGTTCATCGAGCAGATCCCGCTCGACGAGACCCGCCGCTACGTGCGGCGTGCGCTCGCCTTCGCGTGGAGCTACGCTGCCCATCTGCACGTCGCCGCGCCCGGCCTGGACGCGCTCGCCGCCGGCGACTGGCCGCGCCTGGATGGGCGGGCACCGGTGCCGGCACGGCTGCATTGAAGGAAGGGTCATGGCACGCATCGACGAGCGCCTGAAATTCGTCGCCGTCGCGATCGCGGTCGCGACGATCTCCGACACCCGCACGGCTGCCAACGACACATCGGGCGACGCGCTCGCCGAACGCATCGCGCAGGCGGGCCATCAGGTGGCGGCGCGCGCGATCGTGCGCGATGACGCCGATGCGATCGAGGCGGTGCTGCGGGCCTGGATCGCCGATCCCGCGATCGACGTCGTGATCACCACCGGCGGCACCGGCATCACCGGCCGCGACGTGACGCCCGAGGCGTTCGGCCGCGTGCTCGACAAGACGATCGAGGGCTTTGGCGAGCTGTTCCGCATGTTGAGCTACCAGAAGATCGGCACCTCCACGATGCAGTCGCGTGCCCTTGGCGGGGTTGCCGGCGGCACCTACCTGTTCGCGCTGCCCGGCAGCCCGGGGGCGGTGAAGGATGCGTGGGACGACATCCTGCTGTGGCAGCTCGACAGCCGCCATCGTCCGTGCAACCTCGCCGAGCTGATGCCGCGCTTGCAGGAGCACCTGAAGCCGGCGGCGGAGTAGTTGCCCCTCACCCCGCCCCTCTCCCGCAAGGGGAGAGGGAGCAGGCGCGCATGAACAGCCTGCGACATCAGATCTTCCTGACCACGTAGCTCTCGGCCAGCGCCTGCGCGATGCCCGCCGCGTGCGCGGGGTCGCGCGCCTCCACCATCACTTCCAGCTCCGCCGCCTGCACGCTCGGCGCCGCGAACAGGCGCTGGTGCGAAACCTCGATGATGTTGCCGCCCGAATTGCCGATCTTGCCGGCGATGTCGGCCAGCACGCCGGGCCGGTCCGGGATTTCCATGTGCAGCCGCAACAGCCGTCCGTCGCGCAGCAGGCCGCGCAGCAGCACGTTCGCCAGGATGCGGCTGTCGATGTTGCCGCCGCACACGACGGTGCCGACCCGCTTGCCCGCGAACCGCTCGCGGTGCGCGAGCAGCGCCGCCACCCCGACCGCACCCGCACCTTCCGCGACCTGCTTCGCCCCCTCGGCGAGCAGCGAGATCGCGTCCTCCACCACCCGCTCGGGCACCACCAGCACGTCGGAGACGTGCGCGCGGATCACCGCCAGCGGCTGCGCGCCGATGTCGCGCACCGCGATGCCCTCGGCGATGGTCGGGCCGCCGACATGCACCGGCTGCCCGGCAAGCCGCTGCGCCAGCGAGGCGTAGGCCGCGACCTCGACGCCGATGATCTCGGTGCCGGGCGAGAGCGCCGCGGCGGCGACGGCGCAGCCGGCGATCATGCCGCCGCCCCCGACCGGGATCAGCAGCGCGTCGAGCGCCGGCGCGTCCTCGATGATCTCCAGCGCCAGCGTGCCCTGCCCCGCCATCACCGCCGGATCGTCATAGGGATGGATGTTGACCAGACCGCGTTCGGCGGCGAGCGCCTCGGCATGGGCCGCCGCCTCGGCCAGCGTCTCGCCGTGCAGCACCACCTCCGCCCCCCAGCCAGCGGTGCGCGTAACCTTCGAGAGCGGCGTCGTTTGCGGCATCACGATTACCGCCGCGATGCCGCAGAGGTTCGCGTGCCGCGCCACCGCCTGCGCGTGATTGCCCGCCGACATCGCGATCACGCCGCGCCCGCGTTCGGCCTCGCCGAGCAAGGCGAGTTTGTTGGCGGCACCGCGTTCCTTGAACGAGCCGATCGCCTGCAGATTTTCGAGCTTCAGGGTGACATCCGCGCCGGTTGCGCGCGAGATCGCGTCCGAGTGCAGCGCCGGCGTGCGCAGCACCCGCCCGGCGATCCGCCCGGCCGCCGCGCGAATGTCCGGCAGACCGATCATCGGCCGCTGCCGCCGAATGCGGTCAGGCGCCGAACCGCACGCTCAGGATCTCGTAGGTCTTGTCGCCGCCCGGCGCCGGCACCGAGACCGTGTCGCCGGTCTTCTTCCCGATCAGCGCCTTGGCCAGCGGCGAGGACACCGACAGCCGCCCCCGCTTGATGTCGGCCTCGTGCATTCCGACGATCTGATAGGTGGCCTCGCGGTCGTTCTCCTCGTCCATGAGGCGGACATGGGCGCCGAACTTCACCTGGTCGCCCGACAGCGTCGCCGGGTCGATCACCTCCGCCGAGGAGACGATCTCCTCCAGTTCCGCAATCCGGCCTTCGATGAAGGACTGGCGTTCGCGCGCGGTGTGGTATTCGGCGTTCTCGCTCAGATCGCCGTGCGTGCGCGCCTCGGCGATGGCGCGGATGATCGCCGGCCGCTCCGCGCTCTTGAGCTGGCGCAGCTCGTCCTCCAAGCGCAGCAGACCTGGGGCGGTCATCGGGAATTTCGGCAAATTCGCGGCCCTCGACCTCGAGTGACAAGACAGCACCGCCGCGGCCGGGGAAAGCGCGGCCGCGACGGGGTTGGTTCAGAACGATCCGCGAAAATACGCCTGCAACGGGGCGACTTCAAGAGCATCGGCCCGCAGCGCCGCGATCGCATGGACCGCCGCCCGGGCGCCGGCCATGGTGGTGAAATGCGGCACGCCGTGGGTCAGCGCGTTGCGGCGGATATCGAAGCTGTCCGCGACCGACTGCGCACCGGAGGCGGTGTTGACCACCATCTGCACCTCGCCCGAGCGGATCGCATCGACGCAGTGCGGCCGGCCCTCCAGGACCTTGTTCACCCGCCGCACCGGCAGCCCGGCCGCCGCGATGCGCGCCGCGGTGCCGGCGGTCGCGAGCACGGAAAAGCCCATCTCCACCAGCTCGCGCGCCAGCGGCACCAGATGGCGCTTGTCGGCGTCCTTGATCGAGAGGAAGGCGGTGCCGCTCTCCGGCAGCCGCACGCCGGCGCCGAGCTGCGACTTCGCAAACGCGCGTTCGAAGCTCGCGTCCAGTCCCATCACCTCGCCGGTCGATTTCATCTCCGGACCGAGGATCGTATCGACATCGGGAAAGCGTGCGAACGGAAACACCGCCTCCTTCACGGCAACGTGCGGCGCGATCGCCTGTCCGTCGAGCCGGAACTCTGAGAGTTTCGCCCCGGCCATGATGCGCGCGCCGATCTTGGCGATCGGCACGCCCGTTGCCTTGGCGACGAACGGCACCGTGCGGCTGGCGCGCGGGTTCACCTCCAGCACGTAGATCGCGTCGTCCTTGATCGCGTACTGCACGTTCATCAGCCCGATGACGCCGAGCGCCTTCGCCATTGCCGCGGTCTGCGCGCGCAGCTCGGCGACGACGAACGGCGCCAGCGTATAGGGCGGCAGCGAGCACGCGGAATCGCCGGAGTGGATGCCCGCCTCCTCGATATGCTCCATCACGCCGGCCACGAACACGCTCTCGCCGTCGGCGATGCAATCGACATCGACCTCGATCGCCTCGGCAAGGTAGCCGTCGATCAGCACCGGGTTCTCGCCCGAGGCGCGCACCGCCTCGCGCATGTAGCGATGCAGCCCAGACCGGTCATGCACGATCTGCATCGCCCGCCCGCCGAGCACGTAGCTCGGCCGGATCACCACCGGATAGCCGATGCGCTCGGCAATCGCCTCGGCCTCCGCCGCCGAGCGCGCGACGCCGTTCTCCGGCTGGCGCAGCCCGAGCCGTTGCAGCAGCGCCTGGAACCGCTCGCGATCCTCGGCGACGTCGATCGCGTCCGCCGAAGTGCCGAGGATCGGGATGCCGGCACGCACCAGCGCCTGCGAGAGCTTGAGCGGGGTCTGCCCGCCGTACTGCACGATGCAGCCCGCGACCTCGCCGCCCTGCTGCTCGCGGCGCACCAGCGCGATCACGTCCTCGGCGGTCAGCGGCTCGAAATAGAGGCGATCGGAGGTGTCGTAGTCGGTGCTGACGGTCTCGGGGTTGCAGTTGACCATGACCGTCTCGAAGCCGGCCTCGCGCAGGGCGTAGGCGGCGTGGACGCAGCAATAGTCGAACTCGATGCCCTGGCCGATCCGGTTCGGGCCGCCGCCGAGGATCACCACTTTTCTGCGAGCCGTCGGCACCGCTTCGCAGGAGGGCACGCCGAAACCGCCTTCGTAGGTCGAATAGAGATACGGCGTGGCGGACGCGAATTCGCCGGCGCAAGTGTCGATGCGCTTGTACACCGCCCGCACGCCAAGCTGCTCGCGCAGGCTCGCCACCTGGGACTCGGTCGCGCCCGCGAGGGCCGCCAGCCGCGCATCGGAGAACCCGAACGCCTTCAGCCGCCGCAGCGCCACCGCCTCGCGCGGCAGTCCCCCTGCCGCGACCTCGCGTTCGGCCGCGACGATCGCTTCCAGCTCGCGCAGAAACCACGGATCGAAGCGGCAGGCCGCGTGGATTTCGTCCACCGACAGCCCCGCGCGCAGCGCCTGGGCGGCCATCAGCAGCCGGTCCGGCCGCGGCGCCGACAGCGCCGCGCGATAGGCGTCTGCCCCGCCGTCGCCCGGCGGCTCGACCGGATCGAGGCCGCCAAGCCCCGTCTCCATGCTGCGAAAACCCTTCTGGAGTGCCTCGGCGAAGCTGCGGCCGATCGCCATCGCCTCGCCCACGCTCTTCATGCTGGTGGTGAGGAGCGCCGGCGTGCCGGGGAATTTTTCAAACGTGAAGCGCGGGATTTTTACCACCACGTAGTCGATCGTCGGCTCGAAGCTCGCCGGCGTGGTGCGGGTGATGTCGTTCGCCAGCTCGTCGAGCGTGTAGCCGACCGCGAGCTTGGCGGCGATCTTGGCAATCGGGAACCCCGTCGCCTTGGAGGCGAGTGCGGAGGAGCGCGAGACGCGCGGGTTCATCTCGATGATGACCATGCGCCCGTCGGCGGGATTGACCGCGAACTGCACGTTCGATCCGCCGGTATCGACGCCGATCGCGCGCAGGCACGCGATCGAGGCGCCGCGCATCCGCTGGTATTCCTTGTCGGTGAGCGTGAGCGCCGGGGCGACGGTCACGCTGTCGCCGGTATGCACGCCCATCGGATCGATGTTCTCGATCGAGCAGACGATGATGCAGTTGTCCGCGCGGTCGCGGACCACCTCCATTTCGAACTCCTTCCAGCCGAGCACGCTTTCCTCGACCAGCACCTCGTGCGTGGGCGAGGCGTCGAGGCCGGCACTCACGATCTGGTCGAACTCCTCGCGGTTGTAGGCGATGCCGCCGCCGGTGCCGCCGAGGGTGAAGCTCGGCCGGATCACCGCCGGCAGCCCGGTCTCGGCGAGTGCGGCGCGCGCCTCGGCGATACTGTGGGCGATCGCGCTCTGCGGGCTTTCGATGCCGATCGCCGCCATCGTGTCGCGGAACTTCTGCCGGTCCTCGGCGCGCTCGATCACCTCGGCGCGCGCGCCGATCAGCTCGACGCCGTGCCGCGCGAGCGCACCGGAGCCGGCGAGCCGCATCGCGACATTCAGCGCCGTCTGCCCGCCCATCGTCGGCAGCACCGCGTCGGGCTTTTCCTTGGCGATTATTTTCTCGACGATCTCGGGCGTGATCGGCTCGATGTAGGTTGCGTCCGCCAGACCGGGATCGGTCATGATCGTCGCGGGATTGGAATTGACGAGGACGACGCGAAACCCCTCTTCCCGCAGCGCCTTGCACGCCTGCGCGCCGGAATAGTCGAACTCGCAGGCCTGGCCGATGACGATCGGCCCGGCGCCGATGATCAGGATAGACCGGAGGTCGGTGCGGCGAGGCATTTTTCTTTCCAGTCATTGCGAGGAGCGACGCGACGAAGCAATCCAAGGGCGGTGCCGCAGGCAAGGCTGCTGGATTGCTTCGCTTCGCTCGCAATGACGACGAGGCACGATGCACACCAACTTCCAGAGTCGGGAACGGCGTGCAGAGCATCATGCGGCCGCGCCCATCATCACCACGAACCGCTCGAACAGATGATGGCTGTCCGCCGGCCCCGGGGACGCTTCGGGATGATACTGCACCGAAAAGACCGGCCGCCCCTCGCACGCAAGCCCCTCGTTCGAGCCATCGAACAGGCTCACATGCGTCACCCGCACGCCCTCCGGCAGCGTGGCGTCATCGACGGCAAAGCCGTGGTTCTGGCTGGTGATTTCCACCCGCCCGGTCGCCAGCTCCTTCACCGGCTGGTTCGCCCCGCGATGGCCGAGCGCCAACTTGTAGGTGCGCGCCCCCAGCGCGAGTGCCAAAAGCTGGTGGCCGAGGCAGATGCCGAACACCGGCTTGCCCGACGCGATCACCTCGCGCAGCACCGGCACCGCGTACTCCGCCGTCGCCGCCGGATCGCCCGGCCCGTTGCTGAGAAAAATGCCGTCCGGCGCGTGGCGGAAAATGTCCTCGGCCGAGGCGGTCGCCGGCACCACCGTCACCCGGCAGCCCGCGGCGGCCAGGCAGCGCAGGATGTTGCGCTTGGCGCCGTAATCGACCGCGACGACGTGAAACCGCGGCGCCGGCGGCCGTGCATATCCTCCCGGCCACGCCCACTCGGCCTGCTCGTCCCAGACGTAGGTCTGCGTGCAGGAGACCTGCCGCGCCAGGTCCATCCCCACCAGCCCCGGCCAGTCGCACGCGCGTGCGACCAGGGCCGGGATATCGAACCGCCCGTCGGCGGGATAGGCGAGCACGCCGTTCGGCGCGCCGCCGTCGCGGATGCGCAGCGTCAGCGCCCGCGTATCGACGCCGGCGATCCCCGGCACCCCCTGCGCGCGCAGCCACGCATCCAGGCCCGATGCCGCGCGCCAGTTCGAGGGCGCGGTCACATCCTGCTTCACCACCGCCCCCAGCGCCGCGATCGTGCCCGCCTCCACATCCTCGGCATTGGCGCCGGCATTGCCGATATGCGGGAAGGTGAAGGTGATGATCTGCCCGGCATAGGAGGGGTCGGTCAGCGTCTCCTGATAGCCGGTCATGCCGGTGTTGAAGCAAACCTCGCCCGCGCGCCCGTGGGCGTGGGCGCCGAAGCCGCGGCCCCAGAACACCGTGCCGTCCGCCAGCACCAGCGCGGCGGTGGCCCCGGGCGGCGGCTCGGCCGCCTCGGGGCGGCCCGGCACGCCGGGCAACTCCGCCAGCGCCAACCCGGTCGCCGCGATCACCGCCGGCCAGTGCCGCGACGGGATCGCGCCGGCGTGACGCCACTTCCGCACCGCCTCGGTCCCCACGCCCAGCAGCCGCGCCGCGCGTTCGGCCCCGCCCAGGCGCTGTAGGATCGTATCTACCCCAATGCTCATGCCATCGGGGATATGGGAAATTCCTTCCCGAGACAAGTCTGGTGACTCGCGCTGGGAAGTCACCTCCCGCCCGCCTCCCGAATTCGTCAACCCCGAAGCCATAAGCCGGCCGCAATGCAGGATAATCTGGATGCCAGAGCCCGGTGCAGGCGCCGCGCAGGCACCGCCCGGCGCCGCAAGGAGGCCCCAATGGTGCAGCCGCGTCGTCGCTCTTCGGCCCTCATCGCCGCCCTGGCCGCGACGGCACTGGTCCTGGCGCCAATCTTCACCGCGACCGCGGCGCTGGCGGCCGCGCCGCCGATCGCGAGTGCCGCCGCGGAGGCCGTGCCCGACGCCGCCAATCCGCCCGCGCGCGTCGGCCGGCTGGCGCAGATCACCGGCACCGTCAGCACCCACGCCGCCGATGCGACGCAGTGGAGCCCGGCGGCGCTCAACACCCCCATCGTGAGCGGTGACGCTTTCTGGACTGAGCCGCAGGCGCAGGCGCGGCTGGAGCTGGGTGCCACCGCGTTCACGATGAGCGGCAGCACCGAACTCGACATCACCAGCATCGACGATCACGCTTTCGCGGCGACGCTGCCGCAGGGCGAGCTGTTCCTCGCCATCCCGACACTGCCGGCGGGCGATACCTACGCGATCGCGACGCCGCGCGGCACGGTACAGATCACCGCCGCCGGCCGCTACGACATCGCCGCAGGCGACACCGCCGATGCGACCACGCTGACCGTGGTGGAGGGGGCGGCCGAAATCACCGGGCCGTCGCTCGCCTTGCAGGTGGCGGCGACCCAGACCGCGACGGTCTCCGGCACGGACAATTTCCAGGGCAGCGTCGGCGCGGCGGTGCAGACGCCGTTCCTGACCGCGATGCTGGCCGCCGCCCCCGAGCAGCTCGCCAGCGCGGTCGCCGCCCTGCCGCCGGCGGTGCAGCAGATGACCGGCTGCGCCGATCTCGCGCAGTACGGCCGCTGGTCCAGCAGCGCGCAGTATGGGCAGGTCTGGTATCCCAACGTGGCGCCGGGCTGGACGCCGTACCAGGACGGCTCCTGGAACTACACCCAGCCCTGGGGCTGGAACTGGGTCAGTGCCGAGCCGTGGGGGTTTGCGCCGTTCCATTACGGGCGCTGGGCCCAGATCGCCGGCGCCTGGGGCTGGGTGCCGCTGCTGCCGGGCGTCGCGGTCGGTTTCGGCTACGTGCCGGTCTATGCGCCGGCGCTGGTCAGCTTCATCGGCTTCGGCGTCGGCCTGGGCTGGGGCTGGGGCGGCTGGCACGGCTGGGGCTGGTGGGGCGGCGCCGGCGGCTGGGGCGGCTGGCGCGGTCCGGTCGGCTGGGTGCCGCTGGGGCCGGGCGAGCCGTTCGTGCCCTGGTATCGTTTCGGATCGGGCTATTTCCGTTCGGTGAACATCATCAACGTGCGCAACATCAACAACATCACCATCAATCGCAACATCACGATCAACAACTTCATCAACCGCCGTGCGGCGAGCGTCGTGCCGGCCTCGGCGTTCGTCGCCTCGCGACGGCTGCACGGGCTGGTGCAGCGCGCCGACCCGGCGCAGTTGCGCACGGCGCGGCCGATCGTGGGGCGGACGCCGCTGCGGCCAGGGGCCGAGACCGCCGGGCTGACCCGGCCGATGGCCCGCAATCTGGGCATCCCGGCCGCCGCGCTGCACCGCCCGGCAGCAGCCGGCCCGGCCCTCGCGCGCGGCGCGCGGCCGAGTGGGTTGCCGGGGGGATTGCCGGCGCTCCGCGGCCGAGCCCCCGCGATAGCGGCAACCGCGCGCGCCGCCGGCTTGCGCGGTGCGCAGACCCGGTTCGCGGCGCGACGGGGTACGCCTCCGCCGCTGCGCGCCCCCGGCGCGGGACGGCCTTCGCTTGCGCGACCGGGCCTGATCGGGCCGCGTGGCGGCGGGCGCTCGGTGCTGGCGGCGGCTCGCCCGGCACACCCCGGCCTGCCGGCGCTGCGCGCGCCCGGCGCCCCGCGGCCGGTGATCGCCGCCGGGCGGGAGCGGTTCGCAACCGCCGCCGCGTCCGGCCCGCGCATCGCCGCCGACCGCACGGGCGCGCGGCCGGCGCTGCGTGCCCCGGCGCCGCAGCGCCTGGCCGCCGCGCGGCTGCCGGCTCCCGGCGCGTCGCGGGCCGCATTTGACGGACGATCGCAGGCGCCGGCGCGACCGGCAGTGGCCCGGCCCGGCGCGCCGCACACGATGGCGGTGGCCGCCGGTCCCGCCGTGGCGCGCTCACCGGCCTACCATGCCCCCGCCTACCATGCCTCCGCCTATCGGGCGCCGGCGTATCGCGCTCCGGCTTATCGCGCGCCGGCCTACCACGCCCCGGCGTACCATGCTCCGGCTTATCGGGCGCCCGCCTACCACGCGCCGGCGTACCATGCTCCGGCTTATCAGGCACCCGCCTACCACCCGCCGGCGTACCATGCTCCGGCTTATCGGGCACCCGCCTACCACCCGCCCGCCTACCACGCGCCTGCTTCCCGGCCGGCGCCGGTCCGTGCCGCGGCGCGGCCTGCGCCCCAATTCGCCCAGCAGCGGCGCTGATCCGCCGGCACGCGCCTTTCGCTTGGGCGCCACGCTCTCGCCGTGCTACCTCCGTACCGTTGCGTGCCGGGATGCGGCCTACCCCCGCATTCCGGCCGCATCGTGCCGGGGCGGAACATGGGGAGGCGGCATGGCCGTGCATCGCGGCTCTCACCTCAAGCGGCTCGAGGATGAAAGCGTCCACATCTTCCGCGAGGTGGTGGCGGAGTGCCGCGCGCCCGTGTTGCTCTATTCGATCGGCAAGGACAGCTCGGTGATGCTGCACCTTGCCCGCAAGGCCTTCTACCCGGGACCGGTGCCGTTCCCGCTGCTGCACATCGACACCGGCTGGAAGTTCCGCGAAATGATCGCGTTTCGCGACGAGACCGCCGCCCGGCTCGGCCTGCGGCTGATCGTGCACACCAACGCCGAGGGCCGCGCGCAGGGCGTCAATCCCTTCGACCACGGTTCCTCCTATTACACGCAGGTGATGAAGACCGAGGCGCTGCGGCAGGCGCTGCGCGCCGGCGGCTGGGACGCGGCGTTCGGGGGCGCCCGCCGCGACGAGGAGAAGTCGCGCGCCAAGGAGCGCATTTTCAGCTTCCGCAGCGCCCATCAGGAATGGGATCCGAAGAACCAGCGGCCGGAGTTCTGGCGCCTCTACAACGGCCGCATCAACGAGGGCGAGTTGATCCGCGTGTTCCCGCTCTCCAACTGGACCGAGCTCGACGTCTGGCAATACATCATGGACGAGGCGCTTCCGATCGTCCCGCTGTATTTCGCCAAGCCGCATCCCGTGGTCGAGCGCGACGGCAGCCTGATCGTGGTGCACGACGAGCGGATGCGCCTGGCCCCGGGCGAGGTGCCGCAGATGCGCACCGTGCGGTTCCGCTCGCTCGGCTGCTACCCTCTGACGGGCGCCATCGAGAGTTCGGCGACCACGCTGGCGGAGATCGTGGCCGAGATGTTCGCCGTTCGCACCTCCGAACGCGGCGGCCGGCTGATCGATCGCGACGAGGCGGCGTCCATGGAGAAGAAGAAGCGCGAGGGGTATTTCTGATGGATACCGTGATCCCGGCGCCGTCCGAAACCGCCGGGCCGGCGGTGCAGCCCCAGGCGCACGAGGCGGCGCAGGAGGTAGCGCAGCAGGCGGTGAGCTTCCTGCGGTTCCTGACTTGCGGCAGCGTCGATGACGGCAAGTCCACCCTGATCGGCCGTCTGCTCTACGACACCAAGCTGGTGTTCGAGGACCAGTTGCTGGCCCTCGCGAGCGACAGCCGCAAGCACGGCAGCACCGGCGACGACATGGATTTCGCGCTGCTGGTCGATGGGCTGGAGGCGGAGCGCCAGCAGGGCATCACGATCGACGTCGCCTATCGCTTCTTCACCACCGAGCGGCGCCGCTTCATCGTCGCCGACACGCCCGGGCATGAGCAGTACACGCGCAACATGGCGACCGGCGCCTCCAACGCCGAGCTTGCCGTGGTGCTGGTCGATGCACGCAACGGCGTGCTGACGCAGACGCGCCGGCATTCCTTCATCGCCAGCCTGCTCGGCATCCGCCACGTCGTGCTCGCGGTCAACAAGATCGATCTCGTGGATTTCAGCGCCGCGCGGTTCGATGCGATCCGCAAGGACTACGAGCACGCGGTCGCCGGCTTCGGCTTTCGCAGCCTGGTCGCGATCCCGATCTCGGCCCGGTTCGGCGACAACGTGATCGCACCCAGCGCGCGCACGCCCTGGTACGAAGGCCCGTGCCTGCTCGAGCATCTGGAAACCGTCGCGATCGACGACGAGACGGCGGCGCTGCCGTTCCGGATGCCGGTGCAGTGGGTCAACCGTCCCAACCACGATTTCCGCGGCTACGCGGGCACGATCGCGAGCGGGCGCATCCGTCCGGGTGAAGTCGTTTCCGTAAGCGGTTCGGAGCGCCAGGTCGCGGTGCGGCGCATCGTCACGATGGACGGCGACCGCGACCAAGCCGAGGCGGGCGAGGCGGTGACGCTGGTGCTGGCCGAGGAGACCGACGTCTCGCGTGGCGACGTGCTGGCCGACGCCGCCGCCTCGGTGCCGGTCGCCGATCAGTTCGCGGCGCATCTGGTGTGGCTCGCCGAGGCGCCGCTGCTCTCGGGGCGCAGCTATCGCTTCAAGCTCGGCGCGCGTTCGACCACCGGCAGCGTCACCCGCATCCGCCACCGCATCGACGTCAACACGCAGGAGAAACTCTCCGCCGACGACCTCAAGATGAACGATCTGGGCGTGGTTCACCTGGCGCTGACCGCGCCGCTGCCGTTCGCGCCCTATGCCGAGAGCCGCGATCTCGGCGGCTTCATCGTCGTCGACCGGCTGAGCAATGCGACCGTCGGCGTCGGCATGATCGACCACGCGCTGCGCCGTGCGACCAGCATCACCTGGCAGGAGCTCGACGTGAACAAGGCCGCGCGCGCGCGGCTGAAGGAGCAGTCGCCCTGCATCGTCTGGTTCACCGGCCTCTCCGGCTCCGGCAAGTCGACGATCACCAATCTGGTCGAGAAGAAGCTCGCGGCTCTCGGACGACACACTTACGCGCTCGACGGCGACAACGTCCGCCACGGCCTCAACAAGGATCTCGGGTTCACCGCGGCCGACCGCGTCGAGAACATCCGCCGCGTCGCCGAGGCGGCGGCGCTGTTCGTCGATGCCGGACTGATCGTGCTGGTCTCGTTCATCTCGCCGTACCGCTCCGAGCGCGGCATGGCGCGTGAGCGGGTGGCCCAGGGCGAGTTCATCGAGGTTTATGTCGATACGCCGATCGAGGAATGCCGCCGGCGCGACCCGAAGGGCCTCTACGCCCGCGCCGATGCCGGCGAGATCCGCAATTTTACCGGCATCGACGCGCCCTACGAAGCCCCGCTCGCGCCGGAGCTGCATCTGCGCACGCTCGATGCCCCGCCCGAGGCGCTTGCGGATCGCGTGCTCGACGAGCTGCGCCGGCGACAGATCGTGCGCTAAAAAAAGCATCCGACATGGACGGCGCTCTACTCCCTCCCCCGTTGCGGGGGAGGGCCGGGGTGGGGGGTGGTGCCGCACGATGCCGCGTCACCGCGCGCACCCCTCCCCCCGACCCCCTCCCACAAGGGGCGGGGGAGATCGCGCGGCCTACACCGAGAAATACTTTGCCCGCGGGTTCAGGATCACGATGGCACTCGTGCTCTGCTCGGGATGGAGCTGCCATTCGTCCGATAGCGACACGCCGATCCGCTCCGCCCCCAGCAGGGTCATCAGCGGCGCCTGGTCCTCGAGCTTCGGGCAGGCCGGATAGCCGAAGGAATAGCGCGAGCCGCGATACCCCTGGCTCAGCATCTTGTCCATGTCGCGATCGTCCTCGGCGGCGAAGCCCAATTCGGCGCGAATGCGCTTGTGGGCGTATTCCGCCATCGCCTCCGCCATCTCCACCGACAGGCCGTGCAGATAGAGATAATCCTGGTAACGGTCGTCCTCGAACCAGGCGCGCGTCGTGTCCGATGCCTTCTGCCCCATCGTCACCACCTGCAACCCGATCACGTCGCGCTCGGCATCGTCGATGTCGCGCACGAAATCGGCGATGCACTCGCCGTCCTCGCGCGGCTGGCGCGGCAGCATGAAGCGCGCCAGCTCGCGCTCCCCGCTCTCGTCGAACAGGATCAGGTCGTTGCCCTGCCCGGCGGCCTTCCAGTAGCCGTAAGCGGCGCGCGGGCGGAGAATGTCGTCGGCCTCGCACAAGGCGAGCATCCGCTTCATCACCGGCCGCAGCTCCTGCTTCGCCCAGCCGAGGAAATCGTCGAGCGAGCGTCCCTGCTTGCGAAATCCCCACTGGAATTGATAGAGGCTGCGTTCGTTGACGAACGGCACGATCGCCTTCGGCGACGCTTCGATCACGCGCGCGCCCCAAAACGGCGGCGCCGGCACTGCCACCTCCTGCGTCACGCGCCGCCGGCGTGCCTGCACCGCCACCACATCGACGGGGCGGAACGCGCGGGCGTCCGCCTGCCCCAGCGTGCGGCTCGGATTGCGGCTCTTGCCCGCGCGCCGCGCCTGTACCGCGCCCAGATAGTCATCGAAGCCGTTGCCCATCACCTTGTCCATCAGGTGCAGCCCGTCGAATGCGTCGCGCGCATACGCCACCCGGCCGCACGCATAGGCGCGCACGCATTCGTCCTCGACATAGCCGCGGGTCAGCGCGGCACCGCCGAGCACGACCGGAATCTCCAGCCCCTGGCGCGTCATTTCTTCCAGGTTCTCGCGCATCACCACGGTCGATTTCACCAGCAGCCCCGACATGCCGATCGCGTGCGCGCGATGCGTGCTCGCCGCCGCCAGCATGTCGGCGAGCTTGACCTTGATCCCGAGATTGACCACGCGATAGCCGTTATTGGTCAGGATGATGTCAACCAGGTTCTTGCCGATGTCATGCACGTCGCCCTTCACGGTCGCGAGCACGATGGTGCCCTTCTCCTGCCCGTCCACGCGCTCCATGTGCGGCTCGAGCCAGGCGACCGCCGCCTTCATCGTCTCGGCACTTTGCAGCACGAACGGCAACTGCATCTTGCCGGCGCCGAACAGCTCGCCCACCACCTTCATGCCGTCGAGCAGGATGGTGTTGATGATGTCGAGTGGCGCGTGATGCTGCATCGCCGCGTCGAGGTCGTCGGTCAGCCCCTTGCGGTCGCCATCGACGATTCGCTCGCGCAGCCGATCCTCGACGGTTTCGGCGCGCTTGCGGGTGGTCGCGTCCGCCGTGCGTCGGTCGGCGAACATCTCCAGGATCCGTGCCAGCGGATCGTAACCCTCGCGGCGGCGATCGAAGATCAAATCCTCGGCGACCGCCACCTCCTCCGGCGCCAACTGGTGCAGCGGACGGATCTTGCTGACATGCACGATCGCTCCGGTCATGCCGGCGCGCACCGCGTGATCGAGGAACACGCTGTTCAGCACCGCGCGTGCCGCCGGATTGAGGCCGAAGCTCACGTTTGACAGGCCAAGGATGATCTGCACGTCGGGGAAGCGCGCGCGGATCGCGGCGATCCCCTCCAGCGTCCAAGCTGCCAGCTTGCGGTCGTCCTCGTTGCCGGTCGCGATCGTGAAAGTGAGCGGGTCGATCAGCAGGTCGGATTGCGGCAGGCCGTGCCGCTCGCAGGCGAAGGCGACCAGCCGTTCGGCGACCGCGAGCTTGCGTTCGGGCGACTTCGCCATCCCCTGCTCGTCGATCGTCAGCGCGATCACCGCCGTCCCGAAGCGGCGCGCGAGGCGCAGCCGCTCCTCCGCGTGCGCCTCGCCGTCCTCGAAATTGATCGAGTTGATGATCGGCTTGCCGCCGTGCAGTTTCAGGGCGCTCTCGAGCACCGGCGTCTCGGTGCTGTCGATCACCAGCGGTGCGTTCACCGACGACGTGAAGCGCCGGATCACCTCGTTCATTTCGAAAATCTCGTCGCGGCCGACGAAGGCGGTGCAGACGTCGAGCGCGTTCGACCCCTCGGCGATCTGCTCGCGCGCCATCGCCACGCAGCCGTCCCAGTCGCCGCTCTCCTGCAACGCGCGCCACTTCTTCGAACCGTTGGCGTTGCAGCGCTCGCCGATCGAGAAGATCGCACTCTCCTGCCGCAGCGCCACCTGCCCGTAGAGGCTGGCGACCGACGGCACCCATACCGCGCGGCGCGCGACCGGGGCCGGCCGGCGCTCGCCGCGACGGCGCAGCATCGCATCGAGGGCCGCGATATGCGCGTTGGTGGTGCCGCAGCAGCCGCCGATCAAATTCACCCCGTCCTCGGCGACGAAGCGCTCCAGCCAGGTCGCGAGATCGGCGGGCGAAAGCGGATAACGCGTGTGCCCGTCCACCAGCTCCGGCAAGCCGGCGTTCGGCTGCACCGAGATCAGGCCGGGCCAGTTCTTCGCCAGCCACCCGACGTGCTCGGCCATCTCCTGCGGCCCGGTGGCGCAATTCAGCCCCAGCAGCGGCACGTCGAGAGCATGAATCACGGTCGCGGCCGCGGCGATGTCGGGGCCGACCAGCAGCGTGCCGGTGGTTTCCACCGTCGCCTGCACGAAGATCGGCGTGTCGGTGCCGGCGTCGGCGCGCGCGCGCTTGGCACCGTTCACCGCCGCCTTGATTTGCAGCGTGTCCTGGCAGGTCTCGATCAGGATCGCATCGACGCCGCCCGCGACCAGGCCCCGCGACTGCTCGGCGAGTGCCGCCTCCAGCGCGTCATAGCCGATGTTGCCCAAGGTCGGCAGCTTCGTCCCCGGCCCGATGCTGCCCAGCACGTAGCGGTCGCGCCCGTCGGCGAACTGTTCCGCCGCCTCACGCGCGAGCTCCCCCGCGCGCTGGTTTATCTCGAACGCGCGATCAGCCAGACCAAACTCCCCGAGCGTCACGGGCGAGGCACCGAAACTGTTGGTCTCGACCATATCGGCGCCGGCGGCGAAATAGCCGTGATGGATGTCGCGCACCAGATCGGGACGCGACAGAACCAGAATATCGGTGCAGTTCTCGCACCCCCAGTAGTCGCGCTCGGTGTCCAGCGGCTGCTCCTGCGCACGGGTCCCCATGCCGCCGTCGGCCAGCAGCACGTGATCGCGCAGCACATCGAGCAGATGGGGTCGGGCCATTCCTGCCGGTTCCTTCAAGCCGCGAGTTGATGCGAAGCCGCCGGCTTGGCGGCCGGCCACAATCGGATTTCCAAAGGTCCGGGCACCGCGACCGCGGCGCCGGCCGCCAATCCCGCACGAGCGAGCAGGGCTGCCATCGCGTCGTCGTCGAATCCCGGCCAGCGATGCGCGAGCCGGGTGGCCGCCGGCGCCGCGTCGTGGGCGGCGAGATCGACCACGATCAGGGCGCCGCCAGGGCGCAGCACGCGGGCCGCCTCCGCCAGCGCCGCGGCCGGGTCCTCGGCATGGTGCAGCACCATTTGCAGCACGGCGGCGTCGAACCCCGCGTCGGGCAGCGGCAGGCGGTACATGTCGGCCTGCCGCACCGCGCAGTGCGGCAATCCGGGCTGCGCCAGCCGCGCCCGCGCCAGTGCCAGCATCTCGCGGCTCGCGTCCACGCCGAGCGCCGCGCCGACGCGGGGGCCGATCAGCTCCAGCAGCCGGCCGGTCCCGGTGCCGATGTCCAACAGCCGGCCGATCCCCTGCTCGGGCAGCAGCCGCAGCAGCGCCGCCTCTACCGCCTCGGCGGGCAGGCCCATCGCCCGCATCTCGTCCCAGTCGGCACCCTGGCGGCGAAAACTCTCGGAGGCGGCGCGGGCGCGCGCGGCGAGCACCCGCGCCGCCTGCCGGCGGTCGGCCGCAAGCTGCGGATCATCCGCCGGCAGCCGCGCCAGCAGGTCGCGGGCGAAGGCGCCGGCGTCGCCGCCGGGCAAGGTCAGCCACAGATTGGCGCCCTCGCGCACCCGCTCCAGCAGCCCCGCCTCACCCAGCAGCCGCAGGTGGCGCGACAGGCGCGGCTGGCTCTGGCCCAAAATCTCGGCGAACTCGCTGACGCAGAAGCTGCCACCGGCGGCGAGTGCGAGCAGCCGCAGCCGAGTCGGTTCGGCGGCGGCGCGCAGGCAGGCGAGCAGCGTGTCCATAAGGGCGACCATACATAAAGATATCTTTAAGTCCAGCCTGAAGTCGCCGGCGAGCCTTGTTCCCTGGGCACGGTCCCGCTATGAGGGCGCGTGTCCGACCCGCGCATTCCGGTGCTGATCGGCGGCGCCGATCCCGGCGACGCGGCAACCGCGCTGCTGGTCGAGGGCGAACCCGCGGCGGTGCCGGGCCGTGCGGTCGCGGGGTTTGTGCTGGTCCCGTCGAGGCACCCGCTGGGCTGCCCCTGCTGCGCGCCGCGCACGCCTGCGGCACGGGCCTTGGCCCGGCTGTTCCTCGCCCGGGCCCGCGGCGACGGACCGGCGTTCGCACGGGTGCTGGCCTTGCCGCGCACCGAAGCCGGCGCCACCGCGATCCGCGACGCGCTCGCGACCGATTTGCTGGCGGCGGCACGGTTCCGGTTGGCGCGCTGACCACCCGGCGGACGCTCGGCAATCTCCTTGAGCCGCTTGAGGATGCCGGACCGGTCGGACCCCACGCGAATCCGACCGACCGTGTGACCCGGCTCACAGCCGGCAACGGTCGCGAGCTGGTCTGCTGGGCGCCGCCCGACTGCGACCAGCGGAGAGCACAATGTCCAACATCATCATGCTGTTCCTGTGCTTGGCGATCGGGATGGCCTTGCGGCAGCTCGGCAGGGTGCCGGACAACGCCCATACCTCCATCAATGCGTTCATCATCAACGTCTCGCTCCCGGCCCTCACGCTGCTTCAGGTCCACGCCATCACTCTGCGGCCCTCTTTGCTCTATGCCGTGCTGATGCCGTGGCTGCTCTTCGCGGCAAGTGCGCTGATCTTTTGGTTGATCGGCAAGGCACTGCGACTTCCGAAAGCCACCACCGGGGCACTCGTCGTGATGGGCGGGCTGGGCAACACATCTTTCATCGGGTTGCCGATGATCGAATCCTTCTACGGAGCCGGCGGGATGCCGGTCGGGATCATGATCGACCAGCTTGGCACCTATCTGGTGCTGAGCACGGTCGGCATCCTTCTGATCTGCCTCTATTCCGAGGGCGTGATCTCGCCCCGCGATACGCTGCGACGGATCGTGACTTTTCCGCCCCTGATCGCGCTCGCGCTCGCCCTCCTCCTCATGCCGGTCAATTATCCTGCTTGGGCGGACAGCGTGCTGAGCCGGCTGGGCGCGACCCTGGCGCCGCTGGCGCTGGTATCGGTCGGATTGCAGTTGCGGCTCGGGTCGTTGCGAGGAAGCCGCATTCCCCTGGCGTTGGGGCTTGGCTACAAGCTCGTGCTCGCGCCGCTGCTGATCGCGCTGATCTATCTCGGCGTGATGGGCCTGCGCGGGCCAACAATGCAGATCACCCTGTTCGAGGCCGCGATGGCGCCACAGATCGGCGGCTCGATCGTTGCCATTCAGTACGGATTGAACACGGCGCTGATCACCTTGATGGTCGGGATCGGGACGGTGGTATCGTTCCTGACGCTCCCGTTCTGGTGGTACGTGTTCGCGCCGGTTTGAGCGCCGTGGCCCGTCCCGTGGCGGCCGCATCCGTGACGCGGTGCGCTGTGCCCGGTGATCGCAGCCGCGATACTGGGCATCAGGCCGGCCGGGTGAGCGCGAGCCAGCCTGTCATCAGGCGGGCCGCCTCATCGGCAAAACTCTCCTTCAGCAGCCGTGCCTCGGTGATGCGGTCAGCGCGGAAGTGCCGGTAGTCGTCGCGCAGCTCGCACCACGCGCAGAGCAGGGTCGCTTCCATGTAATACTCGACGGCGATCGGCTTGATCGTCCGGCTGCTGGCGCGGCCGTTCCCATCGACGTAGGCGATGCGCATCTTGCGCGCGCTGCGGATCGCATCACGCACGCGCGAGAGGTCGATGCCGCGCGCCGCCGGCGCGCCACGGCGGGAGACATGCACCGGTGCCGACGTGATCTGCTCGCGCATCCCGGCCGGCACCACCGCCGCGACCTTCGCCGCCACGCTGTGCGCCGCCGCCGTCAGCCCCGCATCGCCGGTGCGGGCGAGCAGCCGCAGCCCGACGGTGATCGCCTCCGCCTCCTCCTCGGTGAACATCAGCGGCGGCAGCTCGAAGCCGCGGCGCAGCACGTAGCCGAGACCCGCGGCACCCTCGATCGGCACCCGCCGCGCCTGGAGGGTCGCGATGTCGCGATAGACGGTGCGCGGCGTGACTTCGAGTTCGGCCGCGATTGCCGCCGCAGTAATCGGAGTGCGCGCGAGCCGCATCACCTGGATGATGTCGAACAGCCGATCGGCACGGCGCATTTCTCCGCTCCCGTTCGCTGCTGACACGACGCTGTCAGGAGGGGGTTCCTACTCTCTTCTCCTGGCAATCTGAAGGAGCTTCCCATGACCACGACGGTCTTCTTCCGCACCCCGCTGTCGGAGCCTATCCCCTGCCCTGCCCGTGGGCGGACCGACACGCCACCGCACATCCACGGGCCGCACCCCGCGCCGGGGCGGGTCTCGATCCGCGCGGCAATCCGGGAGGGCTGGCGGCGCTGGCGCTCGCGCATGGCGCTGTCGGAACTGCCCCCGCACATCCTCAAGGACATCGGCATAACCCCCGTCGAGGCCGAGCACGAGGCCAACAAGCCTTTCTGGCGTGCGTGATGAGTGAGCGGCGCGGCGTGGGCATCTCCCTCGTCGCGGCCTCAGCGGTCGCCTACAGCACGGCGGGGTTCTTCACCCGGCTGATCCCGCTCGATCCCTGGACCATCCTGTTCTGGCGGGGGCTGTTCGCGGCCGCCTTCATCGCGACCGTGGTGCTGGTCCGCGAGGGGCGCGGTGCATTCGAGACGGTGCGCGCGATGGGTTGGCCGGGGTTGGCCGCCACCGCGTGCTCGGGACTCGCGACAATCCTGTTTATCAATGCGTTTCGCCGGACCTCGGTCGCTGACGTCGTAGTCATCTTCGCCACCGCTCCCTTTTTGACGGCGGCGATCGGCTGGGCGGTGTTTCGTGCCCCGCAAAACCGAGCGACCTTGATCGCAAGCGCGGCGGCGCTGGTCGGGGTCATTGTCATGGTCCGCGGGGAGAGCGCGCAGAGCGGGCTTTTCGGCGACCTGCTGGCGCTCGGCATGACCGTGCTGATGGCGGTGATGATGCTCATCATCCGCCGCTACCGCGACACGCCGATGCTGCCGGCGGCCGGGCTCTCGGCGTTGCTGAGCGCGTCGATTGCGTGGCCTTTCGCCGCACCTCTGCACACCGGCGCCGAGGCCATGATGGGGCTGGCTCTGTTCGGCGTCACCCAGCTTGGCCTCGGCCTGCTGCTGTTGACGCTCGGCGCAAGGCTGATCTCCGCGACCGAATCGGCACTCATCAATACGCTGGAGGTGCCATTGGCGGCATTCTGGGTGTGGCTCGCCTTCGGCGAGATGCCGCCTTCCAGCACCGTCTTGGGGGGCGTTATCGTCATCGCCGCGGTCGTGGGGCACATTGCCATCGGCCGGACCGGCCCCTTGCGCCGGCCGATGACTTTCGCGTTTCGCCGATGAAACTCCCCCTCGCCGCTCGTCAGGATGCGGCGAGCACGCGCAGGCAGGGCGGAGCGGCCTCGGGGTCCACCTCCACCAGCGCGCCGTCCGGCACCGGGGCGGTGATGTCCGCGGCAAAGCCCGATAGCATGGTGAGGCCGGCGAAGGCCGCACCCTGCACCATGATCGGGTTGGCGCGGTTCAGCACGAGCGCCGCCGGCACCACCCCGCGCGCGGCCATCTCGTGCAGCATCCACGCCGTCGCGACCCCGCCCTTCGCCGCATCCAGCACCAGGATGCGCCCGACATAGCTCTGCCCGGCGAGACGATGCTCGGGGCGCGCGAACACGCCACGGATGCGGTCGAGGTCGTAGCGGGCGGAAAACCCGTCGTGCGCCACCAGGGCACTTCCCTGCACGCGCCGTCCCATGCCGGCAGCCGCGACAAAGACCGCGCCGCTCATCGCCCGATCCGCCCGCGGCAGGCGGCATCGACGCAACTCTCCATGCTCAGCAGCGCCGGGCGGTAGCCGTAGCCGCCGATGATGTTGACCAGCTTCGCCGAGTTGGTGGCAAGGCTCTGCCAGCCATTCGCCTCCGCCATCTCGCGCGCATAGCTCTGGTAGAAGCACATCCCCGACAGCACCATCCCGCCCGCCGCCTCGATTTTCCCGGTCAGCCCCATGCGGTCGGCATCGGGCTTGACCTGCGGGCTGGTGACGGCGAGCAGCGGCACCACCGCGTGGCGGCCATCCAGCAGGCCGGCGAGCGTCTGCATCTCCATCAGGCTGAGTTGCGGGGCGGAGAACACCACCACGTCGATCGCATCGACGCGCGCAGAGTAGGTGTCACGGAACGCGGCGAGATCGGCCGCGTGCAGGTCATGCACAGGCAGGCCCGGAACCGCCTCGGCCTCCGGCGTCACACCCTCGATCTGAAACATCGCGACCGAGCCGTGGCTCGCCATCGCGGCGCCGAAATGCTTGAGCGCATCCGATCCGGGCGCCGCCTCAAGCCCACTCACCAGCGGCACCTGCGCATAGCCGCCCGCGAGCCGCCCAACCAGCGCGCCCAGGGCACCCCAATCGGCGAGGTCGCGCGGCGTGTCATGCACGCGCACCGCGAGTGTCGCGCGCCGGTTCGCGTCGAGATGAAAGCCGTAGCGCGGCGTGCGGCCGGTGAGGGAAGCGGCCAGCGCCGAAGGCCCGCCCTCGAAGTTCGAGCGCGCGCCGAGCACGCTGTTGCAGTAGATCACCACGCCGGTATCGCCATAGGCAACGTGCTCGCCGCGCACCGGCGGCATGATCGTCTGGTAGTTGATGCAGGTGTCGGTCATCAGGATACCGAGCGCCTCGAACGCCGCAATCGCCCGACGCTCCAGCGCCACCATCCACTCTTGCTGGCGCAGGCGCCCGGCCGCGGCAAAATCGGTGCCGCGCGGGTCGGTGATCGTGGGGATGCGCACGCACCGCTCCGCCTCCGGCAGCGCCGCCAACCGCTCCAGCCACGCGACCCCGGCCTCGCCGAGCGATTCCGTATCCGCCATGATGTGCGCCTGCGACACCGGCACCATGTCGCGCGCGCCGAGATAGCGGCCGACCGCGACCTGGTGCCCGATCGCCCATTGCCGCGCCCGCCCCGCCTCACCCGCCGCCATCGCACGCGCCGCCTCGTCGAGGATCATTTGGCCTCCCTCCACGTCGCCACCACCAAAGTCGCGGGGCTCTGCCCCGCACCCCGCCAAGGGCAGGCGCCCTTGGAACCCGTTCGTAAGGCGACAATGCAGGACCTGGCGGTTCACGGCGCCCTCACCAAACCGTCTTCCACCCAAATCTTGACAGCCAACGGGCGAGCGTACCGCGCCTATTCACCCGGCTAAGGCACTCGCTTTCCGTGCGATTGCGTTCGGTAGGATGAGGTTCGAAAACACTCGCCGTAAAGTGATATCTCCACATGAAAAACGTTCTGTGCCTCCAACCGAATACATCTCGATATTGGATAACGCCACAGCACCAGAAAAAGACTGCACCGTGCCTGATCGAGTTGCAAACTTCTTCAGTCAGCGGGTGGACCTTGCAAACCGGGATCATGTGTGGGCCGCTGTGGAGGATATCGGTAGCGGTTCCCATCCCTAAAACTATTTCCTTCGGCAACTGATACGAATTCAAGTATAAGGGGGAGCCCTGCGGCGGCGGCTCATCTGCGAAAAAAGTGGTAAGCGCCATAGATTCGAGAATAGCCGGAGTCTTTCCGTAGTTCTTTACCTTCCATTTAACATCGGCCGCAAAGGGTTCGGGCAACGGGTCGCCGACGCTGAGCTTTTCTACCGTTTCCAAGAGAGAGTCCAGCAACGGATGCACATTCTCAAAGACAGGAAACGCGTGTGGTCGTTCAAGCACCTCAAGATAAGTCAGGGTGACGACCCATCGTTCGAGTTTGCAGAACATATACGACAATGCCCCCGATCAAGGCACAAAATTGCAGGAACCCGATTCCTACCAGCAGTTTGTCGGTGATGGTCAAAGGCTTCTTCTCACGCTCTCGCTAGCCGGCTAAGTTACAGCGTCACGCTCGTAGGCGCAGTCATGTTCTGGCACTTTCCTTTCACTTTGCTCGCCCGATCAGCGGACGCCGGTACACCTTCAGCTTCTGCCGCGCGATCACATAGTCGCTCGCGCTCCCTCCGCCGGCGCGGGTAGCGCTGCGCCGACGGAGGGAGCGTGGCGGCGAAGTGAGGAAGCTCGGGGGCACCACCCATCGCGATCCTTTTTTGCACGCTTCAGGCCGACTTGGCATATCGGGCCGAGCGTGCGATGCGGCGCAAGAGCCCGCCATGTGCGGCCAGGTTCGGGCTTTGACATCACCCGGCCGCGCGCCGATCGTGCCGCAGCCCGAGGAGAGATGCCATGCCCAGCGCCCACGACGCCACGATCTGCCGCTCGCCCGTGCCATCGCTCGATGCCGTGCCGGAGGACATCCGCGCGCGCATCCTCGCGACCCAGGAGCGGAGCGGCTTCATCCCCAACGTGTTCCTGATGCTCGCCGCGCGGCCCGACGAGTTCCGCGCCTTCATGGCCTATCACGACGCGCTGATGGCCAAGGAGGGCGGCCTCACCAAGGCCGAGCGGGAAATGATCGTGGTCGCGACCAGCGGCATCAATCATTGCCTCTACTGCGTCGTCGCGCACGGCGCGATCCTGCGCATCCGCGCAAAGGATGCGCTGATCGCCGACCAGCTCGCGGTCAATCATCGCAAGGCCGACATCACGCCGCGGCAGCGCGCGATGCTCGATTTCGCGGTCAAGGTCTCGCAGGAATCACACCTGATCGACGACGCCGATTCCGACGCGCTGCGCGCGCACGGGTTCTCCGACGACGACATCTGGGACATCGCCGCGATCGCCGCGTTCTTCGCCATGTCGAACCGGATGGCGAGTTTCGCCGGCTTGCGCCCGAATCGCGAGTTCTACACGATGGGGCGCGGCTGAAGGCTTGCCGATCGCGGCGTCGAGAAGCCAGGTGCGGAATGCGGCGACTTTCGGCCGCTCGTGGCTGATTTCCGGATAGACAAGATAGTAGGCGAAGTCCTCGAGCAACACCACGTCCGCGAGCTTGACCAGCCGCCCTTCCGCGAGGTCGAGTGTCGCCATCGCGGCCGGCAGCAATCCCGCGCCCTGATCTGCGAGCACCGCCTTCAACAGCAAGCCGGAATCGTGGAAGGCGGGGCCTGCGGCCCTTGGCAATGACCCGTAGCAACGCATTCGTTGCCTCGTCGTCATGCCCGGCCCCCGGGTCGGGCTGAAGGCCCGCCCGAGGACAGGCTCCGGCCGGGTATCCACGACTTTGCCGCGGGCCACCAAAGTCGTGGATGGTCGGCCTTCGCCGACCATGACGGAGTGGGGGCGGTCATCGCATACGGCCGTTGGTGTCTAGTGCCGCTCATCCGAGGACAGCACACTTCATGTCAACCGCCGCACCCCGCCCCGCCAAGGAGGCCATCGTGAGCAGCAACCCGGCGCTGCCAAATCCTCGCCTGTTCTACGGCTGGCTCGTGGTCGCCGGCGCCTTCGCCGTGACGTTCGTGGGATTCGGCAGCGCTTATACGTTCAGCGTGTTTGTCGAAGCCCTGCAGCGGGATTTCGGCGCCTCGCGCGGATCGGTCTCGCTCGTCTTTTCGCTGGCCGGCTTCCTCTACTTCGGCCTCGGCATCGTGAGCGGCCCGCTCGCCGACCGATGGGGCTCCCGCCGGCTGGCGGTGCTCGGCATGATCCTGACCGGTGCAGGCCTGGCCATCGCAAGTACGGCTCACAGCCTGACGGAAATCTACGCGGCCTACGGGCTCGGCGTCGGACTTGGCGTCGGCTTTTCCTACGTGCCTGCCCTCGGCGCCGTGCAGCGGTGGTTCGTCAGGCGCCGCGGCTTTGCCTCCGGCCTTGCCGTGAGCGGGATCGGGGTCGGCACGCTGGTCATGCCGCCACTCGCCGCCTTCTTCATTGCGGCACTCGGCTGGCGCGGCGCCTACCTGGCCCTCGGGGGCCTTGCCGCCGTCTTGGGCGTGGGAATGGCGCTGCTGATCGAGAACGACCCGCGCGATCGCGGGCTGCGTCCCGACGGCGATCCCCCGCCCTCACGCGCCGATGTGCGAGGGCCGCAAGGCTTCTCGGTGCGGGACGCGGTCAGATCGCCGCGGTTCGCCGGTCTCTATACCGCCTGCCTGATCCTTTCGTTCGGGCTGTTTGTCCCGTTCGTCCATCTGGTTCCCTACGCGCGCGATCACGGCGTCCCGGCGTCTGCCGCCGTCCTGCTTCTGGCCGTGATCGGCGTGGGCAGCACCGCCGGACGCTTTTTTCTCGGTGGCCTAGCCGACCGGATGGGCCGCCAGTTGGGACTTCTGCTCATGTTCGTGGGCATGGCGCTGGCATCGGTGGTCTGGGTGTTCTCGACCGGCTTCTGGGCGCTGGCGGTTTTTGCGTTTGCCTACGGCGTGTTCTACGGCGGCTTCGTCGCCCTGCTGCCCGCTCTCGCCATGGACTGGTTCGGCGGACGCAATATCAGCGGCATCATCGGCGTTCTGTTCACGAGTGTCGCGTTCGGCACCCTGATCGGCCCCAGCGCCGCCGGCTTCGCCTTCGACCTCAACCACAGCTACACGCTACCGATCCTGGCCAGCATTTGCGCGAACGTCGTCGCGGCGGCGATCCTCGCGGCGACGTCGAGGGCGGCCGCTCACTCCGCATAAATCATCTTTCGCGTCATGCCGCCGTCGATCACGAACTCCGCGCCGGTGACGAAGCCGCTCTCCGGCCCGACCAGCCAGGCGACCAGCGCCGCCACGTCCTCCGGCCGCCCGACCCGCCCGGCCGGGTGCTGCGCGTGATCCTCCGGCCGCAGCGCCTCGCCCTTGGTATCGATCCAGCCGGGCGAGACGCAGTTCACCCGCACCTCCGGCCCCAGGCTGATCGCGAGCGCATGGGTCAGCGCCACCAGCCCGCCCTTGGAGGCGCTGTAGCTCTCGGTGTCCGGCTCCGACATGCGCGCGCGGGTGGACGCGATCGTGACCACCGCGCCGTGCGACGCGCGCAGCAGATCCTCGACGGCGCGGACCAGCAGGAACGTGCTGGTCAGGTTGGTCGCCAGGACAAGCTGCCACTCGGCCAGGCTGAGTTGGCACAGCTTCTTGCGGACCATGACGCCGGCGTTGCACACCAGCGCATCAAGCCTGCCGGCGCCTGACCGCACCCCGTCCGCCAGCGCCGTCACCTGCGCCTCGTCGGCAACGTCGCAGCGCACGACGCGCACCCCGGGGGCCGCGCCCCCATCCGGTGCGCGGTCCTCGGGCGCGCGGTCGGCGGCGAGGACGTGCCAGCCATCGTCGGCCAGCCGTCGCGCGGTCGCGGCACCGATGCCGCGGGCGCCGCCGCTGACCAGGGCCACTTTCGCGTCCGCCATCTTGGGCCCCTCCTGCGGCGCCGTCGCACCGCGATCATTGCGGTTCCGCCGGGCCGGCGTTCACTGTAGCGTGCGGCGCATGATTCGCGCCGTGATGATGGTCCTGCTGGTGTCTCTGCCCCCGGCGCTGGCGGCAACGCCCCCTGCGACGGCGGCCGCGAAACCATCCGCAGCCGCGCCCGCCAAGCCGCCGCCTCCGCCGCCGAAGAAACCCCCGCCGCCCGCCGCGGCCGAGCACATCCACGAATTCGAGGCGACCAGCGTGCTCGGCAAGACCGTCACCAGCACCAAGGGCCAGCAGATCGGCCGCATCGTCAACGTGCTGGTGGACCAGTGGGGCAACCCGCGGGCGGCGGTGATCGATTTCGGCGGCTTCATGGGCGTGGGCTCGCGCCGGATCGCGGTCGCCTGGCGGGCGCTGCACTTCACGCCCGACAAGAAGAACGGGCAGACGATCACGCTCGACATGACCCCCGACCAGATCAAGGCCACGCCCGAATACCAGGGGGGGACCGGCGCCCCCGTCACCGTCGCGGCACCCCCGGCCGCGGCCCACCCCGCGCCGCCGACGCCGCCCGTCCGCTAGTGGCAGCCACCTCGGTCCACCGGCCGCGCAGCGGGGCCGCGCCGGCCAGCCTCGCCGGCCTCGACTGGTTCAACTTCTTTGTCGCCAACTTCCAGACCGGGTTCGGCCCGTTCATCGCGGTCTATCTGACCAGCCGATCCTGGACGGAGGGCTCGATCGGGCTGGCGCTGAGTGTGGGAACCGTCACCTCCATGCTGAGCCAGGTGCCCGCGGGCGCGCTGGTGGATGCCACGCGCAACAAGCGCTTCGCGGCCCTCCTGGCGGTCGCGGCGATTGCCGGCAGTGCGGCGATCTTCGCCATCTGGCCGGCCCGGCTGCCGGTCGTGATCGCCGAGGTGCTGCACGGCTTCGCGAGTTGCGCGCTGTCGCCGGCGATCGCCGCGATCAGCCTCGCCCTGGTGGGCCAGTCGGCACTCGGCGAGCGGCTCGGGCGCAACGCCCGCTTCGCCGCGATCGGCAACGCCATTGCCGCCGGGGTTATGGGCGGCTTCGGCAAGTTCGTCTCCGAGCGCGCGGTATTCGTGCTCACCGCCTTGCTCTGCCTGCCTGGCCTGGTCGCGCTGCGCGCCATTCGGGGCGTCCGGCGGCGCGCGGCCCCGCCAAGGACGCCGGCCTGGACCGGCTTGCGCCGGCTGCTGCTCGATCGACGGCTGCTGATCTTCGGGGCCTGCGTGGTGTTCTTCCACCTCTCCAACGCCGCGATGCTGCCGCTCGCCGGCGTCGAGGCGACGCGCGAGGTCGGGACCAATGCCAACCTGATTATCGCCGGCTCGATCGTGTTGCCGCAGTTCGTGGTGGCGTGGCTCTCGCCATGGGTAGGGCGCGAGGCGACGCGGCTCGGCCGGCGCGTGGTGCTGCAAATCGGCTTCGCCGCGCTGCCGCTGCGCGGCGTGCTGCTGGCGCTGATCCCCAGCCCCTATCTGCTGGTGCCGATCCAGGCGCTGGATGGCGTGAGTGGTGCCGTGTTCGGCGTGCTGCTGCCGCTGGTCGCGGCCGACATCACGCGCGGCACCGACCGCTTCAACACCTGCCTCGGCCTGCTCGGCCTCGCGGTCGGGATCGGGGCCACGGTCAGCACCACGCTCGCCGGCTTTGCGGCCGACCTGTTCGGGCAACGAGCGGCGTTCCTGGTGCTGGCGGCGGCGGGCCTGGTGGCGTTGCTGCTGGTGCGCTTCGCGTTGCCGGAGACGCGGCCCGCGGGTGCAGCGGCAGCGGCGTGAGCCGCGAGGGCCAGACTCAACCGACCCACCAGATAACGGCTGCGACCAGGCCAACGGCGGGGCCAAATTTATGCGGCCGTCCCCAGCACCGTCACACCCACGGCGGTAGCTGCGTTCCGCAACTCCTTGTCGCTGGTGGCAAGCGCCAAGCCGCTCTGCATGGCGAGTTCGAGATAGGTCGTGTCGTAGGCGGTCAGACGATGCGTCCGCATCAGATCCAGCAAGGCGCCGAAGACCCGCGCCGGAGCAGCCTCGTCTATGGCGAGCGGCAGCTCTTTGAGCAGCCTAATCGCTTGCTGCACGCCGGCCGGCGACAGACGACCACGCCGCTCGGCCATGCCGAGGCCATTGGCGATCTCGACGAACCAAAGTGGTGGGACAGAAGCGCCTTCAGCACTGACTAGGGCCAGCGCCGCATCGCCTTCGGCGGAAGCTTCGTCCTTGAACAGCCATTGGAAAGTGAACGAAGCATCCAGTACACAGACGCTCACGAAGTCACCGGCGCCCCTCGCGGATCAACGCGGTGGGATCAAGGCCGCCAAGATTCTTGTCGGCCCTGAAAGCACGAAAGCGCCCGACGACATCGCCCGTGGCAAGGTCCAGGCCGCGCTGCTCACGTTCGTCTTCGGTCGTGGCCTCTGCAATACCGCGCGCCTTAAGGAAGTCTTTGAGATCGGCGTGCGTGCCCAAGCCAAGCAGGCGGCGCAACTCGGGACGCGTCAACCGCCCGGCGCAGTATTCCTCGGCTGCAAACGCTTCGAGCGCGCGGCGCGAGACCTCGTCCGCGCCCCCCAGCCGGGCCGTCAGATCGTCGGGAATGGGCAGGTTGACGTTCATGCCGAACCGTACGCCGGGGGCCGACGAAACGCAACATGACGCCTGCCGCTCAGTTTCGTTGGAAAATCGGCGTGAAGGCCGGCCGCCGGTTCTTTGGACTACGATTAGAACGTTCCAATTGGCTGGTGTACCGAACTACCGCGTCGGCTGCGGCGGGGTCACGCTGTAATCGTAGAAGCCGCGCCCGCTCTTGCGGCCAAGCCAGCCGGCCTGGACGTATTTCACCAGCAGCGGGCAAGGCCGGTACTTGCTGTCCGACAGGCCCTCATACAGCACCTGCATGATGGAAAGGCAGGTATCGAGTCCGATGAAGTCGGCGAGCTCCAGCGGCCCCATCGGGTGATTGGCGCCGAGCTTCATGGCGGTGTCGATCGCGGTGATCGAGCCCACGCCCTCATAGAGCGCATAGACCGCCTCGTTGATCATCGGCACCAGGATGCGGTTGACGATGAACGCCGGGAAGTCCTCGGCGACCGCGGAGGTCTTGTGCAGCTTCTCGGCCAGCGCCTGGATCGCCTGGAAGGTCGGCTCGTCGGTGGCGATGCCGCGGATCACCTCCACGAGCTTCATCACCGGGACCGGGTTCATGAAGTGCATCCCGATGAACTTCTCGGGCCGGTCGGTGCCGGCACCGAGCCGCGTGATCGGGATCGAGGAGGTGTTGGTAGCCAGGATGCAGGATCGGCTGAGGTGCGGCGTTAGCGCCTTGTAGATCGCCCGCTTGATCTCCTCCTTCTCGGTCGCCGCCTCGATCACCAGGTCGCATTCCGCGAACGCCGCGTTGTCGGTGGCGGCGGCGATGCGCGCGAGCGCCTGCGCCTTGTCGTCGGCGGTGATCGCGCCGCGGCCGATCTGGCGGTCCATGTTGTGCGCGATGGTCGCCAGCGCGCGGTCCACCGCCTCCTGCCGGACGTCGAGCAGCACCACCGATAGCCCCGCCAGCGCGCAGACATGCGCGATGCCGCTGCCCATCTGGCCGGCGCCGATGACGCCCACGCGCGCGATCGCGGGCACCCGCCGGTCGGCGCCGGCGGGTGCGGCGGCAAACTCGCTGTTCATTCAGCTTCGCTCCAGTTCCGCCTTCAGTTCGGGCAGCACGTTGAACAGGTCGGCGACCAGGCCGTAATCGGCCACCTGGAAGATCGGCGCCTCCTCGTCCTTGTTGATCGCGACGATCACCTTGCTGTCCTTCATCCCGGCGAGGTGCTGGATGGCCCCCGAGATGCCGACCGCGATATAGAGGTCGGGGGCGACGATCTTGCCGGTCTGCCCCACCTGGTAGTCGTTCGGCACATAGCCGGCATCCACCGCCGCCCGCGACGCGCCGATCGCAGCACCCAACTTGTCGGCGATCGGCTCCAGGAGAGCGAAATTATCGCCGCTCTGCATCCCGCGCCCGCCCGAGATGACGACGCGCGCCGCCGTCAGTTCCGGCCGCTCGCTCTTGGAGAGTTCGGCCGAGACGAAGCGCGAGAGAGCGGGCGGCTCGATCGCGGGGGCGGCTTCGATCGGCGCCGACCCGCCCTCCTCCGCCACCGGATCGAAGCTCGCGGCGCGGACGGTGATGATCTTTTTCGCATCCGACGAGCGGACCGTCGCCAGCGCATTGCCGGCGTAGATCGGGCGGACGAAGGTATCCGGCCCCTCGATGCCGGAGATGTCGCTGATCGGCTGCACGTCGAGCAGGGCCGCGACACGCGGCATCACGTTCTTCCCCACCGCCGTCGCCGCGGCGAGGATGTGATCGTAGCCGGGGGCGAGCGCCACCAGCAGGGCCGCCATCGGCTCGGCGAGCGCGTGGGCGAAGGCAGGCGCATCCGCGGTCAGGACCTTCGCAACCCCGGGCAGCTTTCCCGCCGCCTCCGCTGCCCGGCCGAGGCCCTCGCCCGCGACCAGCGCGTGGACCTCGCCGAGCTTGGTGCCCGCCGCGACCGCGCTGCGCGAGGGCTGCTTGACCGCGCCGGTCGCGGGATCGAACTCGATCAAAACCAGGGCCGTCATGCGATCACCTTCGCCTCGGTGCGCAGCTTGGCGACCAGCTCCGCGACCGAGCCCACCTTCTGCCCGGCCTGCCGGCGCGGCGGCTCGGATACCTTCACCACCGCAAGCCTTGGTGCCGGATCGACGCCGAGATCGGCGGGCTTGAGCGTCTGGATCGGCTTCTTGCGCGCCTTCATGATGTTGGGCAGCGAGGCATAGCGCGGCTCGTTCAGCCGCAGATCGGTGGTGACGATCGCGGGCAGGGCGAGCGCCACCGTCTCCAGCCCGCCATCGACCTCGCGCGTCACGTTGAGCGTGTCGCCCTCGACCACGACCTTGCTGGCGAAGGTGCCCTGCGCCCAGCCGAGCAGGGCGGCGAGCATCTGTCCCGTCGCGTTCATGTCGTCGTCGATCGCCTGCTTGCCCATGATGACCAGCCGCGGCTGCTCGCGCTCGACCAGCGCGCGCAGCAGCTTGGCGACCGCGAGCGGCTGCAGCTCGATGTCGGTCTCGACCAGGATGCCGCGATCGGCACCCATCGCGAGCGCCGTGCGGATGGTCTCGGCGCACTGTGCGACACCCATCGAGACGGCGACGATTTCGCTCGCTACACCTTTCTCGCGCAGGCGCACTGCCTCCTCGACGGCGATCTCGTCGAACGGGTTCATCGACATCTTGACGCCCTGGGTCTCGACGCCGGTGCCGTCGGCGCGCACCCGCACCTTCACGTTGAAGTCAACCACCCGCTTGACGGGGATCAGAAGCTTCATGGCGATCGCGTCGCTGTCCTGGCTGGGTGCCGCATTCCGGGGAAACCGGCGCCGCCCGCGGCGTTCGCATGTGCAGCAGCGGCCGGACAATGGAGAAGCGCCGATCGGCTGTCAAACCGGGCCCGCCCTTCCCCCGCGCCCCCTCGGCGCGGCGCGCTCAGCTCTTGAGCAGGCTCAGCAGCAGCACGAACAGCAGCAGTGTCACGCCTTGCAGCACCACGCGCCAGCGCATCAGCCGGTTCGATCGCCGCGGGTCGGTGCTGCCGCCGCGCACCACCCCGAGCATCCCCGCGAACAGCACGCCCAGGGTCGCCGCCATCGAGATCGCGACCAGGACTGTCAGTACGATCTTCATGGCCGGCACCATAGGCCGCCGGCGACCGCCGCAACACCTGCCGGCGCGCCGCATCGGTTGACACCCGGCCGGTGTCCGGTGTTGGACCCGCCGGCCATGCGGCCCGCCCCCCTCCGCCCGCTGCTCGGGCTGGTGCTGATGCTGGCGGCCACCGCGCTGGCCGCTCCGGCACGCGCCGCCGCACCGCCGGCGCCGCCGGCGGCGGCGCCGGCGCCCGCACTCACCCCGGCCGAGGCGCAGCAGCTCCTGACGGTGCTGAACGATCCCGCCAAGCGGGCGCAGTTCACCGCGACCTTGCAGGCGATGGTCAAGGCGATGCCGGCCACGACCGCCGCCGCGCCGGCACCGAAAGCCGCCGCAGCGCCGGCGGCTGCCAAGCCGGCAGCGAAGCCGGCGGCGGTGCAGGTGGCGCCCAACGGGCTCGGGGCGCAAATCCTGCTGCACGTCTCGCAGTTCGTCCGCCAAGCCGCCGCCCAGCTCGTGACCACCGTGCGCGTCGTCACCCGCTACCGCGCGATCCTCGCCTGGGCGGATTTCGTCGCCACCAACGCGACCGAGCGCGCGCTGATCTTCGAGACCGCCTGGCGGCTCGCCATCATCCTGGTGATTGCGCTCGCGATCGAGCGCGCCGTGGAGCTGGCGCTGCGCCGGCCCCGCACGCGGCTCGCGCAGGATGCCGCCGACGCCAACGGCATCGCCACGGCGGAGGAACCGGAGCCGGAGGCGACCGAGACGGCGCTCGCAGACGCCGAAGCGGGTGCGGTCGAGGCCGGACCCGCAACCCGGCCGACGCCGCACGGGCGCCTGCGCAGCACCTGGGCGCGGCTGCGCCGCCTGCCCTTCGTGCTCGCGCGACTGGTGCTGGCGCTGCTGCCCGTGGCTGCCTTCCTGGTTGCCGGCTACCTGCTGCTGGCGACCGGCCTCGGCGAACCCGAGAACACGAGGCTCACGACGCTGGCGGTGATCGAGGCGTACGCGATCGGCCGGGTGCTGATGGTGGTGACGCGCACCCTGGTCTCGCCCGCGCATCCACGGCTGCGGCTGCTCCGCGTCTCCGACCGGACCGCCGCGGATATCGTGATCTGGATGCGCTGGCTGGTCGCGGTCGCGGTGATCGGCGCGACGGCGGCCAATGTCGGGCTGCTGTTCGGGCTGAGCCGCGCCGGGCACGACTCGTTCATCAAGCTGGTGGCCCTGATCGACCACGTGCTGCTGCTGATCGTGGTGCTGCGCTACCGCGGTCGCGTCGCGGCGCGGCTCCGGCCTGCTCCCGGTGCCACCGGGACGGTCGCCCTGGCCCGCCGCTGGTTCGCCCAGACCTGGCACTGGATCGCGATCTTCTACATCGTCGCCCTCTGGATCGTGTACGCGACCGAGGTGCCGAACGGCTTCCTGGTGCTGACGCACCTGTTGCTGGTCGCCGCCGCGGTGCTGATCGCGGGGCGCGTGGTGGCGCTGGTGGCGTTGGGCGCGCTGGACCGCGTCTTCCGTGTCGATCCCGACCTCGCCGGCCGCTATCCGTGGCTGGAGGCGCGCGCCAGCCGCTACCACCCGCTGCTGCGGCAAGCGCTATCGGCGGTGATCGTGGCGTTGACGCTGCTCGGGGTGCTGCAGGTCTGGGGCGTCGACGTGCTCGACTGGTTCCGCACCACGCCGCTCGGCGGCCGCGTGCTGTCGGCGTTCGGCACCATCCTGGTGATGGTGGTGATCGCGCTCGCGGTGTGGGAGGCGTCCAACGCCGCGATCGAGCGCCGGGTGGCGCTGCTGGCCCGCTCCGACCAGCCGGTGCGGGCGTCGCGGCTGCGCACGCTGCTGCCGATCCTGCGCACCACGCTGCTGATCGTGATCGTGGTGGTGGTCGGGCTCACGGCGCTGAGCGAGGTCGGCGTCAACATCGCCCCTCTGCTCGCCGGGGCCGGGATCGTCGGCGTCGCGATCGGCTTCGGCTCGCAGAAGCTGGTGCAGGACGTCATCACCGGCCTGTTTTTGCTGCTCGAGAACGCGATGCAGGTGGGCGACTTCGTGACCGTCTCGGGTCTGTCGGGCTCGGTCGAGCATCTCTCGATCCGCTCGTTGCGGCTGCGCGCGAGTGACGGCTCGGTGCATCTGATCCCGTTCAGCTCGGTCACGTCTGTCACCAACACCAACCGCGGCGTCGGCAACGCGGCCGTTTCCGTGACGGTGTGCGCGCACGAGGACACCGACCGGGTGGGCGAGGTGCTGAAGGAGATCGTATCCGGAATGCGCGAGGACGACGCGTTCCGCAACGTCATCCGCAGCGATCTGCAGCTCTGGGGCGTGGACCGCGTGGATGCGGTCTCGGCAACCCTGGTGGGGCAAGTGGTCTGCACCGATTCCGGCCGTTGGAGCGTGCAGCGCGAGTTCAACCGACGCATGAAGCGACGCTTCCAGGAGCTCGGGATCGAGATGCCGCCGCCGACCCAGACGATCCGCATCGAGCGCGAGCGCCGCAGCCGCCGAGGACGCGGCCGGCGACGCCCCGCCCACCCCCGCGCCCACGCCCAAGGCCGCGTCATGACCGCGGGCGAGATCGGGACCGCGATCCGCGGCGAGGGGTTCGCCTTCTCGCCCGCCCCTGCTACCCGCGCGCTGCTGGAGGCGGCGGGGCTGTCGGACTGGGACCGCTTCGCCGCGAGCTGGGACGATCTCGGCCTCGACACCTACATGGCCGATGGCGGGCGCTACCGGAAGCGGCGGCACGCCGCCTTCGCGGTCGCGGATGGGACGATCACGCGCAAGCCGCACCAGCCGCACTACCAGAGCCGCGACTACAACCCGCTCAATGGCGGCATCGCGCGCTGGTTCGCGCCGGTGCTGCCCGCGATCGCCGACGGCCCGGCCCTGCGCGCCGTGCTGCGCGCGTGCGCGCGGGATGTTCGACGCGCTGGCGGCGCCCGCGCCGCCGGCCTGGCATGTCGAGGTGCACCAGTTCCGCATCGAGGCGCGCCCCGGCGAGGCGGGGCAGCCGACGCCGGAGGGGATGCACCATGACGGGGTCGATTGGGTGCTGGTGCTGCTGGTCGGGCGGGTCAACATCGCGAGCGGGGTCACCTCGATCCACGCGCTCGACGGCGCCGAGCTCGGCCGCTTCACGCTGACCGACCCGATGGACGCCGCCTGGGTGGACGACCATCGCGTGCTGCACGGGGTGACGCCGGTGGCGCCGGTCGATCCCCGGCAGCCGGCGCATCGGGACGTGCTGGTGGTGACGTTCCGCGACGAGGCGGCGGGCCGGGGTGGGCGGTAGCGTCGGCGGCGCTGCGCGGATGGAGCATATTTCGCGCGCAGTATATATCGAACTGAAAGTGAGGAATTGCCATGGCGGCCTACACTGCCGATATCGCTTGGACCCTCAAGAGCGGTGAGGATTTCCTGAATGGCCGCTATCAGTCGCGGCCATACCTTGAGCTTCGACGGCGGGACAATCATCCGCTGCGTCAGCCTCGCCGCACGTTGTTGGCAAGTGGGCCGTGACGGCAGCCGTTCGATCCAGAGGAGATGCTGGTCGCCGCCCTGTCCAACTGCCACATGCTGTCCTTCCTGCACGTCCGGCCAAACGTAAGCTCGCGGCTTCACCGTCGCACGCCTATCGCGTCCATGCGGGGGTTTGATGGAGACTATCGCGCCAGGCAATGCAGGCCTGCTCACAAGAATGTCGTGTGTGCTCGGCTTCAGGGACTACAAATCGTCAATGGAAATTGCCGGCCAAGCCAGAAAATCGAGGTGGACCATGATGGCTTCCCTTCAATGATGCTCATGACAGCCTGTTCCGTCATTCTAACTTCGGTAAAGACGATAAGTGATTTCGTGAGCCTCGAGATCGGCGATCGCTCAGGTTCCATACGATACGACATGCACGGGGTATGTACTCACGGACAATCGCCCATCAAGGGTGCAGTTAACCGTATTTTTTTCTCATGACGATACCGCTCCGCAGGGCAGAATTCGGGCTCTAACTCACAGTATACTGGTACGAGAGCATTCTTCCTGACGCCATCAGAATCGACCAGGTCTTCATGAGCGGGTCGTCAGTCGCGTTTCGGTGCCGACGAGGAGTACAGGCTGCGTCTCGGCACCGATGAGGGTCGAACACTGCGGCCGAAGATCAGGGCCGGTCAGGCTCCCTGAGGCCCAGAAACAGGGCTGGATCATGGCCCGCCGCCTGGCCTCGAACGCCAGCGCGCGGGAGCGAACAGGACATCTGCGGCTCCTGAGGACAGAGATTTCATCGAGAGCTGGTGCCGCAGCGCTGAGCAGTGGGGCGTCCTGGGTCTCTGCCGCCGACGTTTCGTCGTAGTCAGCATCAGCGGCGCCTAGCCGTTGGCCGCCGGCTCTCGCCCGCAGTGATCCAGGTTCGCGATCCGCGCCACTTCCGATAAGTTCGCAATCCCATCGACTCGATTGTCAAGTCAATCTATACTCGAAGAGGTTAGCCGAAGGCCCGCCGCTCTCACCGCCCCGCCGTCGCCGGGCGCGACAGCAGCAGCGCCTCGCGCAGCCGGCGGATGCCGTCGCGCACGTCGCTCCGTGCGCAGAGGGCGCGGCCTTCGGCAGCGAGCCGCACCGCCTGTCTGCTGGGGTGCGGCAGCAGCGCCATCCGCCGCGCCAGACGCGCGCAATACGCGGCCGTGTCGGTGGTGACCTGGACCGGCACCTCGCCGGGGGTGGCGACCGAGACCGCAAGGCAGAAGCAGACGAAAAACAGCCGCGCCAGCATGCGGCGAAAGTGGGCAGTGCCGCGCGTCCGGCGCATGGGCCGCGGGTGAAGAAGCGGTCATCCACGCAACGGCGCCCGCCGGTGTGACCCTATCGCCGCACGCCGGCGGGCAACCGTCCGCATCCGCGCCCCGTTTGGCCGCCGATGACACTGCCGCTCGAACCGGGCTTCCCGCCGATGGAGGCCCAATCCGTCGCCGCGATCCCGGCGGGCGCCGGCTGGCAGTACGAGCCGAAATGGGACGGCTTCCGCTGCCTCGCCTTCCGCGACGGCACCGAGCATCGACCTGCGCTCCAAATCCGGCCAGCCGCTCGGCCGCTATTTTCCCGATCTCGTCGCCGCGCTGACCGAGACCGCCGCGCGCCGCTTCGTGCTCGACGGCGAGATCGTGATCCCGATCGACGGCACGCTCTCCTTCGAGGAGTTGCAGCTCCGGCTGCATCCCGCCGCCAGCCGCGTCCGCCGCCTCGCCGCGGCGCACCCGGCGCGGATGATGCTGTTCGACCTGCTGGTGGACGAAGCGGGCCACGACCTCACCGGGCACCCGCTCTCGGCGCGGCGCGCGGCGCTGGAGGCGCTGATGCCGCGTCTCGCCTCGCCGGCGCTGGCCCTCTCGCCCGCGAGCCGAAAGCCTCGCCGAGGCGCAGTCCTGGCTCGACGCCCTCGGCACGCGGGCGCGACGGGGTGGTGGCGAAGCGGCTCGATTGTCCCTACCGCGCCGGGCAGCGGGACGGGATGGTGAAGGTCAAGCGCCTGCGCAGCGCCGATTGCGTGGTCGGCGGCTTCCGCTACCTGGCGGCGCGGCGGCAGGTCGGCTCGCTGCTGCTCGGCCTCTACGACGATGCCGGACTGCTCGACCATGTCGGCTTCACCAGCACGATCGCCGAGCCCGAGCGCGCGGGCCTGACCGCGCGGCTGGAGCGGCTGGTCGCACCGCCCGGCTTCACCGGCCGCGCCCCCGGCGGCCCGAGCCGCTGGAGCCGCACCGGCCGCGCCGCCGACTGGCAGCCGTTGCGGCCGGAGCTGGTGGTCGAGGTGCGCTACGATCACGTCTCGGGCGGGCGCTTCCGCCACGGCACGACGCTGCTGCGCTGGCGCCCCGACAAGGCGCCGGCGCAGTGCCGGATGGAGCAGATCGCGTCCTGAGTACTTGCTAGCATCGTTACGTTATGGGCTTGACCGGCAGCCCTGATGCCCGATACGACCGCATATCTGTTGGCATCAGGGGAACCAAGAGATGAACAAGGCATTGCCCGCGCTGGCGGCGTTGCTGCTGCTCTCCGCCTGCGCGCAGACACCGCTCGGGCCGACCGTTCAGGTGATCCCCGGTCAGGGCAAGTCGTTCGAGGCGTTCCAGATCGACCAGTCCGGCTGCATGCAATACGCCTCCCAGATGGTGGCCGGGCAGGCGGAGCGGGCGAACGCGTATGGCGTCGGTGCGGCGGTGCTCGGCACCGCGCTCGGCGCCGGGATTGGGCGCGGCGGCGGGAGGCGGCTACGGCGCCGGCGTGGGCGCGGCGAGCGGTGCCGCTCTCGGCACCGGCCTCGGCGCCGCCGGCTCGGCGAACGCGCAGGCCGGCATCCAGGGCCAGTACGACAACGCCTATGTCGGCTGCATGACCGCCAAGGGCAATCAGTACGTGCCGCCGCAGCCGGTCATGGTGCAGCCGGCGCCGTATGTCGTGCAGCCCGCGCCCTACTACGCGCCGGCGCCCTACCCCTATTACGCGCCTCCGGTACCTGACGCTACTCGCCGCGCAGCAGCGGCAGCAGCGAGGCGACCAGAAGCGCGGCCATGGCGAGATTGAACCGGCGCAGCGCGCGCGGCGTGCGCAGCAGCCGGGCGGCGCCGACGCCGATCAGGGTCCAGAGCGCCGCCGCCGGCAGGATGATGACGAGGAAGATGGCGGCGAGCAAAGCCGCCTGCACCAGCAGCGTGCCGCCGTTGCCGGTGGTGTAAGTGACGATCGCACCCGCCGCGATCACCCAGGCTTTGGGGTTCATCCACTGGAATAAGGCGGCCCGCACGAACCCGAGCGGGCGTCCACCGGCCCGGGCCGGACCAGCCGGCGCCTTCGGACGCGCCACCGCGATGCGGCAGGCGAGCCAGAGCAGGTAGCAGGCACCGATCCAGCGCAGGGCCTCATGCGCCCAGGGCCGGGTCCGCAGCAGCTCCCCCGCACCGAGTGCCACCGCGACCAGCATCACCGCGAACCCCACCGAAATCCCGAGCATGTGCGGCAGGGTGCGCCAAAAGCCCCAGTTCGCGCCCGAGGCGGCGACCATCGTATTGTTCGGTCCCGGCGTCGCCGACATGGCGACGGCGAAAGCCACGGCCGAGGCAAACCAGGCAAGCTCTCCGGCGGCCACCGTCTGCGGCACTCCCCTCTCGGCAAACAGGCTGCCAAACCCGCGGCGCTGCCGGCAACGAGCGCCGGGGCGGGGGGAGACACGAGTGCCGCGCATGACGATCGCGCCGCGCGGCTTGCGAACAGGCCGGCCGCAGGGGGCAATGACCGCGCATGACCGTTCGCGTCCGCTTCGCCCCCAGCCCCACCGGGCTGCTGCACATCGGCAGCGCACGCACCGCGCTGTTCAACTTCCTGTTCGCCCGCCACCATCGCGGCGCCTTCCTGCTGCGCATCGAAGACACCGACCGCGCCCGCAACACGCCCGAGGCGACGCAGGTGATCCTGGATGGGCTGGCCTGGCTCGGCCTCGACCCCGACGAGCCGCCGCTGTTCCAGTCCACCCGCGAGGCGCGCCACCGCGAGATCGCCGAGCGGCTGCTGGCCGCCGGCCGCGCCTATCGGGCCTGGGACACGCCGGCGGAACTCGCGGCGATGCGCGAGCGTGCCCGCGCCGAGGGCCGCCCGCCGCGCTACGACGGCGGCTGGCGCGACCGCGACCCGGCCGAGGGGCCGCCCGGCGTGCCCGCCGCCATCCGGCTGCGCGCGCCGCGCGAGGGCGAGACCGTGCTGCGCGACCGGGTGCAGGGCGAGGTGCGCGTCGCCAATGCCGAGCTCGACGACATGATCCTGCTGCGCTCGGACGGCACGCCCACCTTCCAGCACGCGGTGGTGGTCGATGACCACGACATGGCGATCACCCACGTGATCCGCGGCGACGACCATTTCACCAACACGTTCCGCCAGATCGCGCTGTATCACGCGCTCGACTGGGCGCTGCCGGCGTTCGCGCACATCCCGCTGATCTACGGTGCCGATGGCGCAAAACTCTCCAAGCGGCACGGCGCGGTCAGCGTGCTCGAGTTCCGCGAGCAGGGGTTCCTGCCCGAGGCGCTGTGCAACTACCTGCTGCGGCTCGGCTGGGGGCACGGCGACGAGGAGGTGATTTCGCGCGAGGCGGCGATCCGCCTGTTCGATCTCGACGGCGTCGGCCGCGCGCCGAGCCGGATGGACTACGCCAAGCTCACGCATCTCAACGGCGTCTGGCTGCGCGCCGCCGATGATGACCGCCTGACCGCGGAGGTGGTGGCGCGGCTCGGTGCCGCTTCGGACGCGTTGGCGGCGGCGCGCATCCGGGCGCTGATGCCGGCGCTGAAGGAGCGGGCGCGGACGCTGGTGGAGCTGGCGGAATTGGCCGTCTTCCTGCTGCCCGGGCCGCCGCCGGCGGCCGATGCGAAGGCCGCGGCGCTGCTGACCGGCGAGGCGCGCGCGATGCTGCGCGATCTCGCCCCGACGCTGGCCGCGACCGATTTTTCCGCGCCCGCGCTCGATGCCGCGCTGCGCGACTTCGCGACGCGATCCGGGAGAAAACTCGGCCAGGTCGCGCAGCCGCTGCGCGCGGCGCTGACCGGCCGCACGGCGAGTCCGGGGATCGACGCGACGCTCGCGGCCCTCGGACGCGAGGAGTTGCTCTCGCGCGCATCGCGGCGGCGGCCGGGTAGCCAAGCCGCCCCGCAGGCGCCACATTGCGCCCGATCAGAGAGCGAGGAACCGAGCATGAGCGAGACGCAGCCGGCACGGCTCGACGTCTTCTCCGACGTGATCTGCCCGTGGTGCTACATCGGCAAGCGCCAGCTCGACGGCGCGCGGGCGATCCTGGCGCGCGAGGGGCTGCGACTTCTGCGGTTATCTGGCGGCCGTTCCAGCTCAACCCCGACATGCCGCCCGAGGGGGTCGCGCGCGACGCCTACCGCGCCGCCAAGTTCGGCAGCCTCGCCCGCTCGCGCGAGCTCGACGCGCAGGTGGCGGAAGCCGCCGCGAAGGCAGGGGTCACGATCCGCCACGACCTCATGGCGCGCACGCCCAACACGCTCGCCGCGCACCGGCTGATCTGGCACGCGGCGCGCGAGGGGCGGCAGGAGGCAGTCGTGGAGGCGCTGTTCGCCGCCTATTTCGCCGAGGGCCGCGACATCGGCGATCCTGCCGTGCTGGCGGAGATCGGCGCCGCGTGCGGGATCGCCGACGCGGCCGCCGTTCCTCGCCTCCGACGAGGGCCGCGCCGAGGTGCTGGCCGAGGACCGCGCCGCCCGCGCGGCCGGCCTTTCGGGCGTGCCGACCTTCGCGCTTGAGCGGCACGTGCTGTTCTCCGGTGCCGTGCCCGCCGAGACGATGGCCGAGGCGCTGCGCGAGGCGCACCGCATCCTGTGCGGCCCCGCCCGAGCCGCGTAGCCGCCGCCGTCCTGCCCCGCCGCCGGGCGCTGCTGCTCGGCGCCGGACTGGTGCTGATCGCGTTCAACCTGCGCCTCGCGGTGACCAGCGTGGCCCCGGTGCTGCACGCGATCATGGCCGCGACCGGCCTGACGCCGGCGGGTGCCAGCGTGCTCGCGACCCTGCCCGCGCTCTGCTTCGGGCTGTTCGCGCCGGCGGCGCCGGTGCTGGTGCGGCGGCTCGGGGCCGAGCGCGCGTTGCTGGCGGTGACGGCGGTGACGGCGCTCGGCAGCGCGCTGCGCGGCATTCCGGCGCTGGCCGCGCTGTTTGCGGGCACCGTGCTGGCCTCGGCCGCGATCGGCGTCGGCAATGCACTGCTGCCGGCGGCGGTGAGGCGCGACTTCCCCGACCGGGTGCCGCTGCTGACCGGCCTCTACAGTGCCGCGCTCTGCGCCGGGGCGGCGGTGGCGGCCGGGGCGACGGTGCCGCTTGCCCTTGCCTTCGGCGCATGGTCGCCGGCGCTGGCGTTCTGGGCGTTGCCGGGGCTGGCCGCGCTGGCGCTCTGGGCGCCGCAGATGCCGCGGCCGCGAGGCGGCGCCGCCGCCGGCCGCGACGCGCGCCCCGCGGCTCTGGCGCGACCCCCTCGCCTGGCAGGTCACGCTGTTCATGGGCCTGCAATCGGCGCTGGCCTACATCGTGTTCGGCTGGCTCGCGCCGATGCTGCAGGATCGCGGCATGGCGGCGGCGACGGCGGGGCTGGTGGTCTCGGTCTCCATCATCGCCCAGGCGTTTGCGTGCATTCCGGCGCCCGGCGCTGGCGACGCGCGGGCGCGACCAGCGGGCGGCCAATGCGGGCGGCATCATCGTCTGCGTGGTCGGGCTGCTCGGCTGCCTGTTGGCACCGCTGTGGGCGGTGTGGGGGTTCGCGGTGCTGCTCGGCCTGAGCCAGGGCTGGCTGCTCGCCGTTGCGCTGACCGTGATCGTGCTGCGCGCGCCGGATGCGCGAAGCACGGCCTCGCTGTCAGGCATGGCGCAGAGCGTGGGCTACCTGCTCGCCTCGGCCGGGCCGCTGCTGGCTGGCTTGCTGCACGACTGGACCGGAAGCTGGGCCTCGCTCGGCGCACTGACCCTGGCGCTGGGCGCGGCGGCGGTCTGGACCGGCATCGGCGCCGGCCGCGACCGGCTCGTGGCGGGTTGAGGGTATCCAATCCTCACGGGATCTCTCCCGCCTTATTGTGACTGATTGTTGCGCAGGTTCGCCCGGCCCCTATGAATCGCGGCGGCGCCGGAGTGGAGCTCCGGCGCCGCCTATACCGCCAAGGCATAGTTGGCGGCACGTCGGGAGCAAAAGATGCATCACCATCTTTGGCCCCCTGCCGGTGATCGTGGTCACTGTGACCCTACGGGTCAAGCTGATCATACATCGTCGGTAGGCGTCAGGGCCAGTCCTTCGGGACTGGCCCGCTTCCTGCGCTGCAAAGCTGGACCGGCAGCTGCGGCTCAGCGCGTGGCCATCGCCACGTGATCCTCGAACATCGGCCAGCGCCGCCACTGCCTCGGCCGTCGCGCGACGCTGCTGGCCGGAATCCGGCGCACCGTGCAGGGCCCGCATCTCCTCCCGCGCCCGCGCATCCAGCCGCGCGAGCTGCGCCACCGTCTCGGGCCGCGCGTCGTTGGACATCAGATAGCCCATCGCCATGCCGTGCGCGACCGCATAGGCGTCGCGCAGCACCGCGACCGAGCGGGGTGCTGCCGCCTCGGCGGGAAGCGGCGGCGCCGCGGTGCAGGAAACGACGGCAAGCGCCATCGCGAAGCCGGCCAGGATCAGCCGCATCGGCCCGCTCCGGCCGCTCGTTCAGATCTGCACGATCGAGCCGAGGTCGAAGCTCTGCCCGGTCGGATTCTCGCCGATCCGCGCAGTGGTCGCATTCGGCAGGTCGTAGGGCGGCACCGGCAGGTTGTAGGGCGCCGGCACGCCCGACCACACCCGCCCCGCGAGGTCGTATTTCGAGCCGTGGCAGGGGCAGAAATACCCGCCCGGCCAGTTCGGCAGCGGGTTGGTCGCACTCGGCGTCGGGAAGTAGTTCGGGAGGCAGCCGAGATGGGTGCAGATGCCCACCATCACCGCGTATTCCGGCTTGATCGAGCGGTGCCAGTTCTCGGCATAGGGCGGCTGCTGCAACACGTGCGAGTTCGGGTCGCTGAGCAGGCTCAGCACCTTCTGGCTCTGGAGCGAGGCGATCGCCTGTGGCGTGCGGTGGACGACGAAGATCGGCTTGCCGCGCCAGACCACGACGATCTGCTGCCCCGGCGTGAGCTTGCCGAGATCGACGTCGATCGGCTCGCCGGCGGCGAGCACGTCGGCCGCCGGTTCCATGCTGTCGATCAGCGGCCAGATGATCGCGCCGACGCCGACCGCGGCCGTGGCCGCCGTCACCAGCTTGAGGAAGTCGCGCCGCGGCGCCTCGGGACCATGAGCGCCCGGCAGGGCGTGCGTGCTCGACGACATCACTCTCTCCTTGATGGCCGGCTCACTACCCTAACCGGCTCACTACCCTAAGCTGTCGCCAACCCGCAAGCCGGCACCGGATCGGCGCGGACACGGGCAGCCTCACCCCTTGACCGCCCCGAACGACAGGCCGCGCGCCAGGAACCGCTGCACGAAGAACGACAGGATCACCGGCGGCGTCACGGCCAGCAGCGTGTTCACCGAGGCGATGTTGAAATCCACCCCGCGCGTCGAGCGCGAGGCCAGGATGAAGGCCGGCATCGTGGTGGCGTGCTGGGAAGTGAGCGCAGATGCGAACAGCGCCTCGTTCCAGGTGAAGGCGAAAACGATCACCGCCGAGACGATCAGCCCATCGACCGACAGCGGCAGCGCGATCAGCCAGAAGATCTGCCAGGCGGTGGCACCCTCCACCTTCGCCGCGTCCTCCACCTCGGTGCTCACGTCACGGAACACGTCGCGCATGATCACCACGGCGAAAGCCAGGTTGAAAGTCGAGTAGCACAGGATCAGGCCGGTCCAGGTGTCGATCAGCCGCAGAGCCACCATCATCAGGTAGAACGGGATCAGCACCACGGCCGGCGGCATCACGCGCTGCGAGAGGAACCACAGCGTGATGTCGCGCGAGCGGCGGGGGAAGAAGCGCGCCAGGCTGTAGGCCGCCGGCGTGCCGAGGATCAGGACCAGCAGCGTGGTGCCGAGACTGACGATCGTGCTGCTCAGCAGCGCCTGCCGCGCCTCGGGGTCGCCCAGAACGTCGTTCCACGAATGCAGGGTGGGCGTGAAGTCGAGGAACGGGATCATCGCACCGGCGCGGAACGTATCCGCCGTGGTCTTGAACGAGTTCACGATCGCCCACAGCGCCGGAAAGATCACCCACGCCGCGGCGAGCAGCAGCACGCCATAGACGACAACGCGCGTTCCGGGCCGAGCGCGAATCCACAGGATGTTTCGCATGCCCGGCCCGCTAATCCAGGTTCCGGCGCATCTGGCGAAAGAAGAAGGTGATGATCGCCGAGACCAGAATCAGGAAAATGATTCCCATGGCCGACCCCTTGCCGAAATCGAAGAACTGGATGGTCGTCAGATAGTCCATGATGCTGAATACCTGCGTGCTGGTGCCGGGGCCGCCGCTGGTCAGGGCAAACGGCAGACCGAACACTTTCAGCGCCTCGATCAGGCGCAGCAGGATCGCCACCGTCATCACCGGCCACGCCAGCGGGATCGCAAGCTGCCGCATCACCTGCCAATGGCTTGTCGCATCCAGGATGGCGGCGTCGTAGAGCGTGGTGGGAATCGACCCGATCGCCGCCAGTGCTATGAGGAACAGGAACGGCGTCCAGCGCCAGATATCGAGGATGATGGCGCCGAGCAGCCCGCCCCAGCCGGTGGAGAACCAGGGAACGTGGATGCCGAGCGCGTCGAGCGCCATCGTGATCGGGCCGCCCTGCGAGGTATAGAGCGTCACGCCCAGATAGCCGATCGCCACCCCCATGGTGAACAGCGGCGCCGCCAGGATGCCGCGGAAGATTTTGCTGCCCGGCGGGCCCAGGCTGACCAGCCATGCCAGCACGAAGCCCAGCACCAGCTCGATCGGCACGGCGATCGCGTCGTAGATCGCGGTGATCGCGATGCTGTGCCAGAACGCGGCCGATTGCAGCACGGCCGCGTAGTTGCCGAAGCCGACATAGCCGGTAATGCCGCTGCCCAGCACGTAATTGGCAAAGCTGAAATGCACCACGGAGATCAGCGGGAAGAAGGTGAAGGCGACGACCCACGCGACGGCGGGCAGCAGCATGCGCGTACTTGAACCACCCGCCGTCGTCACGGCGCCCGCGCCCGAACCTGCGTGCGGCACGTTCGCGGGGCCTTCGCCCGGACAGCGTGGCCGCCGCGCCAGCCCCGCGGCTCGGCGTGTTCACCCCTTGAACGAGGCGGCGTAAAGAGCTTTCTGCTTGTCCCGCCCGTAGCGTTGGGTCACCGCCTCCCAGGAAGACGCAGTGGCATCCAGCGCGGCCTTCGGCTGCTTCTGCCCGGCCAGCACCGCGGAGACGTTCACGTCCAGTTCGTGCCAGTACTCGGCGGTGCCGGGGATGCGGAGATATTCCTCCTGCAGCGGCAGCGTGAGGTTCTCGTAGTACGCGTTCAGATACTGCGCGCAGTCCGCGGCGTTCCAGCCTTCCTTCTGCCACTCGGCGATCGAGCTGGTGCCCTCTGGCGGCAGGTATTCCCATTTCATGCCGGGCTGCACGCCGGTCCAGCCATGTGTGCAATTGAAGAAGGCGTTCTTGCGGTTGGCCATGAAGGCCATGAAGTCGTACGTCGCCGCCTTGTGCTTCGACAGGCGCGACAGCACCGGATGCCAGGTGCCGCCATTGACGTTGCCGACCTGGTTCAGCGTGTATTTCTTCCACTGCCCGGTCATCGGGTTGAATGCCTGCTCGGTGCCGGGGATCGGCCCACCGCCCATCTTGCCCTGCACCTTGGACGATTTCGGGTCCTGGGCCAGCGTCGGCAGGTCGCCCCAGGTCGGCTCCATCACCGCGTGGCCGGCGAGAAACAGGTTCCAGCCCTGCCCCAGCGTCCAACTGATCTGCTCCGGCGGCCCGTTCTTCAGGAACTTCACGTAATCCTCGAGCGCGCGGACATGGCCTTCGGAGTTGATCAGCGGCTTCATCGTGTCCGGATGGAAATAGAAATACTTGTTGTCCGGAGACACGACGTAGGGTGCCGCCAGGGTCAGGAAATGGAAAAACCCCTGCTCGTTGACCTTGGCGTGCAGCGAGATGCCCCAATCCTTGCTGCCGTCGCCGTTCCAGTCCCAGCCGGTGAAGAAATCCGCGAGGTCATGCATGTGCGTCATCGTCTTCGGGGGCGCCGGAAGGTCGTAGCCGTGCTTCGCCTTGAACTTCGCCTGCACGGTCTTGTCGGTGAACACGTCGTGCCGATAATAGAGGCACTGCGCATCGCCGTCGAACAACGAGCCGTACACCTTACCCTGCCAACTATAGAGCCGCCGCATCGGTGCCAGCCAGTCATCCGGGTTCCAGTAGGAATAGCGCCTGTCGGCGAGATAGCTCTTGAGCGGCACGATGTATGGCTGCTTGGGCACGAAAAAGTCGCCATAGAACCAGCAGCCGGTCTGATACGCGTCGTAGCGACCGAGGCCGCTGGAGAGGTCAGCGAAGATCTGCGTGTGCAGCGTCTCGATCGGCACCTCGGCGACGTTGACGCGCGCGCCGGTCAGCGCCTCCCAGTGCGGGGCGTGGTATTTCACGCAATCGCCGACGGTGGCTTTCACCGCCATGAAGTTGATCGTGGTGCCCTTGTACGGCTTGGTCTTCAGATAGGCGACGCGCTGCTTGCTGATCGGTGCCTCGTATGGCGAGATCGGGTCGGAGTGCAGCAGATCGGCATCCGCTGCCCAGGCCGGCCGTATCAGCTTGCCGAGAATTGCGGCCGAGAAGCCGAGGGCCGCGGCAAGCTGCATGAAGCGGCGACGGTCGATGCGGCCGCGGAAGTAATCCTCCGCGATCCCCTTGAACTGATCGGCTTTGCTGGTATCGGCCATCCTGGAATCTCCCCTTTGCAGACGCTTCTTGGCGTCTCTGCGGCCGGTCACATGGATCGGGGTTGCCGGCCACGGATGTTCCGCCCGCTCGCCGCGGGCTGTCAACGGATGGTCCCCGCGCTTGCGCGGCCGGGATCGGCAGCGCAGCGTGGCGGGATGCACACGATCGAAGCGGCGGCGGCGGCGCTCGCGTCCGGCGCCATCACCGCCCGCGCGCTGGTCGAGGATTGTTTGGCCCGCATCGCCGACCCTTCGGGCGAAGGCAGCCGCGCCTTTGTCCGCGTCCACGCCGATGCGGCGCGCGCGCAGGCGGACGCGATCGACGCGCTGCGCCGCGCCGGCCGCGCGCCGGGCCGGTACGCGGGTATTCCGGTCAGCCTGAAGGATCTGCTCGACATCGCCGGCGAAACGACCGCTGCCGGCTCGCGCGCGCTGGCCGACGCGCCGCCCGCCGCCGCCCACGCCCCGGTGGTCGCCCGCCTGCTGGCGGCGGGGTTCATCTCCGTCGGACGCACCAACATGACCGAGTTCGCCTATTCCGGGCTCGGCCTCAACCCGCATTTCGGCACCCCGCGCGCACCGTGGGACCGGACCGGCGCCGGACGTGTGCCGGGCGGCAGCTCGTCGGGGGCCGCGGTCTCGATCAGCGACGGGATGGCGCTGGCGGCGATCGGCACCGACACCGGCGGCTCGTGCCGCATCCCGGCGGCGTGCTGCGGGGTGGTGGGATACAAGCCGACCGCGCGCCGGGTGCCGGTTGCGGGCGTGCTGCCGCTTTCGCCGACGCTCGATTCGGTGGGGCCGCTCGCCAACAGCGTCGCCTGCTGCGCGATCGTCGATGCGGTGATCGCGGGGGAGGCGCCCGCCCCGCCGGTGCCGGCGCCGGCCGCGGGGCTGCGGCTCCTGGTCGCGGAGAATTTCTTCCTCGACGGGCTGGACGAGGCGGTGGGCGTTGCGTTCGAGCGCGCGCTCGCGGCGCTGTCGGCGGCCGGCGCGCGGATCGAGCGGCGGCGCCTGCCGGTGCTGGAGGGCGCGCGCGAGGCCAATCGCCGCGGCGGGTTCAGCCCGCCCGAGGCGTATGCGTGGCACCGCGACCTGCTCGCCCGGCGCGGGGCGGAATACGACCCGCGCGTGCGTGCCCGCATCGAGCACGGGGCCGGGATGGCGGCGCACGACTATGTGGCGCTGGTCGCCGCGCGGGCCCGGCTGCGGGGCGAGGCGGATGCGGCGACCGCCGGGTTCGATGCGGTGCTGGCGCCGACGATGCCGATCGTGCCGCCGCGGATCGAGGCGCTCGCGGAGGACGAAGACTACCTGCGCGCCAATGCGCTGGTGCTGCGCAACACCGTTCCTGGTCAATTTCCTCGACCGCTGCGCGATCAGCCTGCCGATGCACCGTGCGGGCAACGCGCCGGCTGGGCTGATGCTGATCGGGAGACGATGGGCGATGCGCGGCTGTTCTCCGTGGCTGCGGCGGTGGAGCGGGTGGTGAGAGCGCAGGCGGTCAGTTGAGAAGTCCCTGGGACTTGTTGGCTGAACTGGGTGACCAAGCAGATTTCTGTTACGTCGCTTTCCTGGTTGCGTAAGACATACGTGAATGTGTGGTACATCGCGATCACTCTTGCACAGGCGGGCTTCCAGCTGGCGATACATTCCCCCGCCTCTATCGGATGAGGATCGAGGAATGCGAAACGTAGGTTCGATCAATATCACAAGCAACAGAATTAATACCAATCCGCCTAGACACTGACACACGCCCAGTCGCGGGTTCCGATTGAGCGGATACGCTCTGGATCGCCGATCAGCCAGTTCCAGGCGGTTTTGCAAGCCTCCACAATTTCGTCGTAGCTGTCCCAGACAGTCCTGGAACCAGATTTCTATTGGCGTGCCTGAGGTGGTGCCGAGAAGCGCCGCCTCGACCAGGCTGGGGAAGTTTTTTTAAATGTCACCTCGGCCTCGGCCTCCTTCTTCGGATGCACCGGGCGAGGTTGCAGCCGGGTCAGGCCAAGCTGGCGCAGCCATTTGCCGATCGTGCTTTCATGGACCTCGACCGAAAAGCGTCGTGCCACCTCGGCTTGCAGGTCCACGCACCGCCAACGCACGACCCGGGCGATCACCGGATCGGGGCCGCGCACCACCAACGCCCGCAGCTCGGCCTTCTGCTGCTCACTCAGACAGGGCGGCTTGCCGGGGCTTTTGCGGGACTTCAGGCCGTCAATGCCGGCGGCATTGTAGCGATGCACCCAATCGCACAAGGTCTGCCGGTCCATGCCATTGAGGGCCGCTGCCTCGCTGCGGCGGCGGCCGTCCAGCACCAGGGCCACAGCCAGCATCCGGCGAACCTGCGCCCCATCAGCGCATTTGCTTGCCATGGCACGCAGCATCGGACTGGTGTGGTCCGTGCGGGTGATCTTCAACGTCGCGCCCATCGAAGCCCTCCTGGTGCGAATCGTCGCACCAGGGCATCGAACCGGAACTCAGCCGCTTTGGGAATCCCCCAAGAAAGTCGGCTTCAACGCGGACTGGTATAAGACGCTCGATGCGACCACGAGGCATGAGCTCTTTGGGTCCTTCGACGCCGAACAGGAGAACCTGGAACGGTTCAAGTCCTACTTCGTCGCCAATCACTTCTATGAAACTTTCACGTCGGACTTTCCGTTGCGGATTGCGATCGGCAACAAGGGCGCAGGCAAGAGCGCGGTTCTGCGCGCCTCGCAGATTGAAGATCTGGGGCAGAGCGATCGTATTTGTGTCCCCCTCAGAGTTTATCCGGGATCATGTGCCATTCTGACAGAGCTTTCTGACCATCAGCCGGACGGAGGCCCAGCGTAGGAATGCCAACGCGCAGCGATTCAGGCACTCCCAGTCCTTGGCCAGTCTGCGGCACCGGTTGAGCCAAGCGATGGACCGTTCGACGATCCATCGCTTGGGCAAGACGGCAAAACCCTTCGCCGCATCGAAGCGCTTCACGATCTCGACGCTGACCTGGCCGCAGACCCGCTTAATCCCTCCTGGAATTGGTCCCTGGTAGCCGCCATCGGCGTAGAGCTTCAGCAGGAAAGGATACAGGCCGAACAGCGTGCTCATCAGCAGCACGCCGCCGTCGCGGTCCTGGATGTCGGCCGCGTGAATGATGGCGTGCAGCAGCAGGCCTTGTGTGTCTACCAAGATATGGCGCTTCTTGCCCTTGATCTTCTTGCCGGCATCATAGCCATGCGGGTCGATCGAGGCCCCCCTTTTTCTGCGCTCTTGACGCTCTGGCTGTCGATGATCGCGGCGGTCGGACTGGCCGGCCGGTCGGCCAGCTCCCGGCGCTTCACGTAAGCGCGTGGTGGATCCGATCGAGCGTGCCGTCGTTGTCCCAGCGGCGGAAATAATCATTCACCGTGCTGCGTGGCGGCAGGTCTTTCGGAATCGCGGCCCACTGGCAGCCGGCGCTCAGGATATACATCAGTCCGTTGACGATCTCCCGCTCGACGACGGTCCGCTTGTTGCCGCCCCGCTTGGCGGGCGGGATCAGCGGCCCGACCAAAGCCCATTCCTCGTCGGTCAGGTCACTTGGGTAACGCAGCCCGCTACGGTCATAGCGACCACGGTTCTTGTTCGTCCACATCAGGCGGCTCCCGCGAATTGGACCACCGCCATCGGACCATAAGCGATTCCGAGGATTTAAGGTGTTTTCGGATAGACACTAACCGCAGGCGATCTGGTGGCATTAGCCGATAATCTGCCGTCGGACGGGCTGAAAGCGATAAATCATTGGAAGGCGGTGTTCGCAGCAGAAGCAGCGGGCCATATCCTTACCAGCAAAATATCAGGTAAAATGGATAACGAGCTGTCGAGAGCAATCTCGAACCTGCCGAGCTTCATTTCGTTACTGGCGAGAATTACGTCCGCAAAGACCCGAGGCGCTTCTGATCTGGCAATCAAGTCTGGCCTGGACCTTAATCGGATAAAGAAGATAATCTTCTATATCGACGATTTGGATAAGGGTTGGGATGGACGCTACTAAGGACTGCATTTTGTAAATTCCATAATCAACGCCTGCCACGACATTAGCAAGAGAGAGCACAATATTAGGTTTAAAATTGCGATCGCGGGATCTCTGGGATGCGATATCACCTATAAATCAAGATATTGACAAAATTCGGCAAAACGCTATATTTCTCCGCTGGACCAATCATGAGATCTATGTTGTCGTTGCAATGCGAGTTGCGAAATTTTTGGGCACAGAGTTTCCTCGTGCACTCTATCTGGAGGAGGATCGGAAGCAGGACGAGATTGCGCGGATTTTTGATCCGATTTTGGAGCGCACATTTCACGGGACTTGGCAAGTGGGATGGCACCCCAACTCGACGAGTTATACTCTCTATGACGAGAAATCGACCAAGGGATTTTCTCGCCTTACTCACGCTCTAGCCGAAGAGGCACATAAGAAGCGTTGGGTGCAGATCAATTCAGACGATTTACAAACCGTATTCCCCCGATATTCGGAGGCCCGGCTTAATGATCTGCTCGTTGAGGACGGTACTCGTTTGTCGGGAATGGACGAACTCATTCTAAGCTTCAAGCCGACCAAGGCTACCGGCAAGACTGTGAATCAATTTCGGTACACCAACGACAGAATTGCCGTGCACCTGAAAGAGGTTCTTCGTAGCCGTGCTGGAAAGATACGTTTTGCCTACGAAAAGGGATCGCCGGATTTCAGGCGCATTTTGGACTTTTTGTATCGTATAGATTTTTTGCAGGCTTGGTTCCGCAACCAGATGGGTCTATCGAGCGAGTGAACTTCCAGGATCGCCAGTTGGCGGTATCAGAATTGCGGATTTGGTACCTTGGAATTCTTGCCTGCATATCGCTGGGCCATCCAGCCAACGAAGCTCATGGATGTGATCGAATCGTTGGAAATCTAATCTGAGGTGGTAAGTCGTGCCAAATTTTGAAGCGATTGAGCGTATCGTGCTTGACTGACTTCCTTCTCCGCCGCACCCCTCCCGGCATGGACTCCATCTTCACCGGCGACCTCGCCTCCCGCCGCGGGCGGGCGGTCGCCTGGGCCGACAGCCTGCTGGTCGATCATGGCCTGATCCGGCTTGGCTGGAGCAACGCCGCAGCCGTGATCCCCGGCCGTCTCTATCGCAGCAACCACCCCTCCCCGCACCGCCTCGCCGCACAGACGAAAAACCTCGGCCTGCGCAGCGTCGTCAGCCTGCGCGGCCCCACCGGCAACGGCTCGGACGCGCTGCTGCGCGAGGCCGCCGCAGCGGCTCGGCCTGCCGGTGTTCGACGCGCCGCTCGACAGCGGCCGACCGCCCAGCCGCGAGCGCCTGCTGCACCTGCTTGAGACTTTCGCAAATATGCCGGAGCCGGCGCTGATCTTCTGCAAATCGGGCGCCGACCGCGCCGGCTTCGCCGCGGCCCTGTTCGTGCTGCACGCCGGTGGGTCGCTGGCAGCGGCCCAGGGGCAGCTCTCGTGGCGGTTCGGGCATCTGCGCCGCTCGCGCGCCGGCGTGCTGGACGCGCTGCTCGCCCGCTATGGCGCCGAGACCGGCGGCCAAACATCGTTCGCCGACTGGGTGGGCCGCGGCTATGACCCCGAAGCGGTGCAGCGCGACTTCCGCGCGGGACGCATCGCCGGCTTCGTCAACGACCGCCTGCTCGCCCGCGAGTAGCCGTCACCCAAGCTGCGGCGGCACCGCCACACCGTGCGTACGGTAGTAGCGCGCTGCCCCCGGATGAAACGGCAGGAACCCGTCCCGACGCGCATTGGCGGCGATCGTCTGCGCCGCCTCCGGCCCCGCCGCCCGCATCGCCGCGGGCGCGCCCAGCACCGCCGCGACCGCCCGGTACACGAGATCGTCGGGCAGGCCGCTGCGGCCGATCGCGAAGTTGAACATCCCCACGCTGGGCAGATCCGCATCCAGCCCGCGATAGGTGCCGCGCGCCACCGCGTCGGGCGAGAGTTCGGGCAGCGCGGCCGTCAGCTTCGCGGCCTCGGCCGGGGCCGGGCCGAAGAACATCATCGGCGCGCGCGCCGCCGCCTGCGTATAGGCCGGGATCGGCGCACCGGCCGCCATCAGGCAGGCATCCAGCGTGCCGGCGGCAACCATCGGCGCCTGATCCGCGATCGTGCCGAACGCCACAAGCACGCCGCCGACGCCAAGCAGTTCCAGCATCGCCGGCACGTAGAGGCCCGCCGTGCCTCCGCGCGGACCCACGCCCACCCGCCTGCCGGCCAGCGACGCCAGCGAGACGATGCCCGCGCCGCGCCGCGCCATGCCCTGGAACGGCGTGTCATACATCGGGAACAGGGCCCGGAACCCGCGCAGCTTCACGCCACTGGTCCACTCGCCGACCCCTTCCCAGGCCTGCCGCGCCACGCCCATCGTCGTCATGCCGAGATCGGCGGCGCCGCGATCGAGCAGCAGGATGTTCTCCCGCGGCCCGCCGGTCGCGCGATACGAGACCGCAAGCCCGGTCGCGCGTGCCACCAGCCCGCCCCAGACCGGGCCATAGACGGCGTAGGTGCCGCCGGGACTGGCCGTGCTCATCAACAGCGCCGCCGGCCAGCCCGCCTCGCCGCGCGCCAGGGCGGCCGCCGGGGCGGGGTCCTGCGCAGGCGCCCGCACTGGCGCCAGCAGCATCGCGGCAGCGGCCAGTAGGTCACGCCGTTGCATCCGCCTCGGGTCTCCGTCCCGCGCAGCTTGCCGCGGCTTGCGCCGGTGGTGCAAACCCGCGGCCAGGGGAAGGCGGGTTGCAATGCTGCACCTGATCAAGCTGGCCGTCGGCGCGCGCGACATCGCCCATCTGCGCGCGTTTCAGGCCGAGCGCGCCCGCGTGGCGCCGCCGCTGCGCCACCGCACCCGTAACATGCCGCGCCGGCGGGATGAGATCGTCGGTGATGGCGGCTCGCTCTATTGGGTGATCGCGGGCGTGCTCGCCGCCCGCCAGCGCATTCTCGACATCCGCGCCGACACCTGGGACGACGGCAGCACCTGCGCCGCCCTGGTGCTCGATGCCACGGTCGTGCCGGTGCGCGCGCGGGCGATGAAGCCGTTCCAGGGCTGGCGCTACTTCGATCCGGCTGCCGCCCCGCCCGATCTCGACGCCATCGGCGAGCCGGCCGGCGTGTCGGACCTGCCCCCCGCCCTGCTGCGCGAGCTGCGGGCGCTCTACCTGCTCTGAGTTTGCCGCCGCGATTCGGTCATCAAGGTCGACAACTTGCATCGGTACATTTGCGCGAGGACGGAAACGTAGAGCCCGATCCTGCCCATGCAGTGCAGCGGCGGTCTCGAAGGTCCGCGCGACCGAGCGGGCCAGGTGGCGGGGCGTGCAGTCGCGGGACGACACCGGCTTAGTACGGCGGGTAGCCGGGCTTCTGCGGCGGCGGCTTCTCGCCGAAGAACTCCTGGAATGCCGCGGAATACACGTCGAAATTGTCGCCATGCATGGCGACGTTGAAGCAGGTATCCACCCAGTGCAGCCAGTCGAGGTCGCCCAGGCGCAAAGCCGCGCAATAAAGCGACACCCGCGCGTTCTCGCCGGTGTAGCCGGGCGGCACGACGTAGGAGCCAGGATTGCTCTTGGCGAGCCATTTCGCCGTGGACTGGTCGATGCAGGCGACATCGGCGCGGCCGGACACCACGGCTTGTAGCGAGTTCGCGGTGGTGTCGAGCTGCATCACCTGCGCCTCGGGCAGCCGCTGGTGCACATAGTCGTCGGCATAGACGTTCTGCAGGATCGAGGCGCGCACGCTCTTTCCGGCGGCCAGCAGCTCCCGGTAGGTTTTGTATTTGCTGTTCGGCGCTACCAGCAGGCCGCCTCCCTCGACGTAATAGGGCCGGCTGAACGCCACCAGCTGCGCGCGCTGTGCGGTCACCGTCATGAACTGGATGACGATATCGACTTTCCCGGTCACCACGTTGGGGATCCGGGCGGCCGGCTGCTGCTGCACGAACTCGACCTTGGCGTCGTCATCGAACAGGCCCTTGGCGAGAATGCGGGCCATCGTGATGTCCATGCCGGTGAGCTTGCCGGTGGCGTCCTCGAAGTGCCAGGGCGGGTTGGTCGAGCCGGTGCCGACAATCAGATGGCCGCGGTCGAGCACCGTGCGCAGCACGCTGACCGGGGCGGCCTGCGCCGCGGCACGCCTGGGCGTTAGCGCGGCGCCGGCCGCCGCCAGCGCCAGGCCGGCGCCGCCGAACCTGAACAGGCTTCGGCGCTGGTTCATCTCGATCATTACGTCGTCCTTCCTGTGGTGGCCGCCGGCAGGTTTGCGGAGATGTCCCGCTCGCTGTTGAAAAGAGCGAAGCGGGCGCTGCCATGCTGCACCGACATTGCCCGGTTTGGCGAGAAGCAGCGCGACCTGCTCCACCGCTTCCGGCCGTTCGCCGACCCACGAGCGCGTCCCGCTTCCGCCGACTCGCCGGACGCCCATAGCCTCGCCTCGTGTCCAAACCGCCGCGCCGGCAGCCGTCGTGAACCAAGCGGTGCTCCTGCCGCTCGCCGGCGTGCTGGCTGCCCTGCTGGTGGCCGGCGCCGCCGGGCTGGTGCCGACGGTGCGGCGGATGGCGGCACTCGCATTGCCGCCGCTGTGCCTGTTGGGCGCGGGGCTGAGCCTCGCGGCGCTGGCCGCCGGTGGTGCCGCCGCCACGCTCGACCTGCCCGTGGGGCTGCCCGGTGCCGGGATGACGCTTGGGCTTGATCCGCTCTCGGCGCTGTTCCTGCTGCTGGTATTCGCAGTGGCCACCGTCTGTTTCGGCCACGCCGCAGGCGAGGACCGCGCGCGGCCGGCGCTCGCCGCCGCGACCGCCGCGATGGCGCTGACCCTGCTCGCCGCCGACGGGTTCACGATGGTGCTGGGCGTGGCGTTGACGGCGGTTGCCTTCTGGGCGGCGGCGCCGACCGGCCGGGCGCGTCGGGCCATCGTGCCCCTGCTCGCCGCGACCGGGGCGGGTGCAATCTGCCTGACCGCCGCGCTGGCGCTGCTCGCGCCGTTGGGGGAGGAAAACTTCGTCGCGATCCGCGCGGCAAGGCACGCGGGCGGGGCGGCGGATGCGGCGCTGATCCTGGCACTGCTTGGCGCCGCGCCGCTGGCCGGGCTGGCGCCGCTGCACGCTTGGCTCGCGGCGACGCATCGCGGCGTGCGCGGGCCGGCGGCGGCACTGCTGTCGGCAGGCGCCAGCACGGCGGCGCTCTACGTGATCGTGCGGCTGCTGCTCGACCTGTGCGGCGCGGGGCCGGCCTGGTGGGGCCTGCCGCCGCTGCTGCTGGGGGCCGCCACCGTGCCGCTCGGCGCCGTGCGGATGCTGCGCGCCCGCGACATGATCGCGGCACTCGCCGCCGGCACAGTCGCGAATACCGGGCTGGTGATGGCGGGAGTGGGCACGGCCCTGCTCGGGCGCGGCGCCGACCTGCCCGCCCTCGCCGCCGTGGCGCTGGCGGCGGTGCTGCTGCTCACGCTCGGCCATGCCCTGGTGAAGACGGTGCTGCTGCTCGCGGCTGATCGTGCCGAGCGCGCCGCCGGCACCACCCGTCTGGATCGCATGGGCGGCCTGATCCACCGGATGCCGGCGACGACGGCCGTGATGCTGACGGGGAGCGCGTCGGCGGCAGGGCTGCCGCCCTCGGTGGGGTTCGCCGGGGCGTGGCTGCTGTTGCAGGCGCTGATCGGCGCCGCCCAGGGGGCCGGGATTCGCGGTGCGGGTGCTGCTGGCCGTGAGCCTCGCCGCGGCGGCGCTCGGGCTGGGGCTGGCCGCCGCCGCGGCGCTGCGGCTGGTCGGGATTGCCTTTCTCGGCCGCCCGCGCACGCCGCGCGCCGCCGCCGCCGAGGAAGTGCGGGGCATCGGGCGGCTGGTGCTGCTCGGCTTCGCGGCGCTGGGCGTGCTGCCCGGCCTGTTCCCCGGCCCGACGCTCGCCCTGCTCGCGCCGGTGCTGCGCCTGCTGCTCGGCACGGCGCTCGACGGACGGGCCGGGCTGCTCGCGGTGGCACCACAGGCGGGCGGGCCGGGATACTCGGCACCCGGCATCGTGGCCTTGCTGGTCGGCTGCGGCGGGGCGGCCGCGCTGGGGCTGCGGCGCTGGGCCACGGGCGGCGCCCGCCGCGCACCGGCCTGGGAGGGCGGGTTCGCCGCAGCCCCGCCCTGGCTGCCGTTCGGCGACCCGCTGACGCAGATCGGGCCGGTCGGGTTCGCGCAACCGCTGCTCGCGCCATTGGCGCCGGCGTTCGCCGCCTGGCGCCGGGTGCGCGCCCGACTGCGCCCGATGCGAGGAGCCTTGCGATCTCTGCCGCAACGCTGGCCCTTGGCTCGCGGCGCGCCGCTTGCCGGCACTCTGGCCGTGCTGACCGTTTTGCTGGTTCTGGCGGCGTGGTTGGGCGGCCGATGAGCCCGCTGCGCAGCCTGGTCGCGCTGGTGCTGCACGCGGCGCTGATGGCCGCGGCGGCCCCGGTGCTGACCGGGACGATCCGCGCCCTGCGGGCGCGGCTGCTCGGTCTCGCCCCGCCGCCCGTGCTGCAGCCCTGGCGCGACCTGCGGCGGCTGCTTCGCAAGCAGCCGGTGCTGACCGAGGGCGCCTCCTGGCTGGCCGAAGCGGCACCTTGCGTCGCCTTCGCCGCCACCGCCGCCGCTTCCCTGCTGGTGCCCTCGTTCACGCTCGGCATGGCCGGGGCGCCGATGGCCGACCTGATCGTGATCGCGGGCCTGCTGGCCCTCGCCCGCACGGCACTTGCGCTTGCGGCCCTGGATTCCGGCACCGCGGCGGGCGGCATTGGTGCGCGCCGGACGATCGGCCTGGCGGCGTTCGCCGAGCCGGCTTTGCTGCTGGTGGTGCTGGTCCTGGCGCTCGCCGCCGGCAGCAGCAACATCGACGCGATCGCGGCCACGCTGCCGCCGGCCGCCGGCGCGCCGCACGCCGCCCTGGTGCCGGCCGCCGCCGCCCTGGTGCTGGTGGGCCTGACCGCAACCGCAGCACTCCCCGGCGAAGGCCCGCTCGATGAGCCCGGCATGGGGCAGGGCGCGCTGGCGCTGGAGTTCTCGGGGCGGCATCTCGCCCTGATCGAGGCGGCGCAGGCGCTGCGGCTGCTGCTGTGGTTCGACCTTCTCGGCGCCGCCTTCGTCCCGTTCGGGATGGCATCGCCGGAGGCCGGGCTGGCGGGATGGCCGGTCGGGGTCGCCGCATGGCTCGCGCGCACGCTGCTGCTCGCAATCGGCCTTGCGTCATGGCAGGCGGTGCGCGCGCGGCCACGGCTCGCGCGAATGCCCGGCCTGCTCGGCATGGCGGCGGTGCTGGGGCTGCTGGCGGCCCTCGTTCTGTTCGCCGCGGCGGGGGCGGCGTGACCGGGGCCGAGCTGCCCGCGGGGATCGCGCTGCTGCTCGGTTTCGTGCTGCTGGCGGCGCGGCGGCTGCGCGCGGCGGTCGCCGCCTATGCCGCGCAATCGGCGGCGGTCGCCGCCGTGGCCGCATGGCAGGCGATCGCGCAGCGATCGGTCACGCTTGGCGGGGTCGCGGTGCTGGTATTGGCACTCGGTGCGGTCGCGGTCCCCGCGATGCTGCGCCGCGCCGGGACCTCCCGCACCGAGCCGCGCCACCGTCCGCGCGGCATGGCTGGTCGCGGGGCTGGCGCTTGCCGCTCTCGCCGCCGCGGCGCAGCCGGGAGAGGGCGTGGTCCTGGCGCTGGCGGTTGCCCTGGCGGGCCTGCTCGCGATCGCCGCGGCGGCCGGCGAGCGCATTGCCCAGACGGCGGGGCTGGGTGCGATGGCGAACGGTGCCATTCTTGCCGCCCTCCTCCTGCCCGCCGGGCCGCTGCCGGCGCTGCTCGCCGCGGCTTCCCTCGCACTGCCGATGGTGGCCGCGTGTGACACCCCTCCCCCAACCCCCTCCGCAAGGGGAGGGGACTTTTCGTGCCCGCCTCTCCCCCTCCCCTTGCGGGAGGGGGTCGGGGGGAGGGGTTCGGTGGTCGATCCGTTGAGCGGTGGCCATGACGGCACTCGGGCCGCTGTTGCTGGCGCTGCCCTTCGGGGGTGCGGCGCTGCTCGCGATGCTGCCCGCCGGGCGCGTGGCCGACGCGGCGGATGTCGCCGTTGGCGGCGTGCGTGCTGGCCCTCGCGTGCGCGCTGCCCGCCGCGGCCGCGCCGGGCTGGATGCTGGCCGATCCGCTGGCCGTGGTGATGGCCGCGCTGATCGGCTTCGTGGGCCTCACCGCATCGGCCGCCGCCATCGCACCCGGCCGCTGCCGCGCCGAGCGCGCCCTCGGCCAGCTCGTCATCGGGTTTCTGCTCCTCGCACTGCTCGCCGGGAATGCCGGTCTCGCCGCGATCGCGGTCGAGGGCGCGGTGCTCGCGGCGGCGCAGCTCGTGCGCGGGTGGTCGGCGGCAGCGGGGCGGCGGATGCTGGTCGTCGGCGGCGCGTCGGCGGCGCTGGCGCTGCTCGGGACCGTGCTGGTGGGGGGTGCCGCGGGCGGCGGCCTCGCATGGCACGACCTTGCCGCTGCCGACCCGGAGGCCGATCGCGCGCAGCTCGGCCTCGGCTTCGCCTTCGCGCTGACCGGCTACGGCGCGCTCGCCGCCCTCGTGCCGCCCCTGACCTGGCTGCCGACCACGGTCGCCCGCGCGCCCGCGCCGGATGCGGCGCTGCTCGCGGGTGCGCTGCCCACCGTGCCGCTGGTGCTGCTGCTGCGGCTGCGCGGGGTGCTGGCCGCCGATCCCGGCGGATTGCGGCCGGGACCGCTGCTGCTGGCGGCCGGGCTGATCGCGGTGCTGTTCGCGGCGGCCGGGCTGTGGCGAGGCCGGCTGCGGACCCGACGCCTCGCCACGCTCGCGACCGTGGCGCAGAGCGGGGTCGCCGCCTTCGCCTTCGGCCTCGGCGGCGGTGCCGCGACCTTCGCGGGGCTGCTGCATCTGGTGCTCGGCACCCTGGCACGGAGTGGGGCGCTGCACGGCGCAGCGGGCGGCGGGGTCATGCCCGGCCCGCGCCCGCTGCGCGCGGCGGCGCTGCTCGCCCTGGCCGGCCTGCCGCCGTTCGGCCCGTTCGCGAGCCTGTTCCTGGTGCTGATCGCCACCATCGACCGCGCACCGTGGCTCGTGCTGCCGCTCGGGGCGGGATCGCGGTCGGGATGGCGGCCATTCTCGCACGCCTGCCGGCGCTGCTTGCCGCCGAGTCCATGCCCGGCCCGCGCTTTCCGGGCACCCTGCTCCGGCTCGCGCCGGCGTGCCTGCCGCTCGCGATGGCGGTGGTTCTGGGCCTCGCGATGCCTGGGATCGTGGCGGCGTGGCTGCGGGACGCGGCGGCGGTGGTGCGATGACGGCGCGCGCTCTGCTGGACGCGGCGCCCGAGGTCGCGTGCCGGCCGTGGCCGCGACGGCTGCTCACGGCCCCGATGTGGCGCGACATGGCCGCCGCCCTGCCTGCCACGCCCGCCCTCGCGCTGCTCGGCTTGTGGGCCGACACCGCGCACGCGCACGCGCTGCTGTTCGACCGCGACGCAGAGGCACCGCTGCTCGCCTCGGTGCCGGTCGAGGACGGCGCCTATCCGGCCCTCTCGCCCGCCCGGCCGGGTGCCGCGTGGTTCGAGCGCATGGTCCGCGACCTGTGGGGCCACCACGCGGAGGGCGGCACCGATGCGCGGCCCTGGCTCGACCACGGGCAGTGGCCGTCGGCCGTGCCGATGGCCGCCCGCGCGACGCCGGGCGACGGCGCGGCGGAGCCGCCGGAGTTTCTTCCGGTGGCGGCGCCGGGGCTGCACCTGGTCCCGCTCGGCCCAATCCGCGGCGGCATCACGCCCGCCGCCCATCTGCGCCTTGCCTGCCAGGGCGAGCGGGTGCTGCGCGCCGAAGCGCGGCTCGGCTACACGCACAAGGGCGTGCCGGCGCTGATGCGCGGCAAGCCGCCGCGCGCCGCCGCCCGGTTCGCGGCCCGGCTGGCGGGCGAGGCCACGGTCGCGCACGCGGCGGCCTTCGCCCGGGCCGCCGAGGCGGCGCTGGAAACCCCGGCCCCGCCGCGCGCCGCAGCACTCCGCGACGGGATGCAGGCGCTGGAGCGGGCGGCGAACCATCTCGCGGCCCTGGGCGCGGTCGCCGAAGCCGCCGGAGCCGCCGCGCTCGCCGGGCGCTGCGGTCGCGAGCGGGAATTGCTGCTGCGCGCCGCCGCGTCCGCGTTCGGCCACCGCCTGATGATGGATTTGGTGGTGCCTGGCGGGGTCAGCGCCGACCTCGCCCCGGACGGGGCCGCGGCGATCGCGGAGGCCTGTGCCGCGCTGCGGCAGGGGGTGCCGCAGCTGACGCGGCGGTTCGAGGCTGCGGATCTTGCCGATCGCATGGCCGGCACCGGTGCGGTCGGCCCGGAGGTCGTCTCCCGGTTCGCCGCTTCGCCGGCGCTGGGGGGCGACGTCGCGGCGCGGGTCCGCTCGCGGCTGCGGGCGCTGGACGATAGCGCCCGCCGGTCCGGCGAAACGCTCGCCATGCTGCCGGACGGGCCGCTTTCGGCGCCGCTCCCGGTCGGCAGCGGCGAAGGGCTCGGCACGGCCGAGGGCGTGGACGGGACGGTCTGGCACTGGCTGCGGCTCGACGGCGGCCTGATCGCCGCCTGCTTCCCGCTCGATCCCGGCTGGCGCGCCTGGCCGGTGCTCGCCGCCGCTCTCGCCGGCGCCGATCTCGCGGACGTGGAGCTGATCGTGCGCTCCATCGGCACGAGCGTCTCAGGGGTCGATCTGTGATTCCGAGAGGTGCCCTACGGCGTCACCCGGCGGCCGCGGCCACACCCGCGCCGCCGGACGCGGTGGTGCTGGCGCTGATCGCCCGGCTGGAAGCGGCGGCACAGGCGCGGCTCGGCCGCAGCCTCTGCCTGCGCCATGTCGATGCCGGAAGCTGCGGCGGCTGCGAGTTGGAGCTGCGTGCGGCGGCAGGCGCAGTCCACGACCTGGCACGGCTCGGCCTGCGCTTCGTCGCCAGCCCCCGCCATGCCGACGTGCTGCTGCTGACCGGCCCGCTCACCCGCAACCTGCGCGAGGCGGTGGAGCGGACGTGGCAGGCGACGCCGGACCCCAAATGGGTGGTGGCGGTGGGCGATTGCGCGGTGGATGGCGGGGTGTTCAAGGGCAGCTACGCGGTGCATGACGGCGCCGATGCGCTGCTGCCGGTCGATCTGGCGATCCGCGGCTGCCCGCCGGCGCCCGTGCAGATCCTGGAGGGCCTGCGCGCGCTGCTGGCGGCGAACCTGGGGTAGTTGTCGAGCCCCAGCCTACTTCCAGCTACTCAGATAGAATCGCGGCAGCTCGTCCGGGAACGGCTCGAAGTTCAGGTCCGACGCAAACCCATAATACGTCACGTTGGTGAACAGCGGCAGCCAGTAGGCCTCGTCGGTGATGCGATGGATCGCCTGGGCATAGGCCTTCTTCCGCTCCGCCGGATCCGTGACCGACCCGCCCGCCCGGACCAGCTTCTCCAGTGTCGGGTCACGCGCGTAATCGCTGGGGCCGCCGCCGAAGAAGTAGGGCAGGATCGCCGAGACGTCGTTGATCGAGTAGCTGCCCCAGCTTCCGGTGTTGATCGGCGTCTGTCCGGCCATCACCTTCTGCACGACCGCGCCGACCTGAAGCTGCTGGATGTCAATCGTGATACCCACCGCCTTCAGGTAGCTCTGCATCGCCGCGTTCCAGGGTGGCAAGAGATAGCTCACCATCGTGGTGGAGAACCCCTTGGCGAACCCGGCCTCGGCCAGGAGCTGCTTCGACTTGGCCGGGTCGTAGTTGTAGTCGATCGCCGCCTTCTCATCGCAGCCGAACTGGGTGGGGTAGCAGGGTGCAGCGATCGGGTGGCTGTCGCCCTGCACCAAATTGTGCGCCATCGCGACGCGGTCGATCGAATGGAAGATCGCCTGACGCACCTTCTGGTTGGCAAGCGGGCTGTCCTTGCCGCTGCGTCCGGCGGCGTCGAGCTGCATGTAATTGATCCGCATGGAGCCGGCGCGCAGCGCGGTCCTGCCCGGCAGCGCTTTCAGGCTGTCGAACTGATCGGGGCTGAACTGCCAGATCCAGTCGGCCTGCCCGCTGATGAACGCCGTCAGCTCGCCGGAAGCGTCCAGCACTTCCGTGATCTTCAAATACTTGATCGCCGGCCGGCCCTTCGGGCTGTCCTTATAGTAGCCGTCGTGCCGCTCCAGATCGATATTCGCAGTGCCGTTGACGCGCGTGATCTTGTATGGCCCGGTGCCGATCGGCCGCTTCGAGTACGCTTCGGGACCCACCTTCTCGCGATACGCCTTGGGGTAGATGGGCAGCACCATCGCGAAGTACTCGAGCGCCGCGGGGAAGATGTTCTTCAGCTTGCACCGCACCTGGTGGTCGTTGATCTTCTCCGCCCCTGCCAGGAACGCGAAGTTGCTGGGCACCATCACCTTGGGATCGTGCAGGATCGTCTGGAACGTGTACACCACGTCGTCGGCGCCGAACGGATCGCCGTTCTGGAACGTCACGCCCTCGCGCAAGGTGAATTCCAAGGTCGTCGGATCGGCCCACTTCCATGCGGTCGCCAGCGCCGGGACCACCTTGAAGGTGTGCGGATCGCGATAGACCAGCGTGTCCCAGGCCTCGTGCGCCACGATCAGGCCAGTACGCAGGCTGTTGCGATAAGGATCAACGTCGGGAATCGCATCACGCCACGCGACCCGCAGCGTGTCGGCGGATTTCTGCGCCCATGCCGGCCGCGCCAGGCTCGCCGCTGCCAAGGTCCCCAGGAATGCGCGTCGCTTCATGTCCGTTTCTCCCTGGGCGTGACGCTACGGGTGCGCCCGTCACGGTGCAAGGTGGCACTCCACCGCCCGCCGCACCGGCGGTTCCGTGCGGCAGCGTTCGATCGCCAGCGGACAGCGTGGATGGAACCGACAGCCAGGCGGGATGTTGGACGGATCGGGATAGCCCTCGCCGAGCGGCACGTCCGGCAGGCCCAGCCCCGGCTCGGGCGTCAGTACCGACGCGAGCAGGGCGCGGGTATAGGGGTGCCGCCGGGCGCCGAAGACCGCCTCGTTGGAGCCATGCTCGACGATGCGGCCGAGATACATCACCGCCACCTCGTCGGCGATCAGCTCCACGACAGCGAGGTTGTGGCTGATGAAAACCAGCGTCAGGTCGAACTCCGCCCGCAGGTCGGCCAGCAGGTTCAAGATCTGCGCCTGCACGGAGACGTCGAGCGCCGAGGTCGGCTCGTCGCACACGAGGATGCGCGGCTCGCCGACCAGGGCGCGCGCGATCGCCACCCGCTGGCGCTGGCCGCCCGAAAGCTGCGCCGGGTAGCGCTCGGCGGTGTCTGCGCTGAGGCCGACACGCTCCAGCATCGCGCTCACGCGCCGACGGCGCTCGGCGGCCCCGATGCCCTGGGCGGTCAGCGGCAGGGCGACGTTATCGGCGACGCGCCTTCGCGGGTTGAGCGAACTCATCGGATCCTGAAACACCGGCTGGATCAGCCGCGCCCGCGCGCGCCGGTCCATCTCCGCGAGCGTCTGGCCGGCGATGCGCACGCTGCCGGCGCTCGGGGCCAGTATCCCCAACAGCACGCGCGCGAGCGTCGACTTGCCGCAGCCGGACTCGCCCACGATCGCGATGACGCTCTCGGCGGCAACGCGGAGCGTGATATCATCGACCGCGATTACGCGCTTCGGTTCGCCAAACAGACCCGGGCGCTGGTCGAACACCCGCGTCAGGCCGACCGCCTCGATCGCGGCCCTCATGCGGCGTCGCGCCACCAGCCGGGCATCATGCGGCAGCGATACGCGTGCTCCGCCGCCGCCTCCCGCACCGCGACATCGGCCGCGCAGGGCGGGGCCGCGTGCGCGCAGCGATCGCGGAAGGCGCAGCCGACGAAACCCGCGGCGACGCGCGGCACGATACCCGGGATGCTGCCCAGACGGTCGCCCCTGCGGAGCTTGCCGGGAGATGGGATCGCATCCAGCAGGCCGCGCGTGTACGGATGCGTCGGAGCGGCGAACAACGCCTCGGTGCTCGCCTGCTCGACGATCTCGCCCGCGTACATCACGGAGACGCGGTGGGCGACCCGCGCGACGACCCCGAGGTCGTGGGTGATCAGCAGGACGGCGAGGCCAAGCTGGCGCTGCAGCTCCGCCAGCAGGCGCAAGGTCTGCGCCTGCACGGTTACGTCCAGCGCCGTCGTCGGTTCGTCGGCGATCAGCAGCGCCGGCTCGCACAGCAGCGCCATCGCGATCATCACCCGCTGGCGCAGCCCGCCCGAGAGCTGGTGCGGGAACTGGCCCAGCCGCATTGCGGGCGCGGTGACGCCGACACGATCCAGCATCGCGACCGCGCGCGCCGCCGCCTCGGCACGCGACACGCCGCGGTGACGGCGCAGCACCTCGGTCATCTGCGAGCCGATCGTGTAGGCCGGGTTGAGGCTGGTCATCGGCTCCTGAAAGATCATCGACATTCGATCGCCGCGCAGGCGCGCGAGCCGGCGCTCGGGGAGATGCCCGATCTCCTCGCCGGCAAAGGCGATCCGGCGGACCTCGCGCCGCCCCCCGCGCGGCAGCAGCCCCATCACCGCCAGTGCCGCGACCGACTTGCCGCAACCGGATTCGCCCACCAGGCAGTGCGTCTCGCCGCGCGCGACCGACAGGCTGATCCCGCGCACCGCCTCCATCGCCCCGAAGCCGACGCGAAGGCCGTCGATCTCCAGCACCGGCGGGTTCATCGGTCGGCGCGTGCGCCCAGTGCGTCGCGCAGCCCGTCGCCCAGCAGGTTGATGCCGAGCACCAGGATCAGCAGCGCGATCCCCGGTATCTCGATCACCCAGGGTTTGAAGAACATGTAGTCCTTCCCTTCGGCGATCATCAGCCCCCAGGACGGCAGCGGCGGCGGTACGCCGAGCCCGAGAAACGACAGCGCCGCCTCGAGCAGAATGGCGATCGCCATGTCGATGGTCGCGATCACCACCAGATGGTGCGCGATATTGGGAAGCAGCTCGCGCAGAATGATCCGCGTGCGAGAGCAGCCGGCGCACCAGGCGGCGGCGAAGTAGTCGAGGCCGCAGACCTGGCGGGTGACGGCGCGGGAGACGACGGCGAAACGCTCCCACAGCAGCAGCCCGATGGTCAGCATGACGACGGTGAGCGAGCTGCCGACCATGAACACGACCGTCAACGCGACCAGGATCAGCGGGATCGCGAGCCGGCAGGAGACGATGAACATCACGACCGCGTCGACCTTGCCGCCGAAATACCCGCCGATCACGCCGAGCGTGGTGCCGATGGTGCCCGACAGCACGATGGTCGAGGCGCCGATCAGCATGGAGATGCGGGCGCCAAGGATCAGCCGCGACAGGTAGTCGCGCCCCAGCCCGTCCGTGCCGAGCCAGTGCGCGGGCGATCCGCCGGGCAGCCACGCGGGCGGGATATAGCGATGGGCGAGATCCTGGGCGAACGGATCGTGCGGTGCGAGCAGCGGGCCGAACACGGCGATCAACGCGGCGAGGCCGACAATGATCGCGCCCAGGATCAGCGGGATGCGCCGCGCCCGCATCAGCGCCCGCGCAGCCGTGGGTCCAGCACGGCGCCGAGCAGGTCGGAGAGCAGGGTCAGGCCGACGAAGATCACCGCGAACAGCAGCACCACCGCCTGGATCACCGGGAAGTCGCCCTTGCCGATCGATTCCCAGGCCAGGTAGCCGACCCCGCGCACGTTGAACACGACCTCGGTGACGACCGAGCCGCCGAGGATGAAGCCGAGTTGCACCGCCGAGACCGCGACCACCGGCATCGCGGCGTTGCGCAGCGCGTGCTTGGCGATGATCGCCATCCGCGACAGCCCGTTGGCGCGCGCCGTGCGGACGTAGTCAGAGCGCAGCGCATCGACCATGCCGCTGCGGGTCAGGCGCAGCATGACCGGGATGGCGACGAAGGCCAGCACGAGCGACGGCAGGATGTAGCCTTGCCAGGTCTCCAGGCCGGCGATCGGCAGCCAGTGCAGATCGACGCCGAACCACAGGATCAGCATGAGACCGAGCCAGAAGCTCGGCACCGCCTGGCCGGCCAAAGCGATCATGCCGACGCCGACATCGATCGCCGTGCCCTCGTGCAGCGCGGCGACGATGCCCAGCGGCACCGCAACGAGAATCGCGACGGCGATGGCGACCAGCCCCAGCCGGAGCGTGACCGGCAGGTGCGAGGCGATCAGCGAGGAAACCTTCTCGTGAAACAGAAACGAGCTGCCAAAATCGCCGTGCGCGGCGTGGTCGGCCCAGGCCAAAAACTGCACCGGCAGCGGCCGGTCCAGGCCCAGCTCGTGCTCGATCTTGGCCACCGCCTCGGGCGAGGCATCGGGGCCGGCGATGTTGATGGCGAGATTGCCCGACAGGTGCGAGAGCGCGAAGCTGATGATCAGCACCGTCAGGCAGACAAGTGCGGCGAGCACGACCGAACGCAGGAGAAAGCGGCCCACGCCCCCCTATAGGGTCGCGCGCCACGCAGGGCAACCATGCATAGCGGCACGGATCGCGGCATTTCATCCGTCATGGTCGGCGAAGGCGACCATCCACGACTTCGCTTTGGCACGACGGAAAGACGTGGATGCTCGGCCTTCGCCGAGCATGACGTGGATGTGCCGAGGTCAGAGTAGTGAATGCTTTTGCCGACTGGCATAACGTGCAAGCGCAGCGCGCAGGAGCACGGTGTGGTTGCGGGGACAGGATTTGAACCTGTGACCTTCAGGTTATGAGCCTGACGAGCTACCGGGCTGCTCCACCCCGCGTCAAGAAATGGCCCGCGTCAAAAAAGGCCCGCGCCACGATGGCGAAAGGGCGGGCTGGAAGACCTGGCAGCGACCGACTTTCCCACGTCTTGGGACGCAGTATCATGGGCGCTGGGGGTTTTCACGGCCGAGTTCGAGATGGGATCGGGTGCAGGCCCCCCGCAATGGCCACCAGGTCGTCCAGCCCGCCCGATCGAACGCATCGATGCGGGTCAGGGCGTCAGGTTCCGGTGAGCGGGTGTTGTGTACGCGGCGGGCACGGCGGCACAGCGTGGATGATTGCTGCGCATGGCGGCGGCGGGACGCTTGCGCGACCCGGCCGGTGATCTCGAGCCTGTCGGGCGATTAGGACCGGTTAGCTCAATGCGTTACCGCACGTACACACCCGGCCTATCAACGTGATGGTCTATCACGGCCCTCGGGGAGACCTCGTTTCGAGGTGGGTTTCCCGCTTAGATGCTTTCAGCGGTTATCCCGTCCGCACATAGCTACCCGGCCGTGCCGCTGGCGCGACAACCGGTACACCAGAGGTGCGTCCATCCCGGTCCTCTCGTACTAGGGACAGATCCTCTCAAGTCTCCAACACCCACGGCAGATAGGGACCGAACTGTCTCACGACGTTCTAAACCCAGCTCACGTACCACTTTAATCGGCGAACAGCCGAACCCTTGGGACCTGCTCCAGCCCCAGGATGTGATGAGCCGACATCGAGGTGCCAAACCTCCCCGTCGATGTGGACTCTTGGGGGAGATCAGCCTGTTATCCCTAGAGTACCTTTTATCCGTTGAGCGATGGCCCTTCCACGCGGGACCACCGGATCACTATGGCCGACTTTCGTCTCTGATCGAGCTGTCGCTCTCACAGTCAGGCGGGCTTATGCCATTGCACTCAACAGCCGATGTCCGACCGGCCTGAGCCCACCATCGCGCGCCTCCGTTACTGTTTGGGAGGCGACCGCCCCAGTCAAACTGCCCGCCATGCAGGGTCCCGGACCGGGCTGACCGGTCTCGGTTAGACATCAGAAGCGCCCAGGGTGGTATTTCAAGGTTGGCTCCACCGAAGCTAGCGCCCCGGCTTCAACGCCTCCCACCTATCCTACACAGTGCTCTCCTAATGCCACTGCAAAGCTGCAGTAAAGGTTCATAGGGTCTTTCCGTCTGACCGCGGGTACCCCGCATCTTCACGGGGAATTCAATTTCGCTGAGCCGATGCCGGAGACAGTGGGGAAGTCGTTACGCCATTCGTGCAGGTCGGAACTTACCCGACAAGGAATTTCGCTACCTTAGGACCGTTATAGTTACGGCCGCCGTTTACCGGGGCTTCAGTTCAAGGCTTGCACCTCTCCCCTTAACCTTCCGGCACCGGGCAGGCGTCAGGCCGTATACGTCGTCTTTCGACTTCGCACAGCCCTGTGTTTTTACTAAACAGTCGCTACCCCCTGCTCTGTGCCACCCGCCCGTGGTTGCCCACGACCGGGTCCCGCTTATTCCGAAGTTACGCGGGCAATTTGCCTAGTTCCTTCGACATCGTTCTCTCAAGCGCCTTGGTATTCTCTACCAGTCCACCTGTGTCGGTTTCGGGTACGGTCTCGATGCTGGAGCTGTTTCCTGGAATGCGCAGAAAGCCGGGACAATCCGATAAGCCCCGACAACACCTTGCATTCGTCACTTCCAGCAGGCCCAGGAATATTGACCTGGTTCCCATCGACTACGGCTTTCGCCCTCGCCTTAGGGGCCGGCTCACCCTGCGCGGATTAACCTTGCGCAGGAACCCTTGGACTTTCGGCGACAGAGTTTCTCGCTCTGTTTGTCGCTACTCATGTCAGCATTCGCACTTCCGATACCTCCACCGC